>JAFECG010000010.1 GCA_018242215.1 Pseudomonadota bacterium
AGCCCTCTCCACCAATGCACACGCCGAGCGTTGATAACGCTTAAGCAATTGGTCTCACGTATTATCTGACCGCCCCTACTGTAGCATAGGGGTGTGACACGTGGCAGCGATCAAGATGGCCAGACCGGCGAGGAGACAGGGCTTTCGGCGGGTAATTCCGGCAGCGGATACCACTCGACGTCTTGGACGCGGTGCGCCGGAGGGGCGTGCTACATGTCCCCGTGGGTGAATCCATCGTCGCACATCGTGTAAGCCCGAACGCCGAGCACATCGTTCGGTCCCTTCGGAGGGCTGATAAGTCAGAGATCATCTCGCGCAACGCTATGGTGCTGGCGTACCTAGGAAACGTCTTTTCCGCCCTTCGCTGCAAGAAGCCTTACACCCTCTCACATAGGGACATAGGGATTGTGTTGGGCTTTCCGGCCAGTGGTATCGTTGGGCGAGTGAGGAAACCGCACGGCATTACGCGAAACTCGCGCCCGACGGGCCGGAGTTCAATGAGTAGCTTTGGGAGGCTGTCCTCGCGAAAGAGCAGAAGCGCATCGATAGCGGCGAGATACAGCGGAGATCGCTCCACGTGTTGACGCGTTCCTGTTAGGCAAAGGGCTCTGCATAGACGCCAACTCGACAGAGATGCTTTTGCGCGAGTGCGCTAAGGCGCGGCTAGAAGGAATCGAGAGCCAGCTCCGCAATGCGAAGGGCGATTACAGCCTGGACCCGAAGGCCGCGCGTTTCCCTCCATCCCCCGATCTCGCCCAACCGGCCGCCGCCTCAAATAAGGACGTCACGCTAGACGCGCTGTTCAAGAAGCGGCGCGACCATCCTGAAAATAAGCGGACGGTCTCTCAAGCGACGGTGCGGCGTATGACAGGGCGTTCCGCTCCTTAAGCGAGTTCATCGCGGAGAGGCGCGGAGTTGACACTTCAGCTATCGCGTGCGGTGCAGTTACACGCTCGGAGATTCAACAGCACGCCGAGAAAAGACTTAACGACGGCACGAGCATTGCGACGGTCAACGATGGGGACCTTGCAGCGGTAAAATCGGTTACCGGATGGGCCCTATTACGCGGCCATGACGAGCAATCCCGCGAACGGCATTCGCTTCAAGGAAGACAAGAAAGCAAGCGGCCGACAGAGAAGTCGGTTTTCGCGGAGGAAGAGGCCATCGCGCTTCTACGCGATGCTCTCGCGCATCGGAAGCGCCGCCGAGAGACGGAGAAGATGGTGGCGGCGAAGCGTTGGGTCCCGTGGCTGCAAGCGTACTTCGGCACACGTGTGGGCGAGATGGATCAGCTCAGGACGCGGGACATCCGGTTGCACGGAGGGCGCTGGGCGATGGAAGTTGCTCCGGACGCTGGAAGAACTGCCAACGGCTTCGCGATGAGCTAGCCGCCGAACAAAGCGGCAGTTGAATCACCCTCAAATCTCGCACCGAGGAACCAATCGCGAAGTTGGACGTTATGGAGCGCTGTTTAAGCTCAAGGAATGAGATGGGGGTGCCGTTTGCCTCTGTTTTGACGACCACGAGCTCTGCCTTCATGAAAGTGCTGAAGGTTGCGCGCGACCGAGCATTTTGATCTTGGGTAACATAATGCCAAACAACGACAAAAGCTTAGCGGACCTCCTCGCGACGCATGAGCACGAAATTCTTCAGGAATGGCAGGGCTTGCTCAAGGCCTCGGGAGCTCTCCAAACCGGTCGGATCAAGGAGTCGGAACTCGCTACTCAATGTCGGAATTTCATATCGCAACTCCGCGGAGCGCTTCGCCCTGACGGTTCACTCGATAAGTCGAGCGATGGCTACGCCAGCCTAAAATCGATGCTCGGAGAAGTTTCGCGATCACGGGCCATCCAAGGGTTTACTCCCAGCGAAACCGCGAGCTTCGTGTTTTCACTGAAACAGCCTCTCTTCAATGCGATCGATAAGGGGACTCGTGCGGCGGATGCCAAGGCATCTTACATTTGGCAGACATCCTTATTGGTCGATGAGCTCGGGCTCTATACCATCGAAGCCTATGCAAAGACGCGGGAAGATATCATTGCGCGACAGACGCGTGAGATTGCAGAACTTTCAACACCGGTAGTGAAGTTGTGGGAAGGCGTTTTAGCGCTGCCGGTCATTGGCACTCTCGACAGCGAGCGCACACAGACGGTCATGGAAAACCTGCTTCAGTCCATCGTCGAGCAATCGGCGGAGATTGCTATCATTGATATAACCGGTGTTCCGACTGTCGATACGCTGACTGCGCAACATCTTCTTAAAACAGTAGCTGCTGCGCGCCTGATGGGTGCCGACTGCATCATTTCAGGTATTCGACCCCAGATCGCGCAAACGATGGTGCATTTGGGCGTCGAACTCAATGTCGTATCAAAGGCGAACTTGGCTGACGCCTTCGCGCTCGCACTCCATCGATTGAAGAAGGCTATCGTATCCGTCAAACAAGCTCCCTCGGGCCGTCAATCTAGATACGTGTCGCCGGAGGACCGAGGCGTCTGATGGATCGAATTCCTATTCTAAAGCTCGGTGACGCTTTGCTCGTCACCATACAGGTCGACATGCACGATCGATTGGCGATGGCCCTCGAGGAGGATCTGACCGCCAAGATCGCGGCAACGCACGCGAGAGGCGTTTTGATCGATATTTCTGCTCTCGAAATTGTGGACTCATTCATTGGACGCATGCTCGACAATATTGCCGCGGTGTCACGCGTTCTCGATGCTGAAACTGTTGTGGTCGGCATGCGTCCTGCGGTCGCCATAACGCTTGTCGAGCTGGGACTGTCGCTAGCGGGAGTCAAGACGGCGTTGAACGTCGAGCGCGGCATGACGCTGATCGAGGACCGAATCCATGCTGACGCGGTCGATCGGGGAGATCTCGATGACCGTCCTGACGAGTAACACGATTGAAATTCGATCTGGTGATGATGTCGTCCGCGTCCGTCAAGAAGTTCGGTCGCGTGCGGTGGAGTCGGGATTTTCGCTCGTCGACCAGACAAAGATAGTCACGGCGGCCAGCGAGATTGCCCGCAATACGTTGGACTATGGAGAAGGTGGCACGTTACTCATTGAACGCCTTGAAGAGGTCGGCCGGCGGGGCGTTCGCCTGACCTTTGAAGACCAAGGACCTGGTATATCCGACATAGAAAGGGCGCTGACGGACGGCTACACGTCGGGCGGTGGCCTGGGGCTGGGCCTCGGCGGAGCCAAGCGCCTTGCGAACGAATTTCACATTCAATCGCAACCGGGCAAGGGCACGCGCGTTACCATCATCCGCTGGAAATAGAAAAATGATTTTGGTGCCGGTCACTGAAATTTCCCAGGTGGCCGAGGGCCGGCGAGCCGCCGTTGTCTTGGCCGAGCAAAACGGGTTCGATGCTGAAGCCGCGGGCCGAGTTGCAATCGTAGCGACTGAATTGGCAACGAATCTCGTGAAACACGCGCCAGGCGGCCACCTTATTTTAGCTACCTTCGATGGCCTGGATGGATCCGCGGGAATTGAAATTATAGCGATAGACAAAGGTCCGGGCATAAGCGACCTCGCGGTAGCGCTGGCCGATGGTTTGTCGACGGCCGGAACGGCCGGCAACGGCTTAGGCGCGGTCAAACGTCAATCGGAGAGCTTCGAAATCTTCTCCCAATCCGGGCACGGAACAGCTATCGTGTCCCGGATATTAGCGAAAAGGCCATCGCTCAGGTTCAAAGATGCTGCCGTACCGCTCTGGGGTGCGATTTGCGTGCCCTTCCCCGGCGAAACTGTCAGCGGGGATGCTTGGTCTGTTCGTGTAGACGAAGCCAGTCAAACCGTAATGGTGGTTGATGGGTTGGGGCATGGCCCCGACGCTGCCAGGGTGGCTACCGACGCCACTCGCCTGTTTAACAAATACTGGAAGGATGAACCGGCCGAGATTGTTCGATCGCTGCACGCCGGTCTTCGCTCCACGCGTGGAGGCGCAGTCGCCGTGGCACGCATAGAACCAGTAAGGAACCGCATCGTGTTTGCAGGTGTCGGCAATATTTCCGGCAGCATACTCGCCAGCGATGGCGACACGCGCAGAATGATGTCTCACAACGGCACCATTGGCCACAATGCGCGCAATATTCAGCAAATTTCCTATCCCTTAGAAAAACCGTCAGAGACAAGTGTCGTCTTGCATTCGGACGGGATTGGGACGAGCTGGGCAGCCACGGCATATCCCGGGTTGCTCAATAGGTCTCCGATCCTGCTTGCTGCTGTACTCTATCGTGATTTCAGTCGTGGACGTGACGATGCGACTGTCCTCGTGACAAAAGGATCATTGTCATGAGTTCGCGCATACCATTGCTCACCATGCCAATCAGCAATGAAACGGACGTAGTCGCGGTTCGTCAGCGGGCCCGGCGGATTGCAGAGCTGATCGGGTTTGACACTCAGGACCAGACGCGGATTGCGACAGCGGTGTCGGAGATTGCGCGCAATGCTTTCGAGTATGCGGGCGGCGGTATGGCCGCCTTTCGCCTTGAGGCGGTCAAGGGAAAGCCGCAGTCGTTCATAGTTTCGATCAGGGATGAGGGGCCAGGTATCGCCGATACAGATGCCATACTGGAGGGGCGATATAAATCGCAACACGGTATGGGAATAGGTATTTCGGGGGCTCGGCGACTCGTCGACGAATTCCAGATTCAAAGTGGGCACAAAGTCGGCACCACGGTCGAATTGGGAAAGCATTTTTCCGGTCGGCAACGAACGATCGAAAAATCGAAAATATCGAAAATCGTAGACCAGATATCGCGGGAAGGGCCTGAAGCTGATCCGCTCCGCGCAATTGCATTTCATAACGTGGAGCTAGCCCGCAACCTCGAGGAAATGAGCGCTCGACAGAGAGAACTCAGACATCTGAGCCAAGAGCTGGAAGATACGAACCGAGGCGTTGTGGCACTGTACTCGGAGCTTGAGCAAAAAGCCGACGAGTTGCGTCAGGCAAGTGAGCTGAAGACGCGATTTCTTTCTCACATGAGTCACGAATTTCGCACCCCACTCAACTCGATCTTGGCATTGTCCGACCTCCTCTTGAAAAGGGTCGACGGCGAGCTAACAGAAGAACAGGAAACTCAGGTAAGTTTCATCAAGAGATCAGCTGAAAGCCTCCACGAACTCGTCAACGACCTTCTAGATATTGCCAAGTTGGAAGCGGGCCGAGTTGATGTTCGACTTTCAACCTTCGGCGTAGCAGACTTGATGGGCGGCCTCCGCGGCGTTCTAAAGCCGTTAGAAAAAGGCAATACTGTAAAGCTTATTTTCGAAGATCCCCCTGCCGATCTGCCGCCCATAACATCGGACGAAGGCAAGCTCGTTCAGATTATCCGGAACTTCGTTTCCAACGCGCTGAAATTTACGCTAGAGGGCGAAGTCAGAATTCGCGTTCATCCATCGAGCCAGTCAAAAACGATCCGCTTTGCGGTTAGCGACACAGGGATAGGCATCGCACCGGAGCACCGCGAGCGCGTTTTCGAAGAATTTTCGCAGATTGATAGTCCTACACAGAGACTCGTTAAAGGTACCGGTCTTGGTCTCTCTCTCTGCAGAAAATTGGCGGAGGTTTTGCATGGTAAGATCGAACTCGTTAGCGCGGAGGGAAAGGGATCGACCTTCACGCTCGAGATACCCCTGGACCTCGACTTGAATGCTACAGCGCCGGCAAACTTCCCAAACCTGCTGGGAGAGCCAGAGGAGCTTGTAAAGACGCGCCGATCTCGGAAGGAGATGACGGTACTTATCGCCGACGACGATCCGGTCTTTCGCTACACTCTGAGACAATTGATCGTCGCAGACGAAGCACCCTACAACGTCATCGAAGCTCCCGACGGTGTCGAGTGTTACGCGAAGGCCCGAGACTTGAAACCTGACGTCATCGTTCTCGATCTTCAGATGCCAAGGCGTGACGGCTACCAGGTCCTTGAAGACCTCTCCGCGGATCCCATGACGAAAGGTATTCCAGTCGTCCTGTCGTCGTCGGCCGACCTCGACTTGATAACGCGAGAACGAATTGCAACTGCGCGTGGCTTTTTGCCCAAGCGTGAGCTTTCTCGCGAAACAGTAGCTGCCGCGCTTGATCGCATTCTGGAGAATCGATGATGGCGGTCGAGAACGCGAGCCACCTCATTTTGAATGTCGACGACAATGAAGTCGGCCGATATACCAAATCGCGCATCTTGCGGCATGCAGGATTTGAAGTCATAGAGGCGGAAACAGGCCAACGTGCGATAGATCTGACGCGCAAACTTCAGCCTGAACTCGTCCTCCTCGACGTGAAGTTGCCGGATATCAACGGCTTTGAAGTCTGCCGGCATTTAAAGGCCGAGTTTCCGGACATCTTCGTTTTGCAGATATCGGCATCCAGGGTCACCGAGGGAGATCGCGTTCGGGGCCTTGAAGGCGGCGCTGATGCGTATCTTACGCAGCCGGTATCATCAGGCGAACTCATAGCCTCGATCAACGCTCTGCTGCGTATCCGCAAAGCGGAACACGCACTTCGCGCGAGCGAGGCACACTTGCAGGGCGTTCTTGCAAGTGCGACCGACTACGCGATTATTCGACTCGACGAGCAAGGAGCTATCACTGGTTGGAACTCAGGTGCCGTTGCCATATTCGGATGGAGCACGGAAGAGGCGCTTGCGAGGGATATCAGCTTCATATTCACGGAAGCGGACCGTAAAGCGAAAGCTCCATCCGCCGAACAGGCCCTAGCAAAATCGTCGGGTCGAGCAGATGACAAAAGATGGCACATAAGAAAAGACGGCTCGCTGTTTTATGCGGTCGGCGTGATGACACTACTGTCACAGCCTGCGGCGCCTGGATTTTTGAAGATTTTACGAGACCAAACTGCGCAATATGAAGTTGAAAAGGCCTTGCACGATTTAAATGTCAATTTAGAGCGGCGCGTCACCGAGCGCACGCGTGAACTTGAAGCCGCCAATATCCAGCTTAAACAAGAGATCGCTGAGCGCGCCCGGGCCGAAGACCAACTTCGCCAACGCGATAAAATGGATGCAATCGGACAACTCACCGGCGGGATTGCGCACGACTTCAACAATGTACTCGCTGTCGTCATGGCCGGACTCGGATTGATCGAGCGGCAGTTGGCGCGCGGAGATACAGATGTATCGAAATACATTCAGAGCGTTATGGAGAGCGCGAAAAGAGCTGCCGACCTGACACAAAGTCTACTCGCATTTTCTCGGCAACAACCTCTTGCGCCGGACTCGCTCGTCATCAATCAGCTTGTGTCCAAGATGACTGATATCCTTAGGCGAACGCTTGGCGAGAACATAAACATTCAAACCGTACTTGCCGCTGGACTTTGGAGAACGTGGATTGATGCGAGTCAGTTAGAAAATGCAATTCTCAATCTTGCGGTCAACGCGCGAGACGCCATGGAAGAAGGCGGAAAGCTGACGATTGAAACCGCAAACACATCAATCGACGACGATTACGCCACAACGCATGACATCCCACTCGGCGAGTATGTGATGCTCGCTGTCACGGACACGGGCGTGGGTATGACGCGGGATGTAAGGGAAAAGGCTTTCGAACCGTTTTTTACGACCAAGAAAGTCGGCAAGGGGACAGGGCTTGGCCTTAGTCAGGTTTTTGGATTTGTTCGGCAGTCCGGTGGTTACGTTAGAATCTATTCCGAACTCGGTATGGGCACCGCGGTCAAAGTTTATCTGCCTCGATATCTCGGAGAGCAGAAGCGGGAGACGGCGCAAGTCCAGGCAGGATCGCGTCCGGGGAATGCAAACGAAGTTGTTCTTCTTGTCGAGGATGAGGAGCGCGTGAGACTCATGGCGCTCGATGCGCTGCGATCACTTGGGTATTCGGTCATTCCGGCAGAAAACGGACTCGATGCATTACGCATCATCGAAGCCGGAAAAAAGCCCGATCTTTTATTGACCGATGTCGTGATGCCAGAGATGAATGGCCGAGAACTCGCGGACCGCGCAGTCAACTTAATCCCCAACCTCAAGGTCCTATTCACCACGGGATACATGCGCAACGCAGTTGTACACGGCAACGTGCTGGACAATGGCCGTTACATTCTCCAAAAGCCGTTCAGCCTCGATCAACTTGCATCAAAAGTTCGGCTAGTCCTCGACAACGAGTGAGACTTTTTGATCGGGCCGACATAATTCAACAGCACCGCTCTAAGTCAGCCTCGCAGAGAAACGCTCATCACCGGTAGAGCGGCAGTGAGATCGGGAACGTTGACGGGATGTCTGCTCCGGAAAATAAGTCTTCAGCGTCTTCCGCTCGGGCAAAAAGCGAAGCGCGGATCGAAAGCTTACACATTGGTTACCATTCGGCCGCAATTCCGTCACATCAAACGAAAATTTCGATGCGGACGCTTTTCGAAGCGATTTATGCTTTCGCCCTAACGATGAAATCTGATGCGCATTTTGCTAATCGAAGACGATCGTGAAACAGCGCGGCTGGTCGGCGATAGTCTCACAAAGCATGGACATCATGTCGAGCTTGCTGCGGACGGCTTGAGCGGCCTGAAGAACGCTGCCGTCGGCGCTTTCGATGTCGTTATTGTCGATCGTATGCTTCCTGAACTCGATGGATTGCATCTGGTTCAAAGCCTGCGGCGCGCCGAGGTTAGCTCAGCCATCCTCTTTCTGACTGCGGTGGGCGGTATCGAGGATCGCATCGAGGGTTTCGAGAGCGGTGCCGACGACTATCTCGTAAAACCTTTCGCGCTCGGGGAACTCGTCGCTAGAGTGGCCGCACTTGGCCGCCGTCCGCCGGGTCCGAAGCAGGATTTCGTCTATAGATTGGACGACATGGAGGTAAACCTTGTGAAACATGAGGTTCGGCGCGGCGGCCGGATCATCCATCTTCAGCCGCGCGAGTTCAAGATGCTCGAGATTCTCCTCCGCAACCGCGGCCGCGTCGTCACGCGCTCGATGATCCTCGATCAGATGTGGGGACTGGAGCCCGACACAAGATCATCGATTGTTCAGACGAACGTCAGCCGGCTGCGGTTGAAAATCGATCGCCCGGGCGATACCCCTCTCATTCGTACGGTCAGAGGTTTGGGTTACATCATTGATCTCTCGGGCTAGGATAACGCGGCGGACGGCTTTTCGCCTGGCCGGACTCGTCGCCGGCATTATTACGCTGATCAATGTGCTGATTTTTGCGATTCTCTATTTCGTCATCAGCCAGCAACTCAGCTCTCATCTTAAAGCTCACATCAACGAAGTTCGCAAAACGCTCATCGATGTGCAAGGTGAGGAAAGCGACGGCTTTCAAGAACTTTCGGCGATGGTTGCGCGCCACGCGCTCGTGGCGCAGTCGGATGAGGACATCTATCTTCTGACCGATGAGGCCGGGAAATACATTTCCGGTAACGTGCATTCCTTGGAGCGCTTTAGTGGTTTTCGCGCGATCCCTTGGAAAGACCTAAAACTCGTCGGCCGATGGGCTTCGCCTCGCGCGAGCGATGCGGTTATCGGGACTTGGACGCCGGTCAAAGGCGGATTTCTTTTCGTCGGCGATGGCAATGGTGACATCAAGGATGCGCAACGGCTGCTGTTGACCGGTCTTTTATGGGGAATCTGCCTATCGATCGTTTGTGCGCTTATCGGGGGCTATCTGCTCGGAGTTAAAGCGCAAAGACGCGTCGCGGAAATGGAACGCGTGCTCGACGCTGTCGCATCGGGAGAGCTTCATCTGCGCGTCCCGAGGAATAGCCTCTCCGACGACATCGATCATGTCGCTGCGCTCATAAATGCCATGCTCGACAGATTGGAGCGACTGATCGACAATCTCAAGCAGGTTTCGGTCGATGTCGCGCACGATCTTAGAACCCCAATCAGCCGGATGCGTCAGAAGCTCGAAACCGTTCGCTCGGGCCCCGACAACTTGACCCTCTACAAAGACATCGTTGATGACTCTCTCGATGAAATCGACAACATCGCGGATACGTTCGATGCTCTGCTGCGCATTTCGGAGATCGAGACGGGAGCACGCAAGATGAAATTCGTCGAAGTGGAGCTCAACAGCCTTCTTGCCAATCTCGGTGATGCGTTGGAGGCGGTTGCGGAAGAGCGGCAACATACACTGCGTCTTCCGAACGGTTGCGCTGACCGCGTGATGGTTCTCGGAGACCGTCGCCTGTTGAACCAGCTTTTTATCAATCTCATCGAAAACGCGATCGTGCACTGTCCGAACGGGACCGACATCGACGTTGAGTTGGGTGGCGATCTTCAAGGTCCGATCATTCGGGTCAAAGACACAGGTCCCGGAATCCCTCCTGAGGAGCGCGAAAAGGTTTTCAGGCGTCTTTACCGCCTGGAGAAAAGCCGAACGACGCGTGGAAGCGGGCTCGGCCTAAGTCTGGTCGCAGCCATCGCCGCTCTCCATGACGCGACCATAACGCTTGCCGACAATCATCCGGGTCTGGTTGCCGAGGTTCGGTTTTGTGGGGCTTCGACTTCAGACTAGCTTGCGGTGTGCCTTGTCTGTCCAGCGTGTCGAGGCATAAAGAACCGCGAGGAGCAGCCCCAGTGTTACGATAGACGCGTATTCTCGCGGCAGGTTCAATCCTCCATCTGAGACCGGTTTCGTCAAAAAGTCACCGAACGTTGCTCCAAATGGACGAGTGTAGATGAAGGCAATCCAAAACAGAACCACGTCGTTGATACGCGTCAGAAAGTGCAGGATCGCAACGACGCCTATGATCGCCGCTGTTATCAGCGCTCCGTGGATGAAGCTCAAACGAGCATCATCGACAAGATAGTCGCCGAAGGCGGTTCCCAGACTGTTCGAGAATAAGACCGCAGCCCAAAACATGACTTCGGCGTCACGGCGCGTGAGCGGATAGACCCGCAGATTTCCTTCTCGGCAATACCAGATGCCGAAAACAACAACCAATCCGGCAGACAAAATGAGGGAGCCGGCCGGATATCCAAGCTCCATTGAGCGGTCCATGAAATCGGAGATTTCCGTGCCGGCGGTCGTCGTCGCGATAATGGACATCCAGAACAGGAGAGGATGATACGTCTCGGCCGTGATCTGCGCCCAAAGCACCACGGTGAGAATTGAGAATGTGATCGCAAGCCCGACAAAATATCCGAGACCGAGGGTCATAGAGATGAAATCGCCTGCCGTTTCGCCAAGCGTGGTAGCCAGAATTTTCATGATCCAGAAAAAGATCGTGACCGGGGCGACCTTGGAAAAAGCCGCTTCGACAGCGGTCGCGCGCCCATCGTTCATCGGCGGTGGCTCCTCGGACTCCGCATCAAGGCATCGCCACCATGATGAGGCCGACTGAGGACACTGCTATGCCTAGCCAATTTAACGTGGAGAGCCGCTCTCCCAAGAGCGTTGCTCCAAGGAGCGCCACGAGAATGACGCTGAACTTGTCTATTGGAGCGACTCTGGCGGCCTCACCGAGCTGTAAAGCTCGAAAATAGCAAACCCAGGATGCACCGGTCGCCAGACCTGAAAACAGCAGAAAGACGTAAGTCTTCGCGGAGATGCTGTTCAGCGGCGGCATGGCATGCCGTGCGGTCACGATGCCAGAAAGGATCAGCGCAATAATCACAGTGCGGACCAGTGTCGCCGCTGTAGCATCGATGCCCTGCACGCCAATTTTTGCGAAGATAGCTGTAAGGGCGGCGAACACCGCTGACAAAACAGCCCATACGAGCCATGGCGATACATCCGACATCAGGCGTCTCACTTTTTAGAACGTGTGCTCATTTTCGGATGGATTACTCGGATTCTTCGCAACCCTCCATCATGCGAGATATTTGAGCCACGAAATGCTTTTCTAACGCAGCGAGTGCCATTTTGCGATCGCGATAAACGCGCCGATTTCTGAGAGAGAAGTTGGCGATCAGACCAAGGGTCGCCGTATCAATTTCTTTTGGTGAACTGAGCCTTTTCATGATCGCCTGGAAAGAGCGTTCATCGAGATCTGGTCCGACGAGCTTGCCGGATATGTCTCTCGCGAGATCGAGGTTTGCTCTCTTGAAACGCAGAGCGCTGAGATCTGGTGAGTGTGCTGGCGCCGAAATCTCATTAATGAATTTTGCCAAGTTTGAGCCCGGGCGCCCAGCGAACAGTTTTTGAAACGCGCGAACCGCTTTTGCCTGTTTCACTGCGCCTGCAGATCTGAAGCCTGACTCGATTGCTTCGAGACTGTCTTTTAGGCGAGGTGGATAGCCGTCCGATGGGCTCAAGCGTTTCAGCTTGGAAAAGACCGTCTCATCGCCGCCCTGCTCGATGAAGCCCGCAAAACCGTAGAGCTCGTGCGACCTATCGAAGTCCGCAAGCTCGGCGAATGCTCGAAGAGTCCGCGCGAAGTCTTTCGTGTGCATGCGACTGTTTTGCCGTCCGCAGTGAATGAGCAAAAAGGCTCGCGTGCATCAGCGGTGGCTTTGGGGCGGACCGATCACAATTTTGTAAAGCGAGTCCAATAACTCCTCTGCGACGGCGAACCGCCGCAATTGCACCCGCTTATCCCGTTCGATTGCATCCACGCACCACCGATAGCTTCGGAATGCGACGAATACAGAACAGTATGAATGCCGACGCCATTCCGCCTCCGACGGCAATCAATCCACCGCAACGATCAAGGCCTCTTATGTTGTCGGGTGGATAATCGAGCAATGACGAATGACATCGTTGGTTCAGGCGCCCGTAAGAAATGGCGGCTATCGGATTTTCAAAAGTCTGCCAAACGTGTTTTCGGATTCTGGAACTCCGTCGCGGAAAGAGATTTTTCGCCTTTCCTGATCGTCGGTGTCTGGGCCCTTGTTTCCGTGCCGCCTGCGATATGGCACGGCTATCATTATGTCGAAGGACTAACCGTCACGATCGCTCAAAGCGCATTGGAGGACGGGAATTGGCTGACGCCGCATCTCTACAATCTGCGCTGGATAGAGCGGCCGACGCTTTTATCTTGGATGATAGCAGTGATCAGCCTGCCGTTCGGGCATGTCAGTCCGCTCGTTGCGCGGCTTCCGATTATTCTCTCGCTTCTGGCTGGTGCGTTTCTCGTCTGGAACGCCCTGCGGCGCGTGGCAAGCGCGGGCGCGGCCCTATTCGGTGCTCTCGCGTTCTTGGCATCACCGATCGTGATCCGGTATTACGTGACGTCGGTTGCCGATCTGCCGCTCGCGGTGATATTATTTGCCGCTTTTCTTATGTGGTGGAAGTCGTATGTCGCCGGAAGCATTCGGCTCAGCCGCTGGATTGGTATTGGTTGTCTGCTGGCCGTAGCCGCGTTGCTGAAGGGACTTCAGCCCATTGCCTATTTCGGGCTTGGGATTCTCACATTTGCGGCGCTCACGTCGACATGGTGGCAAATACCGGGCCTTTTTCTAAGCAGCCTGATTGCGGCCGCTCCCACGGGGCTATGGTACGGTTATGTTTTCGTTCCGGGTGATCAAAGCGAATGGTTGCGCTATACGCGCCTCTCCGGCAACGAACTCGCCGATCTGCATCCTTTTTCCAATGCCGTCGATTTCTTCTTCGAGGTCTTGCCCGCAGCGGTCCCAGCTGTTTCACTTCTGCTCACTGGCGCCGGTTCCATCAGGAACAGCGTGCCTCGGCATTTCGTCCTGGCGTTGAGTTGCTACGCGCTCGCGTGCACGTTCGTCATTCTATTTTGGCCGACGCAAATCAATCCCCGCTATGTCTTGCCCATGGTGCCGCCGCTATGCGTGCTTGCGGGTATCGCTTATGATGCGTTGTCGGAACGCTGGCCCATGCTCGTTGCGGGGAGTATTTCCATCGTCATGGGGCTACTCGGGTACGCGGCGGTTCATTCGATTGCGGGCGGCCCGATCGAGCCGGTATACAATCGTTCGAAAATTGACGGTATGAAAATAATCGAGCTTGTCGGCAATGAGCCGGCTCCAGTCTATCGAACTTCCTGGACTGCAGGGCTAAACGAACTTGCGTACTTTCCTCACAGGGTCACGACTATCGATAAAAACGCCCTCGCCACCATTCGGCGCCCCGCTTGGCTCGTAGTTCCCGCGTCTGACGCAAATGCGATCATCGGGCAACGCAACATCGATATCAGATCACGACTGGAGATGGACCGCGCGGTGCTGCTGCTGCTGAAGTAGCTTGATCGCTTTTCTGTGCGAAGAGCGCAGCCTGCAGACGTCGCGCCTGCGGTTCTTCCATATCCGGGAGTGATTAGAATCGGACTTTGATCCCTCCGTAGGCCGCGAGCGGCGTGGCCGGGACGATTGTGCGCGGATCGGTAAAGTCAATCGTACCCAGGGACGCTGCCGTCCCGTCTTCTGTATCGAAGTAATTGCCGAAGGTCGCGTAGCGATGGTCGAAGATGTTGTTCATGAGGGCATAGATCTGAATGTTGTTCGTCACGTCATAGGACGTATGAAGATTGACGACGCCGTATCCTGCTAGAGGCGTGTTCTTATTTGCTTCGTCACCGAAGAATATCTGGTCTGAAGCCGCCGTAACATCGCCGCCGAATTTCCATTTGTGTGTCAGCCAGTAGTCAAATCCGGCCTTGAATTTGTGCTGAGGGATGCCGGGCATCCGGTCGCCTGGATGTACAGTGGTAATGAAATCGTCGCCGGGTGATGGATTTAGAGGATTGTTCGGCGAGTTCACATCGAACGTACTCTGAAATCGAGCATCGGTGAAATTGTAGCTGGCGAACAGGTACCAACGGTCGTTGCGATAATCGATGCTCGCATCCAAGCCCTCGCGAAGGGTTTGGCCCGCATTCTGAAAATAGCTTCGGCCGTTGATCGACGATGCGACATTGATGATGTCGTCGCTGTTCATGGCGTGGAAATAGCCGAGGGTCCAGTTGACCTTTTGATTGTCACCGAACGATTTGATTTCTCCCCGCAGACCGACTTCTGCGGTGCGCGACACAACTTGCTTGAGCGGCGGATCTCCGGTCAGAAAACTCTCTATGAGACATGGGTTATTGGGGTCGGCACAAGCGAGTTCAGCGGCAACCGGCGCGCGGTTCGCTTCGGAATAGCCGCTATAAAGTGTAAGGCCCGGGAAAAGTTGGTAGGTGCCTCCGGCCATGGGATTGAAGCGCTGATATGTGCTGTGGCCGTTGAGATCTGGCGCCGTTCCGGTGTTGTCCTGTAGGCGGATGTCAGCGTAGTTGAACCGGCCGCCGGCGGTTATCGAAAGACGATCTGTAAGGTCGAACGTATCTGAGAAAAAGACGCCGTAGTAGGTGTTGTTTGTCGTGATGTCGACTGGCTCAATGTCAGAATTCTGAACAATCTGGCCATCTCCCGTAATGACAAACTGTGGGCCGATGCTGCCGATCTCAGCGCTGGTTTGATAGCCCACACGGCCGTGGTCTATGCTTCCGCCCAATAGGAACTGATTGCCGTGTCCGAACAGTTTGGCTTTTTGCACCCCTTGAAGAGAGCCACCAAAGCTTTCGGCCTCCTGCGACGTCCGATCGATCTCGCCGACATAGTTGTCCCCTCCCGGAGGGGTGAGGACCGGATTGCCGTGCTGATCGAGCAGAGGGTCGGTCGTCGTGCCATCGAGATTATCGAAGCAGAGGACATTTGGATCATCGGCGCAGGGCGCGGCATCCGAACCGTTGGCATCGACGTGATGCTGGCGAAAGCTCCTATAGTAAGTCACGCCTGAAACGTTGAAGGTATTGGTGACATTTACGGACCCATTGAGAGAGCCCATTGCCATATCGTTTTGGGTGGTCTGCGGGTTCGTGTAAACAGCGCTATAGTTCTGATCGAGCAACTCAGTCGGTGATGCCGTGACGGCGCCGACGAAATTGTCCGCGCCCGTGAAGTTCGCATGGAATTCGGCATCGTGGTTCTTGAAACCGATGTCGGCGAACATGCGCCGGATATCAGAGGGCGAAAACTGGCGCCATCCATCGTCATGGATGTCTTCAACGGCAACGTAGGCAGCGTAATTCCCCACCTGCTGACCAGCTTCAACCGCGCCTTGGACGCGACCGAACGATCCCATGCGAAAATCGGTTTCGACACCTTGAAAGTTGAAGCCGTCCTTCATCGAAATGCTGATCGACCCGCCGAGCGCGTTGAGGCCGAACGCGGGATTATTGGTCATGACAGTCATGTCGGCGATCGCGACCGTGGGCAGAAAATCCCAATTTACGATGTCGCCGAACGACTCGTTGATCCGGACGCCGTTCTCATAGACGGCCAATCCTTGCGGAACACCATCGAGAGGCGACGATTCAAAACCGTGAAACTGCACGTTTGTTTGAAAATCGTTGCCCTGCAGATCATTGACGATCACGCCAGGAATTCGAGATTGCAGCACGTTCTGAACAGCCTCGGATCCGCTCCGCGTAACGTCCGAGGATGAAACGGTGCCCACCGAGCCGGGGACCTTGGCGATCGGAATTTCACTGCCGCCGACCGGGGACATGTTGACGGTCGTGGATTCGGGAACCGATGAGCCCTTTTCTATAGGCGGAGTGGGCGGAGCTTTGGCGACGGGCGGCGGCACTTTCTTGATCTTGGCCGCTTGGCGAACGTTCTTCCGAGGCGTGACTTTGGGTTGTTGTTGAATGATTTGTACGTCGGGAAGCTGTTGTGCATCCGTTGAAGGTGGCGTCGTAGCATTCGCCGGTGGCACAGGCGCCGGTTGAGGAGAAGATGGTTGCGCTGCGGTTGGAGGCTGCGCATTTGGAGCGGGAGTGCCGGTGTTCTTCTCTTGGGCCACGCCGTGGCCTGCGCAGGCAGCACAGCAGGCAGCAGCGATCGCGGCTACGCGATAAATTCTCAGCATTCCCCCATCCCCGGCCTAGGCGACCTATTGTGGCGGTCGGCTTATGACTGCCGACTCACCCCAATCGCAGGAAAAATTCTTTGCCTATCGCGGTCAAATGTTCCCGAAATCGATGTCGTCTTTGAGCTGACGTTGTGGTGTGCGAGCAACTATTATCCACCACGTCAGGCATGCATTCCCGATTTTTTAGGATTAATTCTGTTCCGGTATATTCGGAGACGAGGCGCCGCTGTGCTCAGCGTATCGAGACGCAAAAAGGGCGCGGGCCAAACTCTGCTTTCTCATCTTTGCTATGAAGAGAGGGCAGGGGTCCCGACTGCCGTGCCTCGATCCACAGATCGTCATGGCCAATGTTTTCCGGAAGACATAGTTCGGCAGAAATCTGGAGGTTCGATCCTGTGCCAAGGCGATCCCGGTATCTCAGTCTCGCGATGTGGCGGTGAGGCGTGTTGATCTCGAAGAGATAGCGCCGAGCCGGACAGGCGGCATCAATGCCGATCACAATCCTGATCTTTGTTATACCGTCTGCCACCACAAGCTGATGGCGCAGCCCCGCAGGCGAGGCGGCGACGTGGTTCTTATTCAGCATTCGACGCATTTTAATATCGCGCCTTGGGATTGTGGCAGATGCCGTCGCGTTGGCCGCGCGGACCTCAGCACTCTGCTGAAGCTTAAAGATACGTCGTCCCAAGCCCGACAGGCACGAGTGTTTCTCCCGCGGGTAGGCGAGCAGAAGCGCTCTGAAATAAGCACTCGAATCTTTTCGCGCCTGTTCCCAGATCGGCGCGATGAGACGATCGGGAATCGCGACGTCGAGAACGTAGCGCAGATAGAAGAGTGCACTAGATACCTGAGCCGAAGCTGAAAGCGTGTCGGAGAGTTCGGCAAGTGGCGGCCAATCGATTTTTTCTTCTGCGACCAAACGAGCGCTGTCAATCAGCCAGTCGGAGTGATGACTTGCATCAAGTGCTCCGTGCGTAATTGCCGTAATCAGCCGGTCTGTTGGACAGGGAACGAGTACGTCCGTATCGAGAAAGGGAACGCGAGTGCTTCTCTGCCAAAGGCCGCTCTCGGCTGGGCTGTCAGCCGACGTCGTGAAATAGGCTCGCGTGTGGAGATCGATGTCTCCGAATGGTCGCTTCAGAAAATTAATGCTGCGAAAGCGCGCGCCTTGCTCTTTGAGGAAGAGAAGGGATTCCCCACGATCCGGAGACCATCCTTCCCGATCGAGAACGGAGAGGGCCGTCGACACATCGCGCGCGTGAATCAGAATATCGATGTCGTGTGCGATCCGCCCTTTGAGGTTCTGGAGATCGAGCGCCGCCGCCGCCATGCCCTTGAGCACGAGAATTTCAACCCCGGCCGATCGCAGCGCCCGCAGTGCCGGAGCGGCTATATTCAAGGACAGCCGCGACCGCGTCCAGAACATGCGGACGATGCCATCGAGCCGGGCGCGATGGGGCGTCGAAAGGCGCGTCGCGGGAAAGCGGTTCGTCGCCGTCACGAGGAGGCGCTGCTCGGCGAATTCCACGTCATCAAGGTCCGTTCGCGATTGCCAATCGACAAACGATTCCGCCGCACGGCTCTCATCCCTGTGACCGGCGGCGATGAGAAGCGCATTGCGGTCTCCGCTCGGCCATGTCCACGAAAGATGTGGGAAGCGTCGTGTCGCAGAAAAATGCCGAGGTACGAACATGTCTGCGCCTGAGAGCCCTAGATTGATGGCGATGTGTGGCGACGACGAAGAATGGAACGCCGGGCCGCGAACAAATATCCTCTCTCGGCGGCTGCGTTTCGCCTGTGGGTGAGGCTACCCGGACGGATGCGCCTCAGCGCCAGAGTTTCCGGGACGAGATGCAAGAGGCCTCCCGCTTCGCGTATCCGGGCAATCCAGTCGACGAGCTCGCCAACACCGCCGGGCGGATCGCAGACAGGGCCGGCAGCGAGAGCGGCGCTCGTTCGGATGACCATCGTCGTTCTCGTCCATGCGTCGGCCACCCGCCCACTGCCGTCGTCAGGGTGCCCATCATGAAACTGGCGCGTCCGCGCGAAGCATGCCGCGAGATCGGGATTGGATTGAAACTCCCGAAGTTGCGTTTCCATTTTATGAGGAAGCCAGATGTCGTCGGAATCGAGGCCCGCAATCATATTCGTGGTCACGGCGCGCAACGCGGTGTTAGTCGCCTCGCCGCTTCCCTTGTTTTCCTGCCGGATAAGCCGCACGTCCGCGCTCATGTGAGCGACAATGTCTGCGGTTCGGTCGGTCGATCCGTCATCGACAACGATGATTTCGCTCGGAGCTACCGTTTGGAACCGGACGGATCTGATGGCGTCGGCGATGAACGCCTCGGAATTATAGGCGGGAATGATCACGCTATAGCTGGTCATTTCGCCCACCGCGCGAGATCAGCCACATGGTCCGAGTTGAAGATGTCCTTTGGCATCTCGAAGCCCGCGAGCTTCGAGCGTCGTTTGCGTGCCCGAAACAAGGCGCGCATCAGCTCGTGCTGAGCCTGCTTACGTTGCTCGGTAATGCCACCGTTGTTCTTGCGGTAGTAAACGCCGACACTGTCCGTCACGAAATAATTGGGACGCTCCTCGAATATGCGCATCAAGTAGTCGAGGTCTTCGGACTGAATGAGTGTTTCGTCAAACATGCCGACGCGATCGATGAGGTCGCGTCGGAACAAGCCCGCTCCGAGTTGCACAACGCGGCCGTCGACCGCATTCGCCCCACCGCTCGGCGAAAGCGTGTGCTGGTCCTCGATATCGAAAAAGCGAACCTTCGCATAGACCAACTCGATCGTCGGATCGGCTTCGAAGATGGCGATATCGCGCTTTAATCGGCCTTCGGGCGAAAGATCGTCGGCATCAAGAAACGATACGAGATCGGTGTCGTCGGATACCGCCCGTAGTCCGGCATTCCGCGTTTTCGAAATGCCGCCATGCTCATTCTCGATGAGCCTGACCTCGGATGCCGACGCCATCAATTCGCGAACGATGGCGCATGTTCGGTCCCGGGACCCGTCGTCAACTACGATAATGTCTAAATTCGCCGCATCGCGCTGTCGGAGAAGAGATTTTATGCAAGATGCAATTGTCGTCGCGGCATCAAAGGCCGGTATGATGATCGTGATTTTCACGACGACCTCTCACAGATGAAGTCGCGAATGGCAGAGGCGATCTCCGCCGGCCTCTCGCTAAGTGTAAGATGGTAAGCTGGCAGAGCGCGTGCGATCGACGCGAGGAGGCTGAAATCTTCCTTCCATGTGCCATAGAGCTGATAGAGAGAGCTGGGCGCCAGCGCCATCATGGCTTCTCGACCGCTCGCTGGCCGAAACGACGATCGTGACGCGCCAGATATTTGCGGAATTAGGATCGCTTTCATGGCAAGGCGGCGGGCGCGAGAACCCGGCATCACCTCATCGAAATCGAATTCGAACTTGCCCTGCCAGTTCGGACCTTCGAATACGCTCTCCTCGCTATTGAGACCAAGCCGGCGCAATCCCACCGCATCTTGCTTCATCATTCGGAGGACGGGGCGTGTTTCGATCTTACCGTTTGCGACGCGCACCGCGACGTAGTCGTCGCCGGCACTTTTGAGGCCGCCCAGGATTCCAGATAGCGTGGTTCCGGATTTTCCGGCTCCGCCAGCACCAGCTAGGAAGACGCCGCTACCGTCGTAGCCGAGCGTGCCTGCGTGAATCGTTCCACGGTCGTCCGATCGCGCCGACCAGTGGATCAAAAGCCGCGCAGGGAACGATCCCTCCCAGGCCGGCCTTGCATCGAAGGAGGGCAAGACTTGCACTCCCAAGGCGCGATCGGGATCGTAGACATACCAAATGCGATGATCGGGGTCGTACGCGCCACGCAGACCGCGTTCGGCAAGAGCTAGTGCGACATTGCCCATGCCAGGAGAGGCTCCAGGCCAGAACGGCAATTCCGGCAGAGATGCGTGATCGAGGATTGCGAGCGTGACGGGCCGCAGGGTGTCGTCGTCGCTCGCCGACGGAGCAAGATAAGCGCGATCGCAGAGCCTGGCATATTCAGGAGAGGAGCAACCGAGTCTTAGAGAGGCCCCTGGTACCTGGAACGTCCGCCGCAAAGGTAGATTTTCGAACTTCAATTCAACGAAGTCGAGGAGCATCCGGCAATATGCGCATATCAGGGAGGCGTAGCGTTCGCGCGTTGCACTCAAGCTGCTTCTGGTTTGCGCACTGGCCATCCTACTGCTTCCTCAACATCGTGGATGGGATCAGCCATGATCAGCTCTGCAAGATCGTCGAATACTTCCACGGTCGGTGGCTTATCGCTCGTCAGCAGCTTTTGAAGCGTGGCGTCGTCGATTAGCGCGGAGCCTGGAGTCTCCGACGGTAAGAGGCAACCATACTCGACGAGTTTTTGCAGAAACTCATGGATCGATGCGGAATTCGTGGGGCCGCTTGCGCCTACAGCCTCTGCGAGCGATTGCGTCGAAATTCCGGAAACGATGGCGCGCCAAATGATGCTGGCCGTCTCGTCCATGCTGAAATATCTACCGCAACTCAAATCCAAAACCACGAATTCGCCATCGAACTCCTCGGAGACGATGTCGGAACTCGCAACGATATGATGCGTGGGATAGGAGTGAAAGCTCACTTGAGCGCCCCCGAAATTCAAAGCAGGCCATCCTGGATATCAGGAGATTCGCTGTCAATTTCGCGGATCGGTTTTCCCCCACAATACTTCGTATAAGGACTATCAATTTCGGTGCCCGTGACGAGAATGGCCCATCCTTGAAGGAGCGATGGCCGCCGGATGCACTGATTTACGAGAGGCGTCGTCGGCCCTGTGGGCCCACGTCGTTTCCCAATTGCCTCAAACCGTCTTTTGACGCCGCACCGGAAGGGCTATCCGCGATTGATATCTTCGAGCGCCCGGCCGTTGGTCGGCGGCCCGAAAATGCCGATGGATCCCGCCGCGACAACCATGCTGAGTGCGATGAATGTGAAGACGCCGGGATTTCCGAATTCTTTGGCGAAGAAAGCAATCAGGAAGCTCGTGAAAATGGTTGATAGCCGGCTGAAGGAATATGTGAATCCGACGGCGCGCGACCGAATGCGGGTTGGAAACAACTCAGTCTGGTAGGCATGATAGGAATACGACATCAGATTAGCACTGAAGTTGATGAGGATACCCAGCACAATGATGCTCCAAGCCTCGCTTTGCAGCGTGAACAGCAGGCCGAAGATTGCGGTTCCGATCGCTGCGGCGACAATCTGCCATTTTCGCTCGAACCGATCCGCGAAGAGCATGAAGAGAAATGGTCCGATCGGATATGCCAGCGCAATCACAGATGAATAAAGCAGGCTGTCTCGAATGTTGACGCCTTGGCCGCTGACCAGCTTCGGCACCCAGTTTCCGAAGCCGTAAACCCGATCGTCTGACAGAAATTGAAGACCGAAAGCATGATCGCGCGTTGCCGGTATGGCGGACGAAAGATGTCCGCGAATGTGCCGTAGCCAGTCGCCGATGGAATTCGCGAGAGCACGGGGTTTGGTTTCGGGAGAGGCTTTCCGGTCTCGCGTTCAATGCAAGCCTCGATCTTCCCCACGATGGCCTCTGCCTCATCGAACCGTCCGTGCTGTGCGAGCCAGCGCGGAGACTCCGGCAGTTCGCGACGAATCCACCAGACGACTAAAGCGCCGAGGGCGGGGAAGCCCGCAACCCACCGCCACCCGGTGATGCCAAGCGGCGCCGCATCGAGAAGCGCCCATGACAGGAATGCGACTGTCGGGACCGACAAGAACATCAGCCCGTGCGTCGCGGCAAAGGCGCGACCACGAAATTGGTGGGGGACGATCTCCGCGACGAAGGTGTCAATTGTGATCATCTCGACGCCGAGACCGATCCCGGCGATGAACCTCGCCAAAAATATTCCTGAAAGGGACGATTGCATTGCCATGAGCGCCGTCGCGGCGGCGTACCAGAGCAGCGCATAGGTGAACACGGCGTGCCGCCCAAACCGGTCGGCGACCCTCCCGAAAAGAAGCGCGCCGACCGTCAAGCCGGCGAAGGTCACTGACGCAAAGGCAGCCTGGTCCGAAAGCCCAAAAATGCCGTCCTCGGAGAAAATTCCGGCCTTTATGATCCCTGGACTGACATATCCCGTCATCAGGAGATCGTAGATTTCGAAGTAAGCACCCGCGGCGAGCAGAAACACCAACCGCCAGAGATATCTCGAGGATGGAAGCCGATCGATCCGGGCTGCAATGGTCGCAGCCGCGTCGCTGGCGTCGACGGGTCTCTGCATGGCCTCTCCCCCTTCGGTTCCCGTCAAGTCCGGACCGCAATATGTTTCGCGACTACGATCGGCGGAGCAGGAGTCCGCTCGGAAATGCCTATGGCGAACAGGTCGTGTGAAAAGCGCCAGCGGACGATTTGATATTGTCTCATAATTTTCCTGCGCCCCGACATTAGCTTTCGTCTGTCCGCTAGGCGTGAAACACTTGGGAGTGAGATCGCGCAACGCCGCGCCGCGCAATTTTGCCAGACGGTATACGAGAGTCTTATTGAGGTAAGCTGTCGAAACGTCCGGTGAGGGAGATTTTTTCTTGCAAGATTAACTTGATCTCGGTGTAGGTCGGTCGATAAGGGGAGAAGCCGCCAAGCGCGCCCTGGGTTGAAAAAAGAGGCTCAATGCGATGAATGTCATCAGTGGGCTCCGCTGATCATAAACCGTCCGCATCGAAAAGATCCCGAAGCGCGCGGCGGTCGCCTTAGACCTTCCGAATGGCGAGTCGTCCTTGCAATAAATGCGTATCTGGAGCGCTGTGATCGTGTTGCGATCGGCTCCGCGCGGCCCTAATCTTCGAATATGGGAGCGATACTGTCTGCGGGTCACAGGAGCGGAATTTTTTATGGCGAGTGTTGAAGTGGATGACTTCGTTCGCAGAGTAGAGCGCGCTTACCAGGGTGAAGTCTATGGCGAGGCACTCTATCGGGGCCTCGCGGATGTCATCGCTGATCCCGACCGATCCAAGAAGTGGCGCGTTCTGGCGGACCTCGAGGTGACGACGAAAGCCCGGATGCTTGATCTCGTGTCGAAGCTCGGCGGCGACACACCGGAGAGCGAAGCCTTTCGCGTAAAGGGCACCAACGCGGTCTCGAAATATGCCAGTCTGCCGTGGGCGGACTTCATGGCACTCTATAGCAAAGAGCTCGAGCCGGTCATCGCGCGCTATGCAGAACTCGAGATGCTCTGTGCTCCGGAAGACGTCGCGACCCTGCGATTTCTGACCGAACATGAGGTTGTAACGAAAGCCTTCTGCGATCTTGAGCTAGAGGGACGGTCTGACGTCTCGATCAATCCGACGCTTGAGCTTCTTGCTTCGGCCAATGCCGTTTAGGGCAGCCGAACCGCGTTGGGCCGGACGGTGTGCATGTCGCAATTAGCAAAATTCGCGTCTTCCTTGGTAGGACGAAATTCGGTCCGCTGAGCTAACTGCCTGTCGGAGCGAATGACGACGGGTCTTGCTGCGTCGCGTGGTGTCGCTGGGGACTTTCGATGAAGAAAGATTATTCTTTCTGGTCGCTTTTCGCGAAAGGCCTAAGGCACAATGAAGGCTGGGACCCGGCCTGGCGAAGCGCAACTCCGAAGCCGTCGTATAACGTCGTCATTGTCGGGGCCGGGGGCCACGGACTTGCGACTGCTTATTATCTGGCGAAGGATCACGGCATCCGCGACATCGCGGTGATCGAGAAAGGCTATCTCGGCGGCGGTAATACTGCGCGCAACACGACGATCGTCCGCTCGAACTATCTTTGGGACGAGGCCGCGCTGCTCTACGAGCACGCGTTGAAGCTCTGGGAAGGGCTTACCGAAGATCTGAACTTCAACGTGATGTTCAGCCAGCGCGGGGTCTTCAATCTCGGACACACGCTGCAGGACATGCGCGACATCGAGCGGCGCGTGAATGCGAATAACCTGAACGGCATCGATGCGCTTGTGTTGGACGCGATTGAGGTCAAGCGCCGTATCCCGATACTGAATACCTCGAAGTCGGCGCGATATCCGGTGCTTGGCGCAAGTTTTCAACCGCGCGGGGGCATCGCGCGCCACGATGCGGTGGCCTGGGGCTTCGCACGCGCTGCAAGTAAATACGGGGTGGACATCATCGAGAATTGCGAAGTGACCGGGATGGACATCGCCGACGGCCGCATCTCTGGGCTTGAGACGACGCGGGGAACCATCCGCAGCGAGCGTGTTGGATGCGTGGCGTCAGGCCACTCGTCTGTGTTGGCGAAGATGGCCGGCATTCGGATGCCGATCGAAAGCCATCCGTTGCAGGCGTTCGTGTCAGAATCGATGAAGCCGGTGCTCGATACCGTGGTCATGTCGAATGCCGTGCATGGATATGCAAGTCAGTCGGACAAGGGCGAGTTGGTGATCGGTGCGGGTATCGATCATGCGACGAGCTACACACAGCGGGGAAGCCCACACATCATCGAGCACACTGCGGCGGCGATCATCGAACTCTTTCCGATTTTTTCGCGTGTAAGGATGAACCGCCAATGGGGCGGCATCGTCGATACCACGCCGGATGCATGTCCGATCATCAGCAAGACGAAGGTCAAAGGCCTTTATTTCAACTGCGGCTGGGGCACCGGTGGGTTCAAGGCGACGCCCGGCTCGGGGAACGTCTTCGCCCATACGATCGCAAAGGATGAGCCGCATCCGCTCAACAAGGCATTCAGTCTCGATCGTTTTTCGACGGGACATCTGATCGACGAACACGGCGCGGCTGGGGTCGCTCACTGAATTCGGGATTGTTCGATGTTCGTATTGTTCTGCCCGCATTGCCGGGAAAAACGCGAAGAAGAAGAATTCGGCTATGGCGGCGAAGCCTTCCGGGTGCGTCCCGTGGCGCCCGAAACCGCCGATGACGAAACTTGGGGCGACTATCTTTTCATGCGCAAAAATCCCAAAGGCTGGCATTGGGAATTGTGGACCCATACGACCGGCTGTCGGAAATTTTTCGTAGTGAAGCGCAACACTGCGACGAACGCGATTGCAGGCTCGTGGACACTCGCGGAGGGGCGCAACGTCTACGATGCCGAAGGCGGGGCGGGATGACGGACTTTCGCATCAGGCATCCGAATGCGCGTGTCGACTTCCGACGACCGCTTTCCTTTTCGTTCGATGGGCAAGTCTATCCTGGTTATGCGGGCGATACGCTTGCTTCTGCGTTGCTTGGTAATGGCGTGCGTATGCTCGGGCGCAGTTTCAAATATGGCCGTCCTCGCGGCATCGTTGGTGCTGGGCCCGAGGAGCCCAATGCACTGGTGCAGATCGAGGCCGGTCCGCTCACGATTCCCAATTTGAAGGCGACCCAGGTCGAGCTTTACGAAGGATTGATTGCGCGGCGGACCTCTGGCTGGCCAACGCTGGCATTCGATCTCAAAAGCTTTTGCGGACCGCTCTCGCGCTTCATGCCGGCGGGATTTTATTACAAGACCTTCCAGAACCAGAAGCTCTGGCCGTATTTCGAAACGATCATACGGCAGGCAGCGGGCTATGGGTCTGCGCCAGAGGAAGCTGACCCGGAGACATACGATCATCGACATCGCCATGTACAAGTCGTCATCGTCGGAGGTGGCGCGTGCGGCCTGTTCGCCGCGCTCGATCTCGGCCGGTCAGGGTTGAACGTCGTGCTGCTCGATGAGCAGAACGAGATGGGTGGATGGCTTCTCTCTTCCCCGCATACGTCGATCGGCGGCGAGAGTGCTGAAGCTTGGCTCAGGGCGATCCTTGCCGAATTACAAAGCCTGCCCAATGTCGCGGTACTGACGCGGACGAGCGCGTTCGCGCTGCACGACATGAACCTGCTTCTTGCGGTCGAGCAGCTTCAGGACCATCGGCCTTTAGCCGAACGCAGCGAGAGCAAGCCGCGTCAGCGGCTGCATCGCATTCGTGCGGATCGCATCATTTTGGCAACGGGCGCCATTGAGCGGCCCTTGGTCTTCGGCAATAACGATCTGCCGGGCGTGCTGACCGCCTCCGCCCTGACGACATATCTCAACCGCTATGGCGTGGCGGTCGGCAAACGTGTTGTCCTGCAGACGAGCAACGATCACGTCTATCAAGGTGCTTGCGATCTTGCCCGTATGGGATGCAGCGTCGTCTTAGCCGATACGCGGAGCCGTCCGAATACCGTCTGGGAGCAACGGGCTCATTCAGCGGGCGTGGACGTTCGGCCCGGCTACGGGATCGCCGCCGCGCACGGTGGGCGCACGACCCACGCCGCACGGCTTGCGAAGCTCGACGGCGAACAGAACACCGTCCTCGCGCCAGGTCCTCTCATTGAATGCGACGTGGTTGGGAGTTCTGGCGGCTTGTCGCCAACGGTTCATCTCTATTGTCATGATGGCGGACGTCCACTGTGGGATGAAAGCCGGCTCGCATTCGTTGCGCCCGAGATGGGGCGCGCGGAGGCGGGTATCTTTTGCACCGGTGCAGTGACCGGGACGTTCGGACTGCAAGCGGGGCTTGAGCAAGCACAACGTGTAACCGATGCGGTGCTTGCCTCACTGCAAAAATCAGCCACCCGCAAAGCACGGAACTTGGAAACGGACGAGCCCGACAGTATCCCGGCGCGGCGCATCTTCCGTGTGCCTGACGGCAAGCCTGAGGGTCATGGCAAGAAAGCGTTCGTTGATTTCCAGAATGACGTGACTGCGGCCGACATCCATCTTGCCGTGCGCGAGAACTATCGCTCGATCGAGCACATCAAGCGGTATACGGCTTTGGGTTTCGGAACGGATCAGGGCAAGCTGTCGAACGTCAATGGCTTCGCCATCGCCGCCGATGCAATGGGCAAAAGCATTCCGGAAGTCGGGACGACAACCTACCGGCCGGCCTATTCGCCTGTAACGTTCGGTACGCTCGCTGGCGCGCACGAGGGTGATACGTTCGAGCCGCGGCGTTACACGGCGATGCACGCGGCTCATGTGAAGCGCGACGCTGTATTCGAGAACGTCGGGCAATGGTTGCGACCGCAGTATTTTCTCCGGCCCGGCGAGGACCGAGATGCAGCCGTGCGTCGCGAATGCCTTGCAGCGCGGCGTACTGTTGGCATCATGGATGCGTCGACGCTCGGTAAGATCGATATTCAAGGCAAGGACGTCCGGGAGTTCCTCAATCGGATCTATGCGAACGCCTGGACCCAACTGGCTCCGGGCAAATGCCGCTACGGCCTGATGCTCGACGAGAACGGCATGGTGATGGACGACGGCGTCACGGCGTGCATTTCCGATCGGCACTTTCTTATGACGACGACGACAGGCGGCGCAGCGCGCGTGCTGACGTGGCTCGAAAACTGGCATCAGACGGAGTGGCCTGATCTCGACGTCTACATGACGTCAGTCACCGATCATTGGGCGACGGCCGCCGTCGTCGGTCCGAAAAGCCGGGAGGTGCTGGCGAAGGTGTGCTCCGACATCGATTTCGCGCCCTCGGCATTCAAGTTCATGGATTGGCGCGAAGGAACGGTGGCGGATGTTCCTGCGCGTGTGTTCCGCATCAGCTTCTCGGGCGAGCTTGCGTTCGAGATCAACGTCGATGCAAGCTACGGACCTCACGTCTGGGAAGCGTTGCTGGAAGCGGGGGCTGAGTTTGGTATTATGCCCTATGGGACGGACGCCATGCACGTCCTGCGCGCGGAGAAGGGCTTCATCATCGTCGGCCAGGATACCGACGGATCAATGACGCCGTTTGACCTCGACATGGCATGGGCAGTCGCGATGAAGAAGCCATTCAGCTTCATCGGCAAGCGCTCGCTCGCCCGAAGCGATACCTCTGCGCCCAATCGTAAGCAGCTTGTCGGTCTTCTGACGGAAGATCCGACGGTCGTGCTGGCTGAGGGCGCGCAAATCATCGAACAATCGGATCTAGAGCCGCCTGTTCCCATGCTGGGTCACGTTACATCAAGCTATTTCAGTCCCGAACTCAATCGCTCGATCGCGATGGCGGTCGTGCGCGACGGGATTCAGCGGCGGAGCGAGGAGGGGCGCAAATTGGGCCGCGATGCGGTTTTCGCCTACGCTGATGGGAAGACGCACAAGGTAAAAGTGGTCTCACCCGTGTTCGTCGATCCCGAGGGAGCGCGACAGAATGCGTGAACCGATCCCGCAGTCACCGCTCCATGCGTTCGGCCTTGCGAGCCAAGCCCGAGCTGTCGATGAGGGCTGCGGTGTCTGGGCCAACGAGATCGCGCTTCTCGGCTATATCAGCCTACGTGGCAATTCCGCCGACCCGGCTTTTGTCAACAAGGTCACGTCAGTGACGGGTGTTCCGCTCCCGGTAGAACCCTGCTCGTTCGCCACGTCGGGCGGGATCAAGGTTCTTTGGCTCTCGCCGGACGAGTGGATAATCGTCTGCGGAGGGCATCGTCTGAGCGATATCCTGGGTGGCCTGAGGTCCGGTCTTGAAGGTATCCGCAGCCAGATCGCCGACAATTCAGGCGGGTATACGCAGGTTCTGCTAAAAGGCCGAAACGCCCTCGATGTGCTTCAGCACGCAAGCGTTTACGATTTCGCTTCATTGGCGCCAGGGCGTGTCGTTGGCACAACCTTCGGAAAGTCGTCCGTTTATGCGCATCGGATGGATGAAGGATTCTGCCTTCTCGTGCGCCGCAGTTTCGCCGACTACATTTGGCGCTATCTTGCCCGCGCCGCGGCGCCGTATGGACTGGGCATTGCCGCTCTCGAAGCAACGGGCCACGCCGGGCATGGAGTGGCTGCATGAACTATAGTGTCTTTGAAGTCTTTCGCATCGGAATCGGTCCGTCGAGTTCCCACACGGTCGGGCCGATGAGCGCGGTGAACAGTTTCATCGCTGAGCTGAAGGCCAGGAAGACGGATCATCTCGTTGACCGGGTCGTCGTCGAGCTTTACGGCTCGCTGGCGCTGACTGGCGTCGGGCATGCGACGGATTATGCAGTGATCGGCGGATTGCTTGGCGAGACGCCGGAAGACGCAGATCCGACGATACTCAGCCAGCGTATCGATGAAGTTCGACGGACGAAGCGGTTGATGTTCGGAGGGGGACATGAAATCGCGTTCACGCCCGAGACGGACCTTCTCTTTCACCGCAGTGAGATGCTCAGCGAACATCCCAACGGGATGATCCTCGAAGCATTCGATGCGCGCGGCGATTCGCTTTATCGCAATACCTATTTCTCAATCGGCGGGGGCGCCGTTCTCGACAAGGCCGCGCTCGCAGCGAGCCGTCGTACCGACGAAGTTCCACATCGCCCGGTCCGCTATGCCTTCGGCAGCGCCAAGGAGCTGCTGGCGCTGTGTCAGCGCTACAACCTGTCGATCGCCGACATCGTTTGGCGGAACGAGCTTGCCTATCAGGACGAGCCGACGACCCGCGCGAAACTACTCAAAGTCTGGACGGCGATGAATGACTGCCTGCAGCGAGGGCTCGGAACCGAGGGGGTATTACCGGGCGGTCTCGGGGTCAAACGCCGCGCGCCTGCGCTCTATCGCCAAGCGTGTGACGTCGATGGCAAACTCACAGCCGATTTCCGTGCGATGGATATGGTTTCGGCGTTCGCGATCGCCGTGAATGAAGAGAATGCTGCGGGCGGCCGAGTGGTTACCGCGCCAACCAACGGATCGGCTGGAGTCATTCCGGCCGTTCTCGCCTATTACACGCGTTTCTGCGATGCCGTCACGGATCCAGATACACGTGAGGATCACATCCTGACGTTCCTACTGACGGCGGCGGGCATCGGGATGCTCTACAAAAAGAATGCCTCGATTTCCGCTGCGGAAATGGGGTGCCAGGGCGAGATCGGCGTCTCCTGTTCGATGGCGGCGGCGGGGCTCGCGGCGGTGATGGGCGCGAGTAGCGCCCAGATCGAGAATGCCGCAGAGATCGGCATGGAGCACAATCTCGGAATGACGTGCGATCCGATCGGCGGACTGGTGCAGGTGCCGTGCATCGAGCGCAACAGCATGGGGGCGATGAAGGCCATCAACGCGGCTCGTCTTGCGATGATGGACGATGGAGGACATCTCGTTTCGCTCGATGCGGTGATCGAGACGATGCGGCAGACCGGGCACGATCTGCAATCGAAATACAAAGAGACGTCGCTTGGCGGCTTGGCCGCGACCGTCGTTTATTGCTGAGGCAGGGTGCGTCCGAGGATCGGTGAATGGCGGCTTACCCTCACATCTTCACTCCGATCAAGCTCAACCAGCTGACATTACCGAATCGCATCTATTCAACCGCACACGCTGAGGTCTACGCCGATGCGGGCGGCATGCCGGGCGACCGCTACATCCGCTATTACGAAGAAAAGGCCAAAGGTGGCCTCGGAATGGCGATCTGCGGCGGGTCGAGTCCAGTTTCGATCGACGTTCCTCAGGGCTCATGGAAGCCCGTTAATCTCACGACGGATCGTGTGATCGAGCCGATGGCGCGTCTCGCCGAGACAGTACATCGCCATGGCATGAAGATCATGATCCAGGCGACGCACATGGGGCGGCGCTCGGCGTATGCAGGAGATCCCTGGCCGCATCTCGTTTCGCCGTCGGGTGTGCGGGAGTTCGTACACCGCGGCAATGCCAAGGCGATCGAGATCGAGGATATCAGGCGTATCATCGGCGATTTCGCAGCGGCGGCGAGGCGGGTGAAAGCATCGGGGTTCGACGGCATCGAGATTTCGGCCGCGCATCAGCAACTCATCGATCAGTTCTGGTCACCGCGCACGAATATGCGCACCGACGAATGGGGCGGCAGTCTCGCCAATCGCATGCGGTTCGGCATTGAGGTTCTGCAGGCGGTGCGCGGGATCGTGGGCCGGGATTATTGTGTCGGCATACGCATGTGCGCCGATGAGTTTCACGATGATGGTCTCGATCACGAGACTCTGAAAGAGATCGCGCAGGCGATGTCCGAGACCGGGCTCATCGATTTCATCAGCGTCATCGGATCGGGTGCCGATACGCATAATACGCTCGCAAACTGTATGCCGCCGATGGCGCTCCCGCCGGAACCGTTCGTACACTTGGCTGCCGGAATCAAGTCGGTCGTGGATGTTCCCATCCTGCATGCACAAGGCATCCGCGATATCACGCAGGCGGAGCGCATCCTGGCGAACGGCATGGTCGATATTGTCGGCATGACGCGTGCGCACATCGCCGACCCGTACATCATGAACAAGGTGCGCGAAGGCCGTGAGGATCAGATCCGCCAGTGCGTCGGCGCAAATTATTGCATCGACCGGATGTACTCGGGTTCCGATACACTTTGCGTCCAGAATGCCGCGACCTCGCGGGAGGCGACGATGCCTCATGTCATCGCTCCGACGAAGGGCACGAAAAGGCGGGTGGTTGTTGTCGGCGCCGGGCCTGCAGGACTCGAGGCAGCGCGTGTTTCGCGTTCGCGCGGACATGATGTGGTGCTCTTCGAGCGCAATAATGCCGTTGGCGGCCAGATCAATCTTGCCGCGAAGGCGCCACAACGCGAGCAGATGGCCGGCATCGTCCGCTGGTTCGACATGGAAACGAAACGGCTCGGCATCGACCGGCGGTTGGGCGTCGAAGCAACGACCGACATCATCCTCGGCGAAGACCCCGACGTCGTCATTATGGCGACGGGCGGCCGGAGTTTCGTCGATCAGGTGGCAGGGTGGGGCGCGGCAGAAGGGGTGTCCGTCAGCTCTTGGGATATCCTTTCGGAAAAGGTGCCACCTGCGGAGAATGTGCTCGTTTACGATGGCATCGGCGCGCACGCGGGGTTCGGTACAGCCGATTTTCTGGCAAGCCGCGGTTGCACGGTGGAGATCGTGACGCCGGATGTGAAGGTTGGCGATGATGTCGGCGGGACGACATTTCCGATCTTTTATCGTCGACTTTATGCGCAAGGCATCATTCCGACGCCGAATTTCTGGCTCGATCGTGTCTATGCCGAAGGCAACAAAAAGATTGCGGTGTTACGCAACGAATATACCGACGAGCTTGAAGAGCGCGCCGTCGATCAGGTGGTGATCGAAAATGGAATTACGCCAAACGCCGAGCTCTATTGGTCGCTGAAAGAGAAGTCGCTCAACCACGGCCAAACCAATCTCAACGCGCTTTATGCCAACGAGCCTCAGCCAGCGCTGCGTGAACCGACTGAGGGCAATCGCTTTGTATTGTTCCGCGTTGGCGATTGCGTATCGATGCATAACATTCACGCGGCGATCTACGACTCTCTCCGGTTGTGCAAGGATTTCTGATCGTGTCGCTCGCGCCAGCCGTTACTATTTTGTTCTGGCTTGCGGTGTCGACCCTGGCGGTTGGCCTGGCGCGCCGGGCGCGGCTCTGGCGGGTCGGACAGGCCGCGCCCGTCGAATGGGCGGGTCTGCTGGCCGTTCCGAAGCGGTATTTCGTCGATGTGCATCATGTCGTTGCGCGTGACCCCTACATCGCGCGGGCGCATGTTGCGACGGCGGGCGGCGCCGTCCTGGCTCTCGGTCTCGTGGCGTTCAACTACGGTCTTGGGATTTATTTGCCGGTGCTGGACTGGGGGATCGTCGGTGCTGCCATCGCGATGTTGGGTGGTGTTTATTTCGTTTGGAAAAGGCGTCGTCAGCCGCCTCAGCGATTGTCACGCGGCGCCTGGGATCGGTTGCCCTACACGCTGGCGGCTTTTGCAATTGGTTTGCTCCTTTTGGTCGGGCTCCCCGCGGAAGCGCTCTCTGCCGCGATTGCCGCCATCGCTTTGGTTTTTCTCCTCGTAGGTTCAGCCGAGCTGGCGCTGGGTATCGGTATCGGCGCGCCAATGAAGCACGCTGTCGCTGGGCTTCTGCATCTTGCCTTCCATCCGCGGCCTGAGCGTTTCGAGGGCTTGCGTTCGACGGCATTGAAGCCGCTCTCGCTCGATCGGCAGGAGTTCGGCGTAACTATTCCGGCCGATTTCCGCTGGAACCAGCTTTTGAGTTTCGATGCCTGTGTCCAGTGCGGAAAATGCGAACAGTCGTGTCCGGCCTTTGCGGCGGGCCAGCCGCTCAATCCGAAGAAGCTCATACAGGATCTCGTTTGTGGGTTGGCTGGTACGACGGATGCGGCGTACGCGGGGCGTCCGTATCCCGGCATTGCGATAGGATCGCACCAGGGCGCTCCGCACGACGCTATCGTGCCGAAGCTGATCGAGCCGCAAACATTATGGTCGTGCACGACATGCCGAGCCTGCGTCGAAGAATGCCCAATGCTGATCGAGCATGTCGACGCCATCGTCGGCATCCGCCGAAGCTTGAATTTGACACAAGGTGATGTGCCGGGGACTGCGCCGGATATTCTCGCCAATTTACGAGAAACGGAGACGCAGGGTGGTTATGACAACGCGCGGCGCTACGATTGGGCGATCGATCTCGACGTTCCGACTGCGGAGGCAGGAAAGCCGATCGACTTGTTGCTTATTGCAGGCGAGGGCGCGTTCGAAATGCGCTACCAGCAGACGCTGCGGGCACTCGTCAGAATTCTGAAGGCAGCGAAAGCGGATTTCGCGGTTCTCGGTGCATGTGAGCGCGATATCGGCGATACGGCGCGCCGGTTGGGAGATGAAGCGACGTTCCAGTCACTTGCGAGGCAGAACATCGAAACGCTTGCGCGTCTCGATTTCAAACGCATCGTTACTCCGGATCCGCATGTGCTGCACAGTCTGCGCAATGAATATTCGGCATTCGGCGGTCGCTACGAAGTCGTTCACCACACGGCGTTGATCGATGAACTGATGGTTGCGGGCAAAGTGCCTTTCGGCAAACTTCCGGATGCGCGAACGCTCACCTACCACGACCCGTGCTATCTCGGGCGCTATAACGGAGAGTTTGGAGCTCCGCGTGCGGTTCTGGGCAGGCTCGGGGTAGGCGTCCGTGAGATGGAGCGCTCCGGACTTCGCGCGCGCTGTTGCGGGGGAGGTGGGGGCGCGCCATTGACGGACATTCCGGGCAAACAGCGGATTCCCGATATGCGCATGGGGGATGCGCAAGCTGTGGGTGCAGAGATCGTTGCGGTCGCCTGTCCGCAATGCACGGCCATGCTCGAAGGCGTGGCCGGTGCGCGCGCCCAGGTTCTCGACATCGCTGAGCTTGTCGCTTTGTCGCTGGAGGCGCGTCCATGAGCGACGCGAAGCGGGTCGATCCGCGGCGACCATATCGCATGGCTTCGAGCGGCCTGCGCCGGATCGTGCTTGGCGAGATTATTTCAGGCGATCGCCTTCCGGCCGGAGAAAAACTTTCCTCGTCAACGCGTTCGAAGCCGTTGCGGACGAATGTCGCGGCAAGCCGCTGGCACGTGGCCATTGCGCATTCGTATCGCGGGCGGCTTGATGATCATGCGCGCGAGGCTATCGCCGCTGCGGCTATCCTCGCCGGCCCGGAAACTGGAGTTATCGCTGCCGTGCTCGGGCCGTTTCTGGAGGACGCCGCTTTATTAGGGGCCGACAAGGCAGTCGTATTTCCGGAACTGGATGCAAGCCGGTTTCAGCCACAGCGTGAAGCGGCGACGATTCAAGCCTTGTTGGACGAATACCAGCCGGTTCATATTTTTATGCCCGATAACATACTCGGCGATGGTGATCTCGGACGCCGACTGATTGCCAAAAATGGAAATTCCTCCGCAACGCATGTGGCTGAGATAGATGCGACGCACATTTCAATACCGTGGTCCGCCGGTTCGATTTTAGCTGGCGCACCTTTGCCACGCTTTGTGCTTTTGCAGGCAGGGGCGGTGGATAGCAACCTGCCGTTTCTCGGACTCGGCGAACAGATCCTATGTTCTGGGGCGATGGGTGTGGCGGAGGATTGTCGCGATCTCGGAATGGAGTGCCCGGAAGGGGCGTCGATCCCCCTCGAAGAAGCGGATTTCATCGTCTCCGCTGGGAATGGCGTCAGCAACGTCGCGACGCTCGAAGATCTCGCGCGCTCTCTGGGGGCAGCCGTCGGTGCAAGCCGCGTTGCAGTCGACGACGGAAAGTTTCCGCGCGAGAAGCAGATCGGCGCGTCTGGAAAGACGGTGAGCGCTACGACGTATTTCGCAATCGGAATTTCGGGAGCCGTCCAACATTTGCAAGGCATCAAGGTCTGCCGTCACGTCATCGCCATCAATCGGGATCCAGGCGCGCCGATCGTCAAGCGGGCCGATCTCACGGTCATCGGGGATGCCGAAGAAATGATGCAGGCGTTGATCGCTCGCGTCTCGCAAGCGCGGGCCCAGACGGAAGCCGCGGAGGTTGAGGAATGAACGGATTCTCCGTCGCTGTCCTAATTTCCGCCGGACGACATCCGGTCAGCGGAGCGCCACGTGCATGCCGGGGCGATGTCGCGGCGATGGCGATGGGCAAATCGCTGGTCGGCGATGAGCTTCGTGTCATTCATGCGGGTAAGCGGGACGAACCGTCGCTTCAAGATTATATGGCTTATGGTGCAGGGACGATCGATGTGATCGAACTCGCTGCCGAAAGCGACGTTTGCTCTGCGCTTGCCAGTTCTCTTGGTGAGGTCGATCTCATCTTGACCGGCGGCCGCGCAGAGCAAGGGCTGGGCAGTGGCCTGCTTCCATATCTGCTCGCCGACGCGCTCCGGCGTCCGGTGTTGGCGAATGTGATTGACGCGAAAATTGAAGATGGCGGAGCCGGAGCATTTGAAGCGCGTGTTCGCCAGTTCCTGCCGAAGGGCCAGCGGCGCCGAATTGCTGGCCCGCTACCGCTCGTTATCGCCGTTCATCCAATTGCGGCGTCCCAGCTCAAATATGCCTATGCCCGCCGCGTTTCCGGCCGGACGGAGATCTTATCCGATCTGTCCGCGTCGAATCGGGCGGTGGGACCGAACTGGACAGTTGAAATGGTTCCAAGACGACCAGTGCGTCTCAGGGCTCAAGACAAGAAGAGCGCGCATGCGCGTCTGCTCTCGGCCATCGTGTCTGAGACGAAAGGCGGCGTTGTCGCTTTTGAAGGGACAGTCGTCGATAAAGCACAAGTGGTGCTGAATTATCTGAGAGAACATCGCCTCGTCGAGTTTTGAGGCAGCCCCGTCAAGTGGGAGGACCAGATGCAGATATCGAATGAGCTTCGGTCCCTGATTGCACGCCGGCGGCCAGGATATAGCCTGGAAGCGCCCTTCTATCAGGAAAAGGACATCTTCGATCTCGATATGGAGGTCATCTTCGGGCGCACCTGGATCTATGTCGGCTCGGAGCCCGATATTCCCGAGCCGGGAGATTACTTCACCGTGCCTGTCGGAAAGACATCGATCGTCGTCGCACGAGATGACGACATGTCAATTACGGCTTTCCACAATGTCTGCCGCCATCGTGGCGCGCGCCTTTGCGATGGCGACAAGGGAAGTATCGGCAATGTCGTCTGTCCCTATCATCAGTGGACATACGATCTCAGAGGTAATCTCATCCATACCGAGCACATGGGCGCCGACTTCGACCGGAGCAAATTCGGCTTGAAGATGGTACATGTGGGCAATGTGGGCGGCCTCATTTTCATTTGCCTCGCCGAGCAGCCACCAACAGATTTTGAACAGATGCGGCGCGAAATGGAGCCCTATATCCTGCCGCACCAGATTCACAATTGTAAGATCGCGTTCGAAGAAGATCTCATCGAGAACGGCAATTGGAAGTTCACGATGGAGAACAATCGGGAATGCTATCATTGCAAGGCTAACCATCCCGAACTTACGGTCTCTCTTTACGAGTTTGGGTTCGGCTATCAGCCGTCGCCCGAAAATGCCGATGAGGTGCGGGCTTTCAAGGATCTGACGACGCAGGAGCACGCGCGCTGGGAATCCTGCGGCTTGCCGTCCGTCGAACTCGAATTTCTGGACAGCCGCGTGACGGCTTTCCGTACCGAACGCTTGCCTCTCGACAAGGCGGGCGAGTCACAGACGCTCGACAGTAAAGTTGCCTGCAAGAAGCTGCTTGGCGATCTTGAACAGCGGAATCTCGGTGGGCTATCATTCTGGACGCAGCCAAACTCCTGGCACCATTTCATGAGCGATCACATTGTGACGTTCAGCGTGCTGCCGATCGATCCGGAGCATACGCTGCTGCGAACCAAATGGCTCGTTCACAAGGACGCGGTCGAGGGGCGTGATTACGATCCCAAGGAGTTGAGTGCTGTCTGGCACGCCACGAACCAGCAGGACGGGGCGCTCGTCGAGCGCACGCAGGTTGGTTCCCACAGCGCGGCCTATCAGCCAGGGCCCTATTCTCCATTTACCGAAGAATTAGTTGAGAAGTTCATGTCCTGGTATTTGCAGCGGTTGCGCTCGGAGACCGGACATGAATCGGCAACCGTCAGCTCTTTTGCGGTGAGTGCCTGAACCACCATGGCCGAAGCGGAGAGTCAGGGTCGGCTGGGGCCGGCGCTTTGGGACGCGATACCGAACAAGTGGAACGCGGATGCGGATGATACGCTCGTGTGCGCGTATGTCCGACCTGAGACGCACGACGTCAAAAGTTTCTTGTTCCGAACCGTATCGCCTCGGCTTTTCCGCTTCCGGCCGGGTCAGTTCATCACCATCGAGGTCGAAATCGATGGTCAAGTGATCAATCGTTGCTACACGATCTCTTCCCCACCGACGCGGCCGGACACCCTGTCCATCACGGTGAAGCGGAAGCCTGGCGGCAAGGTGTCGAACTGGCTGCACGATAATCTGAAGCCCGGAATGACGATCAAGGCGTTGGGTCCGTCGGGAGAGTTCGGTGCCTCGCTGCATCCCTCGACCAAATATCTATTTCTCTCTGGCGGTTCCGGCGTGACGCCGCTGATGTCAATGTCGCGGACGTTTTATGAGCTTGGGGAAGATCGGGACGTCATCTTCGTCCACAGCGCGCGCACGCCGCGTGACATCATCTTTCGGCATGAACTGACGATGATGGCAAACGGGCTTCAGAAGTTCAGGACGGCTTTCGTGTGCGAGCAGACGGGGGAGCATCGTGATTGGAGTGCTCCTGTCGGATTTCTTTCCTTGCCGCTCCTCAAATCGATTGCCCCGGATTTCGTGGAGCGCGAGATCTTCTGCTGCGGGCCAGAAGCCTACATGGCGAATGTGCGGGGCATGTTGAAGGATGCCGGTTTCGACATGGCGCGCTACCACGAGGAAAGCTTCACCTTCGAGAATTTGAGCACCACCGAGAAGGCGGAGGTGCAAGAGGCTCTGACAGCCGAGGCGCCGAGCGGGAGCTTCAAGATCGAATTTACGAAGTCGGGCCGCACAATCGATTGTCGTCCCGATCAGTTCATCCTCGATGCTGCCAAGGCGGCGGGATTGCGACTCCCGTTTTCGTGCAGCAAAGGCGTCTGCGGAACTTGCAAGAGCAAGAAGCTCTCGGGGCAGGTCGCGATGGCACACGGTGGCGGCATCCGGCAGCGGGAGATCGACGCAGGAATGGTCCTCATCTGCTGCAGCAAACCGCTGAGCGACGTCGTGATCGAGAAGTAGGTCCAACTTAGTCGGAACGGCGCAGGATGGCCTGCAGCACGTCTGGGACGCTTATCGCACCGACAAAACGATCTGAATCGTCAAAAAGCGCTACGGGCGCCGCCGCGGTTTTATGCATTGCCAAAATCACGGTTTTCAGACTCGTGCCTGGCCGCGCCCAATAGATCGGATAAGTGTTCTCCGGCAGATCTCCTTCGACATTGCTGCAAGATACCCATTGCGCCCTCCGGCCTTCGCATTCGGCGCCGATGACGATGCCTTCGTCGTCAATTCGAAATTTGGTCGTCTTTTTACGGTCGAGCCAGATCCAGTTTTCGTCGGCCAGCTCCAAATCGCGCTTATCGCGCATGACATTCCAGGCGGTGAGAACGGAAAGCGGGTTTACGTTCGCGATGAAGTCTCGCACATAATCATCGGCCGGATTGAGAACGATTTCCTCCGCTGCGCCGGATTGTACGATCCTACCGCTCTCCATGATCGTGATGCGGTTGCCGATCTTGAGGGCTTCCTCAAGGTCGTGGCTGACGAAGATGATCGTCTTCTTGAGTGTTTTCTGGAGCTGGAGAAGTTCATCTTGCAGCTTGGTGCGGATCAGAGGGTCGAGCGCCGAGAAGGGTTCGTCCATTAACAGGATTGGCGCGTCGGTAGCGAAGGCGCGCGCAAGCCCGACGCGCTGCTGCATGCCGCCGGAGAGTTCATGAACGTATTTGTCGGCCCAGGTGTCGAGGCCGACGAGACGCAGTTGGCGATCGACGCGTTCCTTGATTTCGGCGGCGGGCACTCCAGCGAGTTCCAAGCCCAATCCGGCGTTCTCACGCACGGTTCGCCAGGGGAGCAGCGCGAACTGCTGAAACACCATGGCGACCTGGTTCTGGCGCATGTGCCGGAGTGTTGCGGCATCGCACGTCGCGATGTCGACCATGCGGTCACCGTCTTTGACGAGAAGCCTCCCGCGGGAAACCTTGTTGAGACCATTGACGGCGCGGAGGAGCGTGGATTTCCCCGAGCCGGAAAGGCCCATGAGAACGGAGATTTCTCCTTCGTTGACGGTCAGATTGGCTCCGGCTGCTCCAAGCACAGCGCCAGTTTTTGCAAGAATTTCCGCCCGGGAGGCGCCTGCATCGACCATTGCCAACGTCTTCGCGACGTCCTTGCCGAAAATAATATCGATGTCCTTGAATTCGACCGCGACGCTCATTTTCGGATCTCCGCTCTGGCCGTCAGGGCGCGATCGAGGATGATGGCCAGAATTACGATGGCAAGGCCTGCCTCGATGCCGAGGGGAATGTTGCGGTTGGCGAGAGCCCGATTGACCGGATTGCCGAGGCTCGGTGCACCGATCAACGTCGCGAACACCACCATGGACAATGACAGCATGATGCACTGCGTCAGCCCCGCCATAATGGAGGGCAGGGCGGCCGGAAGCTCTACCTTCCAGAGAAGCTGACGCTTCGTGGCGCCGAAGCTTTCACCCGCTTCAAGCATTGGCTTCGGGATGGACGTCAAACCGAGATATGTCATTCGGACGGGCGCCGGCATGGCGAAGATGATTGTGACAATGAGTGCCGGGGCGGCGCCGAGACCAAACAAGATGAGAATGGGGATCAAATAGACGAAGGTCGGCATCGTCTGCATCAAGTCGAGGATCGGCTGTGTGATGCGCCAGACATGTGGTTTGTGGGCTGCCCATATTCCGATCGGTACGCCGATCACCATAGAAAGCGCGGTAGCCGAGAGCACCAGAACCAGTGTCTGGACCGTCTCTTTCCAAAGCCCTTGATTGAGGATGAACAGCAGTCCGATCACGACTCCGACCGCTAGAACCGCCGATCTCCGCAACCAATAGGCGATGCCGGCAATTACAATGGCGAGGATAACCGGCGGGACCTTGAGGAGAAAATCGGACGTGCCGTCAACAAAGGTTTCGAGAACTGTCGATACGGCATCAAAAAACCACTGAAAATAGTCGGTGACGAAATCGAATACGGCCTTTCCGAACTGGCCGACGGGAATTTTCCAAGCCGTTATCAGCTTCGATACGGGATCCATCTGCGCCGTTCCCAGTGCTCAAGCCAACCCGGGTCGCGGACGGCCGCTCCACGTGCTGCGGCCGTTCGCACCCTGACGGGTGGACGGTATAGCGAAGCGCCTCTATTTCTCGAGGGCCGCCTTCATGGCGGCATTCGCATCTCCGCCATCGAAGGTCGTGACGCCCACAAGCCAAGGCTTGGCAGCGTCCGGGTTTTTCTTGAGCCAAGCAAGTGCGGTCGCTTTGGGATCTGCGCCGTTCTTGAGAACAGGGTCCATCATCTCGCCTTCCATCGCGAGATTGAACTTCAGGTTGCTGAGGAATTTGCCGACGTTAGGGCATTCCTTCGCGTATCCGGCACGAACGTTCGTGCTGACCGTCGCAGCTCCGAAGCCTGAATCCCCCATGCCGTCGAGATAATGAATTTTCATTGCCCCCATGACGGGATGTGGAGTCCACCCGAGGAAGACGATCCATTTTTTCTTTTTCATGTCTTTTTCGGCTTCGGTCAGCATGCCGGCTTCGGAACTTTCGACGAGCTCAAATCCCTGGAGGTTGTTCTCCGGCTTCGAGATCATCGTGCTGATGATGCGGTTTCCATCATTACCGGCTTCGATTCCGTAGATCTTGCCATCGAATTGATCTTTGTGAGGGCCAAGATCTTTCAGGCTCTTGACGCCGGCGTCGGCGACGTAATCCGGAACGACGAGGCCATAGCCCGCATTGTCGAGATTGACGCCCAGGACTTCGACGGACTTGTCGTCGAGATAGGGTTTGATGTCGGCCGTCATGCTCGGCATCCAGTTGCCAAGGAAAACGTCGATATCCTTGTTCTTCATTGAGGCGTAGGTCACGGGGACCGAAAGGGTCTTCACCTCGGGCTCATATCCCAGAGCCTCCAGAATTGTCGTGGTCGTGCCTGTCGTCACCTGAATATCGGTCCAACCGACGTCGGCAAAGCGGACTTTCTTGCACGTGGCACTTTCTGCGTGCGCCGCGGTCGCGGCAAGGACGAAGGCGAGCGCTGCCCCAATCGCTATGCGTGTCATGACAACTCCTGTTCTTTGCAATGGCAGGCGTTATTGACAACAGTCCGCTTGTGGGGATCGCAGATCCGATCGCCCTTCTGTCGGTTGCCTGTTGAAGGCGCCACCCGGCAAGAGTGACGCCAATAGCTAACCGCAGCCCGGAGGCGCCCATTTTTGCAATTGCGACGCGATCTAGCGTTTACGCGCCTTGCAAAGCCCCACGTGTCGTCAGGACTATCGCCTCGACCCGGCCCCGCGCCACGGTCCATTTTTTGAACCTTTAGACCTAGATGGAATGAACGCGTGGACGACTAGCGTTTTTCCTTGGCAATGTGGATGTGGGGAATTCCGTAGCGACGTGTTGCGGCTGGCGCTCGCTGCGCGGCGTGCGGCCATAGAGTGCGCGATATGATTTGCTGAAGTGACATGTCGACTGGAACCCACAGGAGATTGCAATCTCCGTGATCGACATTTGTGATTGCAAAAGAAGTTCCCGGGCCCGGCGCAGGCGAAGCTGCAAATAATATTTCGTCGGCGTCGTTTCGAGCGAGACCTGAAAGATCCGTTGGACCTGGCGAAGAGATAGTCCTGCCAATTTAGCGAGTTCGACGGCGGTCAACGGCTCCTCGAAATTCGCTTCCATCAATGCCGCTATATCCACGAGGGCGCTGTGATTGAATCCGAGGCGGGCTGCCAGTGGAATGTGCTGGCGGTCGTCGCCGTCGCGCACGCGTTCCAGAATGAACTGGTTCGATATGTCTGCGACCAACGTCTTGCCGAAGGCCTTGCGCACGATAGAGAGCATCATATCGACGGGCGCGACGCCGCCTGTACAGGTGATCCTGTCGCGATCGATAACGAAAAGCTCTTCCTTGAACTGCACGCGCGGATGGAATTCGCGGAGGCCCGCCATGTTCTCCCAGTGGACGGTGCATTTATAACCGTCCAGCAGCCCGGATTTCACGAGTGCATATGAGCCAGTGCAGAGGCCACCGAGGACGACGCCGTTATGCGCCATGCGGCGAAGCAGATTGATGACCTTTTCGTCGACGAATTTTTGGACGTTGGTGCCGCCGCATACGAAGACCATGTCGAGATCGTCTGCGACGTCATAGGTTTTCGCATCGGCAAAGCATAAACCATTGCTCGATGATACCGGCTTTCCGTCTAATGTCAGCACGGTCCAGGAGTAATGCCGCTGGCCACTCAACCGGTTGGCCATTCGAAGAACCTCGATCGCGCTTGACAGCGCGATCATGGTGTATTCGTTCAGGGTCAGAAAGCCGATCCGGCGGATCGTGCCCAGCTTTTCCGGAACCTCATTCACGCAGCAAAAGCTCCCGGCTGCTCCGCAAATCAGAGAGGCGCCGCTTCCAGCCATAAGCCGAGGCGGTTATCTTTGATGTGACCTTCGACAGAAGATCGTCGCAAAATCTTAGCACTTGGTCGCCTTTTGACAAGTTGTAGAAAGTTTAAATCGTGCTGAACGAATGAGCTTTGTGTGCTGCAAAAGAAGGCGCGCTTGCGTGCTGCAATGCTTTCAACGTTTCAAAGATGAGCTTCGGCGCTGTCGCAGCGAATAAGATTCGTGTCGTATCTGTCATTGCTACCGCCTGACCGGACCGGCATAGGGAGGCTTCGTTCCGCTGTCGTCATAAATCCGAAGAGTGTGCTCGATGGCGCATGTGCTGCAGAATTACATCGGTGGCCGGTTCCTCCCTACGGCGGACGGGGAGACGTTCGAGAACCGGGATCCGGCCACGGGAGACCTGATTTCCCTCGTCGAAATCGCATTGGCACCCGAAATTGATGCGGCGCTGCAATCGGCTAAAGAAGGGTTCGCGCGCTGGTCTCGCATGTCGGGTGCGGAGCGGGGGCGCGTGCTCAACAAAGCGGCGCGATTGTTGCGCGAACGTAATCGCGAGCTTGCCGAGATCGAGGTTCGGGACGCCGGTAAGCCGATCCAGGAAGCAGAGGTCGTCGACGTTGTTAGCGGTGCCGATTGCATCGAATACTTTGCCGGGTTCGCCGCGACGCTCCATGGCGAGCAAATCGCGCTAAATAATGCATTCGTCTATACACGGCGAGAACCCATCGGCATCTGTGTCGGGATCGGCTCCTGGAATTATCCAATCCAAATCGCATGCTGGAAGTCCGCACCCGCGCTGGCGTGCGGGAATGCGATGATTTTCAAGACGTCGGAAATGACACCGACGACGTCCATCAAGCTCGCCGAAATCTATTCCGAAGCTGGCGTCCCTGACGGCGTCTTCAATGTGCTGCATGGAGATGCGCGCACGGGCTCTATTTTGACAACGGATTCTCGGGTTGCGAAGATTTCTTTGACCGGTTCAGTCGGTACTGGAAAGAAGATCGTCGCGGCCGCGGCGGCGACGCTGAAGCGCACGACGATGGAACTCAGTGGAAAGTCCGCGCTTCTCGTTTTTTCGGATGCCGACCTCAGACAGGCCGTTTCGGCGGCGATGCTCGGCAATTTCTATACGCAGGGTGAAATCTGTACGAACTGCACCCGCGTTTTCGTTCATGATGAAATTTACGATCGCTTCGTCGACGAGGTCGTGGCGCGCACGAAGAAGCTTCGGATTGGTCTGCCACTTGAGCCCGAGACGCAGGTCGGCGCGCTGATTTCGCGAACGCACATGGAGCGCGTGCTCGGGTTTATCGCGTCCGGAAAAGCGGAAGGTGCGCGTCTCTGCTATGGTGGCGGGCGGCTCGATGCGGCACCCTTCAATCGCGGAAACTTTATCCAGCCCGCCGTTTTCTCCGAGTGCACCGATGATATGGCTATCGTTCGTGAAGAGATTTTCGGGCCTGTGATGTCGGTTCTGAGATTTCGCGACGAAGACGAGGTAATCGCGCGCGCGAACGCAACCCGTTTCGGGCTTGCCGCGGGCGTTTTCACCCGCGATCTTGCTCGCGCTCATCGCGTTGCCGCTCGGCTCGAGGCCGGCATTTGCTGGATCAACAATTACAACGTGACGCCCGTCGAAATGCCGTTCGGCGGAATTAAGGAGTCGGGCTTCGGACACGAGAACGGCCAAGCGGCGATCGAGCACTACACGCAGTTGAAGAGTGTCTATGTGGAGCTTGGTGACGTGCAGTGCCCATACGAATGACGACGATTTCTGAAACATGACAGAAAACCGGGTCCTTTAGAGCAATGAGCACCAGCCAAGAGTTCGACTACATCATTGTCGGCGCCGGATCGGCGGGATGTGTGCTGGCGAACCGACTGACGGAAGATGCCGGAACGCGCGTGCTTGTTCTCGAAGCGGGACCTCAGGATCGAAGTATTTTCATCCATATGCCTTCGGCGTTTGCCTATCCGCTGGCAGGCACGAAATACAACTGGTGGTACGAGTCCGAGCCCGAGCCGTTTCTTGACAATCGCCGCATGTATTGTCCGCGAGGTCGCGTGGTCGGCGGTTCATCGTCGATCAACGGCATGATTTACATCCGCGGGCATGCCTTCGATTACGATGCCTGGGCGCGCCAACAAGGCCTGCAGGATTGGTCATATTTCCATTGCCTGCCCTACTTCAAGAAAGCCGAGACGCGGCTCAAAGGCGACGATGCGTATCGCGGCAGCTCCGGGCCGCTTTACGTTACGACGGCGCGGTGCACGAACCCGCTCTATGACACCTTCATCGAGGCGGGACGTCAGGCCGGATATCCGGTGACCGAAGATATGAACGGTTACCAGCAGGAAGGCCTCGGCCGGATGGACATGACCGTCTACAAAGGAAGGCGGTGGAGTGCTGCGCAGGCTTTTCTGAGACCCGCGCAAAAAAGGGGTGGCGTAGAGGTCAAGGCGAAAACCCTCGTCACGCGCATCCTGTTCGAAGGCCGCCGCGCTGTCGGTGTCGAGTACAGTCGGGGCGGGCGTCTTGAAACGGCGCGCGCCGATCGGGAAGTCATCGTCAGTGGGGGCGCGATCAACTCGCCGCAGATCCTGATGCTGTCTGGGATTGGCAACGCCGATGAGCTGAAAAAGTTTGGCATCCCGGTCGTACAAGACCTTCCGGGTGTCGGCGAGAACCTACAGGACCATATTGAAGCCTACGTGCAATATGAATGCACGCAGCCAGTATCGATCTACAGCGCCAACAATCCGCTGGCGAAGCTCAAGATCGGTATCGAATGGATTTTGACGGGAAAGGGTCTCGGCGCGACCAATCATTTCGAATCGGGTGGATTCATTCGCAGCGAAGCCGGGGTTCTGCATCCCGACCTACAGTATCATTTCTTTCCGATGGCGATCAGTTACGACGGGACGTCGGCGGCGAAGGGGCACGGTTTCCAGGCGCACATCGGCCCGATGCGACCGACGAGCAGGGGCTATGTAAGGTTGAAGTCCGCCAATCCGCGCGACTACCCTAGGGTTCTCTTTAACTACATGCAGACCGAGCAGGATCGAAAGGAAATGCGCGCGGGCATTCGTTTGACGCGCGAGATCTTTGGGCAGAAAGCGTTCGATCCCTATCGTGGCGCCGAGCTTGCTCCGGGACTCCGCACCGCAAGCGATGCCGACATCGACGCCTTCATTCGTGCGAAGGCGGAAAGCGCCTACCATCCATCATGCTCGTGCCGGATGGGAATGGATGAAATGGCCGTCGTCGATGGTGCGGGCCGTGTGCACGGCGTCGAGGCGTTGCGCGTCGTCGACGCATCGATCATGCCGGACGTCGTCAGCGGCAATCTCAATGTGCCGACGATCATGATGGCGGAAAAGCTGGCGGATGCGATCCGCGGGTGTGTGCCACTGCCAGCCGAAAGCGTGCCGGTGTGGGTCAATCCGAATTACCAGACGCAGCAGCGGTAGGAGATACAAACGACTGCCTGTATCGCGGTTATATCCTACCGCTATCGCTTGCCGATAGCTCCGAACGGTGACGCCGCGCCGGTCTGTTTCAAAAGAATGACGAATGGAATGAGGACGAGAAAGCTCAGCGTAATGAAGCCGAACGCTTCGATGAAGCCGATCATCGTCGATTGTCGCGTCAGCTCGTAGCTCAGCATCTCTTGCGCGCGCGGATCGTTCATCGAGAGGCCCGTCGCTTCGAGCCAGGAGTGAAGTGCAGGATTATACGGATTGATGCCGGCGCTGAGCGTTTGCAGGTTTTCGTGGGCCGCTCGCGTTAAAACCGTCGCTCCTATCGCTATGCCGAGCGAGCCGCCGATCGTGCGCGCAATGTTGAAAACACTGGCGGCCTGGTCAGATGCTGCGCTCGGAAGCGTCTGATAGGCGAGCGTCGATAGCGGCACGAAGATCATGCCCATCCCGATGCCTTGGACGACGCTCGGCACGATGATCCAGAACTGATCGACGTTGAGATTATATCGTGTCGTAACGTAGGAGCCGGCCGACGAAAGCACCAGTCCGACGAACACCAGCCATCGAGCATCGATGCGCTGGATGAGGATTGCGACGGCGACCATACCGACGGCAACGGCAATGCCACGCGGTGCCATGACCAATCCGGCGGTGCTGGCCGGATAGCCAAGCAGATGCTCGAGAAAGAGCGGCTGAAGGGCGATGGTGCTGAGCATGCCGACGCCGAACGCCATGATCAGGAAGCTTGACGTCGCCAGGTTGCGGTCCTTCAGCAGATTGAGCCTCAGGATCGCGTCCGGCCGATTGTAGCTTCGCAACGTAAATGCCAAGAGGCAGACAATCGATACGAACGTCAGACTGACGATCAATTGGGAGTCGAACCAACCTTCGCTGTTGCCGCGATCAAGGAGCATCTGGAGGCTCCCGACTCCGATCGCCAGCAGGGCAGCGCCGAGCCAGTCGATCGCCGCGCCGGTGTGCGGTGTCGACTTCATGTAGGCAGCAATCATCACGAGATTGACGATGCCGATCGGAAGAGTGACATAGAAGACCCATTGCCAGCCGAGATGGTCGGTGATGAATCCTCCGACAGTCGGTCCCATGATCGGGCCGAGAAGCACGCCGATACCCCAGACGGCCATGGCTTTGCCGCGCATTTCGGGCTCGAAGTTATCGACCATCGTGGCTTGGGAGAGGGGAACGACGCTTGCACCGAAGGCGCCCTGCAACAGGCGGAAAATGACCATCTGCATCAGCGTGTGGGCTTGCCCGCACAGCATCGAGGACACGACAAAGCCGGCAACGCTGACGGTAAGGACCCGCTTTCTTCCGAAACGCTCGGCGAGGAAGCCGCTCATCGGGATGAGGATCGCTTCGGCGACGATATAGGACGTCAGAACCCACGTGATCTGATCCGGCGTCGCGCCCAAGGTTCCCATCATATCGGGCAAAGCGACGTTCACGATGGTCATATCGAGAATGACCATCAGAACTGCTAGCAGAACGGCAACCGAGCTTAGGATCCGGGGGCCGAGAGGGCCCAACGCAGTCGCGTCTGCCGGATTACTTGGCGCCACTACCGGCTCCATTCGAGGTGGTGTCTACGGTGACGTATGCCGAAGCGCCGACGCCGAGCGGCGGATCATCAGGCTGCAGCGTGAGCGTGATCCGGACCGGGAAGCGCTGCACGACCTTGACCCAGCTCCCCGTCGCGTTTTCGGCAGGTAGCAGTGAGAATGCCGAACTGCTGGCCCGGCTAATGGCTTCGACCTTGCCGGTCAGTTGGTTCGATGGATACATGTCGACCCAGACAGTGGCGTTCTGGCCCGGTTTGATGCGCGCGAGGTCAGTTTCTTTGAAGTTCGCATCGACCCACCACGTCGAAGTGTCCACCAGAGGGAAGAGGCTCATCCCGGCTTTTGCGATGTCTCCCGGACGAATGCGAACTTTTCCGACGGTGCCGTCGGCCGGGGCTTTGATCGTGGCATTGTCGAGTTCGGTTTGCGCTTTCGCGACCGCCGCCTGAGCTTGTGCGACATTGCCCTTCGCGGCAGCTGCTTGCGCCGCAGGAGCGCCCTGTGCTTGCTGCTGTGCGACGGCCAGGCGCGCCTGCGCAGCTTTGAGTGCCGCTTCGAACGGAGCAGGATCAATTTTGACGAGAACGTCGCCCGACTTCACCGCCGCAAATTCCTGGACTTTGACGTCGGAAACCACGCCCGTCACAAGAGGAGTGATCTGGATGATGTTAGCTTCGACCAAGGCGTTGTTGGTCGAAGGATAAAGCGTTTCATATTGCCAATAGGCGTAGGCCGCTCCAAGGAGCAAGACAACGGCGATCACGCCGAAAACGCCGAGCGTCCTTTTCGAAAAAAGCGGCGGGCGGCTCGAAACCGCGCCGCTGACCTGAGCTCCGCCGATCGCTGCTGGCTTCTTGTCTGGCAGTCGTTCCTGCATTGGCTTTTTCCGCTTATTCGAAGGCTGCAACGTTTTATGGTCCTCTGAGGTTGCCACGAGCGGGAGCGGCAGCGGTTAACAGGCCAACAGGGGGGCCTGTACACTCCAGCGCCCGTCGTGGCCGATACATAGGGGCAGTTAGGTGTGTTTCAGATCCGAACCGTCAGTGCATGAGCTTTGCGGGCTGGACGACCAGAGGTGTAGGATTAGGTAATAACTCCCCTCTATAGGCCGTTTGGCGTTTTTCCGCCAATGTGACAATCACCCAGGCTGGGCCGCCCAAATGTCGCGGATCAACCGCTTTTGTACCTAGGTATTTGCGTCGGCATCGCCCCGGCAATGGCGTTTGCATTCGTCGGCACTCGTCACGCAAAAATCTGAACTCCAAAATTTAATATTAACTCGCAATTCAGCGTGATCGTTGCGCGGCCAAGCTGTCTATTTCGCTTCCCGTTGCATGACTTTGACTAAACCAATTTTGCGATTGTTAACTGCACGTCCTGATAATCGTTGGAGAATCCGGTTCTCTTGTCGGGTTCGCGCGAGAGAGGCAAGGCCCCAGTGGCCAAAACGAATTTTCGTGCCATGACCGTTTCGGAGCGACTGGACCAAGCCGAAGCCTCATATGCGCAATTGACGGCGCAATATGCGAAGACGCATTTCGAAGCAACCGACACCGCGACGCGACTGGCGGCACTGATCCGAGATGAACCGATCACGGAACTCTCGACGGGATCGCAGCGCGTCTTCTTCGTTCGCCGTTCCGTGTCTGATGCCGGTATCTCCTATCGAGTCTTTCGGACGGAACTCTCGGCCATTATCGGAGAAGAGAATATCGGCCATTGTGAAATCAGCCGGATTGCCGACGGTATTTGCACGATTGTCGATGCCGAAGTCGCGCGCTCTTATCAGCGGAAGGGCATTGCTTCCGCAATGTACGACTTGATCGCATTGGACATGACGACCGCTGGCGGCCTGCTGTGGCCGGTCTCGCCGACGAAGATGACGGATGCTGAATTCAAGATCTGGTGGCGGCGTTCTCCGGCCCTGGTCTTCTACTACCCGCACCGCAATAGACTTGGACTGTCGCCACGATCCGAGTTCGACGCGTTGTTTGACGCTTCGGCCAACACCGGAGTTTGGGAAAAGGGCCTCGCATACTGCTTCATGCTGCTTTCCCGCATCCGGCGGACTGCAGGTTTCATCGGCTTGCGCGTCTGACGTCTTTCGGTCTTTGCGTTTGGCCTAATTGGCGGGTGGTTCCCGATGTCAAAGATAAACCGCACAATTCCAGCGAGTGCCGTTGCCTTGGTGGCTTTGATCGTGTCGGCTGGCCTCGATTGCACGGCGCGTGCGGGCGAACGGGACGTGCCGGATTATTTCTCTGACCAATATAATATGAAGGACCTCCGGAACTGCCCGCGCCTGTCGCTCTTCCGCCGTCGGGCCCTCCCATTTTTTCAGCGCCGGACGGGACAGCGGTCTTTGGCTGGCAAGCTGTCCGGCCAATCAGCTGCGGCGAATACAGGTATTGGAATGGCGTCGAATGTCTGGACGCGCGCGACGACCCTCCGGACGTCGGTCCCCGCTGGTGAGCGTCGTCAAGCCATGCCGTTGCGTTGTACTCAAAGCCTCGAGCTTGCAAGAAAGCGTTCGGCTGTTCCAAGCGCTTCACGGACCTTGCTCGAGATGACGCAGCGGCGTTGAAGCTCGCTATCGGCATACTTCAAAGCGTCGCGCAATTGCTCGATGACCCCGAGGGCCGACATCTCGCGCGTTGCATGTTCCCGGGCATTCATCGTCGTTCCTCCGGATTCAGTTTTATCGGAGGCAATCTCTTTCTCGCGGCAATTTCATGGAAGCGCTGCAGAATCCTGTCACAAATTGTGACGGGGTTTGCGAGCGACCCGGCTCACCACCATCCGAAGAACGATTTCTGCCGCGGATACATCCGGCGACCATAGCGGTCATAGCCGTAGTAGTAATCGTCGGCACTATCGCTCATGAAATTGTCGCCTCGGAAGAACTGTTTCGGGCGTTTCTTGATGCCGCCTTGTGGCTCCGTGCTGATCAGGATCACGAAATCCGTTCCTTTTCCGGTTTCTTTGCTCAAGGCCTCATCTGAGATGATCACCGAGGAACCTGGCCAGACGGCAGACGACAGCTTCGTCTGAATGTCCGCGGGGATGGTAATCCGATCCAGTGCGGCGCTGGCTTCGCCAACATCTGTCGGCGGAGGAGAGTCGGCATCGCTGAGACGATGGCGACGATCATCATTGAGGGCATAATCGGAATCGCGATGCTCAAGAGAGACGGCGGTCCAGCGAACGTCTTTGCCGTCGTTCTTATAATCGACGGCTGTATAAACATGGGTGCCGATCGGCTTCTCCGGATCCGAGATCGTGATCGGTGCGTCGAAGACCGGTTCATACCCCTGCCGAACATAAATCCGTTGAGTCTTGAGGCTGATGAAAACGGAAATCGGCTGGGCTTTGTGCTTTGCTTCTTTGGCAGCGGCAACGGCAGCGTCGCGGGCCGCGAGGGTTGGGGCGGCTTCGTCGGTTGCGGTCTTGAGTTCAGCCTCAGCTGCCTTCAAGGCTTCGGTCGCGGCATCAACTTTGGCGGCAGCTTGCTCGGCGCTCTTTACGGCCTTGGCCTTCGCATCTTCCCACCGTTTCTTCATTCGATCCGATTTTATGCTCGCGAGCTTTTTGTCGGCTTTCGTGACGCGATCATCGGCGGATTTTTTTGCTGCTTCGGCTTTGCGAAGAACCCTTGCGGCCCGGTCCCGAGGTTCTTTTTTATCCGCAATTGTCTGCTCGACCTCTTGCGCCTCGGCGATGGCGGAGTCGGCCTCGATCTGCTTGCCGGCGGCGACTGCTCTCAGCGCGTTGAATTCGGCTTGGCGCGCGGGCCAGTTGCTAAGGTCGGGTTCGAAGGCTTTGGCGTCGTTATCATCGTCGTCCTGATATGACATCGGAATGGCGACCGCCGAGCGGAGCGCTGGCGGCGGTGTCGGCTTCATCAACAACGGATGGGAGATTTCGACGGGCGCAACATCATCATATGCAACCACGACACGCATTCCGACTTTTGTAAGCGGGAACAGGCGCTGGGCGAAACCATCCGGCATCCGGACGCAGCCATGGGAAGCGGGATAGCCCGGAAGTTGGCCCGAATGCAGCGCTATGCCGGACCAGGTAATCCGCTGCATGAATGGCATCGAAGCGTCGTCGTAGAGATTTGAATAGTGCTCCTCTTCCTTTTGGAGGACGCTGTAAACTCCGACGGGTGTTTCGTAACCGGTTCGCCCGCTCGATACCCGCGCGCTCATCGAGCCGCCGGCTGCGTCGTAGATGGTTACGCGCTGATCCTTCAGGGAGACGATCGCGATGACCGGTGGTCCGGAAATGGTCTCCTGTAGACTATCATCGGCTGTGCGCGAGCGGCGTTTTCCGGCATCGGCTGTCTCGAACATTGCGCCGGTCGCCACAATTGCGAGCGCAATCACGGCAATCTGCTTCAGGGGTTTGCTGTGGCGAGGCAAACGAAACATTGTTCAGCCCTTGAGTATGCAACCGGCGCAAAAATGGAGACTTGCAGCGTAGTCTGAAGGAAGTTGCATATTAATTAGCGCATGCTCCGATCTCGTTGTCATCGGCGAAGTTCTGGCCGCAAAATTCAACTTCGAAGCCTATTGCGTGATCGGGCCGACAACTTGACGACCTCAGAGCAAAATGTAGCCGTTCCTGCACGCGGACGTTGCATCTCGCGTTGCGGACAAATTTCAAGTGCCCAAGGAGCTATATCCCGGCTGAACTCTCGGCGGTGTGACGCCTTTGGGTTTTAGGATGCCCTCGACTCGAAGTTTTGCAATTCAACTGCGACGGCGGGCCTAATCGTCTCGTATCGCCACGGCCAGAAAGCGTCTTTTCACCGTAACGCATGCCACAATCGATTTCGCCGACGTCCGGGCCGATGAAACGCCTGCGCCGTTTACCAGAGCCTCATGTCCGCAAGCGTATGTCATGGCGTGTCATCTTGCGGCGCCTACTGTTTGCTCAATGGTTCAGAAATCAAACTCTGCCCCGTCGATCTTCGAGGAAAAGGCCGCATTGCGATCGGAGCGATGGGCTGCGTGGCCAATTTCGTTTCTTTTCGACCGCCTCGGAAATGTCTCGCGCCACAGGTTGCTTTTTGCTGTGGCGGTTGCTGATGGCGCGTCGATTTTCGCTGCATGGGTGCTCGCGAAAGGTCTGATCGGTGCGAGTTCCGCGCCAACATGGACGAGTTTTGCGGCGATCCTTGCCATCGCCCTGCTGACCATCACGGCCTTGCGCGCGCAATGGTCTTACACGATCCCTTCGCTGCGCAAGTTCTGGATGCAACTCGTCAAGGTTTTCATATCGATCGGCCTGGTCACGCTTGCCGCTTCCGGCGTCGTCTTCCTTTTCGAAATTTCTTCTGTGACGGCCGACGAGATGGTCGCGGGGATGGGGTTGTCGGCGCTCTTTCTATGCTGTGTGCGCCTTGTTGCGGCTGAATACGTTCAGCGGCTGACGCGCGCCGGCCGGCTTGTCCGACGTACTGTTATCGTGGGGGCGGGCAAGGATGCGGAACATCTTATCCGCCAGCTGAGGACTGATCCGGATAGCCACTTGCGGATACTCGGGATTTTCGATGATCGCTGCGGCGATCGCGCGGACGGGGATTTCGGCGGTATCGCGCGGCTCGGGACGTTCGAGGATCTTTCGGATTTCTGCCGCAAGTCGGGGGTCGATCTCTTGATCGTCACAGTGCCGGCTTGGGCAGAAGAGCGGCTGATGCAGATCCTTGGCCGGCTCTTTGCCCTTCAGGCCGATGTCCGGATCTCTGCACTGAATTCGAAGCTGCGTCTAAACTCGCGGTCTTACAGCTTCATCGGGCGGGTGCCGATGCTAGCCGTGATGGATAAGCCGCTGAGCGACTGGGATTGTGTTCTCAAAAATCTCGAGGATCGGCTTATCGGATCACTTCTGCTCCTTCTTGCTCTGCCGATCATGGCCGCGGTCGCAGTCGCAATTCGATTGGAAACCAAGGGTCCAATCTTCTTTCGGCAGAAGCGCTATGGCTTCAATAACGAGTTGATCGAAGTGTTGAAATTCCGTTCGATGTACGTCGACCAGCAGGATGAGGCGGCCAGCAAGCTTGTCACGCGCAATGATCCGCGGGTGACGCGCGTCGGCGCTTTTATCCGGCGCATGAGCCTCGATGAGCTGCCGCAGTTGATCAACGTCGTCAAAGGGGAGATGTCACTTGTCGGACCTCGCCCGCATGCGACAGGAGCCTGCGCCGAACGCAATCTTTATGAGAATGTCGTCCAGGGCTATTTCGCGCGCCATCGCATGAAACCGGGTGTGACCGGCTGGGCGCAGATCAACGGCTGGCGCGGCGAAACCGATACGCGCGAAAAGCTCGTCCAGAGGGTCGAGCATGACCTTTATTATATCGACCATTGGTCGGTATTTTTGGATCTCTACATCCTCGTGATGACGCCTTTTTCGCTCCTGTCGGGCAAAAACGCCTACTAGCGTCGTGGCTCGTCACCGGGCTGCTTCGACCGAGTGGCCGAATACCGGCGGCGGTGCATGCCGTGCGATCGTCGAGTTGCCACACAGCGCGGAATTGAGCATATCGGCTTCGGCGTGTGGACTATCTCCGATGGCTCTCTTCGCGCTTCAGGGTTCGCTTGCAGGAAATTATCCGTTTTTGCTAGGCTTCACTCCATTGCAGCGGTTGCGTTGCGCTCATGTCGGCGGGAGTTTCGCATTCTCAATCTCTTGAAACAGATCCGCGCGGCGATTGCAGCTTTGGTGGTGGCCGTCGGCATCGGCTTTTCGTTTGCATCCGCCGGCGCTCAGGAAGGACCTCCAGTCGATACCGCTCTTGTCGTCTCGGTGGACGTCTCGAATTCGGTGGACGACGCCCGTTACCGGCTACAGATGGAGGGCATCGCGAAGGCCCTTGAAGATCCAGGCGTCATCGAAGCCATCACGGGCGGTTCACAGGGCGGAATTCTGTTTTCGATGGTCACGTGGGCCGACACGCCCTCATTCGTGATCCCCTGGATCCGGATCGCGAACAAAGGCGACGCCTTGGCCGCTGCGAAGCGCGTGCGGAACCTGCCACGACAGGGCGGCGAATTCACCTGCATGACGCGGATGTTGCGCTCAGCGAACGACAAGATCGTCCCGCAAATTCCGGCGAAAGCTTCGCGGATCATCATCGATGTGTCGGGAGATGGTCCGGACAACTGTAATGCCGATGAGCCGATCGAGAAGGTCCGCAACGAGTTGGTCAGCAATGGGGTGACGATCAACGGCCTCCCGATTTTGCTGGATACGCCAGAGGATTCCGCTCTTCTGCCGAAGGCGGTGCCCGGCGGGCGGCCGCCGCTCGAACAATGGTATCGCGACCACGTTATGGGCGGCCCGAGCAGCTTCGTGCTTCCTGCTCAGGGGTATGGCGATTTCGAACGCGCCATCCGGCAAAAATTCGTCATCGAAGTCAGCAGTCTGACTTCGATGAAGTATTCGACGGCAAACCGGTAAATCAGGCAGACTCCAGCCTAAATATCGTCTTCGCTGGCAGATCCGCAGTGCCAGCGTGTGACCTGCCAGCCAGGATGCTCCGCGGCCCATTTTGCGAAGTGCGGCGGCGCTTCAGCCATGCACGTCATCTGATCGATATCGGCGTCGATCGGGATTTTGTAATCCCGGCAGACGTTGGGATCACTCACAAGGCAGGCGGAAAGAACAATTGCGAGCATGGCGGACGTCCCGGTTTTTGCGTCACGACTTCATCATATCGTGACGTGGAGTCCCGGGGATTTGTTTCGGAAGTGCACAATTATCGCTATCCGACTTTGTTACGCAGGGAGAATGATTTCTCCCCTGCCGATCGTGGCCGTGTCGCCGCCAATCTTCTGGACAAACAACGGCATAGGCTTTGGTGCCAGGTCGCCCAAGGTGGTCTTCAGATAGCGGGCGATAACCCGGATGATCACGAGATCGTGTTTGCCGCAATCGACAAAAGTCGGAAGAAGGCTGTCGACGCTCGGTCCAATGAGAGTGCCGCGACGCATCATCAGACCCGGCTCCGGTCCGAAACCGCCTTCAGCCCAGATCGTGCCTCCGATCATCCGAGAGCCCGTGCCTGGGCCCGTCTTTCCCCGCACGACGACAGTTCCGCGGCGCATCTTATCGCCGGCGCGGGTGCCGACATTGCCTTCGATAACAGCTGTTCCGCCGAGCATACCGAAGCGTTCACCGGTTACGACGCCGCCGAGATTGTCGCCGACATTCCCGGAAACGTGGATCATGCCGCCGGTCGTGCCAGAAGCCAGGAAGTCGCCGACATTGCCTCGAATTTCGAGCTTGCCGCCCGACATCTTACGCGCTGCGTAGGAGCCGACATTGCCGATGACACGCATCGTGCCGCCGTCGAGATCGCCACCAATGAAATCGATTTCAGGTGTCGCGCCTTCGATGGTAAGGCTTTCGCCGGAGCTGCCCGAGATGTCGAAGGCATCGCCGAGCGCGATACCGTCCTTTTCAATCCCGACGGTGATGTTCGCGATTTCGTGCGAAGACAGTGCCGACAGCTTTGACGGCGTAATGCCAGCAAGAGTGATCCGCTCCGTTGCGGGCGCCTTGAAGCGCAGAGTCAAGCCGCTCATCAGATCAGATCCTTCAGATGATAGTGATGCTGTCCGAGCTTACCGCCGTAGTTGCCGGCTGTGATGCGCGTGACCCCGCGTTTGGCGCCGATGGCGGTAACTGCTTTGAGTCCTGCGCGCATCGCATCCGCGACTGCCTTGGAGGTCAGGCCATCAATGACGATTTCAAGGACGGCGAGAGTATCCGGTGACACTTCACTGTGTTTGATCGTGCCGCGTAGCGTCGGACAGAAGGCGTCGTTGGTCGAGGCGTGCATGCCGGCATATTTGGCGCCGACCTTAGAGCCAGAGCGCACGATGCCGCCGGGGAACGGCGTGATGACATCGTCGATCTTCGCGATCGCAGCGACGGCGTCCTCCGCCGTTTCGAGAAGACCTTTGCGATCGCGTCCGACGATCAACATGTTGCCGCCGCCGACTGCATCGGTCGTTACGCCGGTTTCCTCCTCGATGACGAACTCGCCGTCCATGACGGGAACGCGCCAATAGCGGCTGTCGCCGAGCTTCTTGGCCGTCTGGTAACCGTCGCCAAAGAGGCGCGTACCTTTGCCAAGCGGCATCGACTTCTCGGCCTTGAGCCCGGCATAGCAAGCCGAACCGGGGCTCGTCAGCACGCACTGGCCAATGCGGTTGCGGACTTGCGGAAGCAGCGCGTCAGGCGAAAATCCGAAAATCAGGATGCGCACGCCTGGTCGGCCATCAGGTGTCTCGTCCTCAGTCAGCTCCTTATCGATGCCGCACTCCGCCCCGGCGCCGATGACGGAGGTACCAAATCCCGTCGCGACCGTTGCTGCAATCTTCGCCCATTTCATCGAGTCGGCGGTGATGATGATACCGGTGCCGCTCATTCCGAACGCTTCGGCGAACGTATCGTCGATCGTGATGCCGTTGACCGTCATGCTCATGCTGCGCGTGCCCTGGTCGGTTGAATGATGAGCGAGCCGCGGCCGCCGTTGATGATCTCATCATCGGAGAGGCGGAAGTTATCCATGCGCACCGTAATGTAATCGTCGAAATAGGGTTTCAGCGATTTCTCGATGCTTGGATCGTAGGATGGCCGTGCAACGTGCGTCGCGCCATTGACGACCTTCACGATCTTCCCGTTGCGCACGATCAGCTCCCCGTTCTTGAAGAGCAGATCGGGCTTCGTGAACATCGCTTCGCGATCGGGGTTGTCATCATAGACAGTGATGTCCGCCCAGGCGCCAACTCCCAAATGACCGCGGTCTTTCAAACCGAGGCTGCGTGCCGGACCTGCGCGAGTCATGATCGCGACCTCGTAGAGCGTATATTCGCGGTCGAGCGACGCGAGTGTCGAATACTTCAGTGCATCCGGGTTGATCTTCTGCATCATGTCGTTGCGGAACGACTTGTCCATCAGAAGCCGGATCAGGTGCGGATACCAGGTGAACGGGCCGCCATTCGGATGATCTGTCGTCAGGAACAGGCGCCACGGATCGTTGATGAGCAGGAACAGCTCGAGGCCGATCGCCCACTGCAGCGCGTTGACGAAGCTCTTGTCGCGATACTTGAATGGGACGACGCCACATCCGGCATCGCACTCGATGTCCATCACGACCCATTTCTTCGGCGTCGCGGAGCGTGAGGTCACGAACTGGCGCATGGAGTCGCCGGATGCCGTGCACGTCTGGCCGAACATGACCTGTCCGACGTCACAGGAGACGTTCTTGTTGGTGTTGATTGCCTCTGCGATCGGAGCGGCGGCAGAGGAAAACTTCAAATCGCCTTCCGTTCCATAGCTGTGGAACTGGATGTGCGTGAGGTGGATCGGCAGACCTTCGGCGCCCTTGATCGTATCGAGCGTCGTTTCGTAGCCGCCCGGCACACCGAGGTTGCAGCCGTGGATGTGTAGCGGATGGACGACGCCGAGTTCCTTCAAACCGCGCGCGAGGTTCACGATGATGTCTCGCGGCGTCACGCCGTAATAGACGTGCTTCTCGTTCAGATCGAGCTTGCGCTGATTGAACTTGAAAGCGCTGATGCCGCCCGGATTGACGACCTTGACGGCAATTGCCTGCGCCGCATGCATCGTCCATGCGATGTAATCCTTGATCGCGGAAAAGTCTTTCTTGCCGGCGAGCTGGCGCAGGAAGAAATCATCCGAACCCAACATCACGAAGGCGCCCTTGTCGATGATCGACGTGTCGGCCATCTCCATGTGAGCCTGGCGGGCATTCGCTGGCAGCATCGCGGGCTCGAAAGCAGCCGTATAGCCCATTTCCGCGTACCGATAGCCTGTCAGCATCGTCGACGGTACGGCGTGGCCGACGCCCGCGCGCGTCAAGTCGGTGCGGGCGACCGGATCGGCCATATGATCCTCGGGCAGCATCGTGCGCGCGATCGTCATCTTGCCGCCGCCGATATGGGAATGCGGATCGATGCCGCCCGCCATGATCACTTTGCCATGGACAGGATATTCGTGCGCGACCCGTGCGTTCGGCTCCGGCGAGACAATGCGGCCGTTTTCGATGAAGATGTCGCGGACCTCGCCGTCGACCCCGTGCTCGGGATCGTAGACTTTGCCGCCGGTGAGCTTGATGAGCATTCTCGATCTCGGAATTTGGCCTAGAGGGCAGCTTCGATTTTTTCGAGGACGTCTGCCGCGCGGGGCAGTTTAGAGTCGCGGAGTTTTCTAAGAGGCAGCGATACGACGTTATCGACCCGCACCATCGTTCCGGCATGGTCTACGCCGGGCGTGCCGACGGGAATGAATACTTTAGGCGTCCGCGATGGCTTGGTGCCGGGCTGGCCGATGAAGATGGTTGGGACATCGCTCTCGGGCGGCATGAGGTCCGGCGAGAATGAGGTCAGCCACAAAAGCAGATCGCACTCGTTTGCCGCCAGCAGTCTATTCGCGGCGTAGCGCTCGGGATCGTAATCGGGTGCGCCGCTGACAAAGGAAACGCGGAGGGGGAAGCCGGATTGCCAACTGCAGACAGCGCTGGCCGACGTTGCGCCCTCGTTGCCGCCAAGCGAAAGGCCAGCGAAGCGCGTCGTCAGGTTAATCTCCTTCACGAACTCGGAGATCGCTTGCACGGTGAGATCGGCATTCGGGAAGGCGAGGCTCGGGGGCGCCCAGATGATGACGCCATAGTTTGCCCCTTTGCAACGGGCAAAGAGATCTTCGATGGTCGCGCGCGGTAGGCCGGCGATCGTATCGCCCGAGATGGTCGCGCCCTTGTTCATCGCGCGCATCGCATCGAGAATTTCGGCAATGCGCTCAGGTTTCGTCGGGATCGTGACGACCTCACCGATCCGCTTTCCTTTCACGGCCGACTGATCGAGATTCTCGCCGAGGAAGACGACGGTTCTCTTCGGTGGATTGTCGGAAAACATCGATGCTTCATTGCAAACGATGCGCTCGAAGAAGCGCGGATGTAACTCATGGACGTCGGCACCGGCGACGATGAAGAGATCGGCGCGGTTGCGCGCTTCCGTGAGCGTCGTCAGGACCCAGCCCGACGATTGGAGGACCTTGAAGTTACGATACTGCCCTTCGCTCAGCGCATGATCGACAATTCCAGCGCCCTTTTCTGCGAGCGCCATCACGGCACGAATGCCATCAACGTCGGTTCCGAGACCGCCAAAAACCGGCAAGCGGCTTTCCTTGATCAGGCGGGCTGCGGCGGCGACAGCCTCATCGAGCGAGACATCTTTGCCGTCGACTTGCGGGCTTGGCTCGCGGAGCGGCCGTTCGAATCCGGCAACGGACTTCACGCAACCGTTCTTCAGGACTTTCAGTCCCTCACCGGAAGGGCCGATCTCAAGATCGTCGCAAAGGATGCCGCAAAACGGGCAGGCGACGTTCTCGTAATGGTTCGCGCCGTTCCTCGACTTTTCGGATGCCAAATGCTGCTCCTCATGGGCCCTGGGTCTCGCGACCGGCGGGATTCGACGAAAGTATGCGGGCGCAGGTAAAACAACGCGGCGCGAACGGTCAAGCATGGTGAAGCGGCAGATCGAATGCGACACATTTTGCCGTCTTTCCGCCGATCTCGATCCTGCCTAATGTCCCGGCGCTCGTTCTCGGTCTCCGAGTTCGCCCGCGCATAGAAATCTCCGGAGGAAATGTATGCTGAAACGCTTGGTGATCGCCGCAACGATCGTCGGCCTTGTGCCGCTATCGCTCGCAGGTGCGGCTTGGGCTCACGGGCCGTCGCGCCAGAAGGTGACGGAAACCGTCGAGATCAACGCCCCAGTCGACAAGGTTTGGAAGGTCGTCGGGAATTTCCAGGATATGAGCTGGCTGCCCGTGGTTGCGAAAACCGAAGGAACGGGCGGCAACAACGTTAATGCAACGCGGACGCTGACGCTGAAGAACGGGGGCAAGATCGAGGAGCAACTCGACAAGTATAACCCCGAAGATCACATGTATGCCTATGAAATCACGAAGGTTGATCCGAAGGTGTTTCCGGTCAACGACTACTCCTCCCACATCACCGTTTCCGCCGACGGCGACAACAAATCGACGGTAACGTGGTGGGGTGGCTTTTATCGTGGCTACATGCTCAACGACCCGCCGCCGGATCTGAACGATGCAGTCGCGCTCAAGGCAGTAACAGATCTCTACAAGAGCGGTCTCGCTGCGCTGAAGCAAAAGGTTGAGGCTGGCGGCTGAGTGCGCAAAAGCCTTTCCGCACATCGCATGCTGAAGCTGGGGCTTGGCTTGGCCGTTCTCAACGGCTCGGCCCTCCCGGCTTTGGCGCATGAAGCCCTGCTGACCGCGCAGTCCGCCGACAGTCTTTCCTTCGTCGATCTCGATACGATGAAAGAAAGCGGCCGCATCAGCGTCACTGGCAAGCCCGCAGGCATTGCGCTCTCTCCTGACAAGAAGACAGCGTATATCACCGCACCCGATAGTCAGGATCTTGTCGAAGTCGACGCGATTTCGCGTACCGTAAAACGGCGCTTGCATTTGGGTGGCGGTCCGTTGGGCATTGCGGCGCATCCAACGCGCCCCGAGGTTTACGTCGCGGATTGGTACACGCACGAGATCCATATCATCGATACGACGAAGCTCGCCGTAATTGGAGACATCAAGGTCGGAGATTCGCCCTCCGGCCTCGCCGTTACACCGAACGGCAAGCTGCTGCTTTCGGCAGATCGGGACAGCGACGCGGTTTCAATCGTGGAGGTCGCGACCCGAAAAGTTCTCGCATCCGTTCCCGTTGGAAAACGCCCCTTTGGCATCACCATCGATGATCGGGGCACGCGCGCCTATACTGCAAATGTGAAAAGCGATGATGTGTCCGTGATCGACATAGCGGCACGGAAGGTTGTCGGGAGCGTTCCGACCGGACGCCGTCCGTATGCGGTCGCGCTTGCGCAGGGGCGGGGATTCGTGACGGATCAATACGGGGGGACGGTTACGGTATTCGATCAGGCGACGCTTGCGCCGGTCAAGCGGATCGACACCTGCGATCATGCAGAAGGCATCGAAGCCGACGCCCAGGAGAAGAATGTCTATGTTTCCTGCTGGGGCGAGGATGTTCTGCTGCGCATCGACGCCCAAAAGCTCCTTGTGACCGGCAAAGCCGCGGTCGCCGACGGCCCGCGCGCGTTCGGGACATTTCTTCGTTAAATCTGCAAGGGTTACCGGCTTGTAAGTTGAGAGTTGGCGATCTTCCGGCGACTTTCGGGACATCTTGGAAAACCGGCAAGGGAGCCCAAGTCCTTGGCAGATGCTCGTTGATCTCTGTTCAAGGGCAGCTTGTCCCGCTAAATAGCCGGGAAAAATGACCTAGACGATCTAGGAGGATCGCTCCCGATGTTGAAAGTTTCCTTCCGCAAAGTCGGTTTAGTGGCTTCTGCGGTCACCATGCTGAGTTTCGTCGGCGCAAGTGCGGACGAAACGCCGAAGCCGACCGATATCCTGTTCGAACGCCCGCACATCGCCTCGGTCGCTCCAGGCACCAATCTCGTTTACAAGTTCGTGCGTGCGCCGTCGAACCCGAAAGTCATGGGCGAGGGTTTTACCGACGACATCACGGTGACGGTCGAAAGCGATGGCGCACCCGGCAAGAAGAATGTCCGGGTTCAAATGTATACCGGCGACCGCGCCCGGGAACCTGAAGAAATCACCGATATGGACGGCAATCCTATGCTGATTGTCTATTTGGACAATGCCGTCTCGCACTTCCGTCTTCTCGCGGGCGGCGACCCCACCTATCTCAAAGGCATGTTCAAGCGCAGTCTGGCGCAGGATGCGAAGATCGCTCCGGTCAAGATCGACTACAAGGGCCAGCAGGTCGACGGATATCGGGTCAGCCTGAAACCCTACCTCAACGATCCGGCTAAAGAGAAAATGGGCGGCTTCGAAGGATCGACATTCACGATTGCGCTATCGGATAAGATTCCGGGCTATTTCGCGAAGATGGTTTCGGATTACACCAACACCGATAAGAACGCGCCGTCGCTCGAAGAGACGACGACGCTGGAAGGTGTAGGAGACGTCAAATGAAAAACCGCCTAATGGCTGGAGGCGCGATCTGCACGCTCGCACTCGCCGCGATTCTCGTTTCCGGTTCCGCGGCTCGTGTGTGGGCGCAGGAGTTGCCGGCGAACGACTACCCGACCGTCGCACGTGCCGACTACGTCTATGCGTGCATGGCCGTCAACGGTCAAACGCGCGAGATCCTCGAGAAGTGCTCATGCTCGATCGACGAGATTGCGAACATCCTGCCGTATGACCAGTACGAGCAGGCCGAGACGCTGATTTCCGTCGGCCTGCGCGGTGGCGAGAACGTTGCGTGGACCAAAATTCCTGAGATGCAGGAAAAGGTCAAAAATCTGCGGCGAGCACAGGTCGAAGGCGAGCTACGCTGCTTTTAGGTTTTTAGCGGCGAATTCGCTCATCGTCGCAGATCCGCTGCGGCAAGCGCAAACTTTCGGCGCTTCCAGCGCATCTTGCGATAATCACTTGCGTCCGGCGACTGTCCTTCGTGTGCCGGGCGCAAACGCTGAATTCATTCCCATTCGAGTTCAGTGAACGCCGCCGTCACGTTGCGCGGGTTGTGTTCGTTGAAAAGCGCCCACTTATCCCGTTCCGATTGAGCCGCCGTTGCCATCGCATCTTCGAGCGTCTTGCCTTCCTTGATCATCTTGCGCACGTCGGTTGCGAGAACCGTCAAATAGCGCTGCACGGGCTTGATGGCGTCGGGCCACGCCATCTGTTTCGGACCATGGCCAGGCACAGCGCGATCGGCTTTTTCCTGCATCAAAACCGGAATGAGTTTGAGCCACCCGACGATGGACCCATCGAGGGTCGGGATGTGGCCTGAGAACAGAAGGTCGCCGAGGAAGAAGGTTCCGGTCGCGTGGTCGAAGATGGTCAGGTCGTTATCGGTGTGCGCGGTTGATCGAGCCTTGAGAGTGAGAACGCGACCGCCAAGATCAAGGTCGAGCGTATCTCTAACGAGGACAGTTGGAGGAATGATTTCCGTGCCCTTGAATGATTCCTCTCCCAGGCGTTCGCGCGCGTTGGTGAGATAGCTGTCCTTGCGCGCGTAGAGGGCGGCCGGAAGTTTGTAATGCCCTACGAACTGCACGCCATCCGGCTTAAAGGCGGCGTTTCCCATGACGTGGTCGGGATGCATGTGCGTGTTGATCACGTACCGGATGGGCTTGTCTGTTATCTGTCGGATCGCCGCGTGGAGGTCCCTGCCCATGGCATATGAGCCACTTGTATCGATGACCGCCGCGGAGGTCGCGCCGATGATGCAGCACGGGTTCGAGATGTCGCCCCGGTTGGCTTGGTTAACAAGTTGATACTTTCCGACATGAACGACGATGCCAGGAGCGATTTCGAGCACTCCTATGCGTTCAGCATCTGCGCGCGAAATACTCGGAAGTAGGGGAAGCAAGGCGGTTAGCGCTGCGCTTCGAAGGAAATCCTTGCGGGATAATTTTCCGGAGAGGGGAGGGAATTCAGGCATGCATCCAGGTCCAGAGAGACACCTGTTCAATATGGGTCCAAATCTCCGACGATGAAATTGATGATTTTCACGAATTCGAGAGGATTCGTGATCGCGCGCGGCCAAATTCACGCTTCGGGAACAATTAGACGTGCGGTGCAGCATTTTTGGTGCGGCGCGATTTATCCCCATGAAACCAGGGATATTTTGGGTCAGAACGGTTGTCCTAATTTGCCGCAGGAGAATGAGTGTCGCACTTCGGGTTGCGGCCCGGAAAAAAAAGTGTCTACATGCCCCCGTTCACGAGGACTACCGGTTTCTACACGGTTTCGTGAAGAACTCCTTCTTCGGCCGGGCAAAGACGGGAGGAAATCCCGCAATTCCCGAGATCGGAGCTGGGAGATATCGGCAGTCCTCGGGTTCGACTTGCAAGCGTGGCAAGACTTTTCTCAAAACGGAGGAAGCGCGATGCGCAAAAGTGCATTCGCATGCGGTTTGCTCGCAACTGCCGCATTCTCAGCGTCCGCATGGGCGAATGAGGATGTGATCAAGTTGTCGAGTGATCCGAATAACTGGGCAATTCAGTCCGGTGATTACGCTGGTCATCGCTATTCGAAGCTTGACCAGATCACGACCGACAACGTCGGGCAGCTCAAAGTGGCTTGGACGTTCTCGACGGGCGTTCTTCGTGGCCACGAAGGCGGCCCGCTCGTGATCGGCGACGTGATGTACCTTCACTCGGCGTTCCCGAACATCGTTTTTGCTCTGAACCTCGCTGACGAGCAGAAGATCATCTGGAAGTACGTTCCGAAGCAGGACCCATCGGTCATCCCGGTGATGTGCTGTGACACGGTCAACCGTGGCGTCCAGTATGCCGAAGGCAAGATCTTCCTCCATCAGGCCGATACGTCGCTCGTCGCTCTCGACGCGAAGACGGGTAAGGAACTGTGGAAGGTCGTCGACGGCGATCCGAAGAAGGGCGAGACGGGCACCGGTGCTCCGCTTGTCACGAAGGATAAGGTGATCATCGGTAT
>JAFECG010000011.1 GCA_018242215.1 Pseudomonadota bacterium
ACCTGCTTTTTCTGTTGCTGGATCACCTGCACTTCGGGAAGCGCCTGTCCTGGTTGAGCGCTGCCGGCGCTCGGCGCCGGGGTCGTATTTCCGTTCCCGGCATCCTGTGCCAGTGCTCCTTGTGACGAAACGCAAGCAAGCGTTGCCGCTACGATACATAATTTGAGTTGTTTCATTCTTCTTACCCCCCACGAAAGTCCCCATTCGTCCGCATTTCGGCCATTCGGAAGGCCCCTCCCTTCGGAAAAGCTGACCGAAAAACGGCGCGAGATCAGGTGTTTGGCTATTTTGTTGCGCTTTTTCCCCGACTCGCAGGGCTAGGGTGGGCAAATGTGGTCACGGGAAGAAATTCCAAAAAAATTCGCGAAGCGCGGGAAGTTATTCCGATGGAGTGGCGCGCCGGAAGCGATGAGCGTTCCGATGGATGAGCTCACTGAGCCTATCGATCGAGATCGAACTCTTCTTCGAGGGGATTGGCGAAGAGCCAAACGACTGCATCATGGATTGGCACGACGACGGGGAGGTTTTACTGCCGATCTGCTACTCCGCGCGTATGACTTCGATAACGATCCAACGTCTGTGCCTTGACCGCATGCTACCGAATGTCTAGCGCGTGACCTGCGAAGTAAATTTCACCAGCGTCTTTTTTTGCTCTCGTTCAGAGCCCGCTGCTAATTTGTAGGAATCCCAGACATTCGTACGGCTTGTGTGAACGCGTCCTCAAAAAGGGCCGTCAACGTTCTATTTTTCCCGATTTTTCGATTCCTCGCGCTCCCGATGATCTATGTGCAAGAGCCTAGTTCCTCAGGCGGAATAGGCATCCGCGTCACATCTGGCGAGCATCAACGTCAACTGGGGATTATTCCGTAAAATCGAAAGCTCCGTCATATGATTGAGGGCAAGCAGTCATTTCTTGCGGAGGTATCGAAAAGTCGCACTTTGCGCCTACTCATCGTCGATGACCACCCGATTATCATCTCCGCGTGCAGAGCGCTCTTATCAGAAGAAGATGACTTGGAGATAACCGAAGCCCATACCGTTGCGGCCGCCAAGACGGCGATCGAACAAGACAAGCCTCATATTGTTGTCCTGGATATCAACCTTCCGGATGGCTCCGGACTTGCTCTCGTCCGGGAAGTTTGTGCTCAAGAAGCATCGCCGCAGATCATCATTTTCTCCGTTGTCGATGCGCCGATGATCGCGCTCCAGACAATCCAGTGTGGCGCCAGAGGATTTATCAGCAAGGCCGGAGACGGAGTGCAGCTAAGGGATGCTATCCGTACCGTGGCGTCGGGCCGTGTTTGGCTTTCAGAGGAGCTAGCTCAAGAACTTGCATTTATAAAAGTACGCGGCAAACCCTCGGAAGAGCTGCTTAGCAACCGCGAGCAAGAGATAATGAGGAACCTCGCTAGGGGGCACAATTTCCAGCAAATCGCTAAGAGCATCACCGTCTCCTATTGGACGGTTGTAAAAGAGTGTGAAAATCTAAAAAGTAAACTCAACGCGCGGAGCGCCTCAGAGCTTATCCGCATCGCCGTCGAGCTAAAGCTCGTCTGAGGAGGCCGCCTGCCGGCCGCATTTTTCCGATCACCCATTGACATGCGTTTCGAATAAAAAGAGCGGCGGATTGTTGGTCCGCCGCCTGAAGGAGTCGGGAGTAGGGTTAGTAATGGAGATCAGGTCAGTTGAACCTCACCTTTATGCCGCCGTAAGCTGTGATCGGCGGAGCTGGAATAATGGTTCGAGGATCGGTGAAAGTGATGGACCCCAAAGAGGCGCCGCTGTCGTTGGTATCCATGTAGTCGAAATAAGTACCATAGATGCCGTAGTGCTCATCAAAAAGGTTATCGAGAAGCCCATATATCTGGATGTTGTCGGTCAGGTCATAGGAAGTATGTAGATTTATCTTCGCATAGCCACCGAGGGGCGCATTCTGGTTTGACTCGTCGCCGAAGTAGATCTGGTTCGTGGCCGCGATTAAATCCGCACCGACGCGCCAACGTGACGTCAGCCCATAATCCACGCCTGCCTTGAATTTGTGAGCCGGAACGCCCGGCAGACGATCCCCTGGATGAACAGAAATTGTGAAATCGTCGTCTCCATTAACATTCAGCGGATTGTTAGGCGACGGAAGCGTCAGGTCGCTCTGAAACGTTGCATCGACGAAGTTATAACTCGCGTATGCAAACAGGCGGCCTGACCAATAATTGACTTGCGCTTCTAATCCCTGCCGCAGCGTTTCACCGGCATTCGCGAAAGAGCTGCGTCCAATGATCGACGATGCGACATCTGTAATGTCGTCGTCGTTCTCCGTACGGAAATAGCCGAGACTCCAGCTTATTTTTTCATGCGAAAGAATATTTGTATCCTCGCCTCTGAATCCGGCTTCCCACGTATGAGAAACAACCTGCTTCAACGGTGGATCGGATGTCAGGAAGCTCGGCAACAGACACGGCTGGTTAGGATCGGCACAAGCCAACTCAGCGGCGACGGGGGCTCGGTTCGCTTCCGAATACCCGCCATAGAGAGAAATTCCGTCGAAGAGCTGATAGGTGGCTCCTACCTGCGGATTAAAGCGGCTGTATGTCGGCGATCCGTTGAGATCTGGAGCGAGGCCAGTCTCATCATGAATTGTCAGATCGGCAATATTATATCGGCCTCCAACGGTAATCGCCAATTGGTCCGTCGCGTCGAACGTGTCGGAGAAGAACGCCCCGTAATAGGTGTTGGTGGTTGAGATATCGACTGGACGAATGTCGGATAAGGCCGTTCCAGCACCTGGAATGCAGAACCCATCGTCATCGGCATCGTTAGTACAGACCGTCCCGAGCGGCCCGACGAATCCGGCGCCGCCACTAACTACGAACCTAGGTTGAAAGAACCCGAGCTCGGCGGACGATTGGAACGAGACTTCACCATGGTCGATGCTCGCGCCGACCAGGAATTGATTGTGATGATTGAGAAGTGGCGCCTTCTCAACGGCTTGAACGGAGCCGCCAAAGCTATTGGAATCGACAGACGTGCGATCAATCTCGCCAAGACCCGAAATCCCGTTCGGCAACGTGATGAGGTTACCATTCGTGTCATGAAGGAGGATGGACGTTCCGTCGAGATTATCGAAGCACGCACCGGTCTCGGTCGACCCGGGAGATCCGATGGGGCAGGGCGTGGCATCCGAAATATTTCCGTCCACATGCTGCTGATTGAAGTGGCGGTAGTAGGCAACACCAGAGAGATCAACTGTATCGGAAGCCCTAACCTTGCCGTTCAACGAAACCATCTCGACTTGGTTCGTGGTGGTCTGCGGCGTCGAGAATGTCTTGTCCCAGCCCTGCTCATCCAGCAATTGAAGGGGTGATGCCGCGGCTACACCGACTGAGTTGTTTGCGCCGGTGAAATTCAAATGGAATTCCGAGTCGTCGCCCCTGACGCCAAGGTCCGCGTACATACGCCGAATGTCGGAGGCGCCGAAATCGCGATAGCCATTGTCTCGAATGTCTTCGAGCGCGATGTAGGTGGCCCAATTGCCGAACCTCATGCCATCTTGGATAGACCCCTGCTCTCGCCCAAACGAACCGAATCGAGCATCTGTTTCCAGTCCTTGGTAGGTGAAGCCATTTTTCATGTCGATCGACAACGCGCCGCCGATAGCATTCAAGCCATAGACAGGGTTGCCGCTCATTATCGTCATGCTTTCGATGGCAACCGTTGGCAGGAAATCATAGTTTACCGTGTCTCCGAAGGCTTCATTGATGCGCACGCCGTTCTGATAGACCGCAAGCCCTTGCGGAACGCCGTCGACCGGCGAAGAATTGAAACCCCGGTAATCAACATTCGTTTGAAATACGTTTCCTTGGAGATCGCTGAGGATCACTCCCGGAACATATGACGCTAACGCATCGGGTACATATTCCGTGCCCGACCGCGCAAGCTCCGAAGACGATACGGTGCTTACGCCGCCTGGAACCTTATCGATTGGAATTTCGCTGCCATCGATGGGCGACATCTTTACCTCTGCGGGTCCGGGCGCGGTCTCGTAATGTGACGTACCCTCGACGGAGGACTCAATGGCAGGCGTGGGTTGAGGAGGTGGTGCCGTAGGTTCAGCGGCGACGGTGGCCGGCGCTTTCTTCGGCCGACGCGCTTGCTTAGTCGGTTTTGGCTTGGCTTTTTTATGCTGTTGGATGACCTGTACTTCAGGAAGCTTTGAAACGTTGGGTGTAGGTGTCGCTTGCGTTCCTGCCGGAGCTGATCCCGAATTGTTTGTGCCCGCATCTTGTGCGATTGCCGATCCAGCAATGCCTCCTACGGCAATTACAGCGACAGCGACCACCGGAGCATACACGCGAAGATTCATACCGTCCCCCGATCGTTATTTGTAATTTTCCCCCACGAGAAAATCGCTATTTCCGACGATTTCCGATTGCCCTTGCCGCCTTTCGATTCACCGCGGCAGTACAATTGACAATTGTGCTAGGTGTGATCGGCAAAAACCGTCAACCCAAATGGGAAACCAAAGTTTTCCCGTTTGGCGAATATGGACGAGCCTAGTTGCGCGACAGCAACGATTTGATTTTCTTGAGAAATCTTATCCGTGCCGATTAGGTTAATTATGATCGAACTTGGGAATATCTTGGCATCGCAAATTGATTTATTCCCAGCCTCAATTCGAGAATATTTTAAATTCGAACGCCGATTGAGAATCTGATGCGATACATCAGTAATGGGACCGGGTCGGCCATAGTATCGCCTCGCCTATCATCGCGCGGTCGACTTCCGCAATCGGGATAGAGCGACCCTTAGGCGCCTCTTTTTGACTCCCGTCTGCACCTCGCCAAATGTGATCTTGCTAAGCCCATCTACGCTTATCTACGCCATCTTCTGTACTCTGAAAAAACGATATTGAGCTCGCTTTCTGAAGTGCAGAGATAGGGGCGTGTTCAGTACCGCGGCATCAGTTTAGATTCTTGAGGGAGCGAACTTTGGCAGGTGGCACATCGGACAATGAGAAGGAACGTGATCAAATATCACTAGGATGAATCGCCGATCTTCGGCTGCCATCGGAGTGCGTTGCTAGCGAAGGCAATGCGCGCATGAGTGCCGCCCGTTCCACGTTCACCCGTGCTTTTTTGGATTTGTCCGCGCCTACGGTCGGATCTTCCGACACTGTTTCCGTCAACGGCGCGCCAGAGATGAGAACTTCCGATCATCGCTAATGCTGATTGATAGCCAACCTACCGCACTCAGATGCGCGATTTCTGCTTCCACTCTGCATCAGCGGAAGTAGGGTCGGCACGTAATTAGGTCCGCCTAGGGCCAGCAGCCGATCTGGCCGCCTGCGACGCGTGAGGGTTCTGCCTGAGCGCCCCATCCCAAAACCCCACCTTAGCTAATGCAGCATCACGCAGTGATCGATGACTGTAGTGCCGAGAAAGCGGACACTCGTCGATCAGCGCTACGCGGAATAGATGCCCATCAAAGCTATGTCTGCGATTTATCCAGAAATTGACACTTGCAGGCCGACTGCCTAGGCCAGAACCGCTCGTCCGCGAGGGAGATTGGGCGTAAGTTTTTCAGCGGGCATACCGTTCAACGTTCGCTGTCTGTCTTGCGCCGCGTTGTGCGGTACCGGCCGGGCGAGGAGCCATAGTGCCGATGGAACAGCTTCGAGAATGCGGCGCTCGTTTCGTAGCCAACCCGACTCGCGATTTTCGCGATAGCCTCATCGCTCGTTTCTAGCAGGAAGGCAGCCTCAGCCATCCGGCGCGCGATCAGATAACGCTGCATTGGTTGGCCGACAAGCTTTGTGAAGCGTTCAGAGAATGCCGAGCGGCCAAGACCGACCCGATTTCCTAGTTCTTGAAGCGTCCAGGGCCTCTGTGGCTGTTCGTGAATTAACTGCAGCGCACCTCCGATATGCGGATCACTCATCGCTCCAAGCCATCCGCCTTCTCCCGGACGAAGCGAAGTGATCCAGCTTCGCAACACTTCGACAAAGAGCACCTCGGTCAATCGCGAGAGCGCAATGTCCTGTCCCGGTCGCATTAACGCTGACTCGGAGACCATGCGCGTCAGAATCGCATCGAGTCCCTCGCCGTTCGTTGGCGGTCTCAGCACAAGCACGGGAGGAAGGAATTCAAGAACGCTGCTGCGCAAGGGTTGCGATACCGTGAAATTGCCGCAGATCATTGTCGCTGTTGGCTCGGAATTGCCGCCGTGTCGCACGACGCCGAGACGTCCTACCGGTCGCTCAAGGTTGACGAGCGGGAACGGCTTCTCGAGGCGATCAGAATAGAGCAGATGTTGTTGGCCGCGCGTGACGACGACAAAGTCACCCGAACTCAAATGCAATTCTTCACCCTGATCAACAGACAGAGTGGCCGTGCCTCGACTGAGGTAATGGAACCGCGCGTAGGGGCGTTTAGAAACTGCCAAGCTCCAGGGATGCCCGAGTTCAAAGTGGTAGAGCAGCGTTCCCCCGAAGCGGACACGATCAAGAACGTCAGCGAGCACATCCATGATGCCACTCTAAGCTACGGGACGATCCGACACAATATTCGGACGGAAGAAGCCTATCGTCCGAAATGCGCACATCCTAAATGATGTCGCGCAGGTTGAAGCGGCGTACACCGATCATCCCGAAATCGGCGACAGAAGAACCGTGTTCCTGCTGGAAACGCCCGCCACTCATTGGACCCGGGCGGTCCGACTTTCCCAAAGGAACAATCGATGCGAAATCTTCTACTGTCCGCCGCCTCCATTCTCTCCGCCGGTGCAGCAGCAATCATCACCTCGACGCAAGCAGCTGAGCTTCCCAAAGATGCGGCTCACAACATTGTGCTGGTCCATGGCGCCTTCGTCGATCAAACAAGCTGGAAGCCGGTCGCGAATATCCTCTCGAAAAAGGGCTACAACGTAACGCTCGTTGAAAATCCGCTTACGTCTCTGGCTGCAGACGTCGATGCTACCAAACAGGCGCTCGCAAAGCAGGACGGCAAGACCGTACTCGTCGGCCATTCTTGGGGCGGCGTCGTCATCACACAGGCTGGCAATGATCCCAAAGTGTCCGCTCTCGTTTATGTGTCCGCTTTCGCGCCTGATGTAGGACAGTCCTTGAAGACTCTGTCCGACAGCGGTCCCGCCACCGAAGGCACAGCTGCAATTCATCCGGACGCTAAAGGCAACCTCTATATCGATCCGAAAGTGTTCCCTGCGGCGGTCGCGGCCGACCTTCCTCCGCAGATCGCAGAAGCTCTGGCAAACCACCAAATGCCGCTGAATCACGTGGCCTTCGAGGATCCAGTCGATACCGCAGCTTGGCGCGACAAGCCGACGTTCTATGTGATCACCACCAAGGACAAGGTCATCGCGCCTGCGGTGCAGAAGATCTTCGCCGACCGGATGCATGCGCACATCCAGGACGTCGCCGGCAGCCACGCCTCAATCGTGGTGCATGCGGACGAAGTCGCTGCACTAATTGAAAAGGCGGCGCTCGCGAAGTGACGTCAAATTCCCGACGCAAAAAGAGGCCGGGAGTTGCCCATTCGCCTTTAATGCTGCCGCGGTTGAACCGAGAGGAATGAGAAATGTCTTTCGTTAATGCGCTTAACCAGTCGATCGATGTTGGCGGAACTCCATTCGTCTACCGTGAGCTGGGGAAGAAGGGCGGTGTACCCGTCGTCCTGCTTCATCATTTGACTGCGGTGCTTGATGATTGGGATCCCGGGGTCGTCGATGGCTTGGTGGCTGAACACCACGTGATCGCATTCGACAATCGTGGCGTTGGCGCTTCTGGCGGGGTAACGCCTGCGTCCGTCGAAGCGATGGCCAGAGATGCGGTCGCATTCATCCGCGCGCTGCGTTTGAGCGAAGTCGACTTGTTGGGATTCTCGCTGGGTGGTTTCATCGCGCAGGTGATCGCTCAGGACGAACCCGACCTCGTCCGCAAGATCATCATCGCTGGTTCTGGTCCCGCAGGCGGCGAGGGAATTTCGAACATGGGCGCAGTTCTGCAAGACGCGGTCGCTAAGGCAGGTGCCTCAGGAAAACAACCGAAGCATTTTCTGTTCTTCTCTCAAACTGCCAACGGCCAAGCAGCGGCTGATGCCTTCCTCGCTCGGCTGAACGAGCGTACGGCGGATCGGGATGCCAGCATCAGCAACGAGACCATCGGTGCACAGCTAGCGGCCATTCATGCCTGGGGGCGCGGAAATCCGTCCAGACTTAGCGAGATTCACCACCCCGTTCTCGTTGCCAACGGCGACGACGACGTGATGGCGCCGACGAGCAACTCGTTCGAGCTTGCCCGCCGACTTCCCAACGCACAGCTAAGCATTTTCCCTGATGCTAGCCATGGGGGTATTTTCCAGTACTACCCCGTGTTCGTTCAGCAGGCTCTGGACTTCCTCCGCTAATGAGCCAGATCGAGGCGGCATCACCGGATCGACGCCTCGGTCTTGCGAACCGCGTGTGCCGAGCTTCAGAGACCGAACATAGTCGCGATCTTGACATCCCTCGCTAAGTCGACGTGACACGCACTGTCGTGTTCAAGGCTATCCAAAGGAAAATGCTATGCCTGTCAAAGTGTCGACCAAGTCGATCCCGTTCGAACACGTACGGATCATTTGCAGACGAACATTTAGCGAGGTGCGTGCCGCCCTCGATGCTAATCTCCCTAAGCTCAACGAGCACATCAAAGTTCTACTGAGTAACGGTGATCAAGAACGCATCAAAGAGATCGAGGCGCACGGCCCTACACTCTACATGTTCCTTTCACGCGACCACGGGGAGCTTTTGGAAATAGCGGGCCGGAAGCGGAATGCTGTGCAATACGAGATTGGGAATCCAATTACTGCTTCGAAGATGACGCGTCATAATCTGGGGGCAGCGCTCTATGCTCCACTCCGCGTCGTACTTTTTGAGACAGAGGCGGGAGACGTCGTATTCGAGTACGACAAGCCATCGACGCTTTTTGGGCAGTTCGAGAACAATAAGATTAGCGAAGTTGCGCGATCCCTCAATCGTGAGCTCGAGGCCGAGTTGCTCAAAGCGGCCGGCTAAAAGCACGGTAATGCTTTTCCGATATTGAAGCATGGCGCCATCTCACCTTGAGCAACTCGTCAGAGAGGCAAGCGAAGCCAAATTAAAGGCAAGAAATTTCTGAATGTCCGACGCCTTCGTCCGCATGAGATGGGCTGGCGAGAACACTTTTCTTTTCGTCCCCAAGAAACGAGACGGCAACGACCGCAATCATCGCCGGAAAAGGGAAAACACTAGGAAAAGGCAATTTTGGAACGGAAAGCTCGAGACATAGAGTGGTCGAATTTGATGCGCTCCGCGATCGTCGGAAATGAGACTGCCTATCGCAAGCTTCTCGATGATCTTTCGCGCGTATTGAGAAAGCCGGTTCGACGCGAGCTTGGTGGCCTTGAGGCTTTAGGTAAGGATGTCGAGGATGTGGTGCAGGACATACTGCTCGCGATACATCTGAAACGCCACACGTGGAACTCATCGATGTCATTGACGTCTTGGGTGACGGCGGTGGCGCGCAACAAGATAATCGATAAATTGCGACGGCGACGCCGACGTCCAGAGATTGCGCTCGATCTGAGCGATTTCGAAGCCGAGGATCAACACGCTTCAATCGATTCTTAGGATCTAGTTCGCGTTCTGAGAAGGTGCTCGCAGATACCTACCAGGAAAACGGTTTATGAGGATGGAGGGTCCCATCCGGCGAGAAGCGTCAAGGTCCCCATTGCTCGTCAAAGCAGACGTCTGTCTATGCGGCGCCAGACATCGAGCCAATGTCGGCTAATGGGACTGATTTGCTGTTGACGCCCCTAACCTTGTGGGGCGGCTCCAGAATCAATTTTGGAGCATGCGCTGGAGTCGGGTAACGTACTGCGCTTTTAAAAGCTGCTGGGTGGGTCCAGGCAAGTACTGAAGCCGTACCGAACCGCTATCGACGAAATGATCACTTAGCGGCCGTGTACCGCGCGGCATTCAGGGCGGTTGGGGACATCGTTAGCTACTAAAGTCGAACGTCAGTTCGTCTCTGCTTCAATATAGTGATGAGGGCTTTCGCGGCAGCGCTCCGATAAGCGTCCTTGCGCTGGAGGACCGATAGCGTCCAAATTCCCGCCGACGGCGTAAGTGGAATTGCCTTAAGTCTCGGAAGCTGCCGCGCGGTCGCCGAGGGCATAATGGTCGCGATCGGCGCCCCTCTCACAATGGCAATGATCGTGTCTGCGGAATTCGCCTCAATCGCAATCCGAGGTCGCACATTGTTGACGCGAAAATAGCGATCGATCGGAGCTCGGGTGATGAACGCTCGCGTCAAGAGCGCCAAATCGGCGTGCTTGAGCTCAGACACGCGCACTTTGTCCTTGCGATACATGGGATGCCGTTTGCCGACGACCAGACAAAGCTCGTCGTCCTGTATCCTTTCGATATCGATTTCGTCGCTATCGACGTCGCTGAACGCCAGCCCGACGTCGGTACGATCCTCGACCAGCGCAGCCTCTAGCTCCGCTTGAGCAAGAATGTCGATCGTCACCGAGACACGGGGGTACCTCTTGTAGAATTCCTGCATCAGCGGACCAACCAGATGGGTCGTAAAGAGAGGGAGAAAGGCGACACGCAACGTCCCGCCAAGCGCGTCCGCGATATCCTGCATCGCACGCTCCCCGGCCTGGATCTCGCGAAGCGCACGTCGGACGTGCTCGATATAAGTCCGTCCCTCATCCGTCGGTTTTACGGTTCGGCCCGATCTGTCGAAAAGCTGCAGGCCGAGCTGGGCCTCGAGATCGAGAATTCTCTGGGAGAGAGCGGGCTGCGAAATGCGCAGTGCTGCCGCCGCGCGTGTGAAATTGCCGTGGTCGGCGACTGCGAGAAGGTAATGGGCCTGTCGGATGAGCATAACCAAACATCTATCACAACTATAGGAAATCGGTCTTAGACATTATCCATATTTCCGGCCATTTCCTAGCCGCGACGCAGCCTTTGGCGGCAAACTAGTCAAGATGGAGATGGGTAAATGTCTGAGGAGCTGTCACGGCGAGGTCTCATGGCTATCGGAGCGGGAGTGGGCCTCGGACTCGGTTTGAGAAGCATCGTCGGCCCAGCACTTGGGAGGTCTCCTAAACTCGGTCTGCAGGCGCCTTACTGGTACCGGTTCAATGTCGGCGACGCGGAAGTCACGGTCGTCTCCGACGGATGGCAGATGCTGGGCGATCCTTCGAACTCATTTCTCGGAGTTCCGAAGGATGAGGTGCGCAGAGAGCTGACGGACAATTTTATGAGCCCGTCGGATTTGAACATCGAGCTCAACTCGTTCGTCGTTAACAGCAACGGCAAGACGATCTTGTTCGACACCGGGCTTGGAACGTCAAAGATGTTCGGTCCCAAGGGTGGGTTGCTCACAAAAAGTCTCGCCGACGCGGGGATCAAACGCGAAGATATCGATGCGGTGGTCATCTCCCACGGTCACATCGATCACATCGGCGGCATCGTCGATGAAAGCGGCGCACTCCTTTATCCGAACGCTCAGTTTTACATGAACCAAGCCGATTTCGATTATTGGACAGATGAAGGGCAGATGAACTTGCCTTGGAAAAAAGCATTCGTCATTCACGCACGGAAGAACCTTCTGCCGGTGCGAAACCGAATGACGTTTTTCAAAGACGATCAGGAATTCTTGCCAGGCGTCACGGCTATTTCAGCCCCCGGTCACACGCTTGGGCACACCATGTTCAACATTCAATCCAATGGCCAATCGTTCTTCTTCGTCGGCGACGTCTCGCATCACTCAGTATTGCTGATAGAGAACCCGCGCATGGAATTCCTCTACGATACGGACCCCAAGCAAGCAGTGACGACGCGGCTCAAGATGCTGTCATTTCTCGCGGAGAAGCGCATTCCGATTTTGGCCTACCATTTCGCCTGGCCCGGCTACGGTCACTTCGTGAAGCAGGGAGATGGTTTCCGTTATCTGCCGGCGCCAATGAACATGAATTTTTAGCCATATGGAGAATCCCCTTTGGGTTCGAGGAGACGTCGCGCAATGGGTCGGCCGAAAGATAGAGGTCGTTCATGAAAGATAGCAACAGGAATGAGGAAGTAGCCAGCCGCAGGATCATCCTGAGCGTCGCGTCGGCAACTATGATTTCGATCATCGCCGCTAGCATTTGGATGTTCCCAAGCGGCATTCCGTTGGCACATGCAGACGAAGCAAGTCGCGTTACGGTCGTCGAGTCGTTTCGCGACCAACCCCCCAACGTTCCGGGCAAAAGCCTTGTCGGCTTGGTGGTCACCTATCCGCCTGGGACCAAGACTCCCCCACACCGTCACGCACCATCCGCATTTATAACCGGCTTCGTCTTATCGGGCGCGATACGCAGTCAGGTGAACGACGGGCCGGTACAAATTTTCCACGCCGGGGAAAGCTGGCCGGAATCTCCCGGCGCCCATCATCGGATCAGTGAGAACGCGAGCGACACGGAATCTGCGTCGCTACTGGGGATATTCGTTGTCGACTCCAAAGAGACGAAACTCACCACGCTCGACAAGAATTGAGATGGCGAAGCGTGTATTTCTGGCGGGCGCAAGCGGCGCGATCGGGCGGCGACTCGTCCCGCAATTGGTCAACGCCGGATATTCCGTTGTCGCCACCACCCGCTCGACCGGGAAAATGAACCTTATCGCGGCTTTAGGTGGCGAACCGACTGTTCTCGACGCTCTTGACAGCTCTGCCGTTGCACATGCGGTAGCCCGCGCCAAGCCCGACGTCATCATCAACCAGCTCACCGATCTGTCAGCGATGATGACTGCATCGGAGGACCGCGTAATCGAATCCAATGCCCGACTGAGGAAAGAGGCGACGCGCAATTTAGTCGATGCCGCCTTAGCCAATAAGGTTTCGTTCGTGGTTTCACAGAGCATTGCCTGGATCTATGCGCCCGGACAGTTGCCGCATCACGGAGGCGCCGAATTAGATGTCAAAGCGCCCGGCCTCCGCGGCGTTTCGGCTTGCGGCGTTGCCACTCTAGAGGAATTGACGCTTCGCACGCGTGGCATCGAGGGCGCCGTATTGCGCTACGGACATTTTTACGGGCCGGGAACGTGGTCGGAAGACGCCGCGGCGCAACCTGCTGTTTACGTCGACGCTGCTGCGCGCGCCACGGTTCTGGCTATAGAGCGCAACGCACGAGGCATCTTCAATATCGCGGAGCCAAACGCGTTCATTGCCACTGACAGGGCAAAATCCATTCTCGGATGGGATTGGAGATTTCGATCGAAATTGAAAAGCAGCAAAGGAGCGGCCCTATGAAGTTTCTGGACTGGAAGAGCTATAGATCGGCGCTTATGGCGCGCATCAATGACTACTCGAAGCTTTCGCCGGACAGCGTCACCGGCTACCTGACGACCATGGGTGCGGGAACGAAGACGGGCCACCTCGACGAGAAAACGCGTCAATTGATATCGCTCGCGGTTGCGGTCACGACGCGGTGCGATGGCTGCATTTCCGATCACGCGCAATTGGCTGTGGATGCCGGTGCTTCAAAGGAGCAAATCGCGGAAGCCCTGGGCGTCGCCATTGCGATGAATGCCGGCGCCGCGCTCGTCTACTCTGTCCGCGCGCTTGACGCCGTCGAGCAGGCACAGAAATGAACCGTATCCTTTTATCAACGGGAGTGCTGTGTGCGTGTAAGGTCGGGAGCGTCGGCCGCTAACCGATCGCATGAATATAGTCGCCGAAACCAGACATCGAATCAATGTACTGGGCTGGGGAGGTGCATGCTTGTTTGTCTCTCGAACAAGGAGACAAACCATGGAAAGGAACAAGCATGCGTGCAGCTACTGCTTTGACATTCGAGATCGAAAGCACTGTGTGCTACCTCGGTATCGAGGTCGACGACGCCATCGAAATCGCGGAGAAGATCGATATCTGAGGGCAGCATAACACCTGTGAGCAGACCTAGTCGGCGAGAATAGGGCGCGCCAGCTATGGCCCCGGCAATGACAGCTATTTGGGAGAATGCGGCTTCGTGGAAGGTTGGCGGCTGCGCGATCTGCAAGTCGGCTATTGATGCTGTGGACGGCATCCATCACCCGGCCCGAAGACCGGTATGGTTTTCGGGCATGAGATGGAGGAAGTCAGATGGTGCAGCCAGTCACAGTCGGCCTCTATATCGCTAAGAACGTTTTCCACGCCTACGGCGTCGACGCTCAGGGGCAGAAGATTTTCAGCCGCAAGCTTCGCCGTGCCCAGGTCGAGGTTTTCTTCGCAAAGATTGAGCCTTGCCTTGTCGGAATCGAAGCCTGCGCAACGGCGCATCACTGGGCTCGTACGATCGAGAAGCTCGGCCATCAGGTCCGTCTTATGCCGCCGGCATACGTCAAACCTTACGTGAAGACCCAGAAGAACGATGAAGCAGATGCCGAGGCAATCTGCGAAGCGGTCACGAGGCCCAACATGCGCTTTGCGGAAGCGAATACCGTTGAACAGCAAAGCGTGCTGGTGCTGCATCGAACCAGAGCCATGTTGATCACGCATAGGACGCGGATGGGGAACACGATCCGAGCGCACCTCGCGGAGTTCGGTATCACCGAGAGCATCGGCAGGATCGGTCTCTCTCAACTAATCCACATGATCGTCTCTGGCGAAGATGATCGCATAACGGATTTGACACGCCGCGCGCTAATGTGCCTGGTCGATCAGTATAGCTTGCTACAAGACCAGATCCTCAAGCTCGATCGGCAAGTGATGGCGTGGCACAAGTCGAACGAGGCGAGCAAACGCCTCGCTACAATTCCTGGCATCGGTCCGCTTGCCGCGAGCGCGCTGGTCGCCTCCGTCGGCAATGCTTCGAACTTCAAGAATGGCAGGAGCTTCGCGGCCTTCGTCGGCCTGGTTCCGAAACAATCATCGAGTGGCGGCAAGGAGCGCTTCGGCAAGATATCGAAGCGTGGCGACCACTACCTACGATGGCTACTCGTCGTTGGTGGTCTTGCCGTTATCCGTTACGCTCAGCGTCACGGTACGCGCCGGCCATGGCTGCTCAAGCTGCTGCAGCGGCGCACGACGAAGATCGCCGCAGTGGCTTTGGCCAACAAGATGGCGCGGATCGCCTGGGTGCTGATGACACGCGGCGGTGCGTATCACGAACCAGTGCCACAAGCAGCATAGGAAACGAGCGGCCCCTACCGGGCGCGTTTGACGAGGTTGGAGAGGGCGAAAGGTAAGTCATGCAGTAAGCGGTCGACCACCGGGATCGGCAAAACCCATTCGTCCCAGGGCGCCTCGAGCGCGTGCAATTGATTGGGAGCTGATCTTGCGGATAGCATGAAGGCCATCGGTGTTCGCGCCGAGCAAAAAGGCCGGACACATGGGCGCTACCGACCAGCTCTACGTGACAAGCCAAAAAAGTCCTTGCCAACCGGGTGCCGTCCACACATGGGACGCAAGCAGAACTTGAATGGCTTCCCGCTCAAAGAGTGCTCCTGACCCGAAGCGGACATTAGATCTGCCCTAAGTCGAAGCGTCGGGCGATATTGAGATAACAAAAGCCAGAAATTGAAAATGCCGAATTTAAAGACCAACCGCGTTTACGTGCCGGCAGAGGAAACAGATGGCGCACGCGTTCTGGTTGATTTCCTTTGGCCCCGAGGACCATCTAAAACGCGCGCGGATCTGACATTACGGCTGAAGGAAATTGCGCCAACTCCGGAGCTTCGAACTTGCTTCGAGCATGATCCGGCAAAAATTCAAGGAATTTCGAGAACGATATCGCGTGGGATTGATCGCAAACTCTGCGGCAGTCCAGACGATCACTGGTCTTCGGAAACATAGGCCTGTGACTCTACAAAAATGCGGCGCGAGATGAGATCCACAACCATGCTCGGTTCTAGCGGAATTTCTTTGTCGAAATCAGAAAAGGCGAAATCCAGGCGGGCGAGATTGTGCGCAACGGTCACAGCGCAGGCTCCTCGCACCGCGTCAATTCAAAGGCAATCATCGTTGAGAGGCTTCGGCCTCGTTCTGGAAGTCGCACACGTTTCGATGAAGAAGGGATGCTGATTTATACCAGACGCGTGCGCCCACGCGTCCCGGATGTGCACGCAGCGGATGGCTCGCAGGTATGCGGAGCCAGCTCAGTCGCTCAAAAGTGTCCGAGCCCTCAGTAAGCTCTCCTGCAACAACCAGTAGCTCGATGCCTGATGGATTGGGCAGCTCGATCTCAGCACCGGGTTGCCAGTCCTCAAGCGTGACCCGCTCGTCCTGGCTTTCGAAAAGGACCTGTGAGAAAGGGACGCCCGGACGAAGCGGAGCCGCTTTTCCTTTTCGAGGAAGACAAACGACGCGTTCACGGTCTTCCGATCCGAATTGCCATAGCTTCACGAAGATCGTGCATCCTAACTCACTCCGCGGCGCATGAGCGGTGCGTGGCGGATTGCGAACATAGGTGCCCGCCGGGAAGTCACCCGTTTCATCTTGAAAGGTACCTTCGAGCACGAGGAATTCCTCCCGCCTGGATGGCTATGACGAGAAAAGCTGGAGCCGGGTGCATAGCGCACGATCGAAGTGGCACGGGCTTTTTCGCCTCCGATCCGGAAAAGCATGCGCCGTTCGACCCCAGGTGCTGGTGTTGGAATCCAATCCAGCTTTGCAGCGTGCACGAGCGTCCGCTTCATAAGATCTTCATTCACCAGCATGGCTTGGGCTCCGTTGAGAGGCATGCTTGGTCCAACATCAAGAGATACGCAATAGCCTCAAACCGGATGCGTCAAAACTTGTAGGGCGGGCATCGAACGCATGTCCATGCCGCCGTGGAGTGGTATAAGTCCGAGACCACCCATCGCGATGAACATGATCGCCCAACCCCATTGCAAATTGACCCAGTAGCGCGTCAAGGCCTTGAGGCCGAATATTTCATAGCTCATCGCCGCCATGAACGCCGATACGATTAACATCGGGCCTATCATTGCCGTCGCCAACAGCAACGCCGACTGCGAATAAGCCAGAAATGGATGCCCCAGTGCTCGAACGCGGTCCATAGCAACGAAACCGAACATCATTGATAGGATCATGATCGGGGCACCACAATGCGCGAGTCCCATGAAGAATGACCATCGCAAGGGCCGATCGGGTTTCACCCGCGCAATAAAACGCGGATGATTTGGCACGAAAAGTTTGTAAAGCCCGAATCCTATCAGTGTCAGGTTACTTGCCGCTCCGAGCCAATGAAACGGCATGTCGCCTGCGTTTAAAATAGCCTTTGCAGGGTGCAGGTTGCCGGCTGAGAACCAAAGTCAACGCTGGCGGCTTTCAGGAAGGGGAAACAATTTCCCTTTCAACAGCCTGTGGACCCGTTTGCTCGTCGTCCGTGCGGCGGGACCAAGCAAAATCTACGAGCTATGCTCGGCACCGCGCCGACCAATGTCGGCTGATGAGGGCTATGCAGACACGGCTTTCGCAGCATCGGAAGGAATGCAGACGCCGGTTCGACAACCGCTTTCGCGGCATCTCGACATCGCTCGCAACGTCCCAGAAGCGGTCATTGACCCTGCCGTAGTCGGCGTCCCTCTAACACTTGCCGACTAGGTCTCCTTGCGGGGGAGAAGCCGACGCCAGATGTCTGTCTTCTCGGCGATTTCGATCGCGTCATCGACTTCGATGCCCAGATTGTTTGTCGTGTTTGGTCGGTCAGTTCAAAGCCTACGAGCTGGCCCGTCTTTTTGCTGACGAATAGTAGCTCGGTCTATTGCGCAACCGCTGGCAGCCAGGTCATCGACTCGGGCTGCAACAACGTCACACCCTCGAAGCCTGCTGTCGATACGCCGCTTTGTAGAGGCCGCAGGATGCGACTGGCGCCGGGGCTGCCTTAGAGCTCGAGATGCGGCTTTTTACCTAATCGATGATGGACTGGTCGAGACGGTTCGCCTGCGTGTGCAGTCCTTACATCCGTTGCGTTCTCCTTGAGCTTGCGCGAGCCGCAGCGGGGGGCTCAGCGGGGATCCGCGATGTCCGCGGCGCCATGACGAGGAGAAGATAAAAGGCCATTAATACGTTGACAGCTATTTTTAAATCTTTTAGCGTTTATCGGCGTCGAAACATGGCGATGAGCCCGTTCTTGAGGCCGTTCCGTTGCGTGATCCCCAGTCAGCTGTCGTTCAAGATCGGCTGTCGGTCAGCGGCTCGAATTCCTCGCGCGCCCGGGACATCGCCTATCACCTTCATCCGGCGACTGACGCAAGACTCCACGAGAAAATCGGTCCCTTGGTCATCACGAAAGGGAAGGGGGTCAACGTCTGGGACGAGGACGGCCGGGAATATATAGAGGGATTGGCCGGCCTTTGGAGCGTTGCCGTTGGCTTTGGGGAGGAACGGCTCGTCAGTGCTGCCACTCGGCAGATGGAACAGCTTCCGTACTATCATTCATTCGGACATAAATCGCACCCCAGTGTGATCGATCTTGCGGAAAAGCTCGCGACGATGTCGCCGGTCGAGGGCGGAAAAGTCTTCTTTGCAAACTCCGGCTCCGAAGCCAATGACACGGCGATCAAGATCGTCTGGTACGTCAACAACGCAAAGGGCTTGCCGAAGAAGACCAAGTTTATTTCCCGCAAGCTCGCCTATCACGGCATTACGATCGGCGCGGGAAGTCTGACCGGAACTCCGTGGAACCATCGTGGCTTCAATCTTCCTCTTTCGAACTTCCTGCACGTGTCGTGCCCGCACTATCGCCCTGCCGATGCGGAAAGCAGCGAGGAGGTCTTCGCCGATCATCTCGCCGATGAGCTGGAACAGCTGATCCTCGCTGAAGGGCCGGAGACGATCGCGGCTTTTATCGGTGAGCCGGTGATGGCGGCCGGCGGCGTTTACGTTCCACCGGCGACGTACTGGGCAAAGATTCAGGCAGTACTGCGCAAATACGACGTCTACCTTATTGCCGATGAAGTGATCACGGGCTTTGGCCGAACAGGAAAGACTTTCGGTTGCGAGACCTTCGGCATCAAGCCGGACATGATGGTCTTATCGAAGCAACTGACATCGTCGTACATGCCGTTGTCGGCGCTCGTCGTTTCCGATGAGATCTACCAACGGCTCGCAGATCAATCACATGCTTTCGGCGCGTTCGCGCATGGGTTCACAGGATCCGGTCATCCGGTGGCAATGGCCGTCGCTCTCGAGAATCTTGCCATCCTCGAGGAGAGCGATCTGGTCGGCAACGCGGCGCGCCTTAGCCCTTATTTTCAGGAGCGGCTGCGTTCGTTCCTCGGTCATCCTCTCGTTGCCGAGGCGAGAGGCTGCGGATTGATCGGGGCTATCGCGCTGGCGACCGTCCCAGAGAATGGAGAGCAAACGCCTCCGGGTCTCCTCGGCCGCTTGCTCAACGACGCGTGTCTCAATCGCGGGCTCATTGTGCGGGCCATCGGCGACGCGATTGCTTTCTGTCCTCCGCTCATCATCACCCGTGATGAAATCGATGAAATGTTTCGGCGCTTCGGCCGGGCTCTCCATGATGTGCACCAGAACTCGACCTGGCGCTCGGTAACGGTTGCCGCGACTTCACCCAAATAGACCCTACGGCCACAGGGGAGGCGAGATGCAAACGCAGATGTTGATAGGCGGCAGTCAGGAGAAGGGACAGGGCGAAGTCTACGAGGTGCTCAATCCGCGTACTGGCGAGGTTATCGCGAGTATTCCGGATGCCACGCCCGGACAGGTTCAGGCGGCCGTTGCCGCCGCCAACGCGGCATTTCCGAAATGGTCGCGTACCACTCCAGTCGAGCGCTCGGCGGCACTTCTGAAGATCGCCCAACTCGTTGAGGATCAAGCCGAGGCTTTTGCCGCGCTCGAGGCACTCAATTGCGGCAAGCCCAAGCATCTCGTCATCAGGGACGAGATCCCGGCGATTGCAGATTGCTTTCGTTTTTTCGCTGCTGCCGTCCGATGCATGAGCGGCACGGTGGCCGGAGAGTACCTTGCCGGTCATACCTCCATGATCCGCCGGGATGCCATCGGCACGGTCGGATCAATCGCGCCGTGGAACTATCCGCTGATGATGGGAGCCTGGAAGATCGCACCCGCCCTGGCCGGCGGCAATACCATCGTGCTCAAGCCCTCGGAGCAGACGCCGCTTACAACGCTCATGCTTGCCGAGCAGATCGCCGGCATACTTCCCGAGGGCGTCGTCAATGTCGTCGTAGGGCGCGGCTCGACAGTCGGTAGGACGCTGGTCGCCGATCCCAATGTCTCGATGGTCTCGGTGACCGGCAGCATCGCGACAGGCGAGCATGTCATTGCCGCTGCGGCAAAGCCGATTAAGCGCACGCATCTGGAACTCGGCGGCAAGGCGCCTGTCGTTGTATTCGACGATGCCGATTTGAGTGCGGTCGTCGAGGGCGTGAAGACCTTCGGATTTTACAATGCAGGTCAGGATTGCACGGCGGCCTGCCGCGTCTATGCTGGCAAGAAAATCTATGATCGCCTGGTGGCCGATCTCTCCGCCGCCGCGTCGAGCCTGAAATATGCGGCCGACGACGATACGACAAACGATATCGGACCGCTGATCTCCGAGCAGCATCGCAATCGCGTGTCCGGTCTCGTCGACGCAGCAGCAGCTTTGCCGCACATCTCCGTCACGACCGGAGGCAGGCCGAGCGATGGGGCCGGCTACTATTTCCAGCCGACAATCGTCGCTGGCGCCACGCAAAGCGACGATATCGTTCGCCGCGAGGTTTTCGGTCCCGTGGTCTCAGTGACGCCTTTCACAGATGTCGAAGAGGCAGTGACTTGGGCAAATGATTCCGACTACGGTCTCGCCTCCTCGGTCTGGACCAAGGACATCGGCAAAGCGATGGCGACCGCAGCCCGGCTTCGCTACGGCTGCAGCTGGATCAACACGCACTTCATGCTCGTCAACGAGATGCCTCACGGCGGACTGAAGCAGTCCGGCTACGGCAAGGACTTAGGCATGTATTCGCTCGAGGACTACACATTCGTGCGGCACGTGATGGTGAAGATCGAATGAACGGAATGTCTGGACACACTAGCAGCACGTGGGCGATCTCATCGCCGATCTCACTGATCTCAGCTCTTATCTGCGAGTAACGAAATGTCGCGCGATTCAAAATACGACATCCTGTTCGACCCGATTTCCTTCGGGCCAAAGACGATGCGCAACCGCTTTTGGCAGACGTCTCATTGTACGGGGTATGGCTCGGAAAGACCGGGCATTCAGGCGCATTTCCGCGGCATGAAAGCGGAAGGTGGCTGGGGCGCGGTTTGCACCGAGTTCTGCTCGATCCATCCTGAATCCGACGAATATCCATGGACATCGGCCCGGCTATGGGACGACGGCGATGTTATCAACCTCGGCAAGATGTGCGAGGAGGTTCATCGGCACAAATCGCTTGCTGGCGTGCAGCTCTGGTACAACGGAATGCACTCGCCTTGCCTTGAGTCGCGCGAGGTCCCGCGCGGACCAAGTGGCCTGCCGTCCAATGTTTTTCCGGACCGCACGGTTTACGATTCAATGGCGGATGAATCGGATATCAAGGCGCTCATCAACATGTACGTGCTTGCCGCGAAACGCGCCGAGCAGGCGGGTTTCGATATCGTCGAAATCACCGGCAGCGATAGCACGCTGCCACTCCAATTCCTGGAGCGCCGCTACAATCATCGAACAGACAAATACGGTGGGTCCCTGGAAAACCGGGCGCGGTTTTTCATCGAGGTCATGGCGGCCGTCAAAAGAGCGGTCGGCGACCGTCTCGCCGTCACGACGCGATTCGAGGTCGATACCGTCAATGGCGACCTTCGCGTAGAACATTACGACGAGGGAATACGCTTCGTGCAGCTCATGCATGCGGAGGGTGTTTGCGATCTTTGGGCAGTGAAGATTGGCGACTATGAAGAGTGGGGCGAGGACGCGGGCAGCTCGCGTTTCCGCAAATCGAACTGGATGCGGCCCTTCATCATGGATGTGAAGGGCGTGGTCGGAGACAATGTTCCCGTCGTCAGCAATGGCCGCTTCACGAGCCCGGACGACATGGTCGAGGTGATCCGCTCCCGGCAGAGCGATATCATCGGTGCCGCGCGTCCCTCGATCGCCGATCCTTTTCTTCCGACGAAGATCGAAACCGGTCATCCGGAAGATATCCGCGAATGCATCGGCTGCAATATGTGCGTGTCGCGCATGCAGCAGCAGGCTCTTCTCAGCTGCACGCAGAATCCCACTTCCGGCGAAGAATACAGGCGCGGCTGGCATCCCGAGGTGTTCACGAAAGCGAAAAACCCCTGCTCCGTCCTCGTTGTCGGCGCTGGTCCTGCGGGCATGGAGTGCGCCGTCGTGCTCGGCAAGCGCGGCTACGACGTGCATCTGAGGGACAAATCGCCGGATCTCGGGGGTCATTGGAAAGACGTCGCGCGGTATCCGCGCTGTTCGGAATTTGCTCGCGTCATCGCCTATCGGCAGATCCAGCTATCGAAGCTCAAGAACGTCGAGGTTCATCTTGGGACGAAGGAGATGACTGCCGAGGATGTCCTGACTTACGGAGCCGATAAAGTCGTGATCGCGACGGGCGCGAGTTGGTCGACGGTCGGAACGGGGGCCGAGATCCATCGGCCAATTCCGGGAGCAGATGCATCACTGCCGAACGTTCTGACGCCAGAGCAGATCATGGCGGGTAAGGCCATCCCGGGCAAGAAAGCGGTCGTGCTCGACGGGGACGGACACTTCACCGGCATTGCAATGGCAGAGCTGCTTGCCGACCTTGGCAAGGAAGTCACGTTCGTCACCAATATGCACGATATCGCGCAGTTCTCGCTCTACACGATGGAAATGGCGAACAACAAGCGCATGCTTTACAACAAAAAAATACGGCACATGACGAACCATTGGGGCCATTCCTACGGGAACGGCAAAATGTCGCTTTTCTATCTCTATCGCGACACTCCAGAGCTGATGGAAGTGGAGCCAGGCCACTGGGGCAGGCGCTTCAGCGATGATCTCGTCGAACTCGAGTGCGATGCTCTCGTGCTTGTCACGATGCGTGTTCCGAATTCCGGACTCTATCGTGACCTGGTGGCACGCCGGCACGAGTGGCCATCTCATGACGTCCAGGACGTATTCCGAATCGGCGACTGTCATGCGCCGCGCCAGCTCATGAACGCGATCTTCGACGGTCATAGATTGGGACGCGAATTCGATTCACCGCATCCCCAGCAGCCACTGCCGTTCATCCGCGAGCGGCAAATCTGGGGCGCGCCGACCTATCCGAAGCTCGGCGACACGCGTCCGACCGTCGAAGCGCCGCTGGCGGAAGTTTTGAGCGCATAGAGGGTCTGCGCAAGCTCGATAAGCCGTTTCGGAGTTTCATTCAAAGAGAGGCCTGAACCTCTTGCAGACGCGCGAGATATTTTGGTCGATTGGGCCTCTCGGCATCATCGTCTTCTATGCATGCGGGGTGCTCGCGATGGGCGCCTTCGTATGGGGTTTCATGCGACATGTTGTGAAGTATGCACGGGGGAGATCCCTGCGGCAGCCACTCGAACTCAAAGTCGGCGTTCGGCGCATGCTCTCCGATATCGGGACTCATCGCACGCTCAGGCGGCGCGATAGGAATGCTGGCATCGCGCATCAGGCCGTATTCATCGGCTTCGTGATCGCCGCGGTAGGTACCACGATCATCTTCATCGATTACGATATCGTGCGCCTACTATTCGGGACGCAATTCTGGCGTGGATGGTACTACCTCATCACGAGTCTTGCCCTCGATCTCGGGCATTTGGGATTAGTCGCCGGGCTTATTTATCTCTTGGTACGTCGTGGCTGGTTCCATCTGCCCAAGTTGGATTATGTGAGACGGTATCTCGGCGAGACATCCCTTCGGCCCGCTGCTGAGGGCTGGCGCATCGAGGACTGGGCTTTTCTCCTGTCGCTGCTGGCGATCGAGCTGACGGGCTTTCTTCAGGAAGGTGTGCGGCTGCTGATGGATCAGCCGCATCTCGCCGATTTAAGTCCCGTTGGGGCGCTTGTTGGAAAGGTTCTGTCCGGGTTCGGCATGTCTGCGGATGCCGCCGCCCAAATCCGTCTTTCCAACTGGTGGGTTCACGGCATTCTGGCTCTCGCCTTCACGGCCGCTATCCCCTGGTACAAGGCCAAGCACATTCTCGCCGTCGTGGGTTCCTTGGCTGTCCGGGACGAAAAGCCACTTGCAAGGCTTCCCAGAGAAGTTGTTGTGGAGCCCGTGTCCGGCGAGACGGGATCGGTTGGGATAGCCAGAATCTCCGACCTTTCGTGGAAGGAGATGCTGCATCTCGACGCCTGCACAAAATGCGGGAAATGCCACGAAGCTTGCCCCGCGCGAAGCTCGGAAAGGCCGCTCAGTCCGCGCGATCTGATCTTGGACCTCAGAGAGTGCAACGATCGCGCGCAAGCGAGGGACCAAGAAGGCATTGCCGCACTCGGCGATGTGATCAGTCCTGAAACCCTCTGGGCCTGCATGTCATGCGGCGCGTGTCAGGAGATCTGCCCGGTCGGCATCGAGCACCCGCCGCTCATCGTCGGGATGCGCCGCCATCTCGTCGACCAGGATATCATGGACCCGCAGCTTCGTGCGGCGTTTGGGTCGGTGGCGCGAACCGGCAACAGCTTCGGGGAGAGTGCGCGCAAGCGTTCGGATTGGACCCGGGATCTCGATTTCGAGATCAAGGACATCCGGAAGGATGAAGCGGACGTACTCTGGTTCGTCGGCGACTATGCGTCGTTCGATCCGCGCAATCAGAAGGTCAGCCGGACGGTCGCGAAGCTCCTTCACCTCGCAGGCGTCGACTTCGCGCTGCTTCATGAAAGCGAATGGACCGCGGGCAACGACCTGAGGCGTGCCGGAGAAGAGGGACTCTATGAGGCCGTCGTCGAGCACAACCTCATCGAGATCGGAAAAGCCAAGCCGTTCGCGCGGATAATGACGACGGACCCCCACAGCTTCAATACGATCAAGAATGAGTATCCGGAATTCGGCCGGATCGCTCCGATCGCTCACTACACTAACGTGCTCGCCGAGCTTTTGAAGTCGAAGCGACTCAAAGTCACCAAGCCACTCAAGCGGCGCGTGACGTTTCATGATCCCTGCCATCTGGGGCGTTTGAACGGCGGCTATGATCCGCCGCGGGAGGTGCTCGCCGCGATCGGGTGCGAGCTAATCGAGATGCCCCGCAGTCGCGACAATTCGTTCTGCTGCGGCGCTGGCGGCGGCCGCATCTGGATTCCCGATATGCCGGGCGCGCCGAAGCCCTCGATCAGCCGCATGCACGAGGCGGCGGCGCTCGGCGGCATCGACGTTTTTGTGACCTGCTGCCCGAAAGATCTGACGATGTATGAGGATGCCCGCAAAACCAGTGGTCACGAGCGAAGCTTCGTCGTCGGCGATATCGCCGAGCTTGTGGCCGAGGCGATCGTGCAGGAGAACGACTTCGTTCGTGATCTTCCGAGCATCGCGGAACGCATCGTCGATGCCGTCGCGACGCGCGTCGGCGATGTCGTGAGTGCTCGCATGGAGGAGGCGCTCTCTCGAATGGAGTTGTCCCCGGCTCCGTCCGCAGACCGGTTGTCGGAGCCGCCGCAAGATGTGATTTCCGAGGTTTCGGTAGATGTGCCGCTGGCGTCGTCGCCCGTGGCCGACCCGACAGGAGCGGCGACTTTTACCAGCGGAGACGTTTTTGATCTCGCGCCAATGGATTGGGAACATCCAGCACCTATTCGTCCGGCGCAACTGCCGCCTTATGATATTCCGCCCCGTGCCGGATCCCGCGTCCTTGTCATGATCAAGCACGTCGCTTCCGTCGGTGATGAACGAGAACTCAACCCCGACGGTCGCGACGTTCGTCCGGCGTTGCTCGATCATGCCATGAACGAATGGGACGAATCTGCTCTCGAAGAAGCGCTGATTGCTGTTGAACGACTCGGCGCCGGCGAGGTTGTGGCCGTTTCCGTCGGCGACGACGGTGCTGATGCGTCGCTTAGACGGGCTCTCGCAAAGGGCGCACACCGGGCCGTGCGGGTATGGTCCCCCGATCTCGCGGGTGTCGATCCGCTGGTGATCGCGCGGGCCCTCGCGGGCGTTGCCGAGATTGAGAAGCCAGATCTCATTTTTTGCGGCGTTCAATCGAGCGACCAGTCAAATGGCGCAACCGGGCCTGCTCTTGGCCGCGTTCTCGGCCTACCGCTTGCAACCGTCGTGGTCGGGGTGGATTGGGACGGCAAGGACAGATTGCTCATAACGCGAGAACTTGAAGGCGGCATCAGGGAGAAAATCGAGCTTTCGAGCCCCGCGATCGTTACCGTTCAGAGCGGAATCAATGCACCGCGCTATGCGACGATGCGGATGATCAAGGAGGCGAAGCGCAAGACGATCGAGGTCGTCGACGGGCACGCCGTTCTAGACGGGTCGGGAGGTTATGTGGTGCGCCGGATGTTCGTGCCGGAAGTTGCAAAAGCCGAGATGCTGAAAGGAAGCAGCCTAGATATCGCGGCGTTCGTAGCTAGGCTCATACGCGAGAAGAGCGGGGCCTGACATGGGCGGTATACTGGTCATTGCCGAGCATTTTGGTGAGGCCATCCGCGAAATCACGCGCGAAATGATTGGCGCGGCGATTTCGCTTAGAGCTGATATCGGCGGTCCCGTTGTTGTTGCCATTCTTTCGGACGGCGCCGAGGCTCTTGCAGGCCAGCTCAACATCAGCGGTGTCGACGAAATTCGCGTTTGCGAGACCGGCTCCCCGCATTTCGACCTTGCCGTCTACGAAGATGTAACTTGCAGCCTGGGCGCCGAGCTACGTCCGCGGCTCATTCTGTTCGGTCACACGGCGAACGGTATGGCGTGCGCGGCAACTACGGCGGCCCGTCTCGGCTCAGGCTTCGCGAGCGATGTATTCGGACTGCGTTGGGAGAACGATGGACTCATCGTTACTCGCGGGGCTTACGGAAATAAGCTCAACGTTGAGCTTGCCTTTCCGAAAAAGGCCGTAGCCGTTCTGTCCATTCGTAGCGCCACGTTTGCGCCGGCGACGGCAGCCGGCAGCGCACATATCGTTGATTGCAAATTCGACTTATCGAATGTGGGAGGGCGCACGAAGCATCTCGAATACGTTCAGCCCGTCGCCAACGGCCCGGATATTTCCAAAGCGGAGTTCATCCTTTCCGTTGGGCGCGGGATTCAAGAAGAGAAGAACATTCCGCGCTTCATGCAACTTGCCAATAAAATCGGCGCAACGTTTGGCTGCTCACGTCCCGTCGTGGACGCGGGGTGGCTACCGAAATCGCATCAGATCGGCCAATCGGGCAAGGTCGCGGCCAATTGCAAGCTCTACATCGCTTTCGGGATCAGCGGCGCTGTCCAACACCTTCACGGGATGAAACACGTCGAGACGATCGTCGCGATCAATACGGACGCTAGTGCTCCGATCTTCGGTGTCGCGACCTACGGCGCAACGGTAGATATTTTTGAATTCGCGGATGCTTTGGAAAGTCAATTCAACTGATGCAGTCGATGGAGGAAGACATGGCTTACGGGCTTGGTGGAAAGGTCGCATTGGTCACGGGTTCAACGACCGGCATCGGTGAGGCCACCGCGCGATGCCTGGCAGAGGTCAATGTCGCGATCATGGTTTCAGGCAGAAGCGAGGAGCGCGGCCTGAAGCTGGTTGACGACATCAAGGCTGCAGGCGGCAAAGCCAGCTTCTTCAAAGCCGATCTCAGAGAAGCCGGCGTTTGCGAGGCTCTGGTCAAGGCGACCGTTGCAGAGTTCGGAAAGCTCGACATCCTAGTCAACAACGCGGGCATTCTTTATACGGCCAATATCGTCGATACGACCGAGGGACAGTGGCTCGATACATTCGCGGTGAATGTCACGGCTGTGTTTCTGATCAGCCGCGCCGCAATAGCCGAAATGATGAAGACCGGCGGCGGAGTGATCGTGAATGTGGCCTCGGAATGGGGCTTGAACGGCGAGCCGAACCACACGGCCTATTGCGCGAGTAAGGGCGCGCTCGTGCAGATGACACGATGCATGGCGCTCGATCTCGCACAGTCGAACATCCGGGTGAATTCAGTGTGTCCGGGTGAGATCCATACCCAGATGGTCGACGACATTCTCGCATCCAAAGGCGGCGACGTTGCAGAGAACCTTCGCGCGCTTGCTGGGGGAATTCCGGTGCGGCGTCTCGCGTCTCCCCGCGAGGTCGGTCGGGTCATTCGCTTCCTGGCTTCGGAGGACGCGAGCTACGTGACCGGAGCAAACCTGCCTGTTGATGGCGGCAACGACGCGACCGCCGGGCCATATCCCTGATCCCGGAAGCGGTTCTTCGAACTTGCACTTCGTTGGATAGAACTCAGATGCCGGCGGCGATCTGCCAATCGGTCCCCGGTATCGGCGTGCCCGCGTCGGCCGAGCGCAGGACCCCGCCCATCAGCGCGCCGGAGTTCGTGGCAATGACTATTCCCTCGCGATTGACGACGCTCGTGGGTTTGGGAAGCCGCAGCAGATGCGATTGCCAGAGGGACTGAAGCTTTCCCACAAGGACATCGAGAACGACAAGCCCGACCTTCGCGCCGCCGTAGTTCACGCTGTGTCCAAGCGTCACCACGTATGCATTCGTTCCGCTGTGGTCGACGTATGGCCCATAGATGTGACACGTATCGTCAACGATGGATTCGATCCACCAGCGCGTCGCCGTATAGTCATAGAAATCGAGGCCGGTCGGCCTCGTTCCGACTTGCAAGGGGCGCAGGTTGCGGGACTTCTTGCCGCCATACCACCATAGAAGACCAGGGCCATCGAAAACGTTGGGGTTGGCAGCGAAGCCCATGCCGAGCAGCGGCGTGCTTGGCTCCGAGAGCTCGCTTCGAACCACTTTGTAGATCGGGTCGAGACGTTTGAGCTCGCAACCGAGCCGTGGCTGCTGCTTTGCAAGTTCCTTCAGAACGGCAGCGTGGACCGCGTCATTTACGGCCACCAGCTGCGAGATCGTGCCCGAAACCGCATTGAGCAATTCAGCTCCCGCTAGCGCGGGATCAACCTCTTTCGGTTTTCCTATCGGTGGCATCATCGTCCAAGAGTTCCATCCGAAACTGAATCAATTGGTTCAACGCCGTGGAAATGTGCCTTTCTGCGATTTGTCTTGCCGCAGTCCCGTCCAAGGCCGCAATAGCGTCAACCAGCTCTCGATGATCGCTTGCCGCTGTATCCTGTGTTTGCGTTTCCGCTCCCGGCAGCCACAGAAGCGGGGCAACGGTAGTTTGAATTTCGAGTTCGGCTTTTGTCAACTTCGCTGAGCGCGTCGCCGCAGCGACCTCCATGTGGAACCACAGGTCAGCCCGAGCCGCCTCGGGGGGAGTGGCCGAAGTCTTCACGGCGAGGGCGGCCCCATGCAGATGATCGATGGTCGATCCACGAACCCGTTCGGCTGCGAGCTGGGCGATGCCGCCGCCGATCACCGTGCTATGGTCACGCAGATCGCGAAGATCGTCCAAACTGAATTCCTTGAGATGCTGCACCGGCTGTGTCTGCAGTCGCTGCTTCGGACGCCTGACGAAATTTCCGCCACCGCGCCCCCTTCGCGTTTCCAGCAGGCCCATGGATCTAAGATCGGCTAGCGCTATTCGCAGCGTCACCGTCGAAACACTCAGCTGGGCCGCGAGGTCGCTCTCGCTCGGGAGCTGCGTGCCGTCTTCGAGGAAGCCAAGTTCTATCGCCTGCTGGAGGCGCCGCGTGATGGTGGCTTGGCGTCCTCCACTTTCGAGAGGCCCGAGAAACGCATCTTGGATTGCGCGCGAGACCGGCGGATTTTTAAGGATCACCAAACTTCTCCCGTCTCGCGTCTTAAATGTTGACAACTAGTTATATATGTTTTACAAGATTATCGAAAATGCGGTTGTTCCCTGCTCGGGGGTCCGGGAATGCGTCCAAGCCCGTATTTGCAAAGCGGCGTGAGATCGATTTCATTAGCCGTCTCAAAATGTTTTCCCTGTGAAGACCGCCCTTATCGAGCGCATAGCGCGGGTTCTCCATGACTCGAGATTCCCGAAACACAGCCGCGCCGGCATACCACGCCCTAAAACATTTAGAAGCTGGTTTCAAAGTTTATAGAAGGGCCAGTCCGCATGCCGCAATCGACAGTCGGCATTTGGAGCGCAGCTGTCAGCTATGGCGGCCGGAGTTCCGCCGGGCAATAGGGCGTGATGTTCAGATCGAAAATAGGGTGCATTCGCGGTTCGCGGCGACATCCTTTGCCGCGCCGGCCGATCTCAAAGAAAGCCTTTCAACCACCTGCGAGAGTACCCGGAAAGGGTCGGCAGGTCGATGACCAACAACAGGATCTCGTTGGAAAGGAAATAACTCGGGAGAACTTCAATCGAACGCATTGTCTCGAAAACAGGACCAGGGCCGCTATGTCGAACAAACTCAGCACTCCCGATTCGGATTCGGATCAGCTTCGAAAGCTAGGATACACGCCGCGATTCGATCGCAACATGACGTTCCTAGAGAACTTTTCTCTGGGATTCACGTACCTGTCGCCGATGGTCGGCGTCTATGCCGTCCTCGTGCTCGGTCTAACGGCCGGCGGCCCGATGATGATATGGACCTATCTCGTCGCTGGAATTGGCCAGCTGTTCGTTGCGATGGTCTTTGGCGAGATCGTCTCGCAGTTCCCGATTGCCGGCGGCATCTATCCCTGGTCGCGTCGCTTAGTCGGAAGGAGATGGTCGTGGATCGCAGGCTGGGTCTACGGCTGGGCGCTATTCGCTACAGTCGCCGCCATCTCGACCGGCGCCGGACCGTTTCTCTGTTCTCTGATCGGTTCGGCCGTCACTCCGGAAATCACGACCGTTACCGCCATCGTCATGGTCATCATCGGCGCTTTCGCCAATCTCAGGGGCACCAAATTTCTAGCGCACGTGGCGAAGGCCGGATTCTATTGCGAGATGGTCGGCGCGCTCGGCGTCGGCCTCTATCTCTTGATCTTCCACCGGATCCAACCGTTGAACGTGATATTCAGCACATTCAATATCGAGCAGGGAGGATCATATCTTCCGGCATTTCTCGCCGCTTCACTAGCCGGTCTTTACGCGATCTACGGTTTTGAGGCCTGCGGCGACGTCGCCGAGGAGACCCCAGACCCCGGTCGGCGCATTCCGCTAGCCATGCGGACCACGATCATCGCCGGCACTTTGGTTTGTCTCGTAATCTGTCTCGGCTTGATATTGGCAATGCCCAATCTTGCAGATGTCGTGGCCGGCAAAGATCCGGATCCGATGGGGACACTACTGAATTCGGCGTTTGGACCGTTCGGCTCAAAAATTGTTGAGTGCATCATCCTCATTACCTTCATGTCGTGCCTGATCAGCCCGTTGGCCGCCTCTGGACGACTGATGTTCTCTTACGCGAGGGATGAGATGATTATCGGGAGTAGCCATATCTCGCGCCTGTCTCCCAAGACGCACGCGCCCAGCGTGGCGATTCTTATCGGCAGTATCGCGGCGATCCTGATCGTGAGCATCGGCTTCTTCGCGGCGAACGCGCTGACCATCGTCGTGAGCTTCGCGACCGCTGGAATATACTTCGCCTATCTGATGGTGATCGCCGGCGCACTGTTCGCGCGCTCACGAGGATGGAAGCCCTCAGGCAAATTCAACCTCGGGAGCGCGGGCATTCTGGTCAACATCATAGCGCTGTTTTGGACGGCGGGCGCGATCATCAATCTTGCGTGGCCGCGCACGCCCGATCAGCCGTGGTTCCTGAACTATGCAACTGCCTTGGGGCTCGTGTGCGTTCTCGTGGCGGGATTTGTATACATGATCACGGCGCAACCCTACGCTCGCGGAGACGCGCCAGAGGGCGACGCCTGGAACGGCGTGCCGTTAGCGGCGGAGGGCGCGCATCTTAACTGAGGGCTTCCGTGAAAGCTCGTCTTGTTGGCGGCGGGGGCGTCATGTTTTTTGGGAACTGCCGAGCTCGAATAGAGGAATGATGGAATCTTCTGTCGGAGCTAAAGCAGACGTTATCGAAAGCAGAGTCAGCGGTTTGACCAATGTGCCATAGAATGACCGCTTTCTCGGCATCTCGACATCGCTCGCAACGTCCTAGAAGCGGAAATAAGACGATGATCGACCCAAGCGGACTCCAGTGAACCGACCAAGGTCCGCATTAAGACGCCAAGCGGTCATTATCGAAGCGACGGCAATAGCGGCTAATGACCCGAAGCAGACATCGGCCGTTCCCCACGAAGGGCCACAGGCCGACCTTGCCGAATGCAACAGCTGAGCATCAATCACGAGCGCACGCCCGCTTCCAATCGCATCGACCACCGTCAATGCGTTTCGTAGGGCCTTCTCAACTCTTCGGTAGGCGGAGGACGCCCAATTGCGCAACCAGTAAGTTCCGATGCTTTGGCTCGACGAAGCCAAGCAGCAGAGTGGCGGCGACGCCGCGAGCGCGGGTCGTCAGCTCCACATCGGCAATTTCGCCTGCCGTCCAGAAAGACAGAACGCCGCGAAAGGCAATAGCGAGTTCGCCAGGAAGGAGAGCCAACGCCAGGGGCCGGGTCGCCGGCGAAAATCCTCGTCCATCGCCGAGGGCTTCCGCCCACAGAACTCCGGATCGCGACGAGACATCGCTAGACTCGTCACTTGGAGCGCCGATCGCTGCCATGACGGCACGATTTACGGTGGGCGCGGCTAGCATGACTGATGCCGCGATATCGACAGCGAGAAAGACGCGTGCCACAGCCGTATCCGGGTGTGAAGCCCGTGCAAACTGCTCCTGCATCGAGACGATGCGGCGTGTCGAAAGTGCCAGCATGATCGCGGCCTTGCTGCCGAACTGATTGAAAGGCGTCGCAAAACTCAACCCGGCCTCTTCAGCCAGCTCACGCATGGAGAACGCTGCACTTCCCTCAGCGAGAAGGCGTTCGGCGGCGTCCAGTACACGATCCCGGGTCGACGGTTTGGGCTGCGAGGTCTTGTCACGGTTCATCTGAGATTTATATCATGATATAAATTGGCAGCCAAGTTGCTGTAGGAGTTTGTTATGCCCCAATCGAAAACGTTTCTCATCACCGGCGTCAGCTCCGGCCTTGGTCGCGCATTTGCCACCGGCGCTCTCGCGGCCGGTCACCGCGTGATTGGCACGGTTCGTCACACCGATGATGCGAGGACGTTCGGCGCGTCGAAGGGTGCCTTCCCACTCCTGCTCGACGTTACAGACTATGCGGCGATTCCGGAGGCTGTGCGGAATGCTGAGCAGTCGGTCGGACCGATAGATGTGCTGGTGAACAACGCGGGCTATGGCCACGAGGGCGTTCTTGAGGAATCGTCGATGGACGAGCTGCAACGGCAGTTCGCCGCCAACGTGTTCGGCGCGGTCGCCATGATCAAGGCGGTACTCCCCGGCATGCGCCAACGGCGGCGCGGCCACATTGTGAACGTAACCTCGATGGGTGGTTTCATCACCCTGCCGGGAATAACCTTTTATTGCGGTAGCAAATTCGCGCTCGAAGGAATTTCCGAGGCTCTCAGCAAAGAGGTCTCCTCATTCGGCATTCACGTGACCGCCTTAGCACCCGGCCAATTCCGCACCGAGTGGGCAGGTCGTTCGATGGATCGGACGCCGCGCAGCATTGCCGACTACGACGCGGTGATGAATCCGATCCGCGCAGGGCGGCAGGCAAAGAGCGGCAACCAGCCGGGCGATCCTGACAAAGCAGCTCAGGCGCTTCTGCAAATTATCAACGCCAAAAACCCGCCGACCCAGCTGTTTCTAGGCGAAGACGCGGTCGGGCTCGTAGCGGAAAAACTGGAACGGATGAAGAGTGAAATGGCGGCTTGGGATGCTCTCTCGCGCTCGACAAACTTTGCATCATCTTCCCCCTGCACGGACGGTGAGCGCGTCAACTCACACTTCGCCAATCGAATAGAAAAGATGCCTTGATGTTTGGAATTTCCCCGCTCGGCTAGGTGCACACGCTTGGGAGTCTGCCGGCTTGATCCGAACGATCCCGCGACGTGGGGCCCTACAACAGTCTCGAAAAACTGCGCGACCCGAGCCACGGCTTCGCGCCGCGCCGTCTCGACCAGCTCGGTCGCTTGGAAACGATTGATACCCGGCAACGCGATAATCATGTCGACGACGATGCCGTAGCCGCCTTCCGATCGCGGGCCGACGCCGACGGTCGGCGACACGCTGGTGTCGGCCGGCACCTTCGCCTTCAGCTGCTGGGCCGCGACCTTCAGTGAGCCCAGAAAGCAGGCCGAATACCCGGCCGCGAAGAGTTGCTCGGGATTGGTGCCGTCGCCGCCCGCGCCGCCGAGTTCCTTCGGCGGGGTGGGCCGGACTTCGAGGCGGCCCTCACTGGTCCGGGCAATGCCCTCGCGACCGCCGGTGGCCGTGGCCGTCGTATGATATTTTACGTCTACTGACATGGTTTTCTCCTTGTTTGCATGTCTTTGCGCCTGCCCTCGCGGGCGCTCTGTGCATGGACACGGAGACCGCGGCCCGGGTGTGCTGTCTGTCGGCGCGGACGTTAGAGGGGATGCGGGTGGATAGGAGCGGACCCGCCCTACATCAAGCTCGGGGACAGCAAGAAATCGAAGGTCATTTACCGGAGGAAGGATCTGCTGTCGTGGTTCGAGAAGCAGACTGTGCAACCCGAACGATAAGGTTGTTTCCCGCCGAGGACCTGACTAAGAAACTGACTAATGAACGATCTGCTTGATCTCTCGCAAACCCCTTACTTTAGGGCTTTTCTAGCAAGGACTTCGTAAGGTGATGGTGCCCAGAAGAGGACTAGAACCGCCACTCTGATGTCGCGCTATGTGGCTGGCTATAAACACTTTTCTGAATTCTGTCGAGCGCTCGGATGCCGCGTTTGTTTGGTGCGTTTGTTAGGAGCGGCAGGGCGCGCGCCTCGCCTCACTTCGAGACTCTACTCGCGTCGCTCGATGCGCGAGGCCCACCCTGCATAACTTCTGAGCGGCCGGCCTCGCGCGGTTCTTGTTCGGCGGCCAGCATGGCCGCATCATTCGCACATCCACATTTTCAAAGAGCAGACGTCCATAGACATCTGGCGATGACGAAGCGCCAGCGGGGCGAAGACGAATTTGGAGCAGCCGGGGTTTGCCGGGGCGTGGCAGGAATTCAAGATTCTGTGAGAGCGCGCTCCCTGATCATCCGCCCCCGGTCTCGCGCCGATGGGCCGTCACCCAGGCGTCGAGGTCGGCGCGCGCGTAGAGCACGCAGGCTTTGCGGCTGGTGCCGAACTTGCTGTAGGGCGGCCCGGTCTTCAGCCGCCGCCATTCCTCGAGCGTGCCGACGCCGCGCCGGAGGTAGGTGGCGGCCTCCTTCGTCGTCAGATAGACCTTGCCCTCGAACGTATCCGGCATTCCCCATTTCCCCATGGCCTCGCGGCGGACACTCAACAAAGCCACAGAGCCCTGCTAGTGTCACCACCTGATCAACGGCACGGACATGTCATGAGCGAGACCGCCGACCTCGACGACAAGCTGGAGAAGGACAAGGCCGCGTTCGCGCGAGCCCGCATGCTGCTGGCGGCGGCGCTGGGCACGGCCATGCCGCAGGAAGACGCGGAGGACATCTTCATCTCGCATGCGCATGAGTTCGGGGTGGACTCCGCGCTTGCAGAAGCTACAAGCAATCCCGCAGCCTTCGAGCTGGCCTCCGCGCCGAGCCAAGGCATGCTCAGCAAAATCCGTGCGCACGTGACCGAGGCCCGCGACCTCGCCGACCGCATGATGGAGCATGTGTCCGAACGCGAGAGGATCCTCATGGCGAAGGATCCGGCCCGCAAACCGCATTACATCTGGATGGGCCGCGAATTCATCATCGACCCTAAGATGGAAACGATCACCTACGTCGACACCGGGGAAACGTTCGCCTATCTCCGCGATGACGTCAGACCGCGTGAGGATGGTCCAACGAAGGGCAAAAGCCGTTGAGCGGAGCCCACAGCGGCGCCCGTTCCATCGAGCGGTAGCACCATCACATGTTCAGTGGGCAAGGGGGCACGGGTCTCCAACCTGATGACGGGGCCGTTTCCACCGGCTGGACCGAACGTGAACCCCAGCAGCCCGCACCGAAGATCCGGTTGCGTCACGCGTCAGCCAGTTTGTCACCGACTCCCGTGACCGTGCACCTCCGAATTTTTTGGGGGTGTCCGGTCTTTAAGTGCTCACCATTGCGAATAAAAGGTTCGAACTCCTCCGAGCTTCCTGCTCCATGTTGACCGCTCAATCCCAAGAGGCGACTTGAGCAACTGCAACATACCCGATCCATAACCGCTTCGCCGAGAAAGCGGTCATCGAGGTGACTGCACTTCGCCTCTCACTCTCAAGCAGACGGCATGACCGTACCTACCCGAAGAGCGGACATCCCGGCAAAAACGCGAAGGGCCAAAAGCTGAATTGGAACTTCCATAAGCAAAATGGAGCAGAAGCCCGGGAATATCGTGTAACAAAGACCACGATACGCACGGCCCCCTCTATCGAAGGGCGAACGCTGGCGAGCAAGTGTGACTGTGAGTGCACAGCAGACGCCGGGTGAGACTTTGATGACTTGTGGCTCGGAACCCGATGAACTAAGTAAAGAGTCGTGGTCGAAAAAGGTTTGCCCGACACGTGAGATACGGCCTGAAATTCCTGGCGATTATTGGCCTGCTGATGCTGGGCCTATCGACCGCTGCGAGCGCCCACGGAGGCGTCGCCGGCGACAGCGATACCGTCCCTACTGCCGCGCGTGACGTGCAGAACGGAGGAACGCATTCTTCTCAATATTTTGAGGCTACCAGCGAGTTACCGGCATTGCCGTGTACGGGTCATTGTTGCACGGATGGCATGTCACATTGCAACGCGCCATGCGGCCCTTCCTCGAACGTGTTGAGTGACGCTGGGCAAACGATGGATTTCGATCCCGTCGGCAAGCGAATCGGGCCGATTTTGGATGCGCCCGCCCGAACACTGGACCGCAAATTCGGTCTCGAAAGACCTCCCAGAACCTAATTGCGTCGATTTAGACGCCGGCCGTCATTCGGCCCGGCGCAGGACGTCTGGTTTGCGAGTCCGTGCGCCTTCTCAAAATTCGTTCGATCCCGCGTCGGTCCGGCTTAGGCAAATGGCCGCGACGCTGGTGATGGCCAACCTCTTTCAATGAGGTTCGGAATGCCAATGCGCGTTTTCGCAATTGCGTTGCTTGTGCCGGCGCTTGTTGGGTGGAGTGACGAAGGTCCGTCTTGGCCGGTCAGCGGGCCGATGCCCGACGAACCAGTCCCCGTACATGAACAGTCTTACACGCCGGTGAATGCCGGCACCAAGGACTATGAGCCGGTTGAGCCGATGCCCTGGGGCGATGTCAACCGCCGCGTCGCGCCCAAACAACCCGACGCTAAATCCAATTCACAGAGCCACGACGACCGCTAAGCGGCTTCGGGGAGAAGCGAGGAACGACATGCACGGGGGAAAGCGGATGGCCCGGCGCGGGGGCGCTGGTTCCGTTCTGTCAATTGCAGCAGCCGGGCTGGCGCTCGGAGGATGCGCACATTTTTCGAAGGATGGCGGGATGGCTCTCGTCGCAGATCAGACTGGCAGTGTTCTCGGTGCGCCGGCGGTAAAAATAAGCAGTGAGGCTGACGCTGCATCCGCGCGGGCGCGCGTCAGGTCGCTTTTGGCCAAACCTCTTACAGCAGATGCCGCCGTGAAGGTAGCGCTGCTCAACAACCGCGCACTTCAGGCGGCCTACAATGATCTCGGCGTCTCGGAAGCAGACATGATCGAGGCGAGTCTTCCACCCGCGCCTTCGTTTTCATTCACCCATCTCACGGGCGCCGAACTCGAGATCGAACGGCAAATCACGCAAAACATCCTCGCCCTGCTGACCCTGCCACGCCGCCGTGAAATCGCACAGGACAAGTTCAAGATCGCCCAAGCTCACGCGATCGAGGCGACCCTGGCGACGGCTGCTGAAGCACGTCGGGCCTATTATCGCGCTGTGGCAGCAGCGGAGTCGGTAAAGTTCCTGGAGCAATCCCGCACGTCCGCCGAGGCGGTGTCGGAACTGGCGAAGAAGTTGGGCGAGACCGGCGCCATGACGAAGCTCGATCAGGCGCGCGAGCACGCATTCTACGCGGAAGTAAGTGGGCAGCTTGCCGTTGCACGTCTGAAACAACGCGGCGAACGCGAGAAACTTAACCGCGTGCTCGGGCTGTGGGGCGCTGAACTCGCGTATCGCCTGCCCGACAAACTCCGCCCCCTACCGGCCAAGCCACGCACGACGGCGGACGTCGAAACGGAGGCGGTCGTGTCGCGCATTGATCTCCAGGCTTCGCGAATGGAGTTGGCAGCTCTCGCTAAGGAGAACGGTCTTGCGCACGCGACGCGGTTCATCGACGTGCTTGAGGCCAGCGGCGTAAGCCGGAATGAAATCAAGAGCGGAGAGCGGACTCCCCGTGACGGCTACCAGCTAAATTTCGAAATCCCCATCTACGATTTTGGGGAGGTTAAGACCAAGCGCGCTGAAGAAACCTACCTGCGCGCCGTAAACATGCTCGTCGACAAAGCGGTGAACGTGCGGGCGGACGCGCGCCAAGCCTATCAGGCCTATCGCGGCGCCTACGATATCGCGCGCTACTACAACAAGACCATCCTGCCGCTGCGCGAGACGATCTCTGAGCAGACGCTCCTCAACTATAACGGCATGCTCTCCGATCTCTTTGGACTTTTGACTGACGCGCGGGATCGCATCAACGCCAACGTGCAGGCCATCGACGCCAAACGCGACTTCTGGCTCGCCGACGTGGATCTCCAAGCCGCAATCATCGGTGCTGGCGGGTTGAGCGCCGGCGGCATGGGCCAAATGCAGCAAGCCACAGCACAGAACAATTAACGAAGGAACGAAGCCCATGACCGTTTCGCGTCGCGACTTTCTTGCAACCTCCGGGCTCGCGCTCGCGGGCGTCACGCAGGTAAGCGGCCGTGTCGCCGCCGCGTCGATTCCCGAGGCGCCGATCCAGGCATCGCCGGCGATGCAACCGCCTCTGCATCCGACAAGTGGACCAGATTACCAGCCCGTTGTCACTCTCAATGGCTGGACATTGCCATGGCGTCAGAATGGCGACTGGAAGGAATTTCATCTCGTCGCCGAGCCGGTGGTTCGCGAAATCGCGCCCGGCATGAACGCGCACTTATGGGGCTACAACGGCCAATCGCCCGGTCCAACGATTGAAGCAGTCGAAGGCGACAAGGTCCGCATCTTCGTCACCAACAAGCTCCCCGAGCACACGACCATCCATTGGCACGGCCAGCGCCTGCCAAACGGCATGGATGGCGTCGGCGGTCTCACCCAGCCACAAATCAAACCCGGCCAGACCTACGTCTATGAGTTCCAACTCCGTCGCTCCGGCACCTTCATGTATCACCCCCACGCCGACGAAATGCTGCAGATGGCGATGGGCATGATGGGTTCCTTCGTCGTCCATCCGCGCGACGCTTCGGAGCACCGAGTCGATCGCGACTTCGTGTTCCTTTTGAACGCCTACGACATCGAGCCGGGCGCCTACGTGCCCAAGGTCAACACGATGCTCGATTTCAATCTGTGGACCATGAACAGCCGGGCGTTTCCTGGCATCGACCACCTCGTGGTGCGCAAGGACGACCGGGTTCGTATACGATTCGGCAATCTCACCATGACTAACCATCCGATGCATCTCCACGGTCATGAGTTCGAAGTGACCTGCACGGATGGCGGATGGACCCGACCCGAGTCGCGGTGGCCGGAAGTGACGGTCGACTGTGCTGTCGGCCAGATGCGCGCAGTGGAGTTCATCGGCAATGAGCCGGGAGACTGGGCGTTCCATTGTCACAAGTCGCACCACACGATGAACGCCATGGGACACGATGTGAAGACCTACATCGGCGTCAATCTCGCAAGCATGCAGCAGAAAATCTCGAAGGTTGTGCCCGGTGGCTACATGCCGATGGGGCAGGCGGGCGGCGCCGACATGGCGGCAATGGAGATGCCGCTGCCCGATAATACGCTGCCGATGATGACCGGTTACGGTCAGTTCGGGCCCATCGAAATGGGCGGCATGTTCACGGTGGTGAAAATCCGGGAAGGCCTCGACCGCAACGATTACAAGGACCCAGGTTGGTTCAAGCATCCTGAAGGCACGATGACCCGTGAGTGGACGGGCGAACTCGGGAAGGCGGCAGAAGCGGCGCGTCCTGATTTGAAACCGAACGTCGTCGACGTGCGGGTGGTTAAGCCCACCGGCCCGATGAAGCACTAAAACGTCAACAAGGAGAGATGATATCCATGGTGCGTCCCATCCACATTTTTGCTGCGTTAGTCGTCTTCAGCGCGGTGCCGCTCGGCGTCACGGCGCCGCCAACAATGCAGGCCATCGCCCACGAGGGAGCAGACGATGACGATTATGCCGCCGGCGAACCTGGCGACGCGAAAAAGCCGTTCCGGGTTTTGGAAGTCACGATTTCCGAGAAGGATGGCGCGATGACTTTTTCGCCCCCCGAAGTCGATGTGAAACTCGGCGAGCAGATCAAGTTCGTCATTCGCAATGCTGGCGCGCTCAAACACGAATTCCACTTGGCCTCAGTGCAGCAAAACGCAAGTCACTTGATCGAGATGCGGAAGAACCCGGAGATGGTTCACGACGATCCAAACGTCCAAACCATCGAGCCGGGGAAAGAAGCGGAAATGCTTTGGCGATTTTCAAAGCCCGGCGAATTCGAATTCGCCTGTCTTATTCCCGGTCATTACGAAGCCGGGATGCACGGGAAGGTCGTCGTCAAATGACGCGATAGAAGAGAGCCACCGGCAAAATCAACCGTAAATAGGAGTCTGTCTAAATGAAATCGACCAAAACCGCATTGTTCGCCGGTGCCCTCGCATCGTTGCTGTTGGTGAGCACCATCGCATTGGCCGAAGACGCAAAGACTTTGCCGATGATCAACGGCGTTGTGAAGAAGGTCGACGAGTCCGCTGGTAAGATGACCATTAAGCACGACGCTATCACCAACCTCGACATGGGCGCCATGACGATGGTGTTCAAAGCCAAAGACCCGGCGATGCTGAAACAGGTCAACCCCGGCGACAAGATCAAGTTCAGCGCTGACAAGGTGAACGGTCAGATCACGGTCATGACGGTTGAGAAAGCTAAGTGACCGGGACGCGGGCGGCCTTCGTACCCCCGTCGGCCGTCCGCGATTCGTACAACTTGCAAACACGCTATTTTATTGGTCAGGACGATGATGAAACCGACGAGAACAACAAAAACGTTCATGCACCTTCTCGGAGCAGTGGCGCTCGCGATCATCAGTTTGGACGGGAGTTCAATCGACGCGGCCGCGTTCCCGATCATGAGCACAAGCAGTATCGGCTTCGACGGTTCCGACATCCACCAAGTCGATAATCGCACCTACCGGCACTGCCACAACGTCTATCGCTTTGTCCGTTGCTATAAGCGTAAACCCGGTGAACCTGATGCCCGGCGCGCGAGACGGAAAGCAAAACATGACCATTGGTTATTCGATCGAGATAACGAGCGCCGCAAACGCCAACGATGATTTTGCAGTGCCCGGAACGTTGCGCTTCCTCGCACGTCCTAGCCGACGCTCTGACATCGGTTTTGGCTATTATCGATCTCTCAGCCGGGCTCTTCTACGGCTGGACCTGGACGCATCCATGATAGGCGCAAGGAACCGTCACCGCCGACGGTTTAGCCCAAGCGCTTGTTCGTCCTCGTCATACGGGCGTCAGATATGTGCGATGTGCTTGGCCCCGTGATTGCTTGACCTCGGTCAACGTGGAAGCAACAAAAAAATCTAATACTTCGACCCTTCAAGTGAGCAAAGCCAACGAGCAAAGGGAGATTAGGTGATGAAGCGTTTTCCAGCGGTGGTGCTAATTTGTGCTCTTAATTTTGGTGCGGTGCCGGCATTCGCCCAGCAGACACAACAACAGATGCCCATGATGGACACTGGCGGCGGTCAAGGCATGATGGCCCAAAAGGGGATGGGCATGATGGGCGCCGGCGGTATGGGAATGATGGGGCCCGGCATGCAGGGGATGATGGACTTCGGCCCGATGATGGAAGGGCGCCTCGCGTACACGAAGGCGGAGCTTGGCATCACTGACGCGCAGACGGCAGCCTGGGACGACTACACCAAGGTCGTCAAAGCTCGAGCGACGGCAATGCAGACCGTGCGCGCTTCGATGATGGAGGCAATGCAGGCGGGAAGTGCGGTGGCGCGTTTGGATGCCCGCATCAAGGCGATGGAAAGTATGCTCGCCAGTCTCAAAGCTTTGAAGCCTGCGACCGAGGCGCTCTACAGTACGCTGATCGACGAACAGAAGAAGAAGGCCGACCTCTTGCTCGGCATTGGCATGATGTAAGCGTCGTGAGGTGTCGCTCCGCCTTACAAGGAGATTAGGAGATGATGTACGATTGGTGGCATAGCGGAGGCTGGGGTATGGGTTTTGGCGGGCTTTTCATGCTGCTTCCCTTGGCACTTTTAGTCGCTGTGCTTTACGTCTTTATTCGACCCTTTGAGTCAAATCGCGGCAGCGATCAACGCTCAAGGACGCCCCGCGAAATTCTCGATGAGCGGTTCTCCAAAGGCGAGATCGATCGCGAAGAATATGAAATGAGGCGAAAAGCGCTTAACAGCTGACGTGGTGAATGGCGGGACCGGGGAAGACGCGTCGAGCTAAGCTAGATCTCGCCACGCTTGGAGCGATTCCGGCTGGCATCTGGACGCTCGGCTTCGTCTCGCTGCTTATGGACATCTCTTCGGAGATGATCCACGCGTTACTTCCATCCTACCTCGTTACGGTGCTCGGCGCGTCGATGCTCGAAGTCGGCATCATTGAAGGGATCGCCGAAGCGACTGCTTCAATCACCAAGTTGTTCTCGGGTATACTGAGTGACTCGCTGGGCAGACGTAAGCTAGTTGCCGCGACTGGTTATGGACTGCGGCCTTTGCCAAGCCTATCTTCCCGCTCGCCGTAAGCGTAAATTGGGTTATTGCGGCACGCTTTATTGACCGGGTCGGCAAAGGCATTCGCGGCGCCCCTCGCGACGCGCTCATCGCCGATATCAGCCCTGCCGAGCTTCGTGGAGCCAGCTTCGGGTTGAGACAATCGCTCGACACCGTCGGAGCCTTCATCGGTCCACTGATCGCCATCATGCTGATGTGGCTGCTGGCCGACAATATAAAGGCGGTATTTTGGTTTGCCGTAGTTCCGGCTTTTCTCTCGTTGTTACTGATCACTTTTGGGGTTTCTGATACCAGGCGCTCGGCAAGCCGGGGTATCATTGGTGTTCCTCCGGAGGTGCGTGAAATTCCGCAGCTTGGCCCGCGCTTCTGGGCGATCATCGCCGTCGCAACCCTGTTTACGCTCGCGCGATTCAGCGAAGCCTTCCTAATCCTACGCGCCCAATCAGAGGGGTTGGCGCTGGCGCTGGTCCCGGCGGTCCTTGTGGTGATGAATGTATCCTATGCGCTTGCTGCCTACCCGGCAGGCGTACTTTCCGACAATGGTAACCGGACAAGCTTATTACGGATTGGAATAATCCTGTTGGTGGCGGCCGATTTGGTGTTGGCGCTAGCCCCCGGCCTAATCGGTGTGATCGTTGGAGTAACGCTCTGGGGGTTGCATCTGGGATTCTCACAAGGACTGTTCGCGGCGCTGGTGGCTGACACGTCGCCGCCCCGTCTACGAGGAACAGCCTTCGGTATCTATAATTTCATCAGCGGAATCACACTCCTTGCCGCGAGCATCTTTGCCGGCAAGTTGTGGGAGATCTTTGGTGCTCAAGCCACATTTTTTGGAGGCGCTGCGTTTGCGGCTTTTGCGCTGTCGGGGCTGTTGCTATTGCATGCCCCAATCTCTCGTGTCCGGTAGGTGGCACCGTCGTTGCAAGTTCGCTAAGGGACATGAGCGCCTGTTGGGACGCGCTCACGAACGTCCGCAACACCTCCATCTGCGGACATGATCGGCTACGCAGCCGACTGCCCCAACGCCCTAGTGGTCGATGACCGTTCTTGGGACGTTTCGTCCAAGGTCGACGCCGCCGAACTCGGTCTTGGCGTGTGGCGCCACGTACACACCCGCCATGCCGCTTGTGTACGGAGTGATTAAGTTGGCGTCATGCTGCCTTGCGTCCCGGGTGGCTTGGCGGCGTACAGTTGGCTCCATGCTGATCAGTTTGGAAACAACGGCCGAGGGCGAGAAGCGCGTCTACTGTACGCGGGGGAACTCCGTGGTCACCTATTTCGCCGACGACGGCGAGGGTGGCTCCATGCTGTCGGTTGAGCCCGGCGAATTCGCTTCGCCCTATTCCACCACCGAAGAGAAGCTCCAGGCCGTCAAAGAGTCCGTGCTGCGGGAAGTCGCCCGCCGCCTGTCGTGTGAGCCAGCCGAGGTGCAGGCCAAGCCGATGGCCGACCTCACCCGGATCTGCGATCCGCATCTCGCATTCCGCGACCACTGGGTGGGCCGGGGCCGCCGGCCGTTCGTACGATAATCCCCCGCATAACCCTGCCAAGCCCTGCCAAATCCTGTAAAACCAAGTATAAGCATGCCTCATTGCGTGTGGAGGCTGGTTGTATCCTGCTCATCGGCTAAAAAATCGTCGGGGGCACGGGGGCAGACAGCCCCCGTTGTTTAAAGCCCATTGCTTCAGCAATGACATTCTTCTTGTGCGCACCGTGTATGCACGCCTTCTTTATTTTGCCATTACAACGCGTCATCTTGGAGCGACGGGAGCAAGCAATGCTTTTGGGCCCATAAATGGATCCCAAAAGCCCCCCATTCGGCCTTCGGCCTCAAGGGTTTTGCTTGTCCCTCATGCGCCGGGAGGGCTCTACAACACATGCCTGCGAAGGGAACATCGAAGCCAGCCGATATGCGCCGCGCGCGGCGCCCGAAGGTTGCGTTCTCGGATGACGAGCTTGCGCGGGTGAAGGACGCTGCAAAGGCTTCACGGCGAACGCTGTCGCGGTTCATGCGCGAGTCCGTGCTTGCGGCAACCGGCGAGGGCGTGAAGCCGAAGATGATGAAAGGGCGCAACAGCCAGGACCTGCTGCATGCCCTTCACGTGCTGGCGGTGCAGGTCAGGAAGCACGGCACCAACGTCAACCAGCTCGCGCATCAAGCCAACGCCGGCATGGTCCCGGTCACGCGCCGGGAAATCGAATACGTCCTCAACATGGAGCAGGTGTTGTTGTCGAAGGCGACCGCGGCCGTTGAAAGCCTGCTCGCATGATCGGCAAGGTGGCGGCGTCGGGTTCCGGCTTCCGGGGCGTCATCAACTACATCCTGCTCGGCAAGAAGGATGCGCCGAACCCCGACCGCGTCGCCTGGACGCTGGCGCACAACCTCCTGTCGGACGATCCCGACCTTGCGCCCGCGCTGATGCGGGCCACCGCCAACCAATCCGTGCGCTGCAGGAAGCCGGTCTATCACCTCGCCATCTCCTGGCACAGAGACGAGGATCCCTCCGACGACCTGATGCGCGAGGTCGGCGTCGACACCCTGCGCGACCTCGAACTCGCCGAGCACCAGGCACTGTTCGTCGCCCACAAGGACACCGCCCACAAGCACCTGCACCTCATCATCAACCGCGTGCATCCGGAAACCGGCAGGGCGTGGAGCAACAGCAACGATTACAAGCGCATCGAGATGTCTTTGCGCAAGCAGGCCGAGGCGCGGGGACTGCCCTACGTGCCGGGCCGCTTCAACGACCCCGAAAGATTTGCCGGGAAGGGAAGGGCGGTGAAGGATGGGGAGATGCAGGCCGCGCTCCGTCATGGCAAAGCGGGCCCCAAGCCCGCGTGGGGACGGGACGACATCAAGGCCTTGCGCACGGTATTGGCATCGACGGTCTCGGGCGCCAGGTCCTGGGAAGATCTTCACGTGCGGGTCGCCGCGCTGGGCCTGCGCCTGTCCCCAAAAGGCCAGGGCCTTATCATCGAAGGCGCCGACGGCTTCCTGAAACTCTCCGACCTCGGCAAGGACGTGCGCGTGAGGTCGTTGGAAGCGGCTTTCGGCGAAACGTTCGATACGTTTTCAGGACGCGCCGCCGTCTCACCGCCCGCCGCGTTGCGGAGTGGACGCGATGCCCTGGGGACGGCGCCCACGCGCGGCATCATCGACGCCGAAGCGGAACTTGCGGCCGCGCGGCAGGACCTTGCCGAAGTCATCGACGACACCCCACGCCGCGAGGCAGCCGATTCAGTGGAGCGGACCCAAGCCCCGCCGCCGGCGAGACAGCCAACAACCAGGCAGCCGCATCCTTCGACGGCGCCATTGCCGTCAGCCAAACGGCTTACGCCCGAAGCCGCGGCCGCCCGTTCCGATGCCTTCACGATGCTGCGCGCCGCGCGCCAGGCCGAAGACATGGCGGACGCCCTTTTCGAAGCCGGACTCATCACCCGCGACGAGCTCGATGCGGCAACCGCCGACGTCCGCCGCGCCTCGGACGCCCTGCGCCCGCATCTCTCTCTTGAAGAGCAACTCAAGAACGACATTGCCGATGCCCTGCGCGGCAAACCGGGCAAACCGCGTGGCCCCGACAGGGGCGGGCCCATGCGCTGACGCGCGCCCCCCTTTTTTCCAGCAGCAACCGCAACCCGCATGAGAGGCACGCCGATGACCGCGTCCTATCCCGCCGACGCCCGTGACCCACGCCCCCTCCATGACATCGCGCGCTACGACCGCCTCTCCCTCATCGCCACGGCGGACAAGCTGCTCAACGAGCCACAGCATCTGCTGCGCATCCCCGCCGGCGACCTTCTTGACCTCGCGGACAACCCGCGCGGCCTCGCAGCGTATGTGAAGGGAAAGGTCGGCGCCGGTCCGACCGTCTTTGAGAGCATGCCCAAGATGGGCGGCCCGTCATCCGGTTCGGGCGCGGAGGACAGCATGCGGTCGGCCGCACGCGCCGTCACGGCGGTGATCGGTTTCGGCGCCAAGAAAGCCCGCGCCAACTACAAGATCAACCAAATGCTGGGACTGATGCGGTCCTTCGAACTGGCGCGGCCCGTCCTCTCCCTCACCGAGCAGGAGCGCGGCTTGTTCCTCGCCATGGTCGAACGTGTCGCCGACAAGCAGACGACGCCGGCGCGTTGGAAGCGTTTCCTCGCCCTTCTGATCTGGAATGGCGGTAAAACCGCCTTGACGCCAACCACCCGCGCCGATGCCTCCCATATGGCCGCCGTCTACGTGCGGGAATTCGTGTCCGTCGTGGCGCCCGACCACGCCATGTTCCTCGCCGAGGCCGGCGCCGAATGCGCCCATGCCGCCGCGAAC
>JAFECG010000012.1 GCA_018242215.1 Pseudomonadota bacterium
AGCCCGTGATTTTTTCCAGGGATGCCGTGCTCGCTGGCTATGCGACGGCAAAACGAATTGAGGGCGGCTCTGATCCGAGTCTTTTGGAAATTCTCAAACACGGCGGTGTGCAGACGCGCTTTGTCAGCAGCACGTCTTTGAATATCAAAATTACGACCGCCAGCGATCTACGCTTGGCCGAAGCCCTTTTGGCTGTCGGCTGACCGTCTGTTCCCGAGTATCGCTGCGCTAGGTTCGATCGATAAGACGCCGATAGTACGGCGCCAAAGCGCTTCACAAACAGTCAGAGGAAGGCCGCTGATGCAGACCCGCAATGTGTAATCAGCGGATCGTAAGGTAAAATTCCACCCTCACCCAGCCGCCCGGAGCGCTTCCAAAATCCGGGCATTCGCTTCCCAACATGCGGCCCGAATATAACCAATACTTGATGTCGCAATGCTGCAGTCGCTGCTAACGTACAGGCTGAACGCCAGCGCAAGCAAAGAAGGAGGCGGACCATGGAGGCCGCAAGCATTGGCGCGTCGGCAACACGGACGGATGGGCCCACCGTCGTTTATCGCCACGCCCTTCCGGTGCGGATTGCACATTGGATCAATGTAGTGTGTCTGTTCATCCTGCTGATGAGCGGGCTGCAGATCTTCAATGCGCATCCGAGTCTTTATTTGGGAAGCGCCTCGGATCCGAGCCAACGCGTTCTCAGCATGGGCGCCGTTCGGGAAGCCGACGGCACACCTGTCGGTGTCACAACGATCGGCAACTTGAGATTCCGCACGACCGGCGTCCTCGGCCTGTCCAAGGGCATCGGCGGAGAACTCGAAAACCGCGGCTTTCCGAGCTGGATTACCATTCCGTCCTATCGCGATCTCGCGACAGGCCGCCGATGGCATTTCTTTTTCGCCTGGCTCTTCGTCCTAAATGGCCTCGCCTATTTTATCTATTCCATCTGGAGCGGGCATTTTCGGCGCGATCTCGTCCCGACGCAAACGCAAGTCCGCCATATAGGGCATGACATCCTCGACCACCTGCATCTGCATTTTCCGAAGGGCGAGCAGGCAAAGCACTACAATGTGCTTCAGAAGCTCGCGTATCTTCTCGTCGTTTTCGTTCTCTTGCCGCTCACCATTCTTGCGGGACTTACGATGTCGCCGGGGCTCGATGCCGCCTTTCCATTTCTTCTCGATATTTTTGGAGGCCGTCAGTCAGCCCGCACCGTGCACTTCATCTGCGCGAGCGGAATAGTGCTGTTCGTTTTCGTTCATGTCGTGATGGTGCTCGTCTCCGGCGTCTGGAACAATCTCAGATCGATGGTGACGGGCCGCTATCGCATCGAGCCGGCGGAGTGAGCCGATGAAGCGAAAATCGACACTCAACCGCCGCTCCTTCCTGACGCGTACATCCGCAATCGGCGGCGCACTGTATCTCGGCGGCTGCGATAAGCTCTCTCAATCGCCAAGCTTCCGCGATCTTCTCGATCAGGCCGAAGGCGTCACCATGGGTGTTCAACGGTTCGTGCTGACGTCTCGATCGCTTGCGCGCGAATTCAGCGAAAAAGACATTTCATCGACCTTCAAGGCTAACGGCTCGACTGGCGTCGATGATCCCACCTACGAGAAGAACGCCAGCGAGAAGTTTGCCAATTGGAAATTGGTCGTCGGCGGACTGGTAGAACGACCGATGTCTCTGAGTCTCGATGACCTCCACCGACTTCCGGCGCGTACGCAGATTACGCGCCATGACTGCGTCGAAGGCTGGAGCGCGATCGGAAAATGGAAGGGCGCACAATTTTCGGCGCTACTGCAAACGGTCGGCCTCAAGCCCAATGCGCGCTATCTGGTCTTTCATTGCGCGGACATGCTCGAGCCAGGCTCACCATATTATGAGAGCATCGACCTGATCGACGCTTTCCATCCGCAGACGATTCTCGCCTACGATATGAACGATGCCCCTCTTTCGGTTCCCCACGGGGCACCCGTGCGTCTTCGCGTCGAACGGCAACTTGGCTACAAGCACGCGAAATACGTCATGCGGATCGAGGCGGTGTCCTCATTCGCGTTTGTCGCTGGAGGCAACGGCGGCTTTTGGGAAGATCGCGGCTACGAGTGGTATGCTGGAATTTGAGCGAGTTCACGGACGGATGTCCGCGCATTCGCAAGATTATTGCGCCGCAGGCGCGGCTGGCGGCGTTTGCGTGTCGACGATCGGCCCATCCGCGAATACGAAAAGATACGCGAACATGGCCAAAATGCAGGCCGCGCCGCCGAACATGACGATGTGTTTTGTATGCACGTGCTAGTCCTTATGACATCGCAAGGTATTGCAGTACTTCGGATAGCAAGAACAGCAGGAAATTGTAAGCATCACCTTGAGTGTTCCGCCTTGATTGGCATTTCCCCCGTCGGACAGTCCAGGAAGTGACGCAGCCGACGAGGACATCGGCTGCGCCTGACTTTCAGAAGGTTACGGTCACGCCGGCATTGAAGGACCGACCTTGTCCTGGAACCGGAGAGATGATTCCGGTCCTTCCTTCAGCCGCATAATCCGCCCAATCGACGCCGCCGAGTGGCGGGTAATAGAGCTTGTCGAAGAGGTTGGAGATGCCGAAGTCAAAACGAACATTCTGCAACTGATAGCTCGAACGCAAATCGACCAGTGCGTATCCTGGGGTCGTCGGTTCATGACGCAGCGCATTGACATCGTCCTTGTCGTTGACGAGCGTCAGCTGCACTGCGTTCGACCAGTTGCCGAGTTGATGATTGAGGGTCAGCTGCGCGTTGAGCGGCATCATGTGATAGAGCGTGTCTCCCGTGTCGAGGTTTTCGCCGTTGACGTAGCCGATAATGCCTAAAAGCCCGAACTGGCCATATCGAGCGCTTTCCCATAGGGCCACGCTGCCCGCGACGTTGACGCCATAAAGTTGCGCATCGTGATTGGCGAACTGCAGCGTCACAAATTCCGAGGACGGCATTGCCATCCCTCCCATTCCACCCATGCTGCTTTGAGATTTCAGGAAATTGGCGTCGATGTAGTCTTCCACATAAGTGTAGTAGGGCGTCACCTTGACGTCCCATATCCTCCTGTCCCGATCGTGCCAGCCGGCAGTGAAACTGATGGTGTTGCCGACTTCGGGCTTCAGATCGAGATTGCCCACATAGCCGTTGGCATCTCCATACCAGCCGATCATATCGGCGGCCATGTTTCCCGTGCTCCATGCATAGCGCTCGTAGAGATTGGGCGAGCGCGTCTTTCGGGCGTAGCCGATTTCATACGTCTCGCTCATAGTCGGCTCGAAGCGCGTCAGCGCCGTCACGTCAAAGTTGGCATCGGTCCGCTCGTGGCTTCGCGCGTTGAACGCCGCTGCGTCCGCCGCATACATGCTGCTGTAACCCTGGACGTCGCCCGTATCCATCCAGACCATGTCATTGCGAACGCCGAGCAGCGTGCTCCACGCAGGATCCCAACGATGCTCCCATTCAGCGAAGGTGCCGAGGCGCTCACGTGTGCCATGGTTGATATCGACGAACGTATCAGGCCCCATCATTGGCGCCATCCCGGCGACCGGCGGCCACCAGTCATTGAGCGTCTCGCGATAGAACTCGTTGCCGACGCGGAGAATGTCGGCAGTCGTCAGCGGGATCTCGGCCTTGAGCGAATAGCCCAGGTCCGTGCCATCCGCGTTCATCGGCATCTCGCCGGATTTATCAGCCAGCATGTCCATCCGATGCTTCGTATCGTGATAGAAGGCGCGGACGTCGAGCGTACCCCAATCGTAATGCGTCAGCGAACGCGCATTGAAGAGCCACGCGTCATTATCGACCATGTCCATGCGCTGGTTGACGAACCCTTGGTAGGGCACCGAAGCATAGATCCCTTCAAAGGTGAAAAGATCAGCGCCGTTCCTGATTCCGAGTGTCAGGGCGTGATTATAAGCTTGATAGAGCGTCGACCGGACGATTGGGCCATCGTCGCCGCGCGCATAATCGTCCGATTTCGTCCACGATCCAGTATAGCCGACGCTGACATTCTGGGTCGCCGCCTCGGCATGCGCCGACATCGCGATGCCATCTCCGTTGCTGCGGTAAAAGGCCGAAACGCTTCCCGACGTGTGTACACCTTCACCGACATCGGCAAATTCCGGAGGACGTGATTCGACGATGCTGGGGCCACCGAGACTGTCGCCGCCCTTGCTCACGGGCGTTACGCCCGCAATGACATCGGCGACGGCCACCTGCGACGGATCGATGTAGGAAAGCGGCGGGTTCATGTGGTTGGTGCAGGCCGGCGAGATCACCATGCCGTTGACCAGAACCTTCACCCGGTCGTCATTGAGACCGTTGATCACTGGAAGACTAGAAATGCCTCCCGCGGTGAAGACGCTGACGCCCGGCACCTTCGTCAGGAGCTGTGCTGTGTCGCTCGTATTCGGGAGCTGCGATTGGATCGCCTTCCCGGAAAGACGCATGGTCGTCATCGGCAGCGCCAAGCCTTTCGATCCCACGCCGTCCGTTGCGTCCGTCCCAGGCGATTCCAAAAGCGGCGCCGATTGTGGTGGCGAAGGCTGGGCATCCTGATTTGCGCTCTGCGTATCCGAGGATTTGACCTTTTCGTGCGCGATTTTCTTGGCCGCCTGCTTCTTCGCCGCCTGTTGCACCACCACTGGCGGCATCTGCTTCGCGGCTTCAGGACTTTCCTGCGCCGTTACCGTTCCGCTCTGAATGCTTAGGGCAATAGTTGCCGTAGCAGCTGCTCCAAGCAGCCGCGCTCGCTGGTATCGATACATAAGATATTCCCCCAATTGACCGCGATCGTCGCCCGGATAAGCCGGACAACTGCAGGTCAACTTTCGAACTGATCTGAATGAGATGTGCTGGTTCGCTCGACGGACTGAGCGACACGATCGTCGTCAGGCCTGCGCCGGGGGGCCGCGGCTCCGCGCTCTGACAAGGAAAACGATCGTAAGGAGTGCAGCTTCAGTGGCCGCAATCTTCTGGCCGATGTCCGAGAGCGGACGGACGACCGCCGGTGCGCTCATGACGGCAAGCTGAAATGCCGCCAAGCCTTTGCAGAACGGACAGCTCGGACCTTTGCCGCCCTGTTCCGGCGCTTTCGTTTTGCCGCTCTCGCAAATGAAATCTGCGAAGCTTCCGTAATAAGCGGCAAAGAGAAGATGGTTGAATTCGGAAACGAGGTGGTTCGGAAGAAGAGACGCGAAATGGAGCACACTCAGCAGCGCAAACGCTGCTGAGATGACCCGACGCCTCCCCCTCTGAATGGTCCCCACCATGACAAAACCGTAAAAATTCGCCCGTGGGCGCGTCAATAGGGGATTCTACGCACCCGACGACTATTGCGCATGATCATGCTTCATTTCCGAGTCATCCATTTTCATGCCGCTGTGATCCGCATCAGAACTCTTCATCGCGCCAAGCGATTCAACTTTATAGGTGACGTCGACCGCCCCCGCTTTCTCGAAGGTCAATGATCCTTTGATGTTGGGTCCATTCGCGATCGGCTTTTTCAAACCGACAAACATTAGGTGATATCCGCCGGGGCTGAATTTCACCGTCTCGCCCGGCTTGATCTCGAGGCCGTCCTTGAGCTGACGCATCAGCATCTTGTCTCCATCCATTTTCATCTCATGGATTTCGACATTGCCTGCACCGTCGAAGGTGCCGCCGGTAAGCTTGTCGACTTCCTTTCCGTTGTTCGTGATCGCAAGGTACCCCACGCCGACCGCCGCACCTGGCGCCGTCGCACGCGTCCAGGGATGCTCGATCACAATATCGCCTTTCTCGAATTTATGAGCCGACCCTGGCGCACTGAAAGCGACGAGGAGCGCGAGAGCGACAATCAACTGTTTCATAAGTTTCTTCTCCGTGTGATGACGTCGAGAGTTGCAGTTTCAAAGAATGAGAGACGGCCTGCAGCACAGCCACTGAAGGCCAAAAGAACGCGCATTTGCTGATCACGATGCGTTCGAATCGCCGATGATGGCGAATTAGGCCCGACCGCTTACACGAGCCAAACAGAGACGAGCCAATGTGCTTTGAAGCGTCTGCGCGCGAGAGATCACGCCAAACGAGGCGGCCCGCGATTAAAGATTTGCTGCAGCCGACGGTCAGCGACGTCCACCCTACCCACGTCCGGCACGTCGACTTCAAAAAGCGTGGGCAGCAAAACGTCCATCGCCAGTTCGCTAATCACACCGACGTGCAGTGCGGCTAATCCGGAGCAGATCGGACATTGCTTCTTGGACGGCAGCTTGGAGCTTCCAAGGTCCGCATCCGCAAGATATTTGAGAGAGCCCTGATGACAAATAACCACTCCGCCGCCATCGGCGCGAAGCTGCGTCAGTGCCACCGACGTGACATGGACGGTCAGAACCCAGACGTTCAGCAGGGCGCCGAACACCGCGAGGGCGCCAATCGTTCCTTTGAACCTGGGGGCTCTCAGTCCTTTCATGGCGCTACTAGCAGCATTTGCGCATCAAATAATCAATAGGCGAGCCGCCGGAGCGTAAAAAAACATTCTGCGCCGCCGGAACCCCGATTAGATCGACGCGGTTCGTCTGATCCGGGACATGGCGAAAGCCAGCGCCGTTGCGCCTAAAATAATGAAGCCCAATAGAAGCCCGAGTGGGTTGAAAGAAATGTTGGACCACTCCGGCATGACGATTTCGGCAGTGTTGAAGGGCGCGAAGCTGTTGCTGCAGATCTCGAGCGCCGCGCCGGTCTGCACCATTGCTCGGTTGATCTCTTCGGCAAGGTCGTCGGCTTTCGCGCGGGTATCTTCCGCCTGACGGAGCTGATCGAGAAGTGCCTTAGTCCCCGCCAGATAAGCGTGGGAGCATCCGTTGAATGGGCTGTCCTCGTAGGAAAGGCTCCCCGGCACGAGCCCCCAAAGACAATATGCAAACTGTAGATGAACGAAATTCTGGAGCGTTCGCGTCACGCTGTCTGGACTTACCCGGCTATCGGCCAGTGCGAGAATAGCCGACCGGTAACGGGTCATGACGCCCAATTGCCCGTGCGTCAAATTGGGGATGGAAATACCAGACGCAGCCGAACCTTTGAGCCGATGATGAGCCTCCGCATAACCGGTGGTCAAAATCGTGAGAGCAAAGACAATCAGAAATCCCGACACGGCAATGTGCAGGATCGTACCGAGAGAGGCGCATACGCCATTTTTCCCAAGGTCCCTAGCCATGACCGTTTAGCCCCCATCGCGATCGGACCACTCATCACGCCGCATCGAAAAAATCAATTGCCCCTTCTCAACTAGCCATCGCGCAAACTTCCGGTGTAGTCGCGCTCGTGATATGATGATTATCGTAATGAACGTCCTGCATGCATATCAGTGAAGAGCGACATCGGTGGCACAAATTCTCATTGTCGAAGACGAAGCCTTGATTGCACAGCTCTTGGCAATGTACGTCGAGGACCTCGGCCACGAAGTTATTGGGCCGGCGGCCACGGTAGATGAAGCGTTGGCTATGTTGAACGCGAGGAGGCCCGCGTTCGCCATCATCGACTGCACGTTGGGCCACGAGGAATGCACCCCGATCGCCGACGCGCTTTCCAAAGCGAACCTACCCTTTGCCTTCGCAACCGGCCACGGAATAGATGCGCTGCCAGTAACCTACAAATCGCTGCCAGTGATCAGCAAGCCTTTCATCTTCGAAGATGTCGAGCGTGTACTATCGTCCCTGGCACGCTAATCCGTCATTCCTCGTGACGCACTTTCCGGCCGCGGGATTCGCTGCTTACGTCGTCTTTTTCTTTCCCGCTTTTTCGTGCTTCTCCCCATACTTCATGCCCTCGAGCTTGATCCCATCCGGATCGAGAAAAAAGACGGCATAGTAATCATCATAATATTCGTCCGCAGGGTCGACGATCGTCACGTCATTTTTCTTTAGATACGTTTGGAGATCGTCGACATCCTTTCGGCTGTGTAGCTGGAAAGCATAATGATGGAGGCCGATGTCTCCCGTATGATGTTTGTGCGAGCAGCCCTTTGCGTCCGCTTGCCCTATCCAATATCGCGTTTTGCCGTTCGTCCAGCCCATGGAGTCCTCGTATTCGTCGAGCACCTTAAGGCCGAGAAAATCAAAAAGGCCGCTGTAAAACGCTTTCGATTTGGCGAAATCGCTCACGCGTACCGATATGTGGTCAATCCCAACGAAACGCACCATCTTCCGCTCCCGAGTTTCACAATTGAAGCCGATCATCTGACAGCCCCCGCCAGCCCAAAAAACCAAGCGGCGACGCGGCAGTTCCGGCGACGACCGTCCCATACCAGTGATTGCGCCACCCGCTCCGAAATTGCATTTAGTGTCGCGGAGCACGATTTCGATCTGCATCTGACCCCTATCGAGATCGGGTGTACAATGCGCCCGCGCCGAAGCTATCGCGCAGTCTGATGCAAGAGCCAGATCAGCTCGGACGCATTGTCAGCAAGCGGATCGACAGCAGACCAGAGGAAAGCCGACCCGGGCGCCGACAGCGCTCAGCTTCGCTTGGAGTCAACCGGGCCTGACAAAAAACTCGGCGCCATTTCCTGGAAGGCCCGTTCTGGCCAATTCTCGGACTGAGCAGACGGCGAAATTTGGCCGGACGAGGGAACAATCATTGGGCGATAGTCCTTTCCTCGCATCACTCCCCAGCAATTCGGAGGAAAAAATGAGAAGACTGATTAGACAAATTCTTGCCGCAGGCGTGATGGCAACAGCGAGCGTCGCGACGCTGCCCGCCTTCGCGGCAGACAACATGCAATCGGTAGACGAATTACGCACGAGCAAGATCGTCGGCACCAAAGTTTACAACAACGCGAATGAAAATATCGGCAGCGTCGAGGACATCGTCCTCAAGCCGGACGGCTCCATGGACGAGGTGGTGCTGAGCGTTGGCGGCTTCCTAGGCATCGGAGACAAATACGTCGCCGTGCCGTTCAGCGATCTGAAGATCTCGCGTGACGGCAGCAGCCTCAAGATCACGACCAACGGTACGAAAGACTCCCTCAAAGCTCTCCCCGCCTACAAATTCTATAAGTCGTAGTCGGGGTAGTTTGACGGGCATGCGCTGCGAGTGCGTGCCCGTCAACAAGGCATCAAGGCAAAAAGCGGTAGAGGCCGTGGCCAAAAGCGCCGCTTTTTCGAACGCTCACCACCCATCATGCCAATGATGATGATGATGCCACCAACCGCAGGCATTTGCCGGCGCGGCGGAAAGCAAGGCAGCGACAGCGAAACTGACGGCAAGAAGAGTTGCTGAGACTTTTTTCATGGTGAAGGCCCTTTTGTTGGGAGTCGCTTCCCTCAACGCCTCCAACGAGCCCGCCGGACTGTTCGTTCCGCAAATTCAGAGTTAACGGCCGCGCTAATCAAAGATAGCCCGAAGAAGCCTCTACCGAGGGGCGCTCAACAATACTAAAATCCAACACACGGCTAGACGTTGGGCTGCGTTATTGCCTGCGCTGCTCAGGTCTGGAGCATTTCCCTAAACGTCGAACAGGCGTGTGGCGATCCCGGCAGGGCTCGAACCTGCAACCTTCGGAGTCGAATTCCGACGCTCTATCCATTGAGCCACGGGACCGGTCACGTAACGCTCTTGCTAAACCAACAATCGCCTCTTTCCCACGTCAACATCATCTCACGGCGCCGATTCGCCCGGATAGTTACACAACCGATGCGGGGGAAGAAATATCGTCGTCGGTGGAACTTGACAGCGGGATATCAGGTTAACGAAGCCAGCGGGGATGTCGACTGTTTTCTCAGGGGGGAATGTCGAGGTCATGACGTACTTCGAACAGGCCTGCCAACGGCGTGCAATCGCGCTTTGGCATCAGTGTCCGGATCTTCACGACTGGCACACACGAATCATCTTCAAAATTTTGCGGTATTCCCAAGTTTCCTCGCCCACATCTTCAGCGTGGCTCTTACTGCTGAGCGCCGCTGCAGCGACGGGAGCTGACGTCTACCGCAGCCGGGCATCTCACCTTTCAAGCTGGAGGAGGACTGTCTCCTCGGAACCGCAACTCGTCAGCAGAACGGTCTGCGATCTCATCACGAAAATTCAGCGAGAGCTTCGCCTCCATCAGGAGATTGCTGCGCGCCTCACTAGGGGGACTCCTCACCGAATCTCCTGACGATCATTCTCGCTCCATCATTGCCGACGTCTGCGGAACAATCCCGTGCGGGGGCCCGTTTCGGGTCTGGAGACGTCAACAACAAGAGGAGATCATGAGAATGAATATGCTCAAGGTTGGTGCGGCCATGGTGGCGATCGTCGCCGCGGGCTCATTCGGCGCGATGGTGCAGGCGGCTGATTATAGCTCGGACGTTAGCCCGCAATCGCCGGGATCTAGGCCGACCACTGTCACGCCTGCTCCGGCAGACCAGGGCACGAGCACTGGCGAGGCGGGAGTGTCGACACCAGCCGGCATTCCAGCTGATCCGACGACAAATCAAAACGTTCAGCCGGGTCCCTCGACCAACACTCCCAACGACCCTGCTGCAGGATCGAAGCCGGATGCGAGGATTCCTACGTCACCGGCAGGAACGGGAAGCTCGAGCCCGTAAGCCGGGGGCCACCCGCTTAGAAAAGCGACGGGCTCCGGGTTTTTTCCGGAGCCCTTCGTATTCTCAGGCAGTGGGATCAATATTCACACGCCCGATATCGGCGCCACCAATAGGCGCTCCCCGTCCGGACGGCGTTGCTATAAAGCCAGCCGCAATCGTCGCCGGAATCGTAGTAATCGTCGTAGTAGTCGTCGTAGTAGTCGTCGTCATAGTAGGGATAGCCGCCGATAAAGATCGGGTAACCATGACGATGATGGTGATGTCCATGTCCGCCATGTCCCCTGTGTCCATGGGCATAGGCGTAATTCCGGCCGCCCCGAAACGCCCGGCTACCGTGCGCCCCTCGGAAACTCCGTCCCTGGAAACCCCGTGCACCGAAGTTGGGACTGGAGTGGAACGAGCGCGCGGAGAAATGCCCGCCTCCAAAATTGCCACCTCCGAAATGGCCGCCGCCGAAGTGGCCACCACCTCCAAAATGACCCCCGCCACCGAACCCACCGCCAAAGTGACCGCCGCCCCCGCCCCCCATGCGCGCGTCGGCAGTCGCACTGCCCAGCGCCAGGAGCAGGATGACCCCCAGCGCAGTAATCGTTTTCAGATACATTGAAAACACTCCTTGGTCTCTCGAATGGATGTCTCACAACATCCTTAAGGAAAGTAAGTGGGGAATAACGGCCACGGTTCCTAGAGTAAGTCTCCCGAGAGGTCCTCTTGCGGTCCGTCGCGCCACCGTCCGATGATCCGCGGTAGGCTCCCGCCAGATTTTACGGAACAAAGCATCTCATGCGGCCGTTTCGAAACCGAACTGGAACTATAGATCACCATATCTGCGCTCCGCCCCGCCTCGCGTTGATCTAAGTCTAGCGCGTCAGCTTCCTCTGGCCTTAGGATGCCGTGGGAGCCGCCCGGATGAAGTTGCATGGCGAAAAAGAAGCTTTCCGAATATCGTGCTAAGCGCGATTTTACCAAAACCGCTGAACCGAGTGGGACGGCCGCTGTCCGCCCTGCCAAGCACCCCCGCTATGTCATTCAAAAGCACGCGGCAACGCGGCTCCATTATGATTTCCGGCTCGAGTTCGATGGCGTTTTTAAATCCTGGGCGGTCACGCGCGGCCCGTCGGTCGACCCGAAAGACAAACGGCTTGCTGTCGAAGTCGAAGATCATCCACTCGACTATGGAGATTTCGAAGGAACCATTCCGAAAGGGCAATACGGCGGTGGCACCGTCATGTTGTGGGATCGCGGTTTTTGGACCCCTCTCGGAAACGAAAGCGCTCAGGAGCAACTGCGCAAAGGCGAGCTGAAATTCGTCCTCGCCGGTGAAAAGCTCAAAGGCAGCTGGGTTCTCGTCAAGATGAAAGGCGATCGCTTCGGCGGAAAGCGCAACAACTGGCTCCTCATCAAGCACAAGGACGAAGGCGCACACGCCGGCGACGCCGACAAAATTCTGTCGCTCGACCGATCTGTCGCTTCGAACCGGACGATGGACCAGATCGCCGCCGGTGAAGGTCGAGGGCCCGAACCGTTCATCCTGCGCGGGCGCCGCGCCAAAAGGCCCGATGCAGTATGGAACTCGAACAAAGCGTCCGACGATAGCGATCCCGAGCCCGCGCCCGCTCCAAGGAAAGCCCTGAAACGGATCCCGGTTCGCAAGATGGCCAAGACCCGAACCAAGAAAGCGGCCGACAAGGCGTCCGGAGCCGACACGGTGCTCGGCATCGCAATCTCGAATCCCGGCAAGGAGCTTTGGCCGTCGGCCACGGCGAGCGCGGTGACAAAGCTTGATCTCGTCCATTATCTCGACACGGTGGGGGACTGGATGCTGCCCCACATAAAGGGGCGCCCCTGCTCGGTCATACGGGCGCCGGACGGCATAGACGGCGAGCGTTTCTTCCAGCGACATGCCATGCGCGGCATGTCGTCGGAGATCGATCTGGTGCGCATCTCCGGCGACCGTGAGCCCTACATTGAGGTGAATTCGGTGAAAGGGTTGATCGCGCTTGGGCAGATCGCGTCCCTCGAGTTTCATCCATGGAATTGCGCGCCCTTCGAGCCCGATACTCCAGGGCGCCTTGTCTTCGATCTCGATCCGGCACCCGACGTCGAATTCTCGAATGTGGTTCGAGCCGCCAACGAACTACGGGAACGGCTGGAAAAGGTCGGCCTCGTCCCATTTTGCAAGACCACCGGCGGCAAGGGCATCCATGTCGTCACCCCGCTCAAGACCCGTCGTGGCGACGGAGTTGGATGGGACGATGCCAAGATGTTCGCGGGCGCTTTGTGTCAACAGATGGCGCAGGACAGTCCGGACGCCTATCTCATCAAAATGACGAAGAAACTGCGGAAGGGCCGGATTTTTCTCGATTACTTCCGAAATGACCGGATGGCAACCGCCGTAGCTCCGCTCTCGCCGCGTGCGAGACCCGGGGCAACAGTTTCAATGCCACTGACATGGGCACAGACGAAGCAGGGGCTCGATCCCAAGCGCTTTACGATCCAGACGGCGCCAGCGCTTCTCAAGAAATCATCGGCATGGGAAGGATATTCGGAATCAGAGCGCCCCCTGAAGAGCGCCATCAAAAAACTTCTCGGATCATAATGGCGGCGCGGGTGAAAATTCATACTGCGAGCCGTCCATCCTCGACTGAGGCCATCCGCAAGCTCGCGCGGCGGACTCACGCTCAGCCAAAAATCAAAGGCGCGATCAAGTCGGCGATGCCGACATTCTTTGAACCTTGTCTTGCGACGCTCGTCGCGAAACCGCCAGCCGGTGACGAGTGGGTGCATGAGATCAAGTTCGATGGCTATCGCATCCAAGCGCATATCAGCAAAACGCGCGTGAAGCTTCTGACCCGCGCTGGCCTCGATTGGACGGATAGATTTGGAACGCTCTCGAAATTGCTCGGCGACTTCCACAACGGCACGGCTATTATCGATGGAGAACTCGTCGTCGAAGATGCGAGTGGTCACTCGAGCTTTACGGCGCTTGCCGCAGCGCTGAAGAGCGGCCGCAGCGAAAAGTTCGTTCTGCACTGCTTCGACCTCCTTTATCTCGATGGTTTGAACCTGATTGGCGCAACCCTCGGAGACCGCAAGGAAGCGCTTCGCAATCTCTTCGCCCGACGTTCGAACGCCCGACAGATCCGTTACAGCGAGCATCTTGCGACTGATGGCGCCGAAATGCTCTCGCAAGCCTGCAAGCTGGGTCTCGAAGGCATCATTTCAAAGCGGATCGATCGACCTTATCGCTCGGGACGTCATGAAGACTGGCTCAAGTCGAAATGCGTCCAGGTCGACGAGTTCGTAATCGTCGGATATCTCAATTCGAATGCGACACGGAACGCCGTCGGAGCGCTGGTCGTCGGCTATTATGCCAGAAAGCAGCTCATCTACGCCGGCCGCGTCGGAACGGGATACACGCATCAAATTGCATCCGATCTGATGCGCCAGTTAAAGCCGCTCACCATCGCAGAGCCGCCCGTCAAGGGGCCTCTGACGAACCTCCAGCGCAGAGACGTGATTTGGGTGAAGCCTCAGCTCGTCGCACAGATCGAATATCGCGCCTGGACGCAAGACGGCCTTCTGAGACACGCAGCTTTCAAGGGCTTACGGGAAGATAAGCCGGCAAAAGATGTCCGCCGGCCTGTGACCAAATCAATCGAAAGCTGAAGGAAATCAAAAGACGCTCAGCAGCATCTGCTGTGTGAAATGCTGCGAGACGAACATCCACATCCATAGTGCAAAAATCGGATGCATGAAGACCTCCTGAAGTTGCAAACGCAATCAGGCGATATCGCTTCCCGTGCTCACGTTGATCGATACGAGACGCTGTCGGATACGCGAATCCTGTCAGCGAGCCGGCGCAATTCGCAATCTGTCGCAACCATAACACGAGTCTTCTGCTGCGAGACCCGAATTAGCCACGACCACGCGATTTTCGTTTCTGCGCCTTTGGTGCTGCACGCTTCACCGGCTCACGCTTCTGGCGCGAAGCTGCGGTTTTCGTACGACCGCCTGAAGGCTTCGCGGACGTCTTACTCGTCGATCGGCGCAGCGCTTCCATGAAGTCGATCACCTTGCCGCCCTTCGTCTCCTCTGCACCGCCTGCCACCTCGGTCGAGAGGCCGCCGGCGACCTTGTCCTTCACCAGTGCACGAAGTGCCTCAGCGTAGTGGTTCTTGAATTCTGCCGGATCGAATTTCTGCGTTCGCTCATCGATGAGCTGCTTCGCCATATCGATCAGCTCGGGGCGCAGTTTGCTCGTGCCGATATCCTCGAAGATCTGGTCGGCGTCGCGGATCTCGCTTGCATAGCGGAGCGTTTCCAGCATCAAGCCATTGCCGCAGGGCTTCATCGCGACGAGGTTCTCGCGTCCCCGGATCGTAAGCTGGCCCACGCCATACTTCTTCGTCGCCCGCAATGCATCGCGGATGATGCGATATCCCTCCTCAGCCACATCTCCATCCGGCAAAACGTAGTAAGGATTGGCGAAGTAGAGAGGATCGATGGAACACGCTTCCACGAATTCGGTAAGCTCGACTGTGTGACGCGTATCGAGCTTCAGCTTGTCGAGTTCCTCCGGCTCGAACAGGACGTAGTTACCATTATCCAGTTCATAGCCTTGGACGATGTCCGACTGAGGAACTACTCTACCGCCTTCGCCCGCTACTTTCTGATAGCGAATGCGCTGCTTGGTTTTGCGATCGACCTGATGAAGCGCCACCTTCTCTTCGGATGCCGTTGCGCTAACGAGACGGATGGGAATAGTGACGAGTGCAAGCCGCAGATGTCCCTTCCAAAAGGACCGCGTGGTTGCCATGGCTCAACTCCTCAGAACGCGATACAAGGACAGGATAACACGCTAAAAACACAGTGGCTAAGGGCTTCCGTGGGAAACGTATATTAAGGCAACCAGGTTCCGAAATCGTTGAGTTGCCTCAACATTAGCTCTCCGTGGTGGTCGCCACCCAATCGTAAGGATGGTCGAGCCTGCGGCGGTGGGCCTCGGCGGCCTCCCGACTTTCGAAGGTCAATGCCCGGGCACGGTCGGTCGTTTCGGCGTCATCCTTCCCGAGATAAAGATCGGGCCGACCAGCATAGACGACATCGGGTTTTCGCTCGACCAGCATCCACCTCATACCAGTTCTCCAAGGCACATTGCGGCATCCAGGATACCTCCCGATCTCGGCACAAAGAGATCCGGGAACTCTCTGACCTTAGGCGAAATTCGCCTCCTCGCGACGGAACTGCGTTTCTGAACCGTCGTTAGATTGGGGCGGAGTGTCTGCCTCGCACATCCTCATTCCTATGCTTGGAGAAATCGTGTGGGGTCCCGCATCAAGTTCTTTGCCTCATTGGCTTTTTTTGCCGCCTTGGCGGGCGGGGGCTATTGGGCTTGGCGACATTATCATCCTGCTCAGCAGAAAGCGGCACCGCACGCAGACGAGGCTGTGCCAGCGACTGTCGCGACCGCGGAACGCAGGGACTTTCCTGTCTATCTCGACAGCCTTGGCAACGTACAAGCCTGGAACTCCGTGACCGTCCGCTCCCGGGTTGATGGCGAGATCGTCAAGGTGGCTTTCGATGAAGGGCAATTCGTCAAGGCGGGCGATCTCCTGATACAGATCGACCCGCGTCCTTTCCAGGCGACGCTCGATCAGGCAGTTGCGAAGAAAGGACAGGACGAAGCCAATCTCACGAACATGAAGCGCGACCTCGAGCGGTTTGAGAAAACCGGAACACTCGCAACCACACAGCAGCAGATCGATACGCAGCGTTCGGCTGTCAAGCAACAGGAAGAACTCATCAAAGCCGATCAAGGCGCTATCGACGACGATAAAGTTCAGCTTGCGTACACGACGATCAAGGCGCCAATTTCTGGACGCATCGGCTTTCGCCTCGTCGACCAGGGAAATATCATCCATGCCACTGACACCGGCGGCGTAGCGACGATCCAGCAGATTCAGCCGATCGCCGTCATCTTCACGGAGCCCGAGGAGCAGCTTCCGCGCATCCTCGATAAATTGAAGGGCGGCGCGCTCCCGGTCGAAGCTTACACCTCGGATCGCAAGCGGTTGCTCGGCAGAGGCGAGCTTTCTCTGGTCGACAACCAGGTCGACATGACGACGGGAACAATCAAACTGAAAGCGAAGTTCGCGAACGGCGAAAAGGTGCTTTGGCCGGGCCTTTCGGTTTCCACGCGCCTGCTGATCAATACCGAGAAAAACGTGGTCGTCATTCCAGACGCCGCCGTGCAACGCGGACCGGATAAGCTCTTCGCCTATGTCGTGGGTTCCAACGACAAAGTCCAGCAACGCAACCTTGTCGTTGGCGAGATCCAGGACGGACAGGCAGTCATCAGGAGCGGTGTGAAGCCCGGCGAGCGCGTCGTGACATCGGGATATTACCGGCTGCAACCGGGCTCGAAAGTCCAGCTGCCCGACGAGCAGAAAAAGGAAAAATCATCGTCCACCACGGCATCAGACGGCGGTTCAAGCTCCAAGCATACGGCTTCGGAGGGCGAATAGCATGGCGAGCGGCGGCATTTCAGGGCCTTTCATCCGTTTTCCGATTGCGACGTCTCTGATCATGGTCGGCCTTCTGTTCGTCGGCCTGGTCGCCTTCATGAGCTTGCCGGTCGCTCCGCTGCCGCAGATCGATTTTCCGACGATACAGGTGAGCGCCAGCCTTCCCGGCGCCAGCCCCGAAACGATGGCGTCCAACGTCGCTCAACCGCTCGAGCGTCAGTTCGCCCAGATCCCGGGTGTGACCGAGACGACATCCACAAGTGGCCCCGGCGTGACGACGATTGTCGTGCAGTTTGATCTCGACCGGAACATAGACGGCGCAGCCAATGATATCCAGGCGGCGATCAATGCCGCTGGCGGCCAGCTACCGCAAAACCTTCCGCAGCCCCCAATCTACCGCAAGGTCAATCCCGCCGACAGTCCGATCCTCATTCTCTCGGCGACCTCCGATGCGATGCCGCTGACGGAAGTCGACGACAATGCCGATACCAAGCTCGCGCAACAGATCAGTCAGATCTCCGGCGTCGGTCAGGTCACGATCGGCGGCGAGCAAAAGCCCGCCGTCCGCATTCAGCTCGACCCCGCCAAGCTCTACGCTCGCGATCTGACGCTTGAAGATGTGCGCACACCACTGTCGATCACCACGGTGAACAGTCCCAAGGGCTCGATCGACAGCCCCAATCGCGGGTACACCATCTACGCCAACGACCAGCTCACCAAAGCAAAGGACTGGAACAACATCATTCTCGCATACCGCAACGGTGCGCCTGTCCGCGTGCGCGATGTCGGTAAAGCCATTGCCGGTCCGGAGGATACGAAAAAGGCTGCCTGGGCCGACGGCAAAAGAGGCGTGTTTCTCGTCGTTTTCAAGGAGCCCGGCGCCAACGTCATTGAAACGGTGGACCGCATCAAGGCCGAGCTTCCGCGCCTGCGAGCCGCTATTCCGACGGCGCTCAAGATCAAGATCATGAGCGACCGGACACAGACCATTCGCGCATCTGTAGAGGACGTCGAATTCACGCTCCTGCTTTCGGTCGGGCTGGTCGTCGCCGTCATCTTTGTGTTTTTGCGGAGCCTCTGGGCGACGATCATTCCAAGCGTGACGGTGCCGTTGGCGCTCTTCGGCGCCTGCACCCTGATGTACGCAATGGGCTACAGCCTCGATAATCTGTCTCTCATGGCGCTTACGATTTCAGTCGGCTTTGTCGTTGACGACGCCATCGTCGTGCTTGAAAATATTGTCCGCTACGTCGAAGAGGGCATGAGGCCTTACGAAGCGGCGCTCAAGGGCGCTGGCGAAATCGGCTTTACCGTCATCTCGATCAGCGTATCGCTCGTCGCAGTTTTCATTCCTCTCTTGATGATGAGCGGCATCATCGGTCGCCTGTTCCGCGAATTCGCAGTGACAGTGACGATGACGATTGCCGTCTCCGCCTTCGTCGCACTCACCCTGACGCCGATGATGGCCTCCCGCTTTCTCAAGAGCGAAAAGGATATCGAACACAATAAGCTTTATCAGTGGAGCGAGCGCGGCTTCCAAGCTCTCCTGAATTCCTACGAGCGCGGGCTCGATTTCGTCTTGCGCCACCAGTTCCTGACGCTGATGGTGTTCTTCGCCACGGTAGCTGCGACCGGCGTTCTGTTCGTCGAAATCCCCAAGGGCTTTTTTCCTGAACAGGATACCGGCCTGCTCACAGGCGTCTCCGAGGCGGCTCAGGATATTTCTTTCCAGGCCATGTTGAGCCGGCAAGAAGAGCTGGGAAAAGTCGTCGCGAGCGACCCGGGTGTTGCAACTATCGCAATGGCAATCGGCGCCGGTGGATCGACTCCCGCGCTCAATGGCGGCCGTATGTTCATTACGTTAAAGCCAAGGTCCGAGCGTGACGCGTCGGCCTTCCAGATCATCCGCCGCTTGCAACCGAAGCTCGCGAAAGTGGAAGGTGCGCGACTATTCCTCCAGGCTGCTCAAGACGTCCGCGTCGGCGGCCACGCGACACGTACGGAGTTCCAATACACGCTGCAAGACGCTGACTCTGATGAACTGAACACCTGGGCACCGCGCATTCTTGATAAACTCAAAACTTTGCCCGCGCTTCGTGACGTCGCCAGCGATCAGCAAAGCGCAGGCATGACGCTGACGGTCGATATCAATCGCGATCAGGCTTCGCGATATGGGCTCACGCCGCAAGAGATCGACGATACGCTTTACGACGCATTCGGCCAGCGGCAAGTTGCACAGTTCTTTACGCAGCAAAACAGCTATCACGTCGTGATGGAAGTTCTGCCGAGCATTCAGGCCGATCCGCAAAGCCTCAACAAGCTCTACATACGCTCACCAGTCACCGGCGGTCTTGTTCCCCTGGCGACGTTCGCAAGCTGGACGACGCGGAAGACGCAGCCACTCTCGATCAGCCATCAAGGCCAATTTCCGGCGGTGACGATCAGCTTCAATCTCGCGCCAGGCGCTTCGCTCGGCACCGCCACGAATGACATCAAGGCTGCGGAACGTCAGTTGGGTCTGCCGGCCTCGCTGCAGACGTCGTTCCAGGGCAATGCGCAAGCATTCCAGGCATCGCTGACGACTGTCCCGCTTTTGATCGCGGCGGCATTGTTCGTCGTCTATCTGATCCTCGGCGTGCTCTATGAAAGCTACATCCACCCAATCACTATTCTTTCGACATTGCCATCGGCGGGTGCCGGAGCGCTCGCGATGCTGATGCTCTTCGGATACGACTTCAGCCTGGTCGCGATGATCGGCGTCATCCTGCTCATCGGTATTGTAAAGAAGAACGGCATCATGCTCGTCGATTTCGCAATCCATGCCGAGCGCAATGAGCATCTGTCGACGAAGGACGCGATACGCAAGGCGTCACTGCTGCGCTTCCGCCCGATCCTGATGACAACCCTTGCCGCGCTTCTCGGTGGCGTACCGCTGATGCTTGGCACTGGAACCGGCGCCGAAATTCGTCAGCCTCTCGGCTTTGCCATGGTCGGCGGCCTCGCCGTCAGCCAAGTACTGACGCTCTTCACCACGCCCGTGATCTTTCTTTATATGGATCGGTTGTCGAATTGGCTGTCGCAATTCGTCAGCACCGTACCCGGCGAACGCGAACAACATAAAGAGGAAGCGGCGAGCTATAAGCCTTGAACCCTCCGCATCCAGAAATGTTATTTTTGCTTTTTAAAATTTCCTCGGTCGCCAATGCAGCGTCCGATTTCCGCAATTTGTCAGATTGCAGAAACGGGCGAAATCCCGAACGACCTACGATTTCCATTTCTGGTCGGAAGTGAGCGAAGTTCAGGACGACGGCAGCATTGGGAATAGGCTTATTGCCGCAAAGCAATATGTATCCACACCACAACACTGATCGCCGAATAGGCAAAAACTGGAATGTTGTGAACAGAAATTGTGCGCGAGTTGTGCCAGGGATAATGCGTGTTGTTCGCTGAGTAGCGTTTTGTAGCGTGAGTTGCGTTGAGTGGGGGTAAGTTTATGTCCATGCGTACCCTGATTGCGCGCGGCGCAGTCGTTTTGTCTTTTCTTTTCGGGACATCAGCAGCCATTGCAGGCGATATTGACGGCGTCACGATCGACTCCGGCAAGTGGAGCGGCGCCTATATCGGCGTGAATGCCGGATATGGCTGGTCAGATGCCGGATCAGCATATGATTTTGGACCGGCAAACGATTTGTTGGTCAATGGCGTCGGACTTGCATCGAACCAAAGCAATCATCTAGACGGATATGTCGTTGGCGGCCAAGTCGGTTTTCAGCGCCAATTCGGAAATTGGGTGCTCGGCGTCGAAGGGACGCTCGACTCGACCGGCATGGATGACAAAACGACGTCGGATTGGTCGTTTGATACCATAACTTGCCCGTTCGGATGTTTCGGCGTGGCTGGCGACGGAACGCAGTCGCTCGATGCGCGGATCGACAATTTATTTATGGTCAGCGGCAAGGTCGGCTATACGTTCGACGATTGGATGGCTTATGTGCGCGGCGGCTATGCCGGAGCCAACATCACCGCGCATAGCAATATTTCCGGGGATGTTACCGGGTGCGTCTTTGTGTGCGGGACCGCGCCAGTCAGCACCTCATCTAGCGATACCAAACGCCATGACGGCTGGAGCATCGGCGGCGGCATCGAGCGCATGATACTTCCGAACCTGACGGTCGGCGTCGAATACAACTACATCGATCTCGGCGCCGAGACCTACTCCTTCGACGGCCCCTTAACCTTTGGCAGCGGCAAAGGCGCGCTCTCTATCCCTGGCAGCTACAGCGCCCGCATCGATCCGGATGCGATCCAAACGGTCACTTTCCGTCTGAATTTCTTGCTCAATGGACCGGCGTACGCGGAAGCTGCACCGTTGAAATAAAGCGCACAACGAAGCTTGCAACATAGGCGGAGGGCGGGATGCATGTCACGCCCTCTGTTTTGCCGCGTCGGACCAGATTATTGAGACGTCCCGAATGGAAGAATGACGTGCGCGGGCCAAACGAAATAGCCATCCGCCGCGAGGCCTCTCAAAACGGGTTCGGGATCTATTCCGTAGGGCATGACTTCATGCACCCCCAAAGGGAATTCTTCGACGAATGTCCAGTTTCCCGTTTCCGCGTTTGGAAGGTTCCGACCCCCGCGATCCAAGCTCACGGCAAATACGTGGCGGCTCTCGTCTGAAAAGATGTACGCATCCCGCGCGTCGTTGGGTAAGTCCTCGCTCATGATGGTGTAATCGCTTATTCAAGAGTGGGTTCCAGCGACCATGCCACCGATCGGTTCATAAACTTGATCGAGCGCGGACCGCGGCGTTGGCTCAAGCCGCCGGCACACGATGAACTGCGAGGACTTTCGCGACGTTTCCCTTGTGAACCGCCTCATACGGTTCGAACAGCGTGATGGACCCGTTGGCCAGCGGCTCCGGAATGAATTCCGAAAGCGCGAGCAACGCCAGATGCTCTTCATCTCCCACCCGCAGCAGACGCTCGATATAGACGCGTGTCGCGTCGATAAGACCACGGTCATAGCCGCGTCCCACGATCCGCTCTTTGGCACCGTGGTTTGGAAGGATGCGGGTAAAATCCCAGGTGACCATTCGGTCAAGATCCACCAGATGCTGCGCCAGCCGATCCGCCTCGTCCACATACGTGACCGTATCCTCGAGCGTGTCGCCCGCAAGCAAAGTCCGATCACCGGGCAGATACATGGCAACACCGTCGCGGCTGTGAATGTCGAGCGGTCGCAGCGCAATCACCACGTCCCCACATAAAAGTTCGTGCTCGCCCTCGAAAATGGTGGTTGGCAGGACGAGCGGCGAAATGGCAGGCGGTCCATCGATCGTCCCGGTCTCTATTGCCGCCTTCTTCTCGGCAAGCAGCCGCGCGGTCTCCGCGCATGCGATGATCTCACAGTCGCCGAAGACCGCATTTCCCGCTACGTGATCGAGATGCCAGTGGCTCAGTACGACCCGAAAGGTTCGAACGCCCCGCCGCTCAAGCTCACTGCGAATGGCTTGCGCATGAGCGAGCGAAAGGTGCGTATCGTAAACGACCGCGGAAGCACCATCGACAATCGCATAACTGCAGATGCCCAGCGCAAAACCGCCATCGTCAAGCCAATTCGGCGCATCTGAATGATAGCGTATGCCTGGGATGCGGCCGTCATAGAAACCAAGCAGATTTTCTCCGAGATCCAGCACCGAGAATGATGTCAGCTCCGGCATCGTTGCTGTTCTCCGCACATCGATTGAATACCACCGCGTCGACTGCGTACCATCATCGCATCTGTACGCGGCCATTCCGGCGACACAATCATTTCACCCATGCCGGGACTGATAGCCTCGCCGGAAGGGTCGTGCGTGAGGCGCGGCGCCATGTTAAGGTCCGCCCGCCCGTAAAGGGGGTTCTCTCTGAAGCGATCAAAAGAGTGGCCGCAAATGCTGATGAAGCGCAATCTAAACCGGTTGGCCCTCTTTCGAGCCTGGAGGGTCGGATGACGAATTTCGGAATTCCGCGCCGGCCTGCTAATGATCTGAGAGCGGAGCCTGTAGCTGCACCCCTGAATTGGAAGCGCGGTCTCTTCCGCGTCTGGATCCTCGCGTCAGCCGGCTGGATCATGGGCTGGACCATCTACCTTCTGCTTGAGGGCGTGCAAGGCAGCCTCAGCACGCGAGGAGATTTCATCGAGGTCCCGATCCTCCTCTTTGCGCCGCCGATCGCGCTATGGCTTTTCGGATATGCTGCAGCTTGGGCGATCAAAGGATTCGAAGCGGAAAGATGAGCGGCGCAGCCTATAATGCGCTAAGCCGCCTCAAGCTCCCGCTCGTTCGGCCGGTCCCCTTGTTTTCCAGAACCGATGCGCGCGGACTTCCTCTTCCCGCGCGCTCCCGAGTGCGATGTGATCATGGAGAGCTTTGGCATCCTTGATCGCATCCGACCAAGTCAGGTTCGCAGCCTTCAGCATTTCCGTCGCCTTCGCCGCCGCCGATGCACGTTCGCCGTCGTTGGGAGAACCGAGCATCCCACAAAGCTTCAGAAATCGGGCGACATCGAATGTCTCTGAACGCCGCTCGACAGGCTCACTTGCTTGGCTTCGCCGACGCCACTTGGCCATAACACCCTCAGAACTCAGTGCCCTTGCTTTCTACTCCCTCTTTCGGGACCGCGATAGACATCCCGCGCATCTGCCGCGTTTGGTCGCCACGATCCGAAAGCGATCGATTGATAGCAGCACCCGCCTGAGGAACGTCATTCAACAATAAGGCGCCAGCGCGGAAAGATGGCGGCATCACCCGTGCGGAGGCGCTCCTGCCACCGCCTTCCCCGGTGCTTTTCGCGACGCCCGCCATTCCTCAAATCTCTGAACAACAACGAACATCGAGGGCACGAAAAGGACTGCCAGCAATGTCGAGGCAAGCATGCCGCTGAAAACCGTGATGCCGATCGATTTCCGGGCCGAAGCGCCCGCCCCGGTCGCGAAAACCAGTGGGGCTACGCCGAGAATGAAAGCGAACGACGTCATCAGGATCGGCCGGAAGCGAGCAAGCGCCGCTTCGAGGGCGGCTTCCGCGATCGCCTTGCCGTCGGCACGAAGCTCACGCGCGACCTCGACGATGAGGATCGCATTCTTGGCCGAGAGTGCGATCAGCAGCACCAGGCCGATCTGCACATAAAGATTGATGTCGATACCAAGTCCGAGCATGACGGACACCGGCCCGACAAGCGACAGCGGCACTGCGAACAACACCGAGAGCGGCGAGTACCAGCTTTCATACTGCCCGGCGAGAACGAGGTAGACGAGCAGCATGGCGAGCGCGAAGACAAAGTAAATCTGGCCGCCAACAATTTTTTCCTGATAGGAGAGCGCTGTCCATGAATAGCCGACGCCCGGAGGAAGCGTTTTCGCCGCGACTTGCTCCATGAGAGACATTGCGTCGCCCGACGAAAAGCCCTTTGCGGGAACGCCGACGATGGTTGCCGAGGGATAGAGATTATAAAGACTGATGAGCGACGGGCCGACGATCGGCGTTATGGTCATAACTGTTCCGAGCGGAATCATATCGCCGTTCTGGTTCCGCACCTTGAGACGCAGAATGTCGTTCGGCTCCATCCGGTATCCCGCGTCCGCCTGCACATAGATCTGGAAGACGCGACCGAACTTGTTGAACTGATCCACATAGCTGGATCCCAAGTAGCTCGCCAACGTCTGGAACACCTGGTCCGTTGTGAGCAACAACGTTTGAATTTTTGCCCGGTCGATCGTGACCTTGTACTGCGGAGCCGTGGCGCGGAATGTTGTCGAGGCGCGCTGAATGCCCGATTGGGTGTTGGCGGCGGCCACCACCGCATCGACCGCACTTCCAAGTTTGACGAGATCGAAACTGCTGTCGCGCAACTCGATCTGCATTGTAAAGCCGCCAGCATTGCCGATGCCCTGGATCGGCGGCGGTGGCAACACCATCACAAGGCCGTCCTCGACGGCAGCCATCTTCTCGTTCAGCGTTTTATAAAGAGATCCGAGATCTTCGCCTTTGCCGCGCTGGCTCCAATCCTTCAGCATGATGTAAGCAACGCCCGCATTTGCCAGCGAGGCGCTATTGTCGAGCGGCGAGATGCCCGCAATCGTAATGACCCGTTCCACACCCGGAACGGCTTTCGCAATCTGCTCGACCCGCTCCAGCGAATGTTGTGTCCGGCCAAGCGACGCACCTTCCGGAAGCTGGACAGATGCGATCAGATAGCCCTGGTCTTCGATCGGCAAAAAACCGGTTGCCACGCGTGTCATTCCATAGATGGCACCCGCGATGATCAGCAGAGCGACGATGAACATCGCAATGCTGTGGTGGACCATTGCGTTGATCACCCCCGAGTACCAGTTCTCGAAGCGCTGATAGGCGGCATTAAAACCGCGGAAGAAGAAATTTCTCTGTTCGGGCGGGACGGGCCGACGCAGCCACAATGCACACTGCGTCGGCTTCAGGGTCGCCGCGTTGATGGCACTGATTAACGCGGTCGCGGCAATAACGAGCGCAAACTGCGCGTACATCTGTCCGGTCAGTCCCGGCAGGAACGACGCGGGCAGAAAGACGGCCATCAAAACCAGCGTGATACCAATGATCGGCCCCATCAGGGCGTTCATGGCGGCAATCGCCGCGTCGTGGCCCGACATGCCTTTTTCGATGTTATGAGCCGCGCCTTCGACGACAACAATTGCGTCGTCGACGACAATGCCGATGGCAAGGACGATCGCGAACAACGTCGACAGGTTAATCGAGAAGCCCATTGCTGCCATTGCGGCGAACGCACCGATGATCGTTACCGGCACAGTCGTTGCGGGAACAAGCGTCGCGCGCCAATCCTGGAGAAAAACCAGAATGACGATCAGAACCAGCACGGCGGCTTCAATGAGCGTTCTGTAGACTTCGTCGATCGCCTGCTGCACGAAGAGCGTCGTATCGAAGGGAATCTCGTAAATCATGCCCCGCGGAAATTCTTTCGCAAGGACCTTCATTTTATCGGAAACTTCTTTGGCGACGTTAAGGGCATTGGCGCCCGGCGTCAGAAAGATCGCGAGACCGGCCGCCTGCTTGCCGTTGAGATTGAAATATTGCGCGTAAGTCTGGGCGCCAAGAACGACGTGCCCCACATCCTTCACGCGCGTCAGGTCGCCATTGCTTCCGGTCTTGACGATGACATTTGCAAACTGCTCCGGATCATCGAACCGGCTTTGAACGTCGATTGTGTATTGAAACGACGGTGAACCGGAGACCGGCGGCATGCCCGCCTGCCCCGCCGTCACCTGCTCGCTTTGCTGCTGGAGTGCCTGGATGACATCCTGCGCATCGAGACCGCGCGCCTGCATCTTGTCGGGATCGAGCCACACCCGCATCGCATACTGGCCGGCACCGAACACGTTGACATTGCCGACGCCCGGAAGGCGAGAGATCTCATCCTTCAGACGGATGGTCGCGTAGTTGCTGAGATAGAGACTGTCGAAGGTATTGTCGGGCGAAGTCAGCGTCACGATCTGCAGGATCGACGTCGACTTCTTCTGCACGACAACGCCCTGCACCTGTACGGCTTGCGGCAGTGAGGCCATCGCCGCCTGCACGCGGTTCTGGACAAGGATCTGCGCCGCGTTGAGGTCGGTGCCGATCTGGAATGTGACCGTCAGCGTATACGTACCATCGGAGGCCGCATAAGACTGCATATAGATCATGTCCTCGACGCCATTCACCTGCTGCTCGATCGGCAGGGCGACGTTGTCGATGACCGTACGGGCGCTCGCACCGGGGTAGCGGGTCGTAACCGACACGGTCGGCGGCACGACGTTCGGATATTGGGCAACCGGGAGCTCAAAAACGCACACGGCGCCAATCACGACCATCAGGATCGCAATGACATTGGCGAGAACCGGCCTCTCAATGAAAAATTTTGAGATCATTGTGCGGCATCCGAACCGGGCGCCGGTGCGCTGATCGTCTTGCTGATGGGCTGGATCTTCTGACCCGCCACGACACTCATCAGTCCGGAGATCACGACGCGATCATCAGGAGAAAGTCCCTTGTCGATGACTCGCAGATCCCCGACCTGCTGGCCAAGTTCGACCTTCCGCTGCTCGACGATGTCATCCTTGTTGACGACGAAGAGGTAGCGCCCGGCCTGGTCGCTGCCGACGACGCGGTCCGGCACAAGAAGTGCATCATTTTCCTTGCCGCGCGGCACGCGTACGCGAACGAAATAGCCGGGCAGCAATGCGCGGTGGGAATTCGGAAATATCCCACGCACCTGGAGCGTGCCCGTAGCAGCGGTGAGGCTCGGCGCGACGTAATCGAGCGTTCCTTGGTGCGGATATCCCGTTTCGTTCTGAAGGCCCACTTCGACGGGAATCTTCTTCAGTTCTTCTGGTGTAAGCCCGCGCGCCTTCATATTTTCCCGAATGTTCTGCACATCGGTTTCGCTGACATAGAAGTTCGCGTAAATCGGCTCGAGCTGGACGATTGTGGCAAGCGTCGTCGGACTGCCTGCCCCGACGAGTTGGCCGAGAGAGACTTGGCGCGCCGTTACAATGCCATCGAACGGCGCCTTAACTTCGGTATAGCCAAGATTGAGCTGAGCTTGGTCGATATTGACCTGCGCCTGCTTTTGCGACGCGACGGCGGCATCGTAGGTCGCCGTTGCCGCATCGAGCGTCGCTTGGCTAGAGATGTTCTTGGCTGCGAGATCCGCCTGTCGGTCGTAGTCAGCTTTCGACTTCTTCGTTGAGGCTTGCGCACTCGCCATCCCGGCTTGCGCCTGTTCGAGGGCCAACTGGTAAGGCTTTTGCTCGATCACAAACAGCGTCTGACCGGCCTTGACGGTGTCACCGTCGTTATAATTGATGCTCTGGATGAAGCCCTGGACGCGCGCCACCAGCGTTGTGCTGTTGACAGCGGCCGTATTGCCAGTCGCGAGGAGATATCGCGTGACGTTCTGTTTGAGGGGAGTCGCGATCTCCACTTTCGGCGGCGGCGGCGGTACGAATGTGTTCCGATCGCCGCAACCGGAAAGGCCGGTCACGGCCGCGGCAACGAGGATCGGATATGTCCAGGATGCGCGGGAGGCATGATGAATATGCGCCGGGCCTCGATAAGCAGGCCGCAGTCCGAATCTATTACCCATTCGAGCACTCACCCCGAACTATGCGAAATGGAAGCTATAAGAACCGTTTAGAGCATAGTATGTCATCTCGCGGGCGGCGTACAGGCGCAGGAATTTCGAAACCTCACCGAACAGAACTTAGAATTCTGCGGCAGCTATGGTTGTATCTCGGACTGCGGCGTCGCCGGCAAAATGCAGGCGATGAACCCCTCGCGTTGCAACAAGATAAAAAAAAGCCCTGAACGATGTAACTTCACCACCGGCTCATCCGAAATCCCTGAATAGCAAATAAAAGCCGAA
>JAFECG010000013.1 GCA_018242215.1 Pseudomonadota bacterium
AAAAAGCAGGTGCAGCAAAAAAAAAGGACTGCTCAGAAAGTTAAGAAATCGGCGGCGCAGCCGGTTCAAGCCGCTTCGCAACCGCCGCCTACCGCAACAGCAGAAACCGTCGTGCAAGCGCCTGCGGTCAATTTCGTCATTCCTCCCCCGCCTGCGGATATAAAGGTCTCTCCGCTTCCCGGCAGCGAAATGTCTATCCAGAAAATCCCCTATACCGTAAACACGATATCGTCGTCGGATATCGACCGCGACCATTCTGTCATTCCGCAGGACGTGTTGAATAACCGCATTCCAGGCGTCGTGGTCGACGATCTGCAGGGCAACTCATTCCAGACAGGCATCCAGTACCGCGGTTTTGAAGCCTCTCCCGTCAATGGGCTTCCGCAAGGCCTTGCCGTTTATCAGAACGGCGTGCGGATCAACGAATCGTTCGGCGATACGGTCAATTGGGATTTCATTCCCGAGAACGCGATCGCCGATCTCACGGTAATGAGTAGCAATCCGATTTTCGGCCTTAATGCGATTGGCGGCGCCGTCAACATCACGATGAAAGACGGATTCAACTTTCATGGCGCCGATATTGATACGAGGTTTGGCTCATTCGGCCGGAAGCAGGTTTCAACAGAAGCTGGTGTGCAAAGCGGAAACTGGGCGGCTTACGGAGCTTTCGAAGCAATCGACGACGACGGATTTCGCGATTTCTCGGGCGCGACCGAAAGGCGCGGTTACCTGGACCTTGGCGTGAAGGGCGATGGTGCCGAATTCCACTTCAACAGCACGATTGCGAGCGGTCAGGTCGGTGTGACCGCTGCCGTCCCTACGGAATTGCTGGATTTCGCAGGACGGACGCGAACGTTCACATCGCCGCAAGTTACCGACAACGATATGCAGATGTATTCGTTGAACGGTGTCGTCCAGGCGACGCCGGATATCGCAATTTCTGGCGCAACCTATTATCGACATTTCAAACAAAGCCATATCGACGGCAATATTTCGGAATTTGATGATTGCGACGACCCGGCAGCATTCGGCACGGCACTTTGCACGGAAGATGGTGCTCCTCTCTATGGCATTGGAGCCGGTGGCTCGCTGAGCGGCATCAATAACCTTGGTCAATACGGGGTTCTTGGCTCAATCGACAGGACGGGACAGAACGCCGACAGTTTCGGTGTGTCGCTTCAAGCCGCGGATAAGGCTGACCTCTTCGGTCACCGCAACCAGTTTATTCTGGGTAGCAGCTACGACCATGGGCATGTTGCCTATAGCGCATCGAGCGAACTCGGCAGCTTTCTGCCAAAGTACGTCGTCGCCGGAACAGGCCCGATCTTGAGCGGAGACCCATCGCTCGGCGAGGACCTCGACGCGTCGGATGTGACGCCGAGATCTCTTACAACACTCAATGATTACTTCGGCATCTATTTCCTCGATGCCTTCGATGTCACCGATCGCCTGACCATTACGGCAGGTGGGCGTTTCAACTATGCAAGAGTCCAAATCATCAATACGGGCGAGTCGTCGCTCGACGCGTTGAATGGCGTAAACGAATACAATCGCTTCAATCCTTCTGCGGGATTCACCTATAAGATTACTCCGGCCATGTCATTTTATGGCGGATATTCTGAAGCAAATCGTGCGGCAACGGCGTCCGAAATCGCTTGCTCGGACCCCAATAATCCCTGCATCATCGAAAGCGCGCTTGCGTCGGATCCGCATCTGAAACAAGTCGTTTCAAGAACCTGGGAACTGGGGTTGCGCGGCCAGGATATTGCCTGGGACGGTAAATCGCGTTTCGACTGGAGTCTCGGCTGGTTCAGGGCCTTAAACTCAGACGATATCATCCAGATTGCCGACCAGCAGCAAGGACGCGGGTATTTCGCGAACGCCGGCGAAACTCAGCGACAGGGTGTTGAGCTCAGCGCTTCCTATCGGAACGAGCGCTGGTTCCTCTACGGGAGCTACTCGTTCATCGACGCGACCTATCAATCGACCAACATCATCCCGTCTGAAAATAACCCTAAGGTCACGACGCCGTGCTCTTCCTTCGGAATTGGCGAAGGCGACGATGATGATGATGACGATGACGACTATTGCATGAAGATCCGCCCCGGCGATCGTATCCCCGGCATCCCCCGGCATCGCTTCAAGGCTGGTTTCGATTATAAGATCACGCCCAAGTGGACGTTGGGCGCGGATCTGATCGCCGCGAGCAGCCAATTTTTCTATGGTGACGATACCAACGTTGATCGGCCACTCGCGGGCTATACGAAAGTCAACCTGCACACATCCTACGACGTTACCGATCACATCCAGATCTATGGGTTGATCGATAACTTGTTCGACCAACAGTACGGAATCTATGGCACCTATTTCAACACAGAGCTCGCTCAGGAAGCAGGCCCGGGAGCGAATGGACAAGGCGGCCCTGATCCGTCGTTGAAAGGGCTTGTGTATAATCCAAACAATGCTCGGACGATCACACCGGCCATTCCGTTTGCGGCCTATGGCGGTGTCAAGGTGAAGTTCTAGGCGACGCTGAAAGGCACCCCGTAAGGGTGCCTTTTTCTTTCTACCCGTCCAGAGCTCCCGTCGCTCGATGGCGTGGTGTGAGCGGCGGCCGACAAAGCCGCCGCTTTTCTCTTTCGTCTTCAGGGATCAGGTTTTTCTCATTTCCAAAGCCATGCGAATGAGATCGGCCGTTCGCTCAACCGCCAGCTTGCTCTTCATGATGCTACAAGCATTCGCGACTGTCTTGTAAGCGACCCCAAGAGTTGACGCGATTGTCGAGAGGCTTTTTCCCTCACCAAGCAGACGTAGGATCTCGATCTCACGGATTGTCAGGCGTTCAAGAAGATCGCCGCTTCCGGAGAATTGCTTCATTGCGAGATCCGTCGCGATTTCGCGTTCGACATATCGCTTTCCTTCACCGACACGCAGCACCGCTGCGATGAGCTCTTCGGCTGATGCCGCCTTCGAGATATAACCACGGGCTCCGGCTTGCAAAGCTCTCGCCGCATAGATGGCCTCGGCATGCATGCTCAGCATGAGAACTTTGATGGCGGAATTTTCAATCAAGAAACGCTTTAGTAGTTCAAGCCCGCTCGATCCGGCGAGGCTGATATCGAGCACGACCACATCGGGGTTTTCCTTTCGGAACACGGCAAGCGCTTGGTAGCTTGTGGCAGCTTCACAGATGTCGGCGCCCGGAATTGCCGAAAGAAGACGTCGAACGCCTTCCCGTACGAGGACGTGATCATCGACCAAAAGAATCTTCATGACGCGACGGAGCCTGCTCTCAGTGTTTTCTGGGAATTGTTCTGGAGGTCTTGTTTTGGAAACTGCGCCTCTACGACGGTGCCCTTTCCCTCAGCTCGATTGCCGACGCTGAACGTGCCGCGCCGCGATACCACGCGCTCTCGCATCCCGGTCAGGCCATGACCTGCTCGACGGGATTTTAGACCGCCGCCATCATCGATGACGCGGACTCGGACCATCTCGTCATCGAGGCTCACCACGGCATCTATCGATGTTGTATTGCCATGTCGAACCGCGTTACTCACGCTTTCCTGGACGATACGGTAGATAATTGGATCGAGTTCGGCATTGACGCCGCCTTCCGGGATGCTCGTTGTTATCGTCAGCGCCGGCTTGCGTGACGTCCAGAACTCGACCAATCCTTGAACGACAGCCTCAAGCCCAAGATCCTCAACTGTTCCTGTCCGCAGGCGACCCAAAATCTGTAGAATCCGGCGTTGGCTCAGGCTGATCGCCTCACGGATCGAGTCGAGACGATGACTGATGTCTGCACTCTTATCACCAATCGACGTTCGGACAGCAGCTGCATCGAGCCCGACCGAGAACAGCAAAGGACCGATCTCATCGTGAAGATCGCGCGCGAGTTCGGCTCGTTCTTCGTCCTGCACCATGGAAAGCTGCACCTCCAGCATCGTTTTGGAAGCTTCCGCTTTTTCGAGCTGTGCGGTCATATGATTGAAGACGCGTGTAACCGCGCGGAGATCCCGTGGTCCCTTTTCATCGAGACGGATGGTGAAATCACGCTCTGCAGCAACTGACATCGCGCGGCTCAGACGCTCCAGCGGCTTTAGTTCTCTGCCAACTGTCCAGTATATGAGCGCGCAGACGAGACCACCGACTATGCCTATGAGAAAAAGGCTGTTTCCAAGATCATCCCAGATCTCCTGTATTTCATTTCGTGCATCGGTCTCAATCAGAAAGGCTGAGTATCCGTGAATGAAAGGCGGCACCGGCACGCGAGTTGCTTCCGACCGCACTTCGAACAATTTGTAAAACCATTCGGGCGCCGGATCATCCGGCATCTCAAGATGAGATTGCACGACGCGCTGGCCGCTATCGTCGAGGATCGACACTTTTAAATGCCGACCATCGTTGAACTGCTCGATGATCCCGATAAGCGAACGGTAGGGGTCGGGCGATCCATTCAACGCATTGACTGCGTCTTTGAGCACCTGTTCTCCGACAACGAAGGCGGAGTGCAGCTCGGTCTGAATTTTCTTCGCCGAATTCCAATATGAGGTAAGAGCGCCCACGACGAGACTGAACGCTAAAACGAGCGCAACATCGAGCAGAAGACGTTGGCGAAGCGACATGGAACTATGGTGCAATAATCGCTGCTTGCTTTCGCATCTATCTTCCTAAATTAAACCTTCATGAAAATCGGTTTCGCTTGTGCATCAACCGGGCGTGGAGCGGAACCGCTCCCCGCCTGGTCGACAGGAAAAGCCAGTTCTTGGAGCAGCCGCGTCCCTCCGCGGGGAACCAGCAGACTCTCGAAATGACGCCTATCGGCGCATTTGATGTTGGTCACCAGTTTCTATGTGTACCTTTGTAAAGCGAGTGCACGAACGCGATGATTTTCCATAATTGGTCGTCGCTCTTGATCAGCGAGCCAAACGGCGGCATCGGCCCGACAACGGCTTCCTGTCCTTTTCGCGTCAGGCCATATGTTTTCTGAAGGTCTTGGCTGCCAAGCGAAATCAGCCGGAATAATGTGTCGTCTTCGCTGCCGTAGACCCAGGTTTCGTTCGTCAACGGCGGGCACATTCCGCCCCCGCCGCCCCCGCCATGGCATCCGTTGCAGCTATATGAAAAGAATAGCTTTTTTCCCGCGGCGATCTTGTCAGGTTGATCAGTGTAGGGGTTTTTCATTGTCCCGAGCGGATTGGCCTTGTCGACCTCGAGAGGCGGTTTGTTCGTGACCGGAGTTGGCTTTCGTGCCTTGAACTCCTCGTAGGCTTTTGCCGCCGCCGCTTTTGCCGCTGCCTCGGGGTCATCATCGGCCTTGACTATGCGCGCGGACCCGAGGAATGCCAAAGCGCTTAGTATCAGCGCAGTCGCGATTACAAAAATCCAATTCCGATTTCTCACGCGTCGATCCTTCCCTTAGTGAGATCCCAAATTTGCGAGCGGCTCGTTGCGATTGAGCGCCAACATCTTCCGTTTAGCGCGATTGCCATTTCCAAAAATTCCCAAAATTCCGCCTGGGGCGCGACCCAATTGTGCGACTTACGATTTCGGATTCCAGGGTGCCGCGATTGACATCCGTACAAGATTGATCGGCGCTGGATCTCCAGGATTCCAAGCTATGGAACTCTGCGGTCACTCCATCACTCGAAACGTGAAAAGCGTCCCCCCTTGAGGGATTTTGTCGAGATTGGCTGCCTTGGCCATAGCCGTCGCGCCAATTGCACCGAACCGATCGTCGATATCGAGCCCAGCCGTTACTGGAACGCCGATCCAACCGCCGATGCCGCACAAGATCGAAATGTATTGCTTGCCCTTGACCCTGTAGGAGATCGGATTGCCAATGATGCCTGAAGCGAGTTTCCGTTCCCAAAGGACCTTGCCGGTACCACGGTTGACCGCGCGGAAATCGCCATTCAGCGAACCGTAGAAAAGCAGACCTCCGGCCGTGACGAGCGTCCCGCCCCAGTTCGGATAGGGATCCGAGATCTCCCAGTCCGTCTGGCCGCTCAATACGTCGAACTTCTTGATCTTACCGGCCACACCCGGCTTCTCCGGGTACATAAAAATGTTGGCGAATGAAGAGATCGTTCCTTGCTGCATATGGCTGCGCGGCTGCGGCTCGAGCTCCATGCACCAATTGTTCGTCGGGCAATAGAATTTGTTAGGCTCCGTAGGATCGACAGAGCATGGCTGCTGGTCTTTACCGCCCATGGACGACGGACAGGCATTGACACTATGCCCGCGCTCGAAGGGAGAATGTTCCCGGATTTTAATGGGGCGTCCGGTCGTCATATCGATTCTTTCCGCCCAGTTGACAGTCACGTATTTATTAGCGCGGAGCAGAGTGCCGTCAGCACGGTCTAGGACGTAGCTGAAGCCGTTGCGATCGAAATGGACGAGAGTATTGCGATCCTTCCCGTCGACGTTCATGTCGACGAGAACGTTCTCGTTGACACCATCGTAGTCCCACTGATCGAAGGGCGTCATTTGATAGGCGAATACCGCCGCGCCGGTCTCAACTTTTCGACCGAAGATCGTCAGCGACCATTTATTGTCGAAGTCGCCCGTATTGCACTCTTCTTGCGTCCGCTTCGAACAGCGATATGATGGACTCCAGAGGCCTGGATTGCCGGTACCATAATAGACTATCTTGAGTTTAGGGTCGTAGCTGAACCAACCCCAAGCCGAACCGCCGCCGATTTTCCAGTCGTTCCCAACGAATGTATGAATACCCAGATCTTTTCCGGCAATGCCGTACTGGGGGTTGGCTTTGTTCGTCTCAGCCGTCAGACACGCGTCTTTGTCCGACCCTGTCGAATAGCATTTCCACACTTGCTTTCCAGTTTTGAGATCGTAAGCGTCGACGCGGCCGCGGATGGCAAATTCATCCCCGCCGAAACCGATAATCACCTTTCCGTCTGCGATAAGCGGTGCGCCGGTGATCGTTTCGCCCTTTTCGGGCGAAGCCTGTTTGACCGTCCAAACTTCCCTTCCAGTTTTTGCATCGAGGGCGATAACGAAGCCATCGAACGTTCCAAATACGACCTTGCCATCGGCATATGCTGGCCCGCGATTGACAGTGTCACAACATGCACGAGGAATGGCCGTTTCATCCCGGTCGTTTTGCTTCATATAATTCCAGACTTGAATGGGATGATCAGGATGCGAAAGATCCAGCCCCTGCACGATATTGCATTTCGACATTTCCGGGCAGCCCGACACGAAGAACATCATCGGCTTGCCTCCGACATCGTCGATGACGATCGGCTGACCTTCCTGGCCGCGCAGCGCGCCGGTCGACTGAGACCAAATCATCTGCAGCCTAGAAACGTTGTCGGTGTTAATATCTCTGAGAGGGCTGTAGCGCGTCAGCGCGTTGTCGCGGCCAGGTGACGGCCACTCATTCGGATCCTGGGCTCGCCGTGTAACTTCGTCATCGGCCAACGCCGAAAAGGAAAAACATAGCAGCGCCACCAGGATTCCGCTCGCGATGCTGAGTGCTTTCGTTCTCACAGCTCGCTTCCCCTGGTCTTCTTTTAGCCGCGCCCCCGTTTTCCTCCTGCACCGAACGTCGGGCAAAATTCTCTTACAATGTGCGCTTGCCGATAAGGTGCTGGGCACCAGTATAACCATGCTACAATTCTAGAAATTCCTCAGCCATGGGAACATTTCCCGGCGCGACTGAGATGCCTTCCTTCTCACGTGGATGTGATGTTATCACCTATGATATGCGGACACGGTGTCCACACCGAGCCCGAAGCTTCACGGATCAGCCTCAGAAAATTGAGCGGAAATCTTTTCGGTGTCGCGCTTCATTGATCGCGCTCTCAATTCTGCGACCAACGACGGCTCATTATAATTAGGAAGAACTCCCGCAAAATATGATGAAGCCAGCGGTACGGACCGTCGTAGTCTCGTGTCGCTCACTTGTTCGGGAAGAGACAAATGCTGGAGAAACAACTCGGCGTCGCCGCCGTTATCGGCACTTTCCTCTTCACGATCTTCTGCATAGCTGGAGCTACTTGGGCCGATGACGATCCGTGGCTCGATCTTCGCAAGAGTTTGTTCAGCGATAAAGCCATCGCCGAAGATCCAAATGTCATTCAGATCTTCGCTCCCGACCAGGCAGATGACGCGGCCGTCGTACCAGTCACGATCAAAATCGCGTCTCGTAGCGTATCGGCCGTGAAATCTCTGATCCTGCTGATCGACCGCAACCCTGTGCCGGTCGTCGCGACTTTTACTTTTGGCGACAGCTACAGGCAGGGACCGGATATCGGCGAACGAACCCTCGCCACGCGCGTCCGCATCGATGCCTTCAGTCGCGTGCGCGCTATTCTCGAGACGATGGATGGCAACCTCTATATGGCGTCAAAATTCGTGATCGGATCGGGCGGTTGCTCTGCTCCTGCTTCGCGTGATCCCGAACAAGCCCTCGCCCAGCTTGGTAAGACACACCTTCTCGTTCGGGAGGATGAAGCGAGCGGAAAGCATTGGCGTGAGGCCCGCATCATGATCAAGCATCCGAATTTCACGGGGATGCAGATGAACAGCAAGACGGGCGAATATACGCCAGCCCGCTTTATCAATTCCATTGTGGTAAAGCAGGGGAACGACATGCTTTGGTCAATGGCGGGCGGAATTTCGATCTCGGAAGATCCCAACATCCGCTTCACCTTTGGCGCCAAGAGCGCGGCCGATCTCCAGTTCACGGCAACCGACACCTCCGGAAGCAAATTTACCGCAACGGGATCGATATCTCCGCCTTCCTGAGCGGTTTTCGGCTGTCGGGGATTTCGGCAGTCAAGGGACACGTCAGCGTTTTACGGAGTGCGTCGACGAGCTGGTCTTCCGTCTCTACGGGAAGATAAAGACCGCCTGTCTCCTCGGCCAGGCATCGCGCGCCGAAGACATCGCCGAGGCCGGCCGCATCGCGGTGACGATAGCCAATAACGTGGATCGTCAGGCCTGCGGCATCGGCTTTCAAGGCGTCGGCTAAATCGCAGGGATGGCCCGAGCATGTCTCTTCGCCGTCGGTCAACAGAACGATCACCGCCGGATTGTGTCGATAGTTCAAAATCTCGGCCGCCTCCCGAACGGATTGCGTGAGTGGTGTGCGCCCAGCGGGCTGAACCTTATCCAATTCGGATACGATCAGCTCTCCGGCATTGATCTGAGGACGAACCTTTAATTGAATGCTATCGCATTGGTTGTAGGCGCCTTCGCCATAGATAATCAGGCCCATCCGGCGCGAAGGCGGGAGTTCCGGAAGAATGCGATGAAGCGCGCGCTGAACTCGCGCGATATGCGGTTCGTTCGTCGTCAAGTCCGTCGTACCCATAGATCCGGATGCATCGAAGATGAACATGAGATCTCTCGTGCATTCGGCGGGCTTGTTTCCGGCTGCGACCCCTTGGAGTTGCGAGAGGAACATAACTCCCGAGAGCACAATAAAGACGTCGAGGCGTTTAAATCGGATTGTGAGCACGCCAACGTTCACTGGGAAATCAATTGCGAGAGATCCCAGACGCGTGCTTTGCCGTCATAAGAGGCGGTAACGACTTCGCGCCCGTCCGGGGAGAATTCTGCGTCTTCGACCTCCATCAAATGCCCTGCCAACGTCGCGAGAAGCGCGCCGGAGTGAGCATTCCACACCCGAGCAGTTTTGTCGGGAGAGGCGGTGAGAAGGTAATCGCCGTCGGTGCTCAGCGCCAAATGCATGACGTAGCGGCCGTGCCCGATAAACGTCGCCTCGTTCTTACCGGTCGCAATATCCCAGAGCTTTGCTGTTTTATCCGCGGACGCCGAATAGACCTTTGTGCCAGTATGGTCGAACAAGACGCACAGAACGCCGCGCCGGTGGCCTTCGAGTTTCGTGATCAGGGCACCCGTTTTTGCGTCCCAGATACGGATGGCTCTATCACTCGAGGACGTCGCAATCTTCGTTCCGTCCGGACTGAAGGCGGCGCATGTTACCGCACCGCCGTGATCGCCAAGTAGGAGAAGCTGCGCACCGGTTTTGGCATCCCAGACGCGCGCGGTACGATCGTTCGATGCCGTCAAAATCCGCGAACCGTTTCCGTCGAATTCTACGTCTGCAATGTTGCCCTGGTGGCCCGACAGCGTCATAAGCGCTTTGCCGGTCGCAGCATCCCACACGCGCGCCGTCATATCCATCGAGCCGGTGACAATGCGCTTTCCATCGGGGCTGAAAGCGACCGCATCTACCATGGCGGAATGACCGACAAGCTCTCCGACGGGTCCTCCTGTTTTTCCATTCCAGAGACGCCCTGATCCATCACGCGCCACCGTAACGGCAGTCATGCCGTCCGGACTGAAGGCGGCATTGCGAATACCCTGGCCATGCCCGCTCAACGTCGCAATCTCGGCGCCCGTCTTTGCGTCCCAGAGCTTTGCGGTCTTGTCGTTCGAACCGGTTAGGATACGGCCGCCGTCAGGGCTGAACAGGGCAACCCAAAGATCGCTGGTGTGACCGGAGAGGACAAGGCGTGGCTCCGTCATGACAATGCCGTCGGCCCAAAGTCGCTCGGCTCCAAACAAGACGAAGACGACGAAAATAACCGTCAAATATCTCACGGAAAACATTTGATTGCGGCCTCGGGGGATCTCCATATTCGACAGAATGCGAGCAGAGTTTGGACAACGGCAATGGGAGGAATTCCCAAACTGCGCGACAAAGGTAACCGGCTGTTGCGCATCGAGAGCCCATGGCCCTAAACAACTTTTCCAGGCGAACACGCCGTCGATGCAAAAAATTACCGTTCGGAGGAACTTCGATGCGCCCCATACTCTGGTTTTTAGGATCGCTTGCCATTCTCGGCACGGCGGGAATGCCCGCGTTTGGCGATAATGCCGGCGTGACGTTGCCGGAGCGCAAAGCGGGACTGTGGGAACTCCGGACACAGATGGACGAAGGGAAAGGAGCGCACGATCAGACGATGAAACTTTGTGTCGATGCGAAGATGGAAAAGGATACCGTCCTCGCGAGCATTGCCGATCACAAGGAGAATTGCTCCACATATAATATCAAAGCTTCCGACGATCACACCGTTGTCGACGCCGACTGCCTCTACAATGGCCGCAAAGTGGTCAGCACGACGAATATGTCCGGAGATTTCCAATCGACATTTGCGATCGATATTAAGAGCACGACAACGGACCCCAGCGAGACCCGCCAGGACGCCGCTATAAAAAGGGAGATCACGCAACTTGGGAAATTTGTCGGAGAATCATGCGGTGATTTAAAGCCTGGCGAAGCAGAAGCCACGGATGGCTCGCGCATCCAGGTGCAGTAATTTCAGGGGAACTAGAAGACCGTGCCAGCGCGGGGCAAAGACTAGCCTCGACTCTGGGTCCGCGCTTCTTCTCGGATCTTCAGCCTAGCGTTATTCGCGACGCTTATTTTACACGAGTTTAAGTTCGACGGCGATGCGTATCATTTCGGACGACGTCCGCGCATTGAGCTTACTGCGGAGCAGCGCACAATCGGCGGCGACCGTTTTGTAGGACACCGATATCTCGCCGGCGATCTCTGCCATGCTTCGCCCCCGCGTAAGCATTCTCAAGACAACGTGCTCGCGCTCGCTCAATAGCGCGGCGGTACCTGGCGCCTTCACACGAAGCAAAGCGATTTCCTGGACAAGCTCATCGGATATCCAGGTACCGCCTCGCTCGACCGCGAAGACGGCGTCACGCAGATCGAATGGGTTACCATTCTTGCTGACATAGCCTTTCGCTCCACACTCGAACGCCTGAACGGCAATCATGGGAGTATCGCTCATCGAGAAGATCACGATACGCGTCTCAGGATTTTGGCCGACGAATTCACGCGTGAGTTCAAGCCCAGATCCATCCGGGAGATTGATGTCGACGACGGCAATATCTGGCGAATGCTCCTTCATCGCCGCACGGGCATCCGCCGCAGTCCGTACCTCGACCATTTTGATGTCGTCATCTTCCGAAAACAATGCCCGGCAGCCGGAAATGACGATCGGGTGATCCTCGACTACGAGAAGCTTCACGTCGTTCTGCGCTCACTTCGCTCCCATATTTGCTTCCGTTCTAGCGAGCGTTGTCTGATTATCAATGCAGAAGTTGAGGGATTTCTTCCCGAACAAACATCAGGATGTCATGTCGATCCAGTTTCGCTTGAATCTAGCAATCGCTCTTCTGTCAGCACTCGGCCTATTCTGCATGATCGGCTTCATTTTGCTCGATGCCAAACCACGTGTAGACGCCGAAAATATAAGCACGATGCTTCTGACGGAAACGCTCATTCGCTCATCGTTGGTTCCGCTCAGAGAATCGAGCAATCCTAAAAATGCTCTCGACCGCCTGATCAATGAACTCAAGAATCTTCGCCATGCCTCGGTCTCGTTAGAATCTCGACGATCTCCAGACAGCGACGACAACGAAATCGAAAAGACATGGCTTTCGGAATGGAAGGGGTTGCCCGTCACTCCCGTGAAGATTCCGGTCGAGGTTCGAGGCCAGATTTTGGATACGATCGTTATCACGCCAAGGCCGGGAGACGAGTTCTCGGAACTTCTTGAAGCGATTTTTCGAATTTTTGAATGGGGCAGCATCGTTTCGGCCATCATGCTCTTGCTGACCTGGCTGATCATCAACCGCTCTCTAAAACCCATTCACGGGCTCCGCAGCGCCATGCATCGAATGTCGAATGGAGAATTCGATCTGCGCGTCGCCGAGGCAGGGCCGCCGGAAATCAAATCCATATGCGGGAGTCTCAACGCACTGGCTGCGGCCCTACAGAAAGCGCAGCAAGAAAATCGAAAACTGACCAGCAATATGATTCTAATTCAAGATGAGGAGCGCAGGGATATCGCGCGTGAGCTTCATGATGAACTCGGGCCATATCTTTTTACGATGCGTACGGATGCGTCTCTTCTACGACGTGAACTCGAAAAACCGGAGATCGATCTCGCGCGTGCCCGGCGTCTCGACGGCCAGATCATTGGCCATGTCGATCTCCTTCAGCAGACCAACCGCCGCGTCCTTGAACGTTTGACGCCCGCCGGGCTTTCCGAACTTGGCTTGAGCGGTGCTCTGCGTGCCATGGTCGATATGTGGCGTAGGAACAAGAGCGCCATCGACCTTGATATTCACATCGAAGGCGATATTGACGGTCTCGATGATACGCGAAAACTGACCATTTTCAGAGTGGCTCAGGAAGGCTTGACGAACGCATTTCGTCATTCCGGCGCTTCGCATATCGCTGTTTCGGTAATCCGGCACAACGTGCCACCGCCTTCCGAAGGCGATCTCGCCCGCGACGAGGTGAAGATCTCAGTCGCCGACAATGGCGGAGGATGGACAAATTCAGCAACCGCGGGCTTCGGATTGAAAGCCATGCGCGAACGCATTGGTGCTCTTTCCGGCTCGCTGACAATCGACTCAACGGCAGATGGGGGGACAAAAATTTACGTCTCGCTGCCGACAAGCGACGCACAGCCCAGTTGAGCCTAATGTCCCCTCGATCGATGCAATTCTACTCGCATTTCACATCGTAAATCGCCAATCCGCATTGGCCGCCCGCGACCATCTTGGTTTTGGCCAATGTAAAAAAATTTCGTCCTTTCTTTTGGCAATTGACCTGAGCGAGCACACCAACGTCAGACCCGCAGGGCACGAACGTATTTGCCACGTTCGTAATGCATTTCGCCTGATTATCCGCTTCGCAGATTTGAAAGTTTTCCGACTTGTTTGCATTGTCGGCGAAGCTCGCGCCGCTCTGTAAGCCAACGACGAAGACGCTCACGAATAAAATGACTAAGCGCATTTTCGGTCCTATCGCAAAAAGTGATCCTCAAAATGGCCTAATATTTTTCATGAGCCGCGACAACGGGGTCCGCGAAAGTCTAGGATGGTTCGAGTGGAATTTTAGGAAAGCGTCCCGTCGCGAAAGACAACCGCATCCAAACTTTGCCGCGCGCTGCGTTGCACCCTCAGATAAGGCTAGATACAGGAGATGAAGGTCTTTATTCGCGCGTACTGAGCGCTGCTATTCCCAATTCTCGGAATTTTCGCAGGCGACCTTTACCAGCTCCGCCATGCAGGTGACATCGAGTTTCATTTTGATTTGTGTGCACCCGTTGGCCACGGTCTTGTAGGCGACGCCCAAGAGCACCGAGATCGACGATAAGTCCTTTCCTTCCCCGATCAGACGCAGGATTTCACATTCTCGGGCGGTAAGCCCGTCATAGATGTCGGCCTCGCCAAAAACCTGTCTCAACGCGAGCTTCGTCGCGATTTCGGGCTCGAGATAGATTTTGCCCTGCGCGATGGTTTCAATGGCGTCAGCAAGCTCTTGGGTGGAGGTAGAGAGCGAGATGCAGCCGGCAGCGCCGAGAGCAAGAGAACGCCTCGCGAGGCTCGCATTTAGTCGCTCGCTCAAGACCAAAACCTTGAGCGATGGCCAGAGGTCGCGAAATGTCTTGATCAAACCGAGGCCATTCGATTCGCAGAAATTGGAGCTGAGCAGAACGATGTCGAGTTGGGACTTCCGGAATTGCGTCATCGCCTCGGCTATTGTCGCCGCCTCGACGACGTGTGCCTTTGCAGCTTCAGCGAGAACAATTCGCAAGGCTCGGCGATTAAGGGCGAAGTCGTCGAGCACAAGAATGCGAAGCTTCTTGTCCTCCAAAAGAGGAACGCGCGCTTCGTATCCAGATTCCATTGCCGCCACACTGGCATGCATGACTCGTAGCCTCCGAATGGGCTTTCCTTCCGAAGAAGGAGACGGGATTACCCATCGATATGGTTCATTCTTGCGTGGCACCATGGGCAATACTCCCATGTGCCGTAGGAACTATTCCCCATCACCTTGATGTGATAGCGTTACAAAATTGGAGGACGATCCGTCCTTCAATCAAACTCCGCCGCCCCTTCACACGCACGGCAACGGCGTTCGTTCGAAGAGCGCCCACAATCCCAAAATCGAGGATTTAGCTAGTGGTCGTCAGGCTTGACTGCGATGCCCCAGGGTAGGCGGCCGACCGGAACGGATTTCTCTGCTTTTAGGCTCGCAACATCGATGACGGTCACGTCGTTGGTCATGCCATTTGCGACGTAAAGCTTCGTTCCATCCGGCTTCAACGCGAGATGCCAAGGGCGCTGGCCCACGAGGATGTAGCTTTTTACTTCATGCGTTCCCGCATCGACGACAGCCACCCTGTTCGACGGCCCGAGCGCCACGAAGGCTATTTTGCCATCGAGCGTGAAGCGAATTCCAATCGGCTGCATAAGTTCGGGGCGCACGCCCGGCACATCGAACGATAACTTCTTTTTGATCTCGAAAGTCTTCGTATCGATGATCGCGACCGTACCACCCACCTCAGCGGAGACCCAAACTTCTTTCCCATCGTTCGTAAACCTTGCTTCTCGCGGTCGCGTATCGACGAGAATGTTTGCGATCACCTTGTTGCTCTTGGCGTCTATGAAATGCGCCATGCTCGTCTGTTCGGAGGTATCGACGACTATGCTGTCGTCTGGCGAAACGGCCATGCCTTCCGGTTCAACGCCGACAGGTACCTCGGTGATAGCTTGCCCCGTTGCACGGTCCATCACGGTCACCAGGCTGTCATCCTCGTTCGCGACGTAAATGCGATCTCCCTTATGATTGACGGCGAGAAGCTCTGGATCCGGGCCTGAGGCAGGAAAGGATTTTGTCACCTCTAGCTTCTCGGCGTCGATGACGTCGAGGCGATCGTCGTCGCCTGCGCAAACGATGACCTCCTTATAGTCGGGCGTTATGACAATACCGCGCGGGCGCTTTCCGGTCGGAATGGTTTTCACGATCTTCAGCGTCTCGCTGTCGATCACGGTCACCGTATTGTCGCGCTCGTTCGAGACGAAGAGCTTGTCGGCGAAGGCCGATGGCGAAACGAGAAACAGAAGCGATGCGGCGATGATCCACGTCGAAGCTTTCAGCATTGTTCGGTTTCCTCAGGAGCGTCCGTTGCCCTCAGCCTCGAATTTTGCAGGCCGTCTCCGGTTCATCGATACCCAGCGTATCGGTCAAATAGGTGGGGTGAAGAAAACCCTCCTGCGGCGACACCGAGACGAGCGTTCGTGGTCCGCTCAGGATGATCGGCTGGCGGAGCTGACGATCCCAGCTGCGGAACGTCATTCCTTGTCCCTTGAACCCGGCGACCTGAAACTGTTTCGACATGATATAAGCCCGCCATCCTGCGGCGTCCGTCTTTCCGGATCGCGTCACAGCCTCGCCGAACACGCGCGCAGCAAGCCAAGCCATGTAATCGAGCTCGGTCATCGGGCGCTTGATTTTCGCCCTAAAGCGGGTCTGTAGCTGAATCCCGCCGTACTCCTCATAAACCGGAGACCAGGCCACCGCCTGAAGTCCCTGCGTACCAGCGACGGGCTTCGGAATGGACGTTCGCCACATCAAATAATCACCAAAGCCGTCCTCACTATCGGCGACGAAGACGATGTCATGTGGCGGCGGCGACTGCGTCCTCATCGGGATCTGCGTTTGAATTTGTTGATGCCCCGTCTCGGAATTACGGTTGCCGGGGTCGAACACGATTGTTCTTTGCTCGACGATTTCGCCGCCGAACTTCTTTGCGGCGCGTTTTATCGCGTCTGCGTATGCGATATCCTGGTTGGTATCGCCACGCAGAAGAAACCATTTGGTCCAACGCTTCCAGGCCATGTATTGGCCAAGCGCGTCGGCGCGCATGGACCAGCTCGGCGCAACGTGAAATACATTGCGCCGGCAATCCTTGCCCCGCAGATCATCGTTGCTCGAACGGGCGTTGATGATGATAGCATCGCGCGCCTCTGGGAGATCGGCAATACGCAAAAGATCAGCCGCATCGAGGCTGGCGACGATAAGGTGCGTCTTGCTCAACAAGCCTCGGGCATCGGCTGCGATATCGCCCTGCCGCGGAGTGATCTTCTCCACGAGGTGATACGATTGGCCGAGGAAACGCCCCGTCGCAAGGTTATCGCTGATGCCAATGCGTGCGCCTTGCAGCCCCTCGTCGGTGACGGCAGGTTCGACCAGGGATATCGGTAAAGGTTCGGAATAATCCCTACTGAGATATCCTATCTCCACGTTGAGCGCTGGCGGCGGGGCGGGATTCGCTGCGGCTGTCGCGATAAAAGCGAAAGGCGACAGCCACAATAGACGTCGAATGCGCATCTTCACAGAGGGTTACTGGATCGCTTTTGGTTCGATACTCGATTTTACAGGTGCTGAGCTGGTCAAGAATTTGAGTGCGCTCACTGCGTTTTGATTGCCCGCCTCGATTGCAATGTCGAGGGCAGTTTTTCCCGTAGCCGACTTCATTTTTGCGTCAGCTCCGGCGCGAAGGAGAAGACCCAGCATAGGAGCATTATTCTGGCCAGCAGCGATCATCAAAGCCGTCACACCATCCCTGGATTGCGCATTCACGTTTGCACCACGCTTGATCAACTCTTCGGCAAGTGCGAGCGGCGTCGGCCCGCGTGCGAGTTGGGTCAGTCGCTGCTGAGGCTGAAGCTGCGTCGCACAAACCATGAGCGGTGTCAGCTGTTCGGGACCGCTCGCGGCATCGACTTTGGCGCCGGCCTCGATGAGCGCCTTCGCGGCGAAGAAATTTTCGTCCGTTAGAGCGATATCGAGCGCCGAATAACCTTTCTCAGTTCCCTTTTCGAGATCCGCGCCATGCTTTGCGAGGAGCTTGATCGAGGGTACGTGGTTTACATTGATGGCATGCTCTAGAGCCGTCATGCCATCGCTGTCTTCTGCGTTGACCTTCGCGCCCGCGCCCAGAAGTACCTGCATGACATCCGATCGACGCGTGCCGGCAGCAGTCCCCAAAGGAAGCGCGCCGAGGTTATCGGCCTTATTGACGTCGGCTCCCTTATCGATCAGGAACTTAATACGATCGATATCAGCCGCGACGACTGCATTCATCAGCTCTTCATTGACGTCGGCACCCTCCTTTAACCAACCCTCGAGTCTGGCGCGTGTTACGACCTGGTCGGGTGCAGCCTCCGCGCTATGCTTGTAGGTCTTCTGCACCGTAAGAAAGCGATCCGAGTAGAATTGGCTCGTTTGTTGCTGGATGATGCCCTGCGACGGCAACGTGCCTTCCACGACGCAATTCGAACACCGGACGAGAGGCACGCCGTAATCGTCGAGGATCTTGGCAATATCGTCCTTGGCCTCTTCCATCGCCATATCGATCTTGAGCTTCAGAACGACGTCGGTATTCTGCACACCCCAACCGAGCGAAAACTCGAGCGGCGTGTCTTTGACCATCGTGTTGACGGGCTGAACGACTAGGGGCTCGCCCTTCTTTTTGAGCCATCCTGCGAATGGGCCCCAGACCGCGGCCATATCGATTTTTCCGTCAACGACACGCTGAACCTGACGCCACGGCTGTTTCTGGGGCTCAAGGTCAGCGTCAGAACTGACGAGATGCTCCTCAACGTTTTCCTTGATTCCATGCTCTGCGAGTACGTCGCGCATAGCGGAAAACTGGAAGACGCCAATCTTGAGCTTGTGGAGTATAGGGTCATCCATACTCTTGACGTTTAACTCTTTGTCCGGGCGATAGGCGAGGACGTAGGTCGAACGATAGAGCGGGATAGTGGTAAGAAGGTCGGGGTAATCCGTCGGCATGCCGAGCAGGACCTCGCATTCCTGATTGTCGAATGTCTCTCGCGTCAGACCGCGCTCGAGATATGGCCGCCAAAAAAAGGTGATGTCGACGCCGAGCTTTTCTCCAACCGCTTGGGCAATCTTGTTTTCATATCCTTGGCCCTTGATATCTGAAAGCGGCAGGTTGCCGGGATCGGCACAGGCGACGAGCCTCGTCAACTTCAGTTTCTTTGCTTCTTCTTTTGCCGCGGAAAGCTCCGCGGAAGTCAATTGATCAAACGGTTTCGATTTCAGATAGCTCAGGTCACGGGCGTCCGCGTGCGTCGTCACCACGAAGAGCAATCCGAGCGGCAGGAGAAGTTTCGTGCAACGCATTTATGGGACCTCTATCGGTCTTGTGGGCTGCGTCCGCTTCAAACGCGCACAGCAGAAATCTTATTGTCCGTTCGAATGGAATTGGCGTCCGGGCCACTGTGAGGGTCCGGACGCCGATAATTCCTATCAGTAGTTAGGACACATCCTCATGGATAAACGCGGAAGGTCGTGAGCACGCCGCTCTGCGGGACCTTGCTGAGACCCGTCGCCTTCGCCATAGCGGTCGCACCGATCGCGCCGAACTTATCGTCGAGATCGAGGCCCGCGGTGACCGGAAGACCGATCCAGCCGCCAAGACCGGCAAAGACCGAGATGTATTCCTTGTCACCAACTTTCCAGGCAATCGGGTTGCCGATGATGCCGGATGCCAGCTTGCGATGCCAAAGAATCTTGCCGGTATTGCGATCCACGGCCCGGAAGTCTCCGCCATTGGAACCATAGAACACCAGCCCGCCGGCAGTATTAAGCGTGCCGCCCCAATTCGGATAAGGATCCGGGATTTCCCAATCAGCCTTACCCGTCAAGATGTCGAACTTCTTGATCTTGCCGGTGATGCCAGGCTTCTCGGGATACATGTAGACGTTGGCAAAGACATACACGGTGCCCTGCTGGGTGTGCGTGCGATCCTGCGGCTCGTCTTCCATGCACCAATTGTTGGTCGGGACATAGAATTTCGTCGGATCGGCAGGATCGACTGAGCTCGGCTGCTGATCCTTGCCACCCATTGCAGACGGGCAGGCCTGAACGTTGCGGTGACGCTCGAACGGCGAGTGCTCGTAGACCTTGATCGGTCGGCCGGTCTTGAGGTCGACTTTTTCCGCCCAGTTCACAGTCACGAACTTGTTGGCGCGAAGAAGCGTCCCGTCGTCACGGTTCATCACGTAGTTGAAGCCGTTGCGATCGAAATGGACTAGAACGTCCTGCTTTTTACCATCGACGTTGACATTATCGACGAGAACGTTCTCGTTGACACCGTCATAGTCCCACTCATCGAACGGCGTCATCTGATAAACCCAGGCGACGGTTCCGTCCTCGACATGGCGGGCAAAAATGGACATCGAGAACTTGTTGTCCCACTTGCCGCTATTGCACTCGTCCCAGGTCTTGTCGCCACAGCGATAGGATGGGCTCCAATGACCAGGGTTGCCCGTCGACCAGTAGATCATCTTGCGCTTTGGATCGTAGCTGCCCCAGGCCCAGTAGGTGCCGCCGCCGATCTTGTATTCACCACCATTCGTCGAAGGATAGCTGGTGACGCCGATGTCATGTCCGTAGGTGCCGTACTCCGGATGATTCTTGTTCGTCTCGGGCGTCAGGCCTATCTCCTTGTCGGGACCGTTCGAATGCCATTCCCAGACTTTTTTGCCGGTCTTAATGTCGTAGGCCGACAACCGGCCGCGAGCCGCGAACTCGTCGCCACCAAATCCAGCAACAACGAGATTTTCCGCAATGAGCGTCGGACCCGTGAGCGTTTCGCCATGCTCGGGATAAGCATGCTTCACGACCCAAACTTCCTTGCCGGTCGAGGCATCGAGTGCGATCACGTAGCCGTCGAGCGTGTGATAAATAACCTTGCCATCGGCGTAGTTCACACCGCGATGAACAGTGTCGCAGCACGCACGCGGAACTGCTGTCTCATCACGATCCGTCTGCTTGACGTAATGCCACACCTGGACTGGATTATCAGGATCGCTCAGGTCAAGCGCTTGAAGGATATTGCATTGGGCCATATTCGGGCAGCCCGATGAGAAGAACATCATCGGCTTGCCGTTGTGGATGACGACGATCGGCTGACCTTCGTGACCACGCAGCGCACCTGTGGACTGCGCCCAAGCCATCTGTAGCTTATCGATGTTTTTAGTGTTGATGTCCGCAAGCGGCGAGTGACGCGTCAGATGAAGGTCACGGCCGGGCGCCGGCCACAGATTAGGGTCCTTTGCCTCCTGCGCAATTTGATCCGAAGCGCTTTCGGCAAAGCTTGGGACCACAGAAGCGCTGCATAAGAGCGCCGCTGCGAGTCCGCCCGCCCACAGGAATGATTTCCTGAAGCTCATGGGTTTTCCTCTCCCTTTTTAATAAAGCCTTTGGGCAAACCTCTGATGCCACGCAGAGACAAAGGCTCGTTAAGTCGCTTCCCGAGCGGATAAGATTTCCCGCCTCTCAAAAATTGCAGCAGATGCAAGCGACGCCTGGAGGATAGGGCGTCGCTTTAGATCCAACCGCAAGCGCGGCAGACCGGACCTTAGGGTGGCGGGTATACCGTCCGCCATAGGAGGACTTCCTGAAGTTTTTTGCGGCTCTTCCCAATTTCATTCGGGACAGAAGCCTATTGCCTTATGGCTCGCGCAGCTCGAGTGCGACCCGCACAAGATCCGCCGAACGCTCGACCGCAAATTTGCTTTTCATCGCCGAGCACGAATTCGCAACCGTTTTGTAGGAAATGCCTAGGCTCGTTGCGATCTGCGTCGCGCTCCTGCCTTCGCCGAGGAGGCGCAAGATATCTTTCTCGCGCGCCGTTAGCCTTTGGATCAGATCGCTATAGCTCGTGAATTCCCTAGACACGAGTTCCGTCGCAATTTCCTTGTCGACGTATCGCTGCCCACGCGCAACGCTCGATACCGCGAGAAGCAATTCCTCTACCGGCGCACCTTTCGAGAGGTAGCCACAAGCCCCAGCTTGTAGCGCCCTCAGCGCATGGATCGGCTCGACCTCCATACTCAGCATCAGCGCCTTGGTACGCGGGTCCTCGGCTATCATGCGCCTCAGTAAATTGATGCCGCTTATTCCGGCAAGATTGATGTCGAGTATGACTAGGTCAGGTTTGAGCGTTCGAAAAACATTCAACGCCTCTTCGCTCGTCTCGGCACCATAGACGTCCGTGTCGGGGAGCACGGAAAACAGCCGCCGGACCCCTTCTCGGACGACGACATGATCATCAACCAACAAAATTTTCATAATATTGCCAGCAGCCGTCTTTTTGCCGAGTCGAGCTTCCGGTTTTCGATTTGGCCAGCCGCTCGAAGACGTCAGGCGCCGTTTCGACACTCGTTTGACGTCGCCCGATGGTGAAATATGAATTGGTTCCGGACCAGATACATTTTTCCCGATTACGATTTAATCCGTTCCTGATGTGTGGATGCTCGGCTGCACCGATCCTACGCCGTGCTTGGGGGGCTCCGGCGACTCGGCGACCCCGCATGACTGGTTGCAGAACTGGTGAATCTGTTTAATCTGAGTTGTAAAGAAGACTAATCTGGAGAGGTCACGTTCGGCGGGCATTGGTCTGAACCACGCTTGACGGTGATCGTATGGCTAAAGCTCTTCCGCAGTCGCGCTTTTTCCAGCGGGTTGAGTCATACTCTCGAATTGACCAACGCCTGCTGATGTTCCTAGCTATATTGGCGTTTCTATTGGCGCCTGGCGAGCTATGCGCGCAGTCGCTCGCAAACATCCTGCAATCGAATGAGTTCGTTGTTCTTGCCGACGTGAAGCATGGCGTACGAGACCGCATCGGTTTTTTCTCTTCCAATGCCCTTTTCGAAGCGATGTCGCACGCCGGCGTGCGTCATGTTGCGATTGAAATGCCCCGCGTCCTTGGGCGTGAGGCCATGTCCATAGAAACAGAAGCCGATGTCGAAGCCTTTGCGCAGGACGTACTCCGTTCGGGAAGTTGGCACTTCGTCGATGCCGATCATCCGGAAGCAGACTCTGCTGACACTCAGTTCCGCGCCGCGGTCGCGCTAGGCCATCAGGTCCTCCTCTCAAAGCAATTCGGGATTGATGCAATCTTCTACGACTTCAACAATCCGCTCGAAGATTTCGCAACATACAATGATCCCGTTTATCGATGCCTTGCTACGCGGACCAATCTGACATTCCGGCGATACAGCGCGAACGGAGAAGTGACAAAGTCGCAGCGAGACGCTGCCATCATGCGGGAGCGCCTCAGCCACGACGATGAGCTCGCCGCCTTCATCGAACGGGCAATAAAAGAGAAGGGCGGCGGAAAGTTCGTTGTCATTCCGGGATATGCACACGCGGTTGTTCCCGGTGCACTTGTCGACCGGATAGCGCGTCGGCTCAATCTGCATGCAAAGGTCATCGCGATCTTCAAGGATGAGAATGAGTACAACTCATTTTATTCGTTCCTCTGGCAGCAAGCTCATCTTCTTTCGATCGATCTTTCCCGGTCGCCGAATTATTTCTACACTATAGCGGACGGTAAGCTTCGCGACCACGATTCCGCTGGCAAGTATCAGGCACTTAATGATTCAGGCGAGGAAGAAACCCCGGCGATTTGCTCGCAGGTCGCGCACGCCAATTAGTTGAGAGAAACGATAACGCGTTCCATTGATAGCCGCGCCGCCGCTTCTGTCAAAATTGCAAAATGGGTTTTGCAATATGGACGGGCGTTTGCCATGGCGGTCGAATCATAAAACGAGCGTCGGTTCGTGGCCAGTTCGATCGTAGCATGGCCAAAGAGATGTAAGCGCCCGCTCCGTCATCCCCCGACCGGGAGCGGGCGGATCGTTACATGCTATCGATGGTCTTGCCGTCCGTCGTAAAGTTCTGGTCTCCCTTGGCCCATTCCAAGCCCTCCCAAGGTCCGCTCAGCCCACAGCCGGACTTGCATTCGAATGTCGCCGTTTGGCCAGGGGCAATGTCAATGTCCTTCGAGTGTGAGGATTCACCCTGGGTTTCGATGCCGAGCTTAAGGGCTGTGGTGCCGGTGTTCTTCACCGTCACGGCTCCTGCGGGAATGGCGAGAAGAGGTGCGCTGACAGCAACAAGCAGTAGAGTGCGATAATCCATTTTTTATCTCCCTTTGAAAATAGCAGGCGTCCTCGCTAGCAAAACTCAGGTAGCCTCTCGATGCTTTGCTTTTCAAGCCACTTTGAGATTTGTAACTTCCTGATGTTTCGGGAAATCATTCCCCACCGTGAGTGTGAGAGCATCGAGAGTCGCGGCCTGCCGCGTTTGAGACATCAGCAATATCCAAATTTCGTCGAACTGTTGCGAATCCTTTGTTCAGTTGTCGGGACCTGCGTTTCGATCATCTTGAGGATCGAAGTAGCCCAGGTGATGTCCATCTCGACGCGGCCTGTCTGAATGAAAAACGGGCTGCCTGAAAACCCGATAGTAAGCGGCAACATTCCCGGTCATCGACAAGCCGCAAGCGCGGCGATCAGAGATTTTTGCAAAGCCTCCGAATTAAATCCCGCGACTCATAAAGAGAGCGCACATGCAAGAACTGAGTGCCGCGCGCTCATTCGACCTTCTCCGGTGCAAGGAGGTGGATTTTATCACGCGAATTATTCCTCTTTTTAAGAGGCTTATTTCCTCTTTCCATTTTCGGGAATTCATCACGCGTTCGAGAAGAAAAACTCGCGCTGCGGGTGCGAACCTAAATTATTACATTCCCTGGGATATTTTCCCAACCGCGTTGCTGAAGTTGCCTTGAACTGTCTTCATGCGGCCGTTCACGAAGTTGGCCGCTTTCTACAAGGTTTTGTGAAGACCTTCTCCGACCAAAGCGAAGATGGGAAGCAAACTCGCGATGCTTTGAAACGAGCGTGAGTAAGTCCGGCGACTTCGGGATCGACTTGCAAGCGTGGCAAGACATTTGTCAAAACGGAGGAAACGCGATGCGCAAAACCGCATTCGCATGCGGCTTGCTCGCAACTGTCGCATTCTCAGCGTCCGCATGGGCGAATGAGGATGTGATCAAGTTGTCGAGTGATCCGAATAACTGGGTTATTCAGTCCGGCGATTACGCCGGTCATCGCTATTCGAAGCTTGACCAGATCACGACCGAAAACGTCGGGCAGCTCAAAGTGGCTTGGACGTTCTCAACGGGCGTTCTTCGTGGCCATGAAGGTGGCCCGCTCGTGATCGGCGACGTGATGTACCTTCATTCGGCGTTCCCGAATATCGTTTTTGCTCTGAACCTCGCTGACGAGCAGAAGATCATCTGGAAATACGTGCCGAAGCAGGACCCGGCGGTTATTCCGGTGATGTGCTGTGACACGGTCAACCGTGGCGTGCAGTACGCTGAAGGCAAACTTTTTCTCCACCAGGCCGATACCTCGCTCGTCGCTCTCGACGCGAAGACGGGTAAGGAACTGTGGAAGGTCGTCGACGGCGATCCGAAGAAGGGCGAGACGGGCACCGGTGCTCCGCTTGTCACGAAGGATAAGGTGATCATCGGTAT
>JAFECG010000014.1 GCA_018242215.1 Pseudomonadota bacterium
GAACGAGACACCCTTTATCGGCGGCGGCCGAAAGTGCGGCGTTGATTTCCAGCGGGCCTGCGTTCGCTTTGATTTGATCGTAGTGTTGCTGCTGTTCCTGACAGACGCGCTCTCTCGCCTCGGCACTATTTGCTGCAATTGCGCAGCTCGCCAAGCCGAGCAAAGCGGCGGTCAAAAAGCGGGATAATTCGATCAACGACTGAGCCTCCATCGCCGGGATCACATGCTATCTCGGCAATAGAACGGTTTCTACACATCAGAAGATCACCGTAAACCAATTTTCAGAATGGCCGCGTCGGATGCAGCGATGCAAAAAAGAAAACGGTTCCGATCACGAAAACCGCAGCGGAGCTGAGCAGGCTGGCGCTTCGAGCAACAATGTTTCCCCATCGGCCTTCTGCGCCGGCCATCGCGACCGCAAGGCTTCGCGATCCAACGGACAAGGCCGCGAGGCTCGAAACGGTTAATGCGGTCCCAAACGCCATCGCGAACGTTGCGAGAATGCCGGCCCAGACAAGCCCCTGCGTCGCCGCGAAGATGATGACGAGTAGAGCGCCCGTGCAGGGCCTGACGCCGATCGAGAAGGAGATTGCAAGGGCCCGTGCCCAGGAAAGCTCCCCCCTCAGTTCTTCGGGACCCGGTAAGTGCACATGCCCGCAGTGCTCATCGTGAACGTGGTCTGCTTCATGGTTGTGGGAATGATCATGTCCGCAAGGACAGGCACTTTCGCTTCCACCGGCAGCGGTATGGCCTCGTGGATGAGGGTGATGCTCGTGATCGTGCTCGCGAACATGAAAGGCATGACTATGAAAATGATCATTGCCATGCACGTGCTCAGCCGGGCGGTGGGATTTCTCATGGGTCGGCCGTGTCAGCTGCCGCATGAGCATCGGCCAGATCTGTTTAAACATCAGCCACGCGCCGATAACGGCAACAAATGCCCAGCTGAGCGTTTCGAGCCAAGCCTCGGCCCACTTTGTCTGCAGTCCCGTTGCTCGGGCGGCAAGGTACAATCCGCCAACTAGCGTAATTGCCGAGAGAGCCTGAATGAGAGACGACAGAAATGCCAAGAATATTCCGCGGCGCAAAGTCTCTTTGTCCGCAAGCATATACGAGGAGATGACCGCCTTGCCGTGCCCAGGACCAACGGCATGAAGAATGCCGTAAATAAAACTTGCGATGACAAGAGCACCCGTCGCAGTCGCAAAATTGCTCGCGGACTTCAAGTTGCGCACGGTCCCAATCATATCTTCCGTCAGCCGATGCTGCTCGAAAAGAAGGATGGACCACGCGCTATCTATGGCGCTCGTCATGAAAGAAGTTTCGCGGCGCGGAGACGCTTGCATGGCGTCCCCCATTCCGAACGGCGCTTTGGCGGGCGAAGACACTTCGGCCGCGCCGACCGGAGATCCAAGCAACATCACCAGTGCGACTATTCCTACGACGCATGCGGTAGTCCGATGAGAATACGTCGTGCGCCGAATCGCGAGCAGCCTATTGCATTTTCGATGTATCATAAGTCCCCCGCTGTGGTGTGCCCGCCAGGATGTAACGTTGGGTGCTTGAAACGTATGTTATATTATTGAATAAAACACCGTACGATTATGACCGCAGAGAGGCAGGCGATATGCTTCTTGAGCGGGTCGCGGCGATGAACTTGAAATTTGGACAATCACTCAATGAAATTATCGAGATTTCTTGCTCGTCTTTGCATCGTTGCGCCGGTCATCGCGCTCGCTGGCATCTCCGACTCCGGCCCGACGGCGGAGGAATATATCGGCTACACGAACGGCGAGGCGCATCTGGTGCCCGTGGGGCAGCTGAGGCTGAAGGGCTATCGCATTCAATGCGGCGACCGGCCTACGGTCATCGATGAGAAGCTTGATGACTATGGGGCCGCCTATCCGGGCTTCATCATTCTCAATACGCGACTTCTGGATAAATTGCCGAGGCCGGTCGAACTTTGGATCTATTCACACGAATGCGGGCACCAGTTCCGCGGCCCTGACGAGCAAACGGCGGATTGCTTCGGCGTTCAGAGGGGACGGCGTGAAGGGTGGCTCACCGAGGACGGCCTGAACCAGGTCTGCGATTTCATCAGAGCCGCCAAGGGCGACAACATGCACTTTGCAGGTCCGCATCGCTGCGAGGCGATGCGCATCTGCTATACGGACCCAGACGTTCATTGATCGGCCGATGAATCGATTGCGGCGAGCCTCGGAAAGCTCGCCGCGCAAATAGGGCAGGATGTCGGACTGCTATGGTCAGGTCCCCGCAAATGCCTTCGAGAGTTGATCGACATTGTAGCGGAACATTTTAACATAGGTCGGCGCCGGTCCATCTGCTTTCGACAGCGATTCGACGTACAGCTCTCCGCCCGGCTGCGCGCCGGTCGCCTTTGCGATCTGCGAGACGAGGCGCGAGTCGTTCGAATTCTCGAAGAAGTATGTTTTGACCTTCTCGGCCTTGATCTGATCGATCAGCTTCGCAACGTCGGCGGCGGACGCTTCGGTCTCCGTCGAGAGACCGATCGGTGAAAGGAATTGCACGCCGTACTCCCGGCCGAAGTAGCCGAAAGCATCATGACTCGTCAGGATTTTGCGCCGGTCTTTCGGGACGGTTTCGATGACCGACTTCGCGTAAGTGTTGAGAGCATCGAGTTCCTTGGAATACTTTGCAGCATTTGCCTTGAAGTCGACGGCATCATCCGGGTCGGCTGCCGCAAGCGCTTTCTCGATGTTCGCGACCCAGACTTTGACGTTGACCGGACTGTTCCACACGTGCGGATCGGTAACAGTCTTGCCGTCTTCTTCCATCGTGCGCGTCTTGATGCCCGTCGATACGACGTACGGCTTGCCGCTGTAACCGGATGCGGAGACGAGCTTCTCGAACCAGCTTTCAAGACCTTCCCCGCTAATGAAGGTGATGTCAGCCTGCTTCAACGATTTCGCATCATCGGGAGAGGGCTCGAACTCGTGCGGATCGCCGTTCGGTCCGACGAGGCTTTTGACGGTGACGTGATCGCCGCCCACCTGCTTCACGACGTCCGCAAGCACCGTGAAGCTTGCGACCGCATTGAGTGTCTTGGCGGATGCCGCGGCCGAAAAGCCGACGCCCACGGCAGCCGACGTTAAAAGTCCCAAGACCAGATTGGGAATCCTCATGATCAATCTCCTGTTTAAGCTTTGAAGTGACGTCGGGGATAAAGGCGCCGCAACAGGCCGGAAGGGCTGAGGAGAAGCGAAACGCCATATATGCAGCTTGCGGTCAGAATGATCGTCGGGCCGGATGCCAGCGCGAAATGGAAAGACGCCACCAATCCGAGATATCCGGATAAAGCCGCTGTGAGCGCCGCAGTGGCGAACATCGCGGGCAGTGACTGCGCCCAGAGACGCGCGACGGCAGCGGGAAGCATCATCAGGCCCACAGCCATCAGCGTGCCGAGCGCTTCGAAGCCCGCGACGAGATTGAGAACGACCAGCAGCAAAAACAGGAAATGATAAAGAGAGCCACGTCCGCCCACGGCCCGCAGAAATCCGGGATCAAAACATTCCGCCACCAGCGGACGATAGACGACCGCCAGAATGACGATGGTCAGTGACGCGATCCCACCGACGAGATAGAGCGCCCGCGCGTCGATAGCGAGAATTGTCCCGAACAGCACATGCAACAGATCGATGTTTGAGCCGCGCAGCGATACGATCAGAACGCCAAGCGCCAGGGACGTCAGGTAAAAGCTCGCGAAGCTCGCATCTTCCCGCAGAGCTGTGGTTCGGCTGATGACACCGGACAGAATGGCGATGCTGAGCCCGGCAACCAGTCCGCCGAGCCCCATCGCGGGCAGCGACAGACCTCCGGCGATCAGGAAGCCGACGGCCGCGCCGGGAAGGATCGCATGGCTCATGGCGTCGCCCATCAAGCTCATACGGCGCAGCATCAACAGGACGCCGATCGGCGCGGATCCAAGGGCAAGCGCGAGACAGGCAACGAGTGCGCGCCGCATGAAGCCGTAGTCGACAAACGGTGCGATGAAAATGGAATCGAGCGTCATGCCGCCGCCGTTTCTTCTTCGCAGACGTCCGCGCTTTCGTCCCAGCTTTCCGCCATGGCACGGGCGCGGAGCAGATTGCGCGACGACATGGCGACCGTGGTCGGCCCCCATTCGATCGCTTCCCGTGCCATCAACAGCGTTTCGGGGAAATAGGCGCGGACCTGATCGAAGTCGTGCAAAACAGCGATGATCGTTCGGCCGTCGCTGTGCCAGCGCCGCACGATGTCGAGAAGATCGCGCGTAGTACGCGCATCGATCGCGGTAAAGGGCTCATCCAGAATGATGACTTTGGCGTCCTGAAGCAGAAGGCGTGCAAAGAGCACGCGCTGAAACTGCCCGGCCGACAGCGAGCCGATGTTGCGCGCGCCGAACCCCTCCAATCCGACGGCCGTCAAAGCGTTCTGCGCCCTTGCCACCGCTTGCCGATCGATGCGCTGGAAAGCACCGCTTCGATGCCATGCGCCGAGCATCACCGTATCTGCGACCGACATCGGAAACTGGCGATCGATCTCCGCGGCCTGCGGCAGATAGCCGAAATCGCGTGCCGACAATCCGCCGCGATCGATGGCGCCGCCAGCCAACGGCAGCTCACCCATGATTGCCTTCAACAGCGTTGATTTGCCTGCACCGTTGGGGCCTGCGATGGCGGTCATGCTGCCTTTGGAAAAGGCGCCGGTCACATGATGCACGGCCGGATGGCGCGCATACGCGACAGTGACGTCTTCAAGTTTGATTGAGGAAAGCATCATGGTTGCGAGACCGCCCATGCAACGGCGATCCAGAGCGGAACGACAACCAGCATCGCGCTCGCAAATCGCACATAGGCCGGCCGGGCCATCATCGAATGGAGAAATGGGTCGCGGTTTTTCATGGCGAAAGACCGTTTGTTGAGAAAAATCGTATAATATAACATTTTATGCGGAATGACTATGGCCAAAATGCGCGGGAGGCCTGGGACGGCTGTGATGGTTGCAATTTTTTGGCGTGGGAGCGCGCCGGCGCCGATCCGCTTGTGACCGGCTATGTCGCTTGGTCCGATCGGTCTAGGCGTAAGCTTTCGCTGGAAAATCAAAAGGCTAAGAGACGGTTCGCGGTGTCTCGGCGCCAACCGGCAAATATTGCCAAAAATTGATTTTGATCAATTCGGGTTGCGACATATGGAAACTTGAATGAAGAAGTCAAGTTTCCTATGTCCATCATCGTCGCCCTTAGACATAACGTGAGGGGAAGAGGCAGTGCTCGCCCCATTTCTTATTATGCTTCGCGAAGGCATCGAAGCGGCTCTCATTACGGGAATCGTCGCCACCTATCTCGCTCAGACGGGCCGGTCCGAATGGATGCCTGCGGTGTGGGTCGGCGTTCTGCTCGCTGTCGCGCTATCCCTGTTTGCCGGCGCTGGCCTTCTCTTTATCAGCGCCGACTTTCCGCAGAAGGCGCAGGAACTGTTTGAGGCTGTCGTCGGACTGATCGCTGTCGCGGTGCTCATCTCGATGGTTTTCTGGATGCGTAAGGCCGCGCGCTCGATCAAGTCGGAGCTTCAGCATTCCGTCGACGCCGCCTTATCGGCCGGGCACAACGGAGCGTGGGCGCTGATCGGACTCGTCTTCTTCGCGGTCGCGCGCGAGGGCCTCGAGTCGATATTCTTCTTGCTTGCGATTTTTCAGCAAAGCGATGGCATCGCAGCGCCTCTCGGCGCTGTTGCCGGCATCGCCGTCGCAGTGATAGTCGGCTTGGCGATCTATGTCGGCGGGGTGAGGCTGCATCTGCGCCGCTTTTTTCAGTGGACCGGCATCTTCATTATCTTCGTCGCTGCCGGCATTCTGGCACGGGCCGTCGGCAATCTTCACGAAGCCGGTCTCTGGAACGGCCTACAGGCCCACGCTTATGACTTGAGCGCCGTGCTGCCGACGTCGAGCCTTCTCGGAACCATTTTATCGGGTGTCTTCAGCTACCAGGAAAATCCGACCATCGGCGAGGTCATCGTCTATGTGAGCTTCCTCGCGGCCGTCCTTTACTTCTACCTCCGGCCGGTTCGGACGGATGGCGTTGGCGTCGAATCCTATCGGGGAAGCACAAATGTCCGCGCCTGAGACCGGGAACGGAAAGCCTTCCGCCCCTTCTGCTCGCCTTATGTATCTCGCTGTTGCGGCCGCGGCAGGCCTCGTGCTCGTCGGCGGAGCAGCCTTCTATGTTGCGACCCTGAAGAGCCACCATGGCGACGACGCCTCCAACATAAAAGTCGCGGTCACGTCAAAGTCGTGCGAGCCGAACGAGATTTCGGTTCCGGCCGGCGAGCGCACGTTCGAAATCGCAAACACGTCAGACCGTCCGGTCGAGTGGGAAATTCTCGACGGCGTGATGGTCGTCGCCGAGCGAGAAAATATCGCGCCGAGCTTCAAGCAGACGTTGAAGGTGCGCCTTGCTCCGGGTGACTACGAGGTGACCTGCGGCTTGCTTTCAAATCCGCGAGGAACGTTGCACGTGGTGCCATCGGAAGAAGCAAATGCGGCTCCGACGCACGCCACGATGCGAAGCTTTCTTGGCCCGCTGTCAGAATATAAATTCTATCTTGGTCGGCAAAGCAGCGCGGCGGTGCGCACGGCAAAAGACCTGGCAGACGCCATACACGCGGGGGATCTCGCGAAGGCGCAGGCGCTCTACGTCGTGGCGAGGCAGCCTTACAAACGCATAGAGCCGGTCGTTTATCGCTTTTCCGATCTGCAGAATTCAATTGATCCGGTTGCCGACTACTTTGAAAAGCGAGAAGCCGACCCAGCATTCGTCGGCTATCACCGCATCGAACGTGGTCTGTTCGTCTCGAAAAGCTTGGATGGGCTGGCGCCGGTCGCAGATCGGCTCGTCGGCGACCTCGCGACGCTGGATGAACGTCTGAAGGCGATGAAGATGACTCCCGGCATTCTGATTGATAGTGCCGGAAACTTCGCCACGCAGCTTTCACGCGACCGTCTACCTGCAGATAAAAGCCGCAACGCACAGGGTGATCTTTCCGACATCGAGGCCAATCTCGATGGCCTCGGCAAAATTGTCGGCTTGCTCCGCCCCGTCGTAAAGCCCGTCGATCCCGCGCTTGCGCAGCGGATAGATACGACTTTGAGCGAGACGGAAAACGCGGTCGCTGAGCACAAGACCGGTATCGATGGCGCGGCGCCCGACGCGCCAGACCGTCCGGGCCAGCGCAAGAATCTCGTCGCCGCCTTCACCAATCTTGCGGACGCGCTCAATCAGTTGCCGTCCGCCATAGGGATTGATTCCAATGGCACATGATCCGGAAGCCGCCACCGATAAGCCAAGCGCTCTCGCGGCGGACCGCAGGAAGCTGCTGTTAGGCCTCGGCATCGCGGCAGGTGGCGCGTTGGTGTCGAGCCTCGTGTCGGAGAGAAGCCTCGCGGTCGAAGACAAAACCGCCGAAAGGCAAGTGACCGACGCGCCCTCGAGCAATCGCGCCGACGTCGAGCAGAGAGTGCCGTTCTACGGTGTCCATCAGGCTGGCATCGTCACACCGCGGCCAGCGAACGGCATGGTCGTGGCATTTGACGTGATCGCCGATACACCCGCCGATTTTGACAAAATGCTTCGGAAGCTGACCGAGCGCATCGTCTTTCTGACGCAAGGCGGCCAGCCGCCGAGCCTCGATCGGAAATTGCCGCCCGCCGATTCCGGAATTCTCGGACCCGAAGTCTTCTCGGACAATCTTACGATCACCGTAGGTCTCGGCGATTCGATATTCGAAAACCGGCCATGGTTGAAGCATTTGAAGCCGAAGTGCCTTCAAAAGATGACCCAGTTCACGAATGACGCGCTCGTTGCCGAACTATGTCACGGTGACCTGTCATTGCAGTTTTGCGCCAACTCCGCCGATACGAACATTCATGCCCTGCGCGACATTCTGAAAAACCTGCCGGAATATCTCGTGCCGCGCTGGAAGCAGGAGGGCAATGTTCCGACCATCCTTCCGGACTCCGATGGTCATGTTCAGAGCGCGCGGAACTTTCTCGGGTTTCGTGATGGCTCGGCCAATCCTCATTCAAGCAACGAAGCGCTGATGGATGAGATTGTCTGGGTCGGCCAGGGTGATGGCGAACCCGAGTGGGCGATCGGCGGCACATACCAGGCCGTGCGTATCATTCGCAATTTCGTCGAGCGCTGGGACCGTACGCCGCTCGGCGAACAGGAGCGCATTTTTGGCCGCAGGAAAATGTCGGGCGCACCGATGGACGGCAAAACCGAAAACGACGCGCCGGACTACGCGAAAGACCCGGATGGAAAAGTCACGCGTCTGGACGCTCACATCAGGCTCGCCAATCCGCGTACGCCCGAAACTCAGAAAAATCTCATTTTGCGGCGGCCGTTCAACTATTCGAACGGAGTCACGAAAAACGGCCAACTCGACCAAGGGCTGCTGTTCATTGTCTATCAAGCAGACCTCGACCGGGGGTTCATTGCCGTGCAGACGAGGCTCAGTGGTGAGCCATTAGAGGAATACATCAAGCCGATCGGCGGTGGTTATTTCTACGTTCTTCCAGGGGCGCGGGAATCTGGCGACTATCTGGGCCGAAAGTTGGCCGAGGCCGCGGCGGCGGGACCGCCGACATGATCCTGAAAACCTGAAGAATGGAGGGAACACCTTTGAAGCCACACTTTTTGGCCGCGACCGCGCTCGCGGCAGCTCTCGGATACGCGGGGATGGCGTATGCCGAGGATGAGGATTCCAAGCTGGTCGAGCCACTCGCCGCGTATAAGAGCTACGTGGCAGATCATACCGAAAAGCTTCTCGAAAACACCACGAAGTTTACCGCCGCCGTCAACGCGGGCGACATCGCGAAGGCGAAAGCTCTCTTCGCGCCAACGCGCATGGACTATGAATCGATCGAGCCGATCGCCGAGTTGTTCTCAGACCTCGACCACACGATCGACTCCCGCGCCGATGATTTCGAGGGTAAGGAGAAGGATCCGAAATTCTCCGGTTTCCACCGCATTGAATATGGATTGTGGACCGAAAACAGCACCAAGGGCCTGGAGCCTTACGCGACGCAGCTTTTAGCCGACGTCAAAGACTTGAACCACCGCATCGAGAACCTGACGTTTCCGCCTGAGACAGTCGTCGGCGGCGCGGCGGCTCTGATGGAAGAAGTCGCGGCTACAAAGATTTCCGGCGAGGAAGATCGCTACAGCCACACAGATTTGTGGGACTTCAAGGCGAATTTCGACGGTTCGAAGAAAATCTACGATCTCGTGAAGCCCCTCATCGAGAAGGACAATGCCGACTTCGTCAAAAAGGTCGATGAGAACTTCAAGGTCGTCGACGACACGCTGGCCAAGTACAAGACGGCCGACGGATACGAACTTTACGACAAGCTCTCCGACGAGGACCGCAAGGTTCTTGCGGCGAAGGTCAACGTGCTCGCAACTGAACTCTCGACGCTGCGTGGCAAGCTCGGTTTGAATTGACGCGACAACAACTCGAACTCGCAATCGATCGCGGCCCTCGGATGTCTGCTCTCATTTTACGCGAAGCAGATGCCAGGGCCGCAGTTGCATCCTCAGGATGCGGGCCCGAACGCTTGAGACTGTAGCCTCAACGACACGGAATTCGCGCCGGCTTATTGTTGACTTATACCGTAGACTTTCGTAAGGCTTCTTAAGCTCGACGATCCGTCGGGATCTTCATTGCGTGCACCTCCGGGGGAGGGTCCGCGAAGAGGAGGCAAGCCCGCCATTGTGCGCCTAAGCGCTCAGCCAGCCAGCCCCGTATCAACAAGGGAACAACGGGGGACAATAGAATGGCTGTGCGCAGCGTCGGCAATTTTTCAAGTTCGGGTTCGATAAGTACCCTATCGCGCGTGAATTCGAGCCGCCGTGCTCTCTGCAAAGCGGCGTTGACGCTGACCGTGTCGGCGGCGGCGCTGGCATTGGCCGGGGAGGCATCGGCACAAGAGACACCGCTGCCGGGCATCGATGTCCAAGGCGCAAAAGCAAAGAAGAGCAGCGCCCCAAAGAGTAAACCGAAGCCAGCTCAAGCTGCGCAGTCGCAAGCCGCACCACCGCCTCCGGCAACGAATGGCGGCAATCAGGCCGGGTTGATCGACGCGCCGTATGACACGCCGGCAGGCGTGAGTGTCGCCGGGCAAGGCGAGATTCAGACATTCGGGCAGACGAACGTTCAAGACGTTCTGCGCGCCATGCCGGGCGTTTCGACAGGCGATGATCCCAATAACCCCGGCATCGCCGTCAATATCCGCGGCTTCGAAGGGCAGGGTCGCGTAAACATGACGATCGATGGCGTTCGCCAGAATTTTCGTTTCACCGGTCATGATGCGTCCGGTTTCACCTATGTCGATCCCCTGCTTCTGGCGAGCATCGAGGTTCAGCGTGGCGCGGTGTCGACCGCAGGCGGCGCAGGCGCTCTTGCTGGCACGGCCGACTTCCACACTCTCGACGTCGACGATGTCTTGAAGCCGGGACGAAACGCCGGCGGACTAGCGCTTCTCTCATGGGGTAGCAACGGTGTCGGCTTTTCTGAGATGGGTGCGGGCGCCATTCGCAGCGGTGCGGTCAGCGTTGTCGGCGCGATCAGCAAGCATAACGTCGACGATTACGACAACGGCCTTGGCCAGCGCGTACCGTTCACCGATCAGGACCTGATCTCGGGTCTTGCCAAAGTTCACATTCAGATCGACCCGACGCAGCGGCTGTCGTTCGGAACCGTGCTTTACAACAACGACTTCACGGCAGTTTCCTACAACCAAAGCATCGATTCAAAAATTTACACCGCAAATTACTCTTACGATCCAATTGGCAACGATCTCGTCCATTTCCGCGCCAATTTTTATGGCAGCGATCTCAATATGGCGTATCTCAGTCCGGACGACGGAGTAGCATCTCCGCCGGACGCCTCCGGGCGTCGCATTGAGGATGTCGGGCTCGGCTTTGATGTTTCCAATACATCTTTGTTCGATGTGGCAGGAATTCACGCGAAATCGAACTACGGCTATGAATATTTCCACGACGACGTTGATGCATGGAATAAGGTCACTCCAGAGCTGAATGGCGGCGCCAACCCGTCGGGCGATTCAACAATTCGGGGCGTATTCTCCGAGACGACGTTCTCAAAGAGCATCTTCGATTTCATCGTTGGCATGCGCTACGATGACTATAGTCTTAAGGGCTCCGGCAATGTTTCCGTAGACACCGTATTCGGTTTCTACACCCCGCAGCTGCCGTCATTTATCTCCGAAGGTCCATACAAGGTCGACAAGTCGGATGGCGGATTCAGTCCGAAGCTGACATTGGCTATGAAGCCTGTCGAATGGTTCCAGCCCTACGTGACGTGGTCGAATTCATTCCGGCCACCAACAGTTTCGGAGACGCTTATTGGTGGGGTGCATCCGGCTGACGGAGGCGATCCGCTTCAGTTCGCGCCAAATCCCTATCTGCAGCCCGAAACACAAGAAGGCTGGGAATTCGGTTTCAACTCGAAGATCGATGGACTGTTCAAGCCTGGCGATGCGTTCCGCTTCAAGGCGGACTACTACACGATGGACGTTGAGAATTACATCACGGCCAGCACTGTAGATCCCCTTGGCCTGCTCTGGTTCTATGCCAACAATCCCGGCACGTCGAAAGTTGAAGGCGTCGAGTTACAGGGCACCTATGACATCGGATATGCCTTCGCAGGCCTGAGCTACAGTCACAATCACACAACGCTCCCCTCGCAGTTGGATGGCCTCGGCATGCACAGCTATTTGCCGGGAGACATAGCGACCGTGACGGGCGGCCTTCGGTTCTTCGATCAGCGCCTCACCGTCGGGGCCCGTGGCTATTACACCTCGAAGAGTCAAATGGGCGAAATCAATACAGAGTCCGGCGGTCCCGCGTTCTACGATGGCTACACGACCTACGATCTCTTCTCCGATTACAAGCTCACCGACGATATCAACGTGGCTTTGACGGTCAGCAATCTCACCGATGTCGCCTATAGGCCTGCGCTCAGCGCCGGAGGAACGGGCACTAACGTCCCGTATGATACGGGCCGAGGTCGCACATTCCTTCTGACCACGAAGGCAAAATTCTAGTCGGCACGCTTACGCCGAGACGCGCGAAAACGAGCTGGCATCGGCGGAGCGATCTGCCGATGCCGTCGCAACGAAGACCAGTAGATGTAGACGGAGACAAGCGCACGATGACGCTCGTCGAACGCATTAGTCGCCAGCCGCCGGCAC
>JAFECG010000015.1 GCA_018242215.1 Pseudomonadota bacterium
GGTTGAGGAGGTCGACATCGGTCAGGTAGCCTTCGTGCGCCTGGTCGAAGAGGTTAACGGCGGCGTCGATGGCATCGACGGCCTTGAGCAATCTCTCCCTCACATCGAGGTCAAGGTCGGGCACGTCGCCGAAATAGCTGAGCGCCTTGAGGGTTGCCAATGGCTCGAAATTGGAGCCGAACATGACGCGGGCAGCCTCGAGGTGGTCAGTGAGAGGGATCCCGCTCGTGATAAGCGCATCGATGTCGATGTAGTCCTTGGCGGCCGCGCGGGCTTGCACGGTTTGCGCCTTGGTTCCGGCGATATCGAGCAGACCGGCGACCTTGAGGCCGTTGTCGGGAGAAATGCCGAAGCCTTGATACGGACGGATGTTGGGTAGGCCGAAGAACGACACCTTCACGGGACCGCTGCGGTCGACGAGGCATGTGAGGGTATTGGGCTCTGACTCGATGATGCGGGCGGCATCCAGATAGGGAACAAGCGCTTTGAGCGCGGTGGGATCTATGGGTTGAAAGGCGAAGAAGTCGAAGTCCACCGAGTGTCGGTGGCCGAGACGCAGCGCCAGCGCGGTGCCGCCGTAGAGGACGAAGCTGTCCGGGGTGGACGAGAGTTCCGGCCACAGCGCCCGTTGCGCGGCAGGAAGGATGTCGAGGCGGGGCGTGAACGTCACGTGTCGTGCTTTCTTTAATGATCAGTATGCTGTACTTTTGCCGGCATGCAAAGAGAAACCGCCGGAGCCAAAGCCCCGGCGGCGATGCGCGTTAAGCGCCCGTCATGTCGAGGATGGTGAGGCCCAGCTGGCGCGCCTTGGTGGCGACGTTCAGCACGGTGCCCGGACCCGGGAACACCACCACACCGATCGGCTTGGTCTCGAGCATACGTTCGTTGCGCTTGAAGCCGGCGGTGTTGTCGTAGGCGCCTGAGCCGAGGCCGAACCCGACCTCGGGCACCTTGCGGGACTGGGCCCAGCAAGCCGCGATCTTGTCGGCGCCCGTGGTCTTGGCGCTGTGCACCAGCACCATATCCGGGTGCTTCATGTGGACCTTGTCCAGGACGGCCCAGATCTTCTGGACGTCGTTGAAGTCCTTGCCGCCGGAGAACACGACCGTCGGACCCTTGGGCAGAAGCACATGGGTCTCGGCGTAGCGCTTGGCGTTGCGGAAATCGCGACTGTCGATCATCGCCGCGGTCATGTTGCGGTGGTTGACCACCGAGCGGGTTCTGGCCCGCCAGGCCGAACCGGTGAGCTTCTGGAACTCCTCGGAGGCGAGGTCGCGAAGGCGCTCGACGCAATCGCGCTTGTCGAGGAGCGTACGGCCCTTGTCCGTCTCGCGCTCAAGCTCGACCGACATGACCTCCGAGCCGTCCTGCTGGTCGTGCAGGTCCTTCTGGCGGAGCTCGTTGCTGTCGAGGAACCGCTGCAGCCGGTCCGCCTTGCGGTGGAAAAGGTCAACCAGCGACCACGCGAGGTCCTCGAGCTCGGCCTCCATGCCGGTGTCGGAGAAGTTGTCGGAGAGGGCCGCGAATAGGGAAGAGGCGGCCGCCTCCAGCTGCTCCGCCTCCGGCATCGGCCGGGTATCGGGCTCATCGGCGATGTGCATGCCGTACACGCTGTCGATGGCACGGGCGGTCTGGGAGGCGGGCGAGAAGCCGTTGGGAGCGCGGAAGGGATGGGTCATGGTGTGGTCTTTCGTTGGGTTGCGGGAGCCGGCGACACCCGCCGGCCTTTCCGGCGAGCCAAGTGCCGGAGACGGCCCTGGGCAGCACCGCGCCGGCCACAGGCCAAGCGGCCGGAACGCAGTGGAGGACGGCGCAGCCGTTGCGCCCGAAGGGCCGGCTCTGGCCGGATCGCCCTCTGGAAAGGCCGGGGTCGCTTCTTGCCCCTCCAACAAAGCCTTCCCCAACCCCTCACCGCCTCTCTCCTCGCGGCGGTCCCGTTGAACCCGCGCCCTTCGGCGCGTGGTCAGGTGAGCGCCAGGGCCCGGTCGTCGGCGTGCAGGAGGGGCAGCAGGATATCCCGCAAGCGTTGAAGGCCCACGGCACAAAGCGACGCGTTCCAGTCATTGGCTTCGGGGAGCAAGGTGGCGACGGCAATGCCATCGTCCTCGGCGCGGGCCTGAATGTCATCGCGGGCACAAAGACCTGGGAGGTCGTTGTCGGCGGCGATGTAAAGGCGCTTCAACCCGTCAGGTAACAGGAACGCGCGCATATGGTTGGCGGTGAGCGCCGCGGCGGCGGGCAAACCGGGCAACGCGAGCTTGATCGACAGCACCGTTTCCAATCCCTCGCCCAGCACCAGCGCGTCTCCACCATTGTCGAAGCGCACGGCGTGCCCGAGAAAGTCACCCATGCCGAGGCGCGGCGAGCCAAGGGGGGCTTTGTCACTGCCATCGCGGGCGAGATACGTGCGCAGCAGGCCGGTGACGTCGCCCCTATGGTCGGTCAGTGCCGCCAGCAGCGCGGGCCATTGCTGGAGGACGCGCTTAGAATCGGGCCGGTAATAGCAGCCGGGGTGATAGCGCAGCGCCGATGGATAGGAAGGAAACGCGAGCCCCCGGCCGCGAAGATAGACTTCCGCCAATGTGCCCGCCACTGGCTTGGCGCCGGCGAACAACCTTTTGGCGGCCGGGCGGCTGTTCACCAGCGCCTTCTCGCGCACGGGCTTCTCGATGTGCACGGGTTCGGAAAGGAAGCTGAGGACTTCCTCGCGCAACGAATGAAAATGGCGGAGCCCCCGGTTGATGCGGATGAGGTCCAAAAGGTCGCCATGCTCACCGGTCGCTTCATCGCTCCATTTCCCGGCGGCCCCGGGGCCATAGGACGGCCCCGCGAGCCGAACATGCAGCGATTGCCCTTCGGCGTTGTGGACATCGCCGACGAGCCAGTAACGTCCTGCCTTGCGGCCGTTGAAGAGGTAGTGTTCGCATACCGCCTCGGCGTGCGCGGAGAGGCGGCGGGCCAGATCGGCGGCGCCGAATGTCATTGGATGCCTCCGGCGGCGTTGATCTGCTCCTGTTCCAGTTCGGTGGTCGGCCGGTGCGGGTAACGCTTCAAGATGCGGTCGAGCACGGCGGGCCCCTCCTCGCCTGTCGGCACGAACACGCGCAGGCGGTAGGAGATGATTTCCGACATGCAGCCCTGCGCCTTGAGCCAGCCGACGTGGCCGTCGTTGAAGCCGGAGATCTCGTAGCGCACAAGGTGCATGACCAGGCGCTTCTTGAGCGTGAGGTTTTCTTCGAGCGTCAGCGCCATGCCGCTTGCGAGCCAGCGCCAGGCGTCCGCGGCATTGAAGATGACGGCGTCCCCTGTCAGTGAGGCAGCGGTCTCGGCGGGCAGCAGGCGCCCGATGACGCGTTCGCCGGTATCGGTGACGAAGCGGTAGACGCGCGGGTTCTTGACCGGCAGCCGTTTCCACAGCGGCAAGAGTAGGCCGGTCATGACGTGGAAAGTGCTTTCGGTAAAGGGCGGCAGGGCGGCGATTTCCGCCTCCCACAGCGCGGTGAAGTCCGCGCGCGCACACGTCTCCCAGTAGGTGTCCGCCATGGCGGCGACATCGAGGGTGTGGCTCTCCATCGGCCGGTAGAGCCGGACACGCTCCTGCACCGCGCCATCATCGAGGGTGATGGCAACGGTTGGGACTTCCAGCGCCACGCGCTTGGAGCGCGGGTTGTAGAGGAAGCGCGCTTCAAGTCCCGCGCAACCGTGCTCAAACAGGACGTCGGCTAGCGTCATCGGCTGCGGCTTGTGCTTGCGGAGCACTTCATAGACAGCCGTGGTGGCGCCCTTCACATGCGTGGCAACGGTGCTGCGGTTGACGATCTTGAGGCTTTCGGCGGTGATGTTTTCCAATCCGACATCGAAGGTTCCGGCGGCGATGGCGGCATCGACCTTGTTCTGGATGAGCCCTTCCAGCACCTCGAACAGGTCGTTCTGCAGCGTGATCGGCAGCGCCAGCATTCGGTTCAACAGCGTGTGCATCGGCGGCAGGTCATCCCGCAGGGTGCCATCCTCGTCGGTGAGCTTGAGGCCGGTCATCTCGATGAAATGCTGGTAGGGGCAGCAGGCCACTTTGCCGTCCACCAGCAGGCGGAACAACGCCCGGCGCGCGGCCCAGGCGTAATCGTTCTCGAGGTTGTCGGCGGCGCGGAAGAGACCTTGCCCGCCGGTCTTGCGTTCGCCTCGCGTGATAGCGCCCAAGCTGTCCAATCTTCGGGCGATGGTGGAGATGAAGCGGCGCTCGCCCTTGACGTTGGTCGTCACCGGGCGGAAGCGCGGCGGCTGTTTCTGGTTGGTGCGGTTGGAACGCCCAAGCCCTTGGATGGCGGTGTCCGCCTTCCATCCGGCTTCCAGGAGATAATGGACGCGCTGGCGTTGGTTCCGGCAATTGAGATCGGCGTGGTAGCTGCGCCCGGTGCCGCCGGCGTCTGAGAAGACCAGGATGCGCTTCTCGTCATCCATGAACGCCTGCGCCTCCGCGAGGTTGGAGGTACCCGAACGCCGGTCGACCGCCAGGACGATGCCGGTGTCGGATGTCTTTTTGACGATGCGGCGCGAACGGCCGGTGACCTCGGCGACTTTGTCAGTGCCGAAATGCTGGATCAGCTGGTCGAGCGCCGATTGCAGCGGCGGCAGTGACTGCAGGCGTTCCAACAGCATCTCACGCTGGGCGACGGCCTGCTGGCATTCGACGGGGTTGCCATCGACCAGCATCAGCTCCGAAACCTTGTTGCCCTTGAGGTCCGTATGCGTCTCATAGAGCTTGGTGGGGAAGGAATTGCGTAGGTAATCCGCAATGTATTCCCTGGGCGTGATGTCGATTTCCAGGTCTCCCCATTCCTCCACCGGGATGTCGTCGAGGCGGCGGTGAAGAAGGGCTTCTGAGGTCGTCACAAGCTGCACGATGACGGCATCCCCGCGCGCAATATCGTCTTCGATGCTTTTCAGCAGCGACGGCATTTTCATGCTGAGCAGCAGGTTTGCGAACAGCCGCTGCTTGGAGCCTTCGAAGGCGGACATGGCGGCGGCCTTGGCGCGCGGGTTCTGCGTCACGCCCTTTTCCGAGGTGATGCCGTTGGCCGTCATGGCGTCTTGCAGATTGCTGTGGATGATCTGGTAGGCGCCGGCGAATGCGTCGTAGATGTGGACCTGCTGGGGCGTGAGGTCGTGGACAAGGAGTTCGACCTCGACGCCTTCGTAGGTGAGCGAGCGGGCTGTGTAGAGGCCGAGCGACTTCAAATCCCGCGCCACCACTTCCATCGCCGCGATGCCGCCGTCCAACATCGCCGCCACGAATTCATCACGGGTGTTGAAGGGCAGGTCGTCGGAACCCCACAGCCCGAGGCGCTGCGCGTAGGCGAGGTTTTCGACCGTGGTGGCACCAGTCGCGGAAACATAGACCACGCGGGCATCGGGCAGCGCGTTCTGCAGGCGGAGACCCATGATGCCCTGCTGGGAAGGTTTGCGGAAGCCGCGGTCGCTGTCTCCCCCCGCCGCGTTGGCCATGGCGTGGGCTTCATCGAAGATGATGGCGCCATCAAAATCCTTGCGTAGCCAATTCAGGATCTGGTTGAGGCGGGCCGGGCCGCCGTCCTTGTCGCACGACCGCAGCGTGGCGTAGGTGGTGAAGAGGATGCCCTCGTCGAGCGTCACAGGCGTCCCCTGCTTGTAGCGTTCCAGCGGAACGACGAGGAGCTTTTCCATCCCGAGCGCCGACCAGTCGCGCTGCGCGTCCTCCAGAAGCTTATCGGACTTGGAGATCCACAGCGCGCGTCTGCGGCCCTTCAGCCAATTGTCGAGGACGATGCCGGCGACCTGGCGGCCTTTGCCAACGCCGGTGCCGTCGCCGAGGAAATAGCCGCGGCGGAATTGTACCGCGTGGGGATCATTCGCATTCGCGGCCGTCACGGCGTCCCGGGTTTCGTCGACCAGCCAATGCCCCTTGAGCATTTGCTCATGGGCGTCGCCCGCGTAGATCAGGGTTTCGAGCTGGGCGTCCGACAACAGACCGTCGCCGACAAGGTCCGCCGTGACGTGCGGGCGATAGCTCGGGGTCGGCAGCGTGACCGACGCCATGGCCGCCGATTGCACGAGCTTGTCGGGGTGCGGCTTGGCGCCGGGGATGGCGACCCGTTCGACGCGGTAGGTTTCGTAGATGCCCTGTTGGCCGGAGCTTTCGTTGACGCTTGGGCGCTCCTGTACGGCGTAGTCGAGCTCGATACCGACGGCAGGACCGAATGCCGCCGCTTTCACGATCTGGGGTTTTGACACCGCGCGCGTGACCGCCACTTTGGCGGTGGAACGAAAACCTGCGGGCAGGACCGGAGTGCAATCGAGGCGCGGGAAAGCGTAAGTGGAAATGAGCTCGAGCAGCTCCTCAGGGATGTCGGCACGGAACGGGCCGCCGGTGGCGAAGCGGACAGACTTGTCGATGACCGACAATCGAGTCTCGATCGCGGTACCGTGCGGCTTGAAGAAATCGCCGGAGAGGGCGACGGACATCAGCACAGTCCCCTGCCCCTTGAGCGTTTCCCACGGGTCGAATTGTGCCGACGTGATGCACACCAGGCGGCCGCCGGGGGCAAGGCGCGCGAACGCGGACCTCACATGGCGGACATCGATGCCGGCGAGGCGGCCCTTCACATGCGGCGAGGCGGAGAACGGCGGGTTCATGATCACGACCGACGGCGAACCTGATGTCAGGAGGTCGTTGATGAACTCGGCGTTGTGGCGCGTGACCGGGACGTCGGGGAAAATGCCGCTGAGCGCGGCGGCGCGGGTGTCGGCAAGCTCGTTGAGCATCAAATCGGCTTTGCGGGCGCGCGCGAACACGGCGAGCAGCCCGGTGCCGGCCGAAGGTTCCAGCACCAGGTCGGAGGGTTTCACGCCGGCCGCGCGTTCCACGAGGTAAGCAAGCTCCACCGGCGTCGAGAACTGCTGCAGGGCGACGCTCTCTTCGCTGCGCTTGGTGTGGGTTGCCACAAGCCCCTGCACGCGTTTTAGCATCGACAGCGCCTGGGCGGGATTTGAGGCGCGTTTCTCAATCGCGTGCAGGTGCTTTCCAAGAAACAGCACCAAAGCGATTTCAGCGGCATCGTAGGAGTCCTTCCATTGCCACTTGCCCTCGGAATCGGAACCACCGAAGGACGCCTCCAGCGCCGTTCGCAGCACCGCGGCATCAAGCTTCTGTCCACGCTCAAGGCACGGCAACAAAGCACGGCCGGCGGCGATGACCGCATCGGGCTTGCTGGTTTTGGGGGGAAGGTCGGGGGAAGCGAGCGGCGCATCGGCGACGCGGGGCTGAAGCGAGGTGCTGTCCATGGCAGGGCCTTTCGGTGTTGCCCCGGACCGCGCCTCTCGCGATCCTTCCGGGCACCCTTCCCGGCCCCTCCTCTCCCTCTCGAAATGATACGCGCGCCCAAGCGGCGCGCGTTATGCGCGTCCCTTCACCGGGGGGGGTGGCATCAAGCCGGGGGCGCTTCGACCGCGCTCAACCACACGCGGATGCTAACCAACTGAGCCGCGTGTTCGCCATGGGCGCGGCCTCGCTTTGGACTTCTCTGTGACATCGTGGCCGGTCGCCCTCCGGGTCTCTTCCTCCCCTCCCTCCTTTCCCCGCGCTCCATACCCGGAATCCCGCCCGGGGCAACATGCTCCAGCGCACCGATCGTCACCCGCATGGGCGGAGACGCCGCGCGGCTCCGGCCGACCAGCGCTTTTCAAAAGCGCGCGAGGCGGCTAGAGCGGGACCCGCGCCGAGGCGCGGGTGCGCCCCGCATATGCGTCAAGAAAAACAAAGATGTTGAAGACCAACGTCATCACGCGAATCGTGAAAAAGGCAGGGCCATCTCCGAGCATCTGGGCTTATGTCGTCCGTCTGCGACATCCGCAACAGCGAAGACAACTGCTGCATGTGGGGACTGTCCACCAGCGTGATGGTGGGGCTATCAGGTCCGTGATGGCAGCAACCAAGCTTAGGCCAAACCCGCTCCCGCGCCTCGTCCGGCCGGGTCCTAATCAGCGATCCCTGTTCTCGTTGAATAGGAAGTGACAGCCGGTGCTTTTCTGCGATCGCCCCCAAGGCATTCCGTTTTCGCTCGTCGCCCTAGACTGGCTTACGGGCCGGAAAACAGAACATTCCCGTCATTCGCGGCGAGTAAGTTTCCTACAAAAGTATACAATTTTGCGACGTACCGAACATGCGCACGACACACTCCAAAGGGTATGCGATCCCAACGGTGAGTAGCTCGCGGACGACAGAGATTTGGGAGTCTCGAATTACAGCAACATACGCGCTTGACCTCAA
>JAFECG010000016.1 GCA_018242215.1 Pseudomonadota bacterium
AGGGGGCCTTAAGCAAATGTCTAAATCCGACAGCGATTCGGGGTGGAACGGTCGCGACGAACGATTGAGATGCGGGGAAAATCGCAGTGTCATCAGCGCGGCGCCGTCAAATCGGGACCTTCGCTGCACCAGCAGTTCTGATGATGATGATTGTTAGCGGCTGCGTCCGGTACGCGCCATTATCCCTTCCCGATCGACCTGACCTTCGCATGCGTTTGCCCGTGCCTGCCTCTCGCAATTTGCCGAGCGATGCGCCCGACTTGATCCGCCAGCGGGGCAAGGCAACTCGGACTTTGACGATGACGGACGCCGCTATCATCGCGGTTATAGAAAATCCGCAACTTAAAGCCCAACGTCTCAAGCTTGGCGTTAGTGGTGCCCAGATTTTTTCTGCAGGCCTCCTGCCCGACCCGCAGCTCGCTCTTAATTTCGCACCTGTGATAGCCGGACCCGGTACGACGACAGGTTGGTCCTATGGCTTAAATTACGATCTCCAGTCCCTCGTCGTTCGCAACGCCAAAGTCAAAGTCGCGGGCGCAACGACCGACAAAATCGATCTGGAAACTTTGTGGCAGGAATGGCAGGTCGTTCAACAAGTCCGCACCTTGTGCGTGACGATCACGACAGCCGATCGCAAGCTAAAAATTTTGCATGAACGCCAAACGCTCGTCCAGGCGCGCTTCAATAAATCGAATGCGGCGCTGGCGGCGCACACCGTGACCATTGAGACGGTCGGACCCGACCTGACCAGCTTAATGGACGTGAATTCGCAAATCGCGCAATTGGAACGCACCCTAGAAGATGCCCGTGTAAGCTTGAATGCGCTTCTTGGGCTAAAGCCCGATGTTGCCGTCACAATCGCAGCTCCGGCAGCGCCTCAGTCGGTCCCGATAGAAATAATTAGACGCGCAGTTGATACCATCGCGCTTCGACGTCCCGATTTGCTCGCTCTTCGCGCGGGCTATGAGGCGCAAGAGGGCCAGTTGCAACAAGCGATCCTCGCGCAATTTCCAAGTCTCAACATTGGATTGTCGCATGCAAAGGACACGACCGGTGTGCAATCCATAAATGTTGGTGTGACACTCGGACTACCTTTATTCAACGGCAACCGCGGAGAGATCGCCGTGCAGGCTGCGACCCGGGATCAGCTCCGCCAGGAGTATCAGGCACGCATCGATCAGACGGTCGCGGATATTGAAACACTGGAACGGCGTCAGGCGCTGCTTGCGCGGCAAATCTCATCATTGCGAAAGGACGAGCCCGTACTGGCCGATATGGCAAAAAAAGCGCAAACGGCCTATGCAAATGGCAGCGTGACTTCCCTGGTGTTACTGAACCTGGAGTCCAACCTATCGCAGAAGCGATTGGAGCGGTTGGACTTGGAAGAGGCGCTGTGGACGGCGCGCATTGCTCTCGAGGCATTGTTGGCATTGCCGGCAGCCGCTTCGGCCGCGAGCGGAGAAAGCCATTGAAGTTGCGTTTGTCGTGCGTCCTCCCTCTGGCTCTTGCGGTCTTCTGCTGCGGCGGCCTTCGCTCGGAAACATCCCATGGGGATAAAGGCGAACCCAGCGTTTTAGTTGAAATCTCGCCGGCTCGACAGCACGTCATCGAGCGCCGGCTCGTCGTCTATGGACATCTCCAAGTCGATCCGATCAATCAGAGCAGCATCGTCATTTCGCACGACGGAACTGTGGATCGTGTCGACGTTCGGGCGGGCCAGAGGGTTTCGAAAGGCACGGCGATCGCGACCCTTGTCACGGCCCCTGCAGCCCGCATGCAATTCGAGCAAGCGAAGGCGCAACTCGAATTCGCACGCCAGGATCTCGCGAGGCTGCAAGGGCTAATGGTGCAGAAGTTGGCGACGACGGATCAGGTCGCCGGTGCCGAGAACACCTTAAAGCAAGCCGAATCAGCCTTTGCCACGCAGCAACAGCTTCGTACCGGGCAGGAAAACGAAACGATCATCGCCCCGTTCGATGGTATCGTGGTCAAGCTACTGGCAAACCCGGGTGATCGCTTGGTGTCGGGGAACGCCGTAGCCGTTCTCGCGAATGAAAAATCGTTGCTCGTCACGCTCGGCCTCGAACCGGAAGAAGCAAGTGCTGTTAAGTCGGGCCAACCGGTCGCAATCCGGTCGCCGTTTTTATCAAGTTTGCTGCTTCGAGGCACGATCGACCGGGTGCATGCATTAACGGACCCTTCAACACGACTCGTCGATGCAATCGTCCGATTGAGTGAGACGGAGTCGCACGGTCTTACTCTTGGAATGGCGATCGAGGGATCAATTCTACTCCGAGAGTCAAAGTCCATCGCTCTGCCGCGAAGCGCTGTTCTCCGCGATGACGGCGGTGACTATATTTTCGTCGTCAAAGACTCGATCGCCCACCGGATAGCAGTCACCGTAGGCGACGAGCAGCAAGGTCTCGTCGCCGTCGCGGGCGGCGTCAAGGAGAGCGATTCGGTCGTTGTGACCGGCAATTACGAATTGCACGACGGAATGAAGGTGCGGATTAAGCAATGACCGCCGCGACGCTGGCAGCGCAGCATAAGCGCTCAATTCTATTCGTGGTCTGCATTCTGTGTGCGGGAGGTCTCGCAAGCGCATTTTTTATGCCCGTTTCGCTTTTTCCTCATATCGAGTTTCCGCGTGTTGTCGTGTCTCTTGACGCGGGCGATAGACCCGCCGAACAGATGGCGGTCGAGGTCACGCGTCCCGTCGAGCAGGCTTTGCGCTCGGTGCCCGGCGTGGGAGAAATTCGGTCGGAAACGAGCCGGGGGAGTTCCTTCATATCGGCCAATTTTGCCTGGGGCACCAACATGCCGCAGGCCAAGCTCGAAATCGCGGCGGCGGTTAATCAAACGATCAGTGTGCTTCCGGCGGGAACCACATTTCAAGTGCAACGTATGCTGCCTACGGTGTTTCCGGTCGCAGCATACAGTCTGACCTCAAAAACTGTCAGCCTCACGGAACTCTTCGATTTTGCGACGTATCAGCTGGTGCCTCTGCTCTCGTCCATTGGAGGGGTAGCGCAGGTCACGG
>JAFECG010000017.1 GCA_018242215.1 Pseudomonadota bacterium
CGCGAAAACGAGCTGGCATCGGCGGAGCGATCTGCCGATGCCGTCGCAACGAAGACCAGTAGATGTAGACGGAGACAAGCGCACGATGACGCTCGTCGAACGCATTAGTCGCCAGCCGCCGGCACACACGGTCGAGCCCGACTGTGGGCCGTTGATGCCCAGATCTTTACGCGCCAATGTCGTGCCGCTTGATTTTGGCATGTCCGCCGCGCGGACTACTGGGAGCGCGCACTGCCAAACGCGCGCTCTTTCGCCGTTCTCTATTCCGAAGCCTCTGGCGCCGGATAGGTCAGCACAACGAAACCTTCTTGTCGCCGCGATTGCGCTGTCTGCCGCAGTTCACGGCGGTATTCTCGCTTCCATGTTCATGAGAGACTCTGGCGAACAATTCGGCACCCTCTCCGACAAGACCGACACTTTCAGCCTGTCGATGGAACAGTCGGTCGTGCTGGAATCGATCTCGACGGAGAGCGTGCAGATGGCTGCGGCGGCCGCTGCCTCAGCGCAGGCAGGTAGCGTCCAATCGGCGGAATCGAAGCCGCAGGAACTCGCGGAGACCGAAAGCGATCCACTCTCCGACGAGCCGCCGCCAAAGCCCGTCAAGGTCGCGGACGTGACGCCGGCAGCACTCGCGCCAACTGATGATCCTCTGCCCGTCATTCGTGGCGGCGGCGAAGCCGACGCCGTCAGCGAATTCAAGGCCGACCAGATATCTGAAACGCCGGTCGAAGAAATGCCGGACGCCGTAGAGACGAAAGAAGACACGCCGGCAAAGCCAAAACGCGAGAAAGAGGTCGAAAAGGAAAAAAAGACGCCGCAGAAGGAGTCGCATCAGCAGGTCGCCGGCAGCGCGACCTCGCGGTCGAATGCCGCCCAAGCCGCCGTCAATGGGCGTGTTTCGGCAAGCCGCGGAAACGCCTTGAGTTACGGCGCGAAGATCCGCGCCCAGTTGGCACATAACAAGCCGACGAGCCTCGGCATGCGCGGAACCGTTCGGGTATCCTTCGGAATTTCGGCAGACGGCAGTCTCCGATATTTGCGTCTTTCGGAATCATCGGGCAGCACGACGCTGGATGATGTCGCGCTTGCCACGGTTCGAAAATCAGCGCCTTTCGGGGATCCGCCGCCTGAGCTGACGCCCAATCAGCTGTCTTACGTCATTCCCTTCTATTTCCGTTGAACGCCGCCGCCGGTTTTCCCCGTTTGCGCGCGGGCGGCGGCGGCATCTTCCATGAGTTCATACCACATGGCGTTAAGTACAGCGAAAGCGGCGGCGAGCGGCAGGCCGAGCAGCCAAGCGAAATACCACATATCAATCTCTCCTCTCTCGGATGCCTCAATACGCATGGCCGGTGTCGTCGCGGATCGCCTTCTCGTCAACCTTGCCCCACATGACGTGATAAACCCACGTCGTGTAGGCGACGATGAGCGGGATGAAGATCACGGTCACGACGAGCATGATGAAGAGCGTGAGATGGCTCGACGAGGAATCCCAGACCGTCAGACTCGAATTCGGATCGACCGACGACGGTAGAATGAATGGGAATATCGCAAAGCCTACCGTCACGATGATGCCGGCAATCGAGAGCGATGTCGCCAGGAGCGTCGCGATCTCGCGGCGTGCGCCCATGAACACATATGCCAATCCGGCACCGGTCAGTCCGAGCAGCGGAGCAAGCATGGTCAGCGGATGGGATCCGTAGTTGTCGAACCACGCGCCCGATGCCCTGACGACAGTCTTCGAAAGTGGATTTGACGGTCCCGCCGGATTCACCGTGCTAGTGATATGGTAGCCGTCGACGCCGATCCAGAGCGCGATGCCGCCGATAATGAACAGCGCTATGGTAGCAAGAGCCGCAAGGCTTCCATAAGCCCGCGCACGATCGGCGACGGGACCTTCGGTCTTCAGCACGATCCACGCGGCGCCATGCATGACAAGCATCGCGACCGATACCAATCCGCAGAGCAACGCGAAGGGATTGAGCAGCTCGAACAATGTCGTGCCGTCGTAGAAGATCCGGAGGTCGCCGTTGAAGTGGAAAGGAACGCCGCGCAGGACGTTGCCGACCGCCACGCCGAAAATCAGTGCCGGCACCGCGCCGCCGACGAAGAGCGCCCAATCCCACGCATTGCGCCACGTCGAGTCTTCTCTCTTCGAACGATACTTGAAGCCGACCGGCCGCAAGATCAACGCGAATAGGATGGTGAACATTGCTAGATAGAAGCCGGAAAACGACACGGCATAAAGGGGCGGCCACGCAGCAAAAATGGCGCCGCCGCCGAGGATCAACCACACCTGATTGCCTTCCCACGTCGGTCCGATGCTGTTGATCACCACACGCCGCTCAAGATCCGTCTTCGCAACGAACGGCAGCAATGTCGCTGCTCCGAGATCGAAGCCGTCGGTGACGGCAAACCCGATCAGAAGCACCCCGAGCAGCAGCCACCAGATGATGCGGAGCGTTTCATAGTCGATGAATTGATGAAGGATCATGTGTGCTTACTCCGCAGGAGCGAGTGATGGAGAAACAAGAATGGCTTCCGGTTCATCGTCGGGCTGAGGTCCCGCGCGAACGCTCCGGACCATCAGGCCCATCTCAATGATGAAGAGAATGGTGTAGAGCGCAATGAAGCCGAGGAGCGTGAGTAGAACAGTCGTCGCGCCGAGGCTTGAGACAGCCGCCGCCGTCGGCAGAATGCCTTCGATGATCCAAGGCTGCCGGCCGAATTCCGCGACCACCCATCCGAATTCGGCGGCGATCCAGGGTAGCGGAATGGCAAAGACCGCAAGGCGAAGGAGCCAAGGATAATGATCAAGCTTCCGTCTGGCGGACAGATAGAAGAATGTCGCCATCAGCGCGATGAAGAAGAAGCCGAGGCCGACCATGATGCGGAACGACCAGAATAGGGGCAGGACGCCCGGTACCGTGTCCCACGCCGCCTGTTCGATCTGCGCATCGGTCGCCTTGCGAGGGTCATCGACATATCGCTTCAACAGCAGAGCGTAGCCCAGATCGTTGCCATTCTTTTCGAGCGCGTCGCGCGCTGCTTGCGGAACAGCGGCGGGATCGCTTGCTGCACGGATCTGTTGGACGGCGTCGTAGGCGGATATACCCTGCCGGATGCGGTCCTTCGCTCGGTTGACCAGATCCTCGATGCCGGGAATCTCGGTGGTCAGCGAGCGCGTGCCGATAAGGCCCATGACCCAGGGAACCTTCACCGCGAAATGCGTCTCTCGCGTCTTCTGATCCGGGAAACCGAACAGAGTGAACGCAGCCGGTGCCGGCTCCGTCTTCCACATGGCTTCGATCGCCGCGAGCTTCATCTTCTGGTGCTCAGTCGACAGGTAGCCGCTCTCATCTCCGAGAACCACCACCGACAGAGCAGAAGCAAGTCCGAAGGAGGCGGCAACCGTCATCGATCTTTTGGCAAGCGCCACATTGCGATGATTGTAGAGGTACCAAGCCGAGACGCCGAGCACGAACACGGATGCCGTAACATATCCCGCCGAGACGGTATGGACGAATTTGGCTTGCGCAACGGGATTGAAGAGAACTTCGAAGAAGTCGGTGACCTCCATGCGCATCGTCTGCGGATTGAAGGCGGAGCCGACAGGGTTCTGCATCCACCCGTTAGCGATCAGAATCCAGAGCGCCGAAAGGTTTGATCCGGCGGCGACGCACCACGTCGCGATGAGATGCCCGACTTTCGACATGCGATCCCAGCCGAAGAAGAAGAGCCCGACGAAGGTTGCTTCCAGGAAGAAAGCCATCAAACCTTCGATCGCGAGTGGCGCGCCGAAGATGTCCCCGACGTAATGGCTGTAGTAACTCCAGTTCATGCCGAACTGGAATTCCATGACCAGTCCAGTGGCGACGCCGATCACGAAGTTGATGCCGAACAGCGTACCCCAGAACTTGGTCATCTGCCGCCAGATATGCCGTCCGGTCATGACGTAGACCGTTTCCATGATCGCGATGAGGACCGAAAGACCAAGCGTCAACGGCACGAATAAGAAATGATAAAGCGCAGTCACCGCGAATTGCAGGCGCGATAGCGCTACGATGTCGAGTTCCATTTTGCCTTCCTCCGACTTTCCGTCGGGCTCCTTTCAAAGGCAACGTTGTGATTACGCTGCCGCTTAGTCTTGCCTTAGGCTTGCAAGCATTACATCGAACTCCGAGCCTCCACGCGAAGCGCTCGCGACGATCCTCCCTCGCTCCATCGAAATCACGCGGTCGGCAATTTCTGCCTCGCGCCGGAAATGCGTTGCGATGATGAGCGTGCGCTCGCCGAGATTTGCCATCAGAAGATCGATGACATCCCGAGCCGTCGCGTCGTCGAGACCCTCGGTCGGCTCGTCGAGCAGCCAGAGCGGCGTTTCGCGCAGGAACAACCGTGCCAGCGCGAGACGGCGCGCTTCTCCGCCGGAAAGCCCCAGGCCGCCTTCACCGAGTCGCGTGTCGAGCCCCTTCGGCAGAGCATGTACGCAGGCGCTCAATCCAGCGGATGCGATCGCTTGCAGCAGCCTGTCGTCGTCCGAACGAGAATCCGCGAGCCGAAGATTGTCGCGCAGCGTGTCGGCAAAAAGCTCAGTACACTGTGTCAGAAGCGTTCCGGTGATGGCCTCAAGCCTTCCACCTTGCGGTGATATTTCGCCCGCGATCACAGACATCAGCGTGGATTTTCCCGCTCCGCTCGCACCGATCAGGGCGACGCGTTCGCCCCGCCGAAGGGATAGCGAAAGACTTTTAATTACTGGCCGCGGCGCCGTCTCGCGTCGAACAGTTATGTCGTCGAGACAAACGGCAATATTATCGTGCGGAGGAATGACATGCCGCTCATGCGCGGGCGATAGGCGGGGTCCAACGCGTCGCGCCGCGATGCATGTACGTCCAAGCTCGACGGCGCCACGGCGGAGGGCAGCAAAGGGCTCGAGAGCTGCAACCGCGATCAAGACAGCAAGTGTCGCAACTGGCGCGCCGATCTCACCGTTGCGTGCAAGAACGGTCGCCACGAGCAGCGTTGACGAGATCAGGATGGCGCTCGCAATTCCGAACGCAACGTTCGCTCTCGTTTCGACGAGGTTTAATTGACTGTCGCCGTCGGAGAGCATCCGGTCGGCCTTCGCGATTGCACGCTGTTGCGCGCCGAGCTGGCCCGCGACGGCAAGCTCGGTCTGACCGGATACGAGATCGATGACGCGGGACCTTAGGATTTCGAGGGTATGCGCGCGCCGCACCGCGGGACGCAAGGCGATACGGGCTGTAACAAGTGGAATGCCGAGTCCGATGAGGACGAGAAAAAGGCCGAGGACGAGTCCTGTCATGGGCTGAATGAGCGCAAAGGTGACGCCCATCCCCAATGCCGCAGCGAAGGCAGCGCCAATGGGCACCAGCACGCGGAGATAAAGAGAGTCGAGCGCGTCGATGTCCTGCGTAAGCCGGAATAAGAGAGTCGCCGGACGCATGCGCAACTTTTCAGCCTCGCGCATGGCTGCCGAGCCACGAAACAGGCGCTCTCGGAGTTCCGAAAGGATCCGCAGCGTCGCGTCGTGCGTAACCAGGCGCTCGCCATAACGGCCTGCCGTGCGAGCGAGCGCAAAGAAACGAATGCCTGCGGATGGCGAAAACACATCGAACGCGAGAGCCGTAGCAGAACTCAATCCTGCGATCGCGGTTGCGGTAATGAACCATCCTGAGAGGCCAAGCAAAGCCAGCCCGCTGAGCACAGTCGCGGCGCTAAGCGTCATGCCCAACATGAGTTTTCGGCGCGTCCCGTGCCAGAAGAGATAGAGGATCGGCCTTAAATCTTTGAGGATGCGTATCATGCCGCCTTCTCCAGGCGCCAATCTTCCAATTGGACGATGCGGTCCATGCGCCGCGCGAGCGTCAGGTCATGCGTCGCGACGATAAGGGTTTTGTCGCGTGCGAGAGTGAGCAGATTGTCGACGATGCCGCCCGCGGTTTCAGCGTCGAGATGAGCAGTGGGTTCGTCAGCAAGAATCAGGCGAGCATTCGGCTTCGCGGCGACACGCGCGATAGCGAGGCGCAGAATCTCGCCTCCGGAAAGACCTATGCCGTTTTCGCCGATGGCATCGGGACCTCGTGTTCGCGCGATCTCGTCGAGCTTCGCAAATCGCAACGCCTGTGCGATGTCACCGCGACCGATGTTCCGCCCGAGCGCCACATTGCTCGCGAGCGTTCCAGCAAAAATGTGTGGACGCTGGCCGATCCAGGCTATGCTGTTTCGAAGATCGTCGGCGGTTTCGGCCGAAACACTGTGTCCCCCGATCGATATCGAACCCGAAATCGGGGCACCAAGGCCGATCAGGAGCGAGAGAAGCGTCGACTTTCCCGAACCGCTTGGCCCGAGCAGCGCGATATGTTCCCCAGGTGAGATCGCAAGATCGAACCGGTCGAGAATAAGCGACTCGCTCTCCGCATAGCGAAAGCAGAGTTTTTCGACGACGACTGCCGGCGCCCGAGAGAAACAAGTTGAAACGTTTGAATTTTCGGCTCCCCCGAGCAGATGACGCCCTGTAGTCGCCAGAGTACTGAGTTCCTCGATCGCTGCCTGCCCGGCGGCGCGGTCATGCCAGACAGCGGAAAGTTCGCGCAGCGGCTCGAAAAAAGCCGGCGAGAGTAGTAGAATGAAAAGACCTTCGCTCAAACTGAGCGACCCATTCCAGGCGCCAAAGTTGAGCTGCCCGAGCAGATGGAATCCAACGTAAACCGCAACCATCGCAACCCCGAGCGCGGAAAAGAGCTCAAGGACCGCCGACGATAGGAACGCGATTCTGAGAACGGCCATTGTCCGCATGCGTAGGCTTTCCGCATTTGCACGGAGCTGGCGCGCTGTTTCATCGACGGCATCGAGCGCCCGGATCGTTGCAATGCCCCGCAGCCTGTCGAGAAGAAAGGCATTCATGCTGCCGGTCTCAGCAAGTTGAGCTTCGCTGGCCGCCTTCGCCCGCCAGCCGATCAGCGCCATGAAGATCGGAATGAGCGGCGCCGCGATGAAAAGAACGAGTGCCGCTGCCCACGAAAGCCAAGAGACAGCGAGCAGGATCGCCAGGGGAACAATGACGGCGCGCAATTTCGCGATCTGGAAACGCGCGACGTACGGAACGACCATCTCAGCTTGTTCGCCAATTACGCTGGCGGCCTGCCCGGATTGGGTTCGGTTGGCGTCGAGTGGAGAGCGGGCCGCAAGCGCGGCGACTGCGTGCGCTCTTAGCTCGGTGACGGCTTGACGTGCCGTGCGAAAGGCCAATCGGAAGCCGATGCTGTCGAGGATCGCTTTTAGGACGCCGATTGCAAGTACGCCAAATGCAGGCCATACAATCGAAAACGACGCGGAACCATCCGCGACGTTTCCGATGGCGTAAGCGATGAGTGCTGCCTGCGGCAGCCATAAGAGTGGTGCAGCAATTTGCAGAGCCGCGCTGATACCATTGGCTGCAGAATTCACACGTGCACGCGCCCCCGCTGAGCGCGGTGTTTCGACAGCCGCTATGGCAAGCGACTCCATCCCTTTGGCCTCTCCCGGTAAAACCCACCGGATCATTGATGCCCGTCACGGCACGAACATTGACCGATATCAACGTGCTACCGCTCGCCACATCAACGCACGCTTAGGCAATCCCCTGCGGCATTCTGCACTGATTCGCTACGGGACTTCGCGTCGTCCAATAGATGAAGCGACCACGCCAATGCCAGATCGCGGAGCGATCGAATGCGATTATTTCACAACGTCGAATACGCCGAGTCACGGCAACACTGACCAGCGATGGAACCAGGCTTTCATTTGCTCCCAGGCGTCTTTGGCAGCATCTGCATGGTAGCTCGGCCGATAGTCCGCGTGAAATCCGTGCGGGGCTCCAGGATAGACCTTGAACTCCGCTGTCTTTCCGGCAGCGGAGAGGGCGGCTTTCATTTTATCGACCTGCGACACCGGTATGCCCTGATCCGCACTGCCATAGAGGCCGAGCACCGGCGCCTTCATCTCAGGTGCGAGTTCAATCGGACTTTTCGGCCAAAGATTTTTCTGCGAGGCAGGATCGACGAGGGAGCCATAGAAGGCGACGCCCGCCTTCACGTTTGGATTGGTGGCACAATACACCCACACCGTGCGGCCACCCCGACAGAAGCCGATAATGCCGAGGCGCGATATGTCTCCACCTTGATCTTTCGCCCACACAACCGCCGCATCGAGATCGGCAATGAGTTGAGCGTCGGGCTTCGAGTTGACAAGCGGCATCAGCTTTTGGATATCGCTGATCTTCGTGAGGTCCCCGAGACGAAAATAATAATCGGGAGCGATGGCAAGAGCGCCGAGCTTGGCGAGCCGCCGCGTGACATCCTTGATGTACGCATGAAGCCCGAAGACTTCCATCGCGACGAGAATGACAGGCGGATGCGATACACCGGATGGTTTGGCGAAGTAGACCAGCATAGCACCATCAGCCGTCTCGATCTTGGCCGTCCCCGTATCGAGGCCCTCGCTATCGGTATGGATCGGAGCGGCGTTAACGGGTCCCGCCGCAAGCGTATATCCGGCCGCCGCGGCAGCCGAGGTGCTCATGAAGCGACGTCGTGAAAGGAAAGCACGTCGAACGAGACCGACAAAATCGGATGCCAATTGATCATAAGCGCTCATCGCCACCTCCCTTATAAATCCGATCTGGTCCTGGATGGTTTTAATCCAGAATACATCCATCTTCGCGGAAGCAGAATGACGGCCAGCAATGAATTTCGTCGTGCGGGCTACGCTCGTCTATTTTGTGCTTGAGGGATCGATGACCACGGTTGATGTGCGTCCGGCGACGAGACGGACGCCATCGGGGACATGATCGAGCGCGATGCGCACCGGAATTCTCTGGGCGAGGCGAACCCAGCTGAACGTCGGATTGACATCGGCAAGCAGGTTTGCCCCTGCGCTGCGATCCCGATCCTCGATGCCGCCAGCAATGCTTTCGACGTGGCCGAGAAGCGGCTTGTTCTCGCCCATCATGCTGGCGATCGCCTTATCGCCGACGTGAATGAGCGGCAGCTTGGTTTCCTCGAAATACCCCTCGACGCGCAATGAATCCTGGTCGATGAGCGCAGCGACGCCCTTGCCGGCGGTCACGTAATTACCCGGCTGCAAATCGAAATTTGTGATCGGCCCGTTGACCGAAGCACGAACGTCCGAGCGTTCGAGATTAAGCTTTGCCAGATCTCGGTCGGCTTCCGCGTGATGCAAATCGGCTTCCGCTTGGGCGGCCGTGGCAGTGACCTGCTCTATCTTCTGTTGGCTCACTGCAATCTCGGTCATGTTTTTATAGCGCACGAGGTCTTTCCGAGCCGCATCGAGCACTGCTTGGCGGCCTTCGAGATTTGCCTCTGCCTGCCTGAGAGCAAGCACGAAACGGTCGCGATCGATCCGGAAGAGGATGTCCCTCTTGTGGACGACCTGGTTATCGTGAACGAGGACATCAGTAACGAGGCCGGAAACGTCTGGCGCGATTTCAACGATATCGGCGCGCACGCGCCCGTCGCGGGTCCACGGCTCCAGCTCATAATGGACCCAAAGACGCCACCCTGCGTAAATCGCGACGCAGACGAGGGCGAGCGTCGCGGCGTACCGAACGCCGATTTTAATCGCGGGATTCACGAATGAACCTTTGAAAGATAGAGAACACAGGTGCCGAGAAAGCAGACGAAGATGGAAAGATTGAAGAGTGGCCGGTGCCAGACATACTCGTACGCCCCCAAACCGCGAAGAACGCGAGCCATGAGGGCCATTGCGGCGTATGCGATGACCGCGCATACAAGAATGGAGGGCATGAACACCCCTAATATATTGATTTCTTCATTCATTGTGCGGCCTCGAAATACATCGGTGCGTTCGCAAGATGGGGTGCTGATTGCTCAGGAAAGAGGCTGCGTCTGAGGCCCACAAGTCCGAGCAGTGCTATTCGCGCCGAAGCGCTCTGCTCGTTGCGTACGACCCCAAGCGCACGGTTGATGGCGGCAAGAAGCAGATCGGATGACGGACCGGTGGCCGCCGCATAATGACGTTTGAGCATGATCAGGACGGCGTCGATACGGCGCCGCGAATACATCGTGAGGCCGGCGCGCGCCCGACGAAGGTCCAGAATGTTAAAGCCTTCCCGCAGTTCTCCGATGGCATCGGGAATTCGATGTCCTACAGCCTTCGCCCGCGGCCCAAGAAGAACGAGACGATCGAGCATGACGCCGGTCAGACGTGCTTCGTCCCGCGAGTTATCCGCGTTCGCGATTTCGGCAAGTGTCGTTCGATTTGCCGCGGCAAGACGGCCAATACTCCATTCAGCGCCGAGCGCCCGGAGCAGCGATGCCATCACAGCAGCAAGGACGATGCCGAATGTCATAGCGATGCTGCTATTCAGAAACGAGGCGGTGTCGATTGTGAATGTCTGTTGAATTCCAATCATCGCCGCCGTGTTGATCGCCATCGAAAGGCCGATCAACATCGTGGCAGGATTCGATACGCACAGTCCGAAAGTCACGAGCGCCGGCAACAAGACCAGTGCCAAGGTCTCGAAATTATGCACGTATGGTAGGATCGCAAATACATACAGCGCGGAGATGCCGATCGATACGGCCGCCCACTTCGCAAAGACGACGATAGAAGGAACGGGATTATCCTGAGCCGCAAAGAGATTCCCCGTAACGGCAGCCATCATGACCGCGACGCCGCCCTCAGGCCAGGAAAGCAGGATCCAGAAAACAGAGCATAACCCGACGGTGAGGAAGCTGACGGCCGCTGAGAGAAGGGCGAGACCGTGATCATAATGCCGGGTCAGCGTCGCGCGGTCAGTGACCGGATAAGAAAACGGCTTCAACGGTTCCGCGGCACCGCCTCCGATACAGCGAATAACTTCGAGGCAATCGGCGCGGATGGCACCAAGATCGCGCAGGCGCATGAGCAGGCTGAGTTCGACGAGATCGTGCCAGCTTCGATGGGTCGGCTTGGATTTGATGCGCGCTTCGATATCTTCTCGCAGACAATCGAATTCATTTATATCGTCGGGTTTTTCTGACGCGAGCAAAGCATCCATCCGTGAAACGAGGTGCTGAACCGCTGGGGACGGACCGCCGAGCAATGACAGTTCGCGGAGCCTATCGGCAATCGAAGACAGGATGGGCAGCAACATCAGCATGCGCGGCTGGATTTCGCGAATGCGCCGCGGAAGTTCGGGATGACCGGCTGTGTCATAGACGAGATGAGTTGCAAGATTTTCAATCTCGCCAAGGTCGCCAGCGAGCCGCAAGCGGTGTGCGTCGGCTTCCCGCCCCGTTCTCATCTCCAGGGCATCACGTGCGCTGGTGTCGGCGTTGCCGAGCCAAGCCTTGAGCCGTTCCGTAATGGCGGGCGCCACGGCGCGGGGAAACACGACGCTCGAAACGGCCGCGGCACATAAAATGCCAACGATGATTTCTTCAGTTCGGGACAATGCAACGTCGAAGATCGTGCCCGGCGTATTGACTGTCGGGAAGCCAATGAGCGCGGCGGTATATCCGGAAAGCATGAAGACATAGCTTCTCGGCGTGCGGTCGAGCAGAGACATGTAAAGGCAAATCGACGACCAGAGCGCCATCGCAATGACGAGAAGCACCGGTGCGTTCGCGAGATTGGGAACCATCAGGACGGCTGCCGCGGCGCCGATCAGTGTTCCCGCAACACGGAAGATGGCTTTGGACCGAGTGGCGCCGGAAAGTGGGTTCGACGCGATATACACGGTCGCCAGTGCCCAGTATGGATTGGCGAGCGGAAGCCAAAGACTGATGAGGAGGGCCAGCAGGCCAGCCACGCATGTCTTTAACGCAAAGATCCACTGCTGCAGTGACGGAAAGGCCATTGCACATCCTGTATGCGGGCGAATGCATCGCCCGCTGAGACGAAAGAAGATTGGAACTTGAACTCACCCTCGCTGAAGTATAAATGACTTCATAGTCACTTTTGTCAAGACGGGCGTCTTGCCCGGGAAATGCACTGGACGCATGGGTCACCTTCGAAAATCGGAGGTGTCGGTCGGAGATACGGTTCTGCAAGGCGATATGCAAAAAGCACCCCAATCCGCAGGCAAACGCTCTATCGCCCGTGCGCAATCCATCAAGCGCACGCGCGGGACGAGCCCCGAAAAAACCGCTCAGACGCGACAAAGTATTGTCGATGCTGCATTGGCCGAATTTCTCGAAAAGGATTTTGCGAACACCACCATCGAAAGCGTCGCAAAGCGCGCAGGTGTCGCCAAGGGCCTGATCTACCGCTACTTCATCGGCAAGGAGGCGCTTTTCTCCGCCGTCGTGCAGCAGGAAATCGTCAATGCCCACCTCGACGTCGATGATGCCAAGCGCAGACCCGACGAAAGCGTGGAGGATTTTTTTCGGCGAACGCTTGTGGCCTCCATCCATGACATCGAGAAAAAAAGCCGGGCCGACATCGCGCGCATGGTCATTGCCGAAGGGGCACGTTTTCCAGCCATAGCCGAGATCTACCGCAAGGACGTCATCGATCCGCTTTTGCAGAAGGTGAAGCGATTGGCGGCCGCTGCCCGCAAATCCGGGGAGCTCCGAGACGATCGCCTTGTCAGGCACCCGCACCTGCTTTTGGCACCGATTTGGGCCGGCATTGTCATTAACAAGTTCCTGGACAGGGAACATCCGATCAATATCGGAGAGCTGTTTGAAGTCCAGATCGACACGCTTTTTTCGAAAGGCGAGACGTGAAGCCCAAAACTTCCAGCACGGAAATGCTGGGTCCGGGCTGTGTGTGGACGCCAAATCGATACGGCACAAGAATTTCAAATCGCGCTGTGTTATGAGCTGGACGCGATCTCGTATCGACCTTGGAAAAATCAGATAATGAAGGGAAGGGAATTCGCATGATCAAAGTCAGCGTCATGTATCCGAACGCGACGAACGCACGCTTCGATCACGCTTACTATCGGGACAAACATATGCCGATGGTCAAAGAGAGGATGGGCGATAGCTGCAAATATTATACGGTCGACAAGGGCATCGCGGGCGGCGCGCCGGGTACGCCGCCGGCCTACATCGGCATGTGCCACATATTCTGCGACTCCGTAGAGGCGTTTCAGAAGGGCTTTAATCCTCACGCCGCGGAAATCTTGGCGGATATCAAAAATTACACCGATCTGACGCCTGTCATTCAGATCAGCGAAGTCGTAGTCGGCTGATCAACCGATCGCCTGTTCAAGAATGACTCAAATCAGTAGCGGTTCCTGACGCTGTCGGAGAGTGAGTCCGGCAGCCAGGACTTTTCCTGGGGTGGCGAGTTCGGTTGGAAGAGGGGCGCCGTTGCAGCCGGGGGCTGCTGAGTAGCGGCCGGCGGCTGCGAAGATGGCGCAGGCGGCGGCGCCCCTAGGAAAAACAGTATGGGCGGTGGCGGGAGATTTGGCTGTGCTTGCTGCACTGCGACAGGTGCAGCCGCCGCCGTCACCTGATTGGCAGGTCTCGAACGTTTGCGCTGGGCGATAACTGTCTTCTTGCGTTTTTCAAGCTTCGGTTTCGCCGGCTCGATCACTGGTTCTTCGGAAGTGGCGGCCTCGGCAACTCTTGGTGCTTCGTCGAGGAGAAGCGGAGAAACCGAAAGCTCGGAGATGAAGGAACCTGCCGGAGTGTCGGGAAGATCCGCTGGCTGATATTCCTGACTCTCGAACGGCAGCCTCCACCGCCGATCATCCACGGCGATCGCTGGCACCGTCACAGCATTCAGGCTCTCCGCGATTTCATTTTCCGATTGCGGTTTGTGCATCTGCGGAGAAGGCGTTGGATCTAAACCTGGAGCGTTGCCTGCGACGGCCTTGGGATCCTCGAAATCTGCCTTGATCGCATTCGCAGCCAGTTTGCCGCGTAACCCCTGCGCAAATGCCAAACGCTCTTCGAGATTGAACCCTGGAGCTTTGATTGGCGCGTCCGCTTTTGCCACCTGTATCTTGACGGAATGAGGTCGTTCGCCGGGCATCACAAGAAGGAGGATCGGCAGCAATAGAAGGATAAGGCCGATTCGCGTTACACCTTCGTGCGCCGCCGATCTCGTCCAACGAAAGCCGGGTTCTCGAGACGGTCGCAAGAGAAAAAGCAACCGGTCATTCGCGGCGGCATAGCGGACCGCGAGCGCCGCACCGATTTTTTTGAATGGGAATGAAAACCGGCTTTTCCCGCCGCCCACAAAATCAGAGTACGCTTCCCGACTCTGAAACATGCGATCTGGCTCGGCGAGAAAGACAGGCAAATCGTCCGTACGTGAATCGACCGTACCTCGCCGCAGCGAATGTAGACGACGCGCTTTTCGCAATCGCTGCATTCCGCCAACTTCCAAACGATCTTTATCCTCGGCGATCACGATCAATGCATTCCCATTGACGCAAATGCTCAATTGGCGAGTAAATTATGAGAAAATGCGAAGCTCTCGCGAAGCCCTAAACTAACGAAATTAGCTGTGCAGGCGAAACGATTTCCAAAGTTGAGATTTGGTTGTCGACTGTCCGCCAACGATCATTCTCTTAAGTCATACAATACGATGGCGTTTTTACGCCCGCAAATGGGGAGACGGAATTTCGGCTGAGCTGAATATAGTTAATTCGTGTTGCGGCCTATAAGACGTATTCTGATAGTCAGCATTAAGAATGTTAAAAGCGATATGACTGTCGCAGGATCGGGCGCCCTGCGCGGTGCAGCCGAGTCTCTCTAAGACAAAAACCGTGGTTGCTTTCGATTGAGCGAGTGTTCGATCTCCACAGCTCAACGCTCGAGATTAAAGACGCCGCTGAAAATCCGATTGACGAGTCGCGAGACTGTCTGCAAGAACTGCAATCACAGGCTGCGGCGATTCAGAGAAATCGGAACGCGACCTCGACTGCAAGACGGGTGAAGCGATTCACCCGCAGTTCGGTAGATTTCCTCCCTTTTTGATGGATTGACGTCGCGGCGCGTGTCTACGCGGCTGCAAAGGAACAATCGACCTCCCCCTGGACAGCATCGAACCAGTTGAACCTGCAGAAATCCTCTTCTTTACAATCCGAGCAGTGCCAGCGGCTGCTCATCCTCGAAGCAGGGCGAGCCGAGCGCCACTATTGGTCGGATCTCTGGCACTATCGCGAATTGTTCGCCATGCTCGCATGGCGCGACATCGCCGTGCGATATAAGCAGACAGTTATTGGTGTCGCCTGGGCGGTCATTCGTCCTTTGCTGACAATGGTCATTTTCACGGTCATTTTCGGGAAGCTCGCCAAGCTGCCGACGACCGGAGCCGTACCGTACCCGATCCTGGTCTACGCCGGTTTGCTGCCCTGGTTTCTGTTCTCCAGCATTCTGAGCGACGCATCGAGCAGCCTGATCGGAAATGCCCATCTGATCAGCAAGATCTATTTTCCTCGCTTGATCGTCCCCACATCCGTTGGCGTCGTGGCGCTCGTCGATTTCGCGGCAAGCTTGGCCGTCCTTTTCGGGTTGATGCTTTGGTACGGGTTCCTACCGAACTGGCACGTCGCCGCTTTGCCGCTAGCCATCCTGTTTGCGGCCGTCGCGAGCCTCGGCCCCGCACTGTTTATCACCGCACTCAACGTGAAATACCGTGACGTGCGCTACATCATTCCGTTCGCCATCCAATTTGGACTTTACGTATCGCCAGTTGGGTTTTCGAGCGAGATCATTCCGTCCAATCTTCGCATCTGGTACAGCCTCAATCCCGTCGTCGGTGTCATTGATGTGTTCCGTTGGTGCCTGCTCGGCGACGCCAGCCCACTCTATATTCCTGGCTTAATCGCGAGTGCCGGATCAGCGATATTCATGCTGTGGATCGGCGTGGGATACTTCCGGCGAACGGAGCGCACGTTTGCCGATCTCATATAGCTCGGCAAGGAACAAGGAATGAGCGAGACCGTCATTCGCGCTGAGGGGCTTTCGAAGAGCTATCTCATCGGTCACCGGCAGCGCGAGCGCTACAGCGTACTTCGCGATGTTCTTCTGCGGACTGCGAAAGGCTGGACGCGAAGGGCGTTGGATGCTGCGCGCGGCCGCCAGCTCGTCGCGGGCGACGAAGTCGAGGAATTCTGGGCCCTCAAGAATGTCTCGTTTGAAATTGCCCCGGCGAGGTCGTCGGCATCGTTGGACGCAATGGCGCAGGCAAATCAACGCTGCTCAAGATACTGTCAAGGATCACCGAGCCAAGTGCCGGAAAAGTGGAGATCAGAGGCCGCGTCGCGAGTCTCCTTGAGGTAGGAACCGGATTTCACGCAGAGCTGACCGGCCGCGAGAACATCTATCTCAATGGAACCATTCTCGGCATGAGGCGCGCTGAAATCAAACGCAAGTTCGATGAAATTGCTGCGTTCGCAGAAGTCGAGAAGTTTCTCGACACACCGATCAAGCGCTATTCGAGCGGCATGTATGTGCGCCTTGCTTTCGCAGTCGCAGCGCATCTGGAGCCCGAAATTCTCATCGTCGATGAAGTCCTTGCCGTCGGTGACGCCGAATTCCAGCAACGATGTCATGGAAAAATGAAAAGCGTCGCAGGAGAGGGACGAACGGTACTTTTCGTGAGTCACAATCTCGCGACCGTGAAAGCGCTCTGCAGTCGGGCAATCATGTTGTCTGGGGGCCAGCTTATCGGCGACGGTTCAGTGGAGAGCGTCATCAGTCGTTATATCAACGCCAGCGCATCTGCCCACTGCCTCTCGTTCGCAGCAAACCCGCGACAGCCATCCATATCCTCCCTCTCCGTCGATCGGGCGGCGCTTGAAAAACGGGATCTGATTGTCGACATCGCGTTCGTATCCCCGCATCCTCTCCACAGGCCCGTCGGCAGTGTCATGCTTCGCGCCGATACCGGTGAGCCGGTTTGGGGTTCGGATAATCGCTTTCATTCGCCGAGCGACGACATGAGGACGCTGACCGCTGGCGTCTTGCGATGTGAGGCACGGCGATTGCCGCTACGGCCTGGAAGGTATCACCTCTCAGCGTGCCTGGCCGACTGGCAAGAGGATCTCGACTCCAAACTCGATATCCTGAGCATCGACATCGGTGACAAGGCGACTGCGACCCAGTGGTCTCCGCCGTCCGCCGTTGGACACGTCGACTGGCCCGCAGTTTGGCGTTCGAGCCGAATGGAAGACGCATCGGCGGCGTAACCAGGAGGGCTATGCCGTTTCAGCGCACCCTCTTTGGCAGCGGCTCCGTCAGAAAAAGCGAAACACGTATTCCACCGTGGGAAACCGGTCCCTTTGCTGGCGCAAACGGCAAGCCCGTCGCCGAAGCGAGCGACGCCTCATTCGTAATGACGCCGACCCGCCAGCCCGAAAATTGCGAGAGCAGAGTTTGCCCCAACGAACGATACAGAGGATGCAGGTGCTTTTTGTCGCCGATGCGGTCTCCATACGGCGGGTTCACAATGACAAGCCCAGGCGGTCCGTCAGGCGCCACGAGATCACTGATGGCATGTTGACGAAATTCGGTGATGTCGGAAACGCCTGCGCGTTCAGCGTTCGCGCGGCTCATCGAAATCGCGCCGGCGTCGCGGTCGCTGCCGTAAAAGCCTACCTTAGGTTCCGCCGAAGCTTTAGCCTTGCGCATCCGTGACCAGGCGGCTTCATCAAAAGTGGCCAATTCCTCGAAAGCAAAATGGCGAGATCGGCCTGGCTTGAGGCCGGCTGCTATTTCTGCCGCTTCAATGATGAACGTGCCAGATCCACACATCGGATCGACGACCGGCTCGTTACCTGAGTATCCACACAAGCGCAGGAACAGTGCCGCTAGGGTCTCTCGCATTGGCGCTTTGTTTACAGCCTGCTTGTGGCCGCGCTTGTGGAGAAGATCGCCCGAGGTGTCGATGCCGATCGTACAAACATCGTTCTCGATGTGTGCCTTAACGCATACCTCCGCTTCCGGGGAGACGTCGGCGCCGAGTTCCTCATGGATCGCTGTTTCGATGCGCTGAGCGGCTGCACCCGAGTGATAGATCCGAGATTTTTTACAGGACGCCTCCACACGGAACGGCCTATCCGGGCGAAGGATCGCGCCCCAGGGCAGACGACGCGAACGTTTGTCGAGCTGCGCGAGGTGAAGAACCCTGAACGTCGCCATCCGCGCAATGACCCGGCTGGCACCCCGTAGCTCGAGGTTCGCCCGCCAGACCTCCGGCCAATCTCCCCGAACCGTGACACCACCTTTGACGGCGGAAGGCATCTTGAAGCCGTTCGCTCGCGCCTCGTCGGAAAGCGCAGCTTCCAGTCCCGGGGGCACGACCAGAAAAAGTTCGAATTCGTTCTTTGGATCGGTCATGCGGCCTGCATATCTGTTAGCCGCAAGCGGATCGAATATTTTTTTCGGGCCCGGAAGGCTTAGATAACGTCCGGCTGGTAAAGGAGCCGCCCCCGACGCAGATTCGGGTTTCGGATCATGAACCTCCACGGTGGAGACGCTTCAGATGGACAGCCCCTCAAAACCAACCTGTCACCTCGTGCGCCCTGAAGCCACCTACGACGGCAAGCAAGGGCTGACCTATTTTTGCGGCATTGCCTCCGAAACGGTCGGCTCGAAAGGTATCTGCATGCACCTCCTGACCATTCCACCCGGCGGCCGTGCGAAAGCGCATATGCACGAAAATCACGAGACCGCTATCTATGTTCTGGAGGGAGAAGCGATCGCCCTCTATGGTGATCGACTGCAGCATCAAATCGTAACGAAGTCCGGGGACCTGTTCTATATTCCCGCAGGCGTTCCGCACCTTCCGATCAATTTAAGCGATAAGCCGATATCGGCCATCATCGCACGGACCGATCCAAACGAACAGGAAAGCGTCGTGCTTTTGCCGGGGCTCGAGAGCTATGCCGACGAGGCAATCGCGCGCCTCATGGCATCAACCTCCTAGGCGGACGGCTTCAACGGGGCGGGAGGGTGTGCAGGTTCTCGGTGGAAGTACCTCAGCGTCAGATAGGCGCCGATCCACGAGCCCACGATCGCAAATCCAACGTAGATCCAATTGTTCGTGTAGCTGATAACCGCGAACGACGACAGCATATACCATATGCCGCTCCAATTCGCCGCTGCAAACGGCCGTCGTGCTATGACCGATGCGGTAAACATAACATAAGCCGCGTCCGTCGCGGCCGTTGCAACAAGAACTCCGGCACCGATCCAGTAATCGAAACCCATTTGAGAACTCCGCGGAAAAGCTGCAGCTCGCTTATTATAGCGAGCCTAGCGTGACTTCTCTCAAGGTACTCCTGAGTCCCGTTGGAATGGTAAGCTGACGATTTCCGCTTGGGCTCTTTTGTCGGGCCGTTTGCCACAATGCATGACGGCGTCGTCTAGCTCTTCGCGGCTTCCGGAATATCGAATGGAACCGCCAAGCATGTTACCTGCCGGTATCCAGTCGTCGTCATCCGTATGATCCGGCAGCAAATTAGCGGCCGCCGTACATGTTGCTGCCGAAGGTGCCGTGCACCGAAAGTCCGTTGTCGACTGGAGCGGCGACAGCAGCGGTAGCGATGGAAGAGAATGCAATGACAATGGCAACAGCAATTGACTTCATGGTGATTTCTCCAGTTGGCTTGTGTTTCAAGGTTGTGGATCGGTGAGAGATGATGCTCTCAATGTTTCCGACACCTAGTTCGCAGAGCCGCTGTAAATCGTTACCCGCGACAAACCGACCGACGAATGTCCGAGGCGAAGCCGAACCGGCCGCTGTCGAATGGGGCCGGTCGATACGTTCAGATCTTTACATTGGGCGCAAAATACGATTCGCATTCATGACTGCACGCAGTATCCACGAGGACCTGCGTCCCTGCAGCTGCTGTGTCGATAGCCGCCCGGTCGAACATGAAATTGAAAAGAATTGCCGCCGCCGTCTTAATCATGTCCGCTGCAGCGGAAGTCTGCGGCGAGGTCAAACCGACTATCGCCGCGTCGACAGCAACTGCGTCACAATGGATCGTGCCTGATATCGATAAACTTCCCGACGACAATTGGGGGCGAACCGTCCGTTATGGTCGCGACCTTATCGCGAAAACGGCATCGCTGATCGGCCCCGAGGTCAAGGATCCCGCGCGTCGGTTCGCTGGGAACAATCTCAATTGCCAAAGCTGTCACATCAACGCGGGCACCCAGGAATATGGAATTCCCTTCATCGGAGTCTTTGCCGATTTTCCGAAGTATCGCGCGCGCTCCGGTGCCGTTGGGACGATCGAGGATCGCCTTCAGGGCTGCATGGAGCGCAGCATGAATGGCAAGCCGCTTCCGGCAAACGGGCCCGAGATGATCGCCATCGTCTCTTATATGAAGTTTCTGTCGACCGGACGGCCGATCGGAGAGCCGACGCCCGGGCGCCGCGCGGGCGCGATGCCAGAACTTGATCGTGCCGCAGATCCCGTCCGCGGCCGCAAGATATTCGAAAACAACTGTGCGGCCTGCCATGGAGCGGATGGACTAGGCCAAAGAGTGGGCAGCATCGGCGACGCCAAAGGATATGTGTTCCCGCCTCTGTGGGGACCCGACAGCTTCAACGACGGTGCCGGAATGAATACACTTATTGATGCAGCGAATTTCATTCATAGCAACATGCCGCAAGGGACGACATGGCAAAGCCCGAGCCTCTCGCCCGAGGATGCCTGGGACGTTGCCGCGTATATCGAGTCTCAACCCCGTCCTAAGAAAGCGAACCTGGAGAAGGACTTTCCCAACAAGCTGGAAAAGCCAGTCGACGAGCCCTATGGGCCTTTCGCCGATGATTTCTCGCTGGAGCAGCACAAGTTCGGCCCATTTGCTCCGATACGCGCAGCCGTCAAAAAGCTGAGGCAGAAACAGCGGGGGCAATGATCTCTTTCCTAAGATGAGTGCGCGCGTAAAAATCGGAATGACGAAAATTGAGGAGCTTGCCGATGACATTGGTTTCCGGACGACGTGAAGCCATTCAGACGCTCGGTGTCGCGCTCGCGGCTGCTTCATTGTCTGGTTTGGTAAACTCGGCCGGCGCTGCTCAAAGCAACGACATCCCATCGGGCGCTTCGGCGCTTGCGGAACTGACCGACCGGCTCGCGAAGACGCCACGTCGTCGTGATTTCAAAACTGTGCCGATGATTCTCGACCGCGCCGATCAGTGGGATAGTCAGGCTCTCAAAGAGATCCTCTCGTATAAGCCCGACACGAAGCAGGCGTGGGATCACACAGACATCTCTGGTCCCTGGCTCAACCTTATGCGCAACGCGCTGAATGCCCAGATCTGGTCATTCAATCACCCGGATTTTCTCGTCGTCTCCGCAACACACGGATCAGCGCAACTCGCGCTTTACGATCAGCCCATGTGGGACAAATACCAACTCGCAAAACTTGCCGGGAAGGGCATCGAGACAAACACGTTCATTATCGATCGTCCGGCGGCTGACGGAGATGCAGCGGACTATCAGAATCCGGCTGGCGTCTTTTCGGGACAGAACAACTCGATAGTCGCGCTTCAGCGGCGTGGTGTGGTTTTCATGGCGTGCCACAACGCGATCTGGGAACAGGCGACGAAGCTGCACGGGGCCGGCGTCAATCCGGATAACCTCTCGATCGACGGGATAACCGCAGAGCTGACGAACCACCTCGTCCCAGGCGTTGTCCTGACGCCAGGCGCCGTTGCTACCCTTCCCGAACTGCAGCAGGCGGGATTTCATTACGGCCGTTAGCTGAGGCGTATGAAGGATCTCGCGCCGATCCGCCAAATTACCTGCAAGTCGCTGTGAACGTTTGATCTTTTCCCGTCGCGATAGTCGCTGAGGAAGCTGCCTCAGCCCCCTTCGGTCAACGCCGAACGAGCGGTTGAGGACTACGCGGAAGGGTTGCTTAATTCCGCTCTACAACAACCGCGAACAGCCTTCATCGTTGGGCGACAACACGATAACTTGGCCCTATAAGAAGTTTGCTTAGGTTCAAAAAAAGGGGTTGACGAGGCAATGAGGGGTTACGCCATTCCAGGATCCAATCGCGATCGAAAGTTTTCCGAAGCTCGCGGTGATTGGTTATGTTCTTCGCTCTTTGGCTTTTCGAGATTTTCGCTGTTCGCATCGATGATCGCGGGCTTATTTGCTTTCACCCCGGTTACGGCGTCTGCGGATTCCGTGAATGATCTTGCGCAGGTTTGTTCCGGCTGTCACGGCGAGAAAGGCGTTCCGATCGACAAGTCGATCCCGGTCATCTGGGGACAACGCCGTGAATACATTCTGAAAGAGCTTCTGGATTTCAAAACCGGGCATCGAAAGAATGAGACGATGGCGGGCATCGTCGACTCTTTGACTAAGACGGACATGGAAGCGCTTGCGACATATTTCTCGAAACAGCAGTGGCCCAAGCTCGATCAGCCCGCCGCACCTGCTGACGTCGCGCACCAGGCGCAAGAGGTTTTCAGCGCGCTGAACTGCCGGGGCTGCCATCAAGATCATTTTCAGGGCGACTACGTGAGGCCGAGCCTGCGCGGTCAACAGGAAGATTATCTTCTGAAAACGATGACAGATTTCCATACCGGCGAACGCAACAATTATCCCGGAATGGTCGCGCTCATGAAATCTTTGGATGAGTCGCAGTTGAAACCTGTCGCAACTTATCTGGCAGGATTGCCGCCGGAAGTCCCAGTCGCCGGAGAGTGATCAAGCGCGATGTGGGCAAAAATAGCTGCCGATCTTGATAGTTGAGCCATGGGAGGGGCAACTGATGGCTGCCTCTCCCCACGCTCCCTTAAGGAAGTGAAGTGATCTTCTAGCGTGTGCTATCGCCTTCCTGCGCGCCGATGTGCGCGCGCGCTAAATTCTCCCGAAACCAAGCGTACGTTTGCTCCAGTCCCTCGCGAAGTTCATAGCTCGGCGCCCAACCCGTCGACTGCAACCGCGATACATCCAGCAGCTTACGCGGAGTTCCGTCCGGCTTTGTCAGATCTTGGACGATCTCCCCATTAAAGCCGACGATGTCGCAGATAAGCCGGGTAAGATCGCGAATGGTGAGATCTTTTCCTGAGCCGACGTTGATATGTGATGCCTCAGAATACGTCTTCAGCAAGTGCACGATCGCATCGGCCGCATCGTCGACGTGAAGGAATTCTCTCTGCGGCGCACCTGTCCCCCAGATCGTAAGCTGGGACGCACCGGATGCTTTCGCCTCATGTGCTTTGCGCATGATTGCGGGGATCACGTGACTGCTCAAAAGATCGAAATTGTCGCCCGGTCCATAGAGGTTGGTCGGCATGGCCGAGATGAAATCGGCGCCATGTTGGCGACGAAAGGCTTCACACATTTTGAGTCCTGCGATCTTCGCGATCGCATACCACTCGTTTGTTGGTTCGAGCGGGCCCGTCAGCAGCGCCTCTTCCTTGATAGGTTGAGGCGCCAATTTAGGGTAGATGCATGATGAGCCGAGGAAAAGCAGCTTCTCGACATCTTCGCGAAAGGCGGATTCGATCAAGTTCGCTTCGATCGCGAGATTGTCGTAGATGAAATCAGCCGGATACTGCTCGTTAGCGAGAATTCCGCCGACTTTGGCGGCCGCGATGATAACGGCGTGCGGCCTGCTACGCTTTATCCAGGACCGAACCGCAGCCTGGTTGCGAAGATCGATCTCGGCTCGATCTACCGTCAGGACCTCACAGTGTTCACGCGCGAGCCTCCGAACGACGGCTGACCCGACCATTCCGCGGTGTCCGGCAACGAAGACGCGTTTGCTATCTATCTTGTAGGCCATCTGTCTGGTGCACATCTGAGTGAACTAAAGACACCACATTGCAGATTCCGGAACGTATTATAAGCACATCACTAATATGCCGAGCGGTCGGCGCGCCAGCGCTCGTTGCCCATAAGCTCGATATCGGACGCCACCATTTCGGCGACGAGGCCTCGAAATGGGGTTTTCGCGTGCCAGCCGAGTTGTTCCTTTGCCTTCGTCGGATCGCCGAGCAGGAAATCCACTTCAGTTGGCCGAAAATAGCGGGGATCAATGCGCACCAGCACGCGGCCGCTCTTGGTATCCCGGCCGATCTCCTCTCTCCCGCTTCCCTCCCATGCAATTGAATATCCAACCTCGGCAAAGGCGATTTCTACGAACTCCCTGACAGAATGCGCCTCGCCGGTTGCGAGAACATAGTCGTCAGCCACGTCTTGCTGCAGGATGCGCCACATCCCTTCAACGTAATCCTTTGCGTGGCCCCAGTCGCGCTTCGCATCGAGATTGCCGAGGTAAAGCGTCTCCTGCATGGATCTATGAATCGCGGCAACAGCGCGTGTGATCTTTCGGGTTACGAAGGTCTCTCCGCGCAAGGGACTTTCGTGGTTGAAGAGAATGCCGTTTGATGCGTGAATGCCATAAGCCTCCCGATAGTTGACAGTAATCCAGTAGGCATAGAGTTTCGCCGCTGCGTATGGAGAACGTGGATAAAACGGCGTCGTCTCCTTTTGCGGAATCTCCTGGACCTTCCCGTAGAGTTCCGACGTCGAGGCTTGATAGAAACGAGTTGTCTTTTCGAGGCCCAGAATCCGGATTGCCTCAAGCAATCGCAACGTGCCGAGCGCGTCAGCGTTAGCCGTGTATTCCGGTGTTTCAAAGCTCACCGCAACGTGGCTTTGGGCGGCAAGGTTATAGATTTCGTCAGGCTGAATTTCCTGCAAGAGTCGAATGAGATTGGTCCCATCCGTTAAATCTCCATAGCGCAAGCGGAATCGCGTGTCCTGCTCGTGGGGATCGATATAGAGATCATCAATTCGCTCGGTGTTGAACGACGATGAGCGGCGCTTTATGCCGTAAACGACATAGCCCTTCGTCAATAATAACCTTGCGAGGTATGCCCCATCTTGGCCCGTGACTCCTGTAATCAGGGCCCGTCGTGAGTTCGTATCGCTCATGCCGAAAATCTGCGGTGGATGTTTCTAAAGGCAGGCAGCAACTTTGACTGCGAGAGTCATGGCGCTCATGAAGGAAAACATCTCCCTGAGTGCATGCTGCGATCGTACCGTAACGAAGGTCAAAAGCCATTGCTTCCAAGTCTCCGCAGGGCTTTATCCCCACTCGCGCTCGGTGGTGCAGAGAACTGCGATTGATGCGACACCTTCCCGATTGCGCGGGAAAAAAGCTTTGGACAATCATGCTCTGGAGCTAGGAAAACGTCGGCAATGCGGGCTGTTCAGCGCTCGCACCACATTTTGTGCTCGGAACGCACCAATGCAGTAAGCGTTGCACAGCCGAAGGCAATATGCGAACAGCCAAGCTGCGAAAAGCAGGGTCCAGCAAGGATGCCATTCAAGTCATCAAACGCGATGCTCGTAGCGCTCATCGCGCTCGTCGGCATCGCATTTTTCGGGCTGGTCCATACCATCATCGGCAGTGGGCGTAGTTTTGGCGCCTACATTCTCGGCGTATTGGCGTTAATCGCGTGCCTTGTGCTGATATTGGTCGTGATGGCTGCGGTGGGTTGGGTCTTGGATCGGATCGCAGACCGCCTCAAAAGATAAGATCGACGCTATACGCCTCGTCGAAATGGAGAGCAGGTCAAACAATCCGAGAAAGAGATCCAAAGTCCCGCTGCGGCTGCCCGTATAAAAAGGCTTTGAGACGAAAGCCGTCGTTCATCGCGATGCGTAGCGGCGCAGAAGAATTTGAGAAATATTTAGTTTTCGAACGAAGTTGACCGCGGTTCAACGCGAAGCCTGGGCCCCGATGTTTTTGACGCTCGTCAATGGCGGCTTCGATGGCGCAGAGTTTAAGGGACGGCGGGGGAATTTTATAGCAGGGGTGTGTGCTATGGCAGAACCCGCAGTTAAACTTCCCATCCAATCCGAAAAGGGCGAACCACCGCGCCGTGACTGGTGGCCGATGGACAATTTGCGCCGACACTTGGGCGACATCATCGAAGATTTCGATCGGGGATTTTTACGCTCGCCTTTCCGCGGATCTCTCCTCGATATCGAGCCCCTTATGAAGCGCGAGCTGACATGGACGTCTGCGCCGCCGGTCGACATCGTCGAGAAGGATAACGCCTACGAGATCTCGGCCGAACTGCCGGGCTTGGATGAAAAAAACGTCGAGGTGAAGGTTTCGAACGGAATGCTCTCAATCAAGGGCGAAAAGAAAGAAGAAAAAGAAGAGAAGAAGAAGGATTATTATTTGTCAGAGCGCCGCTTCGGTTCATTCGAACGTCGCTTCGCTGTTCCGGACGGCGTCGACACCAACAAGATCGAAGCCGTCTTCAAGAAGGGTGTGCTCATGGTCACACTTCCCAAAACGTCGGAAGCCAAGGCAGCGGAGAAGAAAATTACGGTAAAGGCCGCTTGAGACCCACGCGCTTCCCATCCGCCGGGATGTTCGGCCCCGGCGGTCCGTCATTTACTGAATGCACGGCGTGTAGAGTCGAAACAGTCCGATCGCTCGAGAGTTCGCATAGATATTCGAGTGTGGAGGCGTTTAATGTCGAAAACGACGACATTGCCGATCGATCCCGCAGCTTCGTGCGAGACGAGGAATGTGTTCGTCGAAAGTCAAATCAGGTCGCGCGGGGTTCGCGATTCCCTCGTTCTCGACGCCATGCGCAGCGTACGTCGTGAGCTGTTTGTGCCCCACGACATGGCCGATCAAGCTTATGATGACGCGCCGCTTCCGATCGGATGCGATCAGACGATCTCGCAGCCCTATATCGTTGCGTTCATGATCGAGGCAATGGGCCTGCGCGGCGGCGAGAAAGTCTTGGAGATCGGAACCGGATCAGGATATGCGGCCGCTATCCTCGCGCGGATCGCCGGTGACGTTTTCACCATCGAACGCATCGGAGAACTCGCGGCCAAAGCTCGAGAAAATCTCATTCATGCCCATTGCGGTGGCGTACACATTCGTCACGCCGACGGCACGGAAGGCTGGCCCGAGCAGGCACCGTTCGATGCGATCCTGGTCTCCGCGGGGGCGCCAGAACTGCCCGCCACTCTGCTTTATCAGCTGAAAGTTGGCGCCCGAATGGTCGCTCCCATTGGCCGAAATCCACGGTCTCAGGAACTGGTTCGCATTACACGGGCGGGTGAAGACGATTTCGATCGTGAAGACATCGCCGACGTGCGCTTTGTGCCCTTGATCGGCAAGGAGGGATGGGAAAGTGCGGATGACGAATGGCGCGTGAAGCCACCACGCGTCATCCAGACCCGTCCGGCCATCAGTGTTTCCATTCCGTCGCTGATCGCCAAGCGTGGAGAAGTATTTACCCATGTTCGCGACGCGGAACTTGGTCCGCTTTTGCAACGCATCGGAGATGCGCGCGTCGTGCTTATCGGAGAAGCAACGCATGGGACGTCAGAATTCTACAGGATGCGCGGCCGCATAACGCAAAGGCTGATTGAAGATAAGGGCTTCTCGTTTGTTGCGGCGGAAGCCGATTGGCCGGACGCAGCAAGGATTGATCATTACATCCGGCATCGCGAAGTTGCACCTTCCGATTGGACGGCATTCGCGCGGTTTCCCACGTGGATGTGGCGCAACATGGAAACGAAAGGCTTTGTTGACTGGCTTCACAAGAACAACGAGACAAAGCCATATGAGCAGCGCGCGGCTTTCTACGGTCTAGATCTCTATAGCATGCACAACTCTGTGCGCGTTATTCTGAGCTACCTGGATAATGTAGATCCGGATCTCGCGGGGATCGCACGGGAGCGATACGGTTGTTTGAGCCCTTGGCAGGCTGATCCGGCTGCATACGGCCGAGCTGCGATCACGGGGGCTTATCGTAAGTGCGAAGAGGATGTCTCGCATGTCCTGGTAGAATTGCTTCAGAAGCAGCAAGACTACATCATGCACGACCCGGAACGATATTTCGACGCGGCACAAAATGCGCGGCTGATCGCAAACGCGGAACGCTACTATCGCACGATGTATTACGGTTCGCGGGCGTCTTGGAACCTACGTGACAGCCACATGTTCGAAACGCTAAGACAGTTGCTGGCCCATCATGGATTAGCATCGAAGGCAATCGTCTGGGCGCACAATTCCCACGTCGGCGATGCATCCGCGACCGAGATGGGGCAGCGTGGCGAACACAATATCGGGCAATTGTGCCGACAGAGTTTCGAGGCTGAGTGCTTTGCGATCGGCTTCGGCACCAACGATGGCACAGTGGCCGCGGCGTCGGACTGGGACGGACCGATGGAAATCATGAACGTTCGCCCGGCCCATCCGCAGAGCTATGAAAGACTTTTCCATCTGACGAACGCGCCTGGAATGATGTTTTCGCTGAAAGAGAAGAGCGAATTGAACGATCGCTTGCTGCGCCCATTGCTCGAGCGGGCTATCGGCGTCATCTACAGGCCCGACAGCGAGCTCGCGAGTCACTACTTTGAGGCAGTGCTGCCAAAGCAGTTCGACGAATACATATGGATCGATCGCACCAGCGCCGTGAAGCCCATCGACAGCATTGAGGTCGAGGGCATGCCCGAGACATATCCGTTCGGAATTTAAGTCGAAAGCGCCAATGCGCGTTCGAAGAACGACAAATAGTCCGGCAAAGCCAAATCTTCCAACATTTGAGTTTCGGCAAGCGTGAACCAAGCAAGCCGCGTGTGCTCGTGGTCCCGAATTTCCGGCATTCCGCCATCCCAGCCCGAAACATGATAGAGATGATAGGTCGCTCCGCCTCGCGCGATTTCATTCGGATCGATCACTGAACCGAGGAATTCAAATCGGTTCGGCGCAATACCAATCTCTTCCCCGAGTTCGCGCACGAGAGCATCTTCGAATGTTTCGCCCGGCTCGACCATGCCACCGGGCAAGTCCCATTTGCACGGCAGAATTTTCTTGTGCGGTGCGCGCAATCCCAGTAGCACCCGGGCTCCGACAACCAAAATACCGCAAGCGTAATGCCTCATGAGATTTGCGCGCTCACGCTACCCGGCCGGGTTGCCTGATCATGGTAGTGCGTCCGCGAATTCCGGCAAAACTTCGAACAAGTCAGCAACGAGGCCGTAGTCCGCGACTTGGAAAATAGGCGCGTCCGGATCCTTATTGATGGCAACGATGATTTTCGAATCCTTCATTCCCGCCAGATGCTGGATGGCCCCGGAAATGCCGCACGCAATGTAGAGATCCGGCGCGACGATCTTGCCGGTTTGTCCGACTTGCCAGTCGTTCGGAGCATAGCCGGAATCCACGGCAGCGCGGGAAGCGCCGACTGCGGCACCGAGTTTTTCCGCTACCGGAAGAATGACATCCTTGAACTTCTCGGCCGATCCGAGCGCTCGTCCCCCCGAGACAACGATTTTTGCAGCGGTCAAATCCGGTCTGCCGATGTTCGTCGCAAGCGCGGCACTGACAAATGTAGAAAGTCCAGGATCGGCAGGGGCGGCCACGATTTCGACAGGAGCGCTATTCGTGAATTCTGCGGCAGGAAATGACGCAGCCCGAACGGTAAGGACACGCTTTGCATCGCGCGTCTGAACCGTCTGTATGGCATTCCCCGCGTAGATGGGCCGCTTGAAAGTATCGGACGAAACGACTTCTATAATCTCTGAAACCTGCGCCACGTCGAGAAGTGCGGCGACGCGCGGCATTACGCTTTTGGCCGTTGCCGTTGCGGGGGCGATGATGGTGTCATAGTTGCCGGCAAGCGAGATCATCAGCACGGCGAGTGGCTCCGAAAGCTGATTTTTCAATGACGGATCGTCCGCCATAAGAACTTTGGCTACGCCCGCCAGCTTCGCGGCTGCTCCTGCGATGCCGGATACGCCTCCGCCGGCGACCAGGACATGTATATCGCCGCCGATTTTTTGAGCTGCGCTGGTGGCCCTCGCGGTTTGCTCAGAAAGAGCGACGCCATCGTGTTCAGCCAGGAGGAGAATGGCCATTTCGTTGCTCCTTCGATTTCATATAACGCGCGCTTCGGACTTGAGCTTGTCCAATAGCTCCACCGTTGATTGAACTCTAACCCCCGCTTTCCGGCTCTCCGGCTCTTCGGTTTTCAGAATTGTCAGTCGGGGGCTGATATCGATGCCGAACTCGGCAGACGTCTTTTTTTCGATCGGCTTCTTTTTCGCCTTCATGATGCTCGGAAGGGAGGCATATCTTGGCTCATTGAGCCGAAGATCTGAGGTGACGACCGCAGGAAGGCGCAGTTCGACCGTTTGCAAGCCGCCATCGACTTCGCGCGTAATTTTCGCTCTGTCAGCCTCAACCTCGATTTTGGAGGCGAAGGTCGCTTGCGCCCAGCCGAGGAGCGCAGAAAGCATCTGACCCGTCTGATTGCAATCGTCGTCGATGGCCTGCTTTCCAACGATGATGAGATCTGGCTTCTCGGTCGACGCTATTCCTTTCAAAATCTTCGCGACTGCAAGCGGCTCGAGCTGTTCTTCGGTTTCGATGAGGATCGCGCGATCGGCACCCATCGCCAGAGCGGACCGCAATGTTTCCTCCGACTTTCCCGGTCCAATCGAAACCACGACGACCTCTTTAGCTTTGCCCGCCTCTTTAAATCGGATGGCTTCCTCGACGGAAATCTCATCAAAGGGATTCATGGTCATTTTGACGTTGGCGAGATCGACTCCGGAATGGTCGGGCTTCACGCGAATTTTGACGTTCGCATCGACAACCCTTTTGACCGGCACGAGAATTTTCATGACGCGTTCAATCCCCTTTGCGCACGACTTCGACGAGGTCGCGAAAATTGCCAGCATTCATGATCTTCTGACAGCGCGTGAAGCGATCCATGGCGTAATCCCAATAGCTCGCGAAGTGATAGGCGGGCCTTGGGTTCTTGTTGGCCTCCTGCAGCAGGCCCCAGAGCGTCCAAAGCAGAAATACCATCGACTTCTGAAGAACGATGCGGCCGTACTCGCTTTGCTTTGGGGGGCGCCTAAGATAGGCTTCGAGCAGTAAGCGGTCTTGTTCCTCTGAAAAGTTTGTTTCGACGGCGAGGTCTGCAAGATCCCAGAATGGATCGTTGTTGCCACCAAATTCCCAATCGAGGATGTACATCCGATCGCCCGCGTCGACGAGGTTCTCCGGAGCGGGGTCATTGTGGCAGGCGACAAGCTCTCCGCATGATGCAGCGAGTGCTTCGCGAATTCCGTCAGCTTCCTTCTGAACGCGGTCATATCCCTCCGGCAGGCGTGCGTCCTTGCTTTTGAGGATGTCGATATATTCTTGCGCAATGACCTTTTCGTCGAACCGATTGAGAAATTTCTCACCGCTAGTGTGGAGTTTGTGGAAGCTCAATGCAGCCCGCTTTATCGCGCCCGGGTCTTGGAATAGGTCCGAGTTCATTGTCTTTCCGTTGTCAATGAACTTCGTCACCTGCACCCCGCTTTTGAGGTCATAGTAGATACGAGGTGCATTGACGCCGAGATCGGATGTGATGCGACCGGCTAGTTCGTCGCCGGTCCGGTCCATGTATTCGTCTGTACCCTCGCCAGGAATGCGCACTACATAGGAATTCCCGTTGATCGTTACGCGATAATTTCGGTTGGTCATTCCGCCGAGCGAAGAGATCTGCACGTCGTCAGGTTTGACGTTGCCGTTTGCTATGACGGACGCAGCGATTGTCCGCGCGCGCTGCTGCCTTTCGGCTTCCTGGGCATCCATTCTTCTTCTCCCGTCTTAAGCTGAAAAGCGTTGCCCGGCAGGGTCGTAGAGCGCCGCTTTAGCCCGCGTAGCGCTCACCTTCTCGCCGTACACTTCTATTTCGTAGTTGTCGTGGATTGCGTCTGCAGCCGCGATATAACTGTAGACTATCGGGGCCCCTATCGTGTGGCCATAATCGGCGCTGGTCGTGACTCCAAGCACCTTGCCCTCGCGAAGAACGGCCTCGCCTCCGTTGACAGGAACCTTGCGATCCAATTTGAAAACGCAGAGTCGGCGGTCCGGTCCGTCAGCAGAAATTTTCTCCAGGGCCGCACGTCCGATAAAGTCACTCTTGTCCTTCGCTATGACCCAATCGAGCCCGGAGTGATATGGCGAATAATCGGGAGACAGATCCGTCGCCCAAATCGAGTAGCCCTTTTCGATACGCAGGCTGTTCAGTGCCCGATATCCGAAATCAGAAATGCCGAATTCTGCACCGGCCTCCTTCAGGACCTTGTAGACATGGACAGCATATTCAGTCGGGATATGGAGTTCATAGCCAAGCTCACCGGTAAAGGAGACACGCATCGCCATCACCGGCGCTGCAACCACAGTCAGCTGCTTCATGTGCGCGTAAGGCAAATCGGCGGCGGAAACGCTCTCTTCTGACGCCTTTGCCAAAACGTCCCGAGACTTCGGCCCGCAAAGATTGATGACAGCGTATGCCGAGGTCATATTGACGGTCTGCACGGAGCCATCGGTCGGCAGATGACGATGGATCCAACCGAAGTCATGGTCTCCGTATGCCGTTCCAGTGATCACATAGAAACGGTCCTCATCTAGACGGGTTAGCGTAATATCCGCCTCGACGCCGCCGCGTTCGTTGCAAAGCTGCGTGTAGATGACGCTGCCAACGGGACGGTCGACATTCGCCACGGCCAACTTCTGCAGGGAGGAAAGCGCGTTCGGGCCGGACATCTCCATCTTCGCGAAAGATGACAGGTCAATCATCCCCACATTTTCGCGAACCTGCCGGTGTTCGTTCGCGACGTGCTCGAACCAGTTGGGCCAGTCGAAGGAAGGCTTGTCGACAGGCTCTACTCCGGGAGGCGCAAACCAGTTCGGACGCTCCCACCCCGCGCGCGAACCGAAGACCGCGCCCTGCTCTTTCAGCGGGAAATAGAGTGGCGAACAGCGAATGTTACGGACCGATTCGTGCTCCTCGACCGGCCACTTCATCGCATAGTGCTTGGCGTAAATCTCGATGGCGCGGTCGTACATGAAGTACTTGGTGTTGTGGTGGAAATTGAAACGTCGGACATCGAGTGGCCAAAGATTGTTCGTCGGCCGGCCTTCAAGAATCCATTCCGCCATGGCCAGCCCCGCGCCGCCGGCCGCTGCGATTCCATATATGAAGCCGCAGGATACAAAGACATTATCGAGTTCACCCACACGCCCCATGACGAAGTCGCCGTCGGCAGAAATGGGAATGGCCCCGTTGATCATCGAGCGGACGCCGACAGTCCCGACAACCGGTGTACGCTTGGCGGCATTGATGGCGAGTTGTTCGAATCTTTCGTAGTTCTCCTGAATGAGCTGCTGATCCCAGCCCGCCGGAATGCCATCCCGGGCGAATGCCACGGTGTTCGGCTCGTATCCGCCGACGACGATCCCGCGCACCTCCGGCTTCCAATAAAGGAGCAAATCGGGGTCGCGAACCGTCGGCATGCCCTTGGGTAAATCAGGGATAGGATCGGTAATGAGATACTGGTGCTCAACAGCGAAAGCCGGCACACGTGTGCCCATCATCTTGCCGACTTCGTGCCCCCACATTCCGCTCGCATTGACCACAGTGTCGGCGCGAATGGGCCCGAGGGAGGTTTGTACCTCCACGATTCGCCGGCCTTCCGCCTTGAAGCCCGTAACTTGACAGCTCTGAACGAACTTGACGCCGCGTTTGCGGGCGCCGGCTGCGAGCGCCTGGCAAAGGCTCGCCGGATCGATGTAGCCGTCGGATGCAATGTACGTCGCCCCTTCGACGCCATCGAGCGTCATGATTGGGAAGAGGTCTTGCGCTTCCTTGGGCGAAAGGAGATGCATTTCGAGGCCGAAGGATTTTGCCGTCGTCGCCGAGCGGCGAAATTCCTTCATGCGATCTTTAGACGACGCGATGCGGAGACTGCCGACTTTTTTCCAGTCGATGGGCTGTCCGGTGTCTTCCTCAAGCACATCATAAAGCTCGATGCTCTTCTGCAGCATCCGTGTGACATTGCGGGATGGACGGAGCTGTCCGACCACGCCTGCCGCGTGCCATGTCGCACCATGGGTAAGTTGGAATTGCTCCAGCACGACGATGTCCGTCTTGCCGGCTTTCGCCAGATGGTAGGCGATGCTGCAGCCGATGGCGCCACCACCGATAATTACGATCTCTGCCGAACTTGGCACCATGCTCAAGAATTCTCCTGGTTTGCTTTCATGCTGCTGCTAGTTCGCCGTGGACGAACGATTGACTGCTTTTTCTATGCTGCAATCGCGCGACGCCGGCCTGAAAGAGGCGATCAATCAATATTCCAAGGAGCGCGAGACAGAGCCCGGCGACGAGGCCACGTCCCGGGTTGGCAGCCGTCAGCGCAATATAGACTTCTTGTCCGAGGTCGCGTGTGCCGACCAGCGCGGTGATCACGACCATTGCCAGTGCAAACAAGAGAGCCTGATTGATTCCGAGAAGGATCGACGGCAGCGCGACAGGGAAACGGATAAAGAAATCCATCTGCGCGCCTGAGCAGCCCATGGATTTTCCGGCCTCGACGAGATCAGCCGGTACGGTACGCAAAGCCGTCATCGTGAATTTGATGATGGGTGTTATTGCAAACGCCACGATCGCGAGCAGGGCCGCGAAGTCGCCGACGCGAAACAGCATCACGACGGGGATGAGATAGACGAAACTCGGCAGCGTCTGCAGCACTTCGATGGCAACCGTCGTGGCCCGATAAAGCGGATCGAACCGAGCTGCGAGAACGGCAATGGGGATACCGATTACAACCGAAATCACAGTCGCCGACAGGCAAAGATAGATAGTGATCATGGCCTTGTCCCAGAGACCTGTCACAAGGCAGAACGCAAAGACAAATGCGCTCAGAAAGGCCATTCGAGCGCCGCCGACGAAATAGGCGAAAACTGTAACCACGCCCGACACGAAAAGCCAAGGTGCGCTTGTTAGGGCAACTTTGATCGGGGTCATGAAATGGGTCAGCACAAAAATCCGGAACGCTTCTATGGCGTCGAAATAGTTGATGTTGATCCAGCTCACCGCGTCGTTCAGCGTGGCGCCGGTTGAAAGCCGAAGCGCTTTTGGAAACTCGCGAAGCCAGTCGAATTGTGTTCCGAGGAGTGTGGCGACGATCAAGAACGCGAGCGGGACGCCAAACATCGCAGCGAGCGTCTTCGACGACGCAGCCCCCGGCTTGGCTGCGTTCGCCAATGCAACGCCTTGTCGATCCAGCATCACCGCAAGAAGAACGATAGCAACTCCAGATTCGAACCCACGGTCTATGTCGAGCTGCCGCAGAGCACGGAGAACATCGAAGCCCAGGCCTCCCGCGCCGATCATCGATGCAACAATGACCATGTTGAGCGTCATCATCACGGTCTGATTGAGCCCGACGAGCAGACTGGGAAGCGACGATGGTAGTAGAATCCGCCAGATCGTCTGGCGCTCTGTACAACCAACCATCTTACCGAGCTCGCGGATTTCCATCGGCGTTTGGTTCAACGCCAGGGTGGTGACGCGTGCCATCGGCGGCGTGGCGAAGATAACCGTTGCGATCATGGCTGCGACAGGCCCGAAGCCGAACAGAAGAAGAGTTGGAATGAGGTAAGCGAACGCCGGAACAGTCTGCATGATGTCGAGACCGGGCGTCAGAACCCACTGATTGAGTTTGGGGCGAGAGTAAGCAAAGACGCCGATCAGCAGACCGCATGCTACGGCCACGGGCACACATACAAGGACGGATGCCAGCGTTAGCATAGCCGCATGCCATTGCCAGAAAAGGACGATATAGGCGGAGCAGGCCGCCTGCAGAAGCGCAAGCCGCGTTCCGCCGACGCGATAGCCGATCCACACAAATGTCGCGCATACACCGGCCCAAGACAGCGGCGGGATCGTGACTGTCTCGGAGCCAAGCGGAATCTCGAATCCCTTTGCCAAAAGTCCAATGGCAAAATCGAGAGGCATTTGGAGGATATGCGCAATGCCGCGCGTAATGAATGAAATTTGTGCGACCAGAAATTTAAGCCACATCGTCAAAAGCTGATCGAGCGGCCATTTCCAGGACAATGGATACTTTGCAGCGATCGGAAGACTCCATGACACGCATGCGAGCGCGACAACGATCGCTGCCGAAATTCCGAAACGTTGCTCGAAGGAAAAGGAAGTTCGGTCGCGCGTCATACGTTAAACCCCGCGAGCCGGACAGCCGACACCATGCGCAAGACGGCTCCGGCATCGATCTCGCCTTTCAGGGCGCCTCCATCGAGAACTCCGACAGCGCCCTTCGCAGAAGCAATCGCTTCGGCGACATCGGCAACCTTGCTCTGCGCATCGACCGTGAAAGAATAGGAATGTGCCGTTGCCGGCGCCGCGATGCGCCCACATGTGATGACACGGGTCCGGTCGACGCCCGCCACGAACGAGCCCACGTAATCGTCCGCGGGCTCGGCGACGATTTCTTCGGGCGTACCTGACTGCACGACTTTGCCGTCCTTCATGATGACGATCCGGTCTCCGATCCGGACAGCTTCATTGAAATCGTGAGTCACAAAAATCATCGTCTTATGCAGACGAGACTGCAGCCGGATCAATTCGCCCTGCAACTCCCGACGGATCAGCGGATCGAGCGCCGAGAACGGCTCGTCGAGCAACAGAAATTCCGGATCACCCGTAAGCGCCCGCGCAAGTCCGACGCGCTGTTGTTGGCCCCCTGACAACTGGTGGGGCAGACGCTTCGACATTCCGGAAAGGCCGACGAGTGCCGTCAATTCCGAAACAGTGCTTTCTATTTTCCCACCGCTTTCGCCCCGAATGCGAAGCGGAAGACCAATATTTTCGGCGACGGTGAGATGGGGAAGTAATGCAAAGTTCTGAAAGACCATCGCCATTTTGTGCCGGCGAATTTCCATGAGATCTTTCGCCGACAATGACATCATATTGACGCCGTCGAGAAGAACCTCTCCGAAAGTCGGCTCGACGAGACGGGTCAGGCAACGAAGGAGGGTGGACTTTCCGGAGCCTGACAAGCCCATCACGACGAAGATTTCACCCCGCCTGACGTTCAAACTGACGTCACGTAATGCGGTAAAGGTATGTGGATCGCGAGACGCCGCGAGGAGCTGCTCTTTTCCGGTTAGCCGGTCCGGGTGCGGGCCATAGAGTTTCCAGATATTCAGGCAACTCAGCTTGACCGAATTCTCGGATGTATTTCGGAGATCTTTTTTCATTTCCGAGACCATAAGGTGATCCGTGATCCGGCTGCGGGGGAATGCGGACGGCTGCGGAGCAGCCATCCGCGCCACCACCATTATTGGAACCAAGCTTTCCAGCGCGCTTCGTTCTCGTCGAGCCACTTGGTCGTGACGTCTTCGACGCTTTGCTTGTCGCGATCCACTTTGTAGATCAGCGCGTTCATCTCATCGGTCGTAATCGAAAATTTCTGGATGGCGTCATGCGCCTTGGGCCATTTAGTTTTTACGCCCGACCATGCGGCTTTCCAGATCGGCCCGTGAGGTTTTCCGCAGTCGTACTTCTTTTCGGCATAGCATTCCGGCGTGTAGGGAGGAAATTCGACCCACTCGCCCTTATAGACGGAGGGAGCCCAGTGTGGCGCATAAATCCAAAGCAGGATGGGCGCCTTGCGCTTGTAAGCGGACTCGAGTTCCGCAAACAGCGCTGCGTCGGTTCCCGCATGGACGACTTCGAAGTCTAGACCGAGCGCCTGCACGCGTTCATCATCAAATCCGCCCCATGTCACGGGACCGCCGAGATAGCGGCCTTTAGGCGCCGTATCGGGCGTAGAAAAAGCCTTGACGCAATCGGGTTGTTTCAAGGCTTTCCAGTCGGGCAATCCGGGGCACTTCTCTTTCATGTATTCCGGAAACCACCATTCCTCGCGAGCCTTCATACCTGTCTCGCCAAGGTTTTCGACGGAGCCGGTCTTTAGTGCATTATCGAAGACTTGCTTTTGGGTCGTTGCCCAAACTTCCATGACGACGTCGAGGTCACCGGTTTCAAGCCCTTGGAACTCAGCCATCGCGTCCGCTTGAACGTAATCGATTTTATAGCCTTGCCGTTTTAGCGCTTCCCCCATGATACGAGAGCTAAGAAGCTCTCCGGTCCAATCGTTCAAGACGAACTTGATCGGATCTGTCGAGTCAGCTGCCTGGGCACTTCCGGTCAGAGAGGAAGTAAGCATCGCGGCGCCCGCGGCCAGGGCGATAGGCCAATTCAGTCTTCCCATTTCAGTCCCCTTCTCACAGGTGCTGGCAGTTACCAAAGGCTACGAGACCTCACGACCGGCTAGGAGCGCACCCTTTCTCCCGGCGCGTCGTAAAGCGGTTCAAGATGAAGCGTGGCCGGAACTCGCCGCGTTCTGACCGCGAGTTCGTAGTTGACGGCGGCGGTTAGCGTTGCCTCGTCCAGACCTTTGTCCGATCGGAGATAGCCAAGACCGATGCTTCGTCCGACGGTGTGTCCGATGCCAGCAGACGTCAGCCAGCCGATGCGCTCTCCGTCGCGATAGATCGTCTCGCGGCCAAGAAGGACGACGCTTGGATCGGCGCTGAAGGTCACGAGACGACGCGTCAGCGGTTGTGTCTTCGCCTTGATGAGCGCATCTCGACCGATAAAGTCTGCGTTCTTCTTCAAGCGAACGGCAAACCCAAGACCTGCCTCGTAGGGCGTATAATCTGGCCCAATATCGACTGACCAGACACGATACCCTTTCTCCAGTCGGAGCGAGTCGATGGCGCGATATCCGGCGTTTCGTATGGTGTCGGGGCCGCCTTCAGCCTTGATTGCATCATAAAGCGTCAACGCGTATTCCGTCGGAACGTGCAGCTCCCATCCAAGTTCACCGACAAAGGTTACGCGCGACGCAATGACGGGCGCACCGGCAATAAAGATCTGTTGACATGTCGCGAACGGGAATGCGGCATTGCTGAGATCGGCCTCCGCGAGCGGCTGCAGAATGCCGCGAGACGCAGGCCCCATGACGGACATGCAAGCATAAGCTGACGTGACATCGTGAAGATTGACACGCGCGCCCGAGGAAAAACTGCGACGCAAGTGCATACCGTCATGCGTAGCGAAGCCGGTGCCGGTGACCATGTAAAAGCGTTGTTCGCCGAGCCGGCTAATGGTGACATCGGCTTCGATGCCGCCTTTCTGGTTGAGCATCTGCGTATAGACGATACTGCCCACCGGCTTTGCGATGTCGTTGGCGCAGATCCGCTGCAACTCGGCTTCCGCATCAGGTCCTTCGATGATGAATTTAACGAAAGAACTTTGATCAAAGATCGCGGCGCCAGAGCGAGCCGCTTTGTGCTCGCTTGCAACGTGAGGCAGCCAGTTCTGATAATCGAAGCTGTAAATATCGCGGGCTTCGACGCCAGAGGGCGCGAACCAGTTCGGACGCTCCCAACCATATTTGGCGCCGAAGCAGCATCCCGCATCTTTCAGGCGATCATAGAGCGGACTTCTGCGCAGAGGACGCGCCGCTTCGGATTCGAGGTATGGCCATCCCATGGCATAGTGGTGGCCTTGTCCCTCGAGGGACCGCGCGAGAACCGTACGCCGCGACCTGTGATGATCTCCGAAACGGCGAATGTCGACGGCCCAGAGATCGAAGGCCGGTTCACCTTCGACGATCCATTCGGCGAGGGCGCGACCCGCACCGCCGCCCGCTGCAATGCCGAATGCGTTGAACCCTGCGCCGACAAAGTAATTTTTCACCTCAGGTGCTTCGCCCAGGATGAACATCCCGTCTTCGGTGAAGGACTCGATGCCGTTGAACCACGTCTTGACTCCGGCCGTTCGCAGCGCAGGCACGAGTTCCATCGCACGTTCAAGCAATGGCTCGAAATGATCGACATTCGGCTCCATGAGCTTGAATTCATGGCCGTCGGGGATTTTCGGGACGTCGAAAGGAATGGGATTGAATTCATACCCGCCGACCTGCAGCCCGCCGACGTCCTCTTTGAAATACGTCTGATAGTCGGTATCGCGGATCGCAGGCATGTGGCGGGCGAGACCTTCGATCTTTTCCGTCACGAAGTACTGATGATGTGACGGCTGCAGTGGAACATTGACACCAGCCATCCGGCCGAGTTCCGGAGCCCAGATGCCACCGCAATTGACGATGATATCGCAGGCTACGCGACCCTGGTTGGTCTGGACTGCTTTGACGGCGCCATTCTCGGCTTCGATCCCCGTAACGACGGCGTCTTCAAAGATTTTGACGCCACCCTGACGTGCGCCTTTTGCTAGCGCCATGGTGATGTCACTCGGGTTGGCGACGCCATCGCTCGGAACGAACGCCGCGCAATCGAGGCCTTTTGTTTCGATCAGCGGCACTCTTTCTTTTGCTTCCGCCGGCGTGAGCATCTGAAATTCAAGGCCGAAGGAGCGTGCGGTCGTGCATGCGCGCTCGAATTCCGCGCGGCGATTTTTATTTCGCGCCAGGCGCAGCGATCCGTTGCGAACCCAGCCCGTTGCCTGACCTGTTTCCGCTTCAAGTGTATCGTAGAGATCGACCGAATATCCGAGCAGGCGCGTGATATTCGCGCTGGATCGCAATTGCCCGACGGCCCCCGCGGCATGCCAAGTCGAACCTGAGGTAAGCTTGTGGCGCTCGAGCAGAATGACATCTTTTTTGCCAAGCTTCGCGAGGTGATAGGCGACAGAGCAGCCGACGATGCCGCCCCCGATAATTACGATGTGCGCTTGAGCCGGAATTGCTTTCGTCATAATCGTCCTTATTGGCCGCAGAGGCGGCGCGATGTTGATATGCGAGTTGCATTGTCTGACGGCTCCACTCCCTCAGCCGTAGAGCTTTTTGAATTCGGTCAGATTCCGATGAAATCGCTTGCGATTTAGCTCGGCATAGCCAAAGTAACCGCACTCTTCGTCGGGGTAGATCGACGCCATTCCGGCCTCGACACGTTCGCTATCGAGCTTGGACGCAAGCTCTTGAACGGCGCCCCACAGCATTTCTCTCAGATTGACGATGAGCTTGAAGACGCGGAACTGCTTCCAAAGTTCTGAATTCGTTGAGCCGGCATAAAGCTCGAGAATTCTCGCATCGATTTCATGATGAATATCGGCATTCGCAGTAATGCCGGCGAGATCGAAAAAAGGATGGCCGTACGCCCCGTAATCCCAGTCAATCAGATAAACGCGACCGTCATTATCGAGCATGGCGTTTTGAGGCACCACGTCGTTGTGAGTGAAAACGGGCAGGAAGGGACTGACGAAGCGCTCGAGAGTTGAGGTGTATTCGCTCAGCGTGTCGAGTTCGTTTTCGAGCCGCGATCTGCGTCCTCGACAATAACGAATATAGCCGCGCACAACCTGAAACGGCCAGAAGTAGGCAAGTGAACCGGTCTCGAGTTTGCTGTGGTGAAGCTCCCGAAGCCGAGAGACGAGGCCGGCGAGAACTGACTCATTTTCAAGATCGCTCGGCAGCAGATGGCGGCCGACGATGAAATCACTGACCGAAATTCCGGTGCTCGCGTATCTCAGGACAGGCGATACACCGATACTGGCCGCCGCGCGCATTGCATTCTCGACGAACGCCTGACTGATGCCGTGGATCGGGATATCCTCTCCGACCCGCACGACGAATTTGTGGGATTGGGTTTCGGCGACGAAGTTCCTATTGCACAGGCCGCCGATGAGAGGCGTCAGCGTCACCGGGTCTTGCCAACACGGCAACGCGTGGATTCGGGAATGAATCTGATCATCCGGAAACGTCGCATCACTCATGTTGTCCGCACTCCCCCGCGTCGCCGCCGAGCAACCCGCATGAGACGAGTAACACACCATATTTGATAACTACAACACTTTTTGTTGGACTTGCTGCAAAAATTTGCACAATTGGCAAAACGTGCGAACACATTCAACAAGGATGGCCGGGTGAGCGGCGTTTGAGGTGGTGGAAAGAATGACAAAGCTGAGGCCCGAAGATCGGCGCGAGCGCGTTTTGAAGGCGCTTAATTCCGGCACATCGCCGCGGATCAAGGAATTGGCGCGCAGCCTCAATGTGTCGACGGAAACAATTCGACGAGACCTCGATCTGTTGCACGAAAAAGATCTCGTGCAGAGACATTACGGTGGCGCTGTTGCAAAATCCGTTGGTTCAGAACCATCATGGGCGGAGCGCATCGCTGCACAGCCAAAGAGCAAAGCCGCGATCGCGCGCGAAGCGATCAGATTGTTTTCCGATAAAGATGTCCTCGTGCTCGGAGTCGGTGCGACGGCTTACACATTCGCCAAGCAGCTTGCTGCTGAAAACCGCCGACTGACGATTTTCACGAACAACATTGCCGCGAGTACTTGCTTTCCCCCTGATTCGAGGACGCGCGTTGTGATTGCTCCGGGCGAATATGATCCGGCAGAGGGATGCACGCTGGGGCCGGAAACTACGACGTTTTTTGAAAAGTTCCGCTTTGATGCTTCCCTGCTGAGCGTCAGCGGCCTGAGCCCACTGGGCGGAACGGAAGTCGTATCGGGCATCGCTTGGGCGGAAAGATCGATCGTCGCCAAATCCGCGCGCAACGTCCTGATGGTCGATCATACGAAATTTGGAAACACGAGTCTGGAACTGGTGTGTTCGCTCGACGCCGTCGATATCTTGGTCACGGACGTCGCTCCAGAAGGCGAACTTCTGGATGCTTTGAAAGAAGCCGACGTCGAAATCATCGTTGCGGCCGAGGATTAGTCCGCTCTAGGACGAAAGTGCATCGTCAAGAGCATCTACAAAAATATCGGCCTCCGTCGTCGTCAGGCACAGCGGCGGTCGAAGCTTGAGAGTGCTCGCGGTTCGTCCGGCTGCGCCGACCAGGATGCCATTATCTCTAAGTCTATTGATGACGTTCGACGTCGTAGCTGCATCGGGCTTGCCATCGCGGCAGATGTCGACCCCGAGAAACAATCCAGCGCCCCTGACGGCCCCTATGAGCACCCGGGAGCGTGCGGCCTCGGCGAGGCGTTCCTTGAGATATTTGCCAATTCGAAGGGCATTTTGCTGCAACCCTTCCTCCTCAATGACGTCGAGAACGGCCAATCCCGCGGCAGCCGCAACGGGGTTTCCGCCAAACGTATTGAAGTAGCCGATGTCTTCACAGAAGCGTTCGAGCAGATCCGGACGAGTTGCCATTGCCGCCATCGGAAAGCCGTTGCCCATGGGCTTTCCCATTGTCACGATATCGGGCGTAATGCCATGGCGCTCAAATCCCCAGAACGATTCGCCGCTGCGGGCAAATCCGGGTTGAACCTCATCGGCGATGAAAACACCCTCGGCTTTCCTGGTTTCCGTCACCGCAAGCTTCAGAAATCCTGCAGGATCAGAAAAAATGCCGTCGCTTGAAAAGATTGAATCGCAAATGAAGCCGGCGAATTTTTGCTGACGCGACTCCAGCATGCGAATGGCGGTCCGAAGATTTTTTGCGAACTCCTCTCCGACGGAGCCGCCCTCGGACGGGGCTGGGATGGTCGCGACGCAGTTGGGCCGTACAGCAGTTTTTTGCGCGGCAGGAGAGATCTCGGTGACGTACCTGGTGTTTCCATGGTACGCGTTTTCTGTGACCACGAAGCCTGTTCCCCCGCTCGCCTTAGCCGCAATTCGCAATGCGAGATCGTTTGCTTCGCTGCCGCTGCACGTCATGATGACATTTGAAAGTGATCTCGGCAGGGTGTTCTTTAACCTGTCGAGGTAATCGTCGACGACGGCGCACAAATAACGTGTGTTGATGTTGATCTTGGACATTTGCGAGGCAACGGCCGCGACGATCCTGGGATGGCAATGTCCTACGGACGGAACATTATTGTAGAAGTCCAGGTAGCGCCTGCCATCAGCTGCCATGATCCACGATCCGCTGGCCGACACCATCTCGATCGGCTCTCGGTAGAACAAAACCGAGGCCGCGCCAAAATTCTTAAGACGGCGACTGAGATGAGAGCTAGGATCCGTTGGCGCGGATGCAGAGTGAAACGCATTGAGCTCGAGAATCTGCACGCTGTCGGTCATTGGCTCCTCGCGAAATAGCCAGCCGGGAAAATGCCCACGCGTCTGCAACTTTGCAGGGATTTTCCGACGCGCGGTCCCGTATTGCGGCAACGGCTGGGTGAGACTTTTTATAACCTAAGCCGATGGACTCACAACAACAAATGACCGAAGTACAACATATATAAACGTATCGGCATTACGCAGATGCGGGCTGCGAGGCATTCAGAGGTTCAAGAAATACGCTTGAATACAATAGCTTAGGTGGGCAGGACGGACCTGCGTTCGTCCAAAACCTTTGCAAGTTCCAAAATGCTGTCGATAACGACATCCGCGTGCGGCTCGAGATCTTCCCGATGGGCTGGGCCAGTCAAGACGCCGACGCGGAGTCCAAACCCGGCACGCTTTCCCATTTCGAGATCGTGGATGGAATCTCCAATGATCGCACATGCCGACGGTGCAAGGCCCATCGCGTGAGCAAACGCGAGTCCCATTCCGGGTTCGGGCTTGGCTCCGTGCCCGCTATCGCAACCGACGCGAAACTCGAAGATGTCGCGCAATTCGGCAAACTTCCCCAGCGACGCCTCAAGGCCCTCGACCGTATCGTTGGTGGCTAAGCCCAGTCGATATCCCGACGAACCGAGCGCCGTCATTTGTTCGTGCGCGCCCTCGATGAGAATGGCATGCTTGGCGCCACCGTCGCGAAAATTTTCTGCGATGATCTCAATGAGATTGGAAGGAGCTCGATCTTTCAAAGTTTCTGCAAAGCTTGCGGCGATAACCTCGACGCCCCCTCCGGCGAGCACCGCTCCGGGTGTGACGATATTGGTATCGGGATCATGACCAGCCGCCCGCAGAACGTCAGCGGAAAGCGCAAGATCGCCACCCGCGGCTTCGAGCGCCATCTTCCGATTGATCGGCACCCAGGTCTTGTAGAAGTCGAGGATCGTACCGTCTTTATCGAAAAGAAGCCCGCTTATCTGGCTCATTGGTTCCGCGCTCACCGCTATCATAGGCGCCCGCCGTATAATCTGAGTTCGACGCTATGACCAGAGACAGATATGACGCGGCAGCAATGAACGAAATGAGGATCGAACAAAATTCTATCGCGCCGGAATTTCCGCGCTCGCCAGATCTCTCTGCCGAAGCTGTTGAAGTGTGAATCGCGATCGCTTCGGAACCCGCCACCGAATATCTGATGCATCCAATTTGGATTGGATCGAAACGAACGCCCGTCTTGCAGGGAATTGAATTCCGATAATTGCCTTACAGAAGGCAAGCGCAATGAAAGTATCCAGCCGCAGTTGCTGCAACTGGATTTGGTCAGTGGTGCCGTCAGTCGATCCGGATGTATTTCATGACACTGACTTTGACCATGTCATGAACGACCGCGAAAGCCGCCGTAGTCGCAAAGAGACCTGCCACAAGCGTCACCGGTAGCGCCGACATAAACAGTCCCGCAGCCGCCATGCTTGTGACGATCGTGATGTCGGCGACGGTCGCTAGCACCATGATCAAAGCAGGACTCGAGCGCCAGAAATGATTTCGCTCCCGAATGACATACGTGTTCGCTTGGCCTGCGAAGATAAGCGTGAGGAACGTCAGAGTCTGCATCTGGAGGGGTGTCAATCGAAACCAAAACCAGCCCGCGGCGAGGATGGCAACACAATAGACGAGTTTGAAAAGCCCCAGCGGCACGGCAGCAATTGAAAGATTGCGGACGCGCCAACGATTGGGATAAGGCGACGGCTCTGCATGATCGGCCGCGCGAGACATCGTCACCATGTCGCCGGCCAACATGGAAAGTGCCTGTAAAAAGGGCGTAAGGACAGCATGTCCGGTCATGACGAGCCCGGCGCCCATTACGACGAGCGTCGCACACTTATTGATCAAGATCGTCAGCGTATAGGTCAGTACACGCTGGAACGACGAGCGCCCTTCCAAAATACAACGGACGATCCCGCTGAGACCTGGTTCCGTCAGGACAACGCCAGCAGCGGATTTCGCAACATCAGTGGCGGTTGAGACGGCAATTCCCATTTGCGCTTGACGCAGCGCCGCTGCGTCATTGGCGCCATCGCCGCACATTCCTACGGCATGGTCCCGACGCTGGAACGCCTTGACGAGGCGAAACTTGTCTTCGGGGAACACGCCCGCATAGACGGCAAAATCCGCCGGAGAAACATCGTCGGGAATTTGGCCTGACTCACAGACTTTCCCGTCCAGTCCGATCGCATGGGCCACGGTCGCAGCAGTCGTCGGTGCGTCTCCCGTAAGCATCACGCAGCTGACGCCCAGTGATCGTAATTCCGACAAGAGGTTTGCTGAATCTTTACGCGGCGGATCATCGAGCCCAATGAAGCCGATAATCGCCAACTTGTCTGGAGGTCCCGCTGCCACGGCGAGCGCCCGGTATCCCTGGGATGTGAGGTTACCGAGAAGCGCTTTTTCTTCCGGTCCCATGGGCGCCATGCTTTCGACCGCAGCTGGTGCACCTTTGACGACGTTAATTTCAGTTCCGTTGCCGTCTTTGAGAATGGCTTCGGCAACTTTAGTCGAGGGATCGAACGGCGTAAACTGCATCGCTTTCCATTGCTGGCTTAATGCGCTCCGATGGATAGCTGCTGCCGAACGGACTGCATGATCGACAGGGTCCTGTCCTTCAAGTGAGCTGGCAGCAGCCGCAAAGGCGAGGACATCTTCCTCGCTATAACACTTTTGAAACGGCTGAACCTTCCCGACCGCGAGTGCATTTTCCGTCAAGGTGCCAGTCTTATCGACACAGAGGACGTCGATCATCGCCGCCTCCTGCAAGGCCGTGAGGCGTGTCAGCAGCACGCCTTTCAGAGCGAGTGTGCGCGCACCCAATGCAGCCGCCAGTGTGAATGTTGCGGGTAAGGCAACGGGCACCGCTGATAAGAGAGCGGCGAGGATAAGAGGAATGATCTGTGATACGCTCATCCCGATCGTCCGGGCGTAGGCAACAATCCCGATGACAATCGCGAAGTTGAGAACCGTCAGTACGCGAACTACGCCCATGACGGCCTTCTGCTCGCTGCTCTCGAAATGCGCGATTTGTACCAACTCGGCTGCGCGCCCGAAGAATGTCCAGGGGCCTGTGGCGACAACCTTTGCCAATGCCTCGCCCCGCCGGACGAGGGCGCCGGCATACGCCGTTGTTTTTGGCCCCCTTTCGACGGCTATGGATTCTCCTGTGAGCATCGACTGATCGACCAGGATGTTGCCGGAAAGGATTTCGAGATCAGCCGGGACGATCCCGCCGAGTGACACCTGCACGATGTCGCCAGGCACCAGATCAACTGCGGGAACCTGGATCCAATCGCCATCTCGCCGGACGCGCACACTAGGAGCAAGTCGTTGCTTGAGGAGTTCGAGCGTGGCATTCGCTCTGGTTTCCTGAAACACGCCAAGCGCGACGTTCATCAACAGGAGCGCAACGATCATGAGCGCTTCAATTCGCTCACCTATCAAAAGCTGAAGCGCAATGGTGGCCTCGAGCATCCACGGCACCGGCGACCAGAAATGGCGGAGCACACGCTGAACGGGGTGCTCCTTTTCCTCTCTTACGGAATTGGGACCGATTTCGCCAAGGAGACGTGCCGCTGCCGCCGACGACAAACCGGATGTGCCCTCGTCCGACACGAACGTGCTTTCGGCGTGGACACGTGACACCGCCTTACCGGGTCCTTTTGAATTTGGCGCAACGATTTCGACTCGGAATCCGCAGTTTGGAATACGAGAACATGAAACTGCGTGCGCGTTATTCGGATGTCCAAAACAGGGCAGCCATGCAGTGCCGCGTCGCAAGCTTCCACGAAGGATCCCTTCCTTCGGATGCACGAGCTTTGACCTCGCTCAAACGAGTACGCTAAACGTCGCCATCAACGGCCGCCAAGGACCGAGCCATTTTGAACATTTCGGAGATGCATCGGATGATGCGGTGAAAATCTGGTCAACGGAGCGCGGCTAAACACGGCAGTCGCGAAGCGCAATGTAGGAAAAATGAAATCTAATACATAATCTAATACATAATGTCGTTTGCAACGATGGAGACGGCGCCGGCCATGCCAGCCGGCGCGTCCGCTTAGTAAGTTCGATTTCATTTGACGGGCAGCATAAGGTGCTCGTACGGCGTGCCGGACCACATCACGTATGGCTGGCTCGGGTCTGCCTTGGCATCTTTCGGATATTTTTCGATCATACCCTTGGCGTCAGTTCCGACGATCATCACGTGCGGGCCGGTTTGGACCCAATTGTTTGTCGCCGTTGCTTCGGTGCTTTTATCGTATGGGTCCGTGTTGCTCACACCGCTGTCGCCATTCAGCATATACATGAAGCCGATGGCAGCAGTCGGCGGCTTCTTGTTCTGCCAAGCGTCAGCCCAGGCCATCGCTGCCTCATCGGCGCACATCGGTTCTCCATTGCCGTGTGAGCCAGGATCCATGCACGTCCAGCCGTTAGTTCCCTTCTGGATGACTTTCATCGTGCCGTCTTCTGCCATGTTCATGATCGTCGCATGTTCTACGATCGTGGCGGGAGCCGCTGTCTTCAAGACCTTTATGAGGTCTTCATCGCTCCTCATGACGCCGTGGGCGAGAGCGAATGACGTCATTGCTGAGCTGATAGCAAGAGCAAGAGCTAACCGGCATTTCATCTATGTTTTCCTCCTGAGTTTATCGGTATTGTTTCGCGCAAAGAATGTTTCAACGACTAGGCGCGTCGTCATTGTCGTCGCATTCGGTCGTTCGAAAAGAAGTTGCTGTGTTGGCGTCGACCTCCGCTCAATGACGTCGCCGACGACGTCCACAGACCCGCAGTAGGCGCAGCCAGCGAACATCGGATGACATCGTAATCGATGGGTAAGGGGAATCTCACGTGTCACGAATACCCTTTTGTCAGCGTAGAATTACGGTCTGGCATGAGGCTTTGTGGAAAGCTGTGCTCTACGCTCGGCTCAAATGCCAGCAACTGGATTGAGCCGGCTTCTCTTCGGCAAGCATACCGCTGGCCAGGGCAACTTCGCTTTCAAGCAAGGAATCCCAAAGTTCCGTGAAGATTTTCGTGGCGACCTTGGGAGGTTTGCCGAGTACGATGTATTCGATGGCGACGGGATGCCCCCCGTCGAGGATCGGAATGACAATTTCGCGATGCTCCAAAATCTTCGAATTCGGGAGTATTTCCGATGCCAAAGAAACTTCCGTCCACTCGAGAATAGCTCGATAGCTGCTTGCCTCTCCAACATGCCTGTTGATGGAACAGCCATGAGCTTGAAAGAGCCGGTAAGTGGCGCGTGTGAGACCGCAGGTATCGGGAAGCAATACGAATCTCTCATCCGCGATATCTTTTACCGCCACGCATTCCACGGGCCGCCAACGTTCATGCTGCGAACGGCGCGGTACAAACAAAAGCCGGTCAAGCATCAGCGGCAGACGCATATACTCAGGACGAACCGGGATTTGCGGATCATTTGGAACGATGATCACATCGAGGCGCCCACGCACGAACTCGGCATGAAGTTCGTCGAGGCTGCATTCGTGATAGCAAAGACGTGCGTGCGGATGCTTTGCCTTGAAGCGCGCCAGAATGCTCTCCGCGCGCTTCACGCCAACCAGAGGCGAGATGCCGATGTGTGCCTTCGCGCTCATGGTGTCAGTCATGCAAAGCCGACAAGCGGGACGGACTCTGACCTTGTTGCGAGATCGGCATTGTTATTGCTCCGGCACTTCTCGACGTCGCACGATCCTGACAATCTGTCAGTCGTCAGACTTGCGTCATGATTTGCGATCGGGAAACCCCGGGAAAACCCTTTTGAAGCACGTATTGGGCGGCGCAACCAAGACTCTGAGAACAGTTTTGCTTTCAGCGTCTCGGCAGGAAAGGTGCAACGCGTTGCTGCAATAAACTGATATCAATGCCGGTTTTCGAAAGACACTCCGCCTGCCGATATTAGGACGACGCAAAGACCTGTTGCGTCGCAAAATGAGATCGCTCTCATGAATTTGTGTGAAGCATCTCGAACAACTCTCCGAGCGAACGCGTACCCGTTTTGCTCATGATCGTTGCGCGATGTCCCTCAACGGTGCGTACCGATATTTTAAGAATTGAAGCAATGACCTTGTTCGGTTTCCCTGTTCGCATGAGATTTAAGACCTCGCGCTCCCGCGCCGTCAAAGACGCGAGATTTTTGCTGCATTCCTGACGCCGCGCTTCTTGCTCCCATATCGTCCCATACGTTGAAAGTGCCGATTGCACGGTATCCAGCAGGAGCTGATCATTGAACGGCTTCTGAAGAAACTCGACCGCTCCGGCCTTCATTGCCCGGACCGCGATTGAGACGTCGCCATGGCCGGTGATGACGATGATCGGAATGACTGTCCCGGACGCCTTGAGCCTCTCCTGCAACTCAAGGCCGCTCATGCCGGGCATGCGAATGTCGAGAATGATGCAGCCGCGCGTTCCGGGCACATAACTCGCAAGGAATTCGTCGGCAGATGAAAAGACCTGAGCCTTCAGCTTCACCTGTTCCATCAGCCAGCGGATCGCATCCCGGACAGCTGGATCGTCGTCGACGATGAACACTGTCGGAACGGATTTTTTAGGATTCTCGATCTGCATGCCTCGAGCTTCTCCAATTTGGAATCGTTAAGCAGAACGTCGAACCGTTTGGCGATGAGCTTTCCAACCAAAGCTTGCCTCCGTGGCCCTCGATAATCCCTTCGCTGATGCTCAACCCCACACCAAGGCCCGCTTCCTTCGTCGTAAAAAAAGGTTCAAAAAGGCGATGGAGCTCCTGAGGAGGGCAGCCGCATCCGTTGTCCGAGAGAATAAGCTTCGTAAATTTTGGGCTCTCCAATGCCACTTTGATGGAGAGTTTTCGCGGTTCACGTTCCACTGCCGCAAGGGCATCCAAACTGTTGCGTACGAGATTGAGCAGAACCTGCTGAATCTGAATCCCGTCGGCATATACCAGCTGCTGCTTCTTCGGAAACTTGAGTTCGAGTTTGATATTGTTATGGCTGATTTCCGTTTGCGCAAAGCCGAGAGTGGTCTCAACGATCTCTCGGATATTGGTACGCTGACGCCGTATTTGGCTTTTCCTTGAGAAGTTGCGAATGCGCACGAAGATTTCGTCGGCGCGTTGTGCCTGCCTGACGATCTGGTCGAGCCCGTGCTGAAGGTCTTCGATACGCGCTTCTCCCTCGCGCATTTTTCGCAAGCATGTCTGAGCATACGTCATGATGGCACAGAGGGGTTGATTGAGCTCATGTGCCAGACCGGAGACCATGCCCCCGAGGGTGCTCAGGCGTGCCACGTGCGCAAGTTCAGCCTGTCGCTTTCTGTCCTGTTCCTTGGCTTCGATAAGAGCTGTTACGTCCTGGCCTGTTGCAATGAGATGGGTTGTCCGCCCTTTGTCGTCCCTCAGAGGGCTCACGGTCATCTGCTGATGATAAAGCTCGCCACTTTTTGTCTGGCTGCTGAGTAGAAATCGATAGTCCGCACCTTCATGGATCGCCTCCCAGAGATCCGACTGAAGGCATTCATCGCATTGAAGGAAGGGTGCACTGTCTCCCGTCACTTCCTCGCGTTTGAATCCCGTCAACGCTTCGAAAGATGGGTTGACGTATTCGATTATCCCCGACCTATCGGTGATGACGACCGAATCTGCGGCCTGCTCGATCGCGCTCGACAGCTTGCGCATATGCGCCTCTGCGCGTTCCCTCTGGAACTCGCCTGCGATCCACCGCGCCATCAGTTTGACGATTTCACGCTCGGCGGGCGAGAACGTCACGCGACGCGGCGAATTTCCCATAAAGCACAGCGTGCCGAAGAGATCGCCTCCGACGACGATTCTCACCCCAATGTAAGCCTCCAGACGGGAATCTTTATACGATGAGTGATCGCGCCAGGGCGTTGCTCCTGCGTGCTCAAAGGCTATCGGTTCCGCAGCATCGATCGCGGTAGCGCAATAGGTGCGATTGAGCTTCAGAACGCGTCCGGGGAAGAAATTCGGATTGTCTGAAACAGCCTCCAGCACCGTGAACTTGTTTCCTTCGATACGGGACAGAATACCGATCGGAAGGCCAAATTGCTCGCAGCCCAAGCGAAGAAAATCCCGGACTTTTTCGGAAAGGCTGTCGTCCCGTCCTGCACTGATATTGTGGAGCGCCGCAAGGGCGGTTGCGATCAAACGCAACTCCACGACCGCCTCGGTTCGTTGCCTTTCTGCCTGAACTCTTAGCGTAACTTCCTGCAGCACGAACATTGCGCCACGCCTTCCCCCTGGATGGGAAAACGCAGACGCAATCACCTCCACAAAGAAAGACCGACTCTTGCTGATCGGAAACTCGAAGAGCTCCGGCGGCAGGCGCACATTGGTGTGGTTAGCAAGCGCGAGAAGTTTGTCGATCCGCGGTCGTTCGTCCTTCGGAAAAAGTTTCTGCAATTGCGTGTCGATTAGTCCGTCTTCGGGCAAACCCAGGATCTGACGCGCCTGCCGATTGATCGTGAGCGTCGTCCCGTTGGGATCGGTGGCTACAACCCCGATCGGCTCGTGATCGAAAAGCCCTTGAACGTACTCGGCCGTTTCGGGCTGAAGGAGTGGAAGAACTTCAATCTGGACGTGCGCATTGGCCATTGCGGCTTCTTGATAGCGCTGCCGCTGCTGTCGTCGCTGCGCGGCATCGGCCAAAACATCTGCAAGTCCATCAATATCCGTCGTCGGCCAGACGACGATCTCGTGCCCAAGAAACGGGCTGAACATCAGATCCTGGCGCAACTGCCCACACTTCGCGGCCGTGCCGAGAATGATGATCGGAAGGCGCTTGTCCATCGTATGAATTCGCTGTGCCCAGCCGACGGGATCGCTCAACTCGGTCCCTAGGAGCACGGCATCGACCGCCTCCGGCCGCTCTTCCACCTTTGCCGCGAGGTGGTTGCCATCGACCACGAATTCGATGTGATGTAACTTTGATAAATTCTTCGAAATATGGAATGCAATATTCCGCGGAACGCTCACGAACAGCAAATTGCAGACGTCGCTTCTGGACTCTGAACCTAGCCGACGGACGCTGATGTCTGATCCAAGATCTTTGGTGGGCAAGGTTCGACCCTCTATGCGCTAAGGGCCACCTGGGAATTGTCGTGCAAAGCCATCTCTGGGCATCCGGGCAGTTACTTAATCTGCAAGCAGGGGAACGCCCAGGAAGGACTTACCAATCCATGTCCTCAGCAAATCGGTTGTGGGCGACATCAGATGAACTGCGCGAACATCGCGCAAATGTCGCGAGAGCTTCGACCCTTCCGAATATCCGCGGCCGCCGGTAAGTGTCATCGCTTCGTTGACGATCGTGACCGCACTGTCGGCCACTTCTGCCTTGCTCGCCATAATCGAAATCAGGGCGTCGGGTTCGCCGTTATCGAAACTCGCCGCCGCTCCGTAAACAAGCCGCCGAGTCCTGTCCAACATCCCCCAAAGTGTGCCGAAGCGATGCTGCACGACCGGAGCCTGCGAGAGCGCGCCCGTATGTGCGTGCCGGCGGCGCACAACGTGCGTGCGCGCTTCATCGAGAGCGCTGTAGGCCACGCCGAGATACGTTGCGGCCATGGCAACGAGAAAAAAAGGTGTGATGACATTGAAGATGTACCAAATCTGATCGCCTTCGCGGCCAAGAAGGTTTGCCCGTGGAATACGGACACTTCTAAGCGTCATCGTGCGAGATGAGTTCCCCCGCATTCCGACACCGTTCCAAGGCTTTCCCCAACTCAAACCAAGGGAATTGTTCGGCACAACAACACACGAGAACTGACCCGCAGGAGCCTCGCGCTCCCCAGCTACCGCCGAAACGACATAGGAATCGGCGTAGCTACCGTTGGTAACGAAGACCTTTTCTCCGGTAAGCGAATAAAAATCGGGAGAGACAGCGATAAGGCTGGTTTGGGGAAGGTAAAAATGTATGCCGGTGCCGAGCTCGCTTAGCGACAAGGTCGTAATGTGCTTGCCCTCACAAATCGGCGTGAGAAAAGATTCTTTCTGAGCTTCGGTCGCGTTGACCGACATGACGGACGCGCCGACGCAGTGCATTCCAAAGCAGATGCCGGTTGAAGCGCACTCCCTGCTCAACAGTTCGCAGACACGCGCAAGCATCAATAGGCCCTGACCTTTGCCTCCATATTGCCTTGGAACCACGAGCCCGCCGAAGCCCTCTGCAAGTAGCGTCCTCAACCCTTTTTCGGGCCACGCGGCCTCTCGATCGACGCGACTTGCTTCGGCAGCAAGAACGTCTTTCGCTATCTCTTCAGCCTTCTTGAGGATAGCCGAGCCACCACCTTGCCAGGGATTCATGCTATAGCACTTTCAGAGCTCTGATCAGCACCCTCGGTGAGAGGTTGAAGCCTCTCACCGACTTTCTGGCGGGACTGTATGTCCGCGATCAGTGATGTTCAACTAGCGAAAATGAAAGCACCTTTTGAACCGGTTCGATACGATTAGCGCCGGCGCCGACGACGCAGGAGCCTTTCTTATCGCAGCCCCACAGCGGGTAGGCATTGAAATTCACCAGGTCCGCCGGCAATTGGTCCCGGTGGGGCATTTCACGCGGCATAATCTTGTCTGTGCTCTTTTCCGCAGAGAGCATTTGACGGATGCGCCCAAGCTCCTTCAGGAGATCCTGTGCGGACTCGCCGTTCCAGCTGCCGACAACTCTCCCTTGGCTCGTTTTGATTTCGTTACTCATTGTCGAGTCTCCATTCAAAAGCGATCCGCAATCATCCGAAGAACCTTCTTCGGGATGATCCAGTCCTGCCCCTGCTTCTGCTCCTGTACGGCGATCAACAGATCGGTCTTGGAAAAATTCATCCCACGCTCTTTCGCGAGCGCACAATAAAGATTGATGAACGCATCCTTTGTCGGAGTGCTATCGAGCTTATTGACGAGGCTTGGGTCTGCCAGAAGTACTTCCCCGAATTTCTTTATTTCTTTCTCGAAATAGCGGGATTCAGCATCTCTCTGGAGTGCTTTCTCCAACATCTTGTTTTTCTCCTGGTTTGCCTTGAGTGAGATGAGGTGACTCTATTGGTATGCGATGAGGAGGGATCGTCTCCTCTCCGAAGCCAAGCCGTATTTTAGCTTCGTCCCGAATGCCGCCGATACGCGTAAAAATACGTCCGGCGCCCGAAAGAGAGCGCCAGACGGACAAGCTAAGCGGCGAGGCGGGTAGCTTCCGTGATACCTGATGCGAGCGAAGCGGCACTGGCATCAGCTCCGAGGAGCGTCTTTTCCACCGTGATGGTCTTGATCTCGCTCACTCCAAGGAACGTCAGCCAAGAGATCAAATAAGCTTTCTGGTAATCCAGATTATCTTCCGACATCGGGGTGCCGTCTACGTAACTGAGGCCACGCGCGCAGACAAGGATGGCGCTTTGCTTCTTCAGCATCCCGCCGAACCCATTCTCATCGAAGGTGAACGTAACGTCCTTTTGCGTGACGAGATCGATAAGCTGCTTCAGCCTGTACGGGATACCGAAATTCCACATGGGGACCGAAACCACGATCCGTTCGGCGGCGCGGAAGCGCGCACCAAGTGCACCGATCGCCGCCCACGCGGCTTGTTGTTCCTGATTTAGGGGTTGACCGGAAAGGCCAGCGTATTTCGCATCAAGCGCTGCGCCATCAAAAGCTGGCAAATGTTCTTTCCAAACGTCGAGCAAATCCAGCTCGACCCGATCTTTCTTTTGTAGCGCATCGATGTAGGCCTGCGCGACCTGCGCTGAGGCCGAACGTTGGCCTCTAGGCGATGCTTGAATGTATAAAATGCGGATCATTTCGCTCCCCAATATTCGCTCGGTTTGTTTTTGGTGGGCCGTTTGGTGCGCCGGAACGAAAGCATATGGCGGTATGGCGCGGGAGACCGGGCAATTACCTAAGCGCCCGTAGTCTGACGTGTAGTTCTCGATCTGCACTCGATGGTATCGAGGCCGACACCTCGGCAACGGAGAGGTCAATCGCCCTTTGACGCGATCGGTGGTGCATCACGGGGCAAGCGGTAATTTACGATAGGAGCTATGTGTAGGAATGGCGATTATGTTGGGACAAACGGCGCCGGATTTCACGCAGGACAGCAGTAGAGGAAAAATCGAATTTCATAAATGGCTCGGAGACTCTTGGGGCATTCTCTTCAGTCATCCAAAGGATTACACGCCTGTCTGTACTACGGAACTTGCGCAGGCGGCACGGCTGATGCCGGAATGGGAAAAAAGAAACGTCAAGGTTCTTGGACTGTCTGTCGATAGCGGTGAAAACCATGCTGGATGGGAAAAGGATATCGAGGAAACACAGGGCCAATCCCTCAACTTCCCAGTTCTTGCCGACGAAAACAGAACGGTAAGCAAGCTCTATGACATGGTCCATCCAGACTGCGATCCGACGATCACCGTGCGGACGGTATTCATTATAGATCCGCAAAAGAAAGTTCGGCTCACGATGACGTATCCGCCGAGCGCTGGTCGCAATTTCCATGAGATCTTGCGGGTGATTGACAGTCTCCAGACCTCCGACAATTTTCATGTCGCCACTCCGGTCAACTGGGAAAAGGGTCAGCCGGCGATTATTCCGCCGAGCATTCCGAACGAGAAGGCAAAGTCCATTTTTCCGCAAGGTTGGAAAGAGCTTAAGCCGTACCTCAGGATTGTTGAGCTCCCTGAGGGCTAAGCAAGGGTTCGAAGCCCAAGATATGTGGTGCGCATCGAACCGCGAGGTGCACCACGTAATCAAACCGCCGGTCCGCGCGTAGTCTCACGGATAGATTCCGAAAATCACAAAGATAAACTTCAAAAATCAAACTCCGATTTCGACGCTGTGAATTCCTCATCGGATTTTCCGCATCGGGAATACGGGGCACCAGAACTTACATCTCGCGGTTCATTAAGGGAGAAAGGCAATGAGGAAGTTAATACTCGGGCACCTTGTCTATTTATATACGCCGTTAGGCGTTCTTGCATGCACTCTCGGAATTCTGAAAGGCGGCAATTGGGCATGGCTCGGCGTCGCAATTTTCGGAATGAATATCGTGCTCGACACCTTGTCCGCCGGTCTTCATCTGCGCGGTGCGGCGTCCGACAGGGACGGTGCACCCGCTGGCGTTCCCGCGGTACTCAACGTCATGATGTACCTCCAGCTCATCAATTTCATAGGGCTGCAGCTGGCGCTTGCATGGCGCGTTTATCAGTACCTGAAGGGCGTGCCGATCGAGACCATGTCCTGGAACGGCTATGAATATACGAACGGCATGGACGGATTGACGTTGTACGGCGCGGTCATCGGCGCCGGTATGCACCAGGGGCTCGGCATTATCTTCGGCCACGAGCTCGCACACACAAAGGGCATCGGCTTTGCAATCTCGCGCTGGATGATGGCGCTTTCCGGGACGGCGCATTTCTGCTTCGCCCACGTTTACAATCACCATCTCGAGCTTGGTCGCGCTTGGCTTGGGCCCGAGGGCAACAAGATGGGCGACGATACAGATCCGGCGACGTCTCCGCGGGGACGCTCGATCTACAAACATTTCGTAATCTCGCACATCGGCCAATCGTATTTCGGCGTGATGACCGAGAGCAAGCGTCTGAAGCGCATGGGCAAGTCGTTCTTCTCGTTCTCGAACCGGTGGATCCGCGGCTATCTCATGAGCCTGCCGACGGTCGCGCTGTTTGGTTACGCCGGTTACGCCGGAAGCGGAGACGTGCGCGGCATGCTCTTTGGCCTCGCCGTCATGCTGGTGGTTTGGATCATTTCAAACTTCGAGCTCGAAGCGCTCAATTACATGGAGCATTACGGGCTGATCCGCGTGAAGGGCGAGCCGATCGAGTATCGCCACTCTTGGGATAACGACACACTCTTCACCGGTTGGGCATTCATCGAAATCGGACGCCAGGCGGACCACCACGACCGCGGCGAGACGCACTTCTGGGAACTCACGGGCGTTGGCGGCCCACCGACAGGCGCCCCCAATGCACGCATCGGCTACTACACGGAATTCGTGCTCACGCTGGTCCCGCCGCTTTGGCACTACATCATGCGCCGCAAGCTGGCGATCTGGGATCGGGATTTCGCGAGCCCAGAAGAACGCAAGATCGCAGCCAAGATCAACAAGGCCGTTGGCTACGATCTCGACCCGCAAAAGATCGAGGGCAAGCACCTCGAAGTCAGCTACGCGTAAAATTCAAAAATTGACCAATGAAGAAGACGATCCGCCATCAGGCGGATCGTCGGCCGGGAGGAAATGTTACGATGGATACCGAAGTAGTCGTCGAATCTCTGAAATCCGCCAGCGCCGAGCCAACTCTCTACGAACGTCTGGGTCGCCGTCCGCGCATCGAAGAAATCGCAGAAGCGATTTGGAATAATCACATCACGAATCCGCTGATCAAGCAGCGCTACGTGAATAGCGATCCCGTCAAGGTCAAGCAGATGGTGACGGAGATGTGCTGCGCCGGGTTCGGCGGGCCGGAAGCCTACACTGGCAAAGATATGAAGACTGCTCACACAGGGATGAATATCAACGAAGTCGAATTCATCGCCGTCTGCGATGACGTTCTCGATGCACTGGAAAAGTGCAACGTCGGCAAGCGGGAAAGAGATGAGATCCTGGCGATCCTCTACTCACTCAAAGCCGACATTGTCCACCTGTGAACACTAGGAAAGAGAAAACTCCTGAACGGGGTTCGCATTGATGTTTGGCTTCTTCAAAAAAAATAAAGGGCCGTTCTCGGCGACGTTACGTCCTTCCGGTCAGACCATAACGGTTAAAGGTGGGAGTTCGGAAAACTTGCTGAAAGCGGCCCTCGATGCCGGCATAAAATGGCCGTATAGCTGCCGAGTTGGGAGCTGCGGCACGTGCAAATGCAAACTCGCGAGCGGCCAGATCAAGCCTCTCAACGACTTCAGCTACGTCCTGTCGGGTGAAGAACTGGACGCAGGTTACATTCTTGCCTGTCAGACGATGCTCAAAAGTGACATCGAAGTTGAGGTTGAAACGCTCGATGGCGCAAACGGCGTCGATCTGGCGAAAAGCCGAAGCCTCGACGGAACGATCACGCAAGTCACTCCGCTGACGCACGATATTGTCGAGGTCCAAATCGAGCTCGATGGAAATCTAGACGACTATCTGGCGGGGCAATACGCCGACCTCGCTTTACCCGGTGTGGTAGATCGTGCGCGATCATATTCCTTTTCGAGAGCGCCAAGCCAAGGGAAGCCCAATCAGGTCAGCTTCTTCATCAGGCGCGTAAAGAATGGCAAATTGACCGAATGGCTTCACTCTGCTGATCGGGTGGGAGAACGCATCGTTCTCGATGGGCCACATGGTTCCTTCTATCTTCGGGATCCCTCCGGACCGATTTTGCTTGTCGCTGGTGGCAGCGGGCTGGCTCCCATTCGCGCGCTGCTTCAACAAATCGCTGATGAGGGGCGCGCGATCGATACGACACTTATTTTCGGAGCGCGGACACAGAAGGATCTCTATTGCCTGGACGATATCAATAGTTTTGCCTCCCGATCGAAAGGCAAATTCCAGTTCATTCCCGTGCTTTCCGTCGAGACAAACGAGACTGGCTGGCCCGGCGCCGTTGGAAACTGCCCGGATGCTATCACGCCAGATATGCTCGAGCTTGAAAACAGCCACGCCTATTTGTGCGGGCCGCCGATTATGATCGACGCGGCCGTGGATCGGCTTAAGGCAATTGGCTTGAAGGACACGCAGATCTTCTTCGACAAATTCCTCGATGCGTCTTCGATGCCGGGAGGGAGAGCATGAGCTGCAGGAAATTCGGCAAATGAACCGACGGAACGAGATGGCACCAATGACGAATTTAAAAGACGCGTCCGCTCCCGTGGATGAAAACTCATTTGAGTTCTCACTCAAAGGGGCATGCATGAAATGTGCAGTCTGTACAAATTCCTGCAAATCCGGTGACGTGCGCGCGAAGCTCCAAAAAGCAGGTGTTCGTATAACGCGCCAGCGACTCGAGCTTGCGAAACGGCTTTTTCACGGAGGGGACCGCCACTTCACGGCAGACAGCCTGTACGAAGAGGCGTTATCCGGCAAAGCACCGGTCTCTCTTGCCACGATCTACAATACTCTTCAGCAGTTTGTCAGCGCCGGGCTGGTCAGGAGATTGCCGATCGAAGGGCAAAGAGCTTGGTACGACACCAATGTCTCTGAGCATCATCATCTCCTCTTCGAGGAAGACAACTGCATCTACGATATTCAGGATGGGGAGGTGTCGATCAGTCAGCTTCCTCCCATTCCCGCGGGCATGACCGTCTCACGCGTAGAGGTCGTCATTCGCCTCAGGCGCAATGCAGTATGAACCGGCGGCTGCATTCGCGCCACGAATGGATCGCGACTGCAGAGATCTTTTCCGAACTTTCTGAGAGACAGCTAAGACGGGAAACGAAGCACGTTTTTGGAAGATAGCTATACGTTTTCCCTGCGCACAACGATCGCGTTTCCGTCGAGCAAGCCGCGTTTGAATATTCCTCTTGCGGCACTTTCGAGCGCACTTCGGTGCTTTTTGAATGCCGGGAGATATTGAGATTTCTCTAGATCGGAATTCGCTTCAAGCTTCTCAAGCGTTGCAGCGCGCGCCCAGCAGACGATGTTTCGCTTTCCATCTGACATTGTCCAGCGCACGGCCAACCCGTCGACCTCCGCGGCATCAGTCGTCGACATGAGTGGCAATTCTGCCGTTTCGTTTTTGCCGCGTTTCCCCCACATGACTGTCACGCCGCGAGCAGATCTCGAAGGCAGGTATCGATAGCGGCGTTGTAATTCGGATCCGTGCCGAAAAGCGCCAAATGTCCCCAGGGTGATGATATTCGTTTGAGTTCGCTGTTCGCGATCATCGACTGCTCCGCCTGGAGATCGGCGATCGGAAAGAAGACATCCTCTGTAATGGCAATGATGCAGACCTTTGCTGCGATCCTGGAAAGCGCAGATTTCAGGCACCCATTTGTGTGCCTGCTGACGTCGCCATTCTGCCATTTGTGCAGCATGAGCAGCAGATTGTTGGCATCTTGCGGAGCGAAGTGTGCTTCGACAAAATTCATGACGAAGTCATCAGGTGAGGCAAAGCCGATATCCCACCAGCCTTCCGTCGAAAATAGTTGAGGCGTAAAACCCGATGCAGCAAACACACGAGCATGGCGTCGCAAGCCGCGATGCAATGCCCCCGAGCGCGTATACCAACCCTCGTCCCAATTGGGATCGCTGCAGATGGCATCAATGAAAGTCTGAACCAGAAGACTGTTGTGGGAGGTCACCTTGGCGGTCCCGGCAATCGGCGCCGCGCGTTTGACGACGTCGGGATATCGCACTGCCCATTCATATGTCTGCTGTGCTCCCATCGAGCCACCGAGAACCAGCGCGAGCTTCGAAAGTCCGAACTTCTCGGTGATAAGCTTGTGTTGCGCTACAACGTCGTCTGCGATCGTGACGATCGGAAAGCCGGCGCCGCCGGCCGGTGGGGCAGAGTTGCTCGGAGACGTCGATAAACCGTTACCAAGCTGGTTGGCAATGATGATGAAGTACTTTTCTGGATCGAGAGCGCGCCCGGATCCCACATAGGCTTGTTCGATGATCCCGGATGTGCCCGAGTACCAGGTCGGAAAGAGGATGGCATTGTCTTTTCCGGGCGAAAGAGTGCCAATCGTTCTATAGGCGAGCTTTGCTCCCCTTAAGCGATAGCCTGACTCGAGATCGAAGTTGCCCAATTCAAATAGTTCGTATGGTCCGTGAATTTCGCGGGAATAATAGGTGCGGTCGGACATGACTAATCCATCCCTTCCTTCGTGTTGTTCTGAACGGTAGTCTGTCGGATCGATCGGAACGTCGCAGCCGTCGAACCTATAGAGGTATCCGGGAGAGTTTCGCAGTCCGTTCGATTTCTCGTGCCTTGCGTAATTTTACCCGGCGCCATTGCGGGAGCCTCTGTTTCGAGGCGAGGGGATATTGGAAAATAAAATGATTGTTGACCCGATCGAACGGGCCTAAATCTCCGTTGCCTATGGTGTCCGCCCCCCGCGGGCACCTCCGACACTTCGGATTGAGCATGCCCGTGCGTGGATCCAAACGATTGCAGTATGGAATCGTTGCAATCGCAGTGCTTGGAACCTTGCTGAACGCTTGGGTCCTCACCGTTCATACGACGACGGTGCTTTTAGCCGCCCTTCATGCAAGCCCGGGTGACATCACGATATGTCACGCACGACCACCCGTCACACAAGTGCCGGACGGTAAGAACGATAGGCGCCTACCGAAAAGTGACTGTCCCATTTGTTCAGGCTTCACAGCTCTGCACATCGCTATTATTGCTGCGCCAATCGACCATGGCGTATCTGCCGTTGGAGAGGGCTGCGGAGCAGTTGAAGCTCTATATGATCTGGCGGTCGATCATCGTCCTCGTGAAATTCTTAATCGAGGGCCGCCTCTCCAATCCTAGCGTGTATCGAACGCAATGGACGCTCTTTCGCGGCTCGCACCGTCCTGCGAGCCGTGGAGAGCCGGCCCGGAACGCGCGACATTTCCTTGAAGTACATGGCTAGCCGCCAATGGATATCATAGGCCTTGGAACTGAAGCAGTGAGAGGAAAATTCACGATGAAAATCACAGTTTGTAAAAAACTGGCGGTCGCTTTTTTGACATCCTTCGCGTTCGCGAACGCAGCAGCGGCGCATGCCAAGCTCGACAGCGCCGATCCTGCCGCCGGGAGCACGGTGAGTTCATCGCCCACTCAAGTCACGATGCATTTTACCGAGGAGCTCGAGCCAAAATTCAGCGGTGCCGAAGTTGATGATGCGGGAGGGACGCGCGTTGATGCCGGAAGCTCCGTTTCTGGGAGCACAATGCGCGTCGGCCTCAAAGCGCTCAAGGTCGGGACGTACACGGTCCAGTGGCACGCCCTGTCGCTCGATACCCACAAAACTCATGGAAGTTTCAAATTCCACGTCGGAAAATGAGCTGAGGCTTAAGCGTGAACGATCCGCTGATTTTTTGGCGCGCGATACATTTTCTCGCAACCCTTCAGGCAGCGGGCATCGTATTGTTCCGCATACTCATTCTCCGAGACCAGGGTACGCTGCAGCAACGGCGTACCCTTGATCGTATTTTTTGGACCAGCCTGGCGATCACCTTCGCGTCGGGGCTGGGCTGGTTTCTCGCGATCGCCGCGTCGATTGGCGACGCATCATTACCAGTGGCGATCTCCGACGGGACCGCTGCGATGCTGTTGACGACGACACAGTTCGGTATCGCGTGGCTCGCGCGAAGTCTGACAGGTGTGGGGCTCGCCATATGCGAGCTCGCCACGGAGAGCACAAATGCTTTTGTCAAACTTCTGAGGGCAGCATTGGCAGTCGCGCTCGTCGGCGGATTGGCGTTCGCTGGTCACGCAGGCTCGGAGCCAGGTTTGCGCGGCGATATACATCTCGCCGCCGATATCCTTCATCTCACCGCAGCAAGCCTTTGGCTGGGAGGGCTTTTACCCTACGCCGTCTGTCTCGCGACGCTGAGGAAGGACACATCCTCTCATTCGATCCGTAGCATCTGCGACATCACCGAGAACTTTTCCAATGGGGCAATGGCCGCAGTTCTTCTCATCGTTGCAACGGGAATCATAAACGCAGTGAATCTCGTTGGCAGCGTTGAACTGCTCTTCTCTTCAAGCTACGGCCGCTTGCTTCTGCTCAAATTGGCCGTCTTCTTCGCCATGATGGTCATCGCTGCCACCAACCGCTTCGTTCTCACGCCGCTGCTATCGGGGCGGAAGGCGATAGCGGTTATACAGCGTAACGCTTTCATCGAAGCCGCTTTGGGCGTTGTGGTGATTGCCATCGTCGCCATTCTTGGAACAATGGCGCCAGCGTAAAACGTCAATCGTCCAAATCGCCTTCGGCAAGCATTTCACGCCGCATGTCCATCTTCGCGCGTAGGCCCGAGATGTCGAAGCCAATCTGACGACATTGCGCAATCAAAGCCTCAGTATCGTTCAAGTGCACACTAGCCATGGCCCAAAGCGATGCTGACCGGCCGCCGGTGCGACAGTAGGCAAATATGGGTCCCGGCAGCGTTTCAAGTGCATGGCCGAAACGTCGTACGTCCTTCTCGAGCGGATTACGGCCTTCGACGGGGATATGCAAATAACTGAGCCCGACGGCTCCTGCTTCTGCCGCGACTTCGCTACCCAACATCAGAAGACCGTCGTCCGAATCCGGCTGATTATTGATGATCGATCGAAAGCCGTTCTCGAACAAGAGCTGCAACATTCCAGGCTTCGGCGCGGGCCCGATCCAAACTTTATCGGAAAGCGCAACGGGCGCTGTAGGTTTGGGAAGATCGCAGGTCTCGTTATCCATCGCCTATCGAATCCCAAATTTTAGATTTCAGCCAAAAGAATGGCTTCCATTCGTCTGATGCCGACCATTCCTCCGGTTATGATCGCCGCAAGAGTCAGAAAAGATCCGATCGCAAGTGTCGATACGCCCGTCACGCCCTGGCCGATTGTACAACCGAGGGCCATGACGCCTCCGATTCCCATCAGCGCCGCACCGAAAAGGTTGCGCAAGGTATCGCTGGGACTCGCAAACGTCGTGAACTTGAAGCGGCCGCTCATAATCGCAGCAACGAACGCGCCGAGCAGCGCACCGAGAGTCGACGTGACGCCGAAGCCCGGGATAGGACCAGCGGTAAAGCGCTCCAGCCATTCGACGGTATCACCGGCCGGCCGAACGAAGGTCAGTGAGACGGGCACGATTGGCTGCTCGGCCATCTCGTCGAATGCGAGCCCCGTCAACGCCCAACCGGCGACGACGCAGAGGCCGATGCCTAGCCCCGCCAGGATGTGTACCGGCGAACTGCGGAACTCCGAGTCGCTGAAGCAGTAGATAATTGCCAGCCCGGCAATTGCGAGCGTTGCAATAAGTGTCGCCTTTTCGGGAGCGAGGTTCAGCGTTCGCGCCAGAACATCACCGAAGCTCGCTGTGCCAAACGCAGAGAAATCGAATGCAGTGCGCGCCGCAAGGTCCGCTCTAATGGGACCGAGAAGGCCGCCGATGGTCATGTACGCAAACAGACCGATGACGAGCAGGACGATCAGCGAGCGAAGATCGCCGCCGCCGGCACGAGCCAAATTGCGGCTGGCGCAGCCACCCGCAAAGACCATTCCTAGACCGAAGAGAAAACCGCCGACGATGTTGCCGAACCAGTCGAGGCGCGCCGATAGATACATTGAGCGGCCAAGCTCGACCACGCCGTACGCATTGAGCAATTGCGCACCGATAAGGGCCGTTGCCGCCGCGAATATCCATGCGCGAAAGCGACGGAAATCGCCAAAGGACATGAAATCGGAGATCGATCCCATCGTGCAGAAATTCGTCCGGAAAACGATCCAACCGAAGACGAAGCCGATGAAAAGACCTCCGGCTGCTATGGCTGTTGGTGCGTTGCTAGCGATAAACTCGTGCATTTCCCACCCGATAGATCTTCGCCTGCGCCGGTCCTGACCAGAGTTCCGGCGCATATGCATTCATCCGAACGCAGTTCCCAACCACCTTAGGATGCGCTTGGGCGTCGAATTGTTATATTCTAATATTTGCATATAAACCGCAACCGGTAGCGCCGGTCAAGGTCAAATCCGTGCGAGGTTATCCAGTGTTCGAAGTGACCGCCGAGGCGATTGCATGGTCCGCAACGTTACGGATATCTTGATCCTCGGGAACGATTATTGTCGCCAAAGATGGCCGCTCCCGGTCCGCCAGTCAGGCCCCGATGCCTTGGGTTGCTCATCATGACAGCCGCCAAATCCCAAACTAAAGCTGTGCACGTGCGGAGAACCCGAATGCGCGCTTCAGCGTTGTCGTCATTGCAGGAGGCGGCAGGCCGTGCGACCGACTTGCTGCGCGCGTTGGGAAGTACGCACCGTCTTGCGATTCTTTGCCTTCTCATCGACGGGGACAAAACGGTTAGCGAGATTTGTGAAGCACTTGGCGCGCGGCAGAGCTTGGTCTCGCAACATTTAACCAGACTTCGGCTTGACGGATTGGTCCGGGCCGAGCGCAACGGATATTTCGTTTCATACTCGCTGATAAGTGCTCCGGCGCGAGAGGTTATCGCGACGCTTCACAAGCACTTTTGTGCAGGTGCGTCCGGGGCCTCTCATAACTAACGAAGTCTGTGCGCCGATTGCGTCACGCCGTCCAAGATCTGCCTAAGCCCAATCATGCTTTGAAGCGACTGCGTTGACTTGCGCGATGGAACGCGCTCATATATTCTATAATTCGAATATGTAGATGTTTGCGCTGGGCTTGGCGGCGTTCATCGGGGAAGGCAGAGAATGCGCTGGATGAGTCTGCTGCAGGACATTGAGGCGCTGGAAGATGCGCGCTTTGACGGCACTCTCCTTGGGCAGTTCGAGGCTGACGAAGAGACGACGCTTGCTCGGCCCATTCGCTTTTCAACGCCCACCTTCAAGTCATACGCCACAGATGATGTGAAAGGCTGCAGTAAGAATTCATTTCCAGCATTTTCGGTTACGGGAAGCGCATGCGCGTTGGATTGCGATCACTGTCAGGCGAAGATTCTCGAGCCGATGATTGCGGCGACCACCCCCGAAATGCTCGATCAGAAAGTCCGCGATCTCGTTCTATTGCAGGGCCTGCGCGGATTTCTACTGTCCGGCGGTTCCAATCGCAGGAATGAAATCAAATACGAGCGATACTACGCGGTATTGGAGAGACTGAAGCATGACTTTCCTCATCTGAAGATTGCGATTCACTCAGCACTTCTCGACGAGCGACGCGCAAAGCTTATGGAGAGCGCGGGCGTCGATACGGCGATGATGGATGTGATCGGCGCCGAGGAGACAATCCGGGACGTCTACCATCTCGACAGGCCAGTTGCCGATTTCGAGAAAACACTGGCGGCTCTCTGCAGTACCCAAATGAAGGTCGTGCCGCACATCGTCATCGGATTGCATTACGGGCAAATATTGGGAGAGCAGACAGCGCTCGATATTTGCGCCCGGCACGAAATCGAGTCGCTCGTTCTCGTAGTCCTTATGCCCTTCTTCGCAAGGGCTGGAAAATTCGTGACGCCTGACGCGCACGCAGTCGGGCGGATATTTCTCGAAGCCCGACAACGGCTCCGGGAGAAGCAAGTTCTTTTGGGCTGTGCGCGGCCGGCGGGCATGCACAGACGTATCGTGGATGCCTACGCCGTAATGGCGGGGCTGGACGGGATCGCGTTTCCTGCCGAGGGAGCGGTTCAGGTCTGCAAGGCGTTGGGGCGAACGTACTTTCAAGAACATGCATGCTGCTCGATTAAGATAGGAGAAGCTGCGCCCCGGCAGCAGTTGGCATGCGCGAATTAAGCCGGGCAGGTGGCCATCCGATGACGGACGCAGACGTTGTGGTTGTCGGCCTTGGGCCAGCGGGGGCCACGGCCGCGCGGGTGATAGCGGGATCGGGTGCGCGGGTCATTGCGTTCGATCGCAAGCGAGAGGCCGGCAAGCCCGTGCAGTGTGCGGAACTCATTCCACGGATCATTTCAGCGGAAGCAGGCGACGTGCATTCCGCGCTCCGCCAACGCATCGATGAAATGCAAACCTTTGTCGAGCGGGAACTCGCAGATTGTGCGCCGAATTTCCCTGGTCACATGATCGACCGAGCGGCCTTCGATGCCAAGCTCGTCGAATATGCTACCAGCGCCGGAGCAAGCTGCCGTCTCGGCACCATTGTTCGGGCGATTGACGATACCGGACTTATCATCACGGGCAAACGCGAACGCATCAACGCAAGAATCGTCATCGGCGCCGATGGGCCGCATTCGCTGGTGGGACGCGCAATCGGCCTCTGCAACACGGAATTCGCCGAGACAAGGCAAATAACAGTCGATCTCATCGCTCCCTACACCGCAACGGATATCTTTTTGTCTTCGGATATTGTGGGCGGCTACGGCTGGCTATTCCCAAAGCGGACAATGGCCAATCTCGGCATTGGCGTTTCTGCCGCCTACAAAGAGGACCTGAAGCCGTTGTTGAATAACCTTCATGATCGTCTCGCCAATGAGGGTCGAGTCGGTCGAAGGGTTCTGGGCATTACAGGCGGTGCGATCCCCGTTGGCGGAATCAAGGGTCCCGTAGGATATTTGGATCGCACGCCGGTGCTCCTCGCAGGGGATGCTGCGGGTCTCGCCAATCCGATCACCGGCGCTGGCATCAACGCCGCGGTCATTTCGGGGGCACTCGCCGGCGAGGCGGCGCTCAGATGTCTCGAGGGCGACCGTTTGGCACTTCGAGATTATCGCGACGGAATCGAGGATTTGTTCAAACCAGGAATCGATCGCGCCCTGCGGCGCCGCGAGCATCTCCAGAGCTATTACGACGTCGGCACGCGTCCGCCGCCGGGCGCGCTTCGGCAGTCCTGGATCGCGTACGACTCCTATTGGAAAAATTAAACCAGGGTCCGGGAAGAGGTCGCATGACTTGTCTGAAACGAGAACTCGCGTTGCCATCACGCACCGGCGCCGGAGGAGCTGATTTTAATTCAGCCGATGCGATGCAACCACGGACACCGCCGTCGACGCCCGCAGGGGCCAAGAACGGGGCGCGCGTGAAGCTCGCCAACGTTCCGCCGGAGGGGGTGTACCTTCCCAACAATAATCGCCTGGCACCGCATATGCGCAGCCCGGAATACGTCCAGATGTCCACGGCGGCCGCGATTACGCTCGGCGTAATGCCGGGCAAGATGCATGGCTGCGGCTGCACGCGATGCCTCAACCTCCTGCTGACGTATCCCGAAGGATGCCGCGCAAACTGTGCCTACTGCGGCCTCGCGCGTCATCGCGAGGCTGATCGCGATTATGCCGACAGAAATTTCATCCGTGTCGACTGGCCGGCTGTGCCGATGGCCGAAATTGTCGACAAGGTCAGTAGAGATGGGATCAACACGCCGTTCCATCGAATGTGCATCTCGATGATCACCCATCCCAATTCGGATGCGGACACGGTCGCCGTGCTCAAGCAGTGGACTGACAAAATCGATCCGTCCGACCTCCCGGTTTCAATTCTCTCAAATCCGACGACGATGACGCGAGTCGACGTTCAGCGGCTGCATGAGCTCGGCGCGGATATCTTCACCGTCGCCATCGATGCTGCAACGCCGGAAATTTTCGATCGAACACGAGGAAAAGGGGTGCAGTCGCCTCACAGCTGGGAGACCTATTGGACTGTCCTAGAAGCGGCTCGCGACATCTTCGGTAATCAGAAGTTCGGGGCTCACGTGATCATCGGTATGGGCGAGACTGAACACGATGCTTTGACGCTCATCCAACAATTGGTGGACATGGGCGGACACAGCCACCTGTTCTGCTTTTTCCCTGAAAAGGGGTCCCTGATGGATCACCTGCCGGCGACGCCCCGCGATCAGTGGCGGCGCGTGCAGCTTGCGCGCTACCTCATCGACTATCGCGACGTCCGCGTCGAGCATATGCGCTTCGACGATGAAGGCCGTGTCGCCGATTTCGGCATCCCCAATAGCGAACTCGATACGATCATAGATGAAGGGATTGCGTTCCGGACATCAGGCTGCCCTGGAAAGTTTCGGCCCGATGTTTCCGCTTGCGATCGGCCTTATGGCGATTCTCCGCCATCGAACATAGCAAGCTATCCCTTCCAGCCCGCCGATGCGGATCTACGCAAGATCCGCCATCAAATCGGACGTCAAAAGCCAGGGGAAGAGTACATTCCCGGCGAGGAACTAGACACAAGCGAGCGGTCCTGAGCCATGGGCAAGCCCGTTCGTGTCATCGATACCGGCGTACGCGATGGGCGGCGTCAAATCGCCTTCGATCAGGCCATCGTCGATTTGCATCGCGACGGCAAATCGCCGGACACCGTACGCTTCCTGAGGTTTGAGCCGTGCGCGCTCGTCGGTAGACACCAAGCCATCGGGCGGGAAGTCAAAATCGACTACTGCCGGAAAAACGGGATCGGTCTTGTTCGGCGGATCACAGGCGGCGGTGCAATTTATCTCGATCCTGGTCAAGTCGGATGGGAACTCATCGTGTCGCGGCGTCGATTTCCGCTTCCGACGCTTCAGGATTATGCGAAAGAAATCTGCGCGGCCGTCGCTGAAGGCTTGTCGACGGCATTCTCGATCGACGCCAGATTTCGTCCGCGAAACGATATTGAGGTTGATGGAAAAAAACTCTGTGGAACCGGCGGCTTTTTTGACGGTGATACGCTTTTCTATCAGGGGACCGTCCTGCTCGATGCGCCACCTGAGCGCATCATGGCTTGCCTGAACGTTCCCGATGATAAACTGCGTAAGCGACAACTTGCGGCCGCAGCCGACCGCCTGACCACGCTCACGGCTCTTTCCGCTGGTAAAACACCGGACATTCGCACTGTTCACGCCGCAATATTGAGCGGGCTGAAGAACAGATTCGGGCTGGATTTCTTCGAAACCTCTCCGAGCGCCGAAGAGGAGGCCGTTGCAGAAAAATTGCACACTGAAGAGATCGGTACTGACGAATTCGTCTTCTCGATTGATGATCCCCACGCAGGCGACTGCAGTGGTGCGACTCTTGTCGCGCCAGGGGGTACGGTAACGGCCATGGTGCGCACCGAAGGTCTGAATCATGCCCGCAGGATACGCGAAATTCTACTCACGGGCGATTTCTTCGTAACGCCGCCGCGAATCGTTCTTGATCTGGAAGCGGCGTTGCGGGGGACCGAGGTGAATGCGTTGAGCAGCGAGGTCGATCGATTCTTCGCCTCGGCGAAGGCAGAGCTGCTCTCTCTCACTCCGGCCGAATTCAAGGCCGTGATCAATGCCGCCGTGCGCGTAACGAACGCATGAAACACGTCTCCGTCATCCAGCACACGCAGTCGGAGTGGCTTGGGCATATCGAGGACCATCTTGAAGGCCGCGGCGTGAGGTTCGGCTATATCCGACCCTTTGCAAGCGGCGGCACGATTCCAAAAGTGACGACAATTGGAGATGGTCTTATCCTGGTCGGTGGGGGGCCATGGGGCGGCGCTACTCCCAAATTCCTTCTGCCGTCACTCGAGGAGGAGGTTCGCCTGGTACGCGCCTGTCTCATGCTCGACAAGCCTGTGCTTGCCATCGGATTGGGCGCGCAAATTCTAAGCTTGGCCGCCGAGGGCAGTGTCGTAGCGACGCCGCTCGATTTTACGGTCGGGTATGCGTCCCGTGTGGCAGACGAAGCTTTAGCGGGATATTTACCGCGAGAATTTCCGAACGTCGTGTTCATGCGCGATAGGCCGGTGCCGCCCGACTACGCCGAGGTTCTGGCGACCGATGATGCCGACAATGTAGCGATCTTTCAAATTGGAAAGAATGCTTTCGGGTTTACCGGTCATCCGGGATTGCGACGGGCGATGATCGAAGACTTACTGATGGAGTTCGACGAGCATCCCAACGACGCCGCGCAAAATCTCGAGAAGCTAGGCAACGTGGGTGTCGAAATCGAAGACGCATTGGTGCCGATCATGACCGGTATCGCGCGATTGACGGGATGGATGGCCTGATTTTTCCGAACATTTTGGCACATATATTTTCTGACCAAATTCAATTTCGCCACTCATAAAAAATGAGAATATTCAAACATTCGAATATGATGTTGACTGAGATCAGGGACGTCGTTAGACAAGTTCTAAGGCGGTGCATTCAACAAAAAGCCGTTTCGCAGAGGGAGGTCGACCATGGCTGATAAACTTCTGATCGTCATGGCGAACACAGATCCTCGCAACGGCGAAGAACTTGGTGCGCCTCTTTTCCAGGCCTCCGTCGCCGCGGCGATGGGGTACGACGTCGAAGTCATCTGCACGGCAACGGCCGGACGCCTGATGAAGAAGGGCGAAGCGCAGGCCCTCGTCGTGAAAGAAGGTTCACCGAAATCCGTCTACGATTTCATCAAGGATGCGCACGAAGCCGGCGTAAAATTCTTCTGCTGCTCACCCAATCTCGATCTCTTCAATATGACGAAGGACGATCTGATTCCGGAGTGCGAGGGAATCGTCGGCGGAGCCTACATGATCGAAGAGGTCATGGAAGGGCAGTGCAAGGTTTTGACGTACTGATTTCTTTTCAACGGACGGCATGCGGTTATGACGCACGGTGCAGCATCACGCATTCAGGATTTCATCGGAGATCCCATCAGCGACAAGCCGGTCGTTGAGCGCGCGGAACTTGAATCGATCTTTCAAGATATCCAGGCCGATCTGCGCTTCGATCACGAGCTCAACGGCTGCCTGAATTGCGGCATCTGCACGGCCACCTGTCCGGCGGCGCATTACTATGATTTTTCCCCGCGGGAGATCGTCCAGCTTCTTTGGACCGAGAATCTCGAGGGCATCTATGATGCCATGCAGGAGAAGATCTGGTCCTGCGCCCAATGTTATACGTGTGCCGCACGTTGCCCCTTCGGTAATTCGCCGGGTGGACTTGTGATGTTGATGCGCGAAGTTTCGATCAAGCATCAAATGCAATCGGCGAAGGATGTGCTGCGCCCGTTCTCACGCGTTATGCTGAAGCTGATATCGACCGGCAACCAGCTTTCGCCGGATATGATCAATCCCCAGCATTTTGCGGATTGGGGCCCGAATATCTCGAAGGTCGATGCGCCTTTGAAGCTTCTGCGCAAAGCCATCCCGATGGCGACGCTGAATACGACTGAAACAGCTTGGGAAGTGAATCTCAAAACGTCGGTCGAGCTTTATACGATTTGGGAAATGAGCGGTGTTGTCGAGCAGCTCGAGGGCATCGACGAAAATCTTTTCGATGTCATCAGCGACATCATGAGTGAGAAGCGCGAGGACTGGAAGGATTTCCTGGAGGACCAGGAGGACTGATCCTTCCCGTAATCACAAGAAGCTATCGAGCACTTCCAGGGAGCCGAGCAGATGACAACGACGAACGGACCCAATGACGCCGGGAACGGCACCGAGCGCTTTACCGGTCACGGATCGGAATGGAAGCCAGCCAAGCTTACGCCGACGGAAGCGCAACTGGCAACATCGTGGGTCGAGCAAAAGATCGATCGTCGCTCAATGTTGACGACGAAAGACCGTGTCCAAGACGCCCGCGACGCGATGTGGGAGCTGGAAAAAGACGGCCAGATTGTCGTCCACCGCATCACGGACGCACATCGTCCCAGGATGGCAAAGACGCTGTATGGCTGGGACAAGAAGATCCCGACCAATCAGCTTTGGCATCACAAGAGCTGCGGACAGTGCGGGAACATACCTGGTTATCCGGTATCGCTGCTCTGGCTTCAGAACAAGCTTGGAATTTCTTATCTTGACGAAACGGACCAGACGAGCTGCACCGCGTGGAATTATCACGGGTCGGGCATCGGAAATATCGAGAGTTTGGCCGCCGTCTTCCTCAGAAACTTCCACCAGGCATACGTTTCTGCCAAGGCGCGTGGTTTGGAGCCCGGGCATTTCTATCCATTGGTTCACTGTGGAACAAGCTTCGGAAACTACAAAGAGGTCCGGCAATATCTTTTGATGTCGGCGAAGCTGCGCGAGAGCGTCACGAAAATACTCGGTAAGCTCGGGCGTCTCGTCGACGGAAAATTGCTCATCCCGGAAGAGATCGTCCACTATTCCGAATGGCTGCATGTCATGCGCCGCGACGTTCAGGAACATCAGGTGGTCGATTGCTCGAACGTGCGCGCGACCATTCATCCGGCATGCCACGTCTACAAGATGATCCCCGAAGATGTCATCTATGATGACGAAGTCCTTGAGGGGAACCGCGTCGCGGTGTCGACCGGGATCATCCAAGCGCTCGGCGCAAATGTGATCGACTATAAGACATGGTACGACTGCTGCGGCTTTGGCTTCCGTCATATCATTTCAGAACGCGAGTTCACGCGCTCCTTCGCGATCGACCGCAAGATCAAGGTTGCCGTCGAGGAGGCCAAGTCCGACGTCATGATCGGGCACGACACCGGTTGCATCACGACGCTCGACAAGAACCAGTGGATTTCAAAGGCTCAAGGCAGCAATGGCGGCGAAGGATACGAGCTGCCCGTCATGGCTGACTGTCAATTCGCGGCGCTTGTCTGCGGAGCCGATCCCTACAAGATCGTGCAGACGCATTGGCATGCGAGTCCTATCGAAAAGCTTCTTGAGAAGCTCGGAATCGACTGGCGCGTGAAGAAGGCGGAGTTCGAGTCCTATCTCGAGAGCATCAAGCAAGGTGCAACGCCGGACCAATTGTATGATCCGCGCATGCGGATCACGTCGGGTCCTGGATTCCAGCCTGTCACGCGGCAGATCGTGCCGCCGCCGCCGGCGGAATAAGCCGCCAACTTTTTTATTAGCCCGTGCAGCAACACGATCCGGCCAACGCCGAATGGAGTTAAGACAGACGATGAAGCCGATCCTGGTGGTGGGGGGCGGACCGGCCGGTCTCGCCGCAACGCATGCCCTCGCGAATGTCGGGCAGCCGAGCATTCTTGTCGAGAAAATGGATCGACTGGGGGGAGCACCGATCTTTTCCGGCTATGCCAAGCTGGTGCCGTCGGGTCGCTGGGCGAAGGAAGCGATCGGAGGGATGGTCAGCCGTGTCGAACAGGACAGCTTGGTCACCGTCAAGACCAATACCAAAGTGAGCACCTTCGACGGACAGCCCGGAAATTTCACCGCGAAATTATCGGATGGGACGAGCGTAGAGTGCGGCTCCGTCATTCTCGCAACAGGTTTTTCGCATTTCGACAGCGTAAACAAGCCCGAATGGGGATTCGGCCTGTTCCCAGATGTCGTGACCACGACGCAAGTCGAGCAGATGATTTCGTCGGGGCAGGGTGTCCGCTGTCCGTCCGACGCACGAAAGCCGAAGCGCGTTGCAATTCTCCTTTGCGTCGGCTCTCGCGATCGTCAGATCGGCCGTGAGTGGTGCTCGAAGATTTGCTGCACGGTCTCGGCAAATCTTGCGATGGAGATTCGGGAAGAGCTGCCCGACTGCCACGTCTACATCTATTACATGGATATTCGTACGTTCGGTCATTACGAAACCGACTACTACTGGCGCTCGCAGGAAGAATTCAAGGTCAAGTATATCAAGGCGCGCATTGCCGAGGTAACGAGCGATGGAAAGCAGGTCATCGTAAAAGGCGAGGATACGCTCGTAAAACGGCCGATCACCATTCCGTTTGACCTTGTGGTTCATGCGATTGGAATGGATCCGAACGTCGACAACATGACGCTCTCTGCCGTTTTCGGGGTCGATCTCCACAAGCATGGGTATATCGCGCGCAAGGATACCTATGGCTCGATGGGCGCCACATCGCGGCCGGGGATTTTCGTCGCCGGCGCAGCGATCGGGCCAGAAACGATCGATGACTCGATCGCGCAGGCGAATGCCGCCGCGATGAGCGCCTTTGCAGTAAGCCGCGAGCTGACCAAGGAGGCCGCAGAGTAAAGGCGATGGCGGCAAGCGTCACAATATCGGGCTCGCAAAATGAAGCGCGGCCAACGCTGGAGCTTTCAGGGGAAAAGCTTCGCTTGGCCGTGGAAGCGCTCATTCACGCGTGTGACGATATCGGAGGGGTCGAGCGCTTTGCCGCCGCTGTGCGATTGAAATCGGAAGTATTTCAGGAGCGTCTTGCGGCGGGAGCTGTCGAACGCCTGGAGCTGTCGGCGTTTGAGGAGCTGGTGCCTTTGATGGCGACGGTTCGAACTCGAGTAGGCGCGCTGGTCGAACAGCAAGGCTGGACGAACGTTCGCAACGCGCTCATCGATCTGTTGGCGGATGCCAATGTGCCAAACACCGGCGATAGGCGCATCGCGCAGTTTTGCAAACGTTTCCCCGGCGGGAAAGAGACGCGCTTCGTACGTGATTTCGCGGCCGAAGTGCTCCATAATGTTTATCCTGAACTCTACCCGCTCATGACACGCTGGACGTGGGACGCCAAGGTAAACACGGGCGTCTTGCGGGAGATCTGGTATGGCGACAACGTCGATCACATCCTGATCGACGTTCCGGACAACCAAGAGACATTCATCTGCTTGCGCGAGGAACTCAGCCAGTTTCTTGCAGACAACGGCATTTTTCGCGATATGCTCTGGTACGTCGATCTCCTTTGCGCCCAGGTCTACGGCGACTACATCAATGCCCAGGGGGGAGCCTATCTGCGCTCCGATTTCTCGAGCGCGCCGGACCCGCTCGAGCAAACGCGCCGTATTCTCGGTCTCGACCGCGTGGGACGAACGGTGGCGCGTGGCAAACTCCTCGACGCTGTCGCGGAACCGTCTGCAACGATCAAACACATTCATTGAGGCCTGGAGACGATGCCGATCCACGAAAAATCGCTGATCCGGCCCGAGAACCTCAAGGTTCATGATAAGCTTTCAATTGATGGCGTCGACGTCTCGGGACATTGGTCGACCTTCATCGAGACGCGCGTCGTGCCTGATTATAACGAGGCGTTGGAGAAGGAAATCGCTGCGTTTCCGGGCGGCGACAAGATACACCGCTGCTTTCAATGCGGGTCTTGCACCAACGCATGCACTATCAACGCTATCGAGCCACGCTTCAATCCGCGCTACTGGATCTATCTGATCCGAATGGGCATGGAGCAGGAGTTGCTGCGCGACAAGGATATCATCTGGCAATGCGTCTCCTGCCATAAATGCACGAATATCTGTCCGCGGAGCGTCGAGCCGGAAGGCGTCATGAAAGCGACGGCGCTCTGGCTTGAGGAGAAAGGCTATACGCCGGAATCGCCTTCCCACGTCTTCGACAAAGAGTTTTCCCGTCAGGTATTCGAACGCGGCAAGATCGAAGACACCGAGGTTCTGCACTCTTTTCTCGTCAAGACGAAGCAGCCACTTCTGCAGGATTGGCTGGTCGCAATCATGTGGGGGATTGCGAAACGCGTTCCGGTGAAGTGGGGACTGAAGACAGCGTTGGCGCAGGTTTTCAAACCGAGAACCCGCAGCTGGAAAAAGGCGCGCGCTGCTATCGAAGACTACATTTACGAAGAGGGCGAGGCTCGCAAAGAAAAGCTTTCCCGCTCACGGGCGAAACAGCCCCATCTTGAAGCTGCGGAATAGAGCCAACTCCCGCATCGCCGGAAATCGACACTGATATAGGGCAAGCGAATCCGATGGTCGATCTAACTGAGAAGATTATGAAGTATCGCGAAGTCGCATACTATTCCGGATGCGCCCTTGAGGGTTCGGGTAACGGATATGATGTCTCTACGCGCGCGATCGCCAAGTCACTCGGATTGCACCTCAAGGACGTCACGAACTGGAATTGCTGCGGGGCGATGGAAGTCAAGAACATCGAGCCGAAGCTTCAAACGTATCTATCCTCTCGCGTCCTCTCGAATGCGGTCAATCTCGACGGCGCTGACGTGGTGATGGCGCCATGTAATGGCTGCTATCACAATCTCAAGAAGGCCGAATACGATCTGACGCATGACCCGAAATCCCAGGAAACGGTTGATCGCCTCTCCGCCAAGGCCGGGCACGAACCGTACAAGGCGGGGCAGGCCGAAACGATACATGCGCTCGACTGGATCAAGAAGACGATCGGCGAAGAGGGCTTGAAGGAACGCACGAAGGGTAAGCTCGCTGGTCTCAAGGTGGCGAATTACTACGGGTGTATGTATGTGAGGCCGCGGCACATCTTCCCGGAAAAGGACAAAGGACCGGGCAGCGAAAGCACGAACAGGCCCCATTTCATGGATGATCTGCTGGCTGCGGCAGGTGCTGAAAACGTGGAATTCCCGCTCAAGACAGCTTGTTGCGGCGGCGCGCACACGCTTTCGGATTCAGATACTTCGACGAAGCTCGTCCTCAATATCCTTCAAGCGGCCGAGGCGTCAGGTGCCGACGTTATCGCCACGGAATGCCCGACGTGCCACTCTGGCCTGGAAATGCATCAGGTCCGCGCCGAAAAGCGGTTTGGCAGAAAAACACGCGTGAAGATGTTGTACTTCACGCAGCTGCTTGGATTGGCGCTCGGCATAAGTCCGCGCAAGCTCGGCATCCATACGAATATCTCGGACAGTTCAGAGCTTCTTCGTGAGAAGCGACTCGCATGACATTGACTGCATCCCAGTCCTCTGCGGACACTCCAAATGAAAGCAACGTTTCGCAGCTAGAGCAACTCGAGGCGCGAATTGATGCTATGGATGCACTTATCGAGCGCTATCCGCCGGAGCGCGTGGCGACAGATCTTCTCGAACTTAGCGAAGAGGTTCTTAAAATCTGGATTGTCGCGCGTGGCGAAGTTCCGACGGTCGAGAAGAAAGAGGGCTTCGCCTTGCTGGCTCTTCATCGCCAAGGCTGTCGCGGTGAGCCGAGCTTTAACGCCTGCCGCGAAACGTGCCGCGAGATCGTCTATCACTACAACCTGGTTTTGGGCGAGCCGGCTTTTAAAGACATTTCGAATTGCCTGCGCCGGATGATCATGGTCGCGCGCCATCTGTGCCTGTTCGTGTCTGGTAAAATCCAGGTCGCCGGCCTTGGCGAGTTTTGCTGTTCATCGAAGCCACTGCGGCAGAACACCCCAGATGTGTCCCATCCATTTGCACCAACTTCGGAGTGATCGATGCCTATCGTGAAAGGATGCAATCTGCCTGACCAACTGCTCTACGATGTCGACAACCACATTTGGTTCGAGGAGCAGGCAGATGGAAACGTGAAGCTTGGCATGACCATGGTCGCCACAGCGATGGCTGGGCAGCTCGTCGCCTTCACGCCGAAAAAAGTTGGTCGCCAGGTCGATGCAGGGAAAAGCTGCGCAACTGTGGAAAGCGGTAAGTGGGTTGGTCCGGCAAAGTCAATCGCCGCGGGTTCCGTGGTCCAGATCAACGAGGACTTGGTTGGAAGCCCGCAGATTGCCAATCAGGATCCGTATGGGAGCGGATGGTTCATCATCCTGAAGCCAGCGGATTGGGCTTCCGTCAAACCAACACTTACGCCAGGCACTGATGTCTCCGCGAAATACGAAGCTAAGATGACGGCCGAAGGTTTTCCGGGCTGCGCATAACGGTGATCCCGCGGCGGCGAGATCTCAGCGCCGTCGCGTGAGCCGCATTTTCATCCCGCCTTCCGGTCTGAGCGTGACCCGATGGACGGGCATCACTTTATGGCCGCTTGCAAGATCAAGCCGGAAGCTTCGGACGATCATGGCGATTGTCGCCGTCATCTGCTGCATGGCATATGCGCCGCCGATGCACACACGCGGCCCGGCCCCGAAAGGAATGTACGTATAGCGTGGGATGCGCCCGCGATTTTCCGGCATGAACTTCGCCGGATCGAAGCGATCTGGCGCGTCCCACAATAGGCGATGACGGTGCAGAACCCAGGGCGAGATGATGACTGTGGTTCCCTCGCGGATGGTGTGACCGCGGAGATCATGATCGCGCGTCGCTGAGCGGCTAAGGATCGCCACGGGCGGATAGAGCCGCATCGCCTCTTCGATAAGGGCGCGCGTGACGACGAATTCTTCTGGCACGGCGGAGAAGGAAATGCCTTCGGCCAAAAGCTGATCCACCTCGCGCTCGACTTTTTCGCGCCACTCTTCGTCGATCGACAGGAGATAGAATGTCCAGCTCAGAGCGTTCGCCGGCGTTTCGAATCCGGCGCCGATGAATGTGATGATATTGGCCGCGATCTCAGTGTCGGATAAGTGATCGCCGCTTTCGTCATCTCGCGTATTGAAGAGAATGTCGACAAAGTCAGCGTCTGCGCCGCTCTTGGAAAAGCGCGCCGCGCCTCTGCGCTCTGAAAGGATTGCCTCGACCACCTTCGGAAAAAATTTGAGCGCGGGACGCGAGAGCAGCCGCCCGACGCGAGGAATCCAAGCCGGCGCGCCGATGAGATCGAGCGGGTCGATTCGACCTTGGGTCTCGAAATAACGCGTCGCCGCGCTCCGAAATTCATCCGGATCGCGCCCGATGCCCCGCGAAAAGAGTGTCTTCGAGAGCGTATCGAGCATCGTCCGCGCCATCTGCTCACAGACGTCGATAATACTGCCGTCCAAGCTCATCCAGCGATCGCTCAGCGCACGCGCCTCCTGCCACATCGCCGGTGCATACGATGCAACGTTCCTGGGGGAAAAAGCCGGCGCGAAAGCACGACGCTGGATACGCCACTCGCTGCCCGAAGTCGTCAACAAGCCATTACCCAGGGCCGGCTTCAGCAGAAGATTTTGGAGATCGTCCTTACGATAGCTTTCGCAGTCGTCGACCAAGACCTGCCGGATCGCATCCGGAGCATTGACCATGGCGAACCGTCCGAGAAACGTTTCGCCGACGACGATCGATTCTTCGTAGTGATGACGAGGCCAGGCTTCGAGCGGATTTTTGTTGAGAGTCCACAGGAGGCTTAGGAGCTGCTGCGGCCTTTCCGGTGGATGAGGAGCGGCCGGTCTCGGCCGCTGCGGTTTTCTTTTTTCGGGCGAGGCTAAATCGGCAGCATCGCCGCTCGGAAATGTCCCGGCGATAGAGTGCGCTGAACAGACCGAATTCAACGGGCCCATCCCCCGATTCCCGACGATAGTGTGCAATCGTTGCGTGCTGTCGTTTCGCGCGCTTCGCGATTAAGCAGCCGTATGCTTGATCAGGAAGCGATAGACACCAGCTGTCTCGCTATGCTCGAGCAGGGTGTTCCCCGTCGAACGGCAAAAAGCTTGGAAGTCCGGAATGGCGCCCGGATCGGTCGCAAGAATCTCAAGGACGCCATCCTTGGCCAAAGTGGTGATGGCCTTCTTCGCCTTGAGAATTGGTATCGGGCAGTTTGTGCCTTTGGCATCGATGGTGAGATCCGCCACGGTGCGTCTTCCCCTGCTGCTGGTAGTATATTTATATTCGAATTTTTGAATATATCGGGCGAGCGCCGGTGTCAACAGAAGTGCCGCACGATTGAATGAAGCGCCTTAACTGCAGCCGAAGCTCACCGCTATCTGAGCAGCTTCGCGATTTTGAACTGACCAAGAATGGGGCTGTGCATCAGGATCGCCAGACCGACCTTGGCGCCTAGAAATATGCCCATCACTGCGACGGGCATCGTGAGCGAAAGCACGCTACCCGCGCTGAGGCCCTGGCCGATCGTGCAGCCCTTCGCGAGAATGCCACCCGAGCCCATCAAAAACGCACCGAAGATGTGCCGCCGCATTTCACGCGTATCGTCGAATGCCTCCCAAGAGATTTCATTGCGCGCGATCGCAATGAGGAGTGCTCCGGCGATGACACCGAAAAGCGACGCGATGCCAAACGTTGTGTCGCGTAGACCTTCACTCATGAATTGAAGGATCGCGCGGCCGCCAGGGGCGACAAATGACAGGCTTTCGACCCGGGCCGTGTCCATCTCTTGATAAGCCATGCCCGTCACGCCCCAGCCAGCGGCGACTGCAAGGCCTAGGGCGATGGCTGATAACATCAAGCGTGGACGCCGGAGAAGCTTATCATCAAAAGCGGCGCACCAGAACAACACGCAGAGCATTAGCCGGCAAAATATGGTCGAGCTGTTCGTTCCGATGACCGAGGCAAGGAGGCCCGGCGCAAACGATTGGCTTTGCGCGTCGAGAGGGATCAGCGAGATGCCCTCGATATGTTGCCTCACGTTCGAAAGCGCGCCACTGTTCACGGCGATGGCCGTGATGCCGACGAAAACGGTTGTGATCAGAGCGCGGATGTCGCCGCCGCCGAGCCGCACGAGCAGCCCGAAACAGCACGTCCCGACCATGGACATTCCAAGGCCGAACATGATGCCTCCCAGAAGGGCCGCGGGCCAGTCGATCGCCGTTGTCGCATAGAGCGTGTTCAGTGGATCAAAGATGCCAAAATAATAGAGGGTCTGCGTCGCGATCACGGCGCTCGCCAGCGCGAGGCCCCACGCCTTTACACCACGCCAGTTTCCGCCGACGACGGCATCCTCGATCGCACCCATGGAACACATATGCCCGTAGCGGGCGGCAGCCCCGGCAATAAGACCGCAAATAAAACCACCCACCAACAAGAACATTCGGGTCCGCCTCTAACGTTTCGGCTTCTTCTCCTCGCGGCAGAACTTATCGTAGATCGCGCCGATGAACTTACGCGTTGTATCATCGGGTAGCGAATAGATCACGGCTTTTCCCTCGCGGCGAGCTTCGACGAGGCCATCGAGCCGTAGTCGCGCCAGCTGCTGGGAAACGGTCGGCTGGCTGATCGAGAGCAGGTTCTCGAGTTCGCCGGCAGATCGTTCCTTCTCGGCAAGTATGCAGAGAATAATCAGGCGCGATTCATGGGCAAGTGCCTTGAGAAAGTCGCTCGCCTTGCGGGCTCGCAAAATCAAGCGCTTGAGTTCGGGAGATACCTCTTCGTCTGCTTCTAACGCAGCGACGACGTCATTCGGTAATATACCCGCCATATGTCATCCTCGACAGGAAAAGTGCAGGCATGTCACATCGCAGCTGCGAGATAGAGTCAAAGGCTCACTTTGTCGCCGAGTCTAACAGAATTCGGGAAAGCAACCCCCAGAAAAAGTCGGCTCCAGGGTAGCCGGTGATTCGGCCGACTTCTTTCCTGTCCTTCACGATGACGAACGTTGGTGCGAAGACGATTGGCGACGCCAGAGCAAGAGAGGAGGGAGGGTGGCGGACATCAAGTTCACGCAGCGGCGCTAATTTCCCCTCAGCCGATTTCGGATAGATCGGTCCTATTTCCTCGTGCCAAAGAGCGCACCAGGTGCACCCTTTTTGTTCGAACATCAGAAGCTCGGTCGCGGCATCTGCGCTGACCGGCAAAAAGGCCAGCGCAGCTATTAGCACGACGGCCGAGCCAATACGCACTCGGGTAAAGAAGGACCTAGTGCGCGTCATTTGTTGACCGGACTCTCCTTATCGAAAAGAAACGCGACGACATCCTTGATCTGTTGCTCGGACAGGAATCCGTGAATTCCGAACCGGGGCATGTTCGAGCACGCGAAGGTGGCTTCGGAATCGAAGATTTTCGCATAGGCCGCTTTCGCGGCATCAAGACTATACCCGCGATCCTTGCCATAATTCGTGAGGCTCGGACCCAGCGTTCCATAGGCAACTTCGGATTTTGCGAGTTGGTGGCACGCATAGCAATTGCCGCCGTTTTCCGTGCCAGGAGGGTCGCTGAACTGACCGCCACGGCCGCTACTGGCGATTTTCTCGCCCGCCTTCCAGTCTCCGAGGACTTTTCCGTCTGTCGGGAGCACGATGCGTGCCGTCTCCCGCTCTGTGATGGCCTTCGCCTCCTCCGAAGGAGGATCATTGCGATACCGCGAGCAGGAACTCTGCGTGTCATCTTGTTCGATGCGCTTTTCCCAGCCGGCCTTGGGGTTAGGCCATATACTTTTGAGAGCGCGCGCCATGACTTCAGCGCTCGGACGTTCGATCGCGTCCGCGCGCGGGTCGGCGCGAACGGGCGTGATCCATTGGAATAAGGCTGCGACGACAGCCAGCGCGCATGTGCCAAAGAGATTTCTCATGAGCAGTTTATCGTTTGATCGACGGGACATTGATCACTCCGCCTTCGGCTTGCTTGTTGAGATAGGTGATGAGCGCAGTAATTCCATCTGAAGCATAGTCTGGAGGCGGCATGCGCATTTGACGATAACAGTCAAAAATTCGGTTCTGCATCGTTCGCGTTTGGCTTTGCGACATGCGGTAGGCGGGCCAGGATCCCATGGTGCTCTGGGCATCCTTGCCGGGCTTCGAAAGATTGGGAAGCTCCTGCAGGCGAATGCGTTTGCCGTCTTCACCGTGACAGGTCGCGCAAGAGAAATCCAAAAGCGAAGAGCGCCTGTAGAAAAGTTCCCGGCCGACGGCATAAGCCTCCTTTTCCTGCGCGGTCGCGAGGCTCAAATGAAACTTCATTCCGTTGGACTTGTTCGCAATGTATGAGACGAGATCCTCCATGTCGGAGGTCGTTCCGGTAGACGCGAATTTCCGCGATAGGACGTCTGCTGTATCGAGATCTTGTATCGTTTTCATGCACCACAAAAGCCGTTGCTCGAGGTCCATGACTTTGTTGGCATCGGCGAAAAATCGCGGCAGCTCTGCATACGCGCCGTCAACCACGCCGGGCCCCTTGCCAAGATCGCACGTCTGTAGCGAAACCGCCTTGCTCCCACGTGGCGTTTGCCACAGTTGCTCGCCACGATCGACATTGAAGTATCCTGGGTTCGCCATCGGATCGTCGATCATCTCGCGGTAATGCTCGATCTCTTTCCCGGTATCGCTAGCCTCATCCGCGCGCGTGAGCGTTGGCAGACCGAAAAAAGCGAGAGATAAAACGGCGATGGAAAAGAGAGATTTATAGGTCTTCATTGGATCACCGGGTTTTGCAACGCAGCAATGATGGGCCGTCGCGTACGATCAAATAGACGTGGAACGTACGGTCTTGCAAGATGGAATTCATATATGATAATTTTCATATGTGTTCTAAAAGCTGAACGATCGACTCTGTTGATGCCCTTGGAGAGATAGCTGATGGCCAGTCTAAGCGACGCACATACACGTCGCGTCTTCTTGAAATTGACGGCTGCGGGAGCAATCACCCTCGCCACCGCCGGCGCCGCGTTTGCAAATCCCGCGGATGTCGAGACGCTGATTCAAAAAATGACCGGCGGTAAGAAACCAAGTGAAGGCCGGATTACGCTCGACTTGCCGACGATTGCGGAGAACGGCTTGGTCGTTCCGCTTGGCTTCGATGTGCAAAGCCCGATGACTGAGAACGACTACGTGAAGTCGGTGCACATCTTCGCCGAGAGCAACCCGAATGTGCAGGTTGCCGATTACACCTTTACGCCGTTGTGCCCCAAAGCGGCGATACAGGTTCGTATGCGGCTTGCTCAAACCCAACGCGTCACAGCACTCGCGATCATGTCGAACGGCGATGCTTATATCGCCCGCAAGGAAGTCAAGGTCACGATCGGCGGCTGCGGCGGCTGAGATTGTAAGCACAGATTTGGCCAATTAAGGATCAACCAGCATGGCACTGACCGTCACACCCCGAGTGAGAATGCCAAAAACCGCCAAGGCCGGCGACGTCGTCGAGGTAAAAACCCTCATCAGCCACGACATGGAGAGTGGCTATCGAAAAGATTCTACCGGGAAGCTTATTCCGCGGCACATCATAAACAAGTTCACCGCAACGTTCGACGGGCAGGAGATCTTCAGCGTCGATTGGCATCCGGCCATTTCTGCCAATCCGTATCAGTCTTTCTATGTCCGCGTTCCGAAGACCGGCTTGTTCGAATTCACGTGGTTTGACGATAACGGCACGACGTACAAGGCACAGCAGCAGGTCACGGTAAGCTAGGCCGCGCAGGCTGCGCACTGCCCAATTTACATGACATCATAGCGAGGAAACGGAATGGTTTCGCGCCGGGAATTTTTTGCAGCCGCATCTGCGGCTGCCGTTATCGCCGCGCGCATGGGGCTGTCCGTCCGCGCGCTCGCATCAGATGCGCGATTGACCCAAGATGAATTGCTGGCGTTTGACGGCATCGGGAATGTCACGCTTCTTCATTTGACGGACATTCACGGGCAAGCGAAGCCGATTTATTTCCGCGAGCCATCGGTCAATATCGGAGTCGGCGCGGCGAAGGGGAAGCCGCCTCATATCGTCAATGCAGCATTTCGGGATTACTTCCATATCAAGCCGGATACGGCGCTCGCGTATGCTTTGACCGCCGATGATTTCTCTGAACTCGCCAAAACTTATGGTGCCATGGGTGGCCTCGATCGCATCGCGACCGTGGTCGATGCCATACGGGCGCAACGTGGCGATCGGGTATTGCTTCTCGATGGCGGAGACACCTGGACCAACAGCTGGGTATCATTGAAGACCGCCGGACAGGATATGATCGACGTCATGGCGCTTCTGAAGCCTGACGCAATGACGGCTCACTGGGAGTTCACGTTAGGCGAGGACCGCGTACGCTCTGCCGTCGACAAGCTCGGATTTCCGTTTCTGGCGCAAAATGTACGGGATAACGAATTCGAAGAGAAGGTATTCGAAGCATCTCACGTCTTTGAGCGCAACGGCGTCAAGATCGGTGTAATCGGTCAGGCATTTCCCTTTACCCCCATCGCGCATCCGCGTTGGCTCATACCAAACTGGACGTTCGGAATTCGGGAGAAAGAGCTTGCCGAAGAAGTGCAGTCCTTAAAGGCGAACGGTGCCGATCTCGTCGTCCTGCTCTCTCACAATGGGTTCGATGTCGATCGGAAGCTCGCCGGGCGCGTACCGGGTCTCAACGTTATCCTGAGTGGCCATACGCACGATGCGATCCCCGAGATCACGAAGGTTGGGCAGACGTTGATCGTGTCATCGGGCTCCAATGGAAAATTCATTTCGCGGCTGGACCTCGACGTCCAGAACAAAGAAATCAAGGACTTTCACTATCGGCTGATCCCGATTTTCTCGGACGCCATCAAGTCGGACGAAAGGGCCCGCGACGTCGTGGAGAAATCTCGCGAAGCCTATAAGAATGACCTGAGCCGTACGCTCGGGCATTCCAGCGACCTTCTCTATAGACGCGGCAACTTCGACGGGACGTTGGATACCGTTATCTGCGACGCGATATTGGAGCGTCGCGATGTCGAGATCGCGTTATCTCCGGGATTTCGTTGGGGGCCGGGCGTTTTGCCGGGTGAGCCGATTACGTTCGAGAACGTGACGAACGCGACGGCGATGACGTATCCAGAATGTTATCGGACAACGATGACGGGAGAACGTCTCAAGGCGGTATTAGAGGACATCGCGGACAACATCTTTAATCCCGATCCCTACTATCAACAGGGCGGGGATATGGTGCGCTGCGGCGGTATCAGCTACGCCATCGATGTCTCCAAAGAGATGGGCAAGAGAATATCCGATCTTACGCTTTTGCGAACCGGCAAGCTCATTGAGTCAGACAAGGAATACAAGATAGGCGGCTGGGCAAGCGTCAACAAAGGCACCCAGGGGCCGGCGATCTGGGACGTGGTCGCTGATTACATTGCCGACAAGAAGGTGATTAACGTGGCGCCGCCGCATTCCGTGCAAGTCAAAGGTGCATAGAAAAATTTGCGCGACCTTCATGGATCCTGGTACCGAACGCCTTCCATGAGTTTTTGGGATAGAGGGTCGACAGCGAGCGCGATGGATTCCTGAATCGCACGAAGGCGACGCCGGTCAGTGGTATGCGTATGAAGCTAACACGTCGCGAGTTCGCAAGGCAGATTATACCCGCGTCCTTGGCTTCTGCAGTAATTCTTGGGACGTCGTCACCCGTCATAGCAAAGAGAAGAAAGCCCAAGGTCCTTGTCATGGGTGGCGGGGTCGGGGGACTCATCGCAGCCAAGAATCTAGCGCAGCTCCATCCGTCGGTTGACGTCACTCTTATCGAGAAATCGCCAACCTATGTCAGCAACTTCAATGCCAATCTGTACATCGGCGGATTGATAACCTTCGACGAAATCAGCCACACTTACGATCAGCTTGTGGCGAGTTCCCCGATAAAACTCATCCGTCAGCGAGCCGCGGCGATCGATCGGAAGAAAAAACAAGTCTCGCTCGCCTCCGGGGAAGCTCTCGCTTATGACCGCCTCGTGCTCTCGCCCGGCGTTGATCTAAGATACGACAGTATCCCCGGATGGGGGGCGGAATTTGAAGATCTCATGCCGCATGCGTGGAAGGGCGGCCGGCAAATTGCATTGCTCAAATTACGTCTGGACGCCGTCGAGGATGGAGGCACGATTGTAGTTCTCGCGCCACCCAATCCCTACGCGTGTCCGCCCGGACCTTACGAGCGGGTCTCGATGATGGCGCATGCCCTCCGCGCAGCAGGCAAGCGCAACTGCAAGATTATCGTTCTCGATCCAAAAGAAAGCTTCTCGATGCAGGGGCTTTTCGAAGAAGGATGGGAAAGCCACTATCCCGGTATGATCCAATGGATCGATGCCTCAATCTACGAGACGATCCAATCGGTCGATCCGAAGACAAACACGGTTGTCACCGGCTTCGACACTTACAGGAATGCAGCCCTGGTGAATGTCATTCCCGCGCAGGTCGCCGCGGCGATTGCACGAGATGCCGGCCTTGTCGACGAAACAGGATACTGTCCGATCGAAGCGGCGACGATGCGCTCGATGATCGATCCAGACATTTATGCGCTCGGCGATGCGTGTCTTGGCGGCGATATGCCAAAGTCAGCCTATGCGGCGAGCAGCCAAGCGAAAGTCGCTGCTGCTGCGATTGCGACCGACTTGCTTGGGAAGCCGCCTGCGTCGAATTCCTACGAAAGCGTCTGCTGGAGCGAAATTGAGCGGGACGATGCGGTGAAGTACGCAAGTCGCTACGAACTCCGCGATGCCGAAATCAGGTTGGCCGCGAGCACCGTCTCGCAGATGGGCGAAACCGCCGAATTGCGGAAGGCAAATCAGCAGGAGAAATTCCGATGGAACCAGACGCTCGTCGCGGACATGTTCTCCTGACGAGTCAGGACTCGGAGATCGGCGATCGCCCGACTCGGCGCAAGATCCTGCAATACGGCGCCTCCGCCTTTTTCGGTGCGAATCTCGCGCTGAGTCCTCCTCGGTCGCCGCAGGCAGCCGCGTCCGTGCGGGGTCTCCATACCCTCACTGTGGGGCAGGCCAAGGTCACAATTATATCCGATGGAAAATTCAATTTTCCTCAAGCGTTCGTTCTCCCCGATCGCAAGCCGGCCGAAATCGACGCCCTCTTCTCCAAAGTCGGGTCAGAAAAGCCGTCTTTTGATGCCGAAGTGAATGTGGTTCTCATCCGCATGGCTGACCGTCTCGTTTTGGTCGACACGGGCGGCGGGACTGAATTCCTGCCCACGCTCGGACGATTCCCTGATCTCCTACAATCGGCAGGCATCGCCTCGGAAGACATCACGGATGTCGTCTTTACCCACGCGCATCCAGACCATTTCTGGGGCGTAATCGACCCATTTGATGGAATGTCGCGATTCCCGAATGCGCGGCTCCACATGACGGCAGGTGAAAGGGATTATTGGCTGAAGCCAGGCCTGGAGAGATCTGTTCCGCCCGATCTAGCGGGGGTTACCCTTGGCACGCAGAGACGACTGAGTACCCTGAAGGATCAGGTCGAGGAATTGCCTTTAGGACAAGAGATCGTACCGGGTCTTCTCAGCGTCGCCACCCCCGGCCACACGCCGGGCCACATATCTTTGCATCTCACATCGCAGGGTGAGAACCTCTTCCTAGGCGGAGACGTCCTGATTCATCCGATCGTGTCCTTTGCAGAGCCGGCGTGGCGCTGGGGAGCAGATGTTGATTGGCCAGACGCAGCAAGGTCGCGAGCGCGCATCCTCGACATGCTCGCGTCAGATCAAATTCTACTCTTGGGCTACCATCTTCCTTGGCCAGGGCTGGGCCGAGTCGAGAGGCATGATTCTGCGTATCGCTGGATTCCAGTCTGATCTAAAGCGGCTATACATATATTTTTAAAATCTATATATAAGCGCACATATTCATAATACCTATTATTCTCTATGGTCTCGAGCGCACCATTCATCAAATGGTCTCGCTAACTCCATTCACCTCTAAAATGTATTCCGCGCCACCTATTCGGTTGGCAAATTTGTGTGTCAAATCATCGACATTTTCGTCGCAAAAGTCCGCAGACTGGGGAATTTTTGTGCCATCGCGATTGGCGTGCGTGGTATTTGAAAATCGATATCGGCATTGAGTCAGTAATCGCCAACAAGCCGCGTCGAATTTATCCAGCTGGGGGATAGCGAGCGATAGCAGGGGACCGCCTTTTATCGAAGCGCATAGCGTATTCGACGATGACATTTGCCTCGCCGATTCAAGAAAAGTGAGCCCGACGGGCAAGACTATTTTATCGACCAAAATAAAAAGCTTCTGGGAAAAAGAAGGGGGAATACATGCAAAAGGCAAGCAACGAAGGATCGCCGGCCGTCAAGCGTGCCGCACTTGCGGTGGGTCTTTTAATGGCGGGTGCTGCGATTGCTCCGTTGGCCACCCCGGCTTCGGCCGCAGACCTCGGAGGCGACTGTTGCGCGGATCTCGAGGAGCGCGTTGCTGAGCTCGAGGCCACCACAGCCCGAAAGGGCAATCGGAAGGTTTCGCTCACAATCTCTGGGTGGGTCGCAAACCAGATCATGTGGTACGATAACGGTCCGGCCAGTAACGCTTATGTCACGGGAATAGGTTCGACGCTCAACTCTCACGTGACGTTCACTGGCGCCGCCCAGATCACCAAGGATTGGAACGCGGGCTACGTTCTTCAGCTCGAAACGGGCACATCCGATCCTCTTACGGCAGGCAATACAGCATTTAATGCGGAAGGGCCTTCGGGCCTTCATATCGTGAAGAACCATGGCGCGTTCGTAACGAACTCCGTCGATGTCCTTTATTCCTATTGGTTCTTGAAGAGCGATCAGCTCGGCAAGGTTAGCGTCGGCAGCATTCCGCAAAGCTCGTCGCACGCCGCGGCCTTGGTTGACGGTTCGGGTTCGCTCATTCCCGCAAACTGGGCGCCGCTGGATGGCATGGCTATCAACCTCGCACGCCATGGACGCCAGCTTCAGCTTCCCGCCACCGGCTTCCCTCAAGGAGCTTTGATGTGGTGCGGGACCACACAGTTGCCGCTCGCGGGTGATTGCAACGGCGTTCCATTGAACGGCATTCGCTATGACTCTCCGACGTTCGGCGGATTCTCCGTGTCGGCGAGTTGGGGCGAAGATGACTTCTGGGATGTCACCGGCAACTATGCCGGCCAGTTCGGCGGCTTCAAGTTCGCGACGGCGGTCTCCTATCTCGACAACCGGGACGAAAATAACTCTCCGGGCTTCAACGACGCTGTCGGCCTCTCAGCTTTCAATCCACTCAAGACGGATGCGCAGTATCTTCAGATCGGCGCCTATCTTGAGCACGTCCCAACAGGCCTGTTTGTCTACGGTGCTTACGGCAAGGAATGGAACAACAACGTTTATAACCCCGCCACACTGGATACTGCTTTCGCGGCAGGAACGGCTGCGCTGGTGACAGCTAACCAACCAAGCGGTGATAACTGGTACATCAAGGCGGGTATGCGCGAGAAATGGACCCCGCTCGGTCACACCGTGCTCTACGGCGAGTACGGCGATCGTCAGGATATGTTCCACGAAGCATTGACGGCCTTCGGCGTGGACGGCAGCGACATGACCCAGTGGGGATTGGGCGCGGTTCAGGAAATCGACGCGGCGGCAATGTCGCTCTGGGTCAATTTCAAGCAGTATCAGCCGACCCTCTCTGGCCCGGGAAGTGCGACGCCGGGATACATCAACAATGGCGGCGAGAGCCTCACCGGCAAGTTTGACAACATTAACGTCTTCACCGCCGGCGCGCTCATCAGCTTCTAAATTTCACGACCGCTCGGCCCGAAGCGATGGCTTCGGGCCGAGAGGACCAACCTTTCACGGCCGAGGGAGCTGCATTTCTTTCCAATGCAGCCCACCGGAACACTTCTCCCACCTCGTACGACGTCCAAACTCAAAGAGAGGGTCCCACAGGCCCTCTCTTTTTTGCATTGCACGGCAGACACCTTTCCGGCCGCGGAATTCGGAATGTCTGGGGATCTTTTTTTGCCGGAGCTGTGACCCAAATCATCTCGCCGGAAAAGCCCTAAAATTACGACGAAAAAACAATGCCTTAATGTGTGGGTATAGGCTTATAGGAATGCAAAATGAGAGACATTTTGAAAGAAAATTTAGAACGACCCTGGCGATGGATTAGGTTTCGCGAAGTAGTCACGCGCTCAAGACGTGAAGTGCTCCGCAGCCTGTGTTCGGAGCTGATTGATAGGAGGAACACGTGAGGAAATTGCTGCTTCTGGGCGGGTCTTTGCTCGCCCTTATGACTCCCTTTGGCGGCCCAAAGGCGCACGCTGACGAGACTTGCAACTCGCCATTCATGTCCGCGCTCATCAAGGGCCAGGAACAATATCTTCATGTCTGGACGCTGGGCGAAGTGGGAGTGGGTGACGAATCGGACAAGCTCGTTACGATCAGTGTCGATCCCAAGTCGCCGAACTACGGGAAGGTCATAAACACGCTTTCCGTCGGTGGGCGCGGTGAAGCCCATCACATGGGATTCACGGACGACCGCCGCTATCTCTGGGCGGGTCGCCTCGATGACAACAAGATTTTCATCTTCGATTTGATCGATCCGTCCAAGCCGAAACTGGTTCGGACGATCACGGACTACGAAGCCAAGACTGGGTTTGTCGGTCCGCACACTTTCTATGCCCTTCCCGGCCGCATGCTCATTCAGGGCTTGTCGAACAACAAAACGCATGATGGCGTCACCGGCCTCGCCACCTATACTAACGACGGTGACTATGTGTCTTCCATCCCGATGCCGACCACCAATGGCGGCGACGGCTATGGTTATGATATAGCCATCAACCCGGCCGAGAACCTCATGCTCACGTCTGCCTTCACCGGCTGGACGAACTACATGATGGATCTTGGCAAGTTGGTCAAAGATCCCGAAGCGATGAAGAACTTCGGAAAGACGATGGTTTTGTGGGACTACAAGTCCATGGAGCCGAAGAAGATCTTTAGCGTTCCAGGCGCGCCTCTGGAAATCCGCTGGTCATTGAAGCCTGGCGACAACTGGGGCGTTACGGCGACTGCTCTCAGTTCGAAGATCTGGGTGATCAAGCAGGATTCGAACGGCGAATGGCAAGCGAAGGATGTGGCCACCGTTGGTGATCCGTCGAAAGTTCCGCTTCCGGTCGATATCTCGATCGCGGCCGACGGCAAGCACCTCTGGGTCGATACCTTCATGGACGGAATGGCCCGTCTTTACGATATGTCGAATCCGGAAGCTCCAAAGGAAGTCTACACCAAGAAGATCGGCAACCAGGTCAACATGGTTTCGCAGAGCTATGACGGTAAGCGCGTCTATTTCACGACGTCATTGATGTCCAATTGGGACCACAAGGGCGATCAGGACGATCAGTTCCTCAAAGCCTATGACTGGGATGGCAAGCAGCTCGTTGAGAAGTTTACTGTGGACTTCACCGCTCTGAAGCTTGGACGTGCCCACCACATGAAGTTCTCAGCCAAAGGTATCGGCGGCTAAGAACACGTAACGGTGGTTAGAATGCGATTCCTTTCCCGTCCGCGCTACCACCTACTGGTCAGTTGCGCCCTTTTGTTCGCTCTCGTTGTCACGCGATCCTCCATAGCGGTAGCGGCAGAGAGTGCAACTGACTCGCCTTTTCCTGCGCCGGGCACCTACAAACTCGACCGCATTCAGCCGATGGCGAATGGATGGGTGCTTGAGCAAAGCAAGTGGCGACCGCATCGGTTGTCGACTTACACCACGGGGAAAATCACGCTCTTCTCTTTCTTCTACGGAACTTGCAGGGATCCGCAAGGCTGCCCCGCCACATGGGCGGCGTTCGAGACGATCCAAAGTGAGCTTGAGAAAGATAAAGAGTTGAACGGCCGGGTTCGGCTCTTATTTTTGAGTTTGGATCCGTCTGTCGATACCCCCGAGATGCTGTCGTTCTACACGTCTAAGAGCACCCCAGAGGTGCCTTGGCATTTCCTCACGACGTGGTCTGATTGGTTTCTCCATCCAATTATGAAGTCCTTGAGTCTGACAACGTCGCGCGCCGTCGACGAAAACGGCAAGCAGACCGGAGAAATCTATCATATGGTGAGGGTCTATCTGATAGATCCTGAAGGCTGGGTCAGAGAGATCTACGCAACTGGCTTTTTCGATCCCGACGTTGTGGTCAATGACATCAAGACACTGGTTCTGGAAGAAAATAAGAAGAAGCACTGACGGAGTGGCGGAAAGGTCCAGATTTCCGCTCCTGATTGTGCTGCCTTCGTTGATTTGCGCTCTGCTGGCTTTCGTCGTTTATCCGGCTACCGGAAACTCGCCGTTGAAGCCGCCGCTCGGCCTGCCGCCGCTGCCTTACACCTCTCTTGATCCTGCGAAGGTGCAACTCGGCAAGCTTCTGTTTTTTGATCGCCGCTTGTCGTTCAACAACACGATGTCCTGTGGCATGTGTCACCTTCCCACGGAAGCCTTCGCATCGACACAGGGGGAGACGGCGATCGGAATCGAAGGTCAGAGCCTTCCGCGGAATGCACCGAGCCTGCTGAATGTCGCCTACCAAAAGCTTCTCTTTCTGGACGGACGTGAACCGGACATCGACACGCAACCCTGGTCGCCGATTTTATCCTCAATAGAAATGGCGAGCCCATCCGTGGGGTATACGATCGCGCGAATTCGCGACCTGCCGAATTATGAAAATCTGTTTCATAAGGCATTCGGAGATCGCGGGTTAGACATGGAAACCGTCGGCGAAGCGATCGCAGAATACGAAAAATCCCTCCTTTCCGGAAACTCGCGTTTCGACCGATGGAAGTACGGTGGCGAGGAAGCAGCTCTGACCCAACAAGAGAAGCAGGGCTTCGCCCTCTTCGTGGGCAAGGCAGGCTGCAGCGGCTGCCATCTTGTTGGCGAGCACGACGCACTTTTCACGGATTTCAAGTTTCACGCGACAGGCATCGGCTACAAAGCATCGGCCATGGCGCCACCGCCATCATATCAGGTGGAATTGGAAGCTGGTGTCATGACAAAGGTCGAGGAAAAGGACCTCAGAACTGTAAGCGAGCGGAAGCATAACGATATCGGGCGTTTTGCAATCACACTGAATTCCGAAGACCGATGGGCCTACAAGACGCCGAGCCTTCGCAACGTCGCATTGACATACCCATACATGCACGATGGTTCGTTACGAACACTGGAAAATGTTGTCGATTTCTACAATGCCGGAGGCATCGATTTCGACGGAAAGAGCCCCCAACTGCATCCGCTCAATCTGTCAAAAGAGGAAAAAGCAAGCCTCGTCGCATTTCTCAAGACATTGACCGGCGACCAGAAGGCGACGTTGGCGCCCCCGACCGGATCCTGCCTTGCGCCCGCGTCGGATCACGATGCGAACGCGATGCGAGACAGACAGTGCTAGAAGGACGAGTGCGCCGGACGACGTCGGCACGAACGTGTCCCGATTAGACGGCCCAGTCGAGAACATAATCGCTCTCGCCGTTAGTTCGCATCGAATCTGAGGCGAAATTAAAGGGCCGCAGTGCGCGCCAGATCTGCGAAAAAATATCCTGCGAGACTGTATTGGGTTTTCCGAGCGCATAGTAGTCGATCGCAACCACGTTCCCGTGATCCAAGATCGGAATGGCCGCTGCGCTGTCGGCTTCGGTTACGATCTTCGAGGCCGGCAGAATTGCAGACCCGAGCCCTAGCGACGCCCATTCTTGAACGACGATATAGCTGCTGGCCTCGCCAGGGTATCGCCGCAACATCAAGGATGCTTTTTCGAAAGCTCGCCGCGTCACCTGCGTCAGGCCGCAGACATTGGGCACGAGCACGAAGGTCTCTTCCGCAATGTCATCGAGTTCGACGGACATCCGCCCCTTCCAGCGCTTCGCGTCGCTCTGCCGGGGAAGAAACATAAGCGGCTCACTGCAAAGTTGCTGGTAGACGCAGTTCGCCAGCATCGAGCATTCCGAATCCATCGGCGCGAATACCAGGTCCAACTCAGCCGCTTTGAGCGCGTCGCAGAGATTTTGAAGATTTCCTTCGCGGTAAACGATTTCAACATCGGGCCGAAGTTTCCGGAAGGCCTCAAGCGCATCTTGCGCCTGCGCAATGCCTACAACGGGAGAGATTCCGATATGAACCGAAGACTTTGTCGGACCAGCCTGAGCCGCAAGGTCTTTGATTTTGTCGAAAGCCTTGAGGGTTTCGAGCACCGCCGGCAAAAGGCGTTCGCCGGCCGGCGTCAGCGATAAGCTTCTCGTCGTGCGCCTGAAAATGCGCTGGCCGAGCTCAGCTTCGAGTTGCGCGATTCCGTTCGAAAGCGTTGGCTGCGTGACGGCACAACGCGCCGCCGCCGCGACGAACGAACCCTCTTCGACAAGTGCTCGAACATATCGGAGTTGCTGTAGATTCATCGAACGGCCTCTGGTATAATCAACTCATTTCCATGCCAATTTGGGCATACGATGCTCAGAATTAGCGCCGAAGGAAATGAACGACCTGATCTATAGGGCTGGAAAATGAGCAGCGTTGTCAAATGAAAACTATGAATCCTAGGGAAATCCCGCGCCTTAGTAAGTAATACTGCGTGCACGGATGTGCCCGAAGATGAGGGGCAGCTCGTTACTGGTTGTACTTTGGAAGGAGCGCTCGTCCATGAACAGACATGACATGCTGAAGCGCCAAAGCAGTTCGGCGGGACGGATGGCCGATCCAAACTCCCCGATCGTGCCAGATTGATGCTGGGCGCTGTGATTAACGAAACAGTCTTCGCAACGGTCTTTGCAATTACGCTCGGCTATACGGTGTGGCTTCGGTGGTCGCTGCGACGGATCCAGAAGGGCCTGCGCGATGAGATTTCAAGTCGTCTCAACGCGGAGGGCCGACTCGCAGATCGCGAACAGAAATTACGCCAGATCATTGCCACTGAACCCGAATGCGTGAAGATGCAAGCGCAAGACGGGACGATCCTGGAAATGAATCCCGCTGGCTTGCACCTCGTCGACGCGGACAAGCCTGAAGATATTGTCGGAACGTCCGTCTACCGCGTGGTTTGCCCCGCGTATCGTGAAGTCTACGAACAGATGACGAAGCGCGTATTTGCAGGGGAATCCGTCAAATTAGAATTTCAAATCTTGTCGCTCAAAGGGCGGCAGCGCTGGCTTGAAACACATGCAGCGCCCTTGCGCGACGAGGAAGGCTGCATCACATCGCTTCTTGGAATCACGCGCGATATCAGCGAACTCAAGCGCTATGAGGATGAGCTTCATCTTCATCATCGTGAGTTGTCCGTCGCCTCCCGCTTGAGCTCGATGGGGCAGATGGCAACGGCTTTGGCGCATCAACTCAACCAGCCTCTTGCGGCGATCGCCAACTTCTCTCGCGGGTGTCTCTATCGGCTCGACGGCACATCGCACGATCCGGAAGTCCGGTGGGCAATGGAGCATGTTTGCAGACAGGCTGAAAGAGCCGGCGACATCATCGCGAGCGTCCGCCGATTCCTCGCGAAAGGGGATCCGTCATTCCGAATGCTCAATATGCAGTCTCTCGTCTCGGACGTGCTCCGCGTCGTCATTCCAGAGGCTCAGGCAAGGCAGGTGACGATCCGCTTCGTTTCTGTGCCCATGAACGTCCACGTGATGGGCGACCACATTCAGCTCGAGCAGGTCATTCTCAATGTCGTTCGCAACGCCATTGAAGCGATCGACACCTCGCAAGCGAAGGAGAGGTTCGTCACAATCACCTTCGACACATCACAACCCGGCATGGTTCGAATTTTGATCAAGGACACCGGGGTCGTTGAAGGCGAAATCGATTCCGAAAAGATTTTCGAGCCTTTCTTTACGACAAAGTCGATGGGAATGGGGATGGGTCTGCCAATTTCCCGATCGATCGTCGAAGCGCATCGCGGCCAACTGAAAGTCAAAACGAATGCGCCCGAGCGTGGATTGACGTTTGTTCTGTGTTTGCCGCTACCGCGGGAGGAACTCGCCCATGCAAGCTGAGGAAAGCGTTTTCGTCGTCGATGACGACGAGGCAGCACGCGAATCTCTCGCGTGGCTCCTTACATCCGTCGGTTATTCGGTCGTTTGCTATCCGTCGGCGAACGCATTTCTGGAAAACTATGATGGTCGCGCCGGTTGTCTTATTCTCGATGTGCGGATGCCCGGAATGAGTGGCCTCAATCTCCAGCAGGAACTGCAAAAACACAATTGGCCGCTTTCCAGCATTCTCGTGACGGGTCACGGCGATGTTCCAATGGCCGTCGCCGCAATGCGTGCAGGGGCGCTCGATTTTCTGCAAAAACCTTTCAACAATCAATCTCTGTTGGATCGGACCGAAGAGGCTCTTTCGCGCGCGAGAGCACTCCGTCATGCGGCGAGCGCGAAGTCTGAAATCGAGACGCGATTTGGTAGGTTGACATGCCGCGAACGAGAAGTCGCATGGCTTGTCTTCGCTGGAAAGCCCAACAAAGTGATCGCGGATAACCTCTCATTGAGCTGTAAAACCGTCGAAGCCCATCGCGCCAGCATGATGGCGAAAATGCAAACGCATTCAGTGGCGGACCTCGTGCAGAAGCTCAGCCTGTTGCGCCCGTCGGAAACTGCGCTCGCCTCGTACGAATTGTGACGCGCGCTCGCGCCAGCTGAATATTCTATTTCAGAAATAGACCTGGACTATATTTGATCCGGTCGGTTACGCGCTCGGCATTCAGCGCCTATGATGATTTGCCCACTCATTCGGGGCACACGACGCAATGCGGGTTCGCATCAGAATTATGCTCCCCACGTAATGCGCCGCAACGCCAATATCCAAAAGCCGGGGCATACCATGGCAAACTCGCACCATTTTTCCACGTCACGAAACCGTATCGCGATTGTCGGAGGAGGATCCGCTGGTATCTCAGTCGCCTCGAGCCTGCTGGCACGCAATCGGGATCTAGAGATCGCAATCATCGAGCCGTCTGACGTCCACTACTACCAGCCTGGCTGGACGATGGTCGGCGGCGGTATTTTCCAAATCGGTGATACGTCGCGCCCTATGGCGAAGATGATTCCAAAGGGCGTCAAGAGAATCCAGGGACGAGTTGCTTCGTTCGATCCTGCTAACGATCGTGTCATGCTCGAAGACGGTTCCGCCTTGTCTTATGATCGACTGATCGTGTGCCCTGGCTTGAAGCTCAATTGGCAAGGCGTCGAGGGATTGTCCGATACGCTTGGCGCGAACGGCGTGACCTCCAACTACCGTCCCGATCTCGCTCCATACACATGGAACCTCGTACAGGAACTCAAATCTGGGCACGCTGTATTTACGCAACCGCCGATGCCGATCAAATGCGCAGGCGCGCCTCAAAAGGCGATGTATTTGTCGGCTGACTACTGGCGCAGCAGGGGGCGGCTCAAGAACATTTCTATCGATTTCTGCAATGCCGGCGGTGTTTTGTTTGGCGTTCCGGATTACATCCCCGCCCTCATGGAATATGTGAAACGCTATAATGCGAACCTTCGTTTCGGCGAAACGCTCATGCGCGTCGACGGTCCCGCAAAAACGGCGTGGTTCCAGAAAGTCGGCGCCGACGGAAGCAAAGTCGTCACCGAGACGAAATTCGACTTCCTACACGTCGTGCCGCCGCAGATCGCGCCGGATTTTATCCGCGAGAGTCCTCTCGCTGACCAAGCCGGCTGGATGGACGTCGATCAGCAACTCTTGCGTCATAAGAAGTATGCCAACGTCTATGGCCTCGGCGACGTCACGAACACGCCGAACGCAAAGACGGTAGCAGCGGTGCGCAAACAAGCGCCGATCGTTGCTCATAACCTCCTGTCAGACCTTGGGCGCTCAAGGGGAACAGCCATCTATGACGGGTACGGCGCATGCCCTCTCACAGTTGAGCGCGGCAAGATCGTGCTGGCGGAATTTGGCTACGGGGGGAAGCTGTGTCCAACGTTTCCGACGACGTTCATCAAGGGAACGACACCGACGCGCACCGCATGGTTTCTGAAGGCCCACGTGTTACCGCCGGTCTATTGGAAATGGATGCTCCGCGGCCGCGAGTGGCTCGCCAAGCCGGTGCTGAAGGCATAGCGGACAGCCCTAATAGGAACGGCGCACGTGATCTGTCTCAAAGACAGTCGGCCAGCGCATCTCAATCGTGAAGCGAAAGGTGGGCACAATTTTACTCCGGATCTTTTTCTTCCCCGGAGACGTGGTCTGCGATCTCGTTGGTCTTCCGCCGGACAGCCCGCACCGCCAAGTCTTGCGTTCTTACATCAACATCAACGCGTGGGGAGCCGTCGCGAGTGGCATTGCGATCTGGGCGTTCATCTGATGACGCTGATTTCGCCTATCGATGGACAAATGAATCGATGAGCAAAATGAACCTCAAGGAGTTGGCGGCCGACTTGTCGGTTGCGCCACAACTAGAACCGGCCGACATCGCAGAAATTGCGGCGCGGGGTTTCAAATCCATCATTTCCAACCGCCCCGACGACGAAGCCGAGGCACAGCCGTCATTCGCCGAAGTCGCTCGCGAGGCGCACCGCTTCGGTCTCGAAGCACGCTATATACCCGTCATTTCGGGAAAGCTCACCGATACTGACGTCGCGGCCTTCTCTTCGGCAATTCAGGTTTTGCCAAAGCCGATACTTGCATATTGCCGGACGGGAACGCGCTGCACGATGCTATGGGCGCTCTCCGAGGCGAGACGCCGCCCGCTAAGTGACATTCTGACGGTCGCGAATGCAGCGGGATACGATCTGAAGAGCATCGAGCAACGGCTCCTTGCCGCCAGCAGCAACGCGTCGGCGCACTGAAAATCCACAGGTCAACGAATGATATCTTCGATCGATGCACTTGCGACGGGCTCCGGATCACTCGTTGGATTTGTGTTGGGTCTGATCGGAGGGGGCGGCTCGGTCCTTGCGGTGCCGCTTCTCGTGTATGTGGTTGGCGTACGGTCCCCGCACGTGGCGATCGGCACGAGCGCAATCGCGGTTGCGCTAAGCGCGCTTGCCGGGCTCATCGGTCACGCGCGGCACCATAACGTTAAGTGGCGATGTGCCCTCGTTTTCGCGGCTTCCGGCATTATTGGAGCGGCAATCGGTTCGTCGTTGGGCAAAGCGTTCGACGGACAACGCCTTCTCCTTCTCTTTGGCTGTCTGATGCTCGTGATCGCCGCGTTCATGTTCTTCAAGAAGAAAGGCGGCGGCGATCCCGATATTCGCTTGAACCGGATGAGTGCCTCGCGGCTGTTGCCTCTGCTTCTCATCTATGGACTTGGCGTCGGGATGCTCTCAGGATTTTTCGGCATCGGTGGAGGTTTTCTTATCGTTCCGGGAATCATGGCGGCAACGGGTATGCCTCTGATCTTTGCAATCGGCTCATCGCTGGTCTCCGTCGTGGCATTCGGTGCGACGACGGCCGTGAACTACGCACTCTCCGGACTCGTTGATTGGGAGCTGGCAGGGTGGTTCATCGGCGGTGGAATAATTGGTGGTCTTTTGGGCAGGCGGGCCGCGATGGCCCTTGCGCCGAACAGAACTCACCTCAGTCATATTTTTGCGGGCATCGTCGCTGTTGTTGGAGTCTATGTCATCGCTCGCGGATGGTCGGCGCTCGGCAGCTAGAACGTAAACGCAGCCGGCAATCCTGACCCAACTCAGGGTAATTCCTAATACAAAACGGAATTGCCCCAATTGATGGGGTGGGGCCAATCCTCCTAACCTCCTCGCAATAACAAAAATATTTTTAGGAGGAAAAGGCCGATGTCGCAGGAGCATATAAAGACGACCATTCTCGGCGCAATCGAGAATATCAAAGCAAATCCTGCTGGCGCTAAAGTCGTATTCCGCGCTTCGACGGAACTCGGAGAAGGGATGCACTGCACCGGTAAAATCCGCGATTTCTCTGCAATCGATATCGACGAGCCCGCCGACTTAGGCGGCACGGATCACGGCCCGAACCCCGTGGAGGTCGTCCTGGTCGCCCTCGGAACATGCCAGGAAATTGTCTATCGCGCTTATGCTGCCGTCATGGGTATCCAACTCGAAAGCGTAACATGCGATGTTCGCGGTCACCTCGATCTTCGCGGCCTATTCGGAATGGATGCGAGCATCCCTCCCGGGTTTCAGAAAATCATGTTTGAGACGAAGGTGAAGAGTCCGGCGAGTGCCGAGGAACTGGCGAAGCTTGCTCATATCGTCGAAAGCCATTGTCCGGTGCTCAACACGCTTCAGGCTCCGATTGAGGTTGTCGGAAGCGTGACGATCAACGATCGCCCGCTTGTGCTTGAGGCTACAGCCTAAGAATGAAGCATTTGGCGATTCTCGGCGGCGGGCCAGCTGGCTACGTCGCCGCTTCCCATGCTGCGGCTCATGGCGCGCGGGTGACGCTGATTGACGCGAAGCCTCTCGGTGGCACTTGTCTTCATCAGGGGTGCATTCCGACGAAAGTTCTGGTCGAGAGCTGTGCGTTGCTCGAGAAGTTCAAGCGCGCAGACGCATTCGGTCTCAAGATCAGCGGCGAGATTTCCGCTGATTGGACCAGCCTGAAAGGGCGCTTCAACGAAATTGTTTCGATGCTCGGAGACGGCATTGATCAACTGATGGCGGATCGGGACGTCACATGCATTCGCGGATATGGGAGGCTTCTCGACCAGAGCACGATCGGAGTGAATGACCAGACAATTTCGCCTGACGCTATTCTCATCTGTACGGGATCGCGTCCGAAAGCGCAGCTAGGTTTTAATGTCGATGGGTCAGTAATAGGGACATCCGACGACCTATTGAACTGGAGCGATCTTCCCGCTTCTATCCTAATCATTGGCTCGGGAATCATCGCCTGCGAGTTCGCGTGCATCCTCGACAGTTTGGGCGTCGATGTAACGATCGTCGCGAGCGGCGCGCGTCTGATGTCATCGGCGGACAAGGACGTTTCCGTCGTTTTGCAACGGGAAATGCGCAAACGCGGCATCAAGGTCATCTTCAATAGCCGGATCACGTCGCTGTCTCATGGCGGCTCCGGTGTCGAGGCCTTTTGCGAAGAAAACATTATCGCAACCGCGGAGCGTGCGCTCGTCGCCGTTGGACGTCAGCCGAATTCGCAGGACATCGGTCTCGAACGCGCTGACATTTCCGTCAACACCAACGGCGACATTGTCGTCGACGATCTTTACAGGACGGACGTTCCGCATGTTTATGCTGTCGGCGACGTCAACGGCCGCTCGGGACTTGCCCACGCCGCTTCGGCACAGGCCAAACAAGCGGTCGATCACGCGCTGGGGCGGCACTACACGATGGTCCGCGAGCGTGCCATACCGGTAGCCGTTTTCACGAGTCCTGAGATCGCCTACGTCGGACGGTCGGAGGATGAGGCGAAGCAGGACGGCCTTGAATACGTCATCGGAAAGTTTGATCTCCGCGCGCTCGGCCGCGCTCACGCTTTGGGCGAAATCTCAGGCTTCGTGAAAGTCGTCGTTGCCAAGGATACCGGTCATCTGCTTGGGCTCCACGCTGTCGGGCCGCATGCAACGGAGATCGTGCACGAAGGCGCGCTCGTTATACAAAAGTATGGAAAAGCCGAAGACATGCGGGCGACCGTCCATGCTCATCCGACAATCGCAGAAGCCGTATTGGAGGCCGTCGAAGACGCCCTTGGCCAAGCGACCCATAAGCCACTCTCGAACAAACGGCAGCTGAATGACGTCCTTCAATATTCCTGACGACCGTCACTACCATGAGGCTCATCTCTGGCTGAGGGCGACGAGCGTCGCCGGCGAGTACGATCTGGGAATCACCCAGTTTGCGCAAAAGCAGCTGGGCAAGATTCTGTTCGTCGAATTGCCGATAACCGGAACGACCATTGTCGCCGGCGAGCCGTTTGGCGCCGTCGAATCGAACAAGGTTGTCTCAGACCTTGTCTCTCCGATATCCGGAACAATCCTCGTGGGGAATGATCTGCTTAAACGCGCGGTGCATCTCGTCAATGAGGACTGTTACGGACAAGGCTGGATGGTCCGCGTGAAGGTCGATCCAGCCGCCGATCTCGCTGGACTACTGACCGCCGAGATTTACGCATCGCGGTTCGCTCGCATTTCAAATCCCCGATAGTATGATCGGCGATATACACATTTATTGGGGTGTGGCTCTTGCCGGGTTCGCGAGTTTCCTCTCACCCTGCGTTTTGCCACTCGTACCACCCTATCTTGGCTATATCGGCGGTACGACGATCGAGCAGTTGACGAGCGACGATAACGTCAACAGGCGAGCATGGCTGCGTGTGGTCGCCGCATCTATCTTTTTCGTATTCGGATTCACAACGGTATTTGTCGCGCTTGGCGCGGGTGCAAGCACACTCGGAGAAGTGCTGCTCTCTTATCGGCCTTACTTGGGATTCCTCGCCGGAGCATTGATCATTGTCTTTGGACTTCACTTCCTCGGCGTCTGGCACATCCCTATCCTCTATAGGGAGGCGCGCTATTCGCCGGCAGGGGAGGAAGCGAGTTTGTTCAGTGCTTACCTCATCGGATTGGCTTTCGCCTTCGGTTGGACGCCATGCATAGGTCCCGTTCTTGCGACCGTGTTGACGCTGGCTGCAAGCGAATCGAGCCTTTCGTCCGGCGTTCGTTTGCTCTTCGCCTATTCGTTAGGTCTCGGAATGCCGTTCATCGCGGCGGCGATTGCGATCCGTCCGTTCCTTGGCTTCATAAAGCGCTTTAAGAGACACTATGCCATACTCGAGAAGTTCATGGGTCTGATCCTCGTGCTTACGGGCATGCTCTTCCTATTCGGGGCGGAAAATTGGTTCAGCCAGTGGATGATCGAGCATTTCCCGGCGCTCGGAAGACTCGAGACCCTCGTGACGCCGGCCGATCTCGGTGCCGAGATCATGAAGAAGGCTGTGCCGCCTACCGGCGTGCCTTGACCAAGCCTGACGCCTAAACGGAAAATAGGCTGGATGTAGCGACGGTAATGTCACCATCGATATCGATGTCGAGGTCGACGGCGCTTTTGCTTCGGCGCCACATATCGGCCATCGCACGCAGAGCCCCGCCCAGAAGTTTTTCCCGCTGATCAAATCACGTGGACAGCGCCATCCTGGTCTTCACTGGCCCCGGCTCCTGGAGCCTCGACCGCATCATTTTCGATCAAGCCTAGGAATCACGCTCTGCCAAGAAACGGCGGTACTTTGGTTGCTCGTCTTTTCGCTCCTTGAAGCTTATGCGCTCTATTCATAAAATTCGCGCATGGGGATGTTCTGAGGCCCAATAATGTCTTTCCAGCTTAGATACCCCACCAAGCGACCTTCATTGCGCGCGATGACGGGCAGATGCGCGACGTTGGCGGAGTTCATCTTCTCGACAACGGCTTCCAAATATTCGTCGGCGTAGGCGATCGCGGGGTTGGTTCCTTTGAGAAGCTGAGCCAGCGTTGCGGTCCTCGGATGCCCTTGGCGGCGCCAGCGAATGATTGCCGGAGGATCAATCACGCCGAGCACGGCATGCCCGTCGACGACCGGAAATGTTGGATGCGTCGTTGACGGATCGACCAGAAGGGCCGCAGCGCCGCGTAAGGTCATTGAGCCCGGCACCGTCTGGACATCCTGAGTCATCACGTCCGCTACGCGAGTGAGGGCGAACGAACTCACGTGATATTCGCAGAGAACGTGATGTCCCCGCCGCGCCAGTCGTTCCGTCATGATGGAACGGCGCATCAAGAGGACAGTCACGCTGTATGACGCGACGCAGGCCGTCATGACTGGCAAAAAACAATGCGCCGCACCGGTAAGCTCCACGGCAAAGAAGGTTGCGGTCAACGGAACGCGCATTGTGCCGGCCATGGTCGCGGCCATCGCGAGGAGCGGCCAGAATCCGGCGGCTGCCGACGGCAATAGCATCGTCAAGCTCATGCCCATGGCGCCGCCGATGATCAACAGCGGAGCAAGTACCCCTCCGGACGTCCCGGAGCCGAGCGCGATTCCCCAGATGGCGGTCTTGACCAGAAGAAGCAAAAGTGCGCTCGACGTGGTCAAATCGCCTTTGAGTAAGTGATCGATATTATCGTAACCCACGCTGAGTGCACGCGGGTCGATGAGGCCGCCGATGCCGACGAACAGTCCTCCTATTGCCGGCCACCACATCCAATGGATGGGAAGCTTCGCAAAAGCATCTTCGGTCACGTAGATCAATTTCGAGAGACCGCCGGAGAGCAGACCCGCGAGTACTCCGACAAGAGCCCAAGTCAGCAACCCTATCACCGAAATTTGCGCGTCGCCCGAGAATGGAAACAGGGGCGACGGCATGTGCAGAAACGTGCGTTCCACCATCGCCACGATGGCCGCTACTGCAACTGGAACGAAGCTGCGGGGTGCCCACTCGAATAGGAGGAGTTCGACTGCAAGCATGATCGCGGCGATCGGAGTGCCGAAGACTGTGGTCATCCCAGCTGCTGCGCCGGCAACAAGCAGCGTTTTGCGTTCCGCGTCATTCACCGGAAGCATCTGAGCGATCAGAGAGCCAATCGCGCCGCCCGTCATGATGATCGGCCCTTCCGCTCCGAAGGGGCCGCCGGTTCCGATGGAGATCGCCGAGGAAATCGGCTTCAGGACGGCTACCTTCGCGCTAAGACGCGAACGTCCAAGAAGGATGGTCTCGAGTGCTTCGGGAATTCCGTGACCGCGAATTTTCTCACTGCCATATCGCGCCATGAGGCCGATGACGAGCGCTCCGGCGACAGGAATAAGGATGGACGCAGCTCCGAGTGGCGTTTGCCCGATTGTGTTTTGTGCAAACGACCAAGTCCCGAAGTAAGCGATATTCGTGCAAAGGCGAATAAGGGCAAGTAGTCCAATCCCGGCGGCCACGCTGGCAGACGCAACGAAAACCGCTATCGTTGCGATGATAAGCAGGCGGGGCTTCGCTGTAAAATCGCCAAGCGCACGATCGATCTCTATGGGTTTCATTCCGTCTCGGATGTTACTTCTGCAGATGTTCGGATCGGTCGCGAATAAATATCGTAGTACGATATAAATGCAAGCTGCCGTTGACAGGCCATAAGGCCGCGCGTGGCAGGCCAGAGCCCGCTCGCACCGTTGACCAGAAGCTTGCAAGAGCTATTGTGTTCGAATTCGTAAATAGAGACTGGAGAGGAATAGGAAGTGAACGAAAGCGGGTCCGAGGTTCGGCCTTCGCGGATGCGTGGCAGGAAGCGCGCCTCTGTGACGAAAGCCAACTACGAAGCACTCGCCGAATTTCGGCATGCATTGCGCAAGTTTTTGGCCTTTAGCGAAGCTGCGGCATTGCAGGCCGGCCTTACGCCGCAGCAGCATCAGGCTCTCCTCTCGATCAAGGGCGCGCTCGGCACGGACTGGCTCAGCATCAGCCAAATCGCCGAACGTCTACTCGTTCGCCATCATACGGCTGTCGAACTCGTCGACCGGCTTGAGGGCCTTGGCCTGGTTGTCAGAAAAGCCGATCCTGACGACCGTCGCCGAATTCAGGTCCATGTGACGAAAGAGGGCGAAGAAACCCTGCGGGCACTTTCTGCCAATCACATCGAAGAACTAAGGAGCATCCGGCCGACCCTCCGTAAACTGTTGAAACAGTTTGAGCGCGAACAGAGCGCCTAGGATTTTCGGATGGTGAATACCCGGATGCGTGAGAGAACGCACCCGGGCCCTGGGACGCGCCGCCCCGATTATTGAAGCGAGCGCACCACCTCGATAACAGGGCTATGCGCAGGAATAAAGATCGTAATCCGATATTTTAACAATTGCACCCGCGCAGCCGCGTGAGCAGCGACAGCGCGTCGCAACAATGAAACGGTATCCAGCATTGACGAATGTTTGAGGGCGCCAGTCTCATGGTATTGGACGGATACGCGTCATCGAAAGATGCGGACGCGAGAGCTCTCGCCAACGGGCAGGGAAATGACGGCAGGGCCAAAATCACTTTCAATACTGATCATCGATGAAAATCGTCTTCGTGCTTCGGTCATCGAAGCTGGGCTGCGCGGAGCTGGCTATGCCGACCTTACGATTATTCATGATGTATCGGGCATCGCTCGCAGGATTACCGACATTGAACCCGACGTCATCGTCATCGATCTCGAAAATCCCAACCGCGATATGCTCGAGAACATGTTCCAGCTTTCGCGGGCCGTGAAGCGGCCCATCGCGATGTTCGTCGACCGTTCAGACAGTGCCTCGATCGAAGCCGCCGTAGAAGCGGGCGTCTCGGCTTACGTCGTTGACGGACTAAAGCAGGAACGCGTCAAGCCGATCCTTGATATGGCCATCAGCCGCTTCAACGCCTTTTCGCGCATGACACGCGAACTTGATGAGGCACGCACCGAACTCGAGAACCGTAAGCTCATCGATCGTGCGAAAGGCATTCTCATGACAACGCGCGGTCTCACCGAGCCCCAGGCTTACACCTTACTGCGTAAAACCGCGATGAACCAGAACAGGAAACTCTCCGAAATCGCCGAAAGCTTGATAACGGCGGCTGGGCTTCTCACCCCACCGGACGAGGGGGACCAATGATGGCAAGTGAGTACCAGATCACGGCAGGATTCATGCCGCTCCTCGACAGCGCGGTCCTCGTGACTGCGAAGGAAATGGGTTTCGCCGAGGCGGAGGGGATTGACCTGACACTTGTGCGTGAGATGTCGTGGGCCAACATCCGCGATCGCCTGGCAGTCGGGCACTTTCAGGTCGCGCACATGCTGGCGCCGATGCCGATCGCCTGCAATCTCGGCCTGACGCCGCTCGCGGTCCCGACTATCGTTCCCATGGCGCTCGGGCTCGGCGGCAATGCGGTCACGGTCTCAAATGCATTATGGGCCGAAATGGTCGATAAGGGCGCGAAAGATGAATTCGATCCGAGGACGACGGGGCGCGCCCTGCGAGAGGTCGTTACCGCGCGCGCATCGTCTGCGAAAGACATACTCCGTTTTGCCGTTGTCCATCCATACTCGGGACATAACTACGAGCTTCGGTATTGGCTGGCCGCTTGCGGAATCGATCCGTCGCGTGAGATCGAGATCGTCATCGTTCCCCCACCTCTGATGGTCGATGCGTTGGCGGGTGGAAGCATCGATGGCTATTGCGTCGGCGAGCCGTGGAATTCCGCGGCGGCACTCCTTGGACAAGGCCATATCGCGACCGTCAAGGCGGCCATCTGGCGATCGAGCCCCGAGAAAGTTTTGGGCGCTGGCGCCTCCTGGGGCAAGGAAAATCCTGACGCGCTGTCCGCATTGTTGCGAGCGCTTTGCAATGCCGCTAGGTGGTGCGGAAATGTGCGCAATCACGATGAACTCGCGCGGATGCTGGCTGAGAAGACATATGTTGCTCAGCCGATCGAATGGATGCTGCCGGCGCTCGGCGGCGCATTGCCAATCGGTGGTGAACGAACCGTTACGGTTACAGATTTCTTCGTGCCATTCGCGAAAGCCGCGACATTCCCGTGGAAGAGCCATGCGCTTTGGTTCTATTCGCAGATGGTCCGATGGGGGCAGGTGCGGCACACCGCCGAAAACGCACAAATTGCGCGCGAGAGCTATAGGCCGGATCTTTATCGTGCAGCGTTGAAGCCGCTGGGCGTCGCGCTGCCGGTGGCGAATGCCAAAGTCGAAGGCGGATTGACGGCAGCAACTCCGGTTGGCTCATCAGGCGCGAGCCTCGTGCTGGGCCCAGATGGTTTCTTCGATGGCGGTCTGTTCGATCCCGATGAACTCGACGCCTATATCGCAAGTCAGAAACGGTGAGGGGCGCGGCCTGCGTCAAACGTGCTCTGCACAAAATTTGCGCCGACGAGGCGCTAAATTGCTGAATGTTTGGCCTTGCGAAGCCTTCGCTACTGCCGCAATCCTCAGATGACTCGAGTTGAAGTTTTTAATTTCAGCTCGCCTAAGCTTCGCAATTTCCGCGCTTAGGATCTCTTCCGCGTCCAATGGTGGGCGCTTCACAGGCAAAGCTGCCGTTCAAGTCTTCTCACCTTCTTTGCCGAGGGTGCGAGCGCTTGGCCGGCAGCTTTTTTGTTTTGGCGCGACGACCGGGAGCAATCAATGCGCACACAAGAACGCTCTGTTTTCTCGTTGGCTAGCACGCAAGGGAGAGCCCTTTGGGTTTCTACCATCGCTTTCACAGCTTGTTTCGCGGTTTGGACGATCTTCGCGATCATCGGAATTCGCATCAAGGCTGAGCTCGGATTGAGCGAAACCGAGTTCGGCCTGCTCGTGGGAACGCCGATTCTGACAGGCTCGCTGGCGCGCATCTTTCTTGGAATCTGGACCGATCGCTACGGCGGACGCCTCGTATTCACGCTCAACATGCTCGCTGCGAGCGTCGCGACGGCGCTTCTCGTTTTCGCGCACACCTATTCGCAGATGCTCGTCACTGCCCTTGGCGTCGGCTTGGCAGGCGGCTCGTTTGCAGTCGGCATCGCGTACGTCTCGCGATTCTACCAGTCCGGACAGCAGGGCACCGTGCTCGGTATTTTCGGTGCCGGCAACGTTGGCGCCGCCGTCACCAAATTCCTTGCACCGTTCGCGCTGGTCGCTTGGGGTTGGCATGCCGTTGCGCTGATCTGGGCGGCCGTCATGGCGATCATGGCTGTCGTGTTCTGGTTTACGACGACCGACGATCCGGTCACCGCCGAGCGCCGCCGCACCGGAGACGCGCCGAAAGCCTACGCAATGGAACTCGCGCCCCTGAAGGACATTCGCGTTTGGCGCTTCTCGTTCTACTATTTCTTCACATTCGGTGCCTTCGTCGCCCTTGCACTCTGGTTGCCGCGATATCTCATCGGCGTCTACGGTTTCGACATTGAAACGGCCGGCATGGTCGCCGCCGCCTATTCGATCCCTGCGAGCATATTCCGCGCCTACGGAGGAATTCTGTCGGATCGCATCGGCGCACGCGCAGTCATGTACTGGTGCTTCGGTATCTCTGCAGCCGCCACATTGGCTTTATCGCTACCGCCGACTGACTACGTCATGCACGGAACCCACGGGCCTATCTCCGCACACTTCGAGATCAATCCGCCGATCTTCATCGGCATTGCCTTCGTGCTCGGCTTCTTCATGAGCATCGGCAAAGCTGCCGTCTACAAGCACGTCGCGACCTATTATCCGAACAACGTCGGCTCTGTCGGCGGTCTCGTTGGCATGATCGGTGGCTTGGGTGGCTTCGTTCTGCCGATCGCGTTCGGCTTCCTAAATCAGGTGACCGGCCTTTGGACAAGCTGCTTCATGCTGCTGTTCGTCATCGTCATGGCGCTGTTCGTCTGGATGCACGTCTCCATCCGGCGGATGGAGAGAAGCACGACAAATTCCTCCGTAGCCGGCGAATCTTTCGTCCCAGCGGGAGGCCAAGTATGACGCCCCATCAGATCGTGCTGGTTCAGGCATCTTTTGCAAAGGTCGCACTGATTGCGGATGCCGCTGCCAAGCTCTTCTACGATCGCCTTTTCGAGATCGCGCCCGAAGTCAAGCCAATGTTCAAGGGCGATATCGGCGAACAAGGACGCAAGCTCATGGCGACACTCGGCATCGTCGTAAAGGGACTGAGCAATATCGAAGCGGTCCTTCCCGCAGCAAAAGCATTGGCAGTGACGCACGTCACCTATGGTGTAAAGCCGGAGCATTATACGCCGGTTGGCGACGCGCTCATCTGGGCGCTCGACAAAGGGCTTGGCGGGGCCTTCACGCCCGAGACTCGCCAAGCGTGGTTGGCCGCCTACGGCGCCTTGTCCACCGCCATGATCGAAGAAGCCTACGGCACGGCCGTGGCGTGAGATACGGAGCAACCATGGCGGAAAAACTCGTCATTATCGGCAATGGCATGGCGCCCGGAAGGATGCTCGAGCATCTGCTCGAGAGTGTGCCTGGCCGCTACGCGGTTACGATCTTCAACGCCGAGCCGCGCGTCAATTATGATCGCATCATGCTTTCGCCCGTTCTATCTGGCGAGAAAAACTTCGAGCAGATCATCATTCACGGCGACGGCTGGTACATCAAGAACGCCATCACGCTCTACAAGGGCCACAAGATCGTCGCCATCGATCGCGACGCCAAGACCGTGACGTCCGATCACGGCGTCGTCGAACCCTATGACAAGCTCGTCATCGCGACGGGCTCGGTGCCGTTTATCCTGCCGGTTCCGGGAAACAACCTCGCTGGTGTACTGAGCTATCGCGACCTCGACGACGTGAACGCCATGTTGCTCGCAGCGCAGTCGCGAACGAAAGCAGTCGTCATCGGTGGCGGCCTGTTGGGGCTGGAGGCAGCCGCAGGTCTCGAGGCGCAGGGCATGGACGTCACTGTCCTGCATCTGATGCCGACCCTGATGGAGCGCCAACTCGATCCAGCGGCGGGGTATCTCTTGCAGCGCGCGATCGAGGATCGCGGCATCAAGGTCATCTGCAAGGCCAATACGAAAGCGATCATCGGCCACAAGAAGGTCGAAGGCGTCGAGCTTGCCGATGGTCGTATCATCCCGGCGACGCTCGTCGTTATGGCGGCCGGCATCAAGCCGAATGCAGGCCTCGCAAAAGAAGCAGGTCTTGCTGCCAATCGCGGTATTCTCGTTGATGCGGGAATGCGGACCTCGGATCCCGCCATTTTCGCCGTTGGCGAATGTGCCGAGGTCGGCGGCCACGTCTATGGCCTTGTCGCACCGCTTTACGAAATGGCGCGCGTCGCGGCTGCCCATCTTGCAGACGCAAAAAGCACGGCCGCTTTCGTCCACAACGACACGCCGACGAAGCTCAAGGTCACCGGCATCGAGCTTTTCTCGCTCGGCGATTTCGCCGATGGTGATGACCGGCACGAGATCGTCCTGCGCGATGCTTCGGCCGGTGTCTATAAACGCATCATTCTGAAAGATAACCGTATCATCGGCACGGTTCTCTACGGAGAGACGGCCGATGGCGCCTGGTTCAACGACCTGAAGAAGAAGCAGGTCGATATTACCGACATGCGCGATACGTTGATATTCGGCCAAGCCTATCAGGGAGGAACGCCGCTCGACCCTATGGCGGCCGTTGCAGCCTTGCCCGATGACGCAGAGATCTGCGGCTGCAACGGCGTGTGCAAGGGCAAGATCGTCGGCGCAATTCAAGAGAAAGGCCTGACGTCGCTCGATGATGTCCGCGCCCATACTAAAGCCTCCGCCTCATGCGGCTCGTGCACCGGGCTCGTCGAGCAATTAATGTCTCTGACGCTCGGCGCGTCTTATAACCCAGCCGCCGTGCAGCCGATGTGCGGATGCACGATACTCGGCCACGACGACGTGCGCCGCCTGATCAAAGCAAAAGAACTCAAGAACATTTACGCTGTCATGCAGGAGCTGGAGTGGACGACGTCGTGCGGCTGCGCCAAGTGCCGCCCGGCACTCAACTATTATCTCGTCTGCGACTGGCCCGGCGAATATGCCGACGATTATCAATCGCGCTTCATCAACGAGCGCGTTCACGCCAACATCCAGAAGAACGGGACCTATTCTGTCGTGCCGCGGATGTGGGGCGGCGTGACGAGCGCCAAAGAATTGCGGGCCATCGCTGACGTCGTCGATAAGTTCAACATCCCGACCGTCAAGGTGACGGGGGGCCAGCGCATCGACATGCTCGGGGTCAAGAAGGAGGACCTGCCCGCCGTTTGGGCCGATCTCGGTAAAGCGGGGTTCGTCTCAGGTCACGCCTACGCCAAGGGTTTGCGCACCGTCAAGACGTGCGTCGGCACCGACTGGTGCCGCTTCGGGACGCAGAATTCAACGGGCCTCGGCATCCGCATAGAAAAGTTCATGTGGGGATCGTGGACGCCCGCCAAAGTGAAGATGGCCGTCTCCGGCTGCCCAAGGAATTGCGCCGAAGCGACCTGTAAGGACGTGGGCGTCATTTGCGTCGATTCCGGCTACGAGATTCATTTCGCCGGCGCCGCCGGTCTCGACATCAAGGGGACCGAAGTCCTGGGTCTCGTCAAGACAGAGAACGAAGCGCTCGAGGTGATCGTCGCGCTCGTGCAGATGTACCGCGAGCAGGCGCGCTATCTCGAACGCATTTACAAGTGGGCGAAGCGCGTGACGATCGATGAGATCCGCCGCCAAGTGTTCCACAATCTCGAAAAGCGCAAGGGCTATTACGACCGCTTCGTATATTCACAGAGATTCGCGCAGGTCGATCCGTGGTCGGAGCGCGTCTCGGGTCTCCACAAGCATGAATTCAAGCCGATGGCGACCATCGGCTTGGCACAGGCGGCGGAGTGACGTCATGAGATGGGTATTGATCGGCAGCCTCACCGATATTCCACGTCGCGGCGCACGCTGTGTCGAAACTCCGAAAGGCAAGATTGCTGTCTTCCGCACCTCCGAAGATCGTGTGTTCGCGATCGAGGACCACTGTCCACACAAGGGAGGTCCGCTGAGCCAAGGCATTGTCCATGCCGCAGCCGTGACGTGCCCGCTGCACAACTGGGTTATCTCGCTTGAAACCGGGAGGGCGCTTGGCGCCGACGAAGGCAGCGCCAGGACGATCCCGGTCAAGGTCGAAAGCGACGAGATTTTCATCGCCCTGGCGGCCGATTCCAAAGCCGATCGCGCAGCGTGAAGTGGAAAGCCTATGACCTCGCCGCAGTCGACAAAGACGACATGTCCATACTGCGGTGTCGGTTGCGGCGTTATCGCTGACGTATCTCCAGGCGGCAGGGTCGCTGTCCGCGGCGATCAAGATCATCCGGCGAACTTCGGCAGGCTCTGCTCGAAGGGCTCGGCGCTTGGCGAAACCGTCGACCTCAACGATCGCCTTCTGCATCCGGAAATCGGCACCGAACGCACGAGCTGGGACGCGGCACTCGATCTCGTCGCGGCGCGCTTTTTCGAAACGATCGCTCAGCACGGTCCGGACTCGGTGGCGTTCTACGTCTCCGGGCAGCTTTTGACGGAAGATTATTACGTCGCCAATAAGCTGATGAAGGGCTTCATCGGCACGGCGAACATCGATACCAACTCGCGGCTGTGCATGGCGTCGTCCGTCGCGGGTCATAAGCGCGCATTCGGAACCGACACGATGCCCGGATGCTACGAAGATCTCGAACGCGCCGATCTGATCGTACTGGTCGGCTCGAATCTAGCTTGGTGCCATCCGGTTCTCTACCAGCGAGTTGCTGCCGCGAAGGAAAAACGGCCGGATATGAAGATCGTTCTGATCGATCCGCGTCGCACGATGACTGCTGATATTGCGGATATGCATTTGCCGATCAAGCCCGACGGCGACGTTGCGCTATTCATCGGTTTGCTGAAGTATCTCGCCGACACCGGCGCGATAGATGAGACCTTTATCACCGTCCACACGTCTGCATTCTCAGATGCGCTTCGCACGGCGCAGGCCGTTGATCCAGTAACGGTCATCGAACGCACCGGCCTTTCGCACGCGCGACTTCGAGACTTTTTCGCTCTCTTCGCCCGAACAGAAAAGACCGTCACCCTCTTCAGCCAGGGCGTCAATCAGTCCTCGTCGGGCACCGACAAAGTCAACGCCATTATTAATTGTCACCTCGCGACGGGACGGATAGGCAAGCCCGGCAAGGGACCGTTTTCTGTCACTGGCCAGCCAAATGCGATGGGCGGCCGCGAGGTCGGCGGTCTGGCAAATGCGCTCGCCGCTCACATGGAATTCGATAAGGTCGGAGACCGCGAGCGCGTTCAACGTTTCTGGCGATCGCCGACCATTGCCGCGAAGGCGGGCCCAAAAGCTGTCGAGATGTTTCGCAGTGTTGCCGATGGCCGCATCAAGGCGATCTGGATCATGGCGACAAATCCCGTCGTCTCGATGCCGAACGCGGAGGATGTCGAAGCTGCGTTGCGCAACTGTCCATTCGTCGTTGTCTCGGATGTTAGCGCGAAAACCGATACGATACGCCATGCCCACGTCAAGTTGCCTGCCGCGGCATGGGGCGAGAAAAGCGGGACAGTCACCAACTCCGAGAGAAGAATTTCCCGGCAGAGAAATTTTCTGCCGCTTCCAGGTGAAGCTCGGCCCGATTGGTGGATCATCTGCGAAGTCGCAAAGCGCATGGGTTTTGAGGCGGCGTTCAACTTTACCTCGCCGTCCGAAATCTTCGCGGAGCATGCAACTCTCTCGGCATTCGAGAACGACGGCACCCGAGATTTCGATATCGGCGCATTCTGCGATATTTCGCGCGAAGATTTCGATACGCTCGAACCGTTCCAATGGCCTCGACGGGCCGGCCAGGGTTCGCGACCGCGCCTTTTTGGAGACGGGCAATTCTACACGCCCGATCGCAAGGCGCGCTTCGTTCCGATCGAACTCGAAAATGCGCACCGTGCTCCGTCGGCATTCCCTCTGACGCTCAACACCGGCCGAATCCGCGATCATTGGCACACCTTGACGCGCACCGGAAAAAGCCAGCGACTCTCGCAACACTACGGGGAACCCTTCGTCGAAATTCATCCCGAGGACGCCGCTCGCCACGAGATCAAGGATGCGGATATCGTGCGCGTTTCAACAGGATCGAGCGCCATCCTGGTGCGAGCGCTGATTTCGGCGCGACAGCAGTTAGGCTCGATCTTCGTTCCGATGCATTGGACGGATCAATACGCATCGAAGGCGCGTGTCGATACGTTGGTGCCGCCAGTCGTCGATCCGATCTCAGGCCAGCCGGCATCGAAGAACGCAGCCGCTCGGATCGAACGCTTCGTCGCTGAAACGTATGGCTTTGCGGTTCTTGCTCGGAAACCCGAGCATATCGATGCGGAATATTGGGCGCTTGCCAAATGCGATGGCGGCTGGCGCGTCGAACTCGGATTTGCGTCTGCGCGCGCGGATTGGGCGTCGTTTGCCGAGGCGCTGTTCGGTGCGCCCCGGGCATCCGAAACCGTTGCCTTCGATGACGGGCAAAGCGGACGCTATCGCTTCGCTTGTTACTGCGGCGACGCGCTCGTCGGCGCGCTTTTTCTTGCGACGGAGCCGGTGGCTGTATCCCGCGATTGGGCGACCGGCCAGCTTGCGGCACCCCATTCTCACGACACACGCTTCAAGATCATCGCAGGGCGTCCCGGTGCGGGAGGCGCCGATAAAGGCGCGACTGTCTGCTCATGCTTTGGTGTCGGGGCAAATGAGATCGCAGCCGCAGCGCGGATGGGCTGCTGCACGGTCGCTGCGATCGGAGAGACGCTCCAAGCAGGCACGAATTGCGGCTCCTGCCGTGCCGAGATCAAAGCCATCATTGAAGCGCAGAACCTTGAAGCCGCGGAGTGATCTTTTGAAACGGGCGTCAAAACATCTTCGTGTCGTGGTTGCGTTGGGAGCATCCATGAGTTTTTCCGCCGTCTCGCACGCCGCCGATTTCGGCGGCGATTGCTGTAGTGACCTTGAAGAGCGTATCGCCGAGCTTGAGGCCACCACCGCGCGCAAAGGCAATCGCAAGGTCACGCTGGCCATTTCCGGCTACGTTGCGCAGGAGCTGACGTGGTGGGACGACGGCGCCGAGAGCAACGCATATCTCCACGGGCTCGGACCGACGCAGGCAACGCATGTGAAGTTTATAGGAGAAGCGCAATTCGCACCAGGTTGGACGGCAGGCCATACGCTCCGCATTCAAAATCTTGCCGATAATCCGTTCGGCAGGAATGCCGCGACAGGGGCGGCCATAAACCAATCATCAGCCGCTTTCGATCAGGGCCTCAATGTCCAGATGTCGTTCTGGTACGTGCAGAGCAAGGATCTCGGCAAAATCAGCGTGGGCCGTCAGGCGGAGGCCGCTAAAAGCATCGCGATGTTTACCGATCAATCTGGCACGCAGATCATCGACAATTATACGTTCCTTGCGGGATTTCCGCAGTTCGGCATTCGCCGAAACGGCGTGCTTGTGCCAGGCATGACTTGGGGGCAGATCGGCTATTGCTACTCGCAGAACGTCCCGCTCGGCGGCGACTGTGATGGCCTTGTGATGAATTCAATCAGGTATGACTCACCCTTCTTCGGCGGCTTCTCAGTTTCTGCCAGCTGGGGAGAAGACGACGACTGGGAAATTGCTGCACGTTATGCGGGCCAGTGGAATGACTTCAACGTATCGCTGGGCGCCGGCTACTCCCAAAATACCGACAATCGGATCAGTGGTACCGTCGTCATGGCGTCGAAGGATTCGCAGTTCTTCCAGGCCGGCGGCTACATTGAGCATCAACCTACCGGCCTCTTTGTCCATGCCGCTTACGGTCGCGAAGATAATAACGATGCGGTGCTGATGAACGGAAAGGTCGCGCCGGACAGTCACCATTGGTACGTGAAATCCGGCATTCGCAGGAAATGGATGCCACTTGGCGCCACCGTGATCTACGGCGATTATGCGGAATACGATGACCAGCTCGGCCCGGCGGCATTGGCGCTCGGCGCAGCGAGAAGCACATTCTCACGCTACGGCGGCGGCGTGGCGCAAGAGATCGATGCGGCTGCGATGACGGTCTACCTGAAAGTCCAGCACTACGATGCCGACGTCTCGGGCACGCCGGTCTTGACCGATCTACATGGGCTCGACCTTGTCAGCGTCGGCGGACTGATAAATTTCTGAAACGTGGATTCGGAGCGGCAATGGCAGAGGATCTTTGCATGCAACCGGACGCGACGACGTTGCCGGAACCGGCATTAGGCCAAGGCAGCCGTTTCTCGGACTCGCGGCCAAATTCTCTAGGGCGGCATGGGCATCAGTCACAAGCCGCGGTGGAATGCTTCGGGACAAAACGTCGGACCCGCGCTCATCGCTGTCTTGGGAGTTACTGCGCTCGATCTCTTCGCTGCGGGCCAAGTTACGCAGGGGCCTCGACGGAAAGGTGAGGCCAAGAACTATTCCGGCCGAACTGGCTTTCCGAACGGCACTGCGCTGAGCAGGAACCGGGCGAACATCGCAGCCTCGACACGCCAGTTTGAGCCGGCCGCCACGTCGCATCGGCACTGAACATTTAGAGAGCAGCCCTGTCCGCAACCCCTGCGCCGCCCCGAAGAAGCATTTAGAGACGATTTCAGTAAGGACCAAGCCGATGGCAACATCAAAACGCCCGTCTTCGTCAGGACGCCCGCTCGCCGTCGTGACCGATGCATCGACCGGTATCGGCTAGGCGGCTACGCCGGTCCTCTGGCCGCTGCGGTGCTGATTATCGCCTATCTTCTCAATGTCGCGGCCGGAATTTCAGTTTGGATTATCTCACGCGCATTCGCCAGCGGCTGTACCGCCATGACGGGGGTCGAGGCGGTCAGCAACGGCGTAAACGCCTTTCGCGAGCCATCAGTTCGCACGGCTCAGTGTACACTCACGATAATCGTCGCGATATTGGGTATTTTTTCCCCGCTTGATTTGGCAGGCAGGATCTCCTATCCGAATATTCACGAGAGGCCACGACCTCCCTCATTCCGAGACAGAAGCCCGGGACGGCCCGGCAGCCGGAGATAGGGAGATGGTCCGCGCTCATTCCCATGCCGTCGACAAATGCCTCATCCTTTATGACGTGACTGCGCAGGGCCCGGTCATCGGATACTACCTGGGCCGGCCGATCCACGATCGCGTCGCGGACCGTTGGCGACGCATCTACACCTACGCCGGCGTCATCGAGCGATACCAGCATGGCAACTACGATCCCACACGGCTCGCACCCTTGGAATTCATCCTTGAGCCCGGCATCGTCTATCGCATGCAGATCCCCGAGCGGAAGCGTCGCCGACTTCGCAGCACGCTGGGCCGCTGGTGGAGAGGACCTGACGTCTGATCGCGGCGGAAATGCCGTGCTGCCATGCTCTGTCCCACCGTTGGCGTGTACGGAAGGCATCGCTGCGCATCGGAGCGAGCGCGCGAGGCCGCTGGCGCCAAGGATGTTTTCGCGTGAGCCGCAATTTGAGGTGCTACGCTTATGCAGTGCGCAAATGCAGCATGGTCTTTTCGGTTGCCCTCGTGCGCCGGCAGATCATGTTTGACTTGGAGCGCGATCCAAAAAAATAGTTAGAAGTAGCGATGAGTTCTCAATCGCCTTGACCGAATGCGGCGCGCGGCTCTCAAGATAAACCCACTCACCGGCCGTCAGGATGATCGGCGCGGGCGCTAGACCGAGTTCCACTTTGCCTTCGAGACAATGCAGTGTGATCTCTCCGGATACTTTATGTTGCGGAATTTCGTCTCCCGCGTGAACAATCAACCGAATGGCCTCGAATTGCTTGGTCTTCGTGATGGCGGCAGTCTTCATGTCTTTCAAGCTGGAGCCGCTCGATCTCAGATCAACGATTTCGCCGGCCTTTGCGTGGTGCATCGCCATAAGTCGCGACCTTCTTATTTTGGTGCGGGTAACGCTGCGGATGCGTTACCGCGCGCGCGATTCATTCCGCCGCCTGCGGGCTTCCTTCCAATGGGTGTCGGAACATCAGCTTAGCGATCGTCTGCGGATAAAGCGGACGCAACTTGATCATGAAATCCCACGCCATCAGGAGCGCGCCGAGAGCGAACACTACGTCGCCCGGTAAGCGCATCCATTGCCAAAACAGCGTTGTGTCATAGAACGCGCTGCTGCGGGCATAAGCGAGCCCATGTTCATAGACCGCGTCGAGCTGCGGCCAGCCTATCGGGAAGAAGTTCAGCAGGATCCACAATCCCAACCCGCCATTGTAAAGCCAGAAAGCCCATAGCCCGAGCTTTTCGCTAAAGGCGGGACGATCGGCATGAATATATCGCAAGCAAAAATAGATAAGTCCGATTGCCAACTCGCCGAACGCACCGAACAGTGCAGTGTGCGCGTGGTTGAGCGTCAGGAAAGTGCCATGCTCATAATAGTTTACCAGAGGCGCATTGAGCGTACCGCCTCCGAAGACGCCGGCACCCACGAAATTCCAAAAGGCCGCACCGATGACATAGGTGTAAGCAAGCCGGTACTTGAAATCCTGATGGGCCTTGATCAGGCGATAATTGTTGATCGCCTCGATGATCAACAGCACCAAGGGCAACACTTCGATGAAGGAGAACATGCTGCCCATGGGCACCCACATGCTCGGGCCGCCCGCCCAATAGAGATGATGGCCGGTGCCTATGACGCCGCCGAGGAAGATCAGAATGATTTCGAAATAGGTCGCGCGCTCTGCAAGTTTGCGCGACACCAGACCGACGGCCATAAGCAGGTATGCACTCATCGCGGCGGCAAAAAACTCGAAGGATTGCTCAACCCAGAGATGGACCACCCACCAACGCCAGAAATCAGTCAGCGTGAATGATTTCTCGATGCCGGTGAGAGGTATCATTCCAAAGACATAGAGCGCCGCGATATTGATCGTGGACGTCCATATTAGGTGTTCTAGCCGGATGCGGCCTGTCCAAAACTGGCCTGCCGCCGTCCACCAGCTGGCCGTCGTCGGCCAGAGTGCACGCATCACCAACACGCTCCAGAGCGTCAAGCCGATGAAAAAGCCGATCTGCCAGAATCGTCCGAGCTGGATATAAGAAAGCCCCTGATTACCGAACCAGAACCAGTTTTGGTCAATCACTCCCATGATACCGAGATAGTTGCCAATCAGGGCTCCAGCGACGATCAAAAGCGTCGTCCAGAACAGCAGATCGACAAGCCAACGCTGCCCCTTGGCCTCCTGACCGCCTGCGATTGCGGGTGCAAGAAACAGGGCTGCGCCAATCCAAGACAGACCGATCCAGACGATCGGCGCCTGGATGTGGACGTCGCGCAGGAAGTTGAACGGGAAAAGCCTGTTGACGTCGTAGCCATAGAAACTGGTCCGATCATAATAGGAGTGGGCCATGATCGTGCCGGCCAGAATCTGAATCAGCAGCAGCGCGGCGACGGCAAGAAAATATTTCCAGATCGCCTTTTGGCTCGGAGTGAGCGGCCTGAACTTCGAAAGTACTGGATCCATAGGAGCGTCGTCCGGATCATTGAGAAAGAACTCATAGATGAATAAGACGACGCCGAAGGCGAAGAAGGTGAAGCAGAAGCTGATCCAAGTCCATCTAAAGGTATTGGTCGTCGGCGTGTTGCCGACTAGCGGCTCATAGGGCCAATTCTCGGTCCAAGACCAGGTGACACCTGGCCTTCGAGCGACCGTCGTGAGTGCCGAAAATACGAGGAAGTCCGCGGTTTTCCGTGCGAGCTGTGGATCAAGGCTATAAGCAGGGGTCCAGCCAATCGTCGGATTGGTAACGTGCAGCGATTTGGCGAGATCATCGCGCACGCTGACAATAGCAGCGGCAAGCGGTTGTGGCAGAATAACGGTCGCCTTCGTGAGATCGATGCTCTGCAGGTCGCTCCGCATGACAGCTGTCGCCGCTGCCTGCTGCTCCGGCAAGAGACTAGAGAACGGTTTGCCGTTCGTGGTTTGGGCGATGTTCTCGCGCGTGGTCTTGCCAAGTCGAACGAGCGTCGAGGCCGTATAATCCTCGCCATAATAGGAGCCCATCCCGTAGAGACTTCCGTAATCCATAAGGTCGGCTTTCTGGAAGCCGCCCTTGCCGGCGACGATATCGTCGCCAGTCATCAGTATCGTGCCGTCAGCGCCTAGGAAGCGTTCGGGCTGGGGCGGCGCGAGCCGGTAGGTCGCGGTCGTTGCCCAGGCAAGTAGCGCGAAGGTGAAAATAGCAACGGCAAGCAATAGCCATTTGAGCACGGCGCTGACTGCATCCCTCACCGGGGGATCGATCCGTTCGGCATCCAAGGTCATGGTGTGCTCCTCCCATTACGTTTTGCCTCGACCACTCTGCCTTTACTTTCAGAAGATCGACCATCCGTGGCTGCCCGCGACTGCGCCAAGGATCGTCACGGCGCTTAACAAAAGCAGCCCCCAATGGGCGCGATGCAACCATGCAAATGCAGTCGCCGGTCGCTTGATTGCCCATGCCCGGAAATGACGATGCAGAATGAGGGGCTCGGCTACGAAAAGGACGAAGGCGAACAGCAACCATAGGCAGACCATGGCGTGCATCCACCAAAAGGCGACGCTGTGAAAACGCTCCCAGAGATCGAGCCTCCAGACCATGTAAAGCCCTGTCATGCCCGTTGCGATGACGGCTGCACGTGCCTGCCAGACAAAGCGATGCTCGATCGCGTGAAATGCGCTTAATCGGTCGTCACCGAGTTCGCCGCGCCGCACTGCCGGCAGCACGACCGTCGTTGCCATCGACACGCCGCCGATCCAGATCACTACGAAGAAAATATGGAGCGCCCGCGCGATGACGACGTCGTACATCAAATTTACGCTTTGCTGTTCAGTTGGCGGAATCCGTATTGCCGTCCGATATCGGAAGCTCCCGCCATGGTCTCGGCGGGACCGCCTATGATAACGCGACGGCAATTTATCCCGTTTGCGCCAGCACAAACCGCTCCCTTTCTTCAGCTCGGATTGGTAGTCTCCTGGGCATGACGGCTAAGGCTCATCTCTTCCCCGAAACCCTTGCTGCGATGGAACTCTTTCAAGGGCTACCGGCGTCGGCGCTGGAGGCAGTCGCGGCAGCGGCACGACTGCGCCGCCTGTCGAAGGACTTCTGTGTCTTTAGCCAGGGGGACGACGGCGTGCGTGCTCATGCTGTGATCGAGGGCGCCGTTCGGATCGCCCAATCTGGCAGTGACGGGGCGCAGGTCGTCATGCGCTTCATCGGGCCAGGCGAGATGTTCGGAACGGTGGCACTCTTCACCGATGGCCGATACCCTGCTGATGCAATTGCTCTCACTGAAATTCTGGAGGCGAGCTGGAGCGAGGCCGATCTTCTCGATCTAATCCACAATCATCCCCAGATCGGGGTCAACGTGATCCGCATTATCGGAAAGCGCCTGCAGGAGGTGCAGGATCGCGTGCGCGAGCTTGCCACTCAGCGCGCCGAGCGCCGTGTCGCCTATGCCGTGTTGCGGCTCGCACATCAGGCTGGACACAGCACAGCCGGGGGAACGGCAATCGAATTTCCGCTTAGGCGCAAGGATCTGGCAGACATCTCCGGGACGACGTTGCATACCGCCAGCCGCATTCTTACGGGGTGGGAAAAGGCAGGATTGCTCATCACGGAAAGTCAGCGGCTGACGCTCCGCCAGCCCACGGAAATCTTGCGGATCGCTGAAGGTGATGTCGAATGACATCGACATCGACATCGACATCGAGGTCCGTGTCCGCTTTTGCAAAATAGCATGTTGCCCGACATCTGGCTTTATTGATGTCGGGCAACCAGTCGGGTACGGCATTTTCAACGCGGGCGCGCCTTCGTCAGGCGAACGCCGTGATTTCCTCCTTAGGCCCGAAGAATTCAAAATGCTGCCGCGTGTCCGGAACATTCCAGGCATTCAGAAGGCGGCGCATATGGGCGAGAAAAGGTGGAGGCCCGCAATAGTAATACTCGGCGTCACGATCAGTGATCATGGTTTCGATGAGCGTTGAATCTATAAAGCCTTCGCTGGATTCAATTCCGTTGCTGCGGACCGGCTTTTGCTGATCGAGATAGCGAAAGTGCGCTTTCAAATTTTTGTGCCGTGTCTTGAGATCTTCAATGGCGGTTTTGAAAGCCTGCACCTCTTCATTCTGGCAGCCGTGGATAAAGGCGACCTCACGTCGAGGAGACTTTTGAAGACAACTTTGCAGCATGCTCATCAGCGGAGTAATTCCAATTCCGCCTGCGATCAGGACCAGCGGTCGCTCGTTCTCGCGTGCAGGATCGAGAAAGAATTCTCCGCAAGGCGGCGCGACATCCAAGATCGCTCCAACGGCTAAGTCGTTATGCAATAGATTTGAGACATATCCCGGAGGAACCGCCCCGTCGATGCCGTCTTCCCGCTTAACGCTAATCCGCAGCCAGTCGCTATTGGGTTTAGCCGAAAGGCTATATTGGCGTATCGTCGTCAGTCCATCATCAGTCGGCACGCGAACGCTGATATATTGACCGGGTTTGAACATCGGCAGCGGGCCTTTGTCTTCTGGAGTAAGGTACAAGGACGTAACGACGCTGCTTTCCCGTTCTCTCTTTGATATGATGAAACGTCGAAATCCTTCCCAACCTCCAGGCACCGATGCAGCTTCATGGTATATCTGCGCCTCGCGATTGATCAGGATATCGGCCAAAAATTCGTAGGCCTCACCCCATGCCGCGATAATTTCATCGGTCGCGGCGCTTCCCAAGACCTCTCGAATGGAAGCCAGGAGGTTTTTGCCGACAATCGGATAATGTTCGGGCTTGATCTGAAGCGATGCGTGCTTTTGCGCGATAAGCTCCACGGCTTCTTTGAGCTGGCCGAGATTGTCAATGTTCGCGGCGTAAGCGCAAATTGCAGATGCCAAGGCAGCCTGTTGTTTCCCGGCGGCCTGATTTGCGCGATTGAAATAGGGGAGAACTTCCGGGTTGTGAGAAAACATCCGTTCGTAGAAGTGTCGTGTCAATGTATTCCCGTGCTCCTGAAGAACGGGAGCGGTAGCCTTGACGATGCCGATGGTCTTCTCACTGAGCATGTTGCTTCCCTTCGCTGTTGCGGCAACGAACTTGCCGGTATCTAGCGCAATAGCTAAAAGAGATATTTTAAATGTATCTTTTGGGTCAAGAAGGACGAGGGAGCCAAATTGCCACGCGCGCATGCCTTGAGGGATCGCGTCCAAATCTCGATGCCATGGTGATCATTCCCGGCACGTCTTCCCAAAGTTGCTAAGCGGATCTGCCCGCTATACCTTCAGGACTTTGCTCATGAACGAGCGAGGCGGGTGTCGCGATGCAGTTGACCAACTTCACAGATTATAGCCTACGCGTCCTTCTCTACGCTGCGAGCCAGGGCGACCGCCGCATCACGATTGAAGAGACCGCCAGTCTCTACGGTATTTCTCGCGCACACTTGATGAAGGTGGTGAACCAACTCACCAGCACGGGCTTCCTCAAATCACTCCGCGGGCGTTCGGGGGGCGTCATCTTAGCGAAACCTCCAGAGAAAATTCTTCTCGGAGACGTGATTCGCGCAACTGAACCCGATTTCGCGCTTGTCGAATGCTTCGGTACGGACAACCATTGTGCGATCACTCCCCGTTGCAAATTGCGCGGGGTGCTCAGCGAAGCCCGCGCCGAATTTCTCGCGACCCTGGATCGCTATACCCTGGCGGATATCGCTCTCAAACGGCGCGATTTTCCCCGCGAGGCTTTGAGGGAGCATGAAGAAGCCAAAAATTGAATTGATCGAGATCAAAATCAAACGCGCGTACGAACCCGCGGATGAAAGCGACGGCGCACGCATCCTCGTCGATCGACTTTGGCCGCGAGGACTGTCGAAAACGCGCGCTGCCCTCAGCATGTGGCTGAAAGAAATCGCGCCGAGCTCGGAGCTAAGAACCTGGTTTGGACACGATCCGAAGAAGTTCGAGGAATTCCGAAGGCGCTACCGTCTCGAGCTTGCTGCGAACGGGGATGCGGTCAAGTCAGTTGTCAACCTATTGAAACGAGGCCCTGCGACGCTGGTATACGCCGCTCACGATGAAGTCCATAACCACGCTGTCGTCCTCTCCGAATATATTCGCGAAGTCATGCGGAAAGATGAATCAAGAAAATCCAGGCCGACGAACTGACGGCGCGCCTTAGCGACGCCGACGTGTCAGGCCGATGAGACAAGAACCATCTCCCTTTCTTTGCAAAACATTTTTTGCCGATACCCAGCAATTATATGATTTTGAATGGCCGGAACGGATGTGAGAGAGGTTCGCGCATGAGGTGGGCGGGATTCGGCCAGTTTTCTATCCGCTTGTCGTTGGGAATAGCTTTCGTCGCTCATGTCCGCATCAGCTCGCGCGCACGCTTGGCGCCATCGAATCCTCCTCTGCGATACTCACAAGCTTATTTTTTCTCTGAGCAGCTATCTAGCGTGCGTTCTGACACTAGGGATTGCGTTCGCCGCGGAACTGCCGAGGCCGTGGTGGGCGATTCTTACGGTCTATGTGACGGCGCAGCCGATGTCTGGCGCGCTTCGGCCTAAGGTCTCTTATCGCCTAATTGGAATCTTTCTCGGCGCCATCATGGCGATCGTGCTTGTACCCAATCTACAAAATTCACCGGAGCTTTTGGTTCTCAGCTTGGCCTCCTGGACAGGCATTTGCATCTATTTGGCTGTCTCCGACCGGACGCCCCGTGCCTTCTTGTTTCAAATGGCGGGCTTCAGCGCGGCAGTCATCAGCTTTCCCTATCTTGATGATCCTGGAAACATCTTTGCGACAACGATTTCGCGGGTCGAGGAAATGGTCGTCGCCATCCTTGCGGTCACACTCGTCCATTCCGTGACGCGACCGTGGAACGTGCGCCAAATCATCCAGGAGCGTGCGCGGAATTTTCTTCGCGATGCGATGGATTGGGCAGAAGGTGCACTCGATGAGAAACACAAAAACCTAAGCAACGCGCAGCGCCAGCGAATAGCCGCCGACGTAATCGAACTCGGGATCGTTGCAATCCATCTTCCATACGATATGGCTGGGCTCACAAAAACGCGTGGGCTCGTCTATGCCCTGCAACGGCAGCTTGCATCGTTGATCCCGCTGGCATCCGCGGTCGCGCATCGTCTCGATATGTTGGGGAGTAAAGAACTAGCAGATACAGATCTTGCGGCGCTGATAGGCGACACGCGCGCCTGGCTTCAGGAACAGGACGGCGCGTTGATAGACGAGAGCGCCGCCAATCTCATAGAGCGGGCGCAGTACTTGGCCCGGAAGTACAGTATGAACTCGGCGTCGTCGGACCTGATTGCGGCAAGTCTTGCGGAACGGCTGGCAGAATTCATTGAAACAGTGCGCGACGCGGAAGCGCTCGTGATGGCTATCGACGGAGTTCCATCCCCGACGGCTATGGAGGGCATAATCGATAAGCCGCCGCCGTTGGTAGAGAATCGCGTTTTGGCGGTTCTCGCTGGAGCAGCCATGGCGGCAGCTATCGGTCTCTACTGTTTGATTTGGATACTTCTCGCGTGGCCGGCGGGATCGGCTACCGCGGCTTTCGCAGCTTTGGTGACATGTTCGTTTGCTACGCAAGAGGATCCCGCGCCTGCCATCGGCCGCTATCTTTTCGCGACGCTTGCCACGTTTCCGATCGCCGCGATCTACATGTTCGTCATTCTGCCGTGTGTGGATGGCTACGCGATGCTGTCGCTGGCGCTCGCACCAGCATTGATCGGAATTGGCTATATCCAAGCGGATCCCCCACGATCGGCGATCGCGTTGCCGATGTTCTCATGCCTCATCGTCGGATTGGGTTTCGTCGATTCTTATCAACCCGACTTCGCTTCGTTCGTGAACACGGGCATCGCCCAGGTGATGGGAATCGTGGTGACCATCGCCGTGGCCCGGCTTTTCCGGTCCGTTGGCGCGGAATGGATGGCACGCAGTATGATCAGGCGCCAATGGCGGGAGTTGGAGGTTCTGGCAAGAGCACAATGCGAGCCCGATTTCAGAAGTTGGACGGCACGGGCACTTGATCATACAGGCCAGATCGCCGCGCGCATTGCCACGACTGGCGAAGGAGACGAATTCCATGCAGCCGATGGACTCCGCGATATACGAATTGGCCGCAATATCTTGCATCTCCGGCGCGCGGCGATCTTTGGGCAAGGGGAGACGAAACAGCGAATAAATGCCTTGCTGGCAGAAATCGCGCAACTATTTCGCGAGCGTTATCTGGCCGGGTATGAGACGCCGCCAAAGGATCGTTTCTGGTCGGCGCTGGAAAGTGCGACCACAGCCATTCAAACCATGGAGGATCATGCCATACGCCATCAGGCGCTTCTCGCCGCTGTGGGTATTCGTTGCAACCTGCTGTCGTCCTCGCCGCGTTTAAATCGGGTGGCAGCATGATCGACGAAGTACAGATCTTTGGTGTGTATGTCCCTGCCGCGCTATGGTGGGCAATTCTGGCAAGCCTGCTGACCTATTGGCTGCGCCCGATCTTTCACCGCGTGCCTCTCGATCAGGTGAGTTGGCGTCCCGCGCTCCTCGATATTACGATTTTTTCCCTCCTTTGGTGGGGATTCTCCGTGCTCGCGGACGCCCACGTGTTGGCCTCAGGGTTTCCCATATGAGGGACCGTTTGCTTTGGAGCCGAACGCTTGGCACCTTGCTGCTTGTGGCGCTTGCACTCGCAGCACTCCAGGCGCTTTGGCAGCGGTACCAAGTCGATCCCATTACGCGCGATGGGAAAGTCAGGGCCGACGTTGTGCAGGTTGCAACGGATGTGTCCGGCCTCGTGACCGAGGTTCTCGTTCGGGACAACGAATACGTCCATGCGGGGCAGATCCTTTTGGTGATGGACCGGCCACGTTACGAACTCGCGCTTCACCGCGCCGAGGCGACGCTTATGAGCGCACAGGCAACGCTTGCTCAGGCGGAACGCGAAGATCGCCGCAATCGCTCCATGTCCGCGGTCATCGCCGCAGAGAAGATTGAGCAGGGCGGCGCGCGCGTCGATGAGTTGCGCGGCCGCGTCGCCGAGGCGACATCAGCGCGCAACCTGGCAAAACTTAATCTCGATCGCACGGATGTCCGTGCGCCGGTCGACGGATATATCTCGAACATGACCCTCCAGCCCGGCGTCTACATGAAGGCGGGAGATGCAGTCGCGGCACTCGTCTACACGAAATCCATGCGGATCGAGGGATATTTCGAGGAAACCAAAATTCCGGCGATCCATGTCGGTGATCCGGCGGTCGCATTCCTTATGGGCGTCGGAGAGCCGGTAAGCGGGCATGTCGAAAGCATTGCTTCAGGTATCGCGGACCGCGAACGTAACGACAATGAGTCGGCACTGGCGAACGTCAATCCGTCATTCTCGTGGGTTCGTCTTGCACAACGCATTCCGGTTCGCATCGCAATCGATAAGGTCCCACAAGGGCTGAAGCTCATCGCTGGGCAAACCGCAACTGTGGAGGTAAAACCCCAGCCGAACGATCCGACAGTCAAGCGGAGCTTTCCGTGGTGAAAGTCGTCCGCCTCGGATTATGGCTTTGCTTGCCGTTGCTTTCCGGCTGTGTGGCAGGACCGGATTATCATCTACCGAAGCAGGCGCTTGTAAATGCGCCGACAGCGAACGCTGCTTTCGCATCGCGTATGGAGGCGACGAGCGCTGGCGAGCCCCAAGCCGATTGGTGGCGTCTTTATGACGACGCGACGCTTTCTCGGCTCGTTCAGCAAGCTTTGCGTGCCAATACCGATCTGCGCATTGCTGAAGCCAATCTCGAACAAGCGCATGCGTTCCTTGCCGAGGCTGAAACGGGCCGCCAAATCAACGGAAGCGCAGCCTTCGAGACGAGCTACGTCCAGCAATCTGCCGAGGCCAATCTCAGCCACATCAAACCGCCGCAACATCAAATTGCCAACATGGGGCTCGCCATCAATTATGATCTCGACCTGTTTGGAGGCATTGCGCGCGGCATAGAGGCAGCATCAGCCAACGACGATGCCGCGATCGCGGCGCGCGACTTGGTCCGTGTGAACGTGGTCGCCGATACGACGCGCGCCTATGCCGACGTTTGCAACGCCGGAAACGAATTGGCGTCAGCGAAGCGCACCGCGGCCATCCAATCGCGGACGATTGCATTGACACGGACGATGGCAATCAACGGTCGCGTCGCATCGTTCGATATCGATCGGGAGGAAAGCCTTTATCAGCAGTTCAAGTCCCAAATTCCCTCTCTCGAGGCGCGTCAGATCAATGCTGCGTATCGTTTGACGACCCTCTTAGGACAGCTTCCGGAAAACTACGATCGCTCCATGCTGGAGTGCCGCAAGCCACTCGAATTGGTATCGAAGATCTTGGTCGGAGATGCGCACAGTCTTCTGAGCCGACGTCCGGATGTCCGCGCTGCCGAACGTCAGCTTGCGGCGTCAACGGCGATGGTCGGCGTCGCGACTTCCGAGCTTTATCCTGACGTCAAAATCGGAGCATCCGTTGGCACCCAAGGTGCAGCAACTGATCTTTTTGGACCGCTGACCAATCGCTTCGGCGTCGGCCCGCAGATCAGTTGGAATATTAACCAGAACGTCGCACGCTCGCGCATCGCCGCAGCGGAAGCAGGCAGCAAAGCAAGCCTCGCGAAGTTCGACAAAACCGTTCTCGTCGCGCTGCGTGAAATCGAAAGCGCGCTGACAAATTATTCCTATAGCCTCGCGCGGTTGAAAAATCTCAGAAATGCGCGGGATCGGGCGGCGAAAGTCGCAACCGATGCGCAAAAGTTGTGGCAGGGCGGGAGCACGGACGCACTAACGTCATTGGACGCAGACCGCAGTTTAGCGGCGGCCGAACAGGCCTACGCCGCAGGACAAACGGACGTCAGCCGGTACCAGATTGCGATCTTTCTGGCTCTCGGAGGCGGTTGGCAGGCGGACCGCGCAGAAAATGCGCATTTCTCCGGAAATGCCGCCCCCCGAATGCAAAGCCGCCCCGGCTGACGGCGCAGCCAGATCACGGCTCTTTCAAAACGGTCCCTTCTTTCGGCAAGGATGGTCCACGTTCTGTTTTCTGTGAGATCCGCCGTTTGAAGTTTCGGGCGGGATATGGAAGAAGCCTGTCTATCGTATCACGATATTCTTGGAGTCGGCTAATACACGATGGACATCACTGCCGCACGGACATTTCTGGAGGTTGTCAAAGCGGGAAGCTTCGTGGCGGCAGCAACGAATTTGCATGTCACACAAACGGCTGTCGGTGCGCGTATCCGTGTCCTCGAGCAAGAACTCGGCTGTCCGCTTTTCGTTCGCAACAAAATCGGCGCGCAGCTGACGCCAGCTGGGCAGAAATTTCAGAGATATGCCGTAAGCCTCGTCAGGCTAGCCGATCAAGCAACTCAATCGCTCAGATTATCTCAGGCGCAGGATACCGTCGTGACCTTTGGCGCGGAGCTGAGCATCTCGCATCCTATTGTTCCTCTTTGGCTCGTGTGGATGCGCGAGATCCATCCGGAATTTGCGCTGTCAGTGCGCATCGATGCCGCCGACAGACTTATGGATCAAGTCCAGGAAGGCACGCTGGATGCCGCAATACTTTATGGCGCCCCACATCGGACCGGCTTGATAGCGGAGCTTATTTTCGAAGAGAAATTGGTTTTGGCTGAATCGAATCATCCGTCTTTGACACTTGGCGCACCTCAAACGATTCAAATCGATTGGGGCGAGGAATTCGCCGACGCGTATTATTCTGCTTTTCCGGAAGAGCCGGCCTCAGCCGTCGCCGTCAGCTATGGCCCCCTGGCACTTGAGTACATATTGGCGGTCGGGGGACGCGGATATTTCCGGCGCGGCTTCATTGAACCGTATGTAAGAAAAGGGCTCCTATCTCTGGTCGAGAACGCACCGGAATTTTCATATTCGGCCTATGCCGTTCATTCCCCGAGAGCGGACGAAGCGGTTGTGGCCCCAATGCGCGACGGCCTTCGGGCCTGTGCGTTGCGCCTGGCAAATGGCCGAATGGAAAGGAATGAGCCTGAATAGAGAGATCGGTTGAGGCTCCTAGTTATCGGAAGCCGCTCGTGTTTTCTCGGGCAGGAGAGAAGCCAGAGGCTTTATGCAAAGAGGCGCAGGGTCATCGATAGGTGAACGACCTTGGGATTATTTGCGCAGAGAAATCCAGGAGATCAGGTTGGCGGCGGAGGGATCTAGAAATAAATTCCCAGCCCGAGCTGATTCGTATGGAAACGCATTAGACTCGAGCGTCGCTTCGTCCCCCCTTCAATATCGTGATAAATGCTTTTGAGACAGCGCTCCGATAAGCGTCCTTGCGTTGCGAGGACCGATAGCGTCCAAATTCCTGCCGACGGCGTAAGTGGAATTGCGTTAAGTCCCGGGAGCTGTCGTGCGATTGCCGAGGGCATAATGGTCGCGATCGGCGCCCCTCTCACAATGGCAATGATCGAGTCCGCGGAATTCGCCTCAATCGCAATCCTAGGTCGCTCATTGTTGACGCGAAAATAGCGATCGATCGGAGCTCGGGTGATGAACGCCCGCGTCAAGAGCGCCAAATCGGCGTGGTTGAGTTCAGACACGCGCACTTTGTCCTTGCGATGCATGGGGATGCTGTTTGCCGACGACCAGACAGAACTCGCCCCTAAAATGTGGGTCGACAAGCCCCGGAAATTTGCGAACGAAATTCCGTTCGCCGAAATCTGATAATATACATTTATATCAATAACTTAGTCGCTGGCTGTGCTGGCAGTCTACGGCGAACGACTCTCGGGGGAATTCCCTGAAAACACCGGATCTACAGGGAATTCGGTCAAAAAAATTTAGTTGGGAGTTACCATTCATTTAGGAAGTGCCGTTAGTAGAGGCTTAACTGGTACGTTTTCCCTGCTCGATAAAACAGGGAATTCGGTCCCGATAACTGGGGCCAGGACTTTCGAAAGCAGGGGGAAAAATAGACACAAAAGGCAGGGTGCCATCACGCGGATGGCCGCCTGTGACCGCGAAGTATTGTCTGTTGCGTCCTTCGCGTTCGCGTTCGCTCTATAGCGCGCGCATTTCGGAGGCGCGAACACGTTCGCGGCTAAAAATATGCCGAAAAAATCCGAAAGACGGATACAGACAGCAACATTTGAGCATCCCAAAATTCAGCATAGAAGCCTTTCTGGACTCAAAGCTGCGCGACGGAACGCACGAACCCATTCCGCAAAGCAGCTCAGTCAGATCGCCAAGAGCATTAAAACCTTTGGGTTCGTGAACCCCATACTCATTGACATCGATGGTCACATCGTCGCTGGCCACGGTCGGGCCGAAGCAGCGCGCAAACTTGGGTTGAGCAAGGTCCCAGTGATCTGTCTGGATCATCTGAGCCGGTCAGAATTGCGAGCATATGCGATCGCGGACAATCGGCTCGCAGAACTGGCGGGCTGGGACAAAGACATACTGGCTTTGGAACTGGCAGACCTCGTTACAATCGACGATGATTTTGACGTTTCGGTAACGGGTTTCGATCACGCCGAAATTGATTTGACGATCCAGAGGCAGACCAACGTCTTGGATACGGCCGATGAGATCCCGGATGTGCCAGCAGCAGATAAGGCTGTGACACGTTTAGGTACACTCTGGCAGCTCGGACCGCATCGCATAATTTGCGCAGATGTTCGCGATCGCGAAGCTATCGCGCGTTTGATAGACGGCGAAAGAGCACGAATGGTGTTTACCGATCCGCCCTACAACGTCCCGATTGAAGGACATGTGTCGGGCCTAGGACGCCAGAACCATCGTGAATTTGCCGTCGCCAGTGGAGAAATGACACCCGAAGAATTCACAGATTTTCTCAAAGCATCTTTAGCAAACCTTGCCGCGGTAAGCGCTGATGGAGCGCTACATTATATTTGCATGGACTGGCGGCACCTCGGCGAACTGATGAGCGCTGGGCAGAGCGTCTACACAGAAATGAAAAATCTATGCGTTTGGAACAAAACCAATGGCGGCATGGGATCCTTTTATCGCTCAAAACATGAACTCGTGCTCATCTATAAGCGCGGCCGCGCCAAACACATAAATAACATCGAACTCGGCCGGTTTGGTCGTTACCGTTCGAATGTATGGGAGTACGCCGGCGTTAACACCTGGCGCAGAGGGAGACAGCAGGATCTGTCAGACCATCCGACCGTCAAACCTGTATTGCTTGTGGCGGATGCTCTGCAAGATGCCAGCAACCGCAGCGACATCGTCCTCGATGGATTTGGCGGAGCAGGTACTACGCTGATGGCTGCCGAGAAAATCGGACGCCGAGCACGTTTGATCGAGTTGGAGCCGCGATATGTCGATGTCGCCGTCATGCGTTGGCAGAAAGCGACAGGTCTGAAAGCCGTCAACGGCGATACTGGTCGTTTATTCTCGGAAGATCTCGCGAGAGCCGCCGAGGGCCCGCCCTCATTTAAGAAGAGGGCCCGCTCTTGAAAAAGCCTAACTATACGGTTGGCTATGGCAAGCCACCAAAAAATTCCCGCTTTAAGCCAGGTCAGTCGGGTAATCCCAAGGGACGGCCGAAAGGGGCACGAGAATTTAGCGTGGAGTTGGCGGAGGAGCTAAAGCAAACCATCTCTGTTATCGAGGGCGGCCGGACACGAAAAGTGACCAAGCAAAGAGCGATGATAAAAGCTCTTTTCTCGAGAGCCCTGAAAGGAGATTCGAAAGCGGTTCAACTGATCATTGGCCAAAGCAAGCTTTTGAATAATGGGACTGGGCTGCCCCCGGCCGAATTGGAAAAAGCCGATCAGTTCATTCTCAAAGATTATGCGCGTCGAAAGCGCGGTGGCGACTGATGTCTCAACCAAGCCAAAGTGAAGTCCTCAACGCCATCCTTCGGCAGGACCTCGCCGCGTTCATCGCCAAAACATTTGCTACGGTGGATGCGAGCCAGGAGTTTTCTCCGAATTGGCACATTGAAGTCATCGCGGATCGCCTTATGCGTGCTTATCGACGAGAGATAAAGCGTCTCATCATTGCGCTTCCTCCGAGGAACTTGAAATCCATTTCGGCTTCGATAGCGTTTCCGGCCTGGGCACTAGGAAAGAATCCGACCCTTCGATTCATCTGTGCAAGTTATTCCCAGGAACTCGCAGGGAAATTAGCGCGGGATTGCAGAACTGTGATGTACGCGCCTTGGTATCGGCGAGCATTTCCTTCAAGTGTACTCAATCCCGGTAAGATGGCGGAGGGAGAATTCGAGACGCGGGCCGGCGGATATCGTTTGGCGACATCCGTCGGAGGTACATTGACTGGCCGAGGCGGTAATTTCGTCGTTATCGATGATCCCATCAAGCCTCAAGACGCTCAATCTGAACCCCGCCGCCAGTCGGTCAAGCAGTGGTACGATTCGACCCTTTACTCTCGACTCGACAACAAGAAGGAAGATGTCATCGTCCTGATCATGCAACGCGTTCACGTTGATGATTTGGTTGCGCACGTCATGGAGAAGGAAGAATGGGAATATCTTAGACTACCCGCCATCGCAGAAGAGGACGAGAAATATGAGCTGTCGGACGGCAGTATAGTCGGACGTCGGGCCGGAGAAACGCTTCATCCAGAGCGAGAACCGTCAGGAGTCCTGGAGCGGCTTCGCGCGTCGATGACCTCCTTCCAGTTCTCGGCACAATACCAACAGTCTCCAGTGCCTGTTGAAGGCAACCTCCTCAAGTGGCGATGGTTCCGCTCATACGAGGCTGCACCATCGAGAAGACCCAACGATATGATCGTTCAAAGTTGGGACTTGGCCACAACCATAGGCGATGCATCGGATTGGTCCGTCTGCACTACGTGGTTGGTTCAGCAGAAACAATATTATCTGCTGGATATCTTCCGCGAGAGGATGCAGTTTCCAGACCTTCGGCGGAAGATCGTGAGCCAAGCGCGTGCATTCGGGGCTAAAGTCGTTCTTCTTGAAGAAGCCGGCATCGGAATCGGTCTCCTCCAACAATTGCGCTCTGAGGGCAGAGGAACTCGACTTATCGGGATCCGGCCCGAGGGATCGAAGGCAGATCGCGCAACAGCGCAGTCAGCGATTATTGAAGCCGGTTCCGTCTTCATACCGCACGAAGCGCCGTGGCTAGACACTTTTCGCAACGAGATTTTGGCATTTCCGATTGGTCGAAACGACGATCAGGTGGACAGCATGTCCCAAATGCTAAATTGGTCGGAGACACGGTCCAGACAAAGGATAGGAGCACTATTTTGATGCTTGCAACGGAACAGCGAGTGAGCCGTCGACGTTAATGCGCGCTCCGCCCAGCGGGCAAAATAGGGTGATCAAATTGAGGGGACTTATCGAGCACTCGCAAGATAGCTGCAACCAAGTCAGTGGCACTTTCCGATCGATATCCACTATAGCGATCTCTAGAATGCTCACGTGTTGAAGGTGACAGGGAATATCGGTCTAACTTCTTTACCGATAAGCTTGGAAGTTGTGACATAGGAATAAACCAAGATCTTCTGATAGCCGGATCTTTCGGATTGAATACGAAAGCGAGCAGATAGCACTGCGGATGTCCGCGAAAAGATGCCTTCCGTATCCCGAATTGCCGGATTGGCCTTCGATCATCCTCACTCCGACTTTTCACCTGGATGCAAATCATCCGGGAGGTCTTTTTATCGAGAACAATTAGATCGACGCCGCAGTCGTCCGTGTGAGCGGTGAAAGGTGAGAGGCGCCCGCCGGAAAGAGACATGAGCGTTGATGCCACAAGCGATTCGGCAATTTGGCCGATCTGGCTGGTAGTGAGTCTGAGGTCAGAGTTCATTTGTCGGTCCATTGTGGTATCATCAACTAATGACCTGAGTGCATTGGGGTTGAGACTCATAGTCGACATCACAAGCAGTCTATCCCTGAGTTGGGGTCTGCAGTCCAGGAAATTGAGACTCATAGTCTGTAGATCAATTGTCCGCACCACCGTTCCATTTTGGTCATGGACGTGCGGCGCCGTGTCGGCCTCAATCTGAAGAAATTTCGTGAAGAGCGGGGCTTTTCTCAGGAAGCTTTTGCCGACCATTGTGGCTTGCATCGGACCTACATCAGCGGCATCGAACGAGGAGTTCGAAATCCTACAGTGCTAATTTTGGAAAAAATTGCCAAGGCCTTGAAAGTCTCAGCAGCAGAGCTGCTGCAAGAAGCCAAAGTCAGTACCAAAAGCGAATAGGCGGGGCCGAAATTAGCCAACGCCCGGCAACGATATGATTGGGGCAATGCCTAGCCGCTCATCTTGCTCCAACGACGCTTGACCGCAGCGAAAATTGGAACCGCTGCCAGTTGGGAAATCAATGAAAAGGCGATCATCGCGGCGAGTGAGCGATCATAAAGTGCTCCCATGACCGAGCTCCCCAAGAACCAGAATAATCCGTAGCCAGCCGTAAACGTGCCGAAAGCTGTCGCTCTTTGTTGGATTGCTATCATCGGAGCCACCGCCGCAGGAATGATGGACTCATGAACGCCCATGCCCATTCCCCAGATCGCAGCACCGAGCAAAGCAGTCCAAAATCCGCCGAGGAATACCAAGGGTGCGAACAGCGCACTGGCCAAGGTGAATCCTACGAGAACGGTGAAGCCAAATCGGTCGAAGAGGCGTCCGAAGAAAAGTGACGCAGAGCCGCTGACCGCCATCGCAACCGCATAAAAGATTGCAATCCAATTTGCCGTAACGGTGTGCGCTTTACCGAAATGATAGGCTATCAACGGGTAGTCTGCGAACCCCGCGGCGACGAGCGCCGCTCCGCCAAGGTAAAGCCAGAACACCTTTGGTAGCTCCTCATTGGTCGTTTCCGCTTGCGAAGCTTCAAGATCCTCCGGTCGGGGGTAAAGTGCGCGCGCGGCTGCGACCAACGCGAGATTAATGGCGGCAGGCACAACGAGGACGGCAAAAGACGCCTGAAAATTCCCGCCTGTCGCTAAAACGAATGCCACGAGCAAAGGTCCAAACATCGCACCGAGTTGATCTAAGGCCTCGTGGATTCCGAAGACCGATCCGTAGCCGCCAACATGTTTGGCCGCGTGAGCCAGCATCGCGTCGCGTGGCGGATTGCGCATGGCCTTGCCGACACGCTCTAGAATGATCAGTACTGCGGCGGTTTCCCAACCGCGAGTCAATGCGAGCGCGGGGACCGACGTCATCTGAATAGCGTAGCCACAGATGATAGTTGGCCAATAGAGGCCCGTGGCATCTGCCCATCGCCCCGAGACCAACCTAAGACCATAACCCAGAAACTCGCCGAGGCCTGTCACGATACCTACAATGGTTGCGCTCGCGCCAAGCCCCCCGAGATAAGCGCCGAGGATGCTTCGAGAGCCTTCGTAGGTGAAGTCTGCAAAGAAACTCAGGCAGCCGATGAGAAGAACGAACCGGATCGCAAGACGACGAGCGCGTCGATCATCGGCTTGCGACTCGGTGCGCTCGATTTCCACGCGTAGTCTCCTCAGATCCGCGGACGTTCAGGTGAAGCTCGTCCAAATTCCCTCTCGAGTCCCTGCTTATCGATACGGTTCTTGGAAAAATCCCTTAGATAGGTCCGCGAGGCATCGGGAGTCGTATTTGTGCCAAAGATAAATTTCTCCTCACGACGCTTTGAAACGCTCAACAGCCGCCAGGATGAGGGCGCGCGCCTCATCTGCTCCACCCCACCGTTCGATTTTCACCCATTTGGAATCCTCGAGTTCTTTGTAGCGTTCGAAGAAGTGACTAATCTGTCGCAATTGGATCTCGGGAAGATCGCGGCATTCTTCGACGCCTCGGTACATCGAGGACACCTTGTCGGAAGGAACCGCTAAGATCTTTTCGTCGGGCCCGGCTTCATCCTGCATGAGAAGAACGCCGAGCGGCCGGCAATTCATGACGGCGCCAGGCACGATCTGTTGATGCCCGACGATCAGAACGTCGATCGGGTCTCCGTCTTGGGCCAAAGTCTGCGGGACAAATCCATAATTGCCAGGATATCGCATTGCCGTGTACAGAATTCGGTCTACGAATATTCGTCCCGACGCCTTATCCATCTCGTATTTTACCGGCTCTCCTCCGAAAGGAACTTCAATGACGACATTGATGTCCTGCGGAGGATTGCGACCGATGGCGATGGCATTCGCTTCCATAACTCGACCCCCGTTTAATCGATACGAGCGCACACGCTTTTGCGCCGTAATGCCGAGGCTCGATTTATCGTGAATTCAATTGAATCGCTCATTTCAGCCTCTCCTTCCGAATTAGCGCGCAGAAACACGCGAGCGGAGAGAGCATAAAAAAACTTCCACCGCCCTTGGGGCACGGTAGAAGTCATCAGCCAGCGGGCGGTTATGAGGGAGACTTCATTCCCTGGCGCGAAGATGAGGCGAGCGCCGATCGCTGTCAATAGGTTTGGCCGGGCCACGTCGACGCCCTCGGGAACTCCCAATGGTTCTTTCCGTTGATTTAGCCGCGGGTCGACGGCGGATCATAAGATCACGCGATCCGCTTTCGACGCATTAGAGGTGAACTCAATCGAAAGGGTAATCCATGCCAGAAACTATTTCGAATTCGACGCTCACAATGGGCCGAGCGGCGTTTTTGGATGTCGCTCCGTTGATCAGAGCACTTCATTTTCAGCCAACCGATTTCGAGTATGATCGCGGCCGGCTCCGACATGTGCCAAGCCACCATGTATTTTGCATTGGGCCGCAGGGGCAGGTGACGATCGATGCACGGTGCGATTGTTCGGGACGCGCCGTCAGCCGAGAGCAGGGTGAAGAGCTCTTTCAGGCGCTCAAGAATTGGCGCCACCAATACTGGAGAGCGGTCGAGATTGACCGCGAATTCGCCGAGCATTTTCGCGATCCAAGTCCATTCGTCAGGCTTCTCCGGGATGTTAGGATGGCGTGGAGACGCTTTGGGCAGCAAGCAGAGCCGATCACCCTGCCGGAGCGTGGCGGCGACATAGTAGCGGCGGAATAAATTTCTCGTCTGTTGCAGCCGAGCCAGTATGAGCGATTGGAGAGACGCGCAAGCCGAAGCTCTCCTTGCGAAACTGGGCCACACCGCATATCTTACGAGGAAGGGGATGGAGTCCCCCTTTGAACGCCATGCCCGGCTAATGACTCCTACCGTACGACTGCGAACGGTAGGAGTGTGTCATCGGGACCCCCCAGACAGAACCGCGTTTGCGCACGCCGGGAGCATCGCCGGGGACCACGATGGTCCGTGGTTCAATGGCGACTGAAGCGTCATCCTCGCCTGCCGACTTCGATATCGGGGCAGATCAAAATCTTCCTAGCATACTATTTCCGAAAGGACGGCCGGAGCGCGATTTCGGCGATCAGCCGGAATGTTTCATTGACCTGAACTTAGACCAGGCAGTAGCATCCATCGCGGCCGGCCGAGATGAATACGACATCAAGACTTTTTTTTACGAGCCTCTGCAACATGTCGATGACGTTATCTACCGCCAGGAAGTTTTTCGCGATCTAGACGACAAAGAGTTACGGAGCAAGATCCTTGCGTTTGGCGAAGGTATGCGCGGCGTTCGCGACCTTCTGAAAAGCGCAGCTCGTGCATCCTACGAGATGGAGCGGCAGGCTTGGTTCCTAGATGCCGCCCATGCTTTCTCTGATCTGGTCAAAAATCTGACTATAGCGTTGTGCTCGCTGCCGGTAACATCGCGTGGTTTCTTCCGTCTCCGCCGCTATCTCGATGGCTACGTCCATTCGGAAACCTTTTCCGCGCTCTCGCGCGAAGCCGACGCGATAAAAGACGCGCTGGCCGAAGTGCGGCTATCGATCGTGATTGGTGCCGACGGCTTTCAGGTGAAGAAGCCCGCGGAGGAGCAGGACTATAGCGCCGCAGTTGAGCGGACGTTCCAAAAATTTCGGCAGGGTCAAGTCAAGAATTATAAGGTCTCACCCGCCGCCGACCGTTTTATGAACCATATCGAGGCCGCGATTGTCGCGTTCGCAGGTGAACTCTACCCGGACCTATTTAAGCGGTTGGCGGATTACTGCGCTGCGAACTCCGAGTTTATTGATCCAGTTCTCACATCGTTCGATCGAGAGGTGCAATTCTATCTGGCGTATCTCGATCATACGGAAAAGCTCGCTGCGCACGGCCTCCCATTCTGCTATCCCGACACTAGGAGCAGCCTCGAGGATACAGACGTCTTCGCGCATGATGCGTTCGATATTGCGTTGGCAGAAAAACTCGTCCGCACGAAAGGCGTTGTCGTCGTAAACGATTTTATGCTTCACGGGCGCGAACGTATCCTCGTGGTCACGGGACCCAATCAGGGCGGCAAAACAACTTTCGCCCGCATGTTCGGGCAGATGCACTATCTCGCCACTCTTGGTTGTCCGGTTCCTGGTCGCAAGGCAAAGCTCATTCTCGCCGATGCAATTTGGACGCATTTTGAAAGAGAAGAAAACCTCGAGTCGCAGCAAGGCAAGCTGCAGGGCGATCTAGTTCGCATCCGGCGGATTCTCCTCCGCGCCAATCCCAACAGCATCGTTCTCCTGAACGAGATATTCACGTCGACCATGCTTGAGGACGCTGTTTACCTCAGCCGACGCGTAATGACCGAGCTTATAAGGCGCGGCGTATTGGCTGTCTGGGTGACCTTCATCGAGGAGCTCGCAAATTTCAGCGAAGAGACGGTGAGCGTTGTCAGCGGCGTAAGAGCCGCCGATCCGACGGTGCGCACGTTCAAGATAGAAAGAAAAGCGCCCGACGGCCTCTCACACGCAATGTCGATTGCGAGAAAATACGGCGTAACCCGCGCATGTTTGATGGAGCGCTTGCGGTCATGAAGGCGCACCTCATGCATAAAGATCTAGATTTCGCACCGGATCAAAGCCTTCCGTGGAATGCGGAGGCGCTCATCAAGGATCTGGGCCTTGCCTGGCTGCTTGATGCAATGGCGAGCGGCGACAAGTATGTGAGGGAAATTTCCGAAACAGTGCTGTTGTGCAGTCTCGATGACGTCGACGCGATTCTCTACCGGCAAAACGTACTCCGTGACGGCTTGGCACATGAAGAGAAGGTTCGGGAACTTTATCGGATCGCCGACGATGCGATTTCTCAAGAGCGATCGGGATATTGGAGTTGGTTTACGCCACGCTACCCGATGTCTATTTTGCACCGGGCTGTCGATACACTTGAGATGCTTCTCGCGGCGCTTCGGCGCCTGAGGCTTTTCGCCGACACGAATGCGGACGTCTTCCGATCGGAGGGTATCATCACTATGCTGACGATGCTCCGGGTGGAACTGACCGAGGAGTATCTTGCGAGCATCGAAGACCATCTCCGACGCCTTCGGTTTCGCGATGGTGTAGAGATTTCGGCACGGCTGGGAAAAGGCAATCGGCTCGTCGACATCGGCCTGCGCGATCCCCCGAGAGACAAGCGCTGTTGGCTTCGCCGCGTTTTCGGGCGAAGGCCGCCTTTCAGTTATCAGCTCAATCCGCGTGACGAGAGCGGAGCGAGAGCGCTCATGGATTTGAAAGAACGCGGCATAGATCTCGCGGCCAATGCATTGGCGCAATCTACCGATCACATTTTGAGTTTCTTCCAGCTTTTACGGGCCGAGCTGGCTTTCTACTTAGGCTGCTTGAATTTGCGTCGACATCTCGAGCAGACGGGACTGCCGGTTTGCATTCCGTCACCCCACACCCCGTCCAAGCGGGTTTACTTGGTCCGGGACCTCTATGACCCGTCGTTGGCGATCAGGACGGGAGAAAAGGTCGTCGGCAACGACGTGCGCGCCGATGGCATGGACCTGATCATGATTACCGGCGCCAATCAGGGCGGCAAGTCTACATTTCTTAGGAGCGTCGGCATCGCGCAGTTGATGATGCAAGCGGGAATGTTCGTTCCGGCGAGCGCCTTCCAGTCGGAAATATCGAGCAGCGTCGTCACCCATTACAAGCGGGAAGAAGATACGGCGATGGAGAGCGGTAAGCTCGACGAGGAACTTAGACGGATGGACAAGATGGTTCCCCGCTTGCGGCGCGATGCACTTGTCCTCTTCAATGAATCGTTTGCCGCGACGAATGAGCGTGAGGGCTCCGAAATCGCCAGCGAAATCACTTACGGCCTGATCCAAAGCAGCATGAGGGTATTCTTCGTCACCCACCTCTATGAATTTGCTCACCGACTCTATGGGCAAAAGCTGTCCAATGCGAAATTTCTCCGCGCGCAACGTCTGGCCGGCGGTACCCGAACGTTTCGAATGCTCGAAGGCCAGCCGTTGCAGACCAGTTATGGCAGGGACCTTTACGAACGGGTGTTCGCAGAACAGAGCAGAAAGCCGAAACCGCACGATCACGCCGCCCCATCCAAAACTTTCAACGAGCGAACGCCGAGGGATTCAGTCACGGGAGAAACGCAATGAAGACGGCAATCCAATCGATCGATGCGTTCGAGATCCTTGATTCGCGCGGCTGGCCGACATTGCGTGTCACCGTCGAGCTGGAGGATGGGAACCGGGGTACTGCGTCCGTGCCCGCCGGGGCTTCGACCGGAAAGCGGGAAGCGCTCGAACTTCGAGACAAAGACCCGAAGCGATATAAGGGAAAAGGTGTTCTCAAGGCGGTATCGAGCATCACGAAGCGAATATCGCCGAACTTGAAGGGATGTGACGCAGTTGAACAAGAACGTATCGACGATGCGCTGATTGTGCTCGATGGATCGCCGGACAAATCCGAGCTCGGCGCCAACGCTATCCTTGGTGTTTCGATGGCCGTCCTTCGCGCCGCGTCCTCATCGCTCGGACGTCCCCTGTTCCAATGCTTCGGCCTCTCGGGGCCTTACCGGCTTCCTGTCCCGATGGTCAACGTCATCAACGGCGGAAAGCACGCTGCAAATTCTCTCGACTTCCAAGAGTTCATGATCATCCCACACGGTGCACCTTCGTTTACCGAAGCCCTGAGATACGCCGCAGAGACCTTTCACGCGCTCGGAGGCATTCTCGATCGTCGAGGCTATGTGACGTCGGTGGGAGACGAAGGCGGCTTTGCACCCGAGCTTAAAAATAGCGAGGAGGCTTGCGGGATCATCGTCGAAGCGATCCGGGACGCGGGTTTTAAACCCGGCACCGATATCGCGTTGGGATTGGACCCCGCTGCCAGTTCCTTTGCCGAGGACGGCTTCTATCATCTTGGCGGCCCCGGGGGAGGTATCCTGAGTTCTGAACAACTCCTCGACCAATACAAATTCCTTTGCAGCAAGTTTCCGATCGTCTCGATCGAGGATGGTTTCGGAGAGGATGATTGGCACGGTTTTAGTCTGCAAACGCGGACCCAGGGCGATATGATTCAAGTCGTCGGCGATGATCTCTTCGTAACCAACCCAGCTCTCATCGCGCGCGGCATCGCGGAGCGTGCGACCAATGCGGTGCTGATCAAGCTCAATCAGATCGGGACCGTAACCGAGACACTGAAGTCCATAAGGCTTTGCCGCGAGGCGGGTTGGGGCTGGATCATTTCGCATCGATCGGGAGAGACTGAGGACACCTTCATCGCCGACTTGAGCGTCGCCGCCGGAGGCGGTCAGATCAAGACGGGCTCCGTCTGCCGAAGCGAGCGTCTCGCCAAATACAACCGGCTTCTGGAGATCGAACGTGAACTTGGATCGCCCGCCTTTCAAAGCCCTTTCGCGGTGCTGGCGGGGCAATATGGGCGATAATCGCCATGCATACAGAATTCCCTGATTTGTGGTCGGATGTACGCACCGGAGGCCAAGCCGAGATTTCTGAAAAGACCGTCGAGACTTTGCTGAGCCTTCACTCCGTCGCTTCGGGAGAAATTCGCCTCATGCGCATGGGGAAAGCAGCGATACCGGCTCTACGGAGCTTTCTTTTCCGACGCGAACCAAGCGGCATCTATCAGCCAAGGTGCGCTGCCGTGAATGTGCTGTTGACGCTGGGTGCATACGCGCCGTTGCGGGAGTACCTTCTGCATGAGAGTGGAGCGACCGATCCGGTCGAACTGATGGGCGACGAGGCAGTCATCAATGCGGCTGCACGTGCCCTCTCGAGAGTGCGCGAACAATGGGTTTTCCAACTCTTGCTTGATCTCGCGCGGTCACGTTCCTCGGCGGGCATTGTGGAAGCGCTGGCGAGTTTCGATCGCGTCGAAGCTATTCCGGTTCTGCTCACCGCACTCGCTGAGGATGATTCAGGTCCCGTTGCGCAAAAGGCTCTGGCGAGGCTTGACGCTGCCGCTTATGACCCACTCATCACGACAGCGCTGGCGCCCCTTCCGTCGGCTCGCGATGAAAGCGAGACGAGCCTTCGCAGACGTCGGCGCGCTCTTGAGGTTCTGGCCGAAGCGCAGCTCTCGACAAAGCAGGGAAGGCCACTTTCCGTGATCACAGCCGATTGCAGTCCTCGTCTGGCGTACCTAGCCTGCAAAATCTGTTTGCATTTCGCAGAAGACAAGGAAAGAGACCGTCTCGTAACTCGTCTCAATGAGCTCGCCGCGCATGCCGATTGGATCCTGGCGATGGAAATCGAGCACTGTCTTCAGGCGCGTGGCTAATAGCGTGAGCGTGGGAGCTCTCTCGCGACTTCTGACGGAGAACTGATCGCGACATGGCGCTGTAGATAACAAATCAAACAAATTCTCTGAATCGGCTTGGAAGCAAAAGAAACATGTCTGTCAGCGGACTGTACGTTTTTCTGCCCTTGACAAGCGTGAGGTATAGGACCACGCTTTAGGACGGTGATGGAGTTCACCGTTTAACCGCCCCCAGGGCTGATGACTCCTGTTTGGCCATAGTTGGCAAACGGAGTCGTGTCATGTCGGGGTCGTCCCTCCCAAAACATCTTCGGACCAGAGTTTTTGAGCTTGGCAGGTGGCGCCGATGACGATTCGGGACGTCATCCTGCAGATCGCGCAGATCGCCACGACGCTCGCACTTGCGCCGTTGCTGCAAGGCGTCATTCTTCAGTTCGAGGAACGGGTTCAGCGCGGACAAGGGCCGGGCATTTTTCAGCCTTATCGCGACCTTTGGAAACTCTTTCATAAACAGATCGTCGTTCCCCAAACGGCGTCCTGGCTCTATTGGGTCGCTCCCTTCGTCGCGTTCGCGACGACGATGACCGTCCCGATTCTTATTCCCGTGCTGACAAACTATCCGCTGCCGCTGTCCGACATGGGCGACATTCTCGGTGGCGGACTGATACTGACCCTCGGCTCATTCATGATCACGCTAGCGGGGCTCGATACGCGAAGCGCCTATGGCGGTATCGGATCGAGCCGGTCCGTGATGGTGGCGATATTGGCTGAGCCAACTCTCATACTTGTTTTTGTCGGCATCACCCTTCTCGCCAAGGCTATGTTGCCTTTTGTGGTCAACCATCTGCTTGTCGCCGAACCATCGGTCTATTGGGGGCCGACGCACCTGTTTCTTGTTGCGGCTTTCTTTGTGCTTCTTCTGGTCGAGACAGACCGGCTTCCCATTCACTCCAGCACGCACATAGAGATCTACATGATTGAGGAAGCCCGCATCCTCGAATACTCCGGCCCCATGCTGGCGATCCTGAAGTGGGCGTCGATGATGAAGCAGTTCGTCCTCTACACGATCTTTTGCAACGTCCTTTTGTTTCCGTGGGGCTTGTCATACGCGGGAACGGCCATCGGGATTGTCGGATCGATCATGGCGCTCATGCTGAAATTCCTTTTGGTCGCGTGCCTCGTGGTTGTGGTGGAAACGGTTCAGTCGCGCCTGAGGTTCTTTCGCTATCAGGAGCCGCTTGCCGCTTCGTTCATGCTCGCCGTGCTGGCGATTGTCGGCACGCAGTTGAGGTGACTTCATGCTCGCTGCCCATCTCGATCCCCTTCCGGCCGCGCTCTTCAGCCTCTTGGCCATCGGCAGTCTGCTGCTCGCATTCGTAATGTTGGGATCACGTTGGCTGCGCCACTACATGTTCGCTTTTGCCGCGCAGTCGTGGCTGATCGCAATTCTGTCCGCCGCGATCGGATTCTATGGCAGCTATGCCGAACTTTACATCGTAGCGATCCTCACGGCTGCGTTTCGGGGAATGCTTCTTCCGTATCTGATTCTACGCATTATCCGGCGGCTTGAAGTCAATCGCGAGATCCATCTGATACTCCAGCCGAGTTCAAGTTTGGTTATCGGAGCGTTTGCGGTCGTTTTTGCTCTTGTCGTTTCCTATCGGATTGGTACGGCCCTCAGCCTCGACGGAACCGTTGTCGTGCTCGCTCTGACCGTGATGCTGTCGATGAAACTCATCGGCTTCCTGATGCTGTCCGTCCGCCATGAAGCCGTCAGCCAGATCCTTGGCCTTCTGGTGTTGGAGAACGGGATCTTTCTCGGCGCACAGATCCTTGTTCCTGGCATGCCGCTTCTGATCGAAATCGTGATTCTTTTCGATCTCCTGATCGTCGTCGCGTGCTTCGGCGTCCTCGTCCAATATCTCCTAAGCCAAGTCGGAACGACGAGCACGCTCCACCTCAAGCGTCTGGTGGGCTGATGATAGAAAAGATCGGCATTCTTGCTCTTGTGATGACGCTAGCGCCCGTCTTTGCGATCATTCTTATTTTGATCGTTCGCCGTCCGTCTTTCGCTGAGTTCGTCAATCTGCTCGCGAGCGGAGTCTCGCTCGTATCCACGCTCGCGATCTTCATTTTTGCAGATAATGGAAAGTTCGCTTTTTGGAACGGATACGTCGTTGTCGATGGCCTCGGGATTTGGGCCGTGCTTTGCGCTGCGATCGTGTACTTCCTCGCGTCGGTCTACGCCATTGGCTATATGCGCCTTCTTGGCGAAGCGGATCGGCTTCCGACGTTCTACGCCCTGTTCGCTGGGTTCGCGCTGAGCACGTTAGTTGGGCCGCTGATGAACAATGCCGGTCTCTATTGGATTGCGATCGAGCTGACGACGTTGATCAGCACTTTCCTTGTCGCGTTCGAACGGGAAGCGGCGAGCATCGAAGCCGCATGGAAATATATCATCGTCGTGTCCGCGGGCATTAGCTTAGCGCTCCTCGGGACGATTCTGTTCTATTGGAGCGGAACCTTCGTTCTAGGTCCGACGTACGACATGACGTGGGAGGCGCTGAGGCAAGCTGCGCCGAAGCTTAATCCGGCACTTGTGTCTGTGTCTTTTCTTCTTGTCCTTATCGGCTACGGCACAAAGGTGGGTCTGGCGCCGATGCATACATGGCTGCCGGACGCTCACAGCGAGGGCCCCGCGCCCGTGTCCGCGCTGCTTTCGGGCGCGCTTCTCAATACTGCCATGATCGGCATCATCCGTTATTTGTCTGTTGCCGACGCAGCCGGAATATCCAGATTGGCCCACGGTACGCTGCTTGCGCTCGCGGCCTTTTCGCTTTTCGTCGCCGCTCTCTTCATTGTTCGGCAAACCGGCATCAAGCGCCTGATGGCGTATTCGAGCGTAGAGCACATGGGCGTGATCGCCCTCGGGTTTGGGTTCGGCGGACAGCTCGGCGTCGCGGGCGCGCTCTATCACATGCTCAATCACTCGCTCAACAAATCGCTGATGTTCTTCGGCGCCGGTAGCGTCATGAGGGCCTATGGAACGAAGCGGATCCCGAGCATTCGCAAGGTTGCGCAATACTATCCTGTCGTAGGAGCGCTATGGCTCGCAGGAGCCGTGGCAATCACCGGTGCGCCACCGTTCGGATTGTTCCTCAGCGAATTGACGATCATCCGTGCGGGTTTGCACGAAGGTTTTGGTCTTCTCGTCGGCCTCATGGCCGTCCTGCTCATCGTTATCTTTATCGGTTTCCTCAATCACTTTCGCATGATGTATTTCGAGTCGGACAATGGCGCGCCGACAAACAAACCGCCGATCAGCTGGTGGTGCGTGCTCCCGATGTGGCTCGCACTTATACCGCTCTTCATCATGGGCCTCTGGTGGCCGCCATCGCTTTGGGCGCACTTCACGAGCATAGCGCAAGGATTGGCCCCGCTTTCGATTGCGGAGGCGTCGCCATGAAAGGCACACGGTCGAAGTCGATCACCGTCGAGGGCCTGAAGCGCGAGGCGCAGAATCTGCGCGATAGAGGCGGCCGGATCCAATTCGTCTACGCGTGGTGTCCGCGAGGAAAGGACACCGAGCTTCGCTACATCGCGGCGGTTCCTAATAAACAGGAATTCGAAACGTGGATTTTAAGGGGGGCGACAAGTGTGCCGACCCTTGCATCGATCTGGCCGCTTCTCGGCTGGCACGAACGGGAAACGATGGACCTTTACGGGATCAAGTTTGGGGATCATCCCGAGCCCTACCCCCTGGTCCTCTGGAAAGACCGCGCTAGCCACATCAACGGAAAACATCTAACGGAGCATCGTCGGGGCGATGGTGGCCAGTACTTGCCGTTGATCGAAGGGGAAGACGTTCAACAACTGCCGTTCGGGCCGGTCCGCGCCGACGTTTTGGAGTCGGCGGAATTTACGTTCTTCTACGTGGGCGAGCACATCATCCACTATCAGCCGCGCCTCTTCTTTAAGCACCGCGGTATGGAATCGCGGTTCGAGTCATGTGATCCGGAGCGCGCTGTGATCGTGGCCGAGCGCGTCTCGGCGGTAGGAAGCGTCGCCCATGCACTGGCCTACTGCGGGGCCGTCGAGCGGGCAGCGGGTTGCATTGTGCCGGTCCGAGCCCGTGCGCTGAGAGTCCTGCTGGCGGAACTGGAACGGCTGTACAATCACCTGCATTATCTCGGCCATCTTTGCCATACGACGACGCTGAAAGTCGGCGAAGCCCAAGGTAAGCTGCTTGAAGAGACGGCCAAGCAACTCAACGGCAAGCTCACCGGCAGCCGCTTTCTTCGAAGCATTTTGGTGCCCGGCGGGCTTCGGCGGGACCTAGAGCCGGACCAATGGCTCGGAGAGCAGCTTGAAGCACTGCGCGTCGAATTCGCAGCCTACGTCGAACGGCTTGAAGAGTCCGAAAGTCATCTTGATCGCCTGATCACGACGGGCGTGCTGTCACAACGCGTCGCATTCGATCAGGGTGCGACAGGACCGGTAGAGCGCGCCTCGGGGCTCGATCGCGATCTGCGTCGTGATCATCCTTACGCTTATTACGGATCGCTTCCGGTCGGCGTGCCGACGAACGACGAAGGCGATGCATACGCGCGGGCCCGCGTGCGGATCGCAGAAGCCGAAACGTCTTTTGCGCTGTGCCAAAGGATCCTGCTTTTGCTCGAGCCCGGCGACGTTCGCAGCGCTTGCGAGCCTCAACCGATGTCTGAAGGACTGGGATGGGCCGAGAGCCCGCGCGGGTCGCTTTTTTATGCTGTCCATATCGGGGAAGACGGCCGGTTGGCACGGGTCAAGATCAAGTCGCCGTCATTTTCCAATTGGCGCGCTTTCCCGTTCACGGTGCACGATTCAAACATGATGGACTACGCGATCAATGAAGCCAGCTTCGGGCTCACGATAGCCGGTTGTGATCGCTAGGAGATTGGCCCATGGCGTTGTGGACTTTATTCGGATTGAGGAGTGGAAAAGCAACCACCGAATGGCCTCTCAAAGGCGAGACGGATGGTCAGACCCATGTGCTTGGAATGCCGCGCTACAATCCCGCTCAATGCCTGGACGGATGCAAGGAATGTGCAGAGGTCTGTCCGACGCACGCTATCGATGCCAAAGATGATGTGATTCAAATTGACTATGGCCGTTGTGTCGTATGCCAGCTCTGTACCGAGGCCTGCCCTGCAGGCGCAATGGAGCCGTCCAACGATTGGGCGTTTGGCGTCCGCGGGCGTGCCGATCTTTATTGGTCGGAGGAAGGCGGATCATCAACAGCCCAGCCGCGATCTGGCAGGAGCGCGTTCAGGCGCAGTCTCCATATCCGCCATGTCGATGCGGGCTCATGCAACGGCTGCGAGTCGGAACTGCAAGGACTCAACAATCCCTTCTACAACCTGCACCGGTTCGGAATTTTCTTCACACCGTCTCCGCGCTTTGCGGATCTCCTGCTCGTTACTGGTCCTGTAACCAGACCGATGCTCGAACCTCTACGGGCGACCTATGCCGCCATGCCCGAGCCGCGCTGGGTCATGGCCGTCGGAACATGTGCGGTGTCCGGCGGCATTGCTGGCGGGACCTATGCCTGCGGTAATGGCCTCGACGGCGTGCTTCCTGTGGATCTCTATCTTCCTGGATGCCCGCCCAATCCGGCTGCCATCATCGAGGCGCTTCTCATGTTCCTCGATCGCGCGCCGCAAAGGGTGAAGGGAGGGCGGATCGGTGGCTAATTCGCTGCTATTCGCGATGTTCCTTGCATGGGTCGGCGCCGCGATCGTGTCGTTGTTGCGATGTGTGATGTTGAGCCGGGTGCTTCTTGCGGTTGGAGCATTTCTGGGGATGATTGCCGCTGTCTCGACGCTGCCTGACGCAACGGCCACGGTATCGCTTCCTGTCACGATCGCTTCCGAACGGATCTCGTTCCGCTTGGCACCAGAGGCATTGTGGCTGATGGGCCTCGGACTTCTGCCGACTTTTTTTGCGTGCACCCTGTGTTCGCCGACACGAGACGGGGCGAGCGGATGGCTCTTCGGAGTCGCAATGAGTCTTATCGGGGCGCTGGGAGTATTTGGACTTCAGAATGGAGCCGCATTTCTCGTGGCCTGGGAAATCATGAGCTTGGGCGGTGCGGTCACGATCTTGTCCGAACGCCTTGCGCCCGACCGAGGTCGCACCGTGCTTTTCATGTTGGCGCTGTTGGAGGTCGGGGCAGTGGCGTTGATTGTCGCCATCGCCGTCTTGGGAATGCGATCCTCTTCACTTAATTTTGCTGCGTTCGCCTCCGGCGGATTGTCGTTTTCAAGCACAGCGAATTTTGGATTGGGAATTCTGCTTCTCGTTGGCTTTGGTGCCAAGCTCGGCCTGTTGCCGTTCTACGAGTGGTTCCCGGGCGCCTACGGTTCAGGAAGCGGCGCATCGGGTGTCATTCTCTCCGGCATCGTACTCAACGCAGCGTTCTTCGGTTTGGCCCGTGGGCTAGTCGAGTGGCTGCCTTCGGGCCATGACCAATCGCTTGGCCTGCTATCAATAATCGTCATCATCGTTGCCACAGTCAGCGCCATTCTGACGATCCTTTACGCGTTTCAGCAAGATGATTGGCGCCGCCTCCTAAGCTTTTCGTCAGCCGAGAACGCATGCATCGCCGTCCTGGCTCTCGGCGCGGCGATGCTGTTTCGGAATTCTGGCCTTCGGGATCTCGCAGGACTCGCATGGACCATTGCATTTCTGCATCTTGGAGGTCATGCGATTGCGAAAGGCGGCTTATTCCTGGTCGCCGACGGTCTACACGGTTCGACCGGAAGTTATCTGATTGCGCCGAGCGGCGCAGGCAGCCATCGACTGTTCGGCATTGGAGCGCTGTTTGCAGCGATGAGCTTGGCGGCGATGCCGCCGACGGGTGGGTTCGTCAGCGAATGGTTTATGTTTCAAACGGTCTTTCAAGGGTTTCACCTTCCCAATCTCGGTGGCCGTTTGGTGTTATCCCTCACGGGCGCGGGCCTTGCATTGACCGCGGCGGTCGGCTTCGCAACTTACGTCAAGATTATTGGCATCGGGATACTTGGGCGCGATGGTGCACGACGGGCGTCGGTGCCGAAAACGTATTCATTTGCCGTCATCATCCTCGGTTTGGCCATTGTCGCACTTGGCGCGGGCATGCCGCTCTGGCTACAAGCCTTCGACAGCACGACGGCTGAGCATTTCGGCTCGGCTGTCTCATCCAATATGCACGATGGGCCTCTGCTGGTCCCTTTAACGGCGAAGTTTGCCTTCATCTCGCCGTCGCTATTGATCGTCGTGATGCCGCTGTTGGCGCTTATTCCCATTGCATTCGTGGTCTTCAGTTTACGGTTTTCAGTACGCCGCGCGCCTGTCTGGTACGGAGGACTTCATCCCGACGCTACCCACGCCTCGACGACTGCACTGACGTTTTCGAACGCAATGCGCACGTTCTACAGCTTCGTCTATCGCCCAACGTCGGACATCGGACGAGATGCCGACGTCAAAGGCTACTTCGTCAAGAAGCTTGTATTTGAACACGACGTTGCGCCGATTTTCGGTCCGTTGCTGTTCCAGCCGATCGTGCGTGCGGTCCGCGCAGCCGCGGGTAAACTGCGCCTGCTGCAGTCTGGAAATTTGAATTTTTATCTCAGTTTGATCGGTCTTTTGCTAGTGCTCGTCCTCGGACTGACATTGGCCTAACCAAAGGAGTCACGACGTTTCGATGTGGACGTACATTGCCATAGCTATCGGCGGCACGATTGGCTGCTGGGCTCGCTTCCTGCAAACGAATCTTGTGCAGGCCGTTTACGGTCGCGACTTTCCGTTCGCGACAATGAGCATCAACGTCATGGGAAGCTTTCTCATGGGCTTTCTGTTCATCGAGACGTTGGAACGTCTTACGCTTTCTCCACCCCTGCGAACGGGCATACTGACCGGCGTGCTCGGCGGGTACACCACCTTCTCCACGTTCGAGATGGAAGCTGTGCTCCTCGCCGAAAATGGCGAGGCCCTGAAGGCGGTCCTCTATCTCGTTCTGTCGGTCATACTCGGCTTCGGTGCCGCGTTCGGAGGCGCCTATATAGCTCGGAACTTGTAATGGATATCTCAATGGCGAACGAGATTCTGATAGTCCGCGTCTACATAAGCGAAGCGGATCACGGTCGAAGGAAAACGCTGATGCAGGAGATCCTGACGCTTCTGCAGGATCGCCATGCTGTGCGGGGTGTGACCGTGTTTCGAGGGATTGCCGGATTCGGCGCAAGTGGTGAGGTGCGTGCTGACGACATCTTGCGGCTCAACGTCGATCTCCCACTGGTGATCGAGTTCTTTGACGAGCCGCGTATCGTGCAAGCGGCTATCGAGCTTCTAGACGGTTTGGTGCCGAGCGGACACATCGTCTCTTGGTCCGCAACGCAATACGGAACAATGACTTCGCCTGCAAAGCAGGGCTGAAACTTGAGCGCGGTGCAGAGAAGGTACCATGCGCAAGAAAAGGAACGCTCGAATAGAGGAACCGTCGGTGCCACCGCTGGCGCTAACGCATGGCCAGATGCTTTGGCTTCTTTCCGAACTCGGTTTTCACCACGGCGTGCATCCGGCGACATTCAATTACTATGTAAAATCACTGCGTAAGCTTGGCATACCTTTTGGGACAGAAGGCCGCGGAAGGCCGCACGAGCATGTCGTTTACATCTTCGAAGACTTGATGGAACTCGCCCTGGCCCTGTTACTTAGGGTCTACGGTACGTTGCCGGACGCAGTCGCGGTGGGCCTACGAAATTTTCGCAATGATCTGCGGCCAATCTATCGTCAAGCCTACATCGAAGGCATCGCGCCGAAATGCTCGAAAGTTAGTGTCAGACAGATGGGTCGCTCTACGAGCGCAACCGGGCTCTATCTCGATCTGGGTATCCGTTACGCCGCAGGACGGATGACGGGATTTGGCCCGCCACGTGCAGTTTCACCGTTCGAGGCGGCCTGTATTTATTTGCACAGTGAGCTTCCGGGGCGTGCCTGCTTGCCACTCAATATGTCTGCTGTGGCGAAATCGATCATCGTCGCCTCGCGCCATTTGCCAAATATTGGACGAGGTCATGCAGCGTCTCGGGCGATCGCAAGACGCAGTACGGGCAATCGCCCCTGAGGTGGAGGTTGAGAATGCATACGAAGGAGGTGATGCTTCTCAGAATCTTCATAACCGAAGATGATCAAGCAGGTCACGAACCTCTCTATCAAGCGATCTTGGAGCAGGCACGGAAGCTGCATCTGGCTGGTGCAACTTTGCTCCGAGGGCCTATGGGATTCGGCCGCTCCGGACGGTTGCATAATACGAAAATTCTGCGACTTTCCGAGAAACTTCCAGTCGTGATCGAAATTTTGGATTGCGAGGAGAAGATCAGCTCATTTCTGCCGGTGCTTGAGACCTTGATTGAAAGCGGTATCGTGACGTTGGAAAAGGTCAAAGTTGTGCGCTTTGAGAAGTAACTCCGCATTGAATATTGTGCGATGGCCATCCGATTGCGCGACCGCGCGTTGCCTTCGTGACGCGCTGTTCTCGAGGCCTCAGAGAAGATGGACGCGATTACTCGGCAGCCGTTTGCGAGAAATCTGTATCGACACGACTCTCCGCTTCTCGGAATTCCGCTTCTCTCCGTTCGATATAAGCGCGAGTGAGAGGCACTGCGTCTTGTCGTTTCGCCAGCTGAAATTGGAAGACGACCAGGCCGCCGTATCTAAACCCAGTCTCACAGGCGGCAAGATATGTTTCCCACATTCTGCAAAAGCGTTCGCCATAAAGCGCATGAACGTCTTGCCAGCGCGAGAGGAACCTTTCTCGCCACGCGCGCAAAGTTTTGGCATAGTGGAGACGCAAGATTTCAAGGTCGGTGATAACAAAGCCCGACCGCTCGATGATGGGGGCAACCTCAGAAAGCGCCGGCGCGTAACTCCCTGGAAAGATATACTTTTCTATCCACGGGTTCGTCGGGCTCGGGGCGTCTGACCTTCCGATGGTGTGCAGCAACATGACACCATCGTCGTCAAGGAGCCGACGAGACTGACTGAAGAATTCGGTATAATCACGTAGCCCAACGTGCTCGAACATTCCGATCGAAACAATTCGGTCAAATCTGCCGTCGACGTTTCTGTAGTCTTCGAGACGGAACTCGACAGCATCAGAAAGGCCTTGCTCCAGAGCACGCTCACGAGAGATCTGAAGCTGTTCGTGCGAAAGCGTCACGCCAACGACCTGCGCTCGACAATAGCGCGCAAGATATAAAGCCATGCCACCCCATCCGGAGCCGACGTCGAGGATGCGATGCCCGGGCTCGGGCATAAGTTTCGCGGCGATGTGGCGCTTTTTCGCGATCTGCGCTTTTTCAAGATCATCGTCCGACCCTTCAAAATAGGCGCAGGAATATTGGTGATCAGCATCGAGAAAAAGATCGTAGAGGCGGCGATCGAGATCGTAATGATGTTCGACGTTTCGAGCCGAGCGCGAAATTGTGTTGCGCTGCTGGAGCCAGGTCAGGGCGCGGTTCCGCAGGGCGTGGATCGGGAGAAATCCTGGCAGCGGATTTGTTCCGATGTTTCGACTGACGAGATCAATGAAATTATACACGGATCCGTGCAGAACGGTGAGGCGGTCATCAGAGAGGAGCTCACCAAACGCCAAGGTGGGCCGAAGCAACAGGCGGGCGATCGCCGCCTTATCGCGAAAGAGTACGGAAACACGTTCGCCGCTTTGATCACCGAATACGGCCCTGCGGCCGCTTGGGAATTCGACTTCGAGGTTTCCGCGGCGAATGACTTTCGCCGCCACGGATTCGAGCAACGCCTCGATCATGCGTGCCTCCTAATCGTCCCGGCACGCACATAGTCGATGAGAAGCAACTGCCGAAGCAGCACATGGTCATCGTTGGAAAAAGGTGCTGGATATAATAAGCCGCGTGGCTGGACGCGTGCGTATACCGCAAAATTTGGCCGCATGATTGCCTGCTCGATCGCTACAATTCTGAGCAGGAGTCATCAGCCACCGGGCGGTTATGAGGGGGACTCCATCCCCGTCGAAAAGAGTAGGGATGCAATTCGAGCGCGTCAACGAGCGAGTTCGCACGGTGCAAATCCGACTGCGTTGAAGTCACGATAAGAGACGCGTTCGGGGGGATTGCAATTTAGCCTTGGAGTTTTTTTCGGAAGGCGACACCGCATGCTGAGTGGGGTTGTTCTTAACAAATTCCAAACACGAGTCTATTCGCAGTCGATCACGTCCTGCTCCTATCTTCGTGAAAATACCAATTGACTCTGTGATCGCTTTAGGTAGTTTTCCCGTCTGGGAATGGAATCTCCCGTAAAACCGCTCCGATGGCTGATGATTCCTGCTTCGATGCTGATCACCGCAAGGTGACCAGGGGCAGGATATTAAGAATAAGCCCCAGAGAGCGTGAAACCCTCTCTCATCATCGAAGAACGTTGGCGGATGAAAGAGGTCCGGTTAGCGAAGCTTTGCACGCTTCCTACCGCTAAACCGTCCTCCCTCATCCTTCCAGCGACAGCCTAGAAGTGTGCTTAGGCTACGTCACAGCCGTGACGTTAGCATATGGAGGAAATGATGAGAAAGTGGGCATTTTCCACTGCGGCTATTGTTGCGCTCTGTTATGCGGCGCCGGCAATGGCCAATGAGGATGTGATCAAGCTGACAAGCGACCCAAACAATTGGGCAATTCAGTCAGGCGATTACGCAGGTCATCGCTATTCGAAACTTGACCAAATCAATACCGATAACGTCGGCCAATTAAAGGTGGCGTGGACGTTCTCGACGGGCGTCCTTCGCGGTCACGAAGGCGGTCCGTTGGTCATCGGCGATATGATGTATATCACAACGCCATTTCCCAATACGGTCATCGCGTTGAATCTCGCCGACAATCAGAAAATCGTCTGGAAATATACGCCCAAGCAGGATCCGTCGGTCATCCCAGTGATGTGCTGCGACACGGTCAACCGTGGCGTGCAGTACGCGGAAGGTAAGATCTTCCTCCATCAGGCCGATAACGGACTCGTTGCCCTCGACGCGAAGACGGGCAAGGAACTGTGGAAGGCCATGGTCGATGATGCGAAGAAAGGCGCGACGGGGACGGGAGCTCCGCTCGTTGCAAAAGACAAAGTCATCGTCGGCGTTTCGGGCGGTGAATTCGGCGTCCGCTGCCATCTCGATGCCTACGACATCAATACCGGCAAGCTGGTTTGGCGCGCGTATTCGATGGGACCGGATAAGGACATTCTCGTCGATCCGGAAAAGACGATGTCGCTCGGCAAGCCGGTCGGCAAGAACTCGTCGCTCAAGACGTGGAATGGCGATCAGTGGAAGATCGGTGGCGGCGCGACGTGGGGCTACATGTCTTACGATCCTGACCTCAACCTCATTTATTACGGCTCAGGTAATCCCTCGACCTGGAATGCAGCGCAGCGTGCCGGACCTGGCGGCAAGCCAATCGATCAGAAGTGGTCAACCAGCTACTTCGCACGCGATGTCGATACCGGCGTTGCCAAGTGGATCTATCAGATGACGCCGTTCGACGAGTGGGACTACGACGGCATCAATGAGAACATCCAAGCCGAGCTCACGATCAACGGCGAAAAACATAAAACCATTACGCACTTTGATCGCAACGGCTTTGGCTATACCTGGGATCGTGTCACGGGTGAGCCTCTCGTTGCCGAGAAGTTCGATCCGGCCGTCAACTGGGCAACCGGTATCGATCTCGACAAGTCGAGTCCGAACTATGGCCGTCCGAACCGCGTCGAGAAGTACTCGACCTTCGCAAACGGCAACGGTACGGACGTGAACCACAAGGGCATCTGCCCTGCGGCTCTCGGCTCGAAGGACCAGCAGCCGGCTTCCTACTCCGAGCTGACGGGCCTGTTCTACGTTCCGACGAACCACGTCTGCATGGACTACGAGCCATTTAAGGTCTCGTACACGGCTGGTCAGCCCTACGTAGGCGCCACGCTGTCGATGTATCCCGCTCCCGGCGGCAACGACATGGGCAACTTCATCGCTTGGGACGGCGCTAAGGGCAAAATCGTCTGGTCGGATCCCGAGCAGTTCTCGGTCTGGTCAGGTGCTCTGACGACAGCTGGCGGCGTTGCCTTCTACGGCACGCTCGAAGGTTACTTCAAAGCCGTCGATCAGAAGACCGGCAAGGAACTGTTCAAGTTCAAGACGCCGTCCGGCATCATCGGAAATGCGATGACCTTCATGCACGATGGCAAGCAGTACGTCGCCGTTTACTCGGGCGTTGGCGGTTGGGCCGGTATCGGTCTTGCTGCTGGCTTGACGAATCCGACCGATGGCCTTGGTGCCGTCGGTGGATACGCAGGTCTATCTCAATATACCGAGCTCGGCGGCTCGCTCACGGTATTCTCGTTGCCATAGCGCTTCCTCCGTTAAGAAGCCACGCAAGCTATGCACGAGGACTTGGCCGGCAAGAACACGCTCTTGCCGGCCATTTTTAATGCGCATCGAAGAGGAGAAAGAACTCGTGACGTACCGGACCTGCGCTGCCGCGGCATGCATTCTTGGATCTTACACAGTGGGACCAGCAAATGCTGAGCAATCGGCGATAATTGGGCCCGACCGCCAGCCTACGAGCGTTGCTGACTTCGTGCGCCTTGCCGATGCCACGGCTCCAACGTCTGATGCGGTTCCCAACCCAGACGATCCGAACGCGCCACCTCCCGGTTCGCGAAAAAAAAATGGCGATGCTGTTTATCCCAATCCGGTGAGCGAGCTTGCGAAGAAGGAAAGCTACAAGTTCGAGGACGGCCGCTATCGCAACAAGGATGGCGATCCTCAGCCGGTCGTGACCGACAAGTACATGGTCGACTGGGGTACCTGGAACGGCTTCCGCCGCTATCATGATGCCTGCCACGTCTGCCACGGCCCGAACGCGCTCGGCAGCTCATTCGCGCCGGCGCTCGCCGACTCTCTGAAGACGATGGATTACGCGACCTTCCTCGCGACCGTCTCGGGCGGCAAGAGAGAAAGCAAGGGCGGCACCGAGTTCGTCATGC
>JAFECG010000018.1 GCA_018242215.1 Pseudomonadota bacterium
CGTTTGAGAGCGAGGGTTCTCATCAAAGCTCTGCTGGGCAAGGGTGCGCTCCCGGATGACAGCCCGTATGCGACGGGAGGTATAGGCCTTCTCGGCACCAAGCCGTCGCAGGAAGCGCTGGAAAATTGCGACACCCTTCTCATTGTCGGAAGCTCATTCCCGTACGTCGAATTTTATCCCCAGCCGGGCAATGCACGGGTCGTGCAAATCGATCACGATCCGCAACGCATTGGACTTCGAAGCCCGGTCGAGTGCCCACTTGTCGGAGACTGGGCGAAGGTCCTCGATGCGCTCATACCTCTCCTCGAACAGCAAAAAGACCGGAGCTTTCTCGAAAGTGCGCAGAAGGGCATGAAGGACTGGCGCGACGTACTAAAAACGCGTGGGACCCGCACCGATACTCCGATGAAACCGCAAGTCGTAGCCTATGAGCTCAATAAGCTGCTCGACGATAATGCAGTCATAGCCACCGACTCCGGGACTATTACCACCTGGGCGGCGCGTTACCTTTCAATCCGCGATGGCATGAAGTCTCGTGCTCAGGAAATCTTGCAACGATGGCTTGCGGTGTGCCGTATGCGATCGCGGCAGCAGTGGCTTATCCTGAAAGGCAGCTCATCTGTTTCATCGGCGACGGCGGCCTGACGATGCTCCTCGGTGAGCTTGCTACGATCAAGAAATACAACCTCAATATAAAAATCATCGTCATCAAGAACAACGCACTCGGAAGGACTTGCTGGCGTGGTTGGAAAAGCAAACGGTCCAGCCCCAAACATGAAGGCTGAAACCAGCACAACATCTGACACAACACGCCAAGACGCCGGTAACGATTTCTTTTTATATATCAATTTGTTCTGGAAACAAACATAAGCCTTCTGGTGCCCCAGGAGGGACTCGAACCCCCACACCCTTGCGGATAGCAGATTTTGAGTCTGCCGCGTCTACCGTTCCGCCACTGAGGCAAGCCGCCCGGAAAAGGGCGAAGCGGCGACTTATAGCGGCCGCTGGCGCTACGTCAACGCGGGGATGCCGCTTTTACTTCAGGGTGTGCGTCACCCGGCCCGTCGCGTGGTGGTGCTCGACCACCTGGATTTTCTGGCCGATTTTCAGATTGCGCGATTTATAGGCCAGCACGCGGACAAGCTGACCATCGTCGAGCCGCACGATGACATTTTCGCCATCTGCCGAATTCTGCTTGGAAACCAGCGGCTCGATGTCCGTCACGGTACCGCCGATGTTCTTGTTGTCGACCTTGAGGTCAAGCTCTTCGTAGCTGAAAGCAAGCCCGATGGCCGCGACGACGGCGAGGCCGATGGCGGCCTTTTTGGCGCGGTCGATCCAGAGTGCTCTTTCGAGCCGCTTTCGAGTTTCTTCGCGCAAGGGCCCCTCCCTAGTCGCGCTGCGTGTACCAGACCTGTCCCCAAGGTGTCACCCACTCCGTGAGGGATATCCCGGCGCCGACCGCAACCTTACGAAAATTTCTGGTCGCAACATCGACCACCCGCCCGTCCGGCAGCCGGACTTTGTAGCGGGGAGGAACCGCCGAGAGCCATTTGGGAACGGCGTTTCCGGGATCGATGCTGACGACGGTGCCTGTCAACGTGCCGCGCGGCCGTGAAAAAAGATCACGTGCGAGACCCCAGGCGACGCCGACGGCGAGCAAGGCCAGAAAGAGGACGACCCAGGTTTTCATCTCGCTGTCGGCCAGTCTCGTCGTCTTCGGCGGATGACGGAGAGAGTGACTTTCCGCTGCCGCCGAGACATCCTCTCTCTCCTAGAGGATCTCACGCAGCCTTGGCGTAGCGGTCCACGAGCTTCACGATATCGGCCATGATGTCGTTGAGTTGGAAGTCCTTCGGCGTATAAACCGCCGCAACACCGAATGCCTTCAATGTTTTGGCGTCTTCCGGTGGAATGATACCGCCAACCACGACAGGGACGTCATCCAGTCCTTCCTTGCGCATGCGCTCTATCACATCCTTGACGAGCGGAACGTGGGAGCCCGACAGGATCGAGAGACCGACGACGTGCACACCTTCATCGACCGCAGCGCGGACGATCTGGGCTGGCGTCAGTCGGATGCCCTCGTAGACGACTTCCATGCCGGCATCTCGCGCGCGGACGGCGATCTGTTCGGCGCCATTCGAGTGACCGTCGAGACCCGGTTTGCCGACGAGGAATTTGATGCGGCGCCCTAGCCGATCGGAGACTTCCTCAACCGTAGCGCGGACGGCTTCCAACTCTGTGCTGTCGCGCGCGACGGCAGCCTGGGCGACGCCGGTCGGGGCGCGGTATTCGCCGAAGATCTTGCGAAGCGCTGATCCCCATTCGCCGGTCGTGACGCCCGCTTTGGCCGCTTCGATGGACGACTCCATGATGTTGCGGCCTTCCTCGGCGGCGCGTTCGACCTCGGCCAGCGCCGCGGCGGCCTTCTTTGCATCCCGGCCTTCGCGCCATGCCTTCAACTTGCCGATCTGTTCGGCTTCGACGGCGGGATCGACAACCATGATCGCATCGGTGCCGCCGGAGAGCGGCGATGGCTCGGTTTCGGTAAACTTGTTGACGCCAACGACCGTCAGTTCACCGCTTTCGATCTGGGAGAGGCGGCTTGTGTTGCTCTCGACGAGACGGCGCTTCATGTAGTCGATCGAGGCGACGGCGCCGCCCAGCTTTTCGATGGTGGCGAGTTCGGCCTTTGCCTCTTCCTTCAAGGCTGCCACTTTCTTCGCAATTTCAACGGAACCGTCGAAAATGTCGCCATATTCGAGCAGGTCCGTCTCATAGGCCACGATTTGCTGCATTCGGAGCGACCATTGCTGGTCCCAGGGGCGGGGAAGCCCGAGGGCTTCGTTCCAGGCCGGAAGTTGCACGGCGCGCGCGCGCGCGTTCTTCGACAGCGTGACGGCGAGCATCTCGATCAGGATGCGATAGACGTTGTTTTCTGCCTGCGGTTCAGTGAGGCCGAGCGAGTTCACCTGTACGCCGTAACGGAACATACGGTGCTTCGGATCGGTCACGCCGTAGCGCTCGCGCGTGATCTCGTCCCAAAGCTCGCCGAAGGCGCGCATCTTGCACATTTCGGTGACGAAACGCATGCCGGCGTTGACGAAGAACGAGATGCGTCCCACGACATTGCCGAATTCTTTTTCCGGGACTTCGCCGGATGCTTTAACCGTATCGAGGACGGCGATCGAGGTTGCGAGCGCGTAGGCAAGCTCCTGGACCGGCGTCGCTCCCGCTTCCTGCAGATGGTAGGAGCAGACGTTCGTCGGGTTCCACTTCGGAACGTTCTTCGTCGAGAAGACGATTGTGTCCTTGATCAGCCGTAGCGAGGGCTCAGGCGGGAAGACGTAGGTCCCGCGCGAGAGGTATTCCTTGATGATGTCATTCTGGATCGTGCCGGTCAGCTTTTCGCGCGGTGCGCCAGTCTGGTCGGCGACGGCGATATAGAGCGACAGAAGCCAAGCGGCCGTCGCGTTGATCGTCATCGAGGTGTTCATCTGATCGAGCGGAATGCCGTCGAGCAGAGTCAGCATATCACCCAGGTGTGAAACGGGGACGCCGACCTTTCCGACCTCGCCGCGCGCAAGCTCGTGATCGGAATCATAGCCCGTCTGCGTCGGTAGGTCGAAAGCAATAGAAAGACCCGTCTGCCCCTTGGCGAGGTTTTTCTTATAGAGCGCATTCGACTTGGCGGCGGTCGAGTGTCCGGCATAGGTCCGGAACAGCCACGGCTTGTCGCGCACGATTTTGTCCGACATCGAAAGGGCGCCCCTAGGCTTTGATCAATGACACAGGGAATTTCATAAAGTAACCGAAGGGCCGGTAAAGGCAAAACCGGCAGTTCGCCGCGCTTCCGAGACCGGGATGCCGTCAGCGGCGAATGCGCCGGGCGGGAGTCGGGAGGGCTGACAGCTTGGTGCGGCGAACGCGCCATTCTACGATGACCGCCCAGACCCAATTGCAGCAGAGTATCAGAAGCAACACCGCGAGCGTGCCCAGTGCCGTTCCCGAGACCGTGTTGATCGTCTGATCGTACGAAAGGGTAATCATTTGCTGGGCCAGTAGGGTAGGAGCGACAATTCCACCCGCTGCTAAAAGGGGGGTGGAGAGCCAAGCGAGCGTCGGGGAACCAACGATCTCGTGGATGAACCAACAGACTATCGCGGCGAACGCCACCGCGGTGCAGACGGTAAAAGAGTCGGCGTTCTGGAACTGCCACCACAGGTCTTGCATTCAATGAGGTCCAAATCGGCCGGAGAAAGATAACTCGCCGATAAACCTAGCGTTCGCACGTTAAAGAGGAATTGCGTGGAAGTTAACCGCAGGCTAACCCCTTCATTGCAGCGCAAAAACGTGCTTGATACGTCGATCCCCGCGCTGGGCAGGGGTCAAACGCGAAGAAGATGAGCCATAACGGCCCTCATCGCGGGGAAAGGTCGGGAGACGCAACACCAATGTCGAGCCAGAACTTGGCAGCAAAGACTGTTTCCGATGCGCAATCGGCGTCGGGGGGAATTCGGAAAGACCTCTACGAGATCGGGGAAATACCGCCTCTCGGGCATGTTCCCAAGAACATGTACGCCTGGACCATCCGCAAGGAACGCCAGGGCGAGCCCGACAAGGCGATGCAAGTTGAAGTGGTGCCGACGTGGGAACTCGACAGCCACGACGTGCTCGTCCTCGTGATGGCGGCCGGTGTCAATTACAACGGCGTCTGGGCGTCGCTCGGCGTGCCGATCTCGATGTTCGACGTCCACAAGCAGCCTTACCACATCGCCGGATCGGATGCTTCCGGCATCGTCTGGGCCGTCGGGTCGAAGGTGAAGCGCTGGAAGGTCGGCGATGAAGTCGTCGTTCATTGCAATCAGGACGATGGCGACGACGAGGAATGCAACGGCGGCGATCCGATGTTTTCCACGTCACAGCGCATCTGGGGATACGAGACGCCGGATGGTTCGTTCGCGCAGTTCTGTCGCGTGCAGGACCGCCAGCTTCTCGAACGTCCGAAGCATCTGACCTGGGAAGAAAGCGCCTGCTACACGCTGACACTCGCAACGGCCTACCGGATGCTGTTCGGCCATCGTCCGCATGTCCTCAGACCGGGTCATAACGTATTGGTATGGGGTGCTGCCGGCGGTCTTGGCGCGTTTGCCGTGCAGCTTTGCGCAACGTCCGGTGCCAACGCGATCGGTGTCGTCTCCGATGACGACAAGCGCGACTTCGTCATGCAGCTCGGCGCCAAGGGCGTCATCAACCGCAAGAACTTCAAGTGCTGGGGACAGCTGCCGAAAGTGAACTCGCCTGAGTACCATGAATGGCTCAAAGAGATGCGCAACTTCGGCAAGGCCATCTGGGATATCACCGGCAAGGGCGTGAATGTGGACTGCGTGTTCGAGCATCCCGGCGAGACGACCATCCCGGTTTCGGTACAGGTCGTGAAGCGTGGCGGTATGGTCGTTATATGCGCCGGCACGACCGGCTATAATCTGACGATGGATGCCCGCTATTTGTGGATGCACCAGAAGCGCGTGCAGGGTTCCCATTTCGCCAACCTTATGCAGGCGAGCCAGGCCAATCGGCTTGTCATCGAGCGGCGGATCGATCCGTGCATGTCGGAAGTCTTCTCGTGGGAGCAGATCCCCAAGGCGCACATGCGCATGATGAAGAATGAGCATAAGCCCGGCAACATGGCCGTGCTCGTCCAGGCGCCGACGACGGGCCTCAGGACGCTCGAGGACGTGATCGAAGCGGGTCCGAAGCCTCGCTGAAGCGTCAATCCAGCAGAGATCAGAGTTTCTTCCGGAAAACCGGAAGGAACTCTTTTTTTATATATGTTCGAGTTTGGACCGGCGTGCCGGGTCGGCGCGGAAGGCTGCTCTTTCGGCAGCTTCGCGCCGCATGCGCTTCATTTCCATGATGCCGCGATTGAGCTCGGCGCCGAGCAGGATCGTGATCGCTGTAAACTGGAAGAAGATCAGCGCGATCATCAGTTGCGACAGGCCGGCGTAAAACAGCGAATAGTTCGTGATCGCGAGATAGTTCGACCAAAGTCCTGCGAGCGTCAGCCAGAGAACAATCGTCAGAACGATGCCGGGCCAAACGTCGGCCACCCGCCGTTTGCCGGCTGCCAGCAGCAGGTGAAGCGCGAAAAGCTGAGCCGCCATCACGGCACCGGAGAGGCCGTAGCGGATGCCCGGTCCGATATCGCTCGAGTCAAAGAGCAGCCGGACCCAGTTGTCCGGTAAATGCTGCGCGATCGAGGGCCCGACCACGCTGGGTCCGACGACCACCGCCCATGTCAGAACGAGCGTCGAAATTCCATTGACGAAGACGAACAGCATGCTGATCAGCAGGCAAAGCGGATAGGGACGTTTTTCCCGCACACGGTAGGCGCCATTCAAAGCGGCACGCAGCGTTTCGACCGCGCTCGTCGCGAAGAAGAGGGCGAGAAATCCGCTGAGGGTCGCAAGATCGATGCGCCGCGTTCCCATCACGGCTTCGATCTGCGGCGCAATGCCTTGGGCTACTGGCGCCGGAAGAATGGCGAAGAGCTGGTTGATCGCGTCCTGCGCAAGCTCTCGGCCGCCGAAATAACCGGAAAGTGCGCCGAGAAAGATGCAGAACGGAAAGATCGACACGACGAAGGAGAAGGCGACCGCGCCAGCCATCGCGAAGCCCGAATGCTCGTAAACCCGGTACAGGGCTTCGACCAATCTGCGCATGCGCTTCATAAGTAATTTCTGCTCCCGACGCTTATGGCTTTTATGGCGCGGAACCTAGTGTTTCGCTCGGTCCGGGTCCACTATCGCGCACCTAGCCGGGCGGGGAGGCGGCAATTTGGACACAGGCAAAAAGACCGGCCCTCGCAGGGTAAACGCTGGGAGTTCTAGGTGGTTCAGCTCGGCTTCACGCCCCGTTTCGCGCCGATAGGTCGCGTGAGGCTTTGTTGCGGTCCAAGACCAGTTGACTAAACATTCCCCAGAGGCGAATTGGTCGCGCTACGCATTCCATAGCCTCGGCGTTCAGCCTTGCGTATCGATATTCCTCAGGAGAAACGTATGTCCGTCACGCCCATGAAGGCTGGAGCAAATCTTCTCGCCGCCGGCCCCGCGAAGCTCATCGAGCGCTGCGGAGAGGCCGTGGCGCAAGCGGACAAAATCTTGCAGTCGGCAAAGGCCGGGGTCCGCATCAAGATTCAGGAAGAAGGCGGCATCGATCAGGCGCAGCATGTGGCGCACGGTCTCGCATGGCTTGCGACAACCGTCGAAGGACTGCGCCAGATGCACGACTGGGCGGCCCGCCTCCAGGTCGAGGGCCGGTTCGGTGAATTCGAGCAGCTTCTTCTGATCGCGGCCTTTGGCGAGTACGCCGCCCAGATCGCCAACGGCATTCCGATGAGTCAGCTCGAAATTGCGCGGCCGGATGCTCTCGGCGTCTCGAAAGCCGATATTCGCCGGTACGAGGATTCGGTTGCGGATCTCGTTGCCGAAGGAGGCTCGGAAACGGTCAAGGCCCGGCTCGGCGAATTGATCGCGGCGCAGCCCGAGGCGATGACGTTCGGCGATACGGGCCTTGATGAGACACACGCTCAGATCCAGGATCTGATGCGGAAGTTTTCACTCGAAGAGGTCATTCCTCACGCACACGAATGGCATCTCAAGAACGAATATATTCCGCTCGACGTGATTGCAAAGCTCGCGGAACTTGGGGTCTTCGGGCTTGCGCTGCCGGAGGAATTCGGTGGCATGGCGCTGGGCAAAGAATCGATGTGTGTCGCCTCGGAAGAGTTGTCGCGCGGCTACATCGGCGTCGGTTCTCTCGGCACACGTGCCGAGATTGCCGGTGAACTCATTCTTCACAACGGCACGCCGAAGCAGAAAGAGAAGTATCTGCCGAAGATCGCGTCCGGCGAGATGCTGCCGACGGCTGTCTTCACGGAACCCAACACGGGCTCGGATCTCGCGTCGCTCAAGACGCGTGCGGTGAAGGAGGGTGACGTCTACAAGATCACCGGGCAGAAGACGTGGATCACGCATCCGGTCCGCGCCGATATCATGACGGTGCTGACGCGCACCAATCCGAACGAACCAGGCTACAAAGGTCTGTCGATGTTCCTCGCCGAAAAGCCGCGCGGCTCGGACGACGATCCGTTCCCGGCGAAGGGCATGACCGGCGGCGAGATTGAGGTTCTCGGCTATCGCGGGATGAAGGAGTACGACATCTCCTTCGACAATTTCGAGGTGCCTGCGGAAAACCTGCTCGGCGGTGCCGAGGGTCAGGGCTTCAAGCAACTCATGAACACGTTCGAAGGCGCGCGCATTCAAACGGCGGCGCGTGCAGTTGGTGTGGCGCAGTGTGCGATGGACCTCGGCCTCAAGTATGCGCTCGAGCGCGTGCAGTTCGGGAAGCCGATCTATTCCTTCCCACGCGTGCGCAATAAGATCGTGATGATGGCGGTCGAGACGATGATTGCACGGCAGCTGACGTATTTCTCGGCACGGCAGAAGGATGCCGGTCGGCGCTGCGATCTCGAGGCCGGGATGGCGAAGCTGCTCGGCGCCCGCGTCGCCTGGGCTAATGCGGATAACGCCCTGCAGGTCCATGGCGGCAATGGTTTCGCGCTTGAATACCCGGTGAGCCGCGTGCTCTGCGATGCGCGCATCCTGAACATCTTCGAGGGGGCGGCGGAAATCCAGGCGCAGGTCATTGCGCGCCGCCTTTTGGAAGGCGCTAACTAACTGAGGCTTAGGTCGAGGGTCGAGCTGAGATGCGTTATCTCCATCCGATCATCATCGGTGCACTTGCCCTCCTGGCTGTCAGCGTTTCGGCACTGGGTCAGGATGACGAAGATGGCCCGCTGACGGCGCGGTGGATAGCGACGGAGCTCGCCGGGAAACCTGTCGAAGGCCTGACGCTCGACTATACGACCGACAAAGTGTCCGGCACAGGCGGCTGCAACCGTTTCAGTGGTCCGATCACGATCGAAGACGATGCAGTACAGATCGGGCCGCTGGCATCGACCAAGATGATGTGCGAGGGCAAGTCCGAGCTCGAGGCGCAGTATTTCTCCGCGCTCGAAGCCGCGCGCTCCTTCGTCGTAGAGGGCGATACACTGACGCTCAAAGCTGACGACGGCCACGCCCTCGTAAAGTTCAGGAAGTGATGCTCCAAGCACCGGAGCCGAGACGATCGTTCTCAAGGGCGCCTCTATCCCGGTCTTTTGGCACCTCGAAGAAGGACGGGATCCTCAGGCTCGTGTTAAGGCAGACCGTCACCGGCTCGCACTCACGGGAGCACAATGCCACGGTCCATTCTGATCACGGGATGCTCATCCGGCATCGGCCTTGACGCTGCCCGCGCCCTGAGCGAGCGCGGCTGGCGCGTCATCGCGACAGCGCGGAAACCCGAAGATCTCGCGCGTCTCAAGAATTTTCTGAATGTCGAAGCCTTGCCGCTCGAGCTTGCGGATTCCCAATCGATCGCGACGTGCGCGATCCGGGCACTCGAATTGACGCGCGGCAAGCTCGATGCGCTGTTCAGCAATGCGGCTTATGGCCAGCCGGGCGCAGTCGAGGATCTGTCACCCGCGCTTCTGCGCGAGCAACTCGAGGTCAATCTCGTCGGCACGCACGACCTGACGCGCCGTCTCATTCCGGCGATGCGTAAGAACGGCGCGGGACGGATCGTGAATTGCTCATCTGTCCTAGGGATGCTCGTCGCGCCGTATCGCGGCGCCTATTGTGCTTCCAAATTCGCGCTCGAAGCGCTGACGACGTCGCTGCGGCTCGAACTCGAAGGTTCGGGGATTCACGTCTCGCTCATCGAGCCGGGTCCGATCCGATCGCGGTTCGTCGAGCATTCCGTCGCGCGGCTGCTGGCGACAGTCGACATCGACAATTCGCCCCATCGCGACGTTTATCGCGCGCGGCTGGAAGCGATGAAAGCGGGTGGACAACAGACGTTCAAGCTTGAGCCGGAAGCAGTAACGAAGCGGCTCATTCATGCGGTCGAGAGCACCCGGCCGCGGCGGCACTACTATGTCACGACGCCGACGTATCTTGCAGCCGCGATGCGCCGGCTTCTGCCGCAGTTTGCGATCGATTATTTCGCGCGGCGGTTCTGATTTTTGGCTGGTAAGAAAGCTTCGAGCTTGGTCTGCCAGAGCTTACGCTTTTCCTCGAAAGGTATGGTGTAGAGCGGGCTCGATGACGGCAATTCAATGGATGTGAAGCGGCCTTGCGAGACGAGCCCCGGCTTTACGACGTAGCGGCGAAATAGATCGCGGGCTTTCTGGCCGTTGAATGCGACCGTCTCAATGTTGGGGTAGGCGGTGAAGAAGTCGCCGAATTCGTTGACTGTCGGATTGCGAATGGCGGCGTCCGAGCTGCCGATGCGCTCGGCGCCTTCGAGCACGTCCCAGAGCGCCCACCGGTTGGCGTGAAGCAGGGCTGTTTTTTCAACATAAGTTGTCGGAAGCGACTGACCCGATAGCGCTGCGATCAGCGCCCAGAAATGGTTGCGTGAAAAGCCATAGTATTGCTGCAGGCGAAGGGATTCTTCACCCGGCAGCGTCCCGAGGATGAGAAGGCGCGCGCCCTGCGGGACGATGGGCGGAAAGCTGTACTTGATCGGCGACGGCGTTGGGTCGGCCATTGTCGTTATGCGCGATGATACGGGTGGCCGCAAAGAATCGTCGCGGCACGATAAAGCTGCTCAGCCAATACAACACGCGCTAGGCCATGGGGAAGCGTCAGCGCTCCGAGCGAGAGCTTCAACGTAGCGGCATCCAGGACAGCCTTGCCATGGCCGTCCGGACCGCCGATCAGAAAAACGCAGGCTTTCGCGCCGCCGTCGCGCGTCTCGCGAACGAAAGCCGCGAAAGACTCGCTGCTGAGTGATTTTCCAGTTGGCTCAAGGACGACCACGGTATCGCCCGCGCCGATATCTTTCAGCAGCCTTGCCGCTTCATCCTGTTTGCGCTCGGTGACATTGATGGCGCGGCTTTCCGGATATTCGCGGATATCGACGGGGCCGAGTCCAAGGGGTTTGCCGGCGCTATTCAGCCGTTTCACATAGCGATCGACGATCGCGCGCTCTTCGGCGTCCTTCAATTTGCCGATCGCGGAGATTGCGATGCGCATCAATAAAACGCCTCGCGGCCAAGACGCTCGGCCGCGTCAGATCGAGAAACTCGGCTATCGCAGTTAGTGCTGCGAGCTATCGCCGCGGGATGCGTCCGGCGGGATCTCCGCCTGCCACATTTTTTCGAGGTTGTAGAACTCGCGGACTTCCGGGCGGAAGACGTGGACGATGACGTCGCCCGTGTCGATCAGCACCCAGTCGCAGGCGTTCAAACCCTCGACACGTACGCGGGCTTCGCCGCGCGCTTTGAGCTTCTCGCGCAGCTGCTCAGCGATAGCGCCGACGTGCCGGTCGTTGCGGCCTGAGGCCACGACCATGAAGTCGCCCAATGCTGATTTGCCTTCGAGGGGAATGGAAATGATATCTTCTGCCTTCGTGTCGTCGAGCCAACGGACGATGTCATGAAGCAGGGCGGCCGAGTCCGGCGCCTTGGCGGCGGACGGGGCGACTGAGGAGCCCTTACGGGCGGCCTCGGTTGTGGTTCGGATCAAGCGGCGAGCGTCCTTTGCTGGTTTGTCCCGCATGTCAAATTTTCGTCCGGACGATCCGGACGACCCATATAGTAATGGGCGTCGCGCCGAGCCGCAATTGGAAATCCGTCGCGCCCCGTCTTAGAAGTGTCATAAATCTCAATGCCTTAGGTGGTTCCACGCTTCGGCAGCGGTGCTGCATTGCGCAAGGCGGTGGAGGAAAGACCCGAAAGACGGATGGTCAGAAGGAGCCAGACGGGTGGCTTTTCCTCAGCCAACGAGGCTGCCTCGGATTCGGGAAGCCGGTATCGCTTCAAGGCCTGGGCCGCAGGGGACGACAGGGCGGCCTGACGCCAGCCGGGGCGGTCGACGACGGCAATCGGCATCGTTCTGGCGATATCCCGCCAATGCTGCCAGCGGTGGAAAGACGCGAGGTTGTCGGCACCCATGATCCAGACGAAGCGGACGGCTGGATAGCGCCGTTTCAAAAAGGAAAGCGTCCCTGCTGTGTAGCGCGTGCCAAGCTCCCGCTCGAAGCTGGTGATCTTCATTCGGGGCCCGCTCGCGAAGACACGGACGAGCTTCATGCGCCCCTCAAGGGACGACAATCCGTCTTGCGACTTGAGCGGGTTGCCGGGTGTGATCAGCCACCAGATCTGATCGAGGTTGAGGCGCTTCAACGCGGCCTCGGCGGCGATGCGATGGCCATCGTGGGGCGGATTGAACGTTCCGCCCATGACACCGATGCGCTGTCCTGGAAGACAGAGAGGCGTGCGGACGCGAAGGGAGCCGAAGCTTTGCGGCGGGATCTTTCGCGTCAACTCAGAACTGCCTCATTGCGTTGGCGTCACTTCGGCCGGATCTGGCCGTTGCCGCGCACCTTGTACTTGAAGCTCGTCAGCTGCTCGACGCCGACGGGGCCACGCGCGTGCATCTTGCCGGTCGCGATGCCGATCTCGCCGCCGAAACCGAACTCGCCGCCGTCGGCGAACTGGGTCGATGCATTGACCAGAACGATCGCAGAGTCGACCTCGTTGAGGAAGCGTTCGGCGGCTGTTTCATCCTCGGTGATGATGGCGTCGGTGTGCTGCGAGCCGTAGCGCGTGATGTGCGCGATCGCCCCTTCGACGCCATCGACCAGTTTCACCGCGATGATCGCGTCCAGGAATTCCTTGCCGAAGTCATCGGGAGAGACGGCTTTTACGCGTGAGTCCGCTTTCTGAATCTCGGAATCACCGCGGACTTCGCAGCCGGCATCCAGCAGCGCTTTCACCAGAGGGGTGACGATGTCGCCCTTGGCGTTTTTGTCGATCAGCAGGCACTCGGTCGCACCGCAGACGCCGGTGCGTCGCATCTTGGCGTTGACGACGAGGGGCACCGCGATGTCCATATTTGCGGCTTTGTCGACGTAGGTGTGGCAGATGCCTTCGAGATGCGCGAAGACGGGAACGCGGGCTTCAGTTTGAACACGTTCCACGAGGCTTTTGCCACCACGCGGCACGATAACGTCGACGGCACCATCGAGACCGCGCAGCATCATGCCGACGGCTTCGCGATCAGTCGTCGGAACGAGTTGGATCGCGGCTTCGGGCAATCCGGCGGCGCGCAGGCCTTCGACGAGGCACGCGTGGATGGCCACGCTCGAATGGTAGCTGTCGGAGCCGCCCCGCAGGATCGACGCGTTTCCGGCTTTGAGCGACAAAGCCCCGGCGTCCGCCGTAACGTTAGGACGGCTCTCGTAGATAATACCGATTGTGCCCAAAGGCACGCGCACGCGCTGGAACTTGAGCCCATTCGGACGCGTCCATTCCGCGAGAACGGTGCCGACGGGATCCGGCAGTTTGGCGATCTCTTCGAGACCTTTGGCGATGCCCTCGATACGCTTTTCATTGAGTTCAAGGCGATCGATATACGACGCAGGACGGTTGGCGGCTTTTGCAGCTTCGATGTCTTTGGCGTTGGCTTCGAGGATTTTTGGTACGGCGGCGCGCAGCGCTTTGGCAGCAGCATTAAGGGCCGCATTCTTTTCGTCAGGCGTCGCGATTGCCAGTCGACGGCTCGCGGCTTTGGCGGCTTCGCCGATGCCGCGCATCAATGCGGCGGTGTCGTTCTCGATGCGCTCCGGTCTGTTCATTGGTCAAGTCCTTGTCAGCGCCATGTCGTCCCGGTGGATGAGCGTATCACGGCCTTCGAAGCCGAGGATCGCGGCGATCTCGCTCGAGCGTTTGCCTATGATACGGCGGGCATCGGCTGCCGCATAGGCAACCAGCCCCCGGCCCAGTTCGCGGCCGTCAGCTGATCGTATAATAACAGAATCGCCTCTGTCGAACGAACCGTCGATGCGGGTCACGCCCGCGGGGAGCAGACTCTTGCCGGTGAGTAATGCTCTTTCGGCGCCGGCGTCGACGAAAACCTGGCCGTTTGGAACGAGCTGGCCGGAAATCCAGCGTTTTCGCGCCGTCACCGGGTCAGATTTCGCGATAAACCATGTCACGCGCGCGCCTTCAGCGATGGCCCGCAGAGGATGATGGATCTTCCCCGTCGTAATGACCATGTTCGTCCCGGCCGCCAGCGCGATCTTGCCAGCCGTGATCTTGGTCTTCATGCCGCCTTTCGAAAGCTCGGTTCCGGCATCGCCTGCCATTGCTTCGATCTCCGGCGTGATCTCGGCGACGAGCGGGATGTGCCTCGCATCCGGGTCTTGATTGGGAGGGGCGGTGTAAAGACCATCGATGTCGGAAAGAAGCACGAGGCAATCCGCAGACATCATCGATGCGACGCGCGCAGAGAGACGGTCGTTGTCGCCGTAGCGAATTTCGGTCGTCGCGACGGTGTCGTTCTCGTTGACCACGGGAATGGCCTTCAGGCCCAGCAGCACTTCGATCGTGTTGCGGGCGTTGAGATAGCGGCGGCGCTCTTCCGTATCGCCGAGCGTGAGAAGAACCTGCGCCGCCGTCAGACCACGGGCGGCGGCAAGTTCCTGGTAGGCGTGAGCGAGGCTGATCTGTCCGACGGCTGCCGCTGCCTGGCTCTGTTCGAGCGCCAAAGGTCCCTTGGGAAGCTTCAACGTATGGCGACCGAGCGCGATCGAGCCCGACGAAACGAGAATGATTTCTTTGCCGTCGCGCGCCAATTCCGCGACGTCGTCCATCAGAGAATTGAGCCATGTGGATTTGATGCCACCCGTCGCGCGGTCGGTCAGCAGGGCTGAGCCGATCTTGACGACGATGCGCTTCGCCTCTGCCCATTCTGGGCGTGGGGCAAGCATCGTAGCGTCAGGTTTGGAGGTGGTGGTCATCTCGGTCTCGTCGTAAGGCTTTGGCGTGCCTTATCCGCAAATGCCCAACCTCCGGCAAGGGGAGTCGATCGCATATCGGCAATGCCCGGCGGAATTTTACCAAATGCGGGTCGAAAGTGTCTCTAAATGCCCTTTTACGGCACGAAGGCCAGGAAGAGAAATGTTCCGAAAATCACCAGATGCAGGAAGCCGAAGAGGACGTTGGTCCGTCCGGTGCCGAATGTCAGGATGCTGGCGGCCAGCGTCATCACGATGAGCGCCTCGTCGCCTGGTTCCAGGCCGAGAACAAGGGGCGTACGCAGAAAAATATTCGCGGCCGCAATGGCTGGAATCGTCAGGCCGATTGTCGCTAGCGATGAGCCGAGCGCGAGATTGAGGCTCTTCTGAAGATCGTCCTTCTGTGCAGCGCGAACGGCCGCGATCGATTCCGGCGTCAGGACGATCAGCGCGATGATCACGCCGCTGATACTCGATGGCGCGTCGAGTTGAGATACGCCTGTGTTGATGACGACGGCTATAAGCTTGGCGAGAAGCACCACGGCTGCCAATGCAACACAGAGAAAGAATGCCGAAAGCGCGAGCTTTCCTTCTCCGGCCGTGGATGCTTCGGGATGTATCTGTTCACCGACGAAATAGCCTCGGTGCAGCACCGTCTGAGTGTAGAGAAATACGAGATAAAGGACGATCGTCACGATGCTGACGTATGTCAGTTGGCTTTCGGAATAAAGCCGCCCCGGCGCGGTCGTCGTGTAATTCGGCAGGACGATCGTCAATGTCGTCAGGACGATCAGCATCGCGAGGTAGATCTTTGCCGACGTCACATCGAAGGACTGCTCGCGATATCGGAGGCCGCCGACGACGATGCACAGGCCGACGAGACCCGACGTCACGATCATGATTACGGCGAAGACCGTCTCGCGCACGAGCGTCGGCGTCGCCTTGCCGGTCAGCATCAGTGAAATGATCAGCGACAGTTCGATGATTGTTACGGCGACGGTCAGGACGAGCGTTCCGATCGGTTCGCCCATGATATGAGCGACATCTTCTGCGTGATAGACGGCCGCGAAAACCGCCCCAATCAGCAGGGGAATGAGGAGTATCGTATTGACGATCCCGACGGCGTGCGTCGAAAAATCATCGCCGTAGTTCGTCGCCGTCGCTTCAATGAAAAGAAGAAGCCCCAGGACAGGCACGACCCATGTCCAGAGCGGTGTGCGTGCCGAGTGGGTCATGCGATGGCTTTCCGATGATGGGAATTGACCTGCGGAAGATCACCATTGTGGGCGAGTTGGCTGCGGGCGGCAAGCTGGTCGTTTGCATTGTGGCGTGCCGCGTCGGAACCCCGACGTGCGAGAACGCCAAGAATGTCAGCCTCGGACTTATCCCGAGGATTCGTCGATCAACGAGTGATCGGCACAATGCGTCCTCGGCCTAAAGCCGAGGAAAACAGAAGGTGGGATGTTTTTTGTTCGCGTTTATGGCTGCCAGGGACCGGCGGAATCGCTCTCGGCGTCTTCGTCCGTTGTGTTGGCGCGGGTGATCTCGCGGGCGAGCGCATAAAGCGCCTCTTTCACGCCTAACCCCGAGACAGCCGATAACACGAGCGGCGTTTTCCGGGCAGCTTTCTTCAGGATGTCGCGGCGCTCGGCGAGCGTCGCTTCATCGAGCGCATCGCACTTCGAAAGTGCGACGATCTCTTTCTTCTTTTCAAGCCCGCTGCCGTAGGCCTTCAACTCACGCCGCACGGTCCTGTAGTCCGCCGCGACATCTTCCGACGTGGCATCGACAAGGTGGAGGAGAACGCGGCAGCGCTCGATGTGGCCAAGGAAGCGATCGCCGAGGCCCGCGCCGTCGTGAGCGCCCTCGATCAACCCGGGAATATCGGCGAGGACGAAATCCGTCTCGCCGGCGCGGACCACGCCGAGGTTCGGGTGGAGTGTCGTAAAGGGATAATCCGCGATCTTCGGTTTTGCCGCGGAAACAGCTGCCAGGAACGTCGATTTTCCGGCATTCGGCAGGCCGACGAGGCCAGCGTCGGCAATCAGCTTGAGCTTCAGCCAGATCGTCAATTCTTCGCCGGGCTGGCCCGGATTGGCGTGGCGCGGCGCCTGGTTCGTCGCACTTTTGAAATGCGCATTGCCGAAGCCGCCGTTGCCACCTTTAGCCAGCCTGACGCGTTCGCCCGGAGCCGTCAGATCGGCAAGGAGCGTTTCGCCATCCTCGGCAAAGACCTGTGTGCCGGGTGGCACCTTGATGACCATATCCTTGCCGTTCGGTCCGGCGCGGTTCTGCCCCATTCCGGGCGTGCCATTCTGGGCGAAGAAATGCTGCTGATATCGGTAATCGATCAGCGTATTGAGGTTCTGGACGCATTCGACCCAGACGTCGCCGCCCTTCCCGCCGTCGCCGCCGTTCGGACCGCCGAATTCGATGAATTTTTCGCGGCGAAAGGCAATGCAGCCGTTACCGCCAGCGCCTGAGCGAATGTAAATTTTCGCCTGGTCGAGAAATTTCATGATGCGAGCGCCCGGATTGCCATGGCCCACGGGCGGCGACGCTCGTACGTTAGCGCGGGCAGCTCGCATTGGCGTGCTTCGCACCACCCCGTGGCGCTGCCGGTAGGCCTAAAGCCGAGCTTGCGAATAACGCGCGCGGACGCGTCATTGCCGGTCAAATGCTTGCAGATGAAGCGGCGAACGCCCAACTTTGCGAAGCCATAGGCGATGACGGCGCGCGCGGCTTCGGTCGCGTAACCTTGGCGCCAATAGGGTTTGCCGATCCAATAGCCGAGCTCGGCGTCGCCGCTCGCATCGAGCGTGAAGCCACAGATGCCGATCAACTCCCCGCCGAGATCTATCCCGAACACCTCTTCGTGCTCGGCCAATCCGTCGACCCAATGGTGGGCGGCGTCTTCGGAATAGGGAAATGGGATACGCCCCGTCATGCTCGCGACGTCCCAGTCGCCGGCGAGCACGGCGATGCGGGCAGCATCGTCGTGGACAACGGTCCTGAGGTTGAGACGAGCAGTCTTCATAGTGTCCGTCGCGAGAAACCTGTCCACGATACGAGGAGGCATCCTCAAAGGCAAAAAAGGGACGGCATAGCCGTCCCGTCGTTCTTACAACCTAGATCGGGATTGGGACGGAATTTATTCCGCCGCGACCGGCTTTGCCGGCTTCACCGAAATATAAACGCGGCCGTTGCGCTTGGTCGCGAACTCGACCGTTCCTTCTTCAACGGCGAAAATCGTGTGGTCCGTTCCCATGCCGACGCCGGAACCCGGATGCCACTGCGTGCCGCGCTGGCGGCAGAGAATGTTACCCGGAATGACGTATTCACCGCCGTAGCGTTTGATGCCGAGACGTTTGCTTTCGGAATCGCGGCCGTTACGAGTCGAACCGCCTGCTTTCTTTTGTGCCATTTCAAAATCCTCGAATGGAGCGGCGGTTCGTTACGCGCCAGCGATGTCGGTGATACGCACGACTGAAAGGTCCTGACGGTGGCCCTTCTTGCGGCGGGAGTTCTTGCGGCGGCGCTTCTTGAACGCGATAAGTTTCGGTCCGCGCGACTGCTCAACAAGCTCCGCGACGACTTTGGCGCCGGATACGAAGGGCGCGCCAATCGTGATGTCGGCGCCGGATCCGACCATCAGCACTTCACCGAACTCGACCGTGGCGCCGGCATCCCCCGGCACCCGCTCGATCGTTACGAGGTCGTCTTTGGAAACGCGGTATTGTTTGCCGCCTGTCTTTATGACAGCGTACATGGCTCTTGTCCTTTCGGCCTTTTGGGCCTGTTACCGCGCCCTATGGCGTCACCGAAAGTGGTGAACTTTCAAAGGGTTGCTTGGCTGTGCCAGCAACGAGCCTCGGGCAGCGCATTAGCGCGCAATTCTCCTGCGCGCGAGTGGCGGGTTTTATTGTCGATATGGGACCTATTGTCAACGCCCTTGCGGCGTTACGGCCGTTCGTTCGCTGCGCCGGCGAGCCATGGCAAATGCCACCGGATCACCCCAACTTCTCTGGTTTATCATCTGGAGCCAGTGAGGGCGTTGATGGTCGGACGAGCTTTGTCTTCAGCCGTTGTGACAGAATGCGGGCCGCTGCCGGCGATCCCGGTCGTCGACACGGGCCCGGATTTTCCCATGGCAACGCTTCGCGCGTGGAGCAAGCGAACACACGCGCTGCTCGACGTCGCAACACGTCACTATCCGAAGCGCTTGCTTTCAGGACTCGACAGGATCTCACGGGCGTGGCTTGCGCGTTCAAACAACGGACATTTGGCCGAGATCGACACGATCGCCGGCGCGATCGGCCGCCCGGGCGCTTATTTCTTTTCCATCAACTACGAATGGGCGTGCACCTGCCGCGCGGCCCCGTCTCCGGATCAAACCTCGGCTCGGCTCATCCGTGTGCTCGACTGGAAGACACCGGGCCTCGGCACCAATCTCGTATGTGCGAAGGTCAACGGCGCCCCCGCAGGACCCTTCGCGGTGCTGACCTGGCCGGGTTACACCGGCGTCTTGCAGGTGATGGCGCCGGGCCGGTTTTCGGCGGCGCTCAATCAGGCGCCGATGCGCGACCCGACCGGACTTTTCTACGTCGATTGGGCAGTCAACCGCCGCCGTGTCTGGACGATGCCGTATCCGACGCCAGCGCATCTTTTGCGCCGTGTCGCGGAGGAGGCACGGGATTTCGACGAGGCTTCGCAAATGCTCGCCGATACACCGATTTCGACCCCGGGAATCTTCACGGTGGCGGGACTAGGCCCAGAGGAGACAGCCGTAATCGAGCGGACTGAGCATGAGGCGCGTGCACGGAGCGGCGTGGCTGCTGTCGCAGCCAATCATTGGGGCGCGCCGGGATGGAAGGGGCAGGCGCGCGGGGACAATAGCCACGCGCGCTCGCGTTCAATGCTCGCCATAGAGCCATGCTTCGATAACGACTTTACGTGGCTCGCTCCCCCGGTGCTCAACGCCAAGACGCGGCTCGCTATGGTGGCGGATGCAAGGACAGGGCGACTGGTGGCGCGCGGTTACGAGGCAAATGGGCCTGCCACGCAATCGCTCGATCTCGATTGGGATGCCGCGGTCTGAGCCGCTTGCGTCACGGGAAAAGCGAGGCTACAAGCCCCCTTCGCCGTCAGGCGCCACGGCTTCCGGAGAGGTGGCAGAGTGGTCGATCGCGCCGCACTCGAAATGCGGAGTACTCGCAAGGGTACCGGGGGTTCGAATCCCTCCCTCTCCGCCAGCATGCAAATGAAATCAATAGATTAAGTCTGTATTTCGGCTTACCGGGCGCTCAATGAAAAAGGTGATCATATGTGGCTTCCGCCGGAGTGCATAGCATGACGGTTGCGTGCATCCGTTTGCGACAAGACATGCTTTATCCCGCTGGCTCAAGGATCAGATTCTCAGAATTCGTTACCGCACCGAATATCCCGCCCTCGGTTTTAATGGTGCGGAGTGCCGCGGCATGGTTCTCCGGAATGCTCGCAGCGCATGCATCAGCGATGACCAAGCACTCGTAATTTCGGTCCACCGCGTCTCGCAGCGTGGAGTGAACGCACACATCAGTTGTTACGCCGGTCAGAATAATATTTTTGATCCCCCGGGTGGCGAGTATGCGTTCCAGATCCGTCGCGTAAAACGCGCTATATCCGGGTTTATCGACCACGACATCTCCGGGTTGAGGTTTGAGTTCACCGATGATGTCCCAACCGGGTTCGCCTCTGACAAGCAATCTTCCCATTGGACCGATCATCCCAATCTCCGCGCCTGCGTGTCGCGAACGCCAAGCCTTGAGGGATGGGAGATCACTGAGATCAGGCCGATGACCTTCCCGAGTGAATATCACCAGACCGCCCCAGGTCCGGACGCGCTGACAAACGGAAGCCACTACTGATACAATCGCCCGCGTCGCCGCGATATCATATCCCAATGATGCAAGGTATCCGTTCGGATCGCAAAAATCGCGCTGCATATCGATGACAAGCAACGCAGTCGTATCAGGCCGCAAGTGTCCGTCGTGCGGCCAAGGGTAAGGCTCGGCCTCTACGAAAATGTTTGCCACTTCTTCTTCCTTAATCGAATGCCGAGAGACTAAGGCCACTATCAAATTGCAAGCGCTGCGCCATCCGATCGAGGATCGCTGGCGCCCTCCATGCGACCTGAGGGGTGAAGAACCACTGCGCCGGCGTGTCCCATGATTTCGGAGTAGTCAGAGACGCGCTCGGTGCTATGGCCGAGGTTTGTCAGCTCGTTCTCCATCTTTTCAGAAAAGCGTCCTTCGAGCTTCAGTGACAGGCTGCTGTTGCCCCACGTCTTTCCCAGAAGCCAGCGCGGTTCGGCGATCGCACTTTCGAGGGGATGATCGAAAAGGGCGTAACGGGTGAACAGCGCGGCCTGTGTTTGGGGCTGGCCATCGCCCCCCATGGTTCCGTAGGCGATCGTTCGGCCGTCGTTGAGGCGTGCGAGCGCGGGATTGAGCGTATGGAAGGGCCGTTTTCGCGCGGCCAACTGGTTGGGGCCGGGTGCGAGGGAAAAGCCCGCACCTCGATTTTCAAAGACGATTCCTGTTTCCGGGCATGTTAGACCCGAGCCAAATTCCCAAAAAAGGCTTTGAATAAAGCTCACGACGGTGCCGTTACTGTCGGCCGCTCCCATCCATATGGTGCCGCCAAGCCCCGACGGCCCCGGCCACGGCAATGCCTTGCGTTCATCGATCGACGCCGCCATCTGCGATACGACGTCCGGCGCTAGAAACTGAGATGCCTCCGCTGTCATGAACTCTGGGTCGGCGAGTTTTTTGTTTCGTATGTCAAAGGCGCGCTTGGTCGCCTCCACTAGGCAGTGAACGTACGAACTGCCGTCGGCCGAGCCGACGCGCAATCGATCGAAGACTGCGAGGATCAGCAGAGAGGCAAAGCCCTGCGTGGGAGGCGGGGAATTGTAGAGTGTTCCAGTGAAAATGGTTGTTGATAGAGGTTTAGTGTATTCCGCCGTGTAGGACTGAAAATCCGCGAGGCGAAGAGGGCTGCCCGCTGCCTCGAGAAAGCGCGCATGCGTCTCCGCGAGCGCACCGCGATAGAAGCTGTCAAGACCTTCCTCGGCGAGACTGCGAAGCGTCATTCCAAGTGCAGGCAGAATATAATTCTCGCCGACGGCGGGGACTTGCCCGTTGGGCAAAAACGCCTGCTCAAATCCGTGGATCGTGCTGAGTTCAGGCGCAAATGTATTGAGCGTAGCAGCGAGGCTGCGCGATACGGGGCACCCATCGCTTGCGTATTCCATCGCGTCCCGTAGCAGACGCTCCAATGAAAAACGTCGTTCTTCGGGAACGAGATCGAGCGCCAGCTTCCAACTTGAGATCGCGCCGGGAACCAGCAACGCCGCATCTGGACCACGGACCGGAAGTTCGGTGTAACCGCGATCATGATAATATCCGACCGTTGCATGTTCGGCCGCGCGGCCGCAGCCCGAGATGACAATCGGGTCTTCACCCATCGGCTTGATGAGCCAGAACGCGTCGCCACCCAAGCCATTCATATGGGGGTAAACGACAGCAATGGTCGCCGCTGCCGCCACCATCGCCTCAATCGCGGTGCCACCTTCAGCGAGCACAGCACGTCCCGACTCGGCTGCAGCATGATGTGGGGCCGAGATACAACCTCCAGCACCCGACGCGTACAGCTTGGAGATGCTCTCCTGCACTGGCCGTGTATCCCTAGACAACGACATGCGAACGCTGTGCTAGGGCGCAGGTCTCGAAAATGTCCACTGCGCATGGCCACGACAAGATGGCGCTCGTCGACGACAGATAAGCGAAAACATCGCTCATGCAGAGAAGCGCGGCGGCCTGATGAGCCGGAGAGACTGCCGCAACGGCGTCCGTCGGAACTATAACGCGATAATCCAGATTGCGAGCCGAATAAACCGTGCTCATCACGCAGCAGTGCGTCGTCACTCCGCAGCAGACCAAGTTCTTGATGCCCCGCGAGCGCAGAAGGAGATCGAGATCGGTTCCCACAAAGCAATCATATCGGCGCTTGTTGCGAATGCGCCAATCTCCGGGACGGACGTCGAGGCCCTCGGTCAGCTCGCAGCCCGGTGTTCCTTCAAGACAGTGCACCGGATCGAATTCCAATTCGATGCCGTAGTCGCTGTGATCCGCCCGGTGCATTTCATGCGTGAAGATCACAGGCATCGCGTGCTGCCTGGCCCAGCCAATGAGCCCGTTGATGGCGGGAATGATCGCCCGCCCTCCCGGAGTTTCTTGAACGGCGCCAGGATCGACAAAGTCGCGCTCCATGTCGATGACGAGAAGGGCCGTGGTATGCGTCCCGACTTTGCCCGCTGGTATGGCCCGGTAAAGCGGCTCCATGGCCTACTTGCCTATGAATGACGGGTTGAAGATATTCGACGTGTCGACGATGCCATCATTTACTTTGACTTCCTTGAAGAACGCGGCCAGCTCCTTCCCGACTTCGATGGCCGGTCCCTTCATCTGGGTGACATTACCGGACGCGGCATAAAGCTTCACCTTCGGCAACATATCGAGAACTTCCTCTGGCTTCAGCTCCAAGGATTTCGCGGCAATGTCCGCAGCAGCCTTCGGATCTGAGATCGCCAGTTCGTTGGCTTTGTTCAGCGCGCGGAGAAACGCCTTCGTCTCCTCTGATTTTTCCTTGGCAGTCTTGTCGCTGATTGCAACAACGTCGAGAATTAGGTTCGGCGCTTCTTTCGACGAGAAAATGACATGTCCCTTCTTCTCGCCTTGCACTTTCGTGATCCAAGGTTCCCAGGTGACGGCTGCATCAAGCTTGCCAGCGGCGAAAGCGGCGCCCGCGTCATCGGGATTCATATTCGTCAGCTTGATATCCCCCGGCGCCAATCCATACTTCGCGAGTGCCTTGCGTAGGAGGAGTTCATTGCATTGCCCCGCGGTTGCAGCGACCGTCTTTCCTTTGAGATCTGCGGGCGTCGCGATATCTGTTTTTGCGATAATGGCATCAGCGCCAGCGGATGTATCCGTCATGTAGACGATCTCAAGGCGTCCCGGCGCTTTGTCGAGCGCCGTAATGACGCTATCGGCGGTCGTGAAATGCGCGTCGAGCTGACCTGCGAGGAGCGGCGCGAGGCCATCGCCCGGCGAACTGAACGATTGCATCTGGAGGTCAAGCCCCTCGTCTTTGAAGAACCCTTTTTCTTTCGCGATGAAAAGGGAAATGTAACCGATCCAACTATTATAGCCGACTTTGTAGGGCTTCAGCGTGTCCGCACGCGCCGAAGACCACGAGACCACGGAGAGCCCCACCACAAGAATTACCGCTAAGGCCCTGAACATAGCTTTCATTGGCTTTCCTTTCGCGCTTTGTACAATTGATGTCCAAATGCCAGCTCCGGCTCCTGGGCTTGCAGCAACCGTTGCAGGTAATCGTCGCGGTGGGCGTCCGACTCGCGCCTTAAGAGGCCAAGCATGTGACGCTTGAGAGAAATGAATTCGGGTGCCAGCTTGAGATCGAGCGTGCGAACATCACCGAACGGGACCGAAATATCGTCGACGATCCTGCCGGGACGAGGGGAGAACACCAACGTCCGTGTCGAGAGGAAGAGCGCTTCGTCAACGTCATGCGTCACCATCAGCACCGTCGTGCCTTCATGGCGGCTGAGAAGCGCTGTCAGCTGCTGAATTTCTTCGCGCGTCTGCGCATCAAGAGCGCCGAATGGCTCGTCCATCAGAAGGATGGCTGGGCGCGGAAGCAACGCACGTGCGATCGCAACGCGCTGCTTCATTCCCCCAGATAACTCACGTGGATAAGCGTTAGCAAACGCCTCAAGCCCCATCAGGTAAAGAAGCGCACTGCATCTTTCCTTCGCGGCTTTCGAGTCTTCTCCATTCTGGCGAAAACCTTTTAGCGTTGCGCTGAAGAGAATGTTTTGGGTGACGTTCAGCCACGGATAGAGCGTGTAGTTTTGGAAAACCATGCCCCGGTCGGCACCGGGGCCGATAGCCTGGCGACCATTGACGAACATGTATCCATCTGTCGGCTCTTCGAGACCAGCGAGGATGAACAGCATCGTCGTCTTGCCACACCCCGATGGACCGATGAGCGTCACGAACTCGCCGCGTTCGACTTTGAATGACGTCGGACGCAAGGCGTCAACACCGCCGCTGTCGGTGCGATAGACTTTCGAGACGTTCTGTACCTCTAAGATCGGGCTCATTTTCCGCTCTCCGCCCATCTGAATAATCGGCGGTTGAGCGCGCGGAACATCAGATCGAAAAGCAGACCGATAGTGCCGAGCAGTATGAGATAAACCCAGATTTTCGGCGTCTGCAGGAAGCGCGAAAATTTCAGAATGCGAAATCCCAACCCCTCATTCGCGGCCACAAGCTCGGCGACAATCAGATATGTCCAAGCCCAGCCGTTGCAGAGACGAAGCGCGTCGAAAATACCTGGCATTGCAGAGCGCCAAAGAACGCGACGAATAATTTCACCCTGCGTCGCGCCGAGAGTCTGAGCCACTTGCAGCAGCTCATACGGTACGCGTCGCACTTCATCGGCAACCATAAGCACGAGCTGAAAATAGGTGCCGATAAAAATAAGAGCCCATTTCGATTCTTCGCCGATACCGAGCGTCACCATCAGAATCGGAATGAGTGCGGGCACCGGAACGTAACGGACGAATTCCGTCACCGGTTGAACAATGGCTTCAATCGGTTTGAAAGACCCCATCAAAATGCCAACTGGGAGCGCGGCGATTGCGGACAGCAAAAAGCCCACCGTCACTCGCACGAAGCTGACCCAAAGATCGGACCAAATGGTTGGATCGCTGAATATCTCTGCCATCGTGTGAGCGACGGTGACAGGCGAGGGCAGGAAGACGGGATCAACGATGGCAGAAGCGCTGACGAGCTGCCAAACAAGGAGACACAGGACGAAGCCGACAACGGCGAGGAGACGATACCGCCGCGTTGGAATGCTGCGTCGCAATTGTAATGTCGTGCCGGGTTGGGTCACGCTCATCGAGCCAATGCCTCTCTAACGCGTGAGGGGCCGAAAGGCCACAAGATCGACCTCTACCCGTGCTCCACGTGCAAGGGCCGTTACGCCGACACATGTCCGCGCGGGCAACCGGTCAGCTGGGAAGTAACTCGAATAGATCTCATTGAAGCGCGCATAGTCCTTTTCGAAATTCGTCAGATATGCGCCGGCGCGTACAACGCTTGACCAATCGAGACCCAATCCGGTTAGCACGATATGGAGATTAGCCATCACGCGATGGGTCTGCTCTTCGATGTCGTCGGGCACGGGACGTTGAGGCTCGCCGGGGTAGGTCGGCATCTGTCCCGTAACGTGAATAAAACTTCCCCCTTCAACGGCGTGCGAGAAGGTGGCGACCGGCTCGGGAGCGTTCGAGACCATGTAAAAGCGCAATCCCGAAGTCGCGATATTTGCAGACATGAAAAGATCCATACAGCAGAAGTGTCTGCAATGGATTTTGCAAGGTGTGTGCCAGCGTTTTGCGCGGCTTACGCTCGTACCCTTCTCTAGTTTTCCCTCTTAAACTAGAGCTTCTCTTGGCATCGAGTGAAGCTAAGGATGCATCGGGGTGTTGCCTCCTGCTCAACTGAACAGCGCTGTGCACCCAATATATGCAGACAAGGCATCTTCTGCTGCGCAGAAAAATCCATACAATCGCAATCAGGCATCGTACGGATTTGGCATGAAATGGATTTATGAAGTCAGGCGTCTCAAAGGGCCGCGATATCTTGCGATTGCCGAGGCTGTCACGCGGGCGATCGACAATGGCGAGCTGCTCAATGGCGCCAGACTACCAACGCATCGCTCTCTCGCCGATCACTTGGAACTCGATGTTACTACAGTGACGCGAGCTTATTCGGAAATACAGCGACGAGGTCTGGCAGAAGCTCGAGTCGGCCAAGGGACATTCGTGCTCGCAACGCTTCCAGACTCTCCCGCATCGTCCTTGCCCATGCCCCCTAATACGCCGTTCGTAGACCTTTCGCACAATTTCCCTCCGGGCGCGCCGCCTCTCCCAAACTTGCGCGAGCTTGCAAATGAAGTCGCTCGCGACCTGGACTATGGCGCTCTTTTTGGCCGACAGAGTGATGCCGGAATCGTCTCGCATCGCGCGGCTGGAGCCGCCTATCTGGAAACTTTGGGCGTGAAAGCCGGAAGCGATGATATTGTCGTTTGTGCTGGTGCGCAGCACGGTATCGCAATTGCACTCGCCGCGCTGACGGAGCCCGGCGAAACCATTCTCATGGAAGCTACGACTTTTTATGGTGCGCGAGCTGCCGCGAGAATGCTCGGGCGCAAGCCTGTTCCCGTTGCCATGGATGACGATGGATTGATGCCGGACGCCCTCGAGGATGCTTTGCGGTCAGGACAATCCCGAGTTCTCTATTGCGCACCAACTCTGCATAATCCAACCACCACGATCATGCCTCCTGCTCGTCGGAAGGCAATTGCCAAAATCTGCGAACGTTACAAAATCGCGGTGATCGAGGACGACGTATACGGGTTTCTTCTCCTGCCACGTCGTGAACCGTTGGCGGCTCGGCTCAACTCTCAAGCCATATATATCACGAGCTTTTCCAAGAGCTGCGGGCCAGGTTTGCGCATTGGCTATATGCGCGTGCCAGAGCAATGGCGCCGGGCTGTCGGTACTGCACTGCGAGCGACCACGCTCATGGCGCCGCCAATAGAGGCTGAAATAGCGGCTCGGCTCGTGCGCACCGGACTTGTTGCGCAACTCGAGGACGCACAGCGGGCACGCAACACGGAACGGCAACGCATTGCCGAGCAGACCTTTCGGGGCCTGGATTATTCGTCAAGCCCAACCGCCTTTCACGTGTGGCTGCGGATGCCAGCGGGCTGGCAAAGCGAAGTCTTTGCCGCCGAAGCCAAGCTCCGCGGCGTTGGCGTCAGTCCGGCAGCCTTTTTCAATTTGGATTCGAAGAACGCTCACGATGCTGTCCGTGTTTGTCTCTCGGCAGCCGAGAACAATGACGTGCTTCAGAGAACCACAAAAATCCTTGCCGACCTTATGGTGAGCGGCAACCCCTGGGCGACGACTGCGGCGATTGTTTAGCCCGATACGGAATGGCTGTTCCTTGAGCAGAATGACGTGTTTTTTGGCGTTGGCGTTGAAGCGAACTCTCCATAAGCTCGTGAAGTCCACAGACCCAAAGAATGAGACGCATTTCGAGCGAACAATCGCAGATGGCAAAAAAGGATTCCTCGACAGTGCTTGTGCGGGAAGCCTGGCAGACGACCGGCGCCGTGCCTGTACGCATTGAGCTCGTAGATTTCTCCGAAGGCAACAGCACCGACGCGCCTGGAAATCACTTTGTATTGTGTTTCGTCCTGAAAGGATGTGGCCACATTCGATCGTCTTTCGACGGATTGAAGCCTCGTAATCAGTATTTCCGCGCCGGGATGTTCGTTCCCGTCACCCCTCCCAATGTTTCTGCGGACTTCTGTATGAGCGCTCCGATGAGCCACCTTATGGTGACGGTGCCGGAGGTCGCGTTTGAGCCATGGAAGGCCAGCTCCAGGGGCATGCATCACGACGAGGGCTTCGAAGATTCGTTGCTCTCCGAAATTGTACGCGCCTTGTGGCTGGAGGCCAAAGAGTGCAATCATAATGGCGCTTTGTATGCGGATTCATTGCGCATGGCTCTAACGGCCGCGCTCGTACGAAGAGCTAATGATGAGCCATCCGATCGTCAAATAGCGCGCCGCCTCTCACGGCAAGAATTGGCGTCGCTCAACGCTTTCATTTCGGAGCGTCTCGATGAGGATATTTGCCTCGCGGATTTGGCAGTTCGCGTTCAAATGAAAGAACGCACTTTCGCGAGCGCATTCAAATCCACTACCGGACAAACACCCCATCAATACCTCATGAAAATGCGCGTTCATCGTGCAAAAGATTATCTCGCCAACACGACGAAAACGATCTTGGAAATTGCCGGGGCCACCGGATTTGTAGATCAGTCACATCTGACGTCCGTCTTTACGCGTCACGTCGGGCTTCCACCTGCCAGATACCGATCGAGCGTGCGATCCTGTCGCACGTAGATTTTTGCGCATTCTTGAAAGATTGCAGTTTTCTCAAAGACCAATCGATCGGCCCGCGCCATCCTTCTATAAAGCAATGTAGGAGACATTGGATGCGAGTCGGAAGCATTTCCCGCCGCTCGGCGCTTGGCCTCGTCGCCGGATCGGCGGCCGCTTTGACGTTCGGGTCGAGATTTTCGTTCGCCGATGCGCCGCTGAAAGTCGGCATCCCGATCTGGGTTGGATGGATGCCGTTCTGGATTATGGACGAGAAGAAGATCGGCGATAAACACAAATTGAACGCCGTCCTGACCCAATTCACAGTGCAGACGGACGCGCGCCAGGCGCTCGCGGCGCGAAGTCTTGATGTTTGCGCTCTCAATACTGCCGATATCCTCGCAATCGACGCGATATCGCCAGTGGCGAGCGTCATCACGCTGACGAATGCTTCAGCTGGCGCCGATATCGTCATCGCGCGTGGCGTCGATAAAATTACCGATCTCAAGGGCAAGAAGGTCGCGCTCGAGATCGGGTCCGTCAGCCATTTCTTTTTCTCTAAGGTGCTCGAAAAAGCCGGGCTCACGGAGAATGACGTCAATATCGTGAATATGTCCGCGCAGGATGCCGGCTCTGCATTCGTTGCGAAAGCCATCGACGTGTCTGTCACATGGGAGCCGTTCGCCTCTCAGGGCATTGCATCGGGTGGTAAGGCGCTCATCACAAGTAAAGATACGCCGAACCTGATCATAGACGTCATCTCGGCGCGTGATGATGTCCTGAAGGCGCGAAAAGACGATGTTAAGCGGCTGCTCGACGCCTGGTATGATGCGCTTGCTTTTGTCGACACGAATAAGGATGAGGCGTTTGCGATCATGGCGAAGCACTCCGACGTGAAGGTGGAGGAGTTCGCCGGCATGTGGGCAGGCGTAAAAATGTATTCGCGTCCGGAAAATATCGAGCTCATGGGCACGCCGGCAAAACCCGGACCGTATGTCGATGCCGTGAGGGCGATGTCGAGCTTCATGGTCAAGGCAAAGCTCATTCCGAGTGATGTCGCGCCATCGTCAATGATTGACGGCGCTCTCTTGGCTTGATGCCATAGTTCGAAATTGGATGCTCTTCACAATGAGCTCGAATGTCTGCCATTGCCTTTCCGAGAAATGCCTTCATAAAACTTGGAACAGACAGCAAAAGCCCGTCCTTTTCATCAAGCCGGGCGATGAAGTAACGATCACGGCGCCTGACGCATCCAATGGCGAAATAACTCGGGCGTCGACTACCGAAGACATCGCAAAGATCGACTATCGCCGCCTCGATCCGCTCGTTGGCCCGATCTATGTGGAAGGAGCCGCGCCGGGAGACGCACTCGAAATCGAGGTTCTGAATTTAAAAATTCTGAGCTGGGGGTGGAACGCGTGTCTTCCGGATTTCGGTCTTTTGTCCGACGAGATCACGACGCCGTTTCTCAAAATATGGGAGCTTGATCGAGATTACATCGAGATGCCCAATGGTGCGGCATTCAAGCTTCGTCCGATGGTCGGCTGCATTGGTGTGGCCCCCGGGGAAGACGGCGATTACGCGTCGATCACGCCGACCAACGCCGCGGGTAATATCGACATTCGCTATCTCGGGGCAGGCGCCAAGCTGTATGTTCCAGTTTTTAATGACGGCGCGTTGTTGTCAGCGGCAGACGGGCACGCGATCCAAGGCGACGGCGAAATCAACGGCACGGCCATCGAGTGCCCGATGGAGATGTCTTTCCGAATCAACTTGATCAAGGGCGCAGGCATCGAGGCCCCCGAAATCATGACGGGCGACACCTTCGCAGCCGAAGAAGGCTACCGCATTTTTACCGGCGTCGGCCCCGACCTGATGGCGGCAACCCGGGAGGCCGTTCGCCGCGCGATCGCTCCTCTCGCGCGGGCACAGAATGTAAGCGAGCTCGAGGCTTATGCGATGTTGGGCCTGGTGGGCGAATTGCGTATTCACGAAATCGTCGACAAGCCGAACTGGGTTGTCGGCTGCATGCTCCCGCGCCGCCTCTTTTGAAACGGCTCAACCGTACGCTTTTTTCCTATATTCAGAAGATGATCTTTGGTTACGGACTACTCGAATTTTCGACTGCGACGCCGAACACCTGCTCGGCGCTTAGTTACTTGTGAGCCGGTGCTCGTAGTCTCATTGGAACCTCAGCGAGGACCTCAGCCCGAGTGTTTACAGCCGATGTCTGCACAGGGTCACGAGTGCGCGTTGGCGCGCACGTTGAAGAGTCTGCCGCACCCCGGACAGCAGACATGTCCGCCCGGCAAAAAGGCTTTGCTGCAGCCGAGCAGCACATGTCAGCAATTGGGACGTTGCCGCCATGCGCGGCGCACTCTGTTCTAAGCCGTCATGATGGCCGCGAACTAGTCGCCAATTCGCTAGCGGTGGCTTTCGTTGACACGGGAGACGAGGTCGTCGATGCGCGAGAGAAAAAGCTGCAAGACCGGCGAGCGGTTGGCCTTGTTGTAACCGACGACGAGGTCAATCGTCGGTGCATCATCACCTTCGATCGGACGGCTGGTGACTGACCAGGTCAGGAAGTTCTTCGCGTATCTCGGCAACAGCGTCAGCGCGCGAGTCGAGGCTACCAGCGACATGGCCATGCCGAGATTGTCGATCTTCAGATCGGTTTTTACGGAAAAGCCGCGCTTCTCAAAAAAATCATCGATCACCTGGCGAAACACCGGGGCCGTGCCCGACATGTGGATGAAGGGCTCTTTGGCGATCTCTTTCGCGGTGACGCTTTTCTTCTTCGCTAGGCGATGATCGCTCGGCATCACCACCATGACTGGCTCACGGACCACGAGTCGATATTCGAGATCCGGCAGCCCGGCCTCGCGGCGCATGAAGGCAAGATCGAGCTTTCCGCGCATCAGCGCGTCAGCGAGGTCGGGTGAATACTGGCTGGAAACGGTGACGTCGATGTTCGGCAGCTCATCGCGCAAGATGCGCATGGCCTGCGGCAGCCATTCCATTTCCTGACCGGTCAGAAACCCGAGCGCGAAGGATGCCCGCGCCGGTTCGGAAGCGCGCCGCGCGGCCGACACTGCGGCCTCGACCTGAGCCAATGCCAATCGCGCATGATCGAGGAACGCACGGCCCGCCGGGGTGAGCTCGACGCCCTTGACGCTCCGACTGAAGAGTTCGGTGCCGATCTCATATTCCAAATCGCGGATCTGCCGGCTGAGAGACGGCTGGGCGGTGTGCAGGCGTTTCTGGGCCGCGGTGGTGAGACTTCCCTCCTCGGCAACGGCGACGAAAAATTTGAGGTGCCTCAGCTCCATATGGCGCGATCCCATACACGAATGGCATAGGGTGACGGAAACTTTGCCTCATATTCCTTTAAATTCCGGCCATCCTGTCATGCAAGATTACTTACTCATACCTATCGGGCATGACCGCAACACACAAAGTCTTTTTCTTAGCACCTCCCACGGACCATGTTCCCGGTCATCGAGTTGGCTTCACCTTCGCCGAAAGGACATTTCCCATGGCTAACCTCTCCAACAAGACTGCCCTCGTTACTGGTGCCTCGCGCGGCATCGGCGCCGCCATCGCCAAACGTTTGGCGGCCGATGGCGCCAAGGTCGCCATCACCTACACCAAAGGCGCCGATGCTGCCGCTCAGGTCGTCAAGGACATCGAGAGCAAAGGCGGCAAAGCGATCGCAATCCAGGCAGATGCCGCCGACGCGAAAGCCGTTAATGCCGCAGTCGAGAAGACGGTCTCAACCTTCGGTCGCCTCGACATTCTTGTGAACAATGCCGGCACTGCGATCCCGACACCGTTCGAGGAAGCCACGATCGGGGATCTCGACCGTGTGATCGATATCAATCTGCGTGGCGTATTCATCGCAACCCAAGCCGCGCTCAAGCACGTCAAGGACGGCGGCCGCATCATCAATATCGGTTCTTGCGTCGGCGAGCGGCTGATGGCGCCCGGCCTCGCGGCTTATTCCGCAACCAAGGGTGCGGTGAAGATGTTCACGCAGGGTCTCTCTCGCGAGGTCGGTGCCCGTGGCATCACGGTCAACAACGTACAGCCAGGCCCAATAGACACCGACCTCAATCCGGCTTCCAGTGACTGGGCGACGCCGCAGATCGCGCTGACATCGCTGAAGCGGTACGGCCGTCCGGAGGAAGTGGCCGCGCTTGTCGCCTTCGTCGCGGGACCGGAAGCCAGTTACATCACGGGTGCAAACTTGACTGTCGACGGCGGCACCAACGCTTAATCGAGGAGACGAGAATGGCCGATCTTTCCGGAAAGACAGCTCTCGTCACTGGCGCTTCGCGCGGCATCGGCCGCGCGAGCGCTCTGGCCTTGGCTGCAGCGGGGGCGCAGGTCCTCGTTCACTATGGTTCTAGCCCCGCGCAGGCCGATGAGACAGTCGCTGCGATCCGTGCGGACGGAGGCCGAGCGGAGGCGGTCACAGCGGATATGGAGGCGAGCGATGGCCCCTTTGCACTCGCAAAGCAAGTTCGCCAGATCGTCGGAGCGCGGCTCGATATTCTGGTCGCCAACGCCGGCATATCGAATTCCGCAACAATCGCAGATACGAAGGTCGAGGACTTCGACCGGTTGTTCGCGGTGAACGTCCGTGCACCGTTCTTTTTGGTGCAGCAGCTGCTGCCGATCCTCGGCGACGGCAGCAGCGTGATTTTCGTCTCGTCGCTGGTTGCGCACGCAGCGGTCGGAACGCTTTCGGCATATGCAGCCACCAAGGGTGCGATCGACACCTTGGTCAAGCACTTTGCTGCCGAGCTTGGCCCACGCGGTATCCGCGTCAATGCCGTCGCTCCCGGCGTCGTCGACACGGACATGTCGAGCTTCACGAAGACCGAGCAAGGACGAGCGGCGGTGATGGGCCTGCAAGCGCTGAAGCGCGTGGCAAAGGCCGAGGACATTGCAGGGGCTGTGACGTTCCTCGCGTCGGAAGGAGCACGGTGGGTGAGCGGCGATACGCTTCGGGTCGATGGAGGCTCAAAGCTTTGAAGCCGGCCCCGGACATCGGTATTTGACTATCACCGAAGATCGGACCACGGTTCGGGACCTCAGCGTCGAAGTCGACGATAGCGATCCGCCAAGAAGATAGATATCCGTAAGCGGACATGGTCGGCGCCCGCTTGGTGATTGCGCGCCTTAACGGTCAACGTCCGCTCATGGGACCGAGCGTTGGATTTGCGAGCTTAGGCCGACATCGGTTTCCGCTCGTGGGATTAATGGATGGTCAATCAGTAACTCCAAAGTTTTCTGAAGCTTGATCGACCCGATTGCCTTGAGAGGTTTGCTGCGAATTGAGGCGTCTGCTTTTTGTCCTCGAGAACGATCTTACCGACTCCGGCACAGGTCCGCCGGCAGATGCTACAAGACTTTTTGTGATCGTTGCATAATGATGGTGCATCGCCGTTTTGATTGCATACGTAAATAGCAGTTGCGGTTCGAACATTCTCGATCTCGCAATTCGGAGTAACTGCGCCCGATAGCGGCGCGCAATAGTTCGATCGTCAATTTGGCGAACCACACGAAGCGCCAGGACAGCGAACATAATATAATTTTCAATGCAGCTCTTCATCCATGCCAAGCGATGATTTCGCCAATAGGGCAATTGGTGAACCGCAAACTTGAATCTTCCCTCAACGAATAGTTTGTCGAGGCGGTCAAAGTAGGCAGGCGCCGAATAAGACATTGTGGTCGCTCGCACCAGCCCCTCCCGCAGCGAGGCGGGCGACATTCCGAGCGGGATCACGTTCGTACCAAAGGCATCACTGCCAGCGTCATCGTTCAACCGGCCCTCTGATTTCAATCGGTCGAAGAGAGGCGTCGTTGGAATTGCGTGCAATAGCCCAATGAGGGCGTGCGCGATGCGGGCCTCTGCGAGGAAACCTGGCAAGACGTCGAAAGCCTGCGGCTTGTCGTTGTCGAAACCGACGATCATTCCGCACCAGACGTCCAGCCCGTGATCCTGGATGCGTCGGACGCGCTCAACAAGCGTGCCGGCACGCTCTCGAATATTCTGTAGTTTCTTGGTTTCCTTGAGAGAGGCTTCATCGGGGCTTTCGATGCCGATGAAAACGCTTTGAAAGCCCGCCCGTCCCATCAGATTCATAAGCTCTTCATCTTCCGCCAGGTCGAGTGAAGCTTCCGTAAAGAGCGTGAGCGCGTAGGCATGCGCCTCCTGCCAGTTCGCGATCTCACGCAAGATCGGTTTGATTGCCTTCTTGTTGCCGATGAGGTTATCATCAACGACAAAGACGATCCTCGTGCCGGCGCAATAGTAGGCATCGAGTTCGGCAATCACCTGATCAGTCGACTTGAGACGCGGCTTGCGCCCAAACGTGACAATGATATCGCAGAACTCGCACGTAAAAGGACAGCCGCGCGAAATCTGCATGCTACCGAACATGTAGCGCTGCGATTTCAACAGATCGAGCCGGGGCAGCGGTAGTGTACTCATATCGGTCTTCCCTGCCTGCTCGTAGCGATGCGCATGCCGACCAGCTTCCCACTCTGTGATAAACTGTGGCCATGTCATATCCGCTTCGCCGATGAAGATAACATCGGCGAGGCCTTCAATGATTTCAGGCTCGACGGTCGCCATCGGGCCGCCAACGACGGTGAAAATGTTGCGAACGCGAAGCTCTTCAAGAATCTCGAGAAGTCGTGCGCCCTGCACCGACATTCCTGTTAGGCAAACCATGTCCGCACGGGCGAGACGCTCGAAATCCACCTCTTCGATGTTCTCATCGATGATCGTGACCTGATGGTGTGCCGGGACGAGAGCCGCGAGAAGAGGAAGGCATGCAACCGGCAAATTGGCGTGCTTGCCGAGCATACTCATGCAATGCTCCATGCCCCAGAACGAGGTGTTGAAGCGTGGATTGACGATGACGATGTCGGCCATGTGTCACCTCGTGGAGACGGAACTACATCATATTCATCATCAAACGCGGTAATACGAAGATCAGTTGCCTTTGCCCCTTGTCTCTGGGATCGCGGCTTGCGGTCCGCCTAGTAAGGAATATCATAGCCCCTTCGCCTCCAGAGCGCGCGAAAGCGGCCATTGCGGCTAGCCCGATCGCAGACTCTACACTTCCGCTTGGTTCTGCCAGTCTTTGTCTCGTTTCGTGCATTGCGCCGGAGCACCTGTGGAGGTTGTCCAAAAGCACGCAGGAAAGCGCGACGCATTCGGTCCCGATCACCAAAGCGATTGAGAACCTTCGCGTGAAGGCAGCACGATCCCTTATGGAGCAAAGCAGCTAATGCGTTGACACGGGATCTTTCAGGTACCTCTTGGTGGCGCGCCAGACAGGGTTCAGTGTAAAGAGCGCCAGGATCTTGTATCCGGGATCCCTCTTATTGGCCTAGCCATTTAGTCTAGTGGGAGCGTTGTTCGCCGTCTTGGATATTTCCGCTCCGATACTACACGTCAGCATCGGCAACGAGCCGAAGTTTTGCTGGGTTGGGGGGCCCGATGTCGCTGAAACTTAGCCCAACTGAAAGGACGCAGGAAAACGACCGCGACCAATTTATTCCCGTCCGCAAGAGAGAACTCATTGCGGCGCTACTTCGGGATGGTCGGATGAATGACGCCTTTCGGCGCGAACAGTTCCGGCAACTCTGCCGCCTATTGGCGGCTATATTTCATTACGAATATTTCGAGTGGTTGGAAAAGTTGCGCGACGATTATCATTATTTCAATCCCGATACGCCGCTCGATGCTCGTTGCGGTCCAGAAGAGCTTGCCCAGGCAAGAATTGAGCTCCTCGATACTCTGGAGAAGGTCCTGAAAGGTGCCAACTACAAAGAAATATCGTTCGATGAGATTAAAAAAGCGCATGCGGATCGGCCAAGCCTGCGGGTCAAGATCGCGACGGCAACGGAAAGCTATCATCAAGTCAGATTTTTTCGGCGCGGGCACCGAAACGAGCCCAGGACTATTCGGAAATGGTTTGGCTTATGCAAACGTCTTGTCGAAACGGGAGTATTTGACAACGTCATCCTCATGGTGACGGTGAAGCACGCAAGTGAAATCAATTCGCGGCGCCAGACCAAGGCGTTGCTCGCAAGTCAGCTGCGTCCAGGTTCGATTCTCATCAAGTATTTTCGCCAAATCGCCATCGCTGATTTGCACATGCTCTTTCCTAGAGTGCGTGTGGTGATGGGCCCCTATGACAAGATGACGATCGCCATACCAGCTTTGGCGGGCGGCCTCCCCCTTGTCGCCAATCTAATACCGACGCTTACAGTGCTTTTCCTCGTCGCAGGCTTCTACTTAGGGCTCACGGGGCCAGTTGAGCACGAACAGGTTGTGAAGGCGTTGGCAGCGCTCAGTGGTGTCGGCGCACTTGTAAGCCTCGTCATGACGCAACGACTGAAATACGAGCGTCTTTCGCTAAAGTACCAAAAGCTCATTTCCGACCACTGCTACTATCGAAATGTCAGCAACAATGCAGGCATCTTCGATTATGTCGTGGGGACTGCTGAGGAGCAGGAATGCAAGGAAGCGTTTCTAGCGTATTATTTTCTCGCTATTTCCACCGACTGTCCTGATCAACCGACACTCGACGGGCGCATTGAGGCGTGGCTTAAAGATACCTTCGGCTTCGACATCGATTTCGAGGTCGAGGACGCGCTCGCCAAACTTGAACGTTTAGGTCTCTTGGTGCGCGAGGGGGACAAGCTCTCCGTGGTGTCACCTAACGAAGCGCTGATCCTTCTCGACCAAAAGTGGGACAACTTCTTTCTTTTCGCGAACGAAGCAAGAAATCCTGCGCAAGAGCCAATCTCGGCCCAGTGAACAGGGCCGCCATGCGGTCTCGTCAATCAAGCAAGAAAGCCTGCAGCGGCACCCAAAATCAGCATGAGACCCATAAGCGCTCGATAAATCACGAAAGGCCAAGACGAAAAGTTTTCCAGAATGCGCAGCAATCCCCAGATTGCGAAAAAGGCCGCGATGGTGCCGGAGAGTAATCCAACCGCAAGTACTGACCACGCGTGGGCATCAAAATGCGCTTTGTGAAGTTCCCAAAGCTCTTTCAAACCGGCTAGCATAATGGCTGGTAGACCGAGCAGAAATGAAAAGCGCGCGGCTTCCACACGCGTGAAGCCGAGCAAGAGTGCCGCGGTGAACGTAGATCCGGAGCGCGATACACCGGGAACGAGGGCGCCGACCTGTGCGATACCTACCAAGAGCGCGTCGGCGAGTTTCACATTTTCCAACGTGCGGATGTGCCGCGCCAAAATTTCGGCCAATCCCAGCAGCAACGCCATGACGATTGATGAAACTCCGATGACATAAAGGCTGCGAACAGGTGAGTGACATGCGTTGAGCATGGGCGAAAGTAGCGCTCCCGCCAAGGCGATCGGGATCGTTGCGATTCCGATCCACAACACCAGCTGCAGTTCTCGATTATCCCAGTGACGCTCCTGGATTGCGCGTGCGGCGCCGACAGCCAGTGATCTGACATCCAACCAAAAGTAGCTCACGATCGCGGCCAATGCTGCAAGCTGCATCGACGCGGAAAAGGCAGCGCCGGGATCCGGCCAGCCGAACAAGGCTGGCACGACTCGCATGTGCGCACTTGAAGAGATCGGCATCAACTCGGTAATACCTTGTACAATACCCAAGGCCGCGACTTTGCCGTATCCCAGTGCGACAAAGCCGACGTCCACTCCTTGATGGCAGGCGTCACTCACTTTTCCCTCGCTAAGTTCGCGTCGAGCCCCAGATCGGCAAACAGAGCCAGAACTGCTTGGCCGGGATCGACGTTGGAACACGATTTGGTGAGCAGTTCGACACACCTGGTTAGTCTAGTTCAAGTGGGCGAACCTCAATTTCGTTGATGTATTCACTTATTCCGTCACCTTGTTATTTCGTCACCTTGTCGGCCGCGATGTCGCGCACGCGCATCAGGCCAAGGGCTCGTCCGTGATGCGGCAGGTCGTCAGCGGCGATGTTATCAAACGAGCCGAATTGGCTCGCTAGCGCCCGGTGTGCACTCGGCGATGCGATCGCGGTCTCGCCGTGTTGATCGCCATCGAATGAAAGAAGCGGTCAATTGGAGATCGACGTCCGCGGGGTTCTGAGAACTCGTGCGGCGCTATTTCGGCATCCGAAATCGGCAGCTTGCGGTTCGGAGGGAAGACGTTCGGTCAGATAATCGTATTGCGCAGCTTGGAACTTGCTTCGGGCATGATCGGGCAAAAATTCAATGAATTCCGCGTGCGATGGAGCGCAAGATGTATTCGTCTGGCCTATCTGATCGGAGAGAGAGGGGTAAGTTAGGCATAGGCGGTGCGCGCGAACTATGGTCGTGTCGCGCAACATTGAGAGACGCGCGCCTCACACGTCTCTCTGATTGCCCCAGAATTACCAGCGTCCGCGATTGACGTTAGCCAATGAGGATGCATCTCGTCGTCATCGACGAGATCACACGCGAGCTCGGCAAGTGTCTTCATCGCATCTCGGGGAAGACATTCCGGTATCGAGAACCGATTCATATCCGCCCAGATCTTCGACCAGAGACGCGCGGTGTTCCACGGATTATATCCGCCGCCGCCCAAAATGATCGCACGGTTCGATAGCTTCACGCATTCTGCGACGACCGACGTCAGCGCATAATTGCTGAGGTGCATGGACGTCAGAGGATCGCCAAAAAGAGCATCCGCGCCGCATGTGATGACGACTGCCTCCGGAGTCAGCCTCTGAAGCCAACGTCTGTTGATCTCGTGGAAAATATAAAGATATTCGCTGTCGTTGATATATTTCGGTAGCGGAACATTGATCGTTCGCGGTCCATGAATGTCGTCGAGTCCGCCAGTGCCAGGCCACCGTCCTTCCTCATGTAGGGATAGAAGATGGACGCGCGGGTCAGAGGAGAATGCAATCTCGACGCCATCTCCGTGGTGAGCATCGAGGTCAACGTAAAGTACGGATTCGAGGCCGGCGTCGAGAAGGCGAAGAATTGCGAATACCGGATCGTTCGAATAGCAAAAGCCGGATGCGCGATCTGCTCTTCCGTGATGGGTGCCACCGCCGGGATGAAACGGAAGGAATCCTTCAAGCGCTAAATCCGCGGCAAGAATAGATCCGCCAACGCTTGCGCAGATCCGTTCCCATAAGCCGTCGAAGACTGGACATTCCATCGATCCGATATTGTAGCGCTCACGCGCCTCCCGATCGACGACCGTCGTGCGCGCACATTTTTCGAGAGCATCAAGATAGTCGCTCGCATGGAAGCGTGCGAGTACGGCGCGATCGGCAAGAGGCGCTTCACGGATGTCCTGCCCTTCCAGCCAACCCAATGCCGCACATGTGTCTAAAAAGGCGGCGTGCCTCATAATGGAAAGCGGGTGATGTTTTCCAAACCCCGGATTTGAGAAGGCCGGATGCGTGATAAGGACCGGCGCTTTGTAGGTGCCGGTTGCAAACGCGAGTTCGTCAAGACCTCCGCTCGACAGCATCACGTCCTCACGAAAAAAAATAACAGACCGGGCAAATTCGGATCGGCACGGTTTATGCGTCGATGCAGCGCCATTCTCAATCGGGTTTTGGAACGCGCGAAAGGCAGCCAATCAAAAGATGCAGACGCGAAGCGGTGAAGGTATTCCACGCCATTTCCAGGTTCTCGTTGTTGGCGGCTGTAGGATCTGCGCAGCAGGCATAAAACGACTCAAGAAATGGGTCCAAAGCGTCTTTCAGCTCCCATGTCCGCGCATCCATGTGCGTCCAGCCGACCTTCGTACCTTCTTTGTTGAAGGTTTCCCTATCTTTCGCGGTTCTCGACAATTCGAGGAGACGTTGAAGGCGAACGATATCTTCCTTGATCAGAGCGGCGCGGAAAAGGCTTTCTTCTGTTCGTGCTGCCGCCTCAAGCCGATCGATCAATTCCATCCCGTCCTCCGATTGGATCAAAGATTTCGCACGCGTCGCGGGATCGGCTGACTGTGACGGAGCTTTCGCCTTTACCTATCTGCAGCTATCGTCGAACGGTTTTCGACGGGATTGAATCTGAGCTTAGCCCAGTATCCGGCTGGTGCGCGTTATCGACTTCATGCCTTTCGTTCGGCAATCGCAAACTCATCATGAAAATTTGACATGACGGCACTCGCCACCATTTCGGCGGTCGTTCTTGCATCGAATTTCTCGCATAAGGCCGCGCAATCGCTTGAGATGAGCGTCGATGAAATGTTGAGTTTCGTCGCGATCTCCGGAGGATCAAATCCGCTAATGAGAAGGCCGAGTACATTCTTCTCGCGTCGGGTAAGGCGGCGGCGATGCGTGCTTTCCTTTACGTTCCGGTCTCTACCCTTGGCGCGCCCGAGCCGCTGCCGCATAAAGGGGTGGCGATTTATTTTCGCAAATGCGATCTGTCGCAAGAGGTCGTCAGAAATCCACGTCTCTCCCCGGCTAGCAGCCAGGACCGCTGCAACAAAATCCGTCGGCCCGTTATTTTTGCTGATGAACCCTTTGGCGCCATAGTCGATGGCTTGCATCGCAACGCGTACTTCGTCGGTCATACAAAACACAACAATCCGAGTCTTTGGCTTTTTCGCCATGAACTTGCGGACGAAATCGAGCCCTGACCCGTCGGGCAGATCGACATTTATAACCATTACGTCGGGATGATGCTCGGCGATGAGTGACCGCGCCTCTGCAATCGTCTTCGCTTCCAGCACGATGCTCGCGCAGTCGGCGAGGAGCTGGCGGTATCCGGAAACGACGATGGGATGATCTTCAATAACCAGAACTTTCATTTGGTCAGGTTCCCAAGGTCGTTCTCAATCTCGGCGGTCCGACATATTTGCGATGATGCGAGGCAAAGCAAATAGTTGATCCGCGATGGGAAATCCAAATTGAAAATTCGAATACGTCTATTCGTATATAGAATTGATCTAGAGCTTCAAGCCTCCATTCTTAGATTGCTGGTCGCAGAACGGAGCTGGATTATCTCGCCAAGCCCCGCATAGAGCCTGTTTTTGCCGAAGGCCTCGGAGAGAGCCGCAAAGGTCGGCTCGCCCGTGCAGTGGCCGGGAGCGATTCCTTTCACCCGATATTTTTCTTTCAAGAGTATAATCATATCGGCAATCTCGCTGTCAGAAGCGGCAGCGAAATGGAGCCCTCCGACGATCATCAAGATGCGCTCATCGATCTTAGAGGCCACATCAAGGATCCGAGCAATGCCGGGATGAGAGCATCCGACGATCAGGACGATTCCCTCCTCGGTTTGAATTGCGAGGGAAATCTCGTGAAGGTCATGAGGTCCCCCTTGCTCAGTACCCAAGGCAATGAGGTGGACGCCCGGTGCAACCTTCATTGTGCGATCGATCGCCGTAATATTTGCCTTCGACCACAGTGAACCGAATATCATTTCCGCTGGGGGCGTTCCTCCATAATATCGCTGCTCTACCGGCAGCGATCCCATCTTTCGATAGAAGGTGGATGGCAGCGACGATCCGAATATTCCAAAGCTTTCCTTTGGCGCGTAGATTTTCACTCCCGGATTGACCGCAATGAGATGAGAAATACCGTTTACGTGGTCGGTATGACGGTGCGAAATGACCGCAAAATCAACATCGGTTAGATCGATCTCCAACGTATCGACGTTGTGCTGGAACACGAACCGGTCTTTGCCGGTATCGAACAAAATCCGATGGCCGCCGATTTCGACCAGGGCGGCGTATCCCCAGTCCTTGGCAAGGTTCGCCTTCCGACCGAAAGCGTCATAGATGATCGTCACACGCGCGACTTGGTCGGCGGCTGATGCCCGAGTTGGCCCCACCATCGTGCTCCAAGCAAGAAATGTCGCCAACGTCCGGAGATAGAGAAAGAAGGACTGGCCCACAATGAGGGCAGGCGAATTTACATATTATATTATTGAATGATTTTTATTCGCAGATTTTATGTCTCATCTTCGATCATAGCCATCTCTCGTCCTCACAAAGCCATGGGAGGTTCGCGACGATCGCGCCGGCCGGCGGCTGATCAGGGCTTCGATGAAGGACGGACGGGATTTCATCATGCGGTCTCCGGTGGCGAATCCCGGCGCTTATTCAAATCCGGTATTCTGGCAATTCCAATACGCCGCCAAATGGCGCCGAAATCGGCTCCCACGCCGGATCACATTCTGCCGCGGCAAACCACAATATAAAAAAGCCGAAATTGGCCGGGATATAAATCGGCAATTATTCGAGCGATGGCGGATACGAAAAGAGACGACTGCTGGATGGGTTTTCCCAGGTCCAAGCCCTTCTCCCCGACGTCCTCTGAAAGACACTCGGCGAGGCGGTGAAGGTGCTTAGGTGACCCCCCAAGCGACCGCCGTGTTTGCCAGACGCAAAGGGAATAGTTGTTGTTTTTCAGATGCGTGCGGAAGGAATTGGAATCATTCCCTCTCCGCCACGAGGCGGCGCCGGACAAGGACTGGGTCCTTTGTAAGTTGCTGGACAGAGCGCGAAGCGGGCTTGCCGGCAGGGCTTTGAGCTACTTATCTTTCACCGACGCTGACTTGGTGGTTTAGGAGAAAATCCGATGAACTACTATTCGCATTCGGGAAACTTTTACTCACCGGGACCCAACAGGACGGGCGCAATCTACAGCGCTCTAAGCGTAGTCATTTTTCTGGCTCTGCTCGCCTTTGGAATTGTCTCGACCTACGGCGTTGGTTGAACACGTTTAGGGATTGGGGGCGGCTGTCCAGGTCCGGTAGTCGGCTTCCGAGACCTTCGGGATGGCTTTCACGAACGCCGCGATGTGCCAGATTTCATCGTCAGTCAAACCTGCTTTTTCAAAGCTCGGCATCCCCGTCATGCGAATGCCGTTCTTGATGACCCAAAAGATTCTACCCGCACTTGCGCCCTTCGCGACATCTTTCAAGTCCGGCGGATCAGGATTGAGCCCCTCCGAGAACTTGGCCCATTTGGCGCCAGGTGCTCCGTGGCAATTGACGCAGCCGGCGGTGGCGAAGTTGCGTGCGCCTTGTTGAATCACGGTCTGATCATCGAGTGCGAAGGGCGGCTTGGCATGGTCCTCGTGTCGCGCGATGGATGCGCGCCGCGTCTCCATGAGTGCCCATTTGACAGGCGCCGCTTCGTCTACAGCCGCAGCGACATTGTAGAATCCTCCAAGAAAATAAACACCTGTGAGGATTGCGAAGATGATCGCCAGGGCACCTATAGCTCCAAGGAAACGCATGTGGGCCTCCGATCTAGATGATGCATAAACATACCCCGCAACTTAGCGGTGCACCAGTCTCGGAACGATAGGGGATGTCTGGGCCCTAACGGAGATGCCCAAAAAAAAAGCGGGCGGTCAGCGCACTAGAGGCGGTCCGTGGAGCCGCCTCGCCTCTCGCGCGCTGACGAGCGACCTTTGACAAGTCGCGTTGCTATCATGCAAGGGAACGCCTTGAGGGGAAAGTCGGCCAGATAGCCGAGCGCCCCGGTGTGGCGCGCCGGTGTTTCCGATCACGCAGCGCGCACTGTCCGCCTAGGTGCTCGCGTCACGAGCGTCCATGCACTTTCCATTTTTCCAGTACATGAATTCTTTCTTGCAGATCTTACCTTTGGCGGATGCGTGATGTGAGGTGGCTTTCGTCGCCTTTGCCGCTTCGGCCGTTGAGCCGACCGCTATTCCGAGAACTGATGCGATGGCTAAAGCCACAACATATCGCTTCATGGTAGTTCCTCCCTTTTTTTCGTTGGTACACGACGACATTAGCGCCGTCGTTCACAGCTTACTCCTCCCGTATGCGGACGAAAACGGGATGTCGGCCGATTGCAATGAACAGTGACGACGGCAGGATCACCGTTGGCGAGCACATCGATTTCTGCGCTCCCCGGATTGAGGCCGGGGACGCAGTGCGGGCTTGCGCGACAATTCTGGGGCCCAGCAGTCGCAGTTCGGGCCGCATCGAGAAAATCCCAAAGGCTGACCCCGGGCTGTGCCAATTATTTCTTTTGGTTCTTTTGGCAGGTGTGGGTGGCGTCGTCCCAGTGCATGGACTTCATGCCTGTGCACTCCACCTGCGAATAGATATGTGGTGCTTTCATAGTCGATTTTTTCTTCACCTTGGCCACGGCGGCGCCAGCGGAAATGACCAGCGCGCCAGCAGCAACGCCTGAGATCAGAATTTTGCCCAGCATTAAGAATTCCTCCCTTCACATGGAACGGCACACGGCTACAACCAATAGCCCTCTCCTTCGTTCGCGTCGCGAGGCTAACCGTGCGCCGCACAAATTGCCTTGCTTGTGGATCTGCGGTTTTAAGCGATGGGTGAGAGGGTCGCGTCGGGCAAGTACGAGTGCCGAGGCTCGTCGACCTTGTTTGGCGACGTCAGGCAGCGGCTTGGTACGTTTGGTTTCCGAGACTGGCTTTCGTGGGACGTCTGAAAGAACGACGAGCGACTGACATGCCAAAGCTCTTTAAGTTCTTCGCAATTGGCATCGGTATTCTGTTGGTCGTTGGCGGTGGGCTCTTGGCGCGCCGCCTGGTGCTGGCTTCGCATATGCGGGAATTCTGTGACCCAGCTCCCATCACAGCGAACAAATTTGAGTTGATGTCGTCGCCCCAGAACTAACGGCTGATCCCGTAAGCGCGGAAGCTTGCCGACTAGACCGCGGGGGCGAGGGGTGACGCGGTGCGGTGAGGTTTCGCGGCAGTGGTAGCAGCGACGCTTCAGTAACCAAGCTTGCAAGCCGAACTCGATCTCCTCTTCAGGCGGCGTAGATTCTCTCGATCGGTGAACGTCAAAAAGGAAGTTCCCATGAAACGCATACTCACTGCAGGAATGATCATCTCGGGACTTGTGTTTCTGCCGGCCGCATCGGAGGCCCACTGCCTTGGATACAAGCATTTCCGATCTGGCGTGGTCGGCGTCGTCGATGGAACGACAACGTTCGCCAAGCGTGTCGTCGACCGCACGACGCGCTTTGGCGATCGTGTGCTCGGTTGGTTCCATTGCTGAGTTGACGCGAAAGCTGGTGGCCTTCGGAAACGAGGGTCACCTGACATATCCACGACCGTCGGCGGCACTGTGCCCCCGATGCGCGATCCGAACGCCATTTCCTTGAGCCAACGCCCGACACGAGTTCGGAATCCGTCTCAAGCGGCCATCAAGCGCCCGACAGACGTCCTTAAAGGTTCATCGGACCAGCTATCCTATCCGACGTCTCGATTCCTATATTGGTGACTAGATGGACTTTGCTCGAACAATCTTTTCTGTCAGTTCGGGCGCGCAGAGCTCGATGAAGCGGTAGGCGAACTCGCGAAGGAATCGGCCGCGCCGAACCGCGATACGGGAGGTCGATTGCGGAAAAAGGTGATCGGCGTCTAGCAGACTAAGGTTTACGTCTCTCTCTTTGTCGAAAGCCATCGAGGCGACGATGCCGACGCCCAGGCCGATTTCCACGTACGTCTTAATGACGTCGGCATCGAGCGCGGCCATGACGATATCCGGTGCAAGCCTCGCATCCGCAAACGTTGCGTCAATGGTGGGTCGTCCCGTGAAGCCTTCGCTGTAGGTGATGATGGGCCATTCCGCGATCTTTTCGAGCGTGAGGGGGACGGTCGTTTCCAGCGCATGACCCTTCGGCACGATAACGCCATGGTGCCATGAGTAGTAAGGGAACGAGACAACTTCTGGTGCTTCCTCGAGCGCCTCCGTGGCGATGCCGATATCGGCGGTACCATCGTTCAGCATGCCCGCGATCTCTCTCGGCGTTCCTTGATGCAAGACGAGATGGACGTCAGGAAATTCCTTTCGAAAGGCCTTGACCGGGATCGGTAATGCATATCTTGCCTGGGTGTGCGTCGTCGCGATGATCATCTCACCACGATCGGATTTCGCGAACTGGTCCGCCAGCCGCTTGATATTGGCCGTGTCCAGAAGGATGCGCTCGACGATCTGCGCAAGCTCCTTGCCCGGCTCCGTAAGTCCCAAGAGGCGCTTGCCTCTGCGAACGAAAAGCTCGACTCCGAGTTCATCCTCGAGATCCTTAATATGTTTCGAAACGCCGGACTGCGACGTGTAGAGCGCATTCGCCACTTCTGTGAGATTGAAGTTACGGCGAAGCGTTTCCCGGATGATGCGGAGTTGCTGGAAGTTCACGATATTTACGCGCCATTCTGCTCTGGAAAGATTCTGAGATTGCGGCTGAGGAGTTTTACGCGTGGGCCGGTCGTGTATCCGCTGGAAATCAACTCGCGTTCCGGGATTTCGACTTCGAAGAAATCCTTTCGCCCCTTTCGCGCATCGCCGTTCGCATAAGTTCTACACGCGCTCCAGCTCCGTTGCCAAGAATGCGGCTCCCGCAAACCCGGCGACACTCAAGCCGATGGCAGCGGCGATGGCCGATCTGCGAGTAGAAGTGATGATTGAACCTCCCAAGTTGGGTGAACTTGAGGGCAAGCTACCGATGCTGAGGCCGAGCACGAACGAAGAAGAACTGCTGAGCTTATGATCAGAAATTCAACCGCTCTCACGAGTTTCGTTTGGATCGGACCACACGTGCTGCGAAGGTTTGCTGGTTGGGGCGTCGGGCCAAGATCATTGGGGATGAATGGGTGCGCCGCCATTGCCGGGTGTGCCGAATACTTGGATCGCACTTATGGCCTTTTGCTGCAAGCGGGACCAATTGGCGAGTTGATCACAAAGCGACGGACGAGGCTCGGACGCGGCCTTGGCACAACGCAGCGAGGCGAAGTTTTGCAATCCCATCGCCAGCTGCAACGAATAATCGGTCGAATAGAGCTGCGTGTCGCTGAACACCGCGCCCCCCGGTACGTTGCCGAAGTAGGCCATGCGAAGGCTCTGGGCCGTTTCTGGGTGTTTTTCGGCATCGAGCCCGAGCACGGCGCCATTGGCGGCGAATTCTGCGAGGATCGGGACCATTGGGAAGCCCGCCGTCTGGTGACAACCCATGCAGGAGCTTTTAGGATTATCGACGGGCCCGGCGAGGCGGCCGCCGAACCCCAAATGATTGAAGCTTAGCGGCGGTGTCGCCAGGTCCTTCACTGCTTGGCGATTGATCCACTGCTCGGTGAGTTTATCGTAGTCGCAGGGGCCATTCGGACCCCTGCAGGTCTCCGCGAACGTCACTTTCGGATTATTGCCCCATTGCAGGCCGAGCGGTGTCATTCGCGCCCAAGGCGTTTCACCTTTTGCATTTCCATCATAGCCATAGGTTCCGAGCAGCCATCCTGTCGGACTGCGCTCGTCGCGAACTTGAAGGTCGATCTGAATGAGCCTCACCTTGTCGATGCGCCGCTCGTAGCGCGACAATGGCCCGGCGTTGCGAAAGCGCGGACTTTTGTTGATGTAGATGTCGGCGTCCCATTCCAAGGCACCTTTGACAGTCGGCAGCTCCGCTTCGGTTACGGTGGAGAAGAGGAGTTTGATGACGAAGGCACCATCGGGCATGCTGTTGAGCCCTGTCGGATCGGGATTGAGCGCGCCTGGCTTTGGATCGTCGGGGTCGCAAAAGACTTGGCCAATGGCGAAGGCATAACGGTCGTTGACGTATGCCTGCGCCCAGGTATCGACGAAATCCGATTGCTTTTCGCCGAAGGTATTGCCGGCGGAGTCGAATTCGTGGGTCAATCCATGGATGAATTCTCGTCCGTCAGTTCCCGGCCAATCGGAAGCGACCTCGGTGTTCCAGTCCATCCATGGTGCGCCGTACCATTTGCGGGTTTTATTGTCTTCGACGTAGAAATCGACGGCGACGTTGCCTTCGAGGCCATACTCTAAAAGGGCGCGGAGATAGGCGTCGGGATCGACGGGACCGCCATTCTTGAAGGCAATCTTCAGCCACGGATACGCTTCCTTGGGCGGAAGCTCGGTCGGATAATCCTGGCTGAGCTTATAGACGCGACCCTTGTAATCAGACGGCGGATCGCCACCCTGTCCTTGCAGATAATAATCCTTGAAGGTTCCGCGCTTGCAGTCCTTCCGTGCGAGTGAATTGCGGACGGCGTCTTCCGTCGCGGCTGCCCGTGCGGGAATCAGCAACTGGCCCATGCAGGTGAGAATGGCGCATGCGGCGAGGATCCTCACGCGAGCGGATACGAGCATCTTTCAAACCTCTTGCATTCGGTCGTCTGCCGTCGATTGCGGCCGTACCGGGCACGCATTCGATGATGGACGAAATCGATCGCGAGGTTTTCCGCCGCTTCGAAACGCGGTTAGAAAAGTGTGAAGCCGTTGGCGAAGTTGCGCTGATCAGGCACGGCCGCCGGAGTAGGTCACCGCGCAGGCGTTTCAATCGGCAAACCTGCAGCCTGCCACTCTGGAAATCCATCTTCGAGACGGCGAACGCGGTATCCCCACTTTCTAAGTTTGGCGACCGCGTCAAAAGACAGAATGCAGTAAGGGCCGCGGCAGTAGGCGACGATTTCCTGATTCTTCGGCAGCTGCGACAAGTGATTTTCAAGGGCGGTCAATGGTATGTTCAACGCTCCAGGAACATGTCCCAAGCCAAACTCGTGCTCGGGGCGAACGTCGATCAAGGTCGCGCTGCCGTCGCGCAGTTTCGAGACTAACTCTTCCCGCGAAATCGGCGCGAGCGCATCGCGTGCGAAAAAGTAGTCCGACATGATCTGGCGGATTTCCGCGCAATTTCTCTCGCCAACCGTGCCGAGCGCTTTCAGCAAGGTGACCACCCCAGTCTGACCAGACAGGCTGTAGAAGACGCGCTTGCCCTGGCGCTCTGTCTCCACCAAACGCGCGCGCCGCAGAATTTGCAGATGCCGCGATGTATTGGCGAAGGTCATGCCCGTCAGGGCCGTCAGATCTTCGACCGAGCGTTTGCCCTGGCCTATGTGCTCAAGCAGTTCGAGCCGGTTCGGATGGGCAAGAGCTTCGGCCACGTGGGCGAGACACTCAAGAATTGCATGTTTCGGTGAGGGCATTTGACGGAGCCGTTCATATATACTATCATTCATCTGAATAATTGAATAAAGTGTATCACCGTCGTTCAGGGGAGGGCAAGAGCATGATTGTGCGGCGATTCCTGCACGCGGATCCTATCGGTATCTCTTATTTCCTTGGATGTGTGGGTAAGGGCACGGGCGCCGTCGTCGATCCCACGGACGAAAACGATGTCTATCTCCAGGCTGCGAGCGCCGCCGGCGTGAAGATCGACTACGTTATCGATACGCATATCCATGCCGACCATATTTCGACGGGCCGCGCGTTGGCGAAGGTGGCGGATGCCGATTATATTCTCTCTGCGGACGCCGACGTAGGGGTTCGTTTCAAGGCGGCGCGGGACGGAGATGAACTCGCACTCGGCAACGTCGTGATCAAAGTCTTGGCGACGCCCGGACACACGCCTGAACATATCTGTCTCCTCGTCACGGACCGGAGTCGAGCTCGTGAGCCGTGGTTTGTCATCACCGGCCACACGCTCATGGTCGGCGATCTCGGCCGGACCGAACTCGCTGTCAGCGCCGAACGGGGTGCGAAAGACCTGTTTGCGAGTCTTCGGAAATTGAAGGCGCTTCCCGACTACCTCGAAGTGTTCCCCGGCGCTTACTCCGGCTCGGTTTGTGGACGTGGGCTGAGCGGCAACCCCTCGTCAACCATCGGCTTCGAGCGACGCCATAACAAGGCGTTTGGCATCGAAACCGAAGACGAGTTCATCAGCTACATGCTCCAGGATATTCCAGCGCCGCCGCCGGATGCGCCCAAGATCCGCGCTGTGAACTCCGGCCGTGCGGCCGTTCCGATGCGGCAATAGTTATGGACGTGTGCCGCGAGGCGAGTCCTGCCATCGGTTTGGGTCTGAAACAGAACTGGCGGCAATTCTCGCTGCTGGTTCTGATCAATGCCTTCGTCGGCGGCATGGTTGGGATCGAGCGCACGGTCGTCCCGCTGATCGGCGCCGAAGATTTTCATATCGAATCCGCGGCGCTGATCACTTCCTTCATTATCAGCTTTGGCGTGATCAAGGCCTTCGCCAATCTCATATCCGGACAACTCGCCGATCACTGGGGCCGGAAGCGTGTGCTGGTGATGGGTTGGCTGCTCGGACTGCCTGTCCCGTTCATGATCATAGCAGCGCCGAATTGGGACTGGGTGATCGCAGCCAACGTTCTTCTTGGCTTAAGTCAGGGCTTTGCGTGGTCGATGACCGTCATCATGAAAATCGATCTCGTCGGCCCTAGAAGTCGTGGACTTGCTGTCGGCCTTAACGAGTTTGCAGGCTATTTCGCAGTGGGCGCGACGGCCTTTCTCACGGGGTGGCTCGCAAGCCGCTATGGGCTTCGCCCCGTACCGATCTATATTGGTGTTTTTTATGCGCTCGCGGGGGCGATCTTGTCTCTCCTCGTCGTTCGCGACACGCGCCACCATGTGCGATTGGAGGCGACCAGCGTTGCCAAAGAGGTTTCGCCAGTCAGCTTCCGAGAGGTCTTTGCGCTCACCTCTTTCAAGGATCGTAATCTCTTTGCAGCCTGCCAAGCCGGTCTGATCAACAACCTCAACGACGGAATGAGCTGGGGCATTTTTCCGCTGTTCTTTACAACATTTGGCCTTGGCGTTGAGCGGATTGGTATCCTGAAGGCGGTTTATCCGATGGTCTGGGGCATCACTCAGGTCATCACTGGTCCATTGAGCGATCGCTGGGGCCGCAAGGGATTGATCGTCGGCGGCATGTGGTTGCAAGCAGCTGCGCTATTTCAGACGGCGCTTTCCACGCGGTTCGAATCTTGGCTCTTCGCCAGCGTCTTGCTCGGGCTCGGTACGGCCATGGTCTATCCGAGCCTGATCGCGTCCGTTTCGGACGTTTCGCATCCAACTTGGCGGGCGCGTGCGCTCAGCGTCTATCGTTTCTGGCGTGATCTCGGATATGCCATAGGCGCACTTGTCGCCGGTCTGATTGCAGATCGTTTCGGTTTTGCGGCGGCCATTTTTGCCGTTGCGGGTCTGACCTTTGTTTCCGGCGCCATCGTAGCCGCGCTGATGCGCGACGGTCACCGGACGTCGTCGATCTAGAAGAAGTTTTGTGCCAGCCCTCAGCGCGCCTCTGTGACGATGTCCGCTTCTGCAGACGGTCGTCTGGTCGCTTTACTCTGGTATCTTCTATATCAGATTCACTTCGCGGATGTGAGAATGCCGAGTTGTGGCCGATCCTTTCCATCGCGCGGCTCGATCGAAAACATGTAATCGCCCCACCAAGGGCCGGCCGCCCAATATGTCCAACCGATCCAAACGTCGCGATTTTCGGACATGTATTTGACGAGCGCCGCACCTTCCCGAAGACCGGTCTCGTTCGGAGCGAAGCCGAATTCTCCGAGGAAGCCGTGTACCTTATTTTGGCGCGCCCATTGGGTGAAGGCTTTTAACCGCTCGCTGCCTGAACCCGGTACGCTGTTAGGCGAAGTGCCGGAACTGTCGGCATCAAGATACTGATGAACGTCATAGGCAAAATTGCCGGCGGGATCGACAACTCCTTTCATGACGCGGGCGTTGTCGCTCGTCGTCCAAGAATGTGCGCCTGTCCAATATGAACCGGGCACGAGCAGCAGCTGCCTCGCACCGGCCTCACGAATTGCAACAATTGCGGCGTTTGCCGCCTGCAGCCACTCGGATGCTGATTGTTCGTGTGGCTCGTTCATGAGATTGAATATAACGTTGGGCTGGTCTTTCAGCCGCTTCGCAATCTCGGACCATGAGGATGCGAGTTCCTTCGTAGCAGCGTGGTCGCGGCCGATGAGTCCGGATTGGGTACGGCCAAATTGGTGAAAATCGATAATAATGACTGCATCGACACGAGCCGCTCCGCGGATGAGAGCGAGAAGGGCTTTCCAGTCATCTGTCGGCTGTAAATGCGAATGCGCTTCGTCGGGCCGCAGCAGGCGATCCATCAGAACGGGAATTCGGAAATAGCGAAATCCTTTGTGACGGAAATAATCGATCTCGCTCATTGTGGGATAAACATAGTCAAAATTGATTCTGTTTTTCTTTGGATTGAGCTCAGCTCCCGATAGGTTGACGCCGGTCATCCATTCCGCAGAACCGCTGCCCAAACTTGCCGCCGATGTCGAGAGGCACGCCACTATAGCGAGCACGGCGCGCCCGAATAATCTCGAGCGTTTCATTGTGCGGTCTTACGGACGGCGGGAAAAAGCCGAACCGACTTCAGCGCCATGGCCGGCTTTTCGATGAAATGCCAGGACAACGATGCCGGCAGCAGCGTGACCAAAAAGCTCACGATTGCCTGGGCCAACGGTGCCCAACCCGGCAAGAGCACAATGGTCATCTGCTGGATTGGATAGGCATAGATATAAATCCCATAAGAATAGTCCGGGAGCGCGTCCAACTTCCGAAGTGCTCCGTTCGCTCGAAAAGCCATCCACAACGTCAAGAAGGAGATCGAAGCGGCGGCGAAGATCGTGTCCACGGAGGAATGGGCCAGAGCGACCGCAAGCACTAGCGTGACGAGCACTGCAAGAAAGTTAGGAGCACTTCGTTTGCTGGCTTGAAACCACGCTCCTATTGAAAATGGGATAAACAGCGTCAGGAAGTTACTCGCCTGCACTAGAATTGGGTGTTCGAGCACCGTCGGAAGCGCGTATCCGATCGCACAAGCAAAGCCGCAGGCGATGATTGCGCCCGCAGCATTTATCCCGGCTCGATGTGATACGACATTCACGACAAATAGCGTGAAGTAGCTCGCAACCTCATACCGCAATGTCCACAGTGAACCATTCGCATATTTGACGACGTTGCCCTGGAATGCTCCGGGAAGGGAATATTCCGTCGCCAGCAATGTTCCCGATCCGAATATGTAGCGAAGCGTCTGATGGTTGGTGAAATAAGCGCTGAAGCTCAGCGTCGAAAACGCAGCGACGACTACCGCAGTCACGGTCGTGCAGACAATCAGACCGGGAAAGATCCGCAGGAAACGCGCTTGCCAGAATTCCGGGGCCGGGCGGCGGTGCGCCGACGCGTTGATCAAATATCCACTTATCGTGAAGAACATCACGACGGCGGTCCAGCCAAGGTCCAATCCAGTGAAATGGGTATAGATGCCTTGAAAGTCGCGTAATCCGTACGCATGCGCGAGGATAACGGAGCACGCGGCGATCCAGCGCAACGCTTGAAAGTTATTCGCGTGCCGAACCGAACGTGGCGGCTGCACATCCCGATACGCTCCCTGTGCGGAACGATCGGATTGCTCGCTTAAGATGGGGAATTTTTTCAAAGCCAACCGCGCCTGCTCACTTTGTGGTCATAGCGGAGGATGCGCAAATTCGTGCGCGCGTTCAAAACTCTTTACGAAACCGATTAGACAGAATTTAGGGGAACGAGCGAATGTGGCGTTTCGGCTCAGCAGTCTTCGATGGTGTCTGCCCCCTCGTGTTTTTCAGGTGGTGATAAGCCGCGCGTTCTCTCGCACACCGAATGTGCTCGAAACATCGCGAAGCCGAACGACGCGATTGAGCGAGCCTCCAGCGTGTTGGAAGCTGGCGCCGAATTGGTTTGACATCTTGGAGTGCGAGTTTCGCCGTAGTGCTGGATTTGTGTTCGGTCAAAACGGCACTGCAAGTATTTTGAATATTTCGCAATTGGGAACCGGCCTTGATGAGGCGCGAGCTGGTGCGGCGCGATCGTAGGCTCAAGAGCCGTGGCTTCTAATGCCGATTTGAATATTCTTCCAAGATTGGGTGTATTCTCGCTGGTGGTGCATTGACCGGCTGGGATCCTCCTGTTGGGGCAATCCTGCGGGCCTAAGCGCAAGGTAAAGCAAATGGACTACCGAAAACACTTTCGCGTTGAGCCTGGCCGCAGGATCCGGCTCGCGGAGCGAGACGCGTCCGATACCGGCAAGCATGGCTCTCGCAAGGATGCGGACCCCGAGATACAAAAATATGTGCAGCGCATGGATGAGCTGCAATATCTGCTCTTTGCAGACGGCAACCAATCTTTGCTCATCGTCCTTCAGGGGCTCGATGCGGCCGGCAAGGATGGCACGATACGACACCTTTTTACGGGTATGGATCCGCAAGGGACCTTGGTCGCCAGCTTCAAGCAGCCGAGCAAAGAAGAATTGGCGCACGATTTCCTCTGGCGAGCACATCTGCGGGCTCCGAGCAAAGGCCAAGTGGTGATCTTCAATCGGTCGCATTATGAGGACGTTCTTGTCGTACGCGTTCACAACCTTGTCCCGCAATCGGTGTGGTCAAAGCGATATGCGCTGATCAACGATTTCGAGAATATGCTCCGCCGCAATGGGACGCATGTGCTCAAATTTTACCTGCACATCAGCCCAGAAGAACAGCTCAAGCGATTCAAGAAGCGATTGGAGGACCGGTCGCGACAGTGGAAGATCAGCGAGAGTGACTATCTGGAACGTGAGCTTTGGCCCAAATATGCCGCGGCTTACGAGGATGTTTTTGCGGAGACGAGCATGGACCATGCTCCGTGGTACATCATCCCATCGAACCACAAATGGTTTCGCAATCTCGCGATCTCACAGATCATTGCCAGAACGATGGATGAGATCGGACTGAAGCTGCCCCCGACACATGTGGATATTGCGGACATCCGGCGCAGATATCACGCCGCGGAAGATGGCGAGCGGGAATCGTCGTAAGGACCGGTGACCGAGACTGTACCGCATAACTTCTTTCATGCGGCACAAACTTTCCGCACGCTGACGTAACGGTTGTCCGAATGCCGAAGTTCATCATCACCATTTGCACGGCCAAGCGGCCGAAGATGCTTTCTGCGGCGCTCGATTCGCTTGCCAAGCTTTCGTTTCCTGACGGTGGGGCTCTTTGCCTCTTGATCATTGAGAACGACAGTCATGCGCGGTCGGCGGACGTCATCGAGACATTTAAAAAAATCTCGCCGTTTCCTGTCGCTCATGCCGTCGAGCCGAAGATCGGGATTCCGTTTGCGCGCAATCGCGCGCTTGAAGAGGCGTTGGCACTCGGCGCCGATTGGATCGCGATGATCGATGACGATGAACTTGTGGAGGCGGACTGGCTCGTCACGCTTTATAATGGTTCTTCGGCGTTCAACGCCGAGGTCGCTACCGGGCCTGTGAAGCAGATCGCTGACGGTGCGCCGCCTCTCTGGTGGAAGCCGGTGGCCGATTCGCGCGACGTCACCGGTGAATTGCGGCGCGATGCTTATACGAACAACGTTCTCTTCTCATCGCGGCTCGTCGCAAAGGACGGGCTTAATCTCAGGTTTGATGTCCGCTTCATGTACGGTGCAGAAGACCTGGACTTCTTCCGCCGCGCCTACGACAGAGGCGTACGCATCGTCAGCGTCGCAGAGGCGGCCGTGATCGAAGTCGTTCCGGCAGCGCGCCTTGTCTTGAAGCGATATTTGGAGCGCAATTCGATGATTGCGGCGTCCAACTCATTCTTCCGTGTCGTCCATCATGGACGGATAAAAGCTTTTCAGAGTCGCCTTCCAGGCATTATCCGGCGTTTGTTCACGGGTCTTCTTCTTATCATCGTTGGTGCGATCGTTTGGCTCTTTGCCAGAACCCTTGGAGAAAAGATGGTCGTGAAGGGCGCCTCGGGCCTGGCGAAGGCAATTGGGAGTTTTTCAGGGTTATTCGGAAGAGCTTCCAACTACTACGCTCGCGTCGACGGAGCCTAGCGCCACTGCATTGCCGATGGAAAGAGTTGCCGCTATCGACGCGGTCTTAGTTCATTCTGAGTTCGACCGCGCGGCGGAATTGGGTCATGCGTCGACTTTGCCGGAGCCGGCATCGGCCGGATTGTTTTCCAGGCCTGCCGCAATCGCGTCGTCGACGCGTTCTAGCCAGATGAATTCCAAGCGATTGCGCGCATCTTCGGGGATGTCATCGTAGTCGCGTCGGTTTCGGGCAGGCAGCATCACGCGCGTGATTCCTGCGGCGGCTGCCGCGACGACCTTTTCCTTGATGCCGCCGACCGGCAACACGAGCCCGCGAAGCGAAATTTCGCCAGTCATCGCCGTGTCGTTGCGGATCGTACGATTGATGAGGAGCGAGGCGAGAGCCATGAACATGGCGACGCCGGCGCTCGGGCCGTCCTTCGGCGTTGCGCCCGCCGGTACATGAACGTGGATATCGTTCCGTTCGAAGACGATCGGGTCTATGCCGAGGGATGCGGCACGGCTCTTGACGAGCGTCATCGCGGCTTGGGCGCTTTCGCGCATGACGTCGCCCAACTGACCCGTCAAGATCAGGCCGCCTTTTCCGGGTGCGCGTGTTGCTTCGATGAAAAGAATATCACCGCCGACCGGTGTCCAGGCGAGGCCCGTCGCGACGCCAGGCACGCTTGTTCGCATGGCGACTTCGTTTTCGAAGCGCGGCTGTCCAAGCACTTTTGCTACGTCATCGACGCCGATATCGACATGTGCCGTGCTATTCTCTGCGATCCGAACCGCGGCGTGGCGGAATACCTGTCCGATTTCGCGCTCGAGGTTTCGGACGCCGGCTTCGCGCGTGTAGCCGCGAATGATCGTCGTCAACGCGCTGTCGTCGATTTGCACTTGCTCGGGTTTGAGGCCGTTCGCTTCGAGCTGGCGTTTCACAAGATAGCGGCGTGCGATCTGAAGCTTCTCGGATTCGGTATAGCCTGCGAGACTGATGATCTCCATGCGGTCGCGGAGCGGCCCCGGTATCGTGTCGAGCATGTTTGCTGTGGCGATGAAGACGACGCGGCTCAGGTCGAACGGCACCCCGAGATAGTTGTCGCGGAAGGTGTTGTTCTGCTCGGGGTCCAGCACCTCAAGCATCGCCGCCGACGGATCGCCCTGAATGCCGCGACCCATCTTGTCGATCTCATCGAGCATCATCACGCAATTGCGTGCGCCGGCTTTCTTGATGCCCTGGATGATGTTTCCGGGAAGCGCGCCGACGTAGGTGCGGCGATGGCCGCGGATTTCAGCCTCGTCGTGGACACCGCCAAGGCTGACACGGACGAAGGGGCGGCCCATGGCGCGCGCGATCGATTGGCCGAGCGAGGTTTTGCCAACGCCTGGCGGGCCGACGAAGCACAGAATCGGTGCCTTGCCTTGCGGTGCGAGTTTGCGAACCGCGAGATATTCGATGATGCGGGTCTTGATTTTTTCGAGGCCGAAATGGTCTTCATCGAGAATGCGGCGCGCCTCTGCGATGTCGATCGGCTTTTCTTCGGGCAGGCTCCACGGCAGCTCAACCAGCCAGTCGATGTAAGTGCGGATCATGCCCGCTTCGCCCGCAGCTTCAGGCATCCGCTGATAGCGGGCAAGTTCCTTCTTCGCCTGTTGCTCCACCTCGGGCGGCATCTTTGCTTTGGCGATCGCCTCCGTCAGTTCCGCGACTTCCTGGGATTTGCCATCGCTTTCGCCAAGCTGGCGCTGAATGGCCGCCATCTGCTCGCGAAGCACGGCTTCGCGCTGGCGTTCGTCAAAGGCGGCTTTCGTCTGGCGGCCGATTTCCGCGGTCAAGCGCATCACTTCGATGCGTTCGGCAAGAAGCTTCGAAACGCGATCGATGCGTGTCGAGATGTCGACCGTTTCGAGGATCGCCTGCTTGTCTTCAGGCGGGATGTCCATGTATCCGGCGGCGAGGTCGGCGAGTGCGGCGGGAGACGTGGCGCCCTGAATGGTTGCGATCAATTCGGGCGGCGCTTGGGGTAAAAGCTGCACCGCTTCGAGCGCCTGGTTTTGCAGGTTGCGGAAACGTGCCTCGATTTCAGTCGAACGCGTTTCCGGCTCGGGAATATGGACCACCCGCGCGACCGGAAATGGAGTTCCCGGCAGAAAATCCAGAATGCGGATACGCTGGACGCCTTGCACGACGACGTGATGGCTCCCATCGGGGGCCGCGATGTAGCGAACGATGTTGGCCAGCGTGCCGATGCGGTGGAGATCGTCAGGGCCGGGGTCATCCTTCTCGGGGTCTCGCTGCAAGACGATGCCTATCTGGCGTTCCTCGCGAACGGCCTGCTGCACGGCCGACACGGTTTTCGGGCGCCCGATCGTGATCGGAAGAACGAGACCGGGGAACAGCACGAGCCGACGGACAGGCACTAATATCAGGGCATCCGAGGGCAAAGCGATATTCGGGGCGCCGCGGTTCTCTGGCGCCGCGTCCTCTGGCCTGGAGGCGTTCGAGTCACCGAGCATCTTCATCCGCGATCCCTCAACCAGCCTTGGTCAGTGAAAAGACAAGACAACCATTCTGAACGAATTGCTTCACGGCATAACGTCCGGCTGGCAGTTGGAGCCGGCGTTCGAAGCGTCCCTGAGGCAATTCGAGGCGATGGATAATCGCGTCGCGAAGCTCTTTCGGAAGGATGCGTCTGCCGGAGACGGTAAGAACGCCATTCTCGATTGACGCCGTGACGTGCTCCGGATCGACGCCGGGCAACGCAACGAAAACGAGGATCTCGCGCTCTGTTTCCAGGACGTCTATCGGGGGTTCCCAGCACGGTTCGTTCGGCGCTCCGGAAGGCTGCAATCGGAAAAACTGCCGATGCATCCGCTCGGCGCGTGCCAACGTTTCGACGGCTTCCGACAACATCCAGCTCATCGGGTCTCTATTCGCCATACTCTTTTCCTTGCGGATCGATCCGTCGAGATTGCTTGCCGTCGAGGATATTTAGCGCGTTATATCTGATCTGTCGTCAGGCCGGCCACCACTGTAGGCAGGCGCCCCAGAAGACCTAGGCGTGCCTTCGCAAATGACAACAGGCATTTTTGATTACTGCACGCGCGGGGGTTCCTGGTGGTCATCGCGAAAGAACTTTCGGGCGAGCGCGAGCACTTCGCCATCGGTCGGATGATCGAGTGTCTCGACACCCTTGATCTTCGCCTTCAGGGCCGGGGTGTGACGCCCGATGTGGTTCACCAACTCGGTCTTTTCGTTGGCGGGTCCCGTCACGAGGATCGCACCGGCGTCCGACACGGCGTCCGCGACGCGCTGCAGAAAATCTTGATCTTCGCTGGCGTGGCCGCTGCCGATGCTATTCGCCTTGTGATGAATGTGGCGGACAGGGTCCTTGGGCCGGATGACGATCTCATCGGAGTCCGACGCGCTGAAATGAAAGACGCGTGCTTCGTGGTGGTCGATCCAGACGACGGCGTGATAATGACCTGACATATATTCTCCAAGGAACGGACTTGCGGACATTTTCGTTCGCGCACAATTGCCTGCTCTCAGCGGGAAATCGTTTGCGCTTTGTCAAAGTCCCGAGGAGGCCTGACCGTCAAGGCTCTTTTTGTGTTTCTTTGCCGAACTCTTTTTCTTCGCGATTTTCTTCGATTTGCTGGCTGTTTTCTTTTTTGCTGACAGCCCCGGCTTTGCCTTCGTACCTGCTTTCGCCGTCGCCTTGCCTTTCCCGCCGGATGTTTTGACTTTGTGCGTCGCGACAGCTGACGGCGTCGCGGTTGCAACTTTGGCTTTCTTGCGCTTCGTCTTTGCGGTTTTGACCTTTGTGCCGGGCTTATGTGCCTTGGTCGTTTTCACCGCCTTTGCCGCCGCACCGGACTTGGCGGTGGCATGTTTCCGGGGTTCCTCGGCCGATGCCGCGGCTTTCTTCGATTTCGTCTTCTTTTTCTCTGCCTTCTTCGTTTTGGCGCTCTTGGTGTTCACGTCCTTCGGATCGAGCGCATCGCCCCGCGCGACCTTTTCGGACTTTGCGGATTGTTCCAGCTTCTTCGGCTTTTCGGCGGCGGATTTCGCAGCGTTGTGGCGCTCGACATCCTGTTTCGTGATCTCACCGTCTTCGACGAGCGCAACGAGGCACGGCGCCGACAGATCTTCGCCGACGTTCCGCATGCATTGCCGCAGTTCGTCGCTGCCGACCGCGAATTGGCTGCAATGCTGGAAATAGTCATTGCGGCAGGCGCTCTTCACCCGATCGCTGACAGCATAGGCATTGGCGCTTGAAAGCAACGCAACCGCGAACACTGCGCCGCCGCGAATGCGGTGAAGCAATCTCATTTTCTGAATGACGACTGCGCCTACTTTCATTGCAAGATGTCCGTAGTTGCTGCCCTTGCAGCCTGAACCAGAACGCGCCAAGGCCGGACAATAAAGCCTTCAGCTGGAACGGCAACGCGGCGGGAAGTTTCCGCCGAACTTATGGTTATCAACATCATAGACACCCGCGTTCACGTCGCACCCTGGATAGATGTCGCAGAGCCTCGGTTATGCCAAAGTGCTCATTATGTATCTAACGACGGAAAGCGCTTGGCTCCGACGTAGCTCTCGTGGCAATGGCCTATGATATAGATCGGATTCGAGCTGGAATCGTTTCAGGGAAGGAAGCAATGAAATTAGGCAGATTGGCGCTGAACGTTGTGATTCTGGCGGGTGCGTCGGCGCTTTTGAGCACGGCCGCTTCTGCATACTCGCAGAAGGTGAAGGACGCGTGCTCGGCGGACTATGGCAGCCTTTGTTCGAAGTATAAGCAGGGCAGCGCAGAGCTTCGTCGATGCTTCGAGAGCAATCGTCGTGTTCTTTCGACGGACTGCGTCGAGGCTCTGGTAAATGCCGGAGAGGTTCCTGCGCGCTATCTGAAAAATCGACGCTAGATCTGGAATTCGGCGCGCGGGTGTCGATTTCGAATGCCCGCGCGATCCACAGATTAGATGTCAATCGGCAATCCTCGGCGTCGCGAAGCGTCAGGATTCGCGATAGCTTCCAAGGTACAGGCTGCCATGGAGGTGGGGATGGGCTTGCTTGACCTGCTGCGACTTCAGAAGGCCGAGGCCGAAGAGCGGCTCCATAGTCTCGAGCTGACGCCTGAAATGCGGGAACTCGATCAGGCCTATCTTGCAGAAATCGAACGTCTGATCGCTGCGGACTGAGTCCTTAGCTTCGTCTCCCGTCTATTTCTTGCATGCACGTCCGTCGATGCCCACTCTCTCTCCGTACTACAGCGGTATATCGGATGGAGAGAGTGATGAGATATGGCTTGTGGGCCGCCGCTTCGGTTCTTCTTGCGATCAGTGGCTCGGATGTCCGTGCCGACGATATCGCATGCATCAGCACGACTTTTCGGCTGCTCGGTGCCAACGACAAAGTCTGCATCAGCGCTTTCGACGATCCGAAGGTCCCGGGGGTTGCTTGCCATATCAGCCAGGCGAGGACCGGAGGACTCAAAGGGACATTCGGTCTCGCGGAAGATCCTTCACGGTTTTCTATTTCCTGTCGGCAGATCGGGCCCATCACCGTCGACATATCCAAGCTGCCCGATGACGAGAAGGTTTACTCGGAGAGCACGTCGCTGTTCTTCAAGCACACGCACGTTTTCCGGACGATCGACAAGAAGCGCAACACGCTCATTTACGTCGCCATCAGCGATCGATTGGTCGATGGATCACCCTTCAATGCGATCTCGACAGTTCCGATCATGCCGTGGAGTGACCGCTGATGCCCGCGTTGGCCAACTCAGGGATCAGAGAAATACAGGCGTCTCATAGCCCCGCTGCCGTTGGTATGTCGGTGCAGGCCGTGAACGAAGATAAAGGCGCACCGACTTCTCAAGAAGACGATTGACGTCGGGATAGGTATTCCCGATGGAGAGAATGCAGGCTGCGAGCCGCTCCTTTTCAGAGTTGGGCGCGCCGGCAAGGCTGAGTTCTCTGGTGGCGCGCTCGAGCACGATCGTCATACGGTCGAGCACTTCCGGCAGGTAGGCGCGAGAAGAAGATTCCATCGGTTTACTCCCGAATACTCTTCCCCCACTCACAACCCTATAGCACGCGCAAGCGTCAGATCGAAGACAGCGACACCATCAGGCATAGGTGCAATGTTGAATTGGATATATCGATTGGCCGGATTTACGAGCGGATTTGCTCAGGCGCGTCGTCGAAATGTGGGAAAGACATCCCGAGAGAGCTTTCACATTCTCGCGAGTAATGTTGCACCTGCGGGTGGATTCATTTTTGGACAAATGCGCGCGACGTGAGGTCTTCTCCCTTTTCGCTGAGAGCAAGGACAGTGCGCTGCGAACGCTCGCTTCGGCGGACGATGTGGAGAAGCTTCAAGTTGCCGTCCGACAGCGCCGTGATCTCGCGAAGCGTCAAGGCATGCTCGACGCCGATCTTGAGGGAAAACGTTCGGCTGTCGTTGGCAATGTCAAAATGGAGCGCGGCGAGAATAGCCGCGCCAATCGGGGATAGGGCCGGATCAAAAACGCGGAGGGCCGCGACGGCTTCAAGAAACTCATCTTCGGTGATTTCCGTCGGTGAGGCCGAACTCATGCGGCGCGGGCCTGCCCGGACAAACGAAAGGAGACAAGCACCGACTTAGACGTCGGCGTATCGCTCAGTTCGCCTGCGGACGAGATCGGGACGAGTACATTGAGCTCAGGGTAATAGCCCGCCACCGAACCACGCGGCAGATCGTAGGGGACGACACGAAAGCTTTCCGCAATACGTTCAACGCCATCCTCATGCCGGCCGATGATGTCGACCCGATCGCCGGCGCTGGCGCCGATTTCAGCAAGATCTTCGGGGTTGACGAAAACGATGCGGCGTTCGCCGTAGATTCCACGATAGCGGTCATCGAGACCGTAGATCGTCGTATTATACTGATCGTGCGAACGGAACGTCTGGAGCACGAAGGTGCCGCGCTCGCCGAGCGCCTGCTGGTGTTCGGTTAGAGTTGGAAGCTCGCAGCTTGAAAAGGTCGCTCGTCCCGAGCGTGTATTCCAGATCCGCTCCGCGGCGCCGTTCGGGAGACGGAAGCCGCGTGGCTTACGTACCCGCCCGTTGAAGTCGTGGAAGCCCGGAATTGTGCGTGCGATCAGGTCGCGAATGCGATCGTAATGATGGGCGAGGCCTTTCCAGTCAACGGTTTCGGAACCGACGGTTGCCTCGGCGATGCCTGCGATGATCCCGATCTCAGAACGGAGTTCGGGTGATGCGGGACGATTGATGCCGCCCGAGCCGTGCACCATGCTCATCGAATCCTCGACCGTCACGATCTGCGCCACGCCATCAGAATTGCGGTCGATTTCCGTGCGGCCGAGGCAAGGGAGGACATAGCTCACTTCGCCTGGCAGCAGATGCGAATGATTGAGCTTCGTTGCAATGCTCACTGTCAGCTTCTGATTCATCAGCGCTTTGGCTATGAGTGGGCTGTCCGGGGTCGCGCGCGCGAAATTACCACCAAGGCCGATAAAAGCTTGGGCGGTGCCGTCAAGCATGGCGCCGATTGCAGCCAACACGTTGTGGCCATGTCGCCGCGGCATCGGAACGCGAAATTCTTTTTCGAGAGCGTCGAGGAATGCGCGGGGCGGCTTTTCGTTGATGCCGACGGTCCGATCGCCTTGGACGTTCGAATGGCCGCGGACGGGGCAAAGACCGGTGCCGGGACGTCCAACGTTGCCGCGCAGGAACAGGAAGTTCGCGAGTTCGCGAATGGTCGCGACAGAGTGGCGATGTTGCGTAACGCCCATCGCCCACGTGCAGATGGTCTTTTCCGACCGGATATAGATTTCAGCCAGTTCTTCAATTTCGGCGTGCGAGAGGCCGGACTGATCTTCGATCTGCTCCCAACTCGTCGCGTCAACGCTAGCACGATAGAATTCAAAGCCGGACGTGTGCTGAGCGAGGAACGCGCGATCGAGGATCGAGGGCTGCCCGGCAGCGAGTGCAGCATCGTCTGCCGCGAACACGGCTTTGGCCATCCCCCGAACGGCGGCCATGTCGCCTCCGACGCGCACCTGATAATACGCGTTGGCGATCGCCGTGCTGCCGCCCATGATCATTTCTAGCTTGTCCTGCGGATCGGCGAATCGCTCGAGGCCTTTTTCCCGAACGGGATTGAAGACAGCGATTTTCGCGCCGCGGACCGCCGCACGGCGAAGGTCTCCGAGCATGCGGGGATGGTTGGTGCCGGGATTCTGGCCGATGACGAAAATGGCGTCGGCCTTCTCGAAGTCTTCGAGCATGACCGTGCCCTTGCCGATACCAACGGCTTGCTCGAGTGCGACGCCGCTCGCCTCATGGCACATGTTCGAACAGTCGGGGAAATTGTTCGTGCCGTAAAGACGGACGAAGAGCTGATAAATGTAGGCGGCTTCGTTGGAGGCGCGGCCGGAGGTGTAGAACTCGGCACGGTCAGGGCTATCGAGCCCCTTCAGGATCTTGCCAATCTCGCTGAAAGCCTCGTCCCACGAGGCCTGAACATAGCGGTCGCTCGCGCGGTCGTAACGCAGCGGGTGGGTCAGGCGTCCCTGGCGTTCCAGGTCATAGTCGGACCATTGGCGAAGCTCGGTGACGGTGTGCGCCCGAAAGAAGTCGGGCTTGACGCGCTTGTCAGTCGACTCCCAAGCGACGGCTTTGACACCGTTCTCGCAGAACTCGAAGGAAGAGCCATGCTCGGGATCGCCCCACGCGCAGCCCGGGCAGTCGAAACCATCGGGTTGATTGGCTTTGAGCATCGTCACGGCACCCGAAAGGGGTGCACCGCTTGCGAGAAGCTTTTTCCCGCAGCTCCTTAGCGCGCCCCAGCCGCCAGCGGCTTTCGACTTCTTTCCAACGAATTCGGGTTTGCCCATCGCATCATTTCCAACAACTGCCTTCCCGGCGTCGTTGTGCATGTGCGAAATGCATTCTTTCCGCAACGCACGCGGGACGAATAACCGTTATGCGTGAATGGCATATCCCGGAACAGTTTCAGAGATTTAGCGCGGATGAGAGAGGTGACGGTGTGCCTCAAAAAGCCACCCTGTGCCGGACAGCCACATCGCACCGTGAAGACCCGCCAAGTTTGGCTACGCTCACGGAAAGGCTTGGTAGATCCAGGTTTCGCTGAGAGCCCGGTCGTCCTTGGCGAGGTAGGCGCGGAGATCGGCTGGCTGGCCGTTGAGGTCGCCGAGGTCGAACATCATCCGCCACCTGTTAGTCCCGACGACAGGGAAGGCCTCGACGCCGCTGATGGTGCCGTTCGTCGTCGTGACGATGGTTTTGGTGCCGCCATATCGCGTCTGGTCTTCGAGGTCTTTGCCTTCGACGTCGATCATGAACTTCCGCGCGCCGGGTTTCGTGTGCCGGAGATCGAGGTCTCGCCCGCCGAGACCACCAATGCCGATGCGCGTCGCGACGATGCGACCAAGGCCTCCCGCCGGCGGGGAATCGATGCCCCAATACAAGCGATAGTGCGCGTTGATCATCGAGCCTTTGACGATAGGCTCGGCAGGTGTCCAGAAGGCCACCATGTTGTCTTCGGTCTCGTTCGTGGTCGGAAGCTGGACGAGATTGATGGCACCTTTGCCCCAGCCGGACATGGGCTCGACCCACATGCTCGGGCGCCGGTCATAGAAGAGACTGTCGTCCTGGTAGTGATCGAAATTGCGGTCGCGCTGGATCAATCCGAAGCCTTTTGGATTCTCGTCGACGAAGCTGTTCGTCACGATGCGCGGCGGATTGGAGAGCGGTCTCCAGATACGTTCGCCCCGGCCTGTCCACATCGAGAGACCGTCGCAATCGTGAACCTCGGGACGCCAATCGCCGCGGAATGTCCCCGAATTTTCGCCATACCAGTACATGCCGGTCAGAGGCGCAATTCCGAGCATGTCGACAGGTGCACGGAAATAAAGTTCGCATTCGATCTCTTGCAAGGCACCGCCGTTGCCACCTTGGATGCGGCGGCTGTCCATGCGATAGGCGCCGACAACGCTTTGGCCTTCAAGTAGTGCATAGATCGTCATGCCGGCGCCGTTCGGCTCGAGCCAAAAACTGGAAAAGCGCGGGAACTCCTCGGGCTTGCCGGTATTGATGGCAAGGCCACGTGCCGAACCGCCGTATTGGTCGTTCGGATCGGATGCACGAAAATACGAAGCGCCGAGATAGGCGAGCCAGTCGCTGACGCCGCCGCGACTCATCAGGCGAAACCCGGCGAAGCCAGCATTCTTCAGTTTGCGAAGCGGATGGTCCGCGGGCATGTTGAAGTAGTCGGGGCTGTAGACGACCTCGCGCGCCGTGCCATTGTCCAACACATAGATACGAACGGGTTCTGCATAGAACCGTCCCTGCGGAAAGAGCCGGACCGTCTGCGCGCCCGGGACGCCGTGCCACAACTCCATCTCGGGTTTGTAGACCGCCTGAGCGAACGTATCGAAGGTCATTCCACGCAACGGATCGGACGCATCCGGCTGGGGCGGCGGCACGTAAGGCGACTGGGACAGGGTTTTCGCCTGCTGCTTCAGAGCATCGAACGAGAATGGCTGCGGTGCTCCCAGCATGGCAGAGCCGACCTTATCGTCGCTCCTGGCCGACGTGGTCCATCCTGCCACCGTCGCCGTGAGAGCGCCGGCTAAAATGTGTCGACGGTCGAGCATTTGGAGGAGCCTATGATGTGAGCCGCTGAGGGATGGATGATGAAGATGGCGACGGCTTATATCGGCGAGAAGGCAATAATTTCAACTCCGTGCCAAGGCTGCAGTCCCTTGCGAAGATTGAGTGTGGGTCAGGCAGGGGTTTCATTGCGCGGTTTGACAATATTAAGGCCGCTGAAGGGAGCATCCAGTCCGGAGGGCACGTAGGGGATCAGCCTCCCAGTGCGTCCATTTTGCATCGCACAAGCTAGTTGCCTTGCGTTCGCCCGGGTTCGGGGCTGAGGCGTCCATCCCTTCTAAATTCTAATGAGCGCCGTCTTAAGAGCATTTGTTAGCTAATCGGTCACTATCAAGCAGGTATCTTCTTTTCGCCTATTCTTTAATCGTCAATTTTGCTTTTTTCTCACGTTTCTACAGTGCGATATTCAAATGAGCTTTTCTATCAGGACGCCCCTCGATTTATTAAGAGGCGGTAATGGGCAGATAATGACCGGCGAGGATGATATTTTCGATCCAAAAGCCACCGAAGAGAGACTGCGTTGTCTTCAGCAACAACTGCTCGTCGGAATCGCTCTCGGTGACTCTCTCGTCAACGTCATGACAGCGTTGTGCAACGGCGTTGAAGCGCTGGCGCCGGGGGTTATCTGTTCGATCGTTGCGGTCGATGACAACGGTCGATTGAAATTTCTTGCGGGGCCTCGGCTTCCGCAAGTTTATGCCGACGCCGTGAGCGGCATTACCGTCGGCCCCGAGGTCGGCTCTTGCGGAACCGCCATCTTTCTCAATCGGCCGATCGAGACTGTAGAGATTGCGTCTGACCCGCTGTGGGCAGACTATAGGTCGCTCGCGTTGCCGTACGGATTGCGTGCGTGCTGGTCTTGTCCCATCAGCTCAGCTGAGGACCGCGTGCTCGGCGCCTTCGCGTTCTATTTTCGAGAACCGAGGAGGGCAAGCGCCTGGGAATGCTTGATCGCGCAGGAGTGCGCGAACTTCTGCGCGGTGGCTATCGAGAATTCGGAAGCCAGGACGAGACTCAATAATCTTGCATTCTTCGATTCCCTGACGGGCCTGGGTAATCGGGCCACGCTCGAAAACCGATTGGGACTCATTCTTCAGCATTCTTCTGAAACTCGGCGGCCGGTGGGCATTTTCCATATCGACGTCGTGGAATTCCGGGCGATAAACGACCTGCACGGGTACGCTGTCGGCGATCGCGCATTGATGCAAGTCGCCGAGCGCTTGCGTTCCATCGCCGGGGATTGCGATCTCGTCGTGCGTCTCGGCGGAGATGATTTCCTCGTCGCCAAAACGGCATCCTCGGGAGCATTTGACGTGGAGGCGCTCGCCCAGGAGTTCGTCGGCGGCTTGCAAGGACGGTACGATCTGGAAGGGGGCGAATGCTTCTCCATCAAGGTGCGAGTTGGCGTTGCGCAGTTTCCTCTGAATGGAAAAGAGCAGGACGAATTGCTCGTGCGTGCAGAAACCGCACTTCGTCGTGCGAAGAGAAGCGAGCAGGGATATGCAATCTTCGATGCGCATATGCAGCTCGAGCAGCATCGGCGTCGCTCATTGGAACGCGATGTCGGCCTTGGCGTCGAGAGGGGGGAATTCGCCGTCGTCTTCCAACCCCAAGTCAACGCGAAACGGGGGACCATCGGCGGTTTCGAAACATTGCTGCGATGGAACCATCCGGCGCATGGCCTCATCCCGCCAACGGATTTCATTCCCGTAGCCGAAGCAAAAGGCGCGATTCTCGGAATCGGTGCGTTCGTTCTTCGTGAGGCGTGCAGATGTGCGGCGCAGTGGCATGAAAAGCTGAGACTTGCGGTGAACGTTTCACCCGCTCAAATCGTGCGATCCGATTTCGCCCAACTCGTGCGAAATGTACTTTCGGAAACCGGTCTAGAACCGTACCGCCTCGAATTGGAAGTGACCGAAAGCCTCTTTATTCAGGATGATGCGACCGCATCGACGACGCTTCGCCGGCTCAAGGATCTTGGTGTCAGTGTTGCAATCGATGATTTCGGAACCGGATATTCGTCACTCAGCACCTTGCGGTCCTTCCCATTCGACCGGATCAAGGTGGACCGCAGCTTCGTCGCCGATATGGTCCACAATTCCGACGCTGCGGTTATCGTCAATTCGGTGATCGGACTTGGTCGGGCAATGGGTTTACGGGTGGTCGCTGAGGGTGTCGAAACCAAGGAGCAGGCGACGATGCTCCGGCGTGCCGGCTGCCACGAGCTTCAGGGTTATCTCTTCGGCAAACCGCTACCGGCGGAAAATTACGCTCACATCATGCGGCCGGGCGCTCTCCTTGGCCGCCGCGATCGCTCCACGGCGATTTAGGCGCGGTCAAGATCAAGAGCTTTCCGTCACGACGCGCCATGGGTCTTCCTCGGCGGCTAGGCGGCCGAGAATATCGTCGGTGTGTTCGCCGAGTTTCGGACTTGCGGTTGCGGCCATGCATGGCTCGCCATCGACCACGATCGGGTTGCGGACCGTCGGCACCGGGACGCCGTTCTTTCTCGGCAGTTCCTGGTGCATGCCCCGGGCAACGACGTGGGGATCTGCGAAGACCTGATCGAGCCTGTTGACCGGACCAGCGGGAACGCCTTTGGCCTCGAGCGCGGCGAGCAATTTACTTGCCGGATACTTCGCCGTTTCCGTCTCGAGCAGTGGAATAAGCTCGGCGCGGTTCATGACGCGGGCGGCATTTGTTTTGAAACGGGCGTCCGCTGCAAGTTCCTTGATTCCGAGGATTTCGCAGACGCGGACGAACTGCGCGTCATTGCCGGCGGCGATGATGAATGGTCCGTCAGCAGCTCGGAAGACTTGGTATGGGACGATGTTCGGATGAGCATTCCCGAGGCGACGTGGCGGCTTTCCTGATGCCAAGTAGTTCATCGCCTGATTGGCAAGGACGGCAACCTGCGTGTCGAGAAGTGCCATGTCGACGTAGGCACCTTCTCCAGTCGCGGCTCTCCGGTTGAGCGCCGCGAGAATCCCTATGGTCCCGTAGAGGCCGGTGAAAATGTCGGCGAAGGCCACGCCGATCTTCTGCGGCTCGCCGTCGGGCGCGCCGGTCAGATCCATGATGCCGCCCATGCCCTGCATGATGAAATCATACCCGGCGCGCGGCGCGTACGGTCCTGACTGCCCGAAGCCGGTGATCGAGCAATAAATGATGCCAGGATTGATAGCTTTGATCGCGGAATAATCGAGGCCGTATTTGGCGAGGCCGCCGACCTTGAAATTTTCGATGATGACGTCCGCTTGTTTGGCGAGCGCGATTGCGGCTTCGCGGCCTTCAGAGCTTTCGTAGTCGATCGCGATCGATCTCTTGCCGCGGTTCGTTGCGTGGAAATATGCAGCCGAGCCTGGACCGTCATCGTCGGCGATGAAGGGCGGGCCCCAACCGCGCGTATCGTCGCCACCTTCGGGTCTTTCGACCTTGATGACAGAAGCCCCGAGGTCGGCAAGTGTCTGGCCGGCCCATGGTCCTGCGAGCACTCTGGCAAGCTCGAGCACCCGCAAGCCGGCGAGCGGTTTCGTTGCGTTGAATGTCGTCATGCGAAGGCCTGCAGTCCGGTGATGGCGCGGCCGAGGATCAGCGCATGAATGTCGTGGGTTCCCTCATAGGTGTTGACCGTCTCGAGGTTCAGCATGTGGCGCATCACTTGAAACTCTTCCGAGATGCCATTGCCCCCGTGCATGTCGCGGGCTGTTCGCGCAATGTCGAGGGCCTTGCCGCAGTTGTTCCGCTTGATGAGAGAGATCATTTCGGGTGCCATCCGGCCGTCATCGAGAAGCCTGCCGACGCGCAATGCCGCCTGTAGGCCGAGCGTGATTTCGGTCTCCATGTCGGCGAGCTTCTTCTGAACGAGTTGCGTAGCGGCGAGAGGGCGATTGAACTGCTTGCGGTCAAGCGTGTACTGCCGCGCCGCGTGAAAGCAGAATTCGGCCGCGCCGAGCACGCCCCAGGCAATGCCGTAGCGGGCACGGTTCAAACAACCGAACGGCCCAGCTAAGCCTTCGACGTTCGGCAGCAGGGCGTCTTCGGGGATCTCGACACCCTCCATCACGATTTCGCCGGTAACGGACGTGCGCAGCGACAGCTTGCCGGCGATCTTCGGCGCTGAAAGTCCCTTCATGCCCTTTTCAAGAACGAAGCCCTTGATCTTGTCACCATGGGCGGCCGATTTCGCCCAAATGACGAAGACATCCGCGATCGGCGCATTGGTGATCCACATCTTGGAGCCTGAGATGCGATAGCCGCCATCGATCTTCTCGGCTCGCGTTCGCATGCCGCCGGGATCGGAGCCGGCGTCGGGCTCCGTCAGGCCGAAGCAGCCGATCAGCTCGCCGCTCGCGAGTTTCGGTAGATATTTTTCGCGCTGCGTTTCGGTGCCGTAGGTGTGGATCGGGTGCATGACGAGCGAGGACTGTACGCTCATCATCGAGCGGTAACCGGAATCGACGCGTTCGACTTCGCGCGCAATCAATCCGTAGGAAACGTAGTTCGAATCCGAGCCGCCGTAATTTGATGGAAGCGTCGGGCCAAGCAGACCGAGCGCGCCCATCTCTCCGAAGATGGCCGGATCGGTGGTTTCGCGAGCGTATGCGGCGATGACGTGCGGTTGCAGCTTGTCCTGGGCGAAGTTCCGCGCAGTATCGCGGATAAGTTTTTCATCGTCGGTCAATTGATCTTCAAGGAGAAAGGGGTCGTCCCATACAAACGTTGAACCAGCTGCCACGTCGCGCTCCTGATCGGCACTCAATTTCGGGGCCACTCTAGTTTGGACCGGCACGATAGCAAACCGTGACGAAAGACTGACAATTGGTCTGATTTGGTCGTTTCACGGTTGCTCCGGCCGTTGCTCCCTCCCTCGGGCAATGCTATCGGGCCGTGCATCGATGGGCGGCTCTAATGCGCCGATGTCGAAGCCATATGGGCGCAAATTCTTATGTCCTCAGGGATCAATCACAATGTCGAAGCGGCCTCTCGTCGGCGTCATCTGCTGTCAGCGCAACCCTGACGATCCCGTCCAGGGCGTCGCCGAGCGCTATCTCCGTGCGGCGCCGTTTGTCGGCGCGGATTTCGTGCTGGTGCCCTCGATGCCCGACATCTTCGATGCAGGGTCAATCCTCAGCCGGTTGGACGGCATTCTGCTGACAGGAAGTCCCTCGAACGTGGCGCCCGGTCTTTACGGGAGCGCGGACGCCGGCGATGGCCCCTATGATCCGGGGCGCGATGGCATGGCGTTTCGCCTGATCTCAGAATCGGTCGAACAGGATCGTCCGGTGCTCGGAATTTGCCGCGGGTTTCAGGAAATCGCGGTCGCATATGGAGCGACACTCCGGCGTGATCTCGGTGAAGACAGCCGCGCGCAGATCCACCATACCAAGCCGGGATTGCCGATCCCGGACATGTTTGCGCTTGAGCATCGCGTGGATCTCGCGTCGGGCGGTGTCCTCGAGCGCATCATGGGAGCGCCGTCAATCGTCGTCAATTCGGCTCACTTCCAAGGGGTGCGCGATCTCGGCGCCAAGCTCCTGATCGAGGCGACGAGTTCGGACGGTGTCACCGAAGGCATTCGTCCGATCTCGGGTGAGCGCGTGCTTGCGGTGCAATGGCATCCCGAGTGGCGCGTGGCTGATAACCCAAATTCACGCGAGCTTTTTGCCTGGTTCGGCTTCTTACTCAAAGGAGCGACCATGAAGGAAGCCGCCGATCGCGTTGCGGCAGATGCGCAGCTGAGTGGCTGACGCCTTCAGTGTGCGGTGGTGAGAATTGACAACAGCGCACCCTGGATGCCTGTCATCAGGATCTGTACGCCGATGCAGAGCAGCAGGAATGCGGACAGGCGGGTCAGAATACGCGCCCGGCCGGGACCCAAAAGCGAGACCAAGCGATCTGCCGATGCGTAGCTTGCGCCGACGATCAACGCGACCGCGACGGCAGCGCTGCCGGCGCCTGCGAAGAACGGCAGAAGGGCTTCGGTCGTTGAGGGGCGATTGGCACTCAGCGCAATGGCGACGGAGATCGTTCCCGGTCCCGTCGTGAAGGGCATCGTCAGGGGAAAGAAAGCGATGTCCGTGTTCCACGCGACCGACGGTCGGGCATTCGACGCGTGGTCCTGCTTTCGATCTTCGCTTTCCTGCGGATTGTAAAGCATTCGCCAGCCCGAGACGGCGACGACGGTGCCGCCCGCGACGCGAAGGGCATCGATGCTGACGCCAAAAAAGCTCATCAGCGTCGCGCCGATAAGAAGTGAGACAAGCATGACGATCGCGGAGTAGGTCGCGACCCGCCAAGCGAGCGCAACGCGCTCGGGATGCGGACGACCGAGCGTGATCTGGCTATATATCAATGCCCCGCCAAACGGATTGACGATCGAGAAGAGCGCGGGGAAGGCAACCAGAAAGCTCGTTATGATGCCGCTCAGATAGGCCATGGCTCGTGCTTTAGGGGAAAGGAGTAGGCGGGACGGAGGTTCTTCTTATCGTCGAAACGAAGCGTGCGATAGCGCCGTTTCCGATATCTACCATGCACTTGATGGCTCTGCTCTGCCGAAAACTTCCTGTAACCGCCGGAACGTTCCTGGTGATAATCCATCGGGGAGCGCGTCGAGGGCAAAGAAGGCTTGCTCCGCGATTTCTGTGTTGGGCCTCGGCGTCGCGTCGCGCCGCCAGTGGCGAATCATGAAAAGAACGATGTGGTCTCCAGGATATTCGGCGAAATGAGCGTAGGCCCCGACGAGTCGGGGCGGTTGGAGGATGATCACGCCCGTTTCCTCCAAAACCTCTCGCACGAGGGCGTCTTCGACTTCTTCGCCGCGCTCGACACCACCGCCGGGAAAGTGCCAGCCTGGCCGATAGCCGTGGCGGATAAGGAGAACGCGCGAGGCTTCGTCAACGATCAGTCCTTGAGCGCCGAGCGTGACGAGATCGGCGCGGCGTGAGAGAGCCGAGGCCAATCGCATCAGCACGCTGGCGCTCTCCATCCGTAAAGCCAATCGAATCCGGCCATGATGCCTTCGGGAGATCGCAGTTTCATCGTGGCGTTGCGGGCGAGCGCCGCGGGTCCGCGCATATGGTAGATGCGGCCGTTGCGAAGAGAGGCTTCGGCGACTTTGCCGACGCGCGGGCGACGGATCTGTTCGTAGTCGCGGAGCGCCGTCTCGAGATCGACTTTCGCGTCAAGGCTGGTGGCGAGGGTCACGGCGTCTTCCAGCGCCATCACAGCCCCCTGGGCGAGGAAAGGCAGCATCGGATGCGCAGCGTCGCCGAGCAGCACTGCGCGGTTGCGGGTCCATCGGGAGAGCGGCGGCGACGCCATGCGGTAGAGCGACCACTGGCGCCAGCGGCTTGCGCTTTCGACGAGCTTTCGCAACGGTGCCGCGAAGGATTTGATTTTTTCGTTGGCCGCGGTGGCAGTTGCCGGCGCATCCCAGTCCTCGTGGGACATAGCGTCGTCGGCGATCGCCACAAGCGCGATGTCGCGGCCGCCATTCACCGGATAATGGACTGCGTGGGCGCCGCCTGCGAGCCAGATGTGGACGGCATTGCCTGTCAGTTCCGAGGGAAAGCTTTCGGCCCGCGTGACGCTGCGAAAGGCCGTCTTTCCAACCGCCGTCAAACGGGGTGTGCAGTCGCTGATCTCGGGCCTCAGACGCGACCGGAGACCGTCCGCCGCGATGAGCAGCGATGCGCTCAGCGCCTCGCCGTTCGCGCCCACAGCGGAGATGCCATCATCTCCGTTTGTGCAGGATATGATTTCGGTCGCGCGCGCTAATGTGATGCGCGGTTCGTTTTCGGCGCGCTTTCGTAACGCGGCGTGCAAATCGCGGCGGTGGGCCGTCCAATACGGTGCGCCGTGGCGCTGTTCGATCCATCGTCCTAGAGGCAGACGCGCGAGTTCTCTCCCGGACGAGCCATCATGGATGATCAGCACGTCGGGGCTCGCGACCTTATCCGACAGGAATTCGGCAACGCCGAGCTCTCTCAGGATGCGTGTGCCGTTAGGTCCGATCTGAATACCGGCGCCTTCTTCCGGAAATTCGGCGCGGCGCTCGCAGACGCGGACCTCGATGCCGCGCTGGGCAAGGGCGATGGCAGTTGCGAGTCCGCCAATACCCCCTCCCGCGATCACTGCGCTCCTGGGAGCGGGCGTCATGATGCAAGGTCCGAAGTAATTCTAAAAATCAAGCGGCATCCGCGACGAGGCTGTCCTTCGGGTCGCTTTCGTCGGCCTTAAGGCGAGGGTCGTAGATGTAGAGCGTCGAGCAATAGGGGCAGAGAATTTGATTGTCCTGTCCCATGTCGAGATAGACGTGCGGATGATCGAAGGGCGACCGGGCGCCCATGCAGTTGAACTCCTTGACGCCGACGAAAATTCGTTCGGCGCCAGCATCGTTTGCAAAATGCGGGATCACTGCTCCGGCCATGCTTTACCCTTCCGCAACGGGAGATGTTTGGCCGCACCATATCCCCGTCGCCACGAGGATGGTAGGGGACATAAGAACTTTCGGGACTTTTGAGTGCGACCGCATGGACCATTTCGATAGCGACGGCGTCGACATCGCTTTCCTCGACACCGGCGGTGGGGACGACAAGCCGCCGGTTCTCCTCATTCATGGCTTTGCGTCGAATGTCGAGACCAACTGGGTCAATACCGGTTGGGTGACATTTCTGACGCGCGCCGGATATCGTGTCATCGCGTTCGACAACCGCGGCCATGGACAGAGCCAGAAGCTTTACGAACTCGTCGACTATGGTGCTCCACTGATGGCGGAGGATGCGCGGCGCCTGCTCGACCACCTCGGCGTCCCGCGTGCCAATGTCATCGGCTACTCGATGGGGGCGCGGATCGCCGCCTTCTTGGCGCTGACACATCGCGATCGTGTCGCGCGCGTGATTTTTGGCGGCCTCGGTATCAACATGGTGCGCGGCATGGCGGGGACGGGACCGATCGCGCGGGCGCTCGAAGCGCCGACGATCGAGGACGTCACGAATCCGACGGCACGGACCTTCCGGGCTTTTGCCGAGCAGACGAAAAGCGATCTTCGAGCGCTCGCAGCCTGCATCCGGTCCTCACGAGCGCCAATCACAGCTGAGATGATCAGTGAGATCGCCGTGCCGGTGCTTGTCGCCGTCGGAGACGAGGATGTCATCGGCGGATCGGCGGAAGAGCTTGCGAAGCTTATCCCCGGCTCGCGGGCTTATACAATTCCAGGCAAGGATCACAATCGGGCCGTCGGGGATCGAACGTTCAAGTCGGAAGCACTTGCGTTTTTCGAGATGCCCGTTTCGCCGCCGTGAGAACGGTGCTCCTGGGGACCGATGAACCGGACCGACACGGGGGATGGTCGCGGAGCCGGACCAAGGTCCTCAGGGCACATGTCCGCCGGGAGTTCACCTTCCCGCGCGAGTGCTTTCACTTCCCATCGATGCGTCTTCGGACCGGTACGCGATACTTTTCCGATCGAAGACGCGGGACGGCGCATTTCAGGCCCTGCACGCGATACAAACTTCAGGCCCGGCCAGCACCTCTGGGAGCGCCAGCCACATAGCCCGGTTCAATGACGGAGCGATCTCATCCAGATGTCTGCTCGAATCTGGGTGTGGATAACTTTGCTGTGGCAACTCCGTGCGGCTCGACCGCAACAATCGCTGGCGCCTCCGGACTGCCTCGGTCCGCCCTCGCTTCGACAAGCGAACGGCATGAATCCGTCGGAAAGATCGACAATATTCGCGGTTCCTGGGGGTGCGGAATGTTCTTAACGGGCCGTTAACGTTAACGCGGCTTACTCCCATTTCATGGTTCCGCGTCGTGTTCGAGTTTTTGTCCCCACGGTCGTCCTGATGTTTTCGGGACTGGGCCTGCTTTGGGGATGCGGAACCACAGGGCCTGATTTCCAGGTCAGAGACGATCCGTGGCGGTCGCCGGAAGAGCGGGCGTGCCTTGCGTCGGGCACCGTCCGGCAGACGGCTTTCGTCCATGCCCGTTCGGCTCTCGGAGGCCCGAGCGTCTGCGGGGCGGAACTTCCGTTCGAGATGTCTGCCGCCGACAACGGACGCGTGGCACTCAAGCCGGCGGCATCGCTGCGATGTCCCATGATTCCCCAGATCGACAGATGGGTGAAAGACGTCGCCGAGCCCGCGGCTCGATATTATTTTCGCCAGGAACTCGTCGGCTTGACGGTGCTCGCCTCCTATTCGTGCCGGCCGATGAACAATGTCGAAGGTGCTATGATCTCCGAGCATGCGTATGCGAATGCCGTCGACATCGGCGGTTTCACGCTTGCGAATGGCGAGACGATCAGTGTGCAGCGCGGTTGGAACGGATCGCGGACGGAGCAGGCGTTCTTACGCGATGTCCATGACGGATCGTGCCGGTATTTCACGACCGTGCTTGGTCCCAACTACAACAGTCTTCACAGCAACCACTTTCATCTCGATCTCGCGCATCATGGCCGCGACGGCCTGATGCATATCTGCAAGTAGGCCGCGTGCAGAGTGCGCGCAAATCCGCTAGAAGCGGCTCATGACTTGGGACCACGATCCGCCCGGCGGCCATCGTCGCGGCTACCACCATGGCAACTTGCGGGAAGCCCTGATGAAGGCTGCACTGGAGCTGATTGCAGCGAAGGGGCCGGCCGGATTCACGTTTGCAGAAGCCGCGCGTGCGGCGGGCGTGAGCCCTGCTGCGCCCTATCGGCATTATCGCGATCGCGATGCGCTGATGGCCGATGTCGCGCGGCGCGCCTTCGAAGCGTTCGAGGCGAAGCTCAAGCAGGCGTGGGCAGGTGGAACGCCCGATCCGTTCACCGCATTCGAGCGTGTCGGTCGGGCCTATCTCGAATTCGCGCGCAAGGAACCGGCGCAATATTCGGCGATGTTCGAATCCGGGCTTTCGTTCTCGGCCTTTCCAGATTTGCACGTCGCCGGCGATCGGGCGTTCGATGTGCTGAAGGATGCCTGTTCGGCAATGGTCGCCACGATGCCGGAGGCCAAACGCCCGCCCGTATTGATGATGGCGCTCCATATCTGGGCCGAAGCGCACGGCATTGCTTCGCTGTTTGCGCGCGGTGATGAAGCCCGGCGGCCGATCCCGATGACGCCAGAAGATCTGCTCGACGCGGCCGTTCTCATTTATCTGGATGGCCTCGGCGTCAGAAAAGGCAAACCCGGCTGACGGATTTGGAACCAGGCCGACCGGATTTCGCTTTTTTCGAAAATCGTATGACACGACCTTGAACTCGGCTCTTGCGGTCCCACTTATGTGAATGTAAAATACATTTACATCCTGAACGAGGAGAGGGTGGCAATGACGCATGTGGTGCAGACACTCGATGATTTCGGCAGGCCGGCGTGGCTCGCCGCAATGGTTCTCGGATTCATCGTTTTCTGGCCGGCGGGAGCTGCAATCCTCGCCTATATGCTTTGGAGCGGACGCATGAATTGCGGATGGCACGGTGGTCGGGGTCGCGGACGGTGGGAAAGCCGGTTCGCCGAGCGTTTCGACCGCGCACGGTCTCGTGTGGAAGAGGAAGTTCGGAATTTCGGCAGAGGCGCCTATTCGAGCGGTAACAAAGCCTTTGATGACTATCGCGAGGCCACGCTGAAGCGGCTCGAAGAGGAAGAGCGTGAGTTCCGCGCATTCCTCGAACGTTTGCGGCAGGCGAAGGACAAGTCCGAGTTCGATCAGTTCATGGCCGAACGGCGCGACCGTCCCGATGGCAATGCCGGCGCCACAGCCTGATTTTCAATTACCTCGAGGGGCGGCCGCAATGGCTGCCCCATCTCTTGAATAGCGCTCGTCGATCGGAGCACGCCTGATGCTTCACCTTCTCTTTCTGCCGTTCTTCATCGTGTTTCACATTGCCGGCTTCGTTTTGCTGCTCGTTGCGGCTGCAATTCTATCGAAGGTGTTTTGCTGGCGACGGGCGATTGCTTGTATGGCCAGACAATCGCAGCCTCGGACATCGGGCGAATCGGAAAACAGCGCTTTCGACGAGTACCGACGGGCGACTTTGAAACAGCTCGAAGGCGAAGCAGAAGAATTTCGCAAATATCTCGACGGATTGCGGCGAGCCGCAGATTCGGCGGCGTTCGAAGCGTTTCTCAAGACCCGCCGTGCGGGTGGGTCGGCAACGTGAGGCCTTTGCCTGAACTCAAGTCCCGCGTCGGCGGTATATCGGAAATGCCCGCATTTCTGCCGAGGTTGCCGTTATTTTAGGGGAGTTCCCGCCAAGGCTCCGTTATGCTTTGGGTATGGCCGTCATCGGCGGACGGGCTTGTTCGAGGCGAAAATTCACGGACGACCTATGGCCTGGCAATTTTTGAAAAACGCTGTTGTGGCGTATGGCGGAAGCCTGCGCTCGGGACTCGACCACATCAAGGAAGCGTTTGGCTTCGAGGGAGTGCAAACGCCAGCGCAGTCGCGCGTGGCGTTCACGATCGCGGTGGTTGCGCTTGCGGCCAAAATGAGCAAAGCCGACGGCGTCTCTCTGCCAATCGAGGCCGAAGCCTTCAAGCGACAATTCAAGGTGCCGGAAAGCGAATGCGCTCATGTGCGCAAGCTTTACGAGCTCGCAAGCCAGGACGTGGCCGGATACGAAACCTATGCGGCGCAGATCGCGCGCATTCTCGATGGTCAGCCGGACATCAAAATCTCGGTGCTCGAGTGCCTGTTTCATGTGGCGAGTGCCGATGGCATTCTGCATCCTGACGAAGACCGCTATCTGGCGCGGGTCGCTGAGATCTTCGGGCTGAGCACGGCCGAGTTTCGCTGCGTTCGCCGAAGCTTCGTGATCGACGCCGACAGTCCCTACGAAATTCTGCACATTTCGCCGCTTGCATCCGACACTGAAATAAAAGCGCGTTACCGGGAACTCGTTAAAAGCCACCATCCCGACGCGCTGGTGTCGAAGGGCGTACCGCAGGAATTCCTCGCGGGTGCGGAACGACGGCTTGCCGCTATCACCGCAGCTTACGAGGAGATCCTCGAGGAGCGCGGCCAGCGCGCAGAAAGAGCGCTGGAACCTGCTCAGTGACGTTCGAACCGGATACGCCGTTCGCGACCACGGTGCATCCGGCGCACAATCACGAGCCTCGGCGCGGCGGCGCGAGGCCGTCGCTTCTCATTCTGCACTATACGGGAATGGCGTCAGCAGAGAGGGCCATCGATTGGCTCGCGCGGCCCGATAGCGGCGTCTCCTGCCATTATGTGATCGACGAAAGCGGGAAGATCACGCAATTGGTTCCGGAAGAGCGGCGGGCATGGCATGCCGGCGTCTCCTGTTGGCGCGGTGAGACGGACATCAACTCGCACTCGATCGGCATCGAGATTCATAATCCCGGTCATCAGAACGGGTATCCGGATTTTCCTGCGGCACAGATGCAGGCCGTCGTCGCGCTTTCGAAGGATATCGCCAGACGGCATCGCATCGCGCCGGACAATATTCTAGCCCACTCCGATGTCGCGCCGGGGCGCAAGATCGATCCCGGCGAGAAGTTCAATTGGCTGATGCTCGCGCGGGAGGGCCTCAGTCTTTGGGTGCGGCCGTCGCCCATCCTTGCCGACGATCCTGGTCTCGGCTTGGGGGCGGAGAGCCCGCGCGTTCAGTGTGCGCAAGCAAACTTGGCCGCCTATGGTTATGAGGTCGAAGCCACGGGCAGGCTCGACGCCGCGACGGAAAACGTTTTCAAGGCTTTCCAATTGCATTTTCGGCCGCGGCGCGTTGACGGTCGGCTGGACCGTTCGACGGAGGTCACGCTCGCACGTCTGCTCGAGGCCCGGCGCAAATGCGCCGCTGCTTGACGCAGTGCATGGCGTGATGTTCATGCCGACTTGCACGACGATATCGTAGCGCGTGCCGCCGCGGGCCACGGCGAAGCCAACCGCATAAACCACGTGAAACGGGGCGAGCCTTGTTCAAGCCACGGCGTCCAGAATTCCTGGTTCTTATAGTCGCCGTCTACGTCGCGCTGATTCTAAACCAGGCGTTCTGGCAAAAATTTCTGCGCTTGGTCGCGCCAAATCGGGTCAGCGACTGGCTGTTCGTCGGTGGCGCCGCGGTTTCCGCGGTGCTGCTTGCCTATCTCGTGCTGCTGGCTTTTTCCCTTAAGCCGCTTTTGCGCACGCTCGTCTTGATCCTGCTCCCGCTAACGGCCGCTGCTGCGTACTTCATGAAAGAGTACGGCGTCGTCATTGATTCACACATGGTGAGAAATGTGTTCGAGACGGACAGCCGCGAGACGGGTGATCTTATCACGCTTGGACTCGTAGGCTACGTCGTCTTCCTGGGACTCGTTCCTGCCGTCTTGTTCTCGCTGGTGCCGTGGACAAAACGCTCGTGGCGTGTCGATACGTTGACGAAGCTCAAATTTGCCGTGGCTGCGCTGATCATCTGTGCCGTCGTGCTCTTACCGATCTGGGGCAATCTTCTGGCGCTGGGGCGGGAGCATCGTGAACTCCGGATGACGCTGACACCCGTCAATTATATTTCCGCGCTTACGTCCTATCTGCGGGATCGAGAGCGAAAGCGTATCAAGACGATCACGCCCAACGGCGAGGATGCGCATCGGATGGCATTCGGAAGCGCGCGCAAATCGCTGTTCGTCGTCGTAGTGGGTGAAACGGCGCGTGCGGACCACTTCGCGCTCAACGGCTACTCGCGGCCGACGAATCCCGGACTTTCGAAGATTGCCGATCTCATAAACTATCCGAATGCCTATTCGTGCGGGACGGATACGGCGCAGTCAGTGCCGTGCATGTTCTCCGGGCTCAGTCGCAAAAATTTCACGAACGCGAAAGCCGAAGGTCAAGAAAACCTGCTCGACATCTTGGAGCGCGCGGGCATCGACGTCGTGTGGCGCGAAAACCAAGCCGGCTGCAAAGGAGTTTGTGCGCGGGTCAAGACGGAGAGGCTCACGGGACATAAAGTTCCGACGTTCTTTCCCAGCAGTGAGAACTACGATGACGTTCTCATCGATGGTCTGGAAAAGCGAATTGACTCGCTTCGGACCAATACCGTCATTGTGCTGCATATGATGGGTAGTCACGGCCCCGCGTATTGGAAGCGGTATCCGCCTCAATTCGAAACCTTCGTGCCAGCCTGCAAGGATGCGCAATTCAGCCGTTGTGACCTTCCGACAATCATCAACGCCTACGACAATACAATCGTTTATTCCGATCACGTGCTAACGCGGCTCATCGGCGTTCTTTCAGGGGCCGCGAGCCACGGGGTTGATGCCGGGATGCTCTACGTCTCCGATCATGGGGAAAGCCTCGGGGAGCATGGCATGTATCTTCACGGCATGCCGTATGCCTTGGCGCCGGAAGCACAGATCCACGTGCCGATGGTCGCCTGGCTTTCGCCCTCTATGCGGGACTCGCGCGGCATTACGCCAAGCTGCCTGTCGAGCCGCACGCACGGGCGGGTCAGCCAGGACAACCTTTTCCATTCTGTGCTCGGAATCATGCAGGTTGAGACGCGCGCTTACGATCGGTCGCTTGATCTTTTCGCGGCGTGCCGGAAGCCCGCTTCGTGAATTTTCCGAACTGTTCCCTATATAATGCAATAATGTAGCGTGGCGAGGCGGTGACGCGACGATTTCGCAATCTCACCGCGACGAAAAAGTTATCCTCGGGGTTATCTGACTCATGCATGATGCTGGTCAGAGGTAATTGCATGCTTCGTAGTTTAGGCGCCGTATCGATAGCAATGATCGCCCTTTTGGGCGTCCTCCCGGCGTTCGCAGATCCGGCACTTGGCCCCGTGTCGACGACAGCCGAGATGAATGCCCGGGCCGTCACGAGCCTGCTCTTCAAAGCCAAACCTGGGGAGCGGCCCAATCTCTCGGGCAAGTTCCTCGTCTATCTCGATCTTTCCGAACTCAACTTCAAAGGCGCCAATCTCGCGCATTCGGATTTCTATGGCACCGACTTCACGGGTGCCAACCTCAAGGGTGCCGATCTTTCGCATACGCGGCTCGATCGGTCGGTTCTGATCCGGGCGGATCTCTCGGGCGCCAATCTCAGCGGGGCGACGATCCTGCGGCCGACGATCTATACGGATCTGTCAAACAATACGCACGATGCGCCGCATTTTTCCGGAGCTAACCTGACGGATGTGCACGTCCAGGCGGAACTCTCGGGTTCCGATTTCCGCGGCGCGGATTTGACAAACGCGAATTTCTACCCGCGCGAGGGACGGCCTGGTGAGGGAACGCTGGCGACGACCTATCGCAACGTCTTGAAGTACTGCGACTTCTCCGGGGCGAAGCTGCATGATGCCAACATGGAGCGCGCGGTGCTGTGGTTTGCGAAATTCAAGGGTGCTGATCTCACCGGAGCCAACTTCACCGATGCCGATCTCTCCCGCGCGGATTTTTCGGGCGCCGACATCAGCGGGACCGATTTCGCGCGGGCCGACCTCGACGGCGCGAATTTCGTCGGTGCTATCGGCATTGCGCAGGCGAAAGGCCTCGATCAATCGGTAAATCTCGATCGCGCTCTGAGATAATCTGGCCCGTTCGCAGCGCCGGCCGTCGGACCCGTTTTTAGACAAATCGCAAATATCTGTTAACCTTTGTTAAAGGGTTTGTCGTCAGGCTCTTAGCATCTCATCCGACTGGGGTGCCGATATGCTGCGACTGATTCAAGGCGAAGTGCTCGGTTTGTCTTCCTTTGCGTTTTTCGTTTTCGCACTGGCGATTTCGGCGATCATTTGCGCGAACGCCGCCAATGCAGTCAGCCTTCGCGTGAAGCTCGCATGTTCGCGCGACTACTTCGCGCTCTGCAGCCAGTTTGCGTCGGACAGTCCCGAGACCCGCGCGTGCATGCGCGCCGCAGGCGAGAAGCTCTCGACGCGATGCATCAATGCGCTCGTCGATGCCGGCGAAGTCAGTCCGACCGAAGTTTCCCGTCGCGCTGCACAGCTGCGCCAGTAGTGCGCGCTCTCAGCCGCATGTCATCGCCGGGGTCGTCCCGAGTGTCGATCAGGAAGCGGAGTTCGCGGAGAAATGGATCCTCGGCATGGAGCCAAGGATGACATTGCTTGGCTCGCCTCCGCTTCGGCGATAGGCATTGCGGCGCGTTTTCCGGCACTTGCCGAATTTGATTAATAGGAACTTGACTTGCGCCGCACGAACTTCGTTTATGATGCGCTCGAGCGGCCGTAAGCCAACTATTGCACTCGGCCGGATGAGCGATGAGGGCGGTCGATATGGTCGAACTGAAGCCGTGGCGGCAGATTGAGGTCCCGGAACCTCGCGAAGATGACCTCTACGAAATCTCTCTCTTCGATAAGACGTATCGCTTTCACGGTCTGAAGGCGCTGCTCGGAGCGGCCGATTTCGGCAAGGCCGGCGATCGGAATTGCGGGCTCGCGGCAAAGGACGACGTCGAGCGCGAGGCGGCGCGGACGATCCTGTCCGGACTTACGCTTCAACATCTCTATGACCGGCCGCTGACGGACGACAAGGGCCAGGTCGATTCCGTGATGCGGATCAACTACGACATTGACTTGGCCACGTTCGCGGAGATCGCCTCGAAGACGCTCGGCGACGTAAAGAACATGCTGCTTCGCGCGAAAGCCGCGGAAGCCAAGCGCATCGGCAAGGCGCTTACTGGTGTCATGGCGGCGGCCATCGCCAAGCTCATGGACGTGCACGAACTGGTCTATGCCGCGAAGAAACTGAAGCGTTCCGGTAAGGCGCGCACTCTGGTCGGTGCTCCGGGGACGCTGTCGTCGCGGCTGCAACCCAACCATCCGACCGACGATCTCGATGCGATGACGGCGCTCGTCTATACGGGTCTGTCGATGGGTTCGGGTGACGCGCTGCTCGGACTCAATCCGGCGATCGATACGGTTGAGAACATCACGAAAGCGCTGAAGCATCTCGACAAGCTGCGCCGCGAGACCGGTGCTCCGACGCAAATCTGCGTGCTCTCTCACGTCAAGACGCAGCTTGCGTGCCTGGAAAGCGGCGCGCCGGTCGAGATCATGTTCCAATCGCTCGCCGGGACAGATCGTACGCTGATCGAGGAATTCGACTGCACGGCCGACGTGCTCGATCAGGCCTATAAGACGATGGCGAAGCATGGGCCGCTGGCGGGCGAAGCCGATCAGTTCATGTATTTCGAAACCGGTCAGGGCAGCGAGCTGACCTACGGCAAGCACAACGACATCGACATGACGACGACGGAAGCGCTCTGCTATGGGCTCGCGCGCCGCTACGATCCGTTCATGGTCAACAACGTGACGGGCTTCATCGGACCGGAGACGCATCGTTCGAATTTCGAGATGATCGTGTCGAACCTGCAGGACCATTTCATGGGCAAGCTGTTGGGGCTGCCGATGGGCATGGCGCCCTGCTACACGCTGCATTCCGAGATCACGATGGAAGGTCAGCAGATCGCGGCGGAACTGCTGACGGCGGCCGGCGCCAACTACTTCATGGACGTCTATCTCTCGATTGATCGGATGCTCGCCTATTTCGATACGTGCGGACACGACGATCAGACGATGCGCGAAGTCTACGATCTGACGCCTGCGCCGGAATTCCTGGAATGGACGATCGCGCGCGGTATCTTCGTGCGTAATGAAGACGGCGAGATCGAGCGCGGGCCGAACTGGGGCAATCCAAAAATCTTCTGCTCGGAGGAAGAGTTCGAGCGGCTGCGCAAGAATCTGCCCGCCGCGTATGGTTTCGAAAGCGCCGGCCCGCGACCAACGGAAGAGGTTTCGCGTGCGATCAAGGCCAATCTCGCGGCGGCGCGCGAGGCGATCTATGCCGAGGTTACGCCCGAGCGGCTCGGCGGCATCGATTTCCGTCGCGTGAAGACATCGGCAGAGAACAAGGAGATTCACCTCTCGCACCCGGATCGTGGCGCAAAGCCGTCCGACGACATGATCGCGGAACTCGCGCCCGAAAGCGTCGATGTGCAGATCATCGTTTCGGACGGATTGAGCGCGGAGGCGGTGCATCACAACATTCCGGACTTGTTGCCTGCGCTGCTCGATGGGTTGAAAGAGCAGAGCATTTCGGCGGGCAAGCCGATCCTTGCGCCTTATGGCCGGGTTAAGCTTGCCGAGGCGTTGGGTGACGCGCTGCAGCCGAAGCTCGTGATCAATCTCATCGGCGAACGGCCGGGTGGGGATGCGCTGGCGTCACGGAGCATGTCCGCATACATCGCGTATCGTCTCGACGATGATGCGAAGAAGGCCGCCGCCGATTTCAGCGGCAATCCGGACGTGCGCTATGAATATACCGTCATCTCGAATATTTATTCGGGCGGTTTGCCGCCGAGCGAAGCCGCGGTTCAGATCGCGGAGCGGGTCAATCAGATCCTGACGACGAAGGCCGCGGGCAACCGGCTGGAGCGGGCCATTCACGATCGGTCGCACAACATGCGCGCCGCAATGGGTGTGTGATCGTCATCCTTGAACGCAGCAAGCATCCCGAGCGCGTTCGGGGATCCACCGTAAATCGCGTCTTCGACGAGTCTTATGCTAGATCTCCGGCCTTCATTTGCTTCGCTCATTCGGCAGCCGAAGATGACGGTTAAAAAGCTGGCCCCTTGACCTTTGGCTCCGCGCGTCGCTTATCTCTCCTTACCAGCCGGCCGGGCGGCCGCTGCCGGACATCGTTGAGGCGAAACGGGCTCTAAAGGCTCGCGAGCAAAGCGTCCGGTGGAGGAAAGTCCGGGCTCCCAGAGAACACGGTGGCGGCTAACGGCCGCCGGGGGCGACCCCAGGGAAAGTGCCACAGAGAACATACCGCCTCCGCGCTTTCGGGCTCGGCGGTAAGGGTGAAAAGGTGCGGTAAGAGCGCACCGCGCCTCTGGTAACAGAGGTGGCAGGGCAAACCCCACCGGGAGCAAGATCAAATAGGGGTGGGCGCGCGGAGCGGGAAACCGCAGACGCAAGGCGCGTTCTCACGCTACCTGCCCGGGTTGATTGCACGAGGCGTCCGGCGACGGGCGTCCCAGATGAATGGCCGTCGCGGGGGCAACCCCAGACAGAACCCGGCTTACAGGCCGGCTGGTGTTTTCTTTCGACGAAGTCGTCGTTTCGGCCGAGCGCATGGCGCGTTCAGCCGAGGATGACGAAAGCTTGCAATGCCGCAGCAGTTTAGCTCGCGACGACGAGCCGCCGGTAGAGATGCCAGGTCGCGTGGCCGAGAATGGGCAGCACGACAGCGAGGCCGATCAGGAACGGCAGCGCGCCGAGCAACAATCCGACGGCAACGATCAGGCCCCAAAGTGCGATCGGCACCGGGTTTTCAAGCGAGGCGCGAACGGATGTTCGAACAGCGGCACCAATGCTGACGTCGCGATCAACGAGCATCGGGAACGACACCACGCTCATCATCAGAACGATTAGGGCAAAGAGAAAGCCTACGAGGTTGCCCGCCACCATCAGTTGGGCGCCGCGATCGGTGCCGGTCACCTCGCCAATGAAATTCGAGAGGGACGTGGGCTCGGTCCCGACGATCTGCACGTACATCATGTTGGCGACGTAGAGCCAACCAACGAATATGAGCGCGAGGATCGCTCCGAGCGTAAAGATCGCGTCGATGCCGGGACGATGCAGCACGTCGAAAGCGCGGGCGGGTGAAAAATCGAGCCCCTGTTCGCGGCGACGACTTAATTCGTAAAGACCGATCGCAACGAAGGGGCCGAGAAGCGCAAATCCGGCTGCCATCGGATAGAGCAATGGCAATAACTCGTAGCCGAAAAGCAGGCGGCCGAGGATGATACCGACGACGGGATAGATGATGCAGGCGAAGAAGACGTGCGTCGGCATTGCGTGAAAATCGTCGATGCCCTCCTTCAGGGCGTCCAAGACGTCGGCGGTTCTGATCGAACGGACCCGTGGGTCACCGTCGCGCCAGAGCACGGATGCGGGCCATCTGAGCTCGACGCCCGGATTCAAGTGGGATTGCGAGGGATGGGTGAGATTCGCCATGGCGGCACCTCCTTGACGGTGCCGTGGGCCATCATCGCTGCGGCACCAAAATCTTGAGCGCCCCGTTTCGCCTCAGAGGGAACGATGCGCCCTTCCAGGCCGAGCGCAAAATCAGGTCTCCGTTACCTTCGTGCCGGTACGCGAAAGCCTCGTCTTTTCATACCCTTCATCTGGCCCCTTCGGATCGAATGCCAAGCAGTCGGGAGACGTACTGTGGATTCTGCGGCGCAAATCCATCGTGAACCACAAAATATCCTTAATAATCCGTTGACGACCATCTAATCCCATGCGATCCCATATATGCCCGTCCGCACCGGGCAGGACTCCGTGGCTGGGCGCCGGTTTGGTTAGAGGGCCCAAATCTGAGCGACCGCCACGGTCCCTTTTCGATTGTCTCCGGCGACTCTCCTACGGAGAGCCGGCCGCCGGAGACGAAGAGTGGTTCCCGCCGGCCGCCGGGCCAGCAAAGCGTTTCGATCAGTAACGAGTAGGGAGACGGAAAAACGTAGCTGGGGGATGGACCGCTTTGTCTCGACATTCACAAACAAGATCGACGCCAAAGGCCGGGTTTCCATTCCAGCCTCGTTTCGCGCCGTCCTCGAACGCGACGGCTACGCGGGCGGGCTCTACTGCTACCCCTCGCTCGATGCTTCTGCCCTCGATGCAGGCGGCGAAAGACTTGCAAAGAAAATCGACGGGCTTCTCGCTGGCCTGCCGGACTATTCGGATGAGCGCGACGAACTCTCTGTCGCACTCTACGGCGACGTCCAGGTTCTCACGATCGATGGCGACGGCCGCATCGTCCTTCCTGAAAGCCTTCGCGTCCACGCCAACCTGGACGCCGCCGTCACGTTTGTTGGCCTGGGTGACAAGTTCCAGATGTGGGAGCCCAAAGCCTTCGAAGAGCGCCGGAAGGAAGCGCGCAGCAAAGTTCAAGTGACGCGCAAGCTTTTTGCAGCGGGTGGCCGTTCGTCTGAGGACGACGGCGACGAGGGAGCACGGGAATGACGCGCGGTGGCGGGGCAGAGGGAGCCTCGCTGGGGCCAGCTGACAAGCATCCGCGCCACATTCCCGTGCTGATCTCGGAAGTTCTCGAAGCGCTCGCGCCGAAAAGCAGGGAAACCTATATCGACGGCACGTTTGGCGCGGGCGGGTATACGCGCGCCATTCTTGAAGCTGCCGATTGCTCCGTGCTCGCGCTCGACCGCGATCCCAATGCCATTCGCGATGCTGCACCACTGGTCGCGCATTTCGGTGGACGCTTGAAGGTCGTCGAAGCGCCTTTCAGTCAAATGGGAGACGCAGTGCAGGCGGAGCTGCAGGGGCAGCAGGTCGATGGGGTGGTTCTCGATATCGGCGTCTCGTCGATGCAGCTCGACGATGCAGAACGTGGCTTCTCGTTTCAGGCCGACGGTCCGCTCGATATGCGAATGTCATCCTCGGGGATGAGTGCCGCGGATTTCCTCAATACCGCCGACGATGAAGAGATCGCAAACGTGATCTATACATTCGGAGAGGAGCATCGCTCCCGCGCCATCGCCCGCGCCATTGTGAAACGCCGTACCGAGACGCCATTTATGCGCACGCTCGAGCTGGCTGATGTCATCTCGCGGGTTTTTCATGGCCGCAAGGTCGATGGGCGGCATCCCGCGACGCGGACGTTTCAGGCCCTGCGCATCTTCATCAACGATGAGCTCGGCGAACTTGCCAACGGACTGGCCGCTACGGAGCGCATCCTGAAGCCGGGCGGACGCCTCGTCGTCGTCAGCTTTCACAGTCTCGAGGACAGGATCGTCAAAAAATTCCTTACCGAGCGCAGCGGCAAGGTAACGGGCAGTTCCCGGCATTTGCCGCCGGAATCGATAAAATCCGCAGAACCAAGTTTCCGACTTATTAACTCCCGCCCGTTAACACCTTCTAAAGGTGAATTGGAAGTGAACCCTCGTTCCCGGTCTGCACGTTTGCGGGCCGCGGTCCGTACCAACGCTGCGGCGTGGCCTTTGAATTTCGAGATAATGGGCGTTCCGCGGCACCAACGATAATGCGCAGGCTGTAGACAAGTACCACGGGAATTGCCCCAAAATGCGTCTGTTGAATGTCACGGCTTTCTTTTTCGCGGTGGCGAGCGCGTTGCTCCTCTATGCCTTGAATTATGATACGCGCCGCATCGAAGCCGAGGTTCAGGCGAAAGAGCGGCTCGCCGAGCGTGCACGCGAAGACATCGCCGTGCTCAAGGCCGAGCGCGGCACGCTTGCGCGACCCGATAGAATCGACGGCCTCGCGCGCCAGCTTGGGCTCGGAGCTCCGAAGCCCGATCAATTCGATCAGGGACGGGAAGTCTCGCAGCTCAATGATCGGCGGGATGGTGCCAATGGGCGCTGAGGGAGCGATCGATTGACCGTGGCTGGGGGGCGATCACATATCATGTCGCACGGAGCGCGCCGGATGTCGGAGCGCGCCGTCTACATATTTCTGTCTTTGGCTTTTGCCGGTGTGGTGGTCCAGCTGCTGATTCTCGCAGCCGCGCACCACGTGGACGTTACACTTGCCGTCTCTGAGCCCGTTGCCGCGACGAGCTTCAGCCGGCCGGATATCGTCGATCGGAACGGGCGGCTGCTGGCGACCGATCTCGAGGCGCCTTCGATTTTCGCCGACCCCGGTATCATCGTGGACCGCGACGAGGTCGTTGAGAAGCTGACGACCGTTCTGCCGGATCTCGACGGCCGCCAGCTGTTTCGCGATCTTTCCGACCGCTCGCGCCGGTTCATCTGGGTGCGTCGCGGCGTTTCGCCGGGCATCGCGCAGAAGGTCCACGATCTCGGCCTTCCAGGCATTTCCTTCCGCTATGAGCTGAAGCGCGCCTATCCAGGCGGCACGATGGCAGGGCATGTGCTTGGCTACGTCGATGTCGACAACCGCGGGATTTCAGGCATCGAGCGTTATATCGACGAGAAAGTCGGGGTGGACCCTGTCCATTCAGCCGTGCTTTCGAGCCGCCCTCCGGTCCGGCTCTCGCTGGATATCGGCGTGCAGCATGCGCTCGAGGACGAACTCGACAGCGCCGTGCGCCGGTACGAAGCGGATGGGGCTGCCGGTGTCGTCCTCAACATCAAGACCGGGGAAATTCTGGCCAGTGCGTCGTTGCCGCGTGTGGACCCGACCTGGCCTCTTCAGGCGCTCGATCAGAAACACATCGACCGGATGACCGGGGGAACATACGAGCTCGGATCGGTATTCAAGACCGTTACGCTTGCCATGGCTTTCGACAAAGGAATCGCGACGCCGGATACAATCGTCGATGTCCGCAAGCCTCTTGAAGCCGGGCGCTTCACAGTCACGGATTTTCATCCGTCGGACCGTCCGCTGACGGTCACGGAGGTCTACACGCATTCGTCGAACGTTGGGGCCGGGATGTTGGCGCTCGAAGCGGGACCGGAAAAATTCGAGGCATTTCTGAAGAAGCTTGGTCTTCTGGATCAGATGCAAACGGAGGAAGGCGCGCTTGCCGCACCTCAGGTGCCCTCGCGCTGGAACCGGATTTCGACGATTACGGCGGCGTTCGGGCACGGAATCGCCGTCGCGCCCCTGCAGTTCGCCGCAGCTGCCGCGACCATTCTCAACAACGGTAAAACAGTCCAGCCGACATTCCTGCGAAAGTTCGATGCGGGAACGGCGGACGGCAAGGCGATCGTTACCGCCGGCACATCGCGGGAGATCGCGCATCTCATGCGCCTCAATGTCGTCAACCGCGACGGCACGGGCGGCAAAGCCGACGTGCCGGGCTACCGGGTCGGGGGCAAGACCGGAACCGCGGATGTTGCAGGCAAAGGCGGCTATACGTCGAATTCCGTTATCTCCTCATTTCTTGCGACGTTTCCGACAGACGATCCGCAATATCTGACTTTCGTCGTTTTGTTCGAGCCCAAAGGTATCGCCGCAACACGCGGGCATCGGACAGCCGGGACGAACGCAGCACCGGTGACGGGCCAGTTGATCGCGCGGATCGCTGCGCAATTGGGTGTCGCCCCCGAGACAGTCACGGCCAGCCAATGACCGAATGGTCATCAGATTTGACGGCTCGCGCGTGGCCTCCTATCAAGCTTTTTGCCGAACACAGGTCGGCGTGATCGAGGAGCGACGAGACGGGGGTCATGCGGCTTAGCGAGGTGCTTCCGGCCGATATCGAACCGCCTCCCGGCGCGCAAAACATTTCTGTTTCCGGCATCACCGCTGCGAGTGCTGCCGTCGGGCCGGGTGCGATTTTCGCGGGGCTTCCGGGTTCCAAGGTCGATGGTGCGGCGTTCGTTCCCGAAGCGATTGCACGCGGTGCCGTTGCGATCGTCGTCGGCAGGAACAAAGGCGTGACCGTTCCCGCCGGCGTGGCATTGATCGAGGTCGATAATCCACGCGCGGCCTTGGCGAAAATCGCCGCGAAGCTTGCCGGGCGGCAGCCGGCAGTTGCCGTCGCAGTTACAGGCACCAGCGGCAAGACATCGGTTGCCGACTTTACGCGACAGATCTTCGCCGCACTTGGTTACAAGGCGGCCTCGGTCGGAACGATCGGTATCGTGAAGCCGTCTGGCGCGATCTATGGGTCTCTGACGACGCCCGATCCCGTGACGCTTCACGCGGCTCTTGCGACGCTTGCCGACGAAGGCATGACGCACCTCGCTTTCGAGGCGTCATCGCACGGACTCGATCAACATCGGCTCGACGGCGTCGAGCTTTCCGCCGCAGCGTTCACGAACCTCGGTCGCGATCACATGGATTATCATCCGACGATCGAAGATTATCTCAGGGCGAAGCTGCGGCTGTTCACCGAGCTTCTGAAGCCCGGTCAACCGGCGGTCATCAATTCCGACGGAGCTTATTCCGACGACGTGGCGGCGGCGGCCAAGACGCGCGGTTTGCGCGTGATGATGGTGGGTACACGTGGCGATACTCTCGAGCGCGTGTCGCTCTCTCGGGATGGCTTTCGACAGATTATCGGCGTGCGCTCCGCGGGTAAGTCGTATGACGTCGAGTTGCCGCTCGTCGGCGCCTATCAAGTCGAGAACGCGCTCGTGGCGGCGGGACTTGCGATTGCCGTCGGAGAGGAGACGGGCCGCGTCCTCGCAGCGCTCAGTAGCCTCAAGGGCGTGCCCGGACGCCTCGAAATCATCGGTGAACGAAATGGCGGTCTTGCGATCGTCGACTACGCGCATAAGCCGGAAGCCCTGGCCGCCGCGCTCGATGCCTGCCGGCCTTTCGCCACAGGGAGGCTCATTTCCGTGTTCGGATGCGGCGGCGATCGCGACAAAGGCAAGCGTCCGATCATGGGCCGCATTTCGGTCGAGCGGGCGGACATCACCATCGTGACCGACGACAATCCGCGGGGCGAGCGACCGGCCGAAATTCGTAAAGAGATTCTGGCCGGTGCGGTCGGAGCACGCGAAATTGGGGATCGTGCTGAGGCCATTGCGACGGCGGTCGGCATGATGACTCCGGGCGATGTCGTGCTTGTGGCGGGAAAGGGTCACGAAACCGGCCAGATCATCGGCGATCGGATCATTCCGTTTTCCGATCATGACGAGGTTCGGAAGGCGCTCGCAGGCTGATGACGTGATGCAACCACTTTGGGCTTCCTCGGAATTGAGTGCGGCATTGGGCGTTGAGCCCGACGGCAGCGGAAGCGTATCGATTACAGGCGTGTCGATTGACACGCGGTCGCTGCATCACGGCGATCTCTTCGTCGCGCTCAAGGATCAGCGGGACGGCCATGACTTTGTGCCGGCAGCCTTCAAGGCGGGGGCCTCGGCAGCGCTGGTCAGTCGAAGTTATTCGCGTCAGGCGGATGACGGCATTCTCTTTAGGGTTTCCGATCCGCTCGATGGTCTCGTGGGGATCGGGCGGGCGGCGCGGCAACGGCTTGGCAAGGAGGCCCGCATTGTCGCCGTGACAGGAAGCGCGGGGAAGACCGGCACAAAGGAAATGCTGCGCGCCTGCCTCTCGCGTTTGGGGGCCACGCATGCATCGGAAAAATCCTACAACAATCATTGGGGCGTGCCGCTGACGCTGGCACGCATGCCGCGCGACACGCAGTTTGGCATCTTTGAAATCGGCATGAACCACGCGGGCGAAATCCGGCCGCTGACCAAGATGGTTCGTCCGCACGCGGCGATCATAACGACCGTCGAAGCCGTACATCTTGAGCACTTTCCGTCGGTCGAGGCGATCGCCGATGCCAAGGGCGAAATTTTCGAGGGTCTGCTGCCGGGCGGTGCGGCAATCATCAAATATGACAATCCTTATGCGCGCCGCCTTGTGGCAACGGCATCGAGATTCGGAGCGAGGCCGGTGACTTTCGGCTTCGATTCGCACGCCGACGTTCGCGCGACCGATTTCCGGCCGTCCGACGCGGGAAGTGACTTCACGGTTCACCTTGGTGGCCGCACGCTGTCGGTGCATCTTGCAATGCCGGGACGACACATCGCCGAAAACGCGCTGGCAGTCGCGGCGACGCTCGATGCGATCGGCGCCGATGTCGCCCGCGGGTTGGCCGCGCTTTCGGATCTCGCGCCACCGAACGGTCGCGGTGCGCGCAGCCTGCTTTGCGTCGGCGGCGGGCGGGCGCTGCTCATCGATGAGAGCTACAACGCCAATCCAGCGTCCATGAAGGCGGCGCTCGCGACGCTTGGCGCTGTCGCCCGGGAAACATATGCGCGGCGCATTGCCGTGCTCGGCGATATGCTGGAGCTCGGCAACGATGCTCCGGCGCTTCATGCCGGTTTAAAGGGCGCCATTGACGCTGCCGGGGTCGATCTGGTCTTTGCATGTGGGCCGCACATGAAGGGCCTTTACGATGCCCTACCCGCGGCCATGAAAGGCGGTTACTCTTTGACCTCGTCGTCCATAGAGACCACGCTCGCGGATCATCTGAGGGCTGGGGACGTCGTCATGGTCAAGGCGTCGAACGGGACGCGGCTCGGTGCCGTGGTGGCGGCGCTGAAATCACGGTTTGGAAAGGACGGGCCAGCCGCTTAGCCGGTCTGGCCATTGAGGGGGAAGCTAGCGCGGCATGCTCTATGAGCTCGTCAATTTCAGCGAACAAATCAGTGCGCTGAACGTCTTCCGATATATCACGTTCCGGACGGGCGGCGCTGTTTTCACGGCGCTCCTCTTCGTGATGATGTTCGGACCGGCCATCATCGATCTCTTGCGCGTCAAGCAGGGCAAAGGGCAGCCCATTCGTGACGACGGCCCCGCGACGCATCTTCTGAAGCGCGGCACGCCGACGATGGGCGGCCTGATGATCCTGGCAGGTGTCACGGTTTCAACTTTGCTTTGGGCTCAGCTCGACAACGGATATATCTGGGTCGTGCTGGGCGTGGCGCTCGCCTATGGCGCGATCGGCTTCTATGACGATTTTCTCAAAGTGACGAAGCGGTCGACCGCCGGCTTTTCGGGCCGGGTGCGGTTTTTACTCGAGCTTATGGTTGCGGCCATCGCGGGCTTCTGCCTGATGAAGCTCGGTCCGAAAGGGCTCGATACCGACCTGACGTTTCCATTCTTCAAGGATTTCGTCATCGATCTCGGGCCGTTCTTCGTCTTGCTGGCTGTGCTCGTGATCGCGGGCGCGGGAAACGCAGTCAATCTGACGGACGGGCTCGATGGACTTGCCATCGTGCCGGTGATGATTGCAGCGGCGACGTTCGGCATGATCGCCTATCTCTCGGGTAACGCGAAATTCGCGGGTTATCTGCAAATTCATCACGTACCCGGCACAGGCGAGCTGTCGGTCATTTGCGGAGCGCTGATCGGAGCTGGTCTCGGGTTTCTCTGGTTCAATGCGCCGCCCGCGATGATCTTCATGGGGGACACCGGCTCGCTTGCCCTTGGCGGGACGCTCGGCGCGATCGCCGTGGCGATCAAGCACGAAATCGTGCTGGCGATCGTCGGCGGTCTTTTCGTTCTCGAAACTCTTTCGGTCATCATTCAGGTCGTGTCGTTCAAGTGGACGGGGAAGCGCGTTTTCAAGATGGCGCCGCTCCATCACCATTACGAGCAAAAGGGATGGAAGGAATCGACCGTCGTGATCCGATTTTGGATCATCTCGGTGATCCTGGCCTTGATCGGGCTTTCGACGCTCAAGTTGCGCTAGGGCGCCAAATTACACGACATGCGATAGATTGGGATCAATGATTCGCGCGACGTCGTTCGAAGGAAAATCAGTTGCCGTCTTTGGGCTAGGCGCGTCCGGGATCGCGGCCGCCGAAGCTTTGCGCGATGGCGGGGCCCGGGTCGCGGCCTGGGATGATGGCGTCGCCGCGCGCGACGCCGCGATCGCGAAGGACATTCCGCTCGTCGACTTGAACGTCGCGGATTGGTCCGGCTTTTCGGCGCTCGTGCTCACGCCCGGGGTGCCGTTGACGCATCCAGCGCCGCATTGGACGGTTATGCGCGCTCAGGACAATGGTGTCGCAATCATCGGCGACATCGAGATCTTTGCGCGCGAGCGGGCATTGCATGCCCCCGGGGCTCCCTTCATCGCGATCACCGGGACGAACGGCAAGTCGACGACGACGGCCCTCATTGCGCATATCCTTCGCCATGCCGGGCAGGATGTTCAGATGGGCGGTAACATCGGCCGGCCCATTCTGACGCTCGAGCCGCCGGAGCCGGGGCGATTTCACGTTATCGAAATGTCCTCGTTTCAGATCGATCTGACGCCGACGCTCGGGCCGACCATCGGCGTGATGCTGAATGTCACGCCGGATCATCTCGACCGGCATGGAACGATCGAGCATTACGCCGGGATCAAAGAGCGTGTCGTCCTCGGGGGCGACATCGCCGCCGTCGGTATCGATGACGAGTACGGGCTCGCGATGCTGAGAAGGCGGATCAATATCGGACCGGTCGTCGCTTTCAGCGCGGAGAAATCGATCGCGCCGGGCTATAGCCTGCTCGATGACACGGTCGTCTGCAGCAACCGCGAGGGCCTCGCGGTGAAGCTCGGATCGCTCAAAGGAATTTCGACGCTCCGTGGCAAGCATAACGGTCAGAATGCGCTCGGCGCGGTCGCGGCCGTTCGCGAGTGTCTGAGCGCACTCGGGCGCTCCACCGATATCGACTGGCAGGGCGCGCTGTCGTCATTTCCGGGCTTGCCGCACCGCATGGAAGAGATCGGCCGCATCGGCAAGGTGCTCTTCGTCAACGACAGCAAGGCGACGAATGCCGACTCGACGGAAAAGGCACTTTTATCGTTTCCCCGCGATGTCTACTGGATCGTCGGCGGCAAACCGAAAGCGGGGGGCATCGCGAGTCTTTCCCCTTATTTTGGGGGCATTTCCCGAGCGTATCTCATCGGGGAGTCCATGGAGGAATTTGCGGCCACCCTCGACGGCAAGGTTCCGTTCGAGCGCAGCGGCACGCTCGATGCTGCGGTTTGGGCGGCATCGACGGCAGCGCAGGCAAGCGAGGGGGCTGAGCCGGTGGTGCTTTTGTCGCCTGCGTGCGCGAGTTACGATCAGTTTCGTAATTTCGAGGTGCGCGGCGATTGTTTTCGCGGTCTTGTCGCCTCGCTGCCGGGCATCGAGATCCGGGCGACGCCATGAAGCTCTCGCGCGCCGATCGCAGCCTTCTCGCGGAATGGTCTTTCACGATCGACCGGGGTTTGCTGTTCGCGCTTCTGTCGCTCATCGTCATCGGCATTCTGCTTTCGGTTGCCGCGTCTCCAGCGGTGGCTTTGAAAAAGGGATTGCCAACCTATTACTTCGTCGAGCGGCACGTGTTTTTCGCCGCAGTCGGCACGATCCTGATGTTCGTCATCTCGTTCTTTTCACCGGCCGGTGTCAGGCGGCTCGCGGCGGCACTGTTTCTCGTTTCCGTTGCCGGGATGGTCGGCGTGCTCTTTTCGGGCAGCGAAATCAACGGTGCGCAGCGGTGGCTGGCTTTCCGCAGCTATTCGATCCAGCCATCGGAGTTCGCAAAGCCCGCTTTCATCGTCATCATCGCATGGCTGTTCGGCGAAGCTGCATCGCGAAGCGACATGCCGGCGTTGCCGTTCGCGCTCATCCTGTGGGCGATTTTCGGTGCGATCCTCGTCTCGCAGCCTGACGTCGGACAGACCGTGCTGATCAGTACCACGGCCGGGCTCATCTACCTGCTTGCGGGGCTGCCGGTGATTGGCGCCGCCATCCTGGTGCTGCTCGGCAGCGGGGGCATGTGGATGGCATATATCTATTTCCCGCACGTACAATCGCGGTTCGACAAGTTTTTCGGTTCTGCGCCGCTTGAAAGCTCGCAGGCCGGCCGAGCCATTCAATCGTTTACGGAAGGCGGACTGTTCGGGCGCGGTCCGGGCGAGGGCGTGATCAAGTCCGTGCTGCCCGATGCGCACACGGACTATATTTTTGCCGTCATCGGCGAAGAATACGGAGCCGTCGCGTGCATTGCGCTTCTCGGCGTCTACGCCTTCATTGTTACGCGGGCGTTGCGGCGGGCGGCCGCTGAGCCGAATGCCGCTGACAGGCTCGCAATCCAGGGTCTCGCGCTCGTCTTCGGGCTGCAATCCTTGATCAATATGGGTGTGAACATCGGCCTCTTGCCCCCGAAGGGCATGACGCTGCCGTTCATTTCGGCGGGCGGGTCGTCGATGCTGGCGCTGTCGATTACTGCGGGAATGCTGCTTGCGCTGACACGATGGCGGCCCGATCCACAGCGCCTCAAAAAGCCGCGCTGGATTCCGGCGATCGAGGACGTACAAATCGGAGGGCAAACTCCAACACGATGAGCAAGATGTAATGGCAGGCGCGCGATCGATCATGCTTGCCGCGGGGGGAACGGGCGGACATCTCTTTCCGGCGTTCGCTCTGGCTGAAGAATTGAAGCGTCGCGATATCGTCGTCGATCTGATGACGGACATGCGGGGCGATCGCTATGGCGGCGGATTTCCGGCGCGTGACGTTTATCAAGTTCCGTCGGCGACTTTGGCGTCGCGTTCGCCTGCCGAGATCGCGAAGACGATGCTGGCGTTGGCCCGCGGAACAAAGGCGGCCTTCGGAATTCTGGGCCGCGTGAAGCCGGCGGCGGTCATCGGGTTTGGAGGGTATCCGACCTATCCGCCGCTCGTCGCTGCGAGGCTCAGAGGCATTCGGACGGCTATTCACGAGCAGAACGCCGTGCTGGGGCGAGCGAACAAGCTTCTCGCCAGGCAGGTCACGGCGATTGCCACGTCATTCGAACGCACAAAGTTCATCGATGACAAGCTTGCCGAAAAGGCCGTACTGACGGGAAATCCGGTGCGTCAGGCCGTGATGGACGAGGCTGCACGCTCTTACGAACCTCCGACGGCAGACGGCGTCATTCGGCTTCTCATTTTCGGCGGGAGCCAGGGCGCGCGATTTTTTTCCGATACCGTGCCGCTCGCACTTTTTGCACTTCCCGATGATATCCGGTCGCGTCTCCGCGTCGTTCAGCAGGCACGCGAGGAGGACATCGAGCGGGTCAGCGATGCCTATTCGGAAGCCAATATCAGCGCCGAGATCGCGCCGTTTTTCGCCGATCTTCCGGCTCGGATGGCGGCCGCGCATCTTGTGATCGGCCGGGCGGGAGCCTCGACGGTTGCGGAACTGACGGTGATGGGGCGGCCATCCATTCTGGTACCTTTGCCGCATGCGCTCGACAACGATCAGCTGAACAATGCCCGGCGCCTTGCCGAATCAGGAGGGGCGTGGTGCATCGAACAGCGAAATCTGTCTCCGGAACGCCTCGCGGACGAATTGGAAAAGCTGCTTCCGGTACCGGACGCTCTTGCAGCGGCCGCCAAGGCGGCTAAAACCGCGGGGCGCCCCGATGCCGTCCGGAATTTAGCCGATTTTACGCTGGCTTTAGCAGAAGGGCGTAAATTGGATACGGGGCGTGAGCATTGAGGGATTTGCATCTTGTCGAGCCGACGCGCGCGTTAGAGACATCGAAGGATTTTCCATCCATGCAAATGCCGCGCGATATCGGACCATTTCATATCATCGGCATCGGCGGCATCGGCATGAGCGCCATCGCCGAAATTCTGGTGGCCAAGGGCTACACCGTTCAGGGCTCCGATCAGAAAGAGAACGCCAACGTCAAACGGCTCCGCGCGAAAGGCATTCGTGTTTTCGTCGGACATGATCCGGTGAACCTCATCGGCGCGCGTTACGTCGTGATCTCGACGGCAGTAAAGGCCCTAAATCCGGAACTCGTTGCGGCGCGGCAAAAGGGATTGACGGTCATCCGGCGTGCGGAAATGCTTGCCGAACTGATGCGGCTTTATTCGACGATCTCTGTCACCGGCACGCATGGCAAAACGACGACGACGTCGCTTCTCTCGCACATCTTCACCGAGGCGGGCGAAGAGCCGACAGTCATCACGGGCGGCATCATCAACGCGTGGGGTTCGAACGCGCGGCTCGGGCAGGGCAAATGGATGATCGTCGAGGCCGACGAGAGCGATGGCACCTTCACGCGATTGCCGACTGAAATCGGCATCGTCACCAATATCGATCCCGAGCATCTCGATTATTTCGGCTCGGTCGAAGCCATGCACCGGGAATACGAAGCCTTTCTGCGCAACATCCCATTTTTCGGTCTGGCGGTCGCGTGCATCGATCATCCGGTCGTGCGCGAGATGGTGCAGCATCTCAATCTGCGTGCCGATGGCCGCCGGTTGCTGACTTACGGTCAGAGCGATGATGCCGATCTTCGGCTGACGTCGGTTCGCATCGTCGGCAATACAACGCATTTCGATGCGACGCTCGCGGCTCGCGTCAAAGGCGGGGCGCGGGTCCTCCAGGATTGGGCGGTGCCAATTCCCGGCGCGCACAACGCACTCAATGCTCTGGCGGCAATTGCGGTGGCGACGCACGCGGGCTTGCCTGATGCCAAGGTCAAGGCGGCGATGGCCGGGTTTTCGGGCGTCAAGCGACGGTTCCAGTTCACGGGAGAATGGAACGGGGTGTCGATCTACGACGACTACGGGCATCATCCTGCCGAGATCGCGGCCGTGCTTGCGGCGGCGCGCGGGGGCACCAAAGGCCGTGTGATCGCCATCGTCGAACCACATCGTTACACCCGCGTGCGGGATCTCATGGACGAATTCGCACGCTGCTTCAAAGATGCCGACAGTGTTCTCGTAGCGCCGCTTTACACGGCGGGCGAGAACCCGATTGCCGGAATCGATAGTCGCGCGCTTGCCGAGCGCATCGGGACCGTCGGCAATCGTCCGGCGGAGGCTGTCGACGATCCGAGTCTTCTCGCACCCGCGATCAGGCGTATTGCGGGGCCGGGCGATCTCGTCATCTGTCTCGGCGCCGGCAATTCGACCGAGTGGGCAAATGCGCTGCCGGCGTGGCTCGCGGAGGAACCAAAGCGCATGGGGAGCGCCGGGTGATGTTCGCGGACATCACCGCAGAACTCAAAGCGGCGATGCCGGAGCTTCGCGGCAAGCTCAGTGCGAATGCGTCGCTTGCGGATGTCACGTGGTTTCGCGTCGGCGGTCCAGCGCAGGTGCTGTTCATTCCGGCGGACGAAGCCGATCTCGCGTACTTTTTCAGGCACAAGCCGAGTGATCTTCCGACCTACGTTATCGGTCTTGGCTCGAACCTGCTCGTGCGGGACGGCGGTGTGCCGGGTGTGGTCGCCCGGCTCGGACGCGGTTTTTCCGAAATCAACGTCGAGGACGGGCTTCGGCTGCGCGTGGGCACGGCCGTTCCCGATGTGAAGGTTGCGCGGGCTGCGGCGGATGCCGGCATTCGCGGGCTTGCGTTCTATCGCGGGATTCCGGGGTCCATCGGTGGCGCGTTGCGCATGAATGCCGGTGCACACGGACGCGAGACGAAGGATTGTCTGGTCGGCGCCCGCGCGGTGGATCCGAATGGGATCGTTCATGTGCTTTCGCTCGCCGACATGGGGTTCACCTATCGGCATTCCGAAATTCCGAAGGATTGGATTTTTACCGAGGCGACGTTCGCTGGTGAGCCGGGCGAGTCTGCAGAAATCCTGAAAGAAATGGATGAGGTCGCGGAGTATCGCGAGAAGAATCAGCCGATCAAAGAGCGCACGGGCGGATCGACTTTCAAGAACCCGCCGGGTCATAGCGCGTGGAAACTCGTCGATCAGGCGGGATGTCGGGGATTCCGCGTCGGCGGCGCGAAAGTTTCCGAGATGCACTGCAATTTCCTGATCAACGACAATCAGGCGACCGGCGAAGACGTCGAAACGCTCGGCGAGACGGTGCGCGCGCGTGTCCGCGAAACATCCGGTATCACGCTCGATTGGGAAATCATCCGGCTCGGCGTTCCGCAGCCCGGGCGTCCCGTCGGGGAAGCCTTGGCAATCGCACGCGCAGATGCTGAACAGCGCTGATGCGATGGATCGTCTTATTTGCGCTCCGACACCTGACCAACACGTGTTTTCCCACTCCCCCTCGAAGGGTGAGGGCAAAGAAGGACGGACGAGTTTCGAAATTTTCGCCCAGATCGCCACACCGCCCCCGACTCCGCCCCGTGAAGGGGAGGGGAGAAGCGGTGGAGAGCATCGTCGTTCAGGCCATCTCCTAAATTCAAAGAGCCAGACATGAACACACTCGGCCCGGTCCCTGCGCGTACGCGCCATCACGTCGCCGTTCTGAAGGGTGGGCTTTCCGCCGAGCGCGAGGTCAGCCTAAATTCAGGCGCCGCCGTTGGTGAAGCGCTTCTGCAGGAAGGCTACACGGTTACAGAGATCGACGTCGACCGCGATCTTGGAAGCAAATTGCAGGAGCTAAAACCCGACGTCTGCTTCAATGCGCTTCACGGCAAGTTCGGAGAAGACGGCTGCGTCCAAGGATTGCTGGAATTGCTTGGCATTCCCTACACGCACTCAGGCGTGTTGGCCTCTGCGCTTGCCATGCACAAAGAGCGCGCCAAGGACGTCATGAAGCTCGCGGGTGTTCCGGTCGCGGAAGCCAAACTCGTCGCACGCGGCGAAGCGCTGGAGCACCATGTGATGGCCGCGCCGTATGTCGTGAAGCCCCTGACGGAGGGCTCAAGCGTTGGCGTCGTGATCGTGCCGCCAGGCGCCGAGCGTCCGCCCAATTCGATCGCCGCAGGGGGACCTCTCGACGAAATCGTGATGGTCGAACGCTATATCGCCGGACGCGAAATCACCTGTGCGGTGATTGGCGATTTTGTGACGGATATCATCGAGATCGTGCCGCTTCGCGGCCTCGCGTTCTACGACTATGAGGCCAAATACGCACCCGGCGGTTCAAAGCATGAGCTGCCTGCACAACTTTTACCGGATGTTTACCAGTCAGTCCGTTCCTTAACGTTAAGGGCGCATCAAGCTTTGGGCTGTCGCGGCGTATCGCGGGCCGACTTCCGCTACGACGATACGGCCAGCGGGACGGGCGAGCTGATCTGCCTCGAAGTCAATACTCAGCCGGGCATGACGGGGACTTCCCTGGTGCCCGAGCTGGCGGGGTATGCCGGCTGGTCGTTCGGTGACCTCGTCCGATGGATGGTCGAGGACGCGAGTTGCAACAGGTAGAGAGCAAGCATCGGTTCTGGTGGCGGGCTGCACATGATGCGCCAACGCCGGAGCCCGAGGCTGCTCGTTGGGTGACGCCGTCCGAACCTGCGACGCGCGGGGGACGTGCCGCAGCGCCCACTGCCAAACGCGCAAAATTGAAATTACAGATTCCACGCGGGGAACGGCGATTTCGCAGGTCGCGACGCGGGCGGCGCTGGGTCATGCCATCACTAATCGTTGCAGGGATTGCCGTGACGACGGGAGTTGCAGCCTATGCGCTGCCTCTGGATCAACTCAGAGCCATCGACGTCTCGGGTAAGATCAACGACCTCATGATTGCTGCTGGCTTCGGGATCGATCAGGTGAACGTTTCGGGGCAGCACTACACGGCCGATTCCGATGTATTCGACGCATTGGACCTGACCAACGTGAAAACTTTTGCGGCGTTCGATTCCGATGCGGCGCTCAAGCGGATCGAGCGAATTCCGTGGGTCGACACGGCGCAGCTGACGCGCGTCTATCCGGGGACGCTCGACATCGTGGTTCACGAGCGCATTCCTGCCTTCATCTGGACGCGGGGCGAAACGAATTATCTCGTTGATGCGACTGGACGCACGCTCGGGCCGATGCCCGTCGCGAGTTCCTGGAACTTGCCGCGCGTCGTCGGCGAGGGCGCGGATAGCGAAGCCATCCTGATGCTTTCGGCCCTGCGCCAGTATCCACGTATCGAACACGAATATGCCTATGGCGAACGCGTTGCCGAGCGGCGTTGGCGCGTCGTTCTCAAGAACGGCACGGCGCTGGATCTCGCCGCGGATCGCGAGATCGAAGGATTCCAAGAGATTGCCAATACGGCTGCAGTGCTGCCCGCTCTGACGGGAAAACCCATGATCATCGATGTTCGCACGCCCGGACGCATCGCGATGCGTCCGGTGACGCAAACATCCGTCCGAACGTCTTCTCTCGCGGGTGCCGGGATGACTTCTGTCGCCTCGGCGCAGCAGTAGGGAGGCTTTTATGGCGGATCGGCGCAGCTATAGAACCTTCGGGCTCCTCGACATCGGCACGAGCAAGACGGTTGCCGCGGTCATCGTTGCTGAATACGTCGCTGGCCAACAGCAGCCTTCGCTACGGCTTGCTGGCCTTGGCATGCAGCGCTCGAAGGGCGTGAAGGCCGGTGTTTTGACGGATCTCGATGAAGCCGAGTCCGTCGTTCGCGGTGTCATCGGGAACGCCGAGCGTGCGGCAGGAATCTCCGTCGGCGGCTTTACGCTGTCGGTCGCCGCAGGGCGGATCTCGTCGTTGCATTGTACGGCGCGGGCCGAGGTCGAGACCGGCAACGTAACGGAAGACGATCTGGCGCGGCTCGTGTCGGCGGGTGAAAACTATGCCGAGCGTAATGGACGCACGCTACTCCATCTCAATCATCTGGGTTACGAGGTCGATGGTGCAGGCGGCATCCGTGATCCGCTCGGCCTTTCAGCGCGCCGGCTTTCGGCGGGGTTGCATGCGGTAACGGCCGACGAAGCACCGCTGCGCAACCTGCTGGTCCTCATCGATCGGTGCTATGCCGGTTGCGACGGCCTCGTGGCGGCGCCCTACGCGAGCGCGCTTGCGGCGACGACAGCCGAAGAGCGGCAGTTCGGTGTGACATGCATCGATTTCGGTGCCGGAACGACGTCGATTTCACTGTTCGCTGACGGGCGTTTCACGGGCACTGACGTGATCCCAGTCGGCAGTCAGCACATCACTTACGACATCGCGAAGGCGTTGCAGACGCCACTCGCCGAAGCCGAGCGAATCAAAACGCTTTATGGCACACTGATCAAAGCCCAGTCCGACGAGCACGAATCGTTTTCCTATCCGATCGCGGGTGAGGAAGACGACGGGAGCTACGAAACCAGCAGGGCGCGGCTCACGGATATCATCCGACCGCGCGTGCAACAAATCCTCGGGCTCGTGCGCGAGCGTTTGGCCCTCAATGCGGCCAGCCGCTTCGTAGGAGACAAAGTCGTTCTGACGGGCGGAGCCAGCCAACTGATCGGATTGCCGGAATTCGTCGCGAACCAGTTCGGGCGCTCGGTGCGTCTCGGGCGGCCTATGGACTTACCGGGTCTCAATGCGAGCCTTTCCGGGCCGCAGCTCGCGACGCTTTCAGGTCTTGCTATCGTCGCCGCGCGCGGCGACGGCGAACTCAGCATGGCGCGCAGTCGCAAGACGGTGACGCAAGGATATCTCGGTCGCGTCGGAACGTGGCTTAAACGCGGGTTTTGAAGACGTGTCGAAAACGGAAATGAGATCGTCGAGGCAGACGGCGTGCGCGGCACAGACAATCGTGCCGCACGCCAAGTACACAATTTCGGGGACGCCATGAGCATCAAGCTGCAATTGCCGAAGCTGGTCGACGCCAAGCCTCGGATTACCGTTATCGGCGTCGGCGGCGCCGGCTGCAACGCCGTCAACAATATGATCGCGGCCGGCCTGCAGGGCGTGCAGTTCGTGGTTGCGAACACGGATGCGCAGTCGCTCGAGGCGTCAAGCGCAGAACACCGCATTCAGCTTGGCATCAATTTGACCGAGGGACTCGGAGCGGGGGCGCGGCCAGAGGTCGGGGAAGCGGCGGCCGAAGAAGCGCTGGAAGAGCTGCGAACACATATCGCGGGCGCGCACATGGTGTTCATCGCGGCCGGGATGGGTGGTGGAACCGGTACGGGCGCGGCGGCCGTGATCGCGCGGATCGCTCGCGAACTTGGAGCGCTAACGGTCGGCGTCGTTTGTAAGCCATTCCAGTTCGAAGGCGCGCGGCGCATGCGGATCGCAGAGGCGGGTGTTGAGAACCTGCGGCATCTCGTCGATACGCTGATCGTCATTCCGAATCAAAATCTGTTCCGTATCGCCAACGAGCGCACGACTTTTGCCGAAGCCTTCGTCCTTGCAGACCAGGTGCTCTATTCCGGCGTCGCCTGCATCGTCGAGCTTGTTCTCAAGGAAGGGCTTATCAATCTCGATTTCGCCGACGTGCGCACGATCATGAGCGGAATGGGCACGGCGATGATGGGAACCGGCGAAGCCACCGGCGAGCGGCGTGCGATCCTCGCGGCCGAAGAAGCCATTGCCAATCCGCTTCTCGACGATGTGACGCTTCGCGGCGCCAAGGGGCTTCTGCTCTCGATCTCGGGGGGCCGGGACATGACGCTCTATGAGGTCGACGAGTCGGCAAGTCGGATTCGGCAGGAAGTCGACCCTGATGCGAATATCATCGTCGGTGCGACGTTCGACGAGCAGCTCGGCGACAGGCTACGCGTTTCGATCGTGGCTTCGGGAATGAATCCGAGGGCTGAGCAGGCACTCCGGCAGCAAAGCGCGCCCGCTTCGACAACTTTGAGCCAAACGGCTCCAATTTCTTCGATCCCGGACATTGCGCAACAGCCGTACTCCGCTCCACATCAGCAGATGGCGGCTCCGGCGATGGCCCCAGGGGCGCCTGGTGATTTGCAGAGGCGTCTAGCGGAGGCGCTCCAGGCGCAGCCGGCCCCAAATCAGCAGAATTTTTCTGCGGCTATCCACAATGAGGCACCTCGTTCCAACCGCGACGCGTGGGTTGCTCCGGGAAATGTCATGATCGAAGACGGTCTGGAAAATTTTCCTCCCCTGTCAGGGAACGCTTTGTTGCGGACGCCACCGCTTCCAGCAGAGGGTGCAGCGCCGACCTACGACTATCGATTCGAGCCGCAGGCGCCCACGGAAGTTCAGCGCACCTCTCGTCGCGTTCCGCGCATCGAAGAATTTCCTCCGCAGGCTCAGAAAGAATGGAATGCGCGCCGCGGCGGCGGTGTCCATGCAAATGCCAGAGATGAAGAAGAGCAAAGAAAACCGGGCCTTTTTGGACGTCTCGCTGGGCTCGGGCGGAAATAATCAGAGGCAGGAATGTATCCTCTGATGCTGTGGTGCAGTCGGCGTTGGATCGTGAAAAAAGCGTGGCAAACACGTGTCGTTTCGGTCTTGCGGAACGCGGTCAAAATGGGGCTGCATCAAGACGGGCAAAACGTCAAGGATGGTTGCTAAAGCGTAACACAATGTAAGAAAGCGTGATTTGTCGGTGTTTAGCGAAGCAGTTAGCTTTTGGGCATCGACTACTTTTGATGAGCTTTTGACCAGCGCTGACACGGCCAAAATAAGGCTGGAATGCTCTGGACGAATCAGGAGGACATCAGGGTAGTCAGGGGGTGGTTGGCCGCACAATGCTGGGGAGCAGCGGTCCACCAGAGAAATGAGGGACGGCGCTGTATGTCGAATCGATTCATCGGTGCGCGGCAAACCACGCTTGCCCGCGAGATCCAGTTGACAGGCACGGGGGTGCACAGCGGAGCTCCGGTATCACTCACACTGCATCCTGCAGAGGCTGATACTGGGCTCCGCTTTCTCGTTACGAAACGAGGAAGAGTCATCTCGGAAATCGCGGCGCACGTCGCCAACGTCAAAAATCTTACACTTTGTACCGTCATCGGCGACGGCGCCGGAACAACGGTCGGAACGGTCGAACATCTCCTCGCCGCACTTCGCGGCCTCTCGATCGACAATCTCTACATCGAAATCGACAGCAAAGAAGTTCCGATCATGGACGGCAGCGCGGCGGAATTCGTCGATGCCATCGATCGGGTCGGTATTCGCGAACTCGCAGAACCTCGCAAATATATCCGTGTTCTCAAACCTGTCCGGGTGGAAGAGGGTGGCTGCTGGGGCGAGCTTGAGCCACACGCCGGCTTCCGCATGGATGTTGAAATCGACTTTTCGTCGCCCGTCATCGGCCGTCAGCGTCTGCAGTACGAGATGAGCCCCGGCGTATTCCGTCACGAACTGTCCCGCGCCCGCACCTTCGGCTTCATGAGCGATGTCGAGAAGCTCTGGAAGGCCGGTCTCGCACTCGGTGCCGATCTCACCAACACCGTCGCGATCGGCGAAGGCAAGGTTATGAACCGCGAAGGGCTGCGCTATCCGCAGGAATTCGTCCGCCATAAGATGCTCGACGCGGTTGGCGACTTGGCTCTCGCTGGACAGCCGTTGCTGGGGGCATATCGCTCTTACAGGGGCGGGCATAAGCTCAATTCGATGGTGCTTCAGGCTCTCTTCGCTGATGCGTCGAACTGGGAATTCGCTCTGGCGCCTCGCACCCGGACCAGCCGTTCGCCTGTTCAGATGATTTCGGAGACCGTCGTCGCGGCCGAATAGGCGCCCTGGCCTATCAGCATCGGCAAATATGTCGGTCTCCGCCGGCCCGGAATGCACCACATTCTGACGATAGCTTGCTGGCGGGGGCTGTTAGCAAACAGTTGTGCGCCAGCGATTCGCATTTGACTGCGCGCTCTTGAATGCTATCCGCTTGCGGTTGTTGATGAGTTGGCTGGCGTTGACTGCGTGCCGGCCTCGGTGGGAAGCAGCGCGGCGCATGATGATATCGACACGTACCATTCTCAGGATCTTTGGCGCTGTGTCGGTGCTGGTGACGCTGGCGCTCGCCGGCTGCGGCGGACCTAAAATCGATTCAGCCGTTCTCAATCCCGATCCGCCATCGAAGATGTATGGCGATGCCGACGCGCTGATGACCAAAGGCAGCTTCGAAGACGCGGCGAAGAAGTTCGAAGCGGTGGATCGCGAGCATCCCTATTCGCCGGAAGCACGCAAATCGATCGTCATGGCTGCTTATGCCTATTATCGGGCCGGTAAAGCGCCAGAGGCAATCGCAACGGCCGAGCGCTATGTGGCCTTGCATCCCGGTACGCAGGAAGCACCGCTTGCGCATCACATCATCGCGCAGTCCTACTTCGACCAGATGACCAAGGCGGATCGCGATCAGACGCCCGCGCGAAAGGCACTTGAGCAATTCAAAATTTTGAAAGCGCGGTATCCGGACAGCGAGTATGCAAAGGAAGCGGACAACAAGATGCGCATCTGCTTGGATAATCTCGCGGCCCAGGAGATGGAGGTCGGGCGCTATTACCTCGATCGCCATAATTATGTAGGGGCGATCAACCGCTTCAAGACGGTCATATCCGATTATCAGACGACGGCGCACGTTGAGGAAGCGCTGGCACGCCTGGTCGAATGCTATATGGCGCTTGGGATTACAAAAGAAGCGCAGAACGCGGCGGCGATCCTGGGTCACAACTATCCGGACAGCAAGTGGTACAAGGATTCCTACGCGCTGCTGGAATCTGGCGGCTTGGCACCGCGCGAGGATAGTGAATCCTGGCTCAGCAAGACCTGGAATGCCGTTCCGAAGCTCTCAGTGCCGTCGATCAAGATGCCGAGCATAAGCATGGGTAGCGGCTGATTTCGCCTCCGTTTTCAATATCGTATTGTGCTAGATTTCGAAGCGCGGCAGGGGCATTTTCCTGCCGCGTTTTGCTTTGCCTCTTGCAGGGATCGCGATGAGCGAAACCAAGTCGAAGAAGAAACGAAAGACAGCCGCGAAAGCCACCTCCGGCAGCGAAACTCCGAAAGCCGAGATCGCGCAGCTGACGGCCGAGATCTCTCATCACGACGATCTTTATTACCGGCACGATGCGCCTGAAATCTCGGACTCGGCTTATGACGCGCTGCGCCGTCGCCTCGAGGAACTGGAAAAAGCGCATCCCGAGCTTCGGCGTCCGGACAGTCCAACGGCCAAGGTGGGCGCAGCTCCAGTCGGTGCATTCGGCAAGATTCGGCATGATGTTCCGATGCTCTCGCTCGGCAACGCTTTCGACGATCAGGATGTCGTCGACTTTGTCGAGCGCGTCCGCCGCTTTTTGAAGCTCGGTGAAGAGGACGCCTTGGAAATCACATCGGAGCCGAAGATTGACGGGCTTTCGATCTCGATCCGCTACGAGCATGGCGAGCTTATCCAAGCGGCGACGCGCGGGGATGGCACGGAAGGCGAAAACGTTACGGCGAATATCAAGACGGTCCGCGACATCCCGCATACGCTCAAGGGCAAGAACGTCCCCGAGGTGATCGACGTTCGCGGCGAGATTTATCTCGGGGACGACGACTTCGAGAAGCTGAATGCCGCCCAGGCGAAGAACGGCGACAAGGTCTTTGCCAATCCCCGGAATGCCGCCGCCGGGTCGCTCCGTCAGCTCGATCCTTCGATTACGGCGAAGCGTCCGCTCAAATTTTTTGCTTATGCGTGGGGCGCGGCGTCGAAGCTTCCGGCGGACACGCAGGCGGGCGTCGTCGCGGCGTTCAAGCACTGGGGATTGCCAGTCAATCCGCTGATGCGGATTGCGGCGAAAACCGAGGCCTTGCTGGCTTTCTATCATGATATCGAAAGCAAGCGCGCGTCGCTCGGCTACGACATCGATGGCGTTGTCTACAAGGTCAACCGGCTCGATTATCAGGAGCGGCTTGGTTTCGTATCGCGGTCTCCCCGATGGGCGATCGCGCATAAGTTTGCCGCTGAGCAGGCGACGACGGTGCTCGAGAAAATCGACATCCAGGTCGGGCGTACGGGCGCGTTGACGCCGGTCGCGAAACTGAAGCCCGTGACGGTCGGCGGTGTCGTCGTCTCGAACGCAACGCTGCACAACGAGGATGAGATCGCGCGGAAAGATATTCGTGAAGGCGATACCGTCGTCGTGCAGCGGGCGGGGGACGTCATTCCGCAGGTTGTCGAAGTGGTGCGCGACAAGCGGCCCGCGCACTCACATCCGTTCAAGTTTCCAACGGTCTGTCCCGTCTGTGGCAGCCATGCGGTGCGCGAATCCGAGGAAGAAACGGGCAAGGTCGATGTCGTCCGCCGATGCACCGGCGGTCTCATCTGTCCGGCGCAGGTCAAGGAACGCTTGAAGCATTTCGTCTCGCGCAATGCCCTCGATATCGAGGGGCTCGGGACGGAGAAGATCGAGTTCTTCTTCGAAACCGGACGTATCAAGTCGCCTGCCGATATATTTACGTTGGAGGCGCGCGACCAAGCATCCGACGAACCGTTGATGAAAGTTCGTGGTTTCAAGGAAACGTCCGTCCGCAAGCTGTTCGCGGCCATCGACGCGCGCAGGAATGTGCCGCTCGATCGCTTCCTCTATGCGCTGGGGATCCGGCACATCGGGGAGACTACGGCGAAAGATCTGGCGAAAGCCTATGGCACTTTGGAGGCGCTTCGCGCGGCGGTCGAGGCAGCCATCAAAGGCGGCAAGGACAGCGAAGCCTATCGGGACATCGACAATATCGAGGGCATCGGTGAGACCGTCGTCGACGCGCTGATCGATTTTTTCGACGAGCGGCACAATCAGGAGCAGTTGAGCGCGCTCTTGAGGGAAATCACCGTCACGCCCTACGTGCGGGCGCAACTGAAAGAGACGCCCGTCACAGGTAAGACCGTCGTTTTTACCGGCACGTTGATGAAGCTTACGCGCAATGAAGCGAAGGCACAGGCGGAAAGGCTCGGCGCAAAGGTTTCGGGCTCGGTATCGAAGAAGACGGACTATGTGGTCGCCGGCGCGGAAGCGGGTTCCAAGCTCGATAATGCGCGGGCGCTTGGCGTCACGGTTCTCGATGAGGACGCATGGCTGGCCCTCATCGGACAGTCGTAGCAGGTCTCAACCGTTCATCAGCTTGCTGTCAGCGCGATGAAGATCTCGCCGTCGCGCATCCTGACTTCAATACTGTCGTCACCATCCGATGCTTGAGTGAGAACCGCCATCAGGCTTTCGGGCCGTGAAAATCGGATGCCGGACTTCAATGGTTCCGGGAGGTGCGGGGCAGCGCTGACTTCGTGAATATCAAACATTCGGTCACTCCTTCTCCTGGCCGGCAGAAAGAGGAGTTACGAGACGGCAACGATTTAAGCTGTCACGGGCGAAACAGAGATGTCGGGAACTCAGATCGGCTGTGTCGCCTGTTTCAGCCAATTGCGGGTGGAGGGGTCGAGGTTCGGCGCGAGCGCATCGAAGACGTGTTTGTGATAGCCGTTGAGCCAGTCGCGCTCGCTCTTGTCGAGCATCTCGGGAAGGATCAGCCTGCGGTCGATCGGTGCGAGCGTCAGCGTTTCGAACGCCATCATCTCGCGATCGCCACCATCGATCTCCTCTGGGAGTGTGACGAGCACGACGTTCTCGATGCGGATGCCGTATTCGCCGACCTTGTAATATCCGGGTTCGTTCGAGATCAGCATGCCGGGATGCAAAACGGCCATGCCGGCGCGGGAGATCGATTGCGGGCCCTCATGCACCGAAAGATAGCTGCCGATGCCATGACCGGTGCCATGATCGAAATCCGCACCGATCTGCCAGAGCGCGCGGCGGGCGAAGGGGTCGAGATCGATGCCCCGCGTCCCCTTCGGGAAGCGGGCAGTCGCGACAGCGATATGGCCTTTGAGAACAGCGGTGAAGTGGCGCTTCATGTCGTGGATCGGCTCGCCGACGGCAACGGTGCGTGTGATGTCGGTCGTGCCATCCGGGTACTGTCCGCCGCTATCGATCAGGAACAGCTCATCGGGCTGGACGCGGCGGTTCGTTTCCTCCGTCACGCGATAGTGCACGATCGCACCGTTGGGGCCTGAGCCCGAGATCGTCGGGAAGCTTACGTCGCGGAGCATGTTGGTGTCGCGGCGGAACTCTTCGAGCTTCTGCACCGCCGTGATCTCATCGAGCGTCCCGTCGGAGGCCCAGTCGTCGAGCCAAGCAAGAAAGCGGACGATGGCGTGTCCGTCGCGAACGTGCGCGGCCCGGGCGCCGATGACCTCGGCGTCGGATTTGATGGCTTTCGGAATGATGCAAGGATCCTGGCCACGCGCGATCAGCTTGCCGCCGAGTTTCTGTTCGAACCAATAGGCCGCGCTTTCGGGATCGAGGCGCACACGCTTGCCTTTGGCCTTCAGTTCTTTCACGCGGTCGGCAAGTTTTTCGGGTGGGAGGAGTTTGGCGACGGGCGAGACTTCGGCGCGCGCTTCCGGTTCGAGCCGGCCGGGGGCGATGAACAACTCGGCCTTGCCGCTCGCGGGCACGATGGCGAACGCGAGCACGACGGGATTGTGGGCGACGTCGCTGCCGCGAATGTTGAAGAGCCAGCAGATGGAATCCGGAAGAGTCAGGATGACCGCGGTCTGGCCATCCTCCTTGAGGCGCGTCTGCAGCTCGGAGATCTTGTCGGCCGCCGTTCTGCCGGCGAAGGCGATCGGCTGCGCGATGACCGGGTTTTGCGGCGGCTTAGGGCGCTCCTTGCCCCAAACCACGTCGATCGGATTTTTTGAGAGGGCCTTGAGCTTGAGACCTTTGGGTTCGAGCGCAGCCTTCAGGCGATTGATTTCGCCTGCGGTGTGGTTCCATGGATCGAAGCCAATGGTGCCACCTTTGCCGACATTTGCCATCAGCCAATCGGCAAGCTTTGCACGCGGCAGCAGCGAGACTTCGAAGACGTTCGTATCGGTTTCAGCGCCAGCTTGAACGGTATAGCGACCGTCGACCATCAACACCGCGGCCTTCCGAGTGACGACAGCGATACCGGCCGAGCCCGAAAATCCCGTCAGCCATTTGAGGCGCTCGGCACACGCGGGCACGTATTCGCCCTGGTGTTTGTCGGATCGAGGGACGAGAACTGCGTCGATTTTCGCTTTTGCCATGGAGGCGCGAAGCGCTTTCACGCGCTCGGCGACGCGCTCCGGCTCGGACAACGATTGGAAGGTCTGTAGCATGGGTGAGGTTCTAAGCGCGAGACTCGTGGATTTCAACGCCGCCTGAAGGTCAAAGTCGACCAGCCGGTCATCCGGTCGTGGCGGTTCAGCGCAAATCCGTGTGCGAGGTAGGTCGCGATCACTTCGGGCGCCTGGGGTACGAGGATGCCGGAAAGCACCAGTGTTCCACCGGGATTGACCGCGCGTGCGATCGAAGACGCCAATTGGATCAGCGGTCCTGCCAGGATGTTGGCCACGAGGAAATCGAACGGCGCGCGTTCGCGAACTTTCGGATGTCCCAGGCCATTTCCGACGAAAAGCGCGATACGGCTCCTGACGCCGTTGAGGCGGACGTTTTCGGTCGCGACCTTCACCGACTGCGCGTCCATGTCGGCGGCGACGATCCGTGTTTTCGGCATAGCCTTGGCGGTCGCAATTGCCAGGACGCCCGAGCCGCAGCCGAGGTCGAGCATGTTCTCGAAGGTGCGCGCACGCGTGAGCCTATCGATGGCGAGAAGGCATCCGAGCGTCGTTGCGTGGTGCGCGGTTCCGAAGGCTTCGCCCGCATCAATGAGGATGCTGTTGGGGCCGTGAGCAATGCGGTCTTTGTCGTGGCTCCCGTGGACGGTGAACCCTCCGGCGTGCACCGGCGGCAGCGCGGCTTGCGAAATCGCGACCCAGTTCAAATCCGGAACGGTCTCGATTTCGAAAGGCGGCAAAGGCCAATCCACGAGAGCGCTCAACTCGTGCGCGAGGTCGCGATCTCCCGCTTCGACATCGAAATAGGCGTCAACGCGCCAGCGGCCGGGACCATCCTCAAAGATGGTCAATGCGTCGGGCGGCGGTTCGAGCAGATCCTGGACCGCATTGCCGGTCGCGTAGGCGAGCGCTCGGTCGCCAAAAAGTGCAGCGAATTTTCTGAATGCCATGGACGTCAGGGGTTAGGGACGGATTTGCCCTCGAACTCATATCCTTCCGAGCTGATGGGATCGGGCAGGTGGTCGAGGAACAGATCCCACTGAGCGTCGATGTGCTTCGCCGCTTCGGCCGGAGGCAACGTGACAAATGTGCCGTCCGGCTTTTCTGTCACTATGCCATCGCGGATGAGCCGATCGAGGGCATCGTCAATTTCGAAATCAATCTTCACGCCGAATGTATGCGTCAGATAGTTTTCGATCGCGAGATCGATCGAAGGCAGATCGGCGCGGCTTGCCGGTTCCTTGGCAAGGACGCTGTAGAGCAACATCTCTTCCTTGACGTCCTCTTCGGCCCCGCGTGCGGCGATCTTCAGTATGACGCCACGGTTGTCAGCCATCGTGTGGAAATAGAGGTTCTGCGCCATCACGACCATGTAGCGCTGCTTCTGGTTCAAGAAACCCATCGCTTGGCGAACCGCGATGCCACCGAGTCCTGCGAGCGCGCCCATTGCCGCGATCGGATTGCTCAGAAGCAGTGCGAGCTTGCCGGCAGCGCCGACGGCACCCATGCCGAGCCCGCCGCCGGCCGTCACGCCGAGACGGAGCTTGTCCATCGAGCGAAAACGCACCTCGGTGTTGGGAAAGATCATCTCGACGTCGGTGCGCGGGATGTTTTTGAAGAGCTTGAGATAAATATGCCTGTCGTTGATTCCCGGCGGCAGGTGCTGACGGCGGCGCGCAACCCAATTTTCAGCGGCCTCGCGCGAGAGTTTCTTCTCGCGCATGACTTCCTCGACGCGGGCTTCCGCCGATTTCAGTTTGAACATCAGAAACAGGCGCTGGAAGATCGGAACGTCGAACTCTTCCTTGTGCAGGAATTTGCGAATGCGGCGTCGCTCGTATTTGCGATTCGAGGCGCCGCGATAATAGATGGCGATCCGCTCGAAGGCCTGCATATCGACGAAGAGATCGAGGCCGTAATGGCTTTCGCGCGTCAGGATGACTTCGACATCCGTCGGATCGATGCGCTCATAATTGGCACGCACGAGGAGGCTTTCGACGCCTTCGAAAACACGATGCTGCAGCACTGCGCGATCATCGTCAGAGAAACTGCGCGTCATCAGCAGGTCGCTGTCGGGCGAAAACGCTTCGTAGGTCTGCTCCAGATCCAGCAGCATCGCGAAATATTGCTGTTGGCGCCAGTAATCGAGATAGCGGAAGAAGCGGCGCGCTTCGGCGGCGTGTCCCGGAGGCCAGAGGTAAGATTTCGTCAACCTGTCGAGGAGGGCAAACCGGGTTACCGGGATGAAGCGCTCGCGTTTGCGCTTTTCGTCAGGTGCGAGAATGTCGATCGGTTCTTGGGCGACGTTTTCCGCGACCTCGGCCGGATGCGAGTCGAAATCGGCGAGATCGGAAATTCTCTGATAGAGACTCGGCTTCCGATGCAATCGGCCCCCTGCAAATTCCGCCGATGACATTGCACAACCCCCGGCTTTCGTTTCTATCCCTTTTCATCCCGCGCACTTCATATCGAGGCGCAGAAGTCCTTGTCGAGCGTGGCAGCACTTCGGCGCTGAAAGATGACAAGCACCCGTCTGCTCAGCGCGATGTTGCGATGCGTGAGGTTGTTAGTACATCATTAAATACAAGCATGCCTTGTATGATTTGTCTTCATAACGCGGGTTCTTGCCATAGTCCTGCCGTTGTTTCGCTCGGATTATGAACGCGGCGGCACAAAGGGGACCTACGCGGGGGCGTGAGAATGGGGGCTTTGCGTTTTCTAGCCTTGGGCTTTGCTGTGTGCATCGCCCTCACGGGCGCTGTCGAGGCTGACGAGCTCGTTCTACCTTATACGTGCACAATGGATAGGGGCGCTCCACACCTCACCCCGTCCGAGCCTATGACCTATTCTATCATCGGACCGCGCCAGGACATGCCGTTCACGGCCTGCGGCTCCTCGGCTGCCTGGACCTGCGAGACGATGATGGTCCACAAGTTCATGATCTCATGTGGGGGCGAGCACGTGCTCTGGGCGCGCGTCGCGGCCTCTGCACGGTCGCTCGGGATCGCGTCGCCGGACCGGCTGCCGGCGGGATATGCTCCGGTCAGCAAGCTCCATGGCCGCTTCGTTCTTCCCGGTTTCGGAAAAACGACCACGATGCCCCGCGTTTCGTCTGAGCTGCTCTCTCCCGACGCTGTCATCGCACCCCCTGCGCCGCGCCCGGAAACGGAGGCCGCACCGTGGGTTACGGTCGTCGATCCGGTTTCCGCGCCGACGGCGTCTGGAGGAGCGCTCAAGGTCGCGGGCGTGATTTCGACGCTTTTGGCCTCGTTGTTGGCTGCGTGCCTGGTCCTTGTCCGGCGGCGGCAGCTTGCGCTGTTTGAATTTCCGACGGTGGCTGCGGGCGGATCGACTCTGGCCCGCCTGTGGGAATTTGCAGCCGCTTCATTTTCGGCTTTTCGCCAGGGCACGGAGAATTGGCGCCGGGCATCGACGGGTTCTAACGGATCCGGCGGCAAAACTTCCGAGGAGCTCGGGCCGGTTCGTGCCCGGTTGCATGAAACCGAGCTTTTCGTTTCGCTTCTTCCGAGCGATCTCTTGCTGCGCGACGTCCTGACGTCGGAACTCGACGGCCTTCATGACCGCATTGCGGACCTGGAGCGGCGCTCCGATCAATTGGGGCCGGAGCGGTACAAGCTGGCGATCCGTACGGTCATTCGCGATCTCGACCGAATTGCGCGCATCGCGCAGGGCGCAATGCCGGCCTCCGAGGAGTCCCGCCCTGCTTTCCCCGAACCCGATGCCCCGACAACGACGTTCGAAGCTTACAGAATTCTCGGTCTCAATCCCGATGCCCCCGACGCGGCGGTCAAGAAAATCGTGGATGCTTTGAGGATGTCCTGGCATCCGGACCACGCACGCGACGAGGCCGATCGGAGGTACCGCGAACAGCGGATCAAGCAGATCAATGCGGCTTGGGATCTCTTGAAAACGAGACCGGCAGAAGCGGCCTAGGTCGGCTCCTAAAGACATGAACGGCACTGCTCCAGGGCGATGCCGTTCATTCGAGTCCAAGTGCTATGCTGTTCTTGGTCTTCTCAGGACGAATAGCGATGAGCGACCGGGAGATTGCGAATTTCCTCCTCGGTCAGCGGTTGTTGCGTTTCAGTCAGCTCATATTTCCGCCGGTTCGCCCGGCTGAGGTCACGCTGTGCACCAACGCGTCGCGTCAGGACTTCCCCGTCCTTCCCGCGCACGACGCCAATCTTACCCCTTAGAGGAAAGCGGTAAGTGCTCATGGATAGCTCCTTTCAAGGACTCTACCCTCCCAAACAAAGATTCCCCGTTCCGGTTTCCTGCTTCCGCAAGTTTTTTTTCAAATTGTTTCAAATGCTTACGGCGCAAGACATGCGTCATCAGCCGGTGACGTGCCGGCATCGCAAAGACTTACAGCAGCTGATGAACCCCCACAGCTCAACGAGCCAAAGGAGTGTATGCCTTGAAATTACGGCGATATGAAGAAACAGGCGGCGAGAATTGGACGCCTAGCGAGCATTAACTATAGCTTTTCCGTCATACAACGTCAACAAAACTGGCGACCACACGCTTCGTCGAACCGTCGTCGAAATCGATCGTCAGCTTGTTCCCATCGACGAGTGTCACAGTCCCAAGGCCGAACTTTTCATGTCGGACGCGCGTGCCTGATGTGAACGACGGTGCATTCGCTGTCGATGCCGCAACAAGCTCGCCTTCGAGCGTCAGCGGACCTCGGGAAGACCTTTTCTTTTTCTGATCGCTTCTGCTCCACGATTGCTGGGCGCGTTGCCAGCCAGGGGTATTGTAGCTCGATTTGAATGGTTCCGAGCTTCCCATGCGATCGAAGCGACTTGGGCCAAAAGCCCCTCCGAAGCCAAACGGGTTCTGGCGTCCGCCATATGGCATCTCGCTCTCGACCACTTCCACAGTCGGCTCAGGAAGCTCGTCAACGAACCGGGACGGCAATGCGGACTGATAAAGCCCGTGCGTGCGCCGGTTCTGGGCAAAGGAAATCTTGGCGCGCCGTTTGGCGCGGGTCAGACCGACGTAGGCAAGACGGCGCTCTTCCTCGAGACCGGCCTTGCCGCTTTCGTCCAGCGAACGCTGGTGCGGAAAGAGGCCTTCTTCCCATCCGGGCAGGAAAACGATGCCGAATTCCAGGCCTTTAGCCGCGTGGAGCGTCATCAGCGACACGCGATCGCCGTCGCTGCCCTGGTCGGCATCCATGACCAGCGACACGTGCTCGAGGAAGCCCTGCAGCGTGTCGAAGTCGTGCATGAAGCGGACGAGTTCTTTCAAGTTCTCCAGACGGGACTGCGATTGGGGGCTCTTGTCGGCCTGCCACATCGCGGTATAGCCGGATTCATCAAGGATGAGTTCGGCAAGATCAGTGTGGCGCATGTGGTCGAGATTTCCGCGCCAGCGCTCGAATGACTGGGTCAGATCGAACAGAGATTTTCGGGCTTTCGGGGTCAGCTCATCGGTTTCGATGATCTCACGAGCGGCCTGATATAGCGGGATTGCGCGGGCGCGGGCCAGCTCGTGAATGCGCTTGATCGTCGTGTCGCCAAGGCCGCGTTTTGGTACGTTGACGATGCGTTCGAATTTGAGGTCGTTTGCCGGGTTGGCGACGACATCGAGATAGGCGATCGCGTCCTTGATTTCCTGGCGCTCATAGAAGCGCGGGCCACCGATGACGCGATAGGGCAGGCCAAGCGTGATGAAGCGATCTTCGATGGCGCGCATCTGCGAGGAGGCGCGCACCAGAACGGCCATGTCGTTCAGCGGTTCGTGGGTGCGCTGAAGATTCTCGATGTCCTCGCCGATCGCGCGGGCCTCGGCTTCGTCGTCCCAGAAATTCGCGACGCTGACTTTCGCGCCTGAGGCGCCATCGGTAAAAAGCGTTTTTCCGAGTCGGCCTTCGTTCTTGGCGATGAGACCCGAGGCGGCGGCAAGAATATTGGCCGTTGACCGGTAGTTGCGTTCGAGGCGGATCACCTTGGCGCCTGGAAAATCCTTCTCAAACCTCAGGATATTGTCGACCTCAGCACCGCGCCAGCCATAGATGGACTGATCATCGTCGCCGACGCAGCAGATGTTCGGCGAACCTTGCGCCAGCAGCCGAAGCCAGAGGTATTGGGCGACGTTGGTGTCCTGATACTCGTCCACGAGAATGTAGCGAAAGCGGCGGTGATAATCCGCCAGGATGTCCGGATGCAGGCGGAACAATCTGATGCATTCAAGAAGCAGATCGCCGAAGTCGCAGGCATTGAGATCTTTGAGACGTGCCTGATAGGCGGCGTAAAGCGTCGCGCCCTTTCCGGCGGCAAACGCGAATGATTCTCCGTCCGGAACTTTGTCTGGCGTCAGACCGCGGTTCTTCCAGCTGTCGATCAGGCCGGCAAGCTGGCGGGCGGGCCAGCGGTCCTTATCTATGCCGGCCGCTTCAATCACCTGTTTCAGAAGGCGGACCTGGTCGTCGTCATCGAGGATCGTGAAGCCGGGCTTCAGATCGACGAGTTCGACATGACGGCGAAGAATCTTGACGCCGATCGAATGGAACGTTCCGAGCCACTGCATGCCTTCGAGCGTGCCGCCGATCAATGATCCGATTCGCTCACGCATTTCGCGTGCGGCCTTGTTCGTGAAGGTCACGGCGAGGATTTGCGACGGGTAGGCGCGGCCAGTCGCCAGGATATGGGCGATGCGTGTCGTCAGAACGCGGGTTTTGCCGGTTCCGGCTCCGGCCAGGACAAGAAGCGGCCCTTCGGTCGTCTCGACGGCTTCGCGCTGCTCGGGATTGAGGCCTTCCAAATATGTCGGTTGCCCGCGGGAAGCCGCGACGGCGCGCGCCGAAATCGACAAGCCGCTCTTCACGTCCCGGCGCTGTTGCGCAGCGGGTGCTTCGGGAAGATCGAACGGCGGCTCGTCATCGTCGTGCGGCAAATCTCCGCCGCCGGCTGCATCCGGCTTCTGAATCGATGTCATGGAACTCAGGTAAACCACCGTAGCTGATCGTACAACCAGGGCGGCGCTGCGCCGCGCCTTCGAGCAACAGCAAACCGAAATGGGACCCAAAAATCGTCAAACGCCTGGAAATGAGCCAAATTTCGAGTTCAGAGTATAGGGCGGCCGTGCCATATATATGCATGCGGCGAGGACGTTGCTCCGATCACGTCCGCTGGTGGTGCTTTGCGTGGCGAGCGCGGCTCTTAGAGACGTTCATGAACAACGGGCTTTTATTTCTTGGCGCGCTTCTCGTCGCTATTCTTGCGGCGCTTTTCGCCGTCCCCAATTTTATCGACTGGAACAGCTACCGCGGTGTCTTCGAGGAAGAGGCTTCGAAGGTTCTGGGCCGTGAGGTTCGGGTCGGCGGGTCGGTCAACCTCAAATTTCTGCCCGTTCCTTATGTCCGGTTCGAGAAGGTTCGCATCGCCAACCTGACCGGCCAGACCGGGGAGCCGTTTGTTCGGGCCGATAGCTTCACGATGTGGCTTTCGGGGCCGGCCCTGCTGCGGGGTGTCTTCGAGGCGAGCCAAATCGAACTCGAAAAACCTGTGCTTACCCTTTCGGTCGACGACAAGGGCGTCGGCAACTGGACACGGCTTGAACTCAGGCCCGGAGATTTGCCCTTCGTTCCGCGTGACGTTGCGTTGCGGTCGGTACAAATTACCGACGGCGCGGTGTCACTCTACAATGCGGCATCCGAGCGTGTCGCAACTGTCGACGGCATCGACGGCGACCTGTCGGCAGACAGTCTCACCGGGCCATTCCGGTTCAAGGGATCGGTTTCCTGGTCGGGCACCGAGCACGAGGTCAAATTCGCGACGGACGTCCCCGGGAGCGATGGCGCATTCGCCCTTAAGCTTTCGGCTCGGGCCGATCGGTCGCCCAGCGTGTTCATGCTCGACGGACGCGTCTCCAATCTGAACGACAAGACGACATTCAAGGGCCGCTGGACAGGCAAAATCCAGGTGCCTGGGGTCGATACGGGGCCGGCGATCGGTAAGGGGCCGCCGCTGCTCGATCTCAGGTCCGACGTCACTGCGGACGGCCTTGGGGCAAAGATCCAGAATCTCGCGCTGACGCTCGACAACGCGGCAGCGCCGCAAACGATCGATGGCTCCGCCGTCGCGACGTGGACAGCTTCACCGCGTCTCGATCTCGTGCTCAATTCCAAGTGGCTCGATGTCGATTGGCTGGCTGGAGCGGGGCAAGGCAGCGCATCGTTCGCGAAGCTCCGGCAACTCGCGCTCGGCCTGATGCAATCCGTTGCGGGTGACACGACGGCATCCGCAAAGATCAATCTCGAGCAGGTGAAGATCGGCGGCGAGAATGCGGGCGGCCTTTCGGTCGATGCGGATCGGCAAGGCAGCGTCACGCATCTCAAGACCTTCAAGATCAGTTTGCCCGGAGGTTCGCGGCTCGATCTCGCGGGTGATCTCAAGACGCGCGGCGGCAAATTCAGCTTCGCGGGGAACGGCTTTATTGGCGGCAGCAGCTTTGGCCGCTTCAAGGCTTGGGCCGACAAGTCCGGCATTCCGTTGGATATCGATGCCGACGGGCCCTACTCAGGCGCGGGCAAGCTCGATATCGACGACAAGCGGCTTTTTCTGACGGCGGCGTCAGGAGACATTTCTGGCCGTGCGCTCGCGGGCGAGTTCAAGATCACGCACGACGATCGTGAGCGATTGGACGTGACGTTGCAGGCCGAGGATCTCGACACGCACCAAGTCTTTCCAAAAATTGCCGCGGCACTTCGCGCGGAATTTCGAATGGCGCTCGGTCTGGCGCCGAAAGCCGATGATGCGCAATCCGAGAAGGAATTACCGGCGGATGTCCGGCTCCGCCTCATCGCGGGCAGGCTGATCGACGGAAACGACACCTATCGTGACATTGATGTCTCGTTCGCAATGGATGGGCGGAAGATGACATTGCCCGTTGCGAAGCTCACGACCGAAAGCGGCCTGATAATCGGGCTCGAGGGTGGAATCCAATTGCGCGATAGCGGGCCAGTCGGGTCCGTGGCCTATGACGTCGTTGGATCGACGCCGGATGCGATGCACGATCTCGTCCGTAAGGCCGGTCTTCTGGCCATCATCGGAGAGGAGCGTCTCACCGGCCTGAAAGACGGCAAGATCGCCGGACTGGTTCAGATCGGGCTCAGAGCTCCAAAGACGACGGACGTGACCTTCAACGGTGTGCTCAATGGTTCACCGCTCGATGGCCGCGCCGAGTTCGACGGCGGGTTCGAAAGCTGGCGGTCGCAGCCGAGCAGATTCATGGCGACGCTCGATTCGCCTACACTCTCCGCGCTTCTCGCGACGCTCGGACGCGCGGCGGACGATAATGTGGGAGCTGCACAGCCGGCGCGGCTTTCGGTGCTCGCGGCCGGGACATTGGGGTCGAGTTCGGAAGCGCAATCCGAAATTTCGTCGAAAGACTTCGACATGCGCTTTCAAGGGCGCGCGCAATGGCCGGATCGCTCTGATCTGGCCCTCAATGGCTCCGTCGACATCAAGGCTGATGAAGCCACAGACGCTCTGGCGCTTGCGGGGTTCTCTTTACCTGCTGGAGCTGACGGCATCGCAGCCCGCGGTGCCCTGGATGTGCGTCGCGACAGAGGCACTTGGAGCATTGCCGCCCACGATTTTGCTTTCGGGAGCTCGAAGTTTTCCGGCGACGTTACTATGACGTCGGACGCGGAAACGGGCGCGGCGCGGATCAGCGGCACTCTTCTGGCCGATCGCATTGCTGTTCCAGGTCTCTTGGCTGGTCTATCCCACACTGCCGCGAAGACGCCGCCGGATACCGATGCGAACCGAAAGGGCGAGGTGGCCGAGGCGACTCCGGTTTGGCCTGAGGGGCTTTTCGATTTCGCGACTCTCGGGAATACGAACGCGACCCTGAAAGTCGCTTTCAAGTCGCTTGCGTTCCGCGATGCTTTTGCGACCGGGGAGGGCACGATGACCGTCGCTCTTGCCCCCGGAAAACTTACGATCAGCGATCTCACCGCCGCTGCCGCGGGCGGGAAGCTGTTGGGGCAAGCAAGTCTTGAGAAAGTCTCGAACGGTGTCGCACTCGCGGCCGATTTGAAAGTCGACAAGGCGGAACTCTCCAGTGTCAATGCGGCCGGGAGGGGGCTCGCGAACGCTGATCTTCATGCCGAAGCACGGGCGCAAAGTGCTGCCGGACTTTTCGCCGTCATGGCTGGATCGGGTACGTTGAAACTTGTCGACGCGGACGTTTCGGGCCCCTCGCCATCGACCGCCGCTGAGGTCGTCGACAAGGTGCTCAATGGCAAGGTTCAGAACGATCCGCAGGTCGTCGCGGGCGAACTCGTTTCGGCGGTTGGCACATCCAAAATGGCGCTCGGCAATCGGGACTTCCCCATCTCGCTGTTGGACGGGTCGCTGAAGCTCGGTGGAATCGATCTTCAAAACGCTGACGGTAAAGTCGAAGGAACGGCGACTGCGGATCTCACCACGCTTGATATGAGCGCGTCTTTTCAATTGACCTCCGTTGTCCGGCCGCTGGCAGCGCCAGCTGTTCCGTTGCCAAACCGGAAATCCACGCCGCCAAAGGGACCATTGCCGCCCGCGATTGTCCTCTATGACGGGCAGCTCGGTCACCTCGCAGCGACGACCGTGAGCGCCGACGTCGGCGATCTGCAGCGCGAGCTGATCGTGCGGCAGATGGAGCGCAATGTCGAAGAACTCGAACAGGCCCGTCGTGCCGATGAGGAGCGAGTTCGTCTGGAGAAGGAGCGCAAGAAGAAAGAAGCCGCCGATCGCGCCGCCGCCCAAGCCAAGGCCATGCAGCAATTGCCGCCGGTCATTCCGGACTCGGCAGGGACAGCGAATTCTCCTTCCGGCGCCAACGGCGCGAGGCCCGATGGGACGTCCGATCAGCCGATGAATTCACAGGGACCAGCGAATTCCAGCGACGCCACTCCAGGGAATACCATTCTGACTCCCAAGATTTCCGTCGAGCCGCTGCCGCCATCAGAGACGCCAAACGGTCAACAGAGTGACGCTGGCCAGGTTATCGCAATCGATCCGCAAACGGGATTGCCGGTCGCCAATCCCACGCCCGTCGCGAAGCCGTCTGTCGTTCGACCGTCGCCAGCGAAAGCCGCACAACGCAGGACGTCGTCCGACGAGGTCATGAGAACCCTGCGCGGGCTTCCGTAAGACTATTTTCTCAGATTTTTACGTTTCTCGCTCCGGCTCAGTTGTCGTCCATCTTGAGGGCGTTGATGAACGCCTCCTGAGGAATTTCGACTTTGCCGAATTCGCGCATCTTCTTCTTGCCCGCTTTCTGCTTGTCGAGCAGCTTGCGCTTACGAGTGATGTCGCCGCCGTAGCATTTCGCGAGCACGTCCTTCCTCAGAGCGCGGATGGTTTCGCGGGCGATGACCTTGGCGCCGATTGCGGCCTGGATCGGAATCTGGAAGAGGTGCGCCGGAATGAGTTCCTTAAGCTTCTCGCACATCGAACGGCCGCGGCTTTCGGCGCGTGAGCGATGTACGATAATCGAAAGCGCATCGACCGGCTCGCCATTGACAAGGATCGAGAGCTTGACGAGGTCACCCTCTTCGTAATCCTTGATGTGATAGTCGAACGAGGCGTAGCCGCGGGAGACGCTTTTGAGGCGATCATAGAAATCGAAGACGACTTCATTCAGCGGCAACTCGTAGACGACCATGGCCCGCGAACCCGCGTAGGTCAGCTGTTTCTGGCGGCCCCGGCGATCCTGGCAGAGTTTCAGCACGGCTCCGAGATAATCGTCCGGAACGAGGATCGTCGCTTCGATCCACGGTTCTTCGATGTGGTCGATCTTGACGACGTCCGGCATGTCGGCCGGATTGTGCATCTCGATCATCGATCCGTCATTCATATGGAGATGATAGATGACGCTCGGCGCCGTCGTGATCAGGTCAAGATTGAACTCGCGTTCGAGGCGCTCGGTGATGATCTCGAGATGAAGGAGACCCAGGAAGCCACAGCGGAAGCCGAAACCAAGGGCCGCGGAGCTTTCCGTCTCGAACGAGAAGCTTGCGTCGTTGAGGCGCAGCTTCGCCATAGCTTCGCGCAGATCTTCGAAATCCGCGGCGTCGACCGGGAAGAGACCGCAGAAGACGACGGGCTGGGCCGGTTTGAAGCCCGGTAACGCTTCGGGGGTCGGATGCTTCTCGTCCGTGATGGTGTCGCCGACGCGCGTGTCAGCGACCTCCTTGATGGCAGCCGTAAAGAAGCCGATCTCGCCTGGGCCCAACTGCTCCAGCATCTCCTGCTTGGGCCGGAAGATGCCGACGCGCTCGACCTGATAGCTCGCGTCCGTCGACATCAGCTTGACGCGCTGTCCCTTCTTCAAGCTGCCGTCGATGATGCGCGCCAGGACGACGACGCCAAGATAAGCATCGTACCAGCTGTCGACGAGCATGGCTTTCAGCGGTTTCTTGGCATCGCCTTTGGGTGGCGGCAAGCGCTCGACGATTGCTTCAAGAACGGCTTCGACGTTGAGCCCGGTTTTTGCCGAGACGCCGATGGCTCCAGAGGCATCAATGCCGATCACATCCTCGATCTGCTTCTTCACCCGGTCTTCATCGGCCGCAGGCAGATCGATTTTGTTCAGAACCGGGAGGATTTCGAGATTGTTGTCGAGCGCCTGATAGACGTTTGCGAGCGTCTGTGCCTCGACGCCTTGACTCGCGTCCACGACAAGGATGGCGCCCTCACAGGCCGCGAGCGAACGCGAGACTTCGTAGGCGAAATCGACGTGTCCGGGGGTGTCCATCAGATTGAGTTGATAGATCTCACCGTTCTTGGCCTTGTAGTCGAGGCGGACGGTCTGGGCCTTGATCGTGATGCCGCGTTCGCGCTCGATATCCATCGAGTCGAGAATTTGCTCTTTCATCTCACGGTTCGAGACGTTGCCGCAGAGCTGGATCAGCCTGTCGGATAAGGTCGATTTTCCGTGGTCGATGTGGGCGATAATCGAAAAATTGCGAATGTGTGAAATTGCTGTCATGGGCGGGGCTCATAGCACCCGGAACTGACTGGCAAAAGGGGCGTTAAGGCCTCAAGGCGCGTTCGGTCCGGTTTTGATCGGTGTCATCGCTAGCCGATAAGGCATCTGGCAAGAGGGCGGGCGGTATGCAACAGTCCGGAACCGCCCTTCGAGGGCATTCCATACCCTGGAGAAGCGACATGGCGAATTCACCGTTCGATGCCAATCCGGCTTTTACGAAGCTCGGCGAGGATACGAAGAAGGCCGTCGTCCAAGCGTTCGAGGCCATGTCGAATTGGCGGGCGGAACTCGCTGAACTCGGCGAGAAGAATAGCAATGCCGTCTTCGACAAGATGGCAGAGGCCGCCAAATCGCTCGGTTGGCCCACGGATTTCGTCGAACTGAGCCGGAGGCAGATGCAGAGCGCGTCGAAGCTGCAGCTCCAGGCTGTCGATCAGGTCATGGATGTCTGGGAAAAGCAGGTCAAAGCCTTGGGCGCGCCTGGACAGTTTCCAAGTTTTCCGAACTTTCCAGGTATTGCGGGCTTCGGTGCGGCGGGGCCGCAGTTTCCGGCCGCGGGTGGCGCTTTCCCGGGGATGCCTGATTTTGCCGCTGGCGCTGCGAACCCCATCCAGTTTTGGATGCAGGCTGCCGAAATGTGGCAGAAGGGTTGGCAACAAGCGATGTCGTCATGGGTCGATGCGCAAAACGCCATGAACAAGTCCGGAAGCGGCAAGTCGAACTCCCGGTAAGTTGTCCGGGATTGGTGTTTTCAAGACAATTGCGGCGCTGCCTCTCTGGAGAGGTCGGCGCCGTTTGATTTTGAAAGCGGCTCGGCGACAAACGGTCGGCTTGCCACAGCCATCTGGTGGCTTTAGATTGGAATTATTCTAATTAAAAGGCCAGAACTCCCCGATGCGGCGGTTTGACGATCTTGATCAGCGCGAGATGCTCGCGCTCGCGATTTCTCTTGAAGAGGAGCATGGCCGTATCTACGCGGATTATGCCGCCGGGCTCAGTGCCGATTATCCGGCATCTGCGAAAATTTTCATTGAACTCGGGCAGGAAGAAAACCAACACCGCCGTTGGTTGATCGATGTCTTTCAGCGCAAGTTCGGCAATCACATTCCGCTGGTCCGGCGCCAGGATGTTTCCGGCTTTGTGCGCCATGACCCGATCTGGATGGTTCGTCCGCTCGGTATCGAGAAGGTTCGCCGTCAGGCGGAGCAGATCGAGCAGGAAACACGGGCCTTCTACGAAGCAGCTCTTAAGCGCGCGTCGGACGCCGAAATCCGTAAGCTCCTCGGTGACCTCATAGCCGCGGAAAGCCAGCATCTTGGCATCGCTCAGCATCTCGCCGGTGTCGAACTGACGAACGAAGCCAAGCTCGATGAAGCGCAAACGGCGCGGCGATCGTTTGTCTTGCAGTACGTGCAACCCGGCTTGAATGGGTTGATCGACGGCTCGATTTCAACGTTGGCGCCGATCTTCGCCGCAGCGTTCGCGACCCACAACACATGGCAGACATTTCTGGTCGGCATCGCGGCGTCTATCGGCGCCGGGATTTCGATGGCGTTTGCGGAAGCTCTTTCCGACGATGGCCAGATTTCCGGACGCGGCAATCCCTGGTTCAGAGGTTCGGTTACGGGGCTGATGACGACCGTCGGCGGCCTCGGTCACACGCTTCCCTATCTCATTCCCGAATTTCGAACGGCGACGACCATCGCGATCGCGGTGGTGTTCGTCGAACTGTGGGTCATTGCCGGCGTGCGCGCCCGGTTCATGGAAACGAGGTTCTGGAGGGCAGCATTTGAAGTTGTCGTTGGCGGCCTGATCGTCTTTGCCGTCGGCATTCTCATCGGCAACGCATAGGAGCGGATGCTTCAAGGCCTCATTCAGGCCATAGTCTCTTGACGCTGTCCTGACTGTCGGCAAAGTGCCGGCGCACCTCAACGGCCGAAGGCATCCCCCCATGCGCGCAGGTTTTATCGTTTCAGCGATGGCAATTTTCGTGCTCGCAGGTTTCACGGCTAGCGCTCATGCGGAAAATACGCCGCCACCACCTGCGAACAAACGCAATTGCAAGAATACAGTGCCATTCAACCAGTGGCTCGCCGACTTCAAGCGCGAGGCGATTGCGCAAGGAATCAAACCCGAGACGATCGAAGAAACGATCGGTGGCTTGACGCCCGACATGGGCACGATTGCGCGTGATCGCAAGCAAGGCTTCTTCTCGCAGACATTCATCGATTTCTATTTCAAGCTTGCGACGAAGAACCGCGAACAGATGGGGCGCACGTATCTCAAACGCTACAAGGCGATCTTCGATCGCGCCGAGAAAGAGTATGGCGTGCCGGGACCGGTGATCACGGGCTTCTGGGCGCTTGAGAGTGATTTCGGTGGCGGCATGGGCAAACTGTCTGTCTTGCGTTCGCTGATGACGCTGGCGTGGGATTGCCGCCGCGGTGATTTCTTTCGTGGCGAACTCATCGCCGCGATGAAAATCGTCGAGCGCGGAGATTTGACTCCGGATCAAATGATCGGCTCGTGGGCGGGTGAACTCGGGCAGACGCAATTTCTACCGCAGCATTATCTCAATTACGGCGTTGATTTCGACGGCGACGGCCGCGTCGACCTCATTCACGACAATGCCGATGTGATCGGTTCGACCGCGAAGTTCCTCGCTTCGATGGGTTGGAAGCGTGGCGAGCCGTGGATCGAGCAGGTTCGGCTTACGAAGCAGCTTCCTTGGGACAAAGCGGATCTCGCGATCAAGTTGCCGCGCTCTCAGTGGGTGGCATGGGGGGTCAAAGGCGTTGGCCAGGAGCTGCCGTCCGATGATCTTCCGGCGTCACTAGTGCTGCCTATGGGACGCAGTGGGCCGGCCTTCCTCGCGTATCCGAACTTCGATGTCTATACGCAGTGGAACCAGTCTCTCACCTATGCTTTGACCGCCGCGCATCTTGCAGCGCGCATGGCCGGAGCACCGAACCTGACGCGAGCGGACGGTAACGTCGCATCATTGAGCTACGAACAGATCAAAGAGGTCCAAGCTTTACTCAAGCGGCGCGGTTTCGACGTTGGCGAAGTCGATGGCAAGCTCGGCGCCAATACGCGCAAGGCGGTCAAGGAGATGCAGATCAAGTTCGGCCTGCCGGCGGACAGCTATCCGACGGCCGATCTCCTGACGGCGCTGAGGGGTCGAAGCTGAGGCTTCTTGTCGTTCTCGAACGGCGGGGCAGAGCGACGCCGTTCGAGGATTCAGCATGAGACGTGGCGAAGGCGCGATATTGCGTCTTCGATGAATTTGACGCTGGATCCCGGCCTGCGACATGGCTTCGCCATGTTTGGCCGAGGATGACCGGCCTGAAAATCAGTGCAGCTTGACTTGCGGCTCGGTGCGGCGTGTCAGCATACGCGACAAGGTATCGAGAATGACCTTGATGTACCCGTAGAGGGCGATCTCGTGCATCTTATATAGCGACCGATACATGATCTTGGCGAACCAGCCTTCAATGCGGATCGACTTGCCTTCAATGAAGCCCATCAAGTTTCCGACCGTCGAATATTTTCCAAGAGAAACGAGCGATCCGAAGTCGTGGTACTTGAAGGCTGCGAGTTCCGTCTCGCCTCTCATGCGGCGTTGGATTTGGCGGACGAGGTGGCTCGCTTCCTGATGGGCGGCCTGAGCCCGTGGCGGAATGGGCGCCGTTTCGCCCTCCGGTACGAGATAGGAGGCATCGCCGATGACGAAGATATTCTCGTCACGCGTCGTTTGAAGCGTGGGTTTCACGACGAGCGTATTCATACGGCTGACTTCCAGGCCGTCGAGCTTCGAGAGTACATCCGGGCCTTTGACGCCCGCAGCCCAGACCACCAACTCCGATGGAATGAATTCGCCATTGCCCAGTGTCACGCCCTCGGCGGAGACCTTCGTCACCGGGCTGCCGGTGCGAACTTCGACGCCAATGCCGTTCAGGATGTCTGTCGTCGCCTTTGAAAGGCGTTCGGGCAGAGCTGGCAATATACGCGGGGCGGCTTCGATCAGCGTGATCTTGAAATCTTTCTCCGGGTCGATCTTGTCGAGGCCGAATTCGACGAGGCCGCGCGCGGCGTGGTGCAATTCCGCCGAAAGCTCCGTTCCCGTCGCCCCTGCTCCGATGATCGCGACGTGCAGCTGGCCGGGCCTTACCGGGCCCGGCTGGGCGTAAGCGCGGACGCACGCATTCAATAGCCGCCGGTTGAAGCGTTCGGCCTGCTCGGGTGTGTCGAGCATGATTGCGTTCTCTTTCACGCCCGGTGTGCCGAAGTCGTTCGAGATGCTGCCAACCGCGATCACCAGCGTATCATAGGGAAACCAGCGATCAGGCGTGATCTCGCGGCCGTCCTCGTCATAGGTTGCGGCCAGGTGAACGCGTTTGCCGGCGCGATCGAGTCCGATCATCTCGCCGTAGCGGTATCGGAAGCCGTGCCAGTGTCCCTGCGCCTGATAGGGTAGCTCGTGACGGCCGGTATCCATGCTGCCGGCGGCGATTTCGTGCAGCAGAGGTTTCCAGATATGCGTGCGTGCGCGATCGACGAGGGTTATTTCGACCTTGTCAGATTTGCCGAGCTTGTTTCCGAGCTGCGTTGCAAGTTCGAGACCGCCTGCGCCACCTCCGACAACAACGATGCGGTAGGGGTGTTTGCCAGTGGCGTCGGCGTTCAGTGTGGTCGTAGCTGGAACTTGCGTGTCCATCTTGGCCTCATGCGCATTGTCATGACGGCGGCTTTTAGGAGCGTAGGTCGCCGCCTGTCGCTTTTCTAACATCCGTAATTATTTTTTGCGTGATCGTTTCAATAGCCTGATCGGTGAGCGTTTCCGTCGCAGGTTGAATCGTCACTTCGATGGCAACGGATTTCTTGCCCTCCGCGGCCAAGCTGCCGCCTTCGAAGACATCGAAGACATTCACGGTTTTGATCAGGGATTTATCGGAATTCACAGCGGCCTTTACGACATCGCCGGCCGCTACATCCTTCGGCACGATGAAGGCAAGGTCTCGCGTGACCGGCAAAAGGTCGGACGCGGCTAGCGGCGGTTTGGCGCGTGATTTCTTTTTCTCCGGGGGGAGTGCATCGAGGAAAATTTCGAACGCGGAAACAGGAGACTCGACATCGAGCGTTTTGAGCGTCGCCGGGTGGATTTCGCCGAAATAGGCGAGCACGGTCTTTGGTCCGAGCTTCAGCGCGGCAGAACGGCCGGGGTGATACCAGTGCGGTGCATCGCTGGTTATTTGGCCCTTCGCCGGATCGACGCCAAGCGCTGTAAGTGCGGCGAAGACATCGGCTTTGACGTCGAACACGCCGACCGGAGCGGCATTGCCGTCCCAATGACGGCCCGACCCAGTCAACCGCGCAGTTCCGGCGCGGACGCCGGCCGCGCTCAGGTATTGGTATTCCGGCTTTTCGCCTCTGTAGGCTTGGCCAAGCTCGAAGAGCGCAACATCGGTTAGCCCGCGATTTCGGTTTCGCGTGACCGTGGTGAGAAGTCCCGGCAGCAACCCGGGACGCATCGAGGACATTTCGACGGAGATCGGATTGGCGAGGTCGAGTTCGGCAGAGCCGCCGCCGAAGTGCGTGGCTTCGCCCTTCGGAATGAAGCTCCACGTTACAGCTTCGACGAAGCCGCGTGCTGCCAGCAGACGTCGAGCGCGGCGCGCCCGCTTCTGCTTGTCGGTCAGAACGGCGCGGGCGATGCCGTCGGTGCGCGGCAGCGGGGTCGCCGGAATTCGGTCGAGTCCGGCGATGCGAACGACTTCCTCGACGAGATCGGCGGGGCCGTGGACATCAGGTCGCCAAGTTGGGACAGTGACTTTCGCGGCGTTCGGCTTGCCATCGACCTTGAAACCGAGGGCTTTCAGGATTTTCGTGATCTCGGCATCGGAAAGCTTCACGCCGGAAAGCTTCTCGACGCGCGCATAGTCGAAGGAAATGACGCGCTCTTCGATCGGCTCCTTGCCGGCAACCTTTGCCTTCGAAGCTTCGCCGCCGCAGAACTTCATGATCATGTCGGTCGCGAGATCGAGACCGGGGCGCTCGGAGGCCGGATCGACGCCGCGCTCGAACCGGTATCGCGCATCGGTGACGAGTCCGGTCTTGCGACCGGTTGCGGCCGTGCGAACGGGATCGAAATAGGCACTCTCGATCAGCACTGCCTTGGTCTCCAACGTGGAGCCGGTGCTTTCGCCGCCCATCACGCCGCCGAGGCCCAGCGGTCCGGTATCGTCGGCGATGACGCACATCGTGTCGTCGACCGTGTATTCCTTGCCGTCAAGCGCGAGGAATTTCTCACCATTCTTGCCGAGACGCGCGTGCAGCGCGCCCTTGATCTTCTGCGCATCGTAGACGTGCAAGGGGCGGCCACGATCGAGAGAGATGTAATTTGTGACATCGACGAGGGCGTTGATCGGCCGAAGGCCAGCAGCTTTCAGCCGGTTCTGCATCCAATCGGGGGACGGACCGTTCGTGACATTGCGGATCGTCCGCGCCGCGAAGACGGGACAAGCGTCTGTCGTCTCGGGTGTGAACTCGAGCTTGACCGGGATTTTGCAGTCGAAGGCTTCGTTGAGTGGCGCGAGCTTTGGCTCGGGCTTCAGAGTTCCCATGCCGGCGGCTGCGAGATCGCGGGCGATGCCGCGGACGCCGGTGCAGTCTGGACGGTTCGGCGTTAGCTTCACTTCGATGATCGGATCGTTGAGGCCGGCCGCGTCGATGTAGGCTTGCCCAACCTTGTCCGCCCACTCCGCGGGGAGATCGAGAATGCCGTCGCTGTCTTCGGACAGCTCAAGCTCGGCGGCCGAGCACATCATGCCGTTCGAGACGACGCCGCGAACGGGCTTCTTTTCGAGCGTGATCTTGGAGCCGGGAATATACGTGCCGAGCGGCGCGAAGACGGAGACGAGGCCAGCGCGTGCGTTGGGAGCGCCGCAGACGACTTCCATCAGCGGCTGACCCTTGGCGATCTCGACCTGCACAACCTGTAGTTTGTCGGCGTTGGGATGCTTCTTGGCTTCGACAATGCGCGCGATCTTGAAGGCGCCGAGACGCTTCGCCGGGTCTTCGACGCTTTCCACCTCGAGGCCGATGGCGGAGAGCACGGTCGCAAGCTCGTCGACGGATTTGTCCGTCTCGAGATGATCCTTGAGCCAGGAGAGCGTGAATTTCATTGTTGTTCTACTTCGTCATCTGAAACAACTTTAAGCGCTATCGGATCTTCGGGGAGTGCCCATCTATTTTCACCAGTTCTCGCTCGCTCAAGGTAATTCGCGTAGTGGATCACGCTTTCTTGCTGGTCGGACGTCAACGAATGACCCGTTAACGGGAGCAAGGCCCTCATGCATTCGCTGCCTGACCAAGCTACATATCCCCAGTCGGAAACACATTCTTTGAAAGCGGCCAAGCGCATTTCCTTTTTAATTTTGCGGCCATCGAGGGCCGCTAATCTTCTTGTCCTTGCCATGGTGCGTTCTAGATGAGTGTAAAACTCTACAAGCCATTGAGCTGCCACCGGACCAAGCTGGGAGATTTCATGGCCGGCTGACATGTAAATCGGAGAAGGAGTCGGCAAGTAAATTTCAACACCTGCCGATGTAGGAATGAGCTCTTCGTCAACGGCCCGTGATATGGCTTCATGGGTATTGAGGATGTGCCAAGCCGCCGCATTTATCTCGATTAGCAATGCGCCAGCCAATGCAGCCACTTCCTCTTTCTGTTTCCATCGATAATCGCGTCTTCCTAAGACCCAGCCGACTAAAACGCATACTATTGAGACAAAACCGCCGATCAGCGCACCAACGAGACTACTATCCAACTGCTTGGCCTCCGTCGCTGAGACGTCTCGACTAGCTCGACAAGCCGCCGCCGAGGGTCGGGACGTCGAGCATCGAGAAGCCGTAGTGGCTGAGCCACTTGAGGTCGCCGGAGAAGAACGAGCGCAGATCGGGGATGCCGTATTTCAGCATCGTCAGGCGGTCGAGGCCGACGCCGAAGGCGAAGCCCTGGTACTTCTCAGGATCGAGGCCGCAGTTTCTGAGCACGTTCGGGTGGACCATGCCGCAGCCAAGAATTTCAAGCCATTGCCCCGGTTTGCCGATCGCCTCGGCGCCGATGTCGACTTCCATCGACGGCTCGGTGAACGGAAAGTGCGAGGCGCGGAAGCGCATCTTCACTTCGTCGACTTCGAAGAAGGCCTTGCAGAATTCCTGAAGCACCCACTTCAGATGGCCCATGTGCGTCGTCTCGTCGATGACAAGCCCTTCGACCTGGTGGAACATCGGCGTGTGGGTCTGGTCGCTGTCCATGCGGTAGACGCGGCCCGGCGCTATGATGCGGATCGGCGGCTTCTGCGCCACCATCGTGCGGATCTGCACGGGGCTCGTGTGCGTGCGCAACAGCAGGCGCGAGCCGTCGGCCTTCGGCGAGAAATAGAATGTGTCGTGGTCCTGGCGTGCCGGATGCTCCGCCGGGATGTTGAGCTTGTCGAAGTTCATCTCATCCGTCTCGATGTCCGGACCTTCGGCCACCGAGAAGCCCATGTCGGCGAAGATTTCGACCACCTCGTCGAGCACCTGCGAGACGGGGTGAATGCGGCCTTGGGCAACGGGGCCGAAACGGACCGGAAGCGTGACGTCGGCGCGCTCGGTTTTGAGGCGTTCGTCGAGCGCGGCGGTTTCGAGATCGGCTTTGCGGGTGTCGAGCGCCTCTGCAACTTTGGTCTTCAGCGCGTTGACCGTCTGGCCGAAGCTTTTGCGTTCTTCCGGTGGGAGTGAGCCGAGCTTGCTCATCAGCTCGGAGACACGGCCCTTCTTGCCGAGGCTCGAGACGCGGACAGCGTCGAGCGCTGCGAGATCTCCGGCTCCAGAGATTTCGGCGAGAAGTTCGCGTTCGAGCGTCGAGAGATCGCTGGAAGTGCTCATTCGAAACCTCGTCCGGGGCGCCGCGTGCACCAATTGCCATCCCGGACGGCGCGCGGCCCCTGTTTGGCAGGCTCAGCGCGCATGTTCAACTCCGCGCGGCGATCCGGGACCCATATTGCAGGTTGAATACACCGCAGAAGTGCTGGCATCCCGGCTCGACGCGACTGCGCTGGTGCGCAGCCGCTTCGGTCGGGATGACAACGGAGGTGGTCAGGCAGCCTTTGCGACTGGCGAAGAAGCTGCAGCGGCGGCCTTATCGACCAGGGCCTTGAAGCCTGCGGGATCGTTGATCGCGATATCCGACAGAACCTTGCGATCGACCTCGATGCCGAGGTTCGACAGGCCGTTGATAAATCGTCCGTAGGTCAGGCCATGTTCGCGGACAGCTGCGTTGATGCGCTGGATCCAGAGGGCGCGGAAATTGCGCTTGCGGCGCTTGCGGTCGCGATAGGCGTATTGCTGCGACTTCTCCACCGCCTGCTTGGCGACGCGGATCGTGTTCTTGCGGCGGCCGTAAAAGCCTTTCGCGGCCTTGATGACTTTCTTGTGCTTGGCGTGGGCGGTAACGCCACGTTTGACGCGGGCCATGGGATTGCTCCTCGAACTTCAAGATTTATCGGGTGGGCTGAGATTCTCTATTGGGCGCTTGCGACTCCGCTGCGCGGAGCCGGCCGCAAGCGCCGGAGAACTCAGCGGCTGTAGGGCATGTACTTCTTGACGATCTTGGCGTCAGAGTCGTTCAGCACGCCCGTGCCGCGGGCCTTCTGAATGAACTTCGCCGTACGCTTGATCATGCCGTGACGCTTGCCGGCCTGGGCGGCTACAACCTTGCCCGTGCCCGTCATCTTGAAGCGCTTTTTCGCGCCGCTCTTGGTCTTCAACTTAGGCATTTTGCTTATCCTGTTTTCGCTCACGGGCCGCACCGGAGGCTTGCGCTCACGCGCTTCGCATCCTGGCCCTCCGCGGGGGCGCCGCTAGCGACGCGGCGCAGTCGCGCCCACGGGCCTTGCGGCCCGAAGTGCAGACAGGTAGGCGTCCGCACTCTCCTGCGAAGGGATGCTTTTTGCGGTTTCCGCTTGTTTTTCAAAAGCATAAGAACCGCCACGGCATGCCTCGCCGGGCGGCTCTGGAGGCGGTTTATAGGGAAGAGTTGTCGAAAACGCAACTTTTTCGACGCGGGTAGCAAAAAATGCAACGCGCGGACCGGTTTTCATAGCCCAATCGCGAAAATCCGTATGGATAGGGCTGAACTAAGTACAAGGTTAATACGTTGGTAGGGCGGAAAACGCGAGGGGAGGCGGGGCATGCGGCAAATCATCGATCAAATCGTCAATCTGCTCCAGCAGGGCATCACGGCGATCTTCAAATTCGTAAATCTCGTCTGGCAATGGTCATTTGGCCAGATGTTCGAAATTTTCCAATCGAACTGGCAGGCGCTGCCGATCTGGAAAATCGTCGTCCTCGCAATCGCGGTGATCGCGATCATCTATGTCCTTTACCGCGGCTTCTTTCAACTCTGGCGCGCCGCCGAGCAGATCTTCAAGGCGTTCGTCGAACTGCTGATGGTGCTCGTCGCTATTCTGCCGTTCGTGCTGCTTGCCGGCATCATTGCGGCAGCAGGAAGCTATGTCATCCAGCACGTGAATTTCTAGACGCTGCGCCCTGCATAGCTTCCGATGAAGCGCCTACGGGCCCGACCGTGTTCCTCCCGAACACGATGCGTGTTCGCACGTAGTAGAGCGATACGAAACAGATCAGCACGGAGATCGTCTTGCCCTCGAACGGCGGCAGGTTCATGTTGTGGACGGTTATCCAAATGACAACTGCCGTTATGAGAAGCCCCACCACGTTCGTCGCGACGAATTCGAGGAAGCGTCTATGCTCGGATTTTGGAAAGAGGTCGCGATGAAAAACGAATTTTCTCGTTAGCGTGTAGTTCACGATGGTCGCGATTGCATAGGCGATGACGCTTTGTAAAATCGGTAATCCGAAGATGTGCGTCAACGAGAGGAAAATGATGTAGTCGACGATCGTCGCACTGAGGTTCACCCCGGTGTAGAGCAGAACTTCGCGAACCTTGGGATGCATTGAGGGAGTCTATTCCTTCTCGCTGCGGCGCGCCCAAACGACGGGAGCCGGAAGCCGATCGGTCTTGGAGAATTATTGGCGGTCATTTGGCCATATTAGCAATCCGAAGCAAGGACCCCCTTGAGCCTTTGAAATGACCGGCATGTTGCTACGCAATGTAGGGCGCACCGGCTTCGGTTTATCTTCAATTGCGTTTTTTTGACGGACGTTGAGTGGTGGTGATCGGTTGGTCTGGGGCAGGATGCCAAGGTACGGCTGGGGCCGGAGTCTGACCTATGAAACTCGATCCATTCGTCGTCGCAATTCTCCTCGTCGCAGCATTCCCGACTGCCGTTATCAGTCTGCGTTCAGCAGCAGGGTGGCGCGCGGGAATCGTATTCGCGGCGTTCTATCCAGCACTCGTCTTAGTTGTAGGAATACTGATGATCGCCACGTTCATCTCGCTCGCGGCGCTCGGCCTAGTAGACCTCGACTAAGCGCGCCCCGAATTGATGCGCCGCCGTGGTTTCCCATTATGGATACATTCGGAAAAATTTTGAATTGTAGGTTCGAAACGGCCATTCAGTGGCCATTCAGCGAATAGAATGGAAGGTAGGCTTTGCACGCTTGGTCGGCGTGTTATGCCTTTCGAAAAAAAAACGGAGTTGAACATGCGTCTTGCACCACTCTTGGCAGCATCTGTCGTCGCGATTGGCCTGACTGCGGCGGCTTCGACCCCGCAAGCGGCGACGCTTGCGCCCCTGAAGGGGGTTGGAACAAATCAGTCTCTCGTAACGAAGGCTGGCTATGGGCGGTATTGCTGGCGCTGGCGCCATATCTGCGCGCGGCGCTGGGGCTGGGGCAACTGGCGTCACCGCCGTTGCATGATCAATCACGGCTGCTAAATGCTCTAAAGAACTGAGATCACCGGTGGCGGCAACGGCTGTCGGTGATTTCATCCGACCTGCTTATTCATTCGTCTTAGACGGGTCGCGAGAAGACCCATGACCCTTAGGGCAAACTGCGGGTCATCGCGAACGACGGCGAGGAATGTCGGCTTATCAATTGCGACGACCTCCGTCGGCTCTGCTGCCATGGCTGCAGCGCTTCTGGGGCCGTCATCAATCAATGCCATTTCGCCGAAGATGCCGCCAGCGCGCACGTTCTCGAGAACGATCCCGTAAGTGATCACGTCGACGCGTCCCGATCGCACCATGTACATGGCGTTCCCGTCGTCTTCCTCGAGGAAGATTTTTTCGCCCGCTTCGAAATGGCGAAATGGCGCGCCGATACGTTCAAGAATCGAGAAATCGAATGGCTGCTCGTCACCCATTGCGCGCCTCTGGGGCTCGGGGCGGAAGATCGGACGAGGCTAAAGCCGTCCGTGCACGTCCGCAAGATGACGTCTGACGGTGTCTCTTAGAAGGTAAAGGCGGGGCAAAATGACCCCGCCGCAACTCACGTTTATTTGGGTGCAAGCACCATGACCATCTGGCGACCTTCAAAGCGCGGCTCGCTTTCGACCTTCGATATCGCTTCGGTGTCGGCCTTCACGCGTTGCAAAACGGCCATGCCGAGCTGCGAATGGGCCATCTCGCGTCCGCGGAAGCGCAAGGTGATCTTGACCTTGTCCCCGTCTTCGAAAAACCGTTTGATGGCCCGCATCTTCACGTCATAGTCGTGATCATCGATGCCAGGGCGCATCTTGATCTCTTTCAACTCGACGATTTTCTGGTTCTTGCGAGCTTCCGCGGCCTTCTTCTGTTCCTGGAATTTGTACTTGCCGTAATCGAGGATCTTGCAAACCGGCGGCTCCGCGTCGGGAGAAATCTCGACGAGATCCAATCCGGCGTCCCCGGCGCGGGCGAGCGCATCGAATTTTGCAATTATGCCGACGTTCTGGCCGTTCTCATCGATGAGACGGACTTCCCGGGCCCGGATTTGATCGTTGATACGGGGCCCTGAATTTTCCCGGCTCTGAGGCTCGGGGCGCATTGGTTTACGGATGGTACAAGCTCCTTTTGCTGTTTCGGTTGCGTGACGTCGCTCTGAAAAAAAGCCTTATTGCTCCGGCGCTGACCAGAGTTTCGTTACGTGCCGACAGTTCGAAACTCGGCGATAAAAGTCAAGGGGACTAGATCGTATTTGGGCGTTGAATTAAGGAATCGGCGCGCGCATTCGGGTGCAGAGGGACATTTTGCCGGGGCTCGGTTACAGCAATCGGCCGGACTGCCGCGTGGTTCCCCGCATCCGGCGAATTCGTTGCCAGCGGTAATAGGCTGTAATCCGGGCAAAGCCCAGCCCAGTCCAGCCGCCCGAAAAATGGCCCCGACCGACGTAGTATTTGACGAAATGAGCGGGAAACTCCGTCACCGTCCGAATGCCAAGCTCAAGCGCCGATTTCGGGCTTGAATTCAAGGCATTATAAGTTGCTCGTTCATCGCATTTACGCGCAAGGTCATCCAGGGACCGGATCGAGTGATGGAAGACGTCGCCTTTCAGATGGCCGATCTTTTCGTTCTTAGGTTCGACCGAGTCGAACAGCGTTGAATCAGCGAACCGCACGCGCCGGCGATCATAGAGACGCAAGCAATAGTGGTCGTTGGCGATTGGACGGGGCTTCTGCTTTCCTGGATAGACGATTTTGATCGCCATTCCGTAGACGCAGTGAGCCGGATTCCCGTTCTTGAAAACGCTTTCAATGGATTTGTGCAACCTCGGGGTCACAACTTCGTCGGCGTCGAGATTGAGCAGCCAGTCGTTGCGGCACTGGTCCTCGCCGAAACGCTTCTGTTGGCCGAAGCCGGGCCAAGCATTGTAGATGACCCTGGCCCCGGCATTTTCGGCTACGGCTTGGGTTCCATCGGTGCTGCCGGAATCGATCACAATGACCTCGTCGACCCAATCGCGAACGGAAGCGATGGTCGCCCCGATGCGGTCGGCTTCGTTCATCGCAATGATGAAGCAGGAGATGGGGAGTCGCCGCCTTTGCTTCGCTGTAACACGTTCATACACGGCAAGCGTTTTGGAGGTGAGCTGATCGAGTGTGAAGCGGCGTCTCACCTGCGCAGAGCCGCGAGCGCCTACGGCTTTGCGCTCTTGCGATGACCAGCCGAGCATTTTCGAAATGGCGTCGGCCACGGCTTCTGGATCGGCGTACGGCACGCGAAGTCCTGTGGCTTCGTTCGGGGGCACATCGGGCACGGTCAGCGCGACTTCGCGCCCTGGGCCGGTGTCGGAGACGATGAGCGGGACGCCCATCGCCTGGGCTTCGATGGCGACGCGCGGCAGGCCTTCCTGCTCGGAAATGTTCAATACGATGTCGCTGATCGCATAGGCGGCCGCCACATCGCGCACGTGTCCTGGAAACCGCAATTGATGCGCTACGCCAAGCCGCGCGGCTTGGGCTTCGAGTTCGGCCTTGAAGGCAGGTTTTTCGATTTCGCCTGCCAGCACGCAAACGAGGTCCGGTGCGCCGCGCTCTTTGAGGAGACCAAGGGCAGAGACCAAGTGATGCTGCGCCTTTCGCGGCGTGATCCGTCCCGCAAGCATAAGCACGGGCTTGGTTCCGTCAGCGTCGAGCAGCCGGCGAACGGCATCCAATCGTTCGGGCGTCAATTTGGATGGATCGAAGACGTTTGAATCGAAAGCACGATGGATGACGGCAATGCGATCTTCCGGAGTGTGATAGCGCGTGCGGATCAGGTGTGCCATGTAGTCCGACACGGCGATCACCGTATCGCTGCGTGCCATGACGCTATTGTAGAAATTCTTGAGTCGTCCCTTTTCAGAATATTCGGAATGATAGGTCGTTACGAAAGGGATATGCGTCCGTCGTGCGGCGAGGAGCGCGCTCCATGCGGGCGCTCTGCTGCGCGCATGGATGATCGAGACGTTTTCCTGCCGAATGATGTCGGCGAGAGCCGATGCATTCCTCGCAAGGATGAGCGGGTTCTTCGTTGCGAGGGGCAATTCGATATGTTCCGCGCCGGCGGCAAGAAGCTGATCGACGAGGAGTCCGCCCTGGGACGCCACAAGCGCGCGATGGCCGTTTTTGACCAATGCCGCCGCGATCTGCAGACATCCCAATTCGGCGCCGCCTGCTCGCATACGAGGAATGACTTGCAGCACCGTCAGTGACTTGTTCATTTCAGCTCATCAATTCGCATACGTTGGGACCAACGATGGACAGTTCCTATAAAATTCCAAGCCCTGAACCGCAAATCCTTCGTGTCGGACTGGGGATAGACGCCCGCGACATTGCATATATTTCGCAGGCAAGAGGCGAGCCCGGGCTCTTTTGGCTTTCCGGTTTCATGTCGGATATGGGCTCGACGAAGGCAACGGCCGTCGCCGCATGGGCGAACCAACACGGTCTCTCATCGATGCTGTTCGATTATTCAGGACATGGGCGATCGGCAGGGCGGATCGAAGACGGCACCATAGGACGCTGGCTCGAAGAAGCCGATGCGATCCTGATGAACGTCAGCAAAGGTCCACAGATTATCATCGGATCGAGCATGGGGGGATATATCGCCCTTCTGCTTCTGCAAAAGCTCCTGCGAGAGCGGCCAAGGGAAGCCGAGCGCATCAAGGCGGTTCTGCTGATCGCACCCGCCTGGGATATGACGGAAGAATTGATGTGGAAGCGATTTCCCGATAGTGCGCGCCGCGAGATCGTGGAAAGGGGATATGTCCTGCAACCCTCCGCGTATGCGGCCCCATATGTCATCACCCGCAGGCTCATCGAAGACGGGCGCAATCATCTTCTGGCGCGTCCCTTCGATCCGAAGCGCCCAGTGGTCATCCTGCAAGGACTTCAGGATGTCGATGTGCCCGCCGCGCACACAAGGGAACTCAGGACCTTTCTCACGGGCGGCCAGGTTACGCTGATTGAGGTTCCGGATGCCGAGCATCGGCTGTCGCGGCCGCAGGATCTCAACCTTCTGTTCAGCGAACTTGGCAAGCTGCTTTAGCGCTATTTGTCGTTCGCGGACGTGTGGTCGGGCTCGGGGAGGTTTCCGGCGACGGCATCTTCGAGGCTCGCGTCGCCAGCGGCGACAGCGGTCGATTCCGGAACCACCCAAATTCGAAAATTTTCTGTTCCAAGACCATTGTCGCAAACCAGTGCGTCGCCTTCCTTGCGACAGCTGTTATCCGCGGCGACGGTATAGGCTCCGGCGGACGCTCCACCGCCTTCCCCGACCTCGATGACATCGATGCGCTGGCGCGGATCGATCGGAACATTGCGATAGACGCAACCGCTTTTGCCTCTGCAGGAATCGGCGGTGACCGTACTTGTGGTCTGCAATGCGACAGCTTGATTGCGGGGCATCGCAACTGCTGGCGACGTGATGCCGTTCGAAAGCCAGCAACGATTATCCATGCAAATGATGGGATCGGGTTTGAACCCGAGTCCGGCACCGTTCGGATCGAGGACAAGGAGCACGGTGGCCTCGGTCGCCATTGGATCTGGTCCCTCAGGGGTAAGTGCAGGGACTTCGGGGTTCGTCAATTTGGACGGCAGAGCGGCAAGTTGAGGTCCGGGGCCTGAAGTTGAACTCTCTGCGGGCTGCAGCGGAGCCGAAGGAGAGGGGACAGGATACTGAGGTCTGACTGTTGTCTGCTGGGCTTCTTCGTTCCGACGCTCAAGCTCCTCTGCTCGCGCGCGTTGCAGCATATCCGCTTCATAAGCGGCATCAGGTCGATCGAACGATCGTCGAGAGGGAGCGGGCTTGTCGTCGCTCGCTTCCGAGAATTTCTGCGCAATGGCCTGCGCCGGATCAATTGCCTCTGTGGCGTGAGCCACGACCGCGAACATCGCTACGACTGCAACGACAAGGAGCGTTCTGATCGGCATGGCAATCTCGCCGTTTTGGATGTCGCGCAACGTGCGACATGCGGAACGAGATATATCCTCCATTCTGGCAGAATGGCGGAGAACCTGTGACATTCCGCAAAAAACATCACGGCAGGCGGCCGGCGATCGCCTTCAATCCTTCGAAGTACGTGGGATACGCAAGCTTGACGCCGAGTTCCGATTTCATGCGCGCATTCGAAACCTTCTTGTTCTCGATGTAGAAGCTTCGAGCTGCGGGCGACAGCGCGATGTCGCTCGGATCGGTGGCTGGCGGGCACGGGACGCCAAGCAACTCGGCGCCATACGCAATGACGTCCTGCGGTGGCGCAGGCAAGTCGTCGGTAACATTGAAGACGTGAGCGCCGGGACCGAGTTCCATACTCGCCTCGACAGCGTTTGCGATATCGGCGACGTGGACGCGGTTCGTGAATTGGCCCGGTTTGAAGACTCGGCGCGCCGTGCCGGCTTTGAGCTGGTCGATCGCACTGCGTCCGGGTCCGTAGATTCCCGGCAGCCGATAGATGACAAGAGATTTGCCGCTTTTTGCTGAGAGATCGATCCAATCGGCTTCGGCCTTGAGACGTCGACGCCCACGCTCTGTGCCGGGCTTGGGATCAGTGGTTTCATCTACCCAATTGCCTTGGGCGTCGCCATAAACGCCGACGGTCGAGAAATAACCGATCCACGTGATCGAACGATTTTCTGCCAGGGCGTTTCCGAAATGGCGGAGCGCTGGGTCGCCTTCGGCGTCCGGCGGAATAGACAGCAGGATATGCGTCGCCGATCGAAGCGCACCAGCGACATCTTCGGGGGCCGACGTTCCTTCGAAGAGATACGGCTCGAAGCCTCGTGCTCCGAGTGCGGAGATCTTCTCCGCGTGTGCGGTCGTGCCGGCGACTGTCCATCCTCGGGGAAGAAGCCGACGTCCCAACTCGGCCGCACAGTATCCAAGCCCGAAACAGAAGAGGCGCCTCATGCGGCCTGGTCCTCCTTCGTGTTCTGCCATTCGCGGGCAACTTCTGGGTCGCGTTCGAGATCTTGATAGCGTTGCCGCAGAGCCTGAAGTTCGCATGTGTTTGCAAGGCGGTGTGCTGCCCATACGGCCATGGCCCGGACAAGGGGAGACGCATCGCGCATCAACGCTTCAATCGCCGGGAGGAGTGTACGGTCACCGGAATTTCCGGACGCGATGAGTGCATTGCGCACGATGCGATCACGTCCCGTTCGTTTGATCGGCGTGCCCGCGAAGCGAAGACGGAAGGTGGGGTCGTCGAGCGCGAGCAAGTCCGCAAGCGGTGGATTATCCGTCTCTGCGCGGGCAGCATATTTGAGCTCGGTTGCGGCGCCTGCAAACTTGTTCCAAGGGCAGACGGCGGCGCAGTCGTCGCATCCAAACACGCGGTTGCCGATAGGCTCGCGAAACTCCGGCGCGATGTGTCCTTTGTGCTCGATGGTGAGGTACGCGATGCAGCGCCGGGCGTCGAGCTGGTACGGCGCTGGAAAAGCATTCGTCGGGCAGACGTCGAGACATCGACGGCACGAGCCGCAATGATCGGAGACACTTTCATCCGGATCGAGTTCGGCGGTCGTCAGCATGATGCCGAGGAAGAGCCAGTTTCCATGATCGCGCGATACGAGAATGGTATGCTTGCCTTGCCAGCCCAGGCCTGCTTTCGCAGCGAGCGGCTTTTCCATCAATGGCGCGGTATCGACGAAGACCTTGACGTCGTTGCCCGACTTTTCCGCGAAGCTGCGTGCGAGGGATTTGATCCGCTTTTTCAGGACATCGTGATAGTCGCGACCTTTGGCATAGACGGAAATCGCAGCATTCGAGCGTCGGTCTAGCGCGTCGAGCGGATCTTCGGGCGGTGCATAGGATTGGCCGAAGACGACGGCGCTCTTGGCTTCGGGCCAGAGGCGCAGAGGGTCGCCGCGCCGGTCGGCATGCGTTTCCATCCAATCCATATCGCCATGGCGATTTTCGCTCAGGAAGTGCGCGAGCCTGCCGCGAAGGTTCGCATCGTCCGACAGGCGCGCGATACCCACGGCTTCGAGGCCGAGCTTTTGCGCTTCGGCGCGGAGCATCTTGCTGAGATCGGAACGGGCAATCTGTGCTTCGAGCATACTGCCATTTAGAAATCGAGGTCCGAATAGGCAAGTGGGGGTGCCGTTCCGGGGACGCGATCACCGAGAAGCGCTCGGAAAGACGGCCGGGACTTCATGCGCTGGTACCAATTCTTAACGGCGGGGTAATCCTGCCACGGCATCTCGCCCAAGTAATCAACCGTCGAAATGTGGGCGGCGGCGGCGAAATCCGCGAAACTCAGATCGTCTCCTGCGAGCCAGCGCCGCGAGTCAGCGAGATATCCCGTATAGGAGAGGTGATATTTCAGATTCATGCGAACAGCACGCAGCACGCCGGGATCGGGTGCGATGGGCCCGGACGGTCGCATTGAATTGTAAACCTTCTCGATCAGCAATTCCCGGGTCACTTCGCGGTCGAACTTGCCGTGATACCAATCGATGAGGCGGCGGACTTCGGCGCGATCCTCTCGGTTCCCCGGAAAGAGAACGGGGGGCGCCGGCGCGACGGTATTGGCGGCGAGGGAAAGGTCCTCGGCGATATATTCCGAGACGGAGTAGGTGCCGCAAAGCGTCAGGCCGTTATCGAATTCGAGGACGGGCATCTCGCCGGCGGGGTTCTTCGCCAGAAAACCTTGCCGCCATTCCCAGGGATTTTCATCGAGCAGTGCGACGTCGATGCGGTATTCGGCGAGCGCCAGACGGATGGAGCGGGAGCGGGGGCAAAGGCGGTATTGCGTGAGGCGCAGAGGCATAGGGGTCCTGTGCTGGTGGCGAGGCACTATACACTAGGTCTCGTCGATTCGATGGCAGCTCGGCTAAACGACCCGCTTTGGGCTCTAAGGAATTTCTGCTAACGCTCCCCGGTTTTGACGGGTCCGAGGGAGAAGACCGCATGGAAACCTGGCAAGTCGTATTGCTCGGACTGATTGAAGGGTTGACGGAATATTTGCCAGTTTCATCCACGGCGCACCTTTTGCTCACTGAACGCCTCATGGGTGTGACGTCTGCCGGCCGGACCTTCGAGGTTTTGATTCAGCTCGGGGCAATCCTGGCTCTTCTGACGGTCTATTCGGGAAAACTTTGGACGATTACGCGCGATTTCCCCAGCGATCCGAGAACGCGGCGCTTTGTCTTTGCTGTGCTGCTGGCGTTCCTGCCGGCCGTCTTCATCGGCGTTGCTGCGCATAAGATCATCAAGGATTTCCTGTTCGAGTCGCCCGTGATCATCTGCCTTTCTCTTGTCATTGGTGGCGTCATTCTGCTGTTCGTCGATAGGATGCGATACCAGCCGCGTTATGTCGACGTCATGGATATTCCGCCGCTGGCGGCTCTGATAATCGGATTTGCTCAATGCCTCGCGATGATCCCGGGTGTTTCTCGGTCGGGATCGACAATCGTGGGAGGCATGCTGCTTGGTGCTGACAAGCGCACGGCAGCGGAGTTCTCGTTCTTTCTTGCGATGCCGACGATGACGGGCGCCTTCGCCTACGATCTCTACAAGAACTGGTCGATTCTGACGCCTGATGACGTCAGCCACATCGTCCTTGGCTTCATTGCGGCCTTCGTGACCGGGGCGATCGTCGTTCGCTACATGCTCGACTTCATTTCGAAGCGCGGCCTATCGTTCTTCGGCTGGTGGCGGCTGCTCGTCGGCGGAATCGGGCTCGGCGCGCTGGCGGTGCTTCACTCGTAGCCGTGGCGTAGATCCATCAGGCCGCGTGCGAGGTGATGGGTTTCATCAAAACGCTTCGTAAGGCTTCGGCATCCTTGGCGCTGCGCAAACCATCGAGGGTCGCAGGGTCGCGGACGAGCCGGGAAATGCGCGCGAGCGCTTTCAGATGGTCGGCTCCGGCCGTCTCAGGCGCGAGCAGGAAAAACAAGAGATCGACCGCCTCGCCGTCGTGGCTTTCGAACGGTATTGGCTGTTCCAGCCGTGCAAAGATGCAGGTAATCGCTTTTACCGTCGGAAGCTTCACGTGCGGAATCGCAATACCACGACCGAGGCTCGTCGAACTCAGCCGCTCTCTTTGCAGCAGAGCGGCATAGATATCCGGCGCGCGAGCGCCAGTCACGGCCTCAGCCTTCATCGCGAGAGCGTGAAGCGCCTGCTTCTTATCTTCGGCCTCGAGACGCGGAATAATCGCGTCGGTGGCAAGCATGCCTTCAATGGTCATCCGAGTCCCATCCCCGATGATGTGGTCGTCATTGTGGCTGATCGCACCGGATGCCGGGCGATGTCCACCGTACGTCATGCAAGAGTTAAGCCTACGCTCAGTCCACGTGCTTTGGCGCCGTCGCGCCATTTGGTTTGGCCCCAACGGGGAGATCGGCGTCGATCCAGCCGATGTGGCCGTCACTTCGCCGGTAGACGACGTTCAGCCCTCCGTGCGACGCGTTCTTAAAAATCATAAAGGGCGCTTCCGACAGGTCGAGCTGCAGAACGGCCTCGCTGACCGTCATATGGCTTATATTGCGCTGGCCCTCGGCGATAATAAGGGGATTCGCGTCGTCGTGCTTCGGCTCATCCTCGTCGCGAAGACTTACGATGTGATCCGTGGCCTCGATATCGACTTTGCGCCGTGCCGCCGCGGTGGAATGATTTTTAATCCGGCCCTTATAGCGACGAACCCGCGTTTCCAGGCGATGAGCCGCCGAATCGACACTGCCATAGGCGTCCGCGCCTTCGCCGTGGGCCTCGAGCAAAAGTCCGTTCGCCAGGCGGACCGAGCAGGCCGTCTTGAACAACTCTCGTTCCCGTTCGAGCCGGATATGTCCATCGACCTCGCGTGCGAGGTATTTTTGAAGGACGGAGCGGATCTTGTCGCCCGCGTAGGTCTGGAAAGCATCACCAACTTCGACGTTCTTTCCGGTAATTTGGATGGTCATGAAGATGCCTGTTCTGCACGTTCTGGAGGCGTAAAACCCGTTACCGAGCGCAATTCACTCAAGGCTTCGAGCCACCTATCGCAACACCCGTGGGGAAAGTGTGACCGCCACTTTGCTCGGGCGCTTTCCTTTTCAGCGATAGGCTCCGACGATTGCTCTGTCAAATCACGCTTGGAATGTGAATGTAACGAAAAAATATAATGCGTTCATTTGGTTAGGCCATTGCGTTCAAGCCATGCCGCCTAAACGTTCCACCAATCTCTTGTCCCGGCGACGCTGGACAGATGATGGAATACGCATGGCTTCGCGATATTTGGCGACGGTCCGGCGGGCAATATCAATGCCCTCGCTTTTAAGGCGGTCGACGAGCTGATCGTCCGAGAGAACGTCTGCAACACTCTCGGAATCGATCAGTTGCTTGATCCGATGGCGAACGGCTTCGGAGGAATGGGCCTCCCCGTCGGCGGCAGAGGCAATCGCCGAGGTAAAGAAATATTTGAGCTCAAATATGCCCCTCGGGGTGGAGATGTATTTGTTTGAGGTGACGCGGGAGACGGTCGACTCGTGCATCGAAATGGCGTCGGCGATCACCTTGAGGTTGAGCGGCCTCAGGTGCTGCACGCCGTACATGAAGAAGCTGTCCTGCTGCCGTACGATCTGCTCCGCGACTTTCAGGATCGTCCGGGCGCGTTGATCGAGGCTTTTCACCAACCAATTCGCGGTCTGCAAACAGTCGAAGAGATAGCCTTTGTCCCTCTCCGACGTCGCAGTGCGCGCAATCCGCGTGTAGTACGTGCGGTTGACGAGAACCCGTGGCAGAGTGTCGCTGTTCAGCTCGACGTGCCAGCCGCCGTCCGATGCGGCGCGGACGATCACGTCCGGAACGACCGGCTGGACCTGAACGGAACCGAATTTGAGGCCGGGTTTGGGATTGAGCCGCTTGATTTCCCGGATCATGTCGGCGAGTTCGTCCATATCGACGCCGATGGCCTTTTTCAGCGCGCTGATATTGCGGCTGGCCAGCAGATCCAGGTGAGCAAGCAACTCCGCCATCAGCGGGTCGTAGCGGTTCTGATCCTTGAGCTGGAGTGCCAGGCATTCGGCAAGCGAGCGGGCGAAAATGCCAGGCGGATCGAATGTCTGAAGCTTTGCGAGAACACTCTCGATTAGCTCGAGCGGAGCGCCGAGACGTTGCGAGAGGGCGTCCAGATTGGCGGGAATGTAGCCCGCCTCATCCACGAGATCGATCAGATGCTGTCCAATGAGACGTTCGACGGGCGAACTCACGGTCAGCGGCAATTGCGCGCTTAGATGCTCACGCAACGAGATCTGGTTGGCGACGAATTCTTCCAAATCGCTGTCGTCATCGCCGCCGTTGTGCATCCGCTGGGTAACGTTCGACCAGCTCAGGCCCAATGTGCTGGCGCCGGCCGAGCCTGGTTCGCCCGTCCCGGGCTCCTGAAACACATTTCCGAAATCGGCGTCGAGGCCGCCGGTGTGGTCGCGGACGGGCTCACGCAGATCGAGCCAGCTCTCGTCGGAGGATGTGCTCCGTTCGTCCTGCCGTTCTTCAACAGGATCTTCGGTCGGCTTCGCGCCGCCGGATTCGTCGCGTTCGAGCAGCGGATTGCGCTCAAGTTCCGTGTCGACAAATTCGGTCAACTCGAGATTGGAAAGCTGAAGTAGACGGATGGCCTGCTGCAGCTGTGGCGTCATGACCAGCTGCTGGCCTTGTCTCAGCTCCAATTTTGCCGAAAGCGCCACTAACCCGCTGCTCCGTCGTTAAAACTGCGGAGCCACCAATACTCAACGCGTGTTAACGAACATGTCTCCAAGATAGACCCGCCGCACATCTTCATTCGATATGATTTCTGAAGGCTTGCCTTGCGTCAGAACCTGACCGTCGTAGATGATGTATGCGCGGTCGATCAGGCTTAATGTTTCACGAACATTATGATCCGTGATCAACACACCAATACCGCGTTCGGTCAAGTGGCGAACAAGTTGCTGAATGTCGCCGACGGCGATCGGGTCAATGCCGGCGAAGGGTTCGTCCAGCAACATGAATGACGGCCGCGATGCGAGCGCGCGGGCAATTTCGCAGCGCCGGCGCTCACCGCCTGAAAGAGCCATCGCCGCCGATTTTCTAAGCCGTGTGATGGAAAATTCCTCTAATAGGCTGTCGAGCTGCTCTTTCCGTGCTTTGCGGTCCGGCTCGATCAGTTCCAGAACAGACATGATGTTCTGTTCAACCGTCAGGCCGCGAAAGATTGATGCTTCCTGCGGGAGGTAGCCGACACCAAGCCGAGCGCGCTGGTACATCGGGAGCTTGGTTACATCCTCGCCGTCGATCGTAATCCGTCCTTCGTCGGCAGCGACGAGGCCGGTGATCATGTAGAAAACCGTGGTTTTGCCTGCGCCATTAGGACCCAGAAGGCCGACAGATTCGCCGCGCCCGACCGCGAGGTTGACGCCCTTCACGACCATACGTTTCCGGTAGGATTTTTTGACGTCGTAGGCCGTCAGCCAGCCATCGGCGCCAATCGCATGGGGGTCTTCTGCCGGCGCGGCGCGCTGCGGAGCGACGCTGCTGCCGTTGGCATAGCTGCTCGCTCCGTTCGGCGCCTTGCCGTTCGTTTTCAGACGGATTGGAAGAGCCTTAAACACAAACACCTCGCCGTCTCACGGCATGCTCCGTTACACACAGAACTGCTTCCAAGTCTGCGGCGCGGTCAAGGCGACGTGCGGACCTGCCAACCATCAGCTTGAATTTTCGATTTTTTGAGCTGGCCAGGGTAGAAGACCGCGCTGGGGCGTTCGGCTTTGAAGATCTCGCCGTTGCCGTCGCCGTCGCTGTCACTGCTGCTGACCATCGGACCATTGCTCTTCGGTGGCTCCGTCTTGATCGTGGCTTCGCCGGTATTCATATCGATCACGAGCTTCGTGCCGTGGACAATATTTTTGCCTTGCGTCAGCACGACGCTACCACCCATTGTCGTCAGGTTTTTCTTGACGTCGACTTCCGCCCAGTCGCCGGTTGCCGTCTGGCCGTCCTTTGCAGAAACCACCACCTTCTTTTTGGCGGTCAGATGCGTGAGCGCCGCGGGCGCGGCAGATGACGAATCATCGCCGGTCGAACCCATCCCGGCACTTCCAGTGTAGAACGCAGTCATCTCTTGCGAATGCATCGTCACATTGCCCTGGACGGCAGAAACGCCGCCGGTGAACACCGCAGTTTTTGCGTTGTCGTCGACGTCCAGCCGATCGGCGACGACGTCATATGGGGCATTGGCGTCCGTCTTGAAGGCGGCGCCGAATGGGATGCCGTCCTCGCTCGTCTCTTCGTCGGATGATTGGTTCGCGGCAGATTTTGAAGACGGCTTGACGAAATGTGCGGTGATCCGGCCGGCGGTTGCGCTTCCCATGATATTAGCCGGAGCCGAGAGCTGCATCTTCTGTGTAGCGCGGTTGTAGACGAGGCGGCGTCCTTTGAGGACGTTGGCGCCCTCGGTTACAACGACGGGGCCCGTGAGAACCATCGTCTGAGCCGCCTGATCGTAATCGACGCGATCGCCCACTGCCCGACGATCGTCGCCCTGGGTCAGTATGACATCGCCTTCGAGAACAGCCTTATTGGCGACGGTATCGAACGTTGCTGTCCGGCTCGTTGCCATCTCGCCGTTCGGCTGTTTCAGGGCGACGGATTCTCGTGCCACGATCAGCTTGACCTTGGTGTCCGACGAGTCGGAACTTTCCGTTGTGGATTTCGCGCTTGCCTTGCCTGCCGGTGCAACGGCGCCTTCATAGGTCACGGTCATCTCAGGCGCCGTCATCGTTGCTCCGGCTTGTGTCGCGACAACCTGCCCCGAGTAAATCGCCGTCTTTTTTACGTCGTCGATATCGAGACGGTTCGCAGCGACATCGACAGGCTCGTTCGAATTGCCGAACGGAAGGGCAGCCTGCGCCTGACCGCTGTCGGACGGGGCGGGCGCTGTCTTCTTCGGCTGCATATGCGTGCGGACGTTGTCGAGGAATGTGTATTCCTTCGTCTTCTGACGGATGGTCAATTGGTTCGACGTGATCTGGCCGGCGCCCATCGTAATCGTTGATGGCTGGTCCGAGGTGATGATGTTTTCTTTCGTACGAACCGTTGCGCGCGTAAGTTTGGCGTTCAGACCGCCATCGCCTGTGACGTCGATCGAGTCGAAAAGTTCAAGGATGTTGGATTTGTTGTCGAAGAGACCGCGGGCCGCGACGAGATTTGTCTTCTGTTTTTTCGCATCCGTAAGCTCACCGGTAATATGCTCGAGATGCACGGCGGTCAGCGTTTTGAGATCCTGCTGCGCCGTTTCAGCCTTTACCCAGTAATGACCACCGTCGGCGTTGAAGCCTTGATAATGCGGATTGTGCATCTTGAGGTTATCGGCGACGATTTTGGGGATCTCGATCGGGGGGAGTGTCGGGCCGACGCCAGCGTTGCCGAGAATGTTCATTGCGGCGAGCACCGTCGTTGCGACGGCCGTCAAGGGCAGAGCGATCTTCAGCAGGCGGACGCGTTTGGAATGGCGATGTGCTGCTGACCGGCTTTGTGCGCGATCGCCCGCAATGACGATGCTGCTGCCGGTTGCGCGTTCCCGCCCGCGTGTGATGTCTGAATTCCCCGTGGCCGCCATGCTGGCCATGCCGCTATCCCCCTTGGACCCCGTAATCTCGCCCGCAATTGGGGAGACTTTGGGACCTGCCCGCGTAAGCCGGCCCTGGCCGGGTCTTAGTGGGCAAATATGTCGTCCCGTTCGAATCCGGCAAGGTCGAGTCGGGCGCGTATTGGCAAAAAGTCAAAGGCTGAACGCGCGAATTCAGTGCGTCCTTCGCGTGCGAGCATCACATCGAGTTTCGCCTTGAGCGCATGGAGATGCAGCACATCGCTCGCCGCATAGGATAATTGGCTTTCGGAGAGGTCCGAAGCGCCCCAGTCGCTGCTTTGCTGCTGTTTCGACAGTTCAATACCGAGAAGCTCAGCGACGAGATCCTTCAGACCGTGCCGGTCGGTGTATGTGCGCGCGAGCTTCGATGCGATTTTGGTGCAGTAAAGCGGCGCCGTCTCGACTTCGAGATATTGCTTCAGGACTGCAACATCAAAGCGGGCAAAATGAAAAATCTTTAGGGTGCCAGAATCGGAAAGAAGCGCTTTCAGCCGCGGGGCACTATAATCCTTGCCGTCAAACTTCACGAGGTGGGCGGTTCCATCGCCGCTTGAAAGCTGCACCAGGCAAAGGCGATCGCGGTGCGGATTGAGCCCGAGCGTTTCCGTGTCGATCGCAACACCCCGGGGAAACGAAAGTCCGGCCGGCAGGTCACCAGAATGAACTTTGATTTTGGATTGGGTCATGAATATCTTTCACAGGCCCACGGCCATTGCCGCAGGACGATTGCCGAAACGTTCAACAAATATTGTTCGGCTTTATTTCCTGGAATGCCAGAGGGTTGTTGTTGCCATACGCGCGCTCGGACTCAAGCGAAAGAAGGTCTGTAGCATTCGCGCAACAAATTTAGCAAGGTCGAGGCGCCGATAGAGGCAGTTGTGCACTTGTGGCAGTCACGCCCGAAAATGCATTAGCCGATTGCATCAAATGGCTGTATACTAAGTAGATCATCGGCAGAAAGTTTGGGCGTCGATGGCTGAGAGAGTGCGCTCCCGCCTGTATGAGCACACGAGTACGTATATGAATGCTCTATTCGGAAGCTTCGATAACGCTCAAGTTGCCGTTCTCCAATTGACTTTCGACGTTATCTGCCAAGAACTCGGCATTGATGCCGCAGATGAGCAGCGCCGGTCTCGTATCGCGGCGTCAGTGATTGCGCTCGCAAAAACCGGACAGTTCGATCCGGATCATATCAAGGTGCAGGCGGTTTCGCAGCTCAGAGCGGATGAAGGCGAACGGACGATCTGACGTTCCTTCATTTCCATTTTAAAACACCGGATTTTTTGGTCGCTGGACGGTTGCGACCAGAATCAGGCAGATGGCGGCCCCCACCGCGGCCGCGAGAAATCCATCGATATAAGAGTAGACCGCCGCCTGCTGAGCGACGGTGGCGCCGAGGAGTTTCGTTGCGCGTCCGGCGGTGACCGCGTGGTCGGCGGAGGTCGCGCCCAGAATATTTTGATAGGTCGTCAGGCGGTCGATCGTCATGACGGAAGAGCCGTCGACGTGCAGCCCGATCAGGTTCGAATGGACCTGCTCTCTGACGCGGACGAACGTTTGCATGAAGGACGTTCCGATCTCGCCGCCGAACAATCGGCTCATCTGAAGCAGGCTGCCAATCGTCAAGGCGTCAGCAGGCGAGATCGATTTGATGACGAGCACGATCAGGCTCGTCAGGGCAAATGACTGGCCGATGGCCTGAAGGATCTGGGACGGGAGGAAATCGTTGGTGGCCCATTCGCTCGTCAGGTTCGTGGCCATGAGGCAAGCGATGCCGATCATCAAGTTCCCGAGTGCCAGAATATAGCGTCCATCCACGCGATTGAGGATGTACCCGAGCGGCAAAACGAAAGCGAATTGGGGCAGCGCGATCCAAAGTAGCACGGTGCCGACCTGCAATTCACGGAAGTTCTGCACCGTCTGCAGGTAGCTCGGGATGATGTAGGCGGTTGACAGGATGATGAAGCGAAAGCCCGCGAGCAGGAAAAGGAGCGGAATCAGATTTTCATGGGCGATTACCCTAATGTTGACGAAGGGCTTCGGCGATATGAGTTCGCGTGCGATGAAGAGAAGTGTCAACAGAGTTCCGCTGACGAGCATTCCGACGATCAATCCGCTATTCAGCCAATCGAGGCGGTTGCCCTGGTCGAGCGCTGCATAGAGGAGGCCGAAGCCCGCGCCTGCGTAGAAAATGCCGGGCCAGTCGAGGTCTCGGAGGCGCCGGCTCAGACCGCTTTCGACAGGCATTCCATGCCAAATGCACAGAAACATGATCGGCAGAGCCACGCAGTACTGCCAGTCGATCCAGCGCCAGGAGAGATGGTCCGTGTACCACCCTTCGAGTGAGGCCGCGACGTTCTGCGAAAGCTCGGAATTCATTGCGTAGATCGAGACGCCATAAATCACGAGGCCTTTGGGAAGATTGCGAAGGATATAGCTGACGGTCAGCGGAATGAATGTTCCCGAGCCGACGCCGCCGAGGAACTGCATGACTAGAAATGCGGTGAGATTCGGGGAAAGTGGACCAAGCAAACTCGTCATGAAGAAGACGATGATGCCGATCAGCAGTATACGACGGACACCGAAAATTGCACCGAGATATGGCGACGCCACGCCTATGAGCATCTGGCCGACGCCGAAACTCGTCGTGATCCAGGCACCCTCGTCGAAGCCTGCATGGAGGCCGCCGCGCAGATCGGCGAGGCCGAACGTGGTCGTGCGGCTTCCGAGCGTGCTCATCATGGCGCCGAGCAGTACGCCGAGGAGGCCGATGTAAGGCCGCGTCGTTATCTTATGGGCTTGTTGGGCCGGCTGGTCCGCGGCGCTCGGAGGACTGGCTCCCGTGAGGGGCGCGGTCGTCGCGGCACTCATTCGTTCGAACTCGTGGGAATGGTCGGCGTGCCCGAAGTCGGGCTCTTGGCGCCTTCCGGCGGCGTGCTGCCCGTGTCGACCGTTGCCTCGACGGACATTCCTGGTCGCACCAGCGTTCCGAGTGCCGGGTGATGATCCAGCACGATTTTGACCGGCACGCGTTGGACGACCTTTGTGAAGTTGCCGGTCGCGTTATCGGGAGGAAGAAGCGCGAATGTGCTGCCGGTACCGGGCGCCCAGCTGTCCACGTGGCCCGTCAATTTCAAATCGGGGAACGCGTCGACATGGATCGTCGCCGGCTGGCCGAGCCGGATGTTCGTCATCTGCGTTTCCTTGTAGTTCGCGACGACCCAAATTCGAGGCAACGATATGACGCTTATGACCTGCGTTCCAATGTTCACGAACTGCCCCGGCCGTACGAGACGCTGACCGACGATGCCGTTGTCGGGCGAGACGATCCGCGTGTAGCTGACGTTGTTCTGAGCAAGCGCCGCCTGGGCTTTCGCCGCGCGTACCTGGGCTTCGAGCTGCTGCTGCTCGACGTCGAGACTTGCGAGGATCGCTTTCTGTTGCACGAGCTGCGCTTTGTTGAGTTCGAGCTGAGCAGCCGTGCGCTTGGCATTGTCATCCGCTTGCTCGACGCCTTGCGGTGTTCCGGCGACGCCCGATTTCAAGAGATCACGCTGGCGATTGGCTTCGAGATTGTAGCGGTCGACGTCGGCAACAGTGGCATCGATCGTTGCTTCAGCCTGGCGGATCAGGCTGCGTTGAACATCTTTCTGGTTGGCGAGGTTTGCCAGATTTGCCTGGGCGGCACTCACGTTCGCCTGGGCCTGGACGAGAGCGGCGTTGTAGTCAGCAGGATCTATCTCAACGATCAGATCGCCCTTTTTGACCGGCTGGAAATCGTTGACAGCGACCGATTTGATATAGCCCGAAACCTTCGCGGCGAGCGGGGTCACATCACCGGAAATGAACGCGTCGTCAGTCGTTTCGAAGCGGGCGGCTCCGGTCCACCGGTCCCAGTGGCCCGCCACATACCAAGCGAGCCAAATTGTAAACGCGACGGCAATGACGCGAAGTGTCGTCGCGAGCCATGCAGGGATCCTGCGCCGCTGTGGCGGGGTCGGGGCGGGTTCGCTTGTTCCGGCTGTGCTGTCGATCATGATCTTTCCTGGACGCTGCCAGAGCTGCATCAAGACCGTGTCCCGGGCGAAAGTTCGCCGTCGTTCCCGTGCACGATCGCGACAGCTTCACCCTGGCTCGTTGCCTTATCTCCGCGTCGAAGTGAAGACTATAATTCTCCAAACGCACGATGATCTTCGCGTCGAGGTAAAAAAGATCGTCCTATTCGCCTGCGGATTGGCATCCATTGAGGAAAAGGCCTGCGCAGAATTTCGCCCTGGCCCTGATCTCGTCCGGCGTCGGGGCGGCGGCCAAGCCGAGCATCGCCGATCGCTGCAGGTCCATCGTCATCATGCCCCTCAAAGCAGACGCCGATAATACAGGGTTATCGATCTTGAGGGCGCCGCGTCGGCACTGACGTTCGAGCCATCCGGCCATCGCGTTCGTCGTCTGCACCACCGCTATTTCATGGAAGGCGGCGGCAAGCTCCGGAAACCGTTCGCTCTCGCCGATGACAAGGCGAAGAAGCGCGATCGTCTCTTCGCTCAGGGTTAGCGAGCCGAAAGAGACCAACATGCGTTCCATGGCGTCGGCGAGATCGTACTTGTCGAGTTCCGCCGGGTCGACCTGAAGCATGAACTGGCCGATCCGGTCCGAAATCACCTTCTTGAACAGATCCGCCTTGCGGGGGATCAGGCGGTACATTGTCTTCGTAGAAATGCCGGCCCTTTGGGCGACGTTGCACATCGTTGCGGAGGCATAGCCGTTTGCCTGGAATTCGGCTGCGGCAGCCTCGACGACGAGTTCAAGCGTCTCTTCGTCCGGCCGGATTTGCGGTCGCCCGCGGCAGCGTTTCGGTATCACACTATTTTGTCCCATGACCGTTTTCCAAATTCACTTGACAGCTAGATAATGGTGCTTATTTTGGAAAACGGCAAGTTTCTAAATCATCGCGACGCGGGTGCCGCGACATTCTTTGGAGCAGTCCGATGAGCCTACATTCAAAAACTCTAACGGCCGAGAGGCTGATTTCGGACGACGAACCAGCGGCTTACGCAAGATCCGCGATCCTCACGAGGCTCGCCGAGGCCAAGGTTGAGGATGGCGCGAGCGCGCGTGCGCCTTCCATCGAGGAAGGTGCTCCCAACGAAGCCGCCGCGAATATCGCACCCCGCCAGGGGCTGCGCCGCTTCCTGATCGCAGGAGCGAGCCTCGCGGCCCTCGCAGCCACCGCTTACCTGGGTTGGGAGTACTGGTCCGTCTGGCGTTTCGAAGTTTCGACCGACGACGCCTACGTCCAGGCTGACAACACGACCATTGCGCCGCGGGTGTCCGGGTATCTGACGCAGGTTCTCGTCAACGATAATGGGCGCGTGAAAGCCGGCCAGATGCTCGCGCGGATCGACGACAGAGATTTCAAGGTGGCGTTGGCGCAGGCGAAGGCCGACGTTCAGGCGGCGAAGGCCGCTATCGACAACAAGCAGGCCGCGCTTGAAGCACAGCAGTCGATCATCAACAGCGCCGAAGCGACCATCGATGTCGACAAGGCCAACGAGACATTCGCTGAGCAGGACAGCGCGCGTTACGCCCATCTTGCATCGACGGGATACGGCAGCGTGCAAAACGCTCAGCAGGCGGAGGCGCGCATTGCTGCGGCTCGTGCCTCCATCACGCGTGACACCGCGTCCCTGACGAACGCGAAGCAACAGGTCGATATTCTGAAGGCGGAACTCGCTCAGGCAAAAGCGACGCTCGTTCATGACGAGGCCGTGCAGGACCAGGCGGTGTTGAACCTCTCTTACACGACTATCGTCGCACCGATCGACGGCGTGGTCGGCAATCGCACACTGCGTGTGGGCCAGTACGTCCAGGCGGGCACGCAGCTGATGGCGGTCGTTCCGATAAAGGCGGCCTATATCGTCGCGAACTATAAAGAGACGCAGCTCGAAAACGTGCGTCCGGGCCAGTCGGTCAATGTCGAAGTCGATATGTTTCCGGGCGTCGAGATTCCCGGGCACGTCGACAGCTTGGCACCGGCGAGTGGCCAGCAGTTCGCGCTTCTGCCGCCTGACAACGCGACCGGCAACTTCACCAAGATCGTGCAGCGGATTCCCGTGAAGATCACACTCGATCAGGGCAGTCCGCTCGCGGGCGAACTGAGGCCCGGCATGTCGGTCTATCCGACGATCGAGACGAAGAAGACGAGCGAAACCGAGGCGTCCCTCGCGTCCCAGTAAATCCCGGCGGTCGCACCGAAAGGTGCGATCCGCAATGTGGAGTCATCGGCAATGACAAGTATGGCGCAAACAGCGGGATCAGGAGCGGCCTTTCCTCCGGCGCCGGCGAGCGCCAGTGAGAGGGCGAGTGTCGCGACATGGATCGCCGTCGTTGCCGCCATGATCGGCGCGTTCATGTCGATCCTGAACATCCAAATCACCAACGCATCTCTGCTGGACATCGAAGGCGGCATCGGGACCGGCGCCGACAACGGTGCGTGGATCTCAACGTCGTATCTCATCGGTGAGATCATCGTGATCCCGTTGACCGGCTATCTGAGCCGCGTTTTCTCGTTCCGCCGCTACATGATCGCGAGCACGTTTTTCTTCGCACTTTTTTCGATGGCGTGTGCTTTTGCGCATGATCTCGGAACAATGATCGCTATGCGCGGCCTGCAAGGTTTTGCGGGCGGCGTTTTGATTCCAATGGCGTTCACGATGGTCGTGACGAAGCTGCCGAAGCCCCAGCAGCCGGTCGGGCTTGCGCTGTTCGCCATCGCCGTGACGTTCGCGCCGGCGATCGGCCCGACGATTGGTGGATATCTGACCGAGAACTACGGCTGGCAGAAGATCTTCTTCATCAACACAATTCCGAGCGCGATCATGATCGTCGCGCTGTTCTTCACGCTCGAAAAAGAAAAGATGCAGCTCGGTCTTTTGAAAGAGGGCGATTGGGCAGGCATCGTGACGATGGCGATCGGCCTTTCTGCGCTGCAGACGCTGCTCGAAGAAGGCAACAAGGACGACTGGTTCGGATCCGCTTTCATCGTTAGACTGGCAGTTATCGCCGTTGTCTTCCTGACGGCTTTTGTGTGGATCGAGCTGGTGGTCAAGAAGCCGCTCATCGATCTTCGTTTGTTCAGGAATCGCAACTTTGGTGTCGGCACGATCGCAAACATGCTCGTCGGCTTTGCGCTGTTCGGCACCGTTTACGTGCTGCCGCAGTATCTTGGCCAGGTTCAGGGCTACAATGCCGAGCAAATCGGCAATGTGCTAGCGTGGACCGGTCTGCCACAGCTTCTGATTATTCCGTTCGTGCCGCGGCTGATGAAGCGTTTCGACGTCCGCTACATCGGGGTAATTGGAATTGCGTTGTTCGCGCTGAGCTGCTTCATGAACATCGAGATGTCGCTCGATTATTCAGGCGATCAGTTCCTCGTGCCGAATATCGTTCGCGCAGTAGGCCAGGCGCTCATCCTGACTCCGCTGACGGCGATCGCGACGGCGGAAATCGCCCCCAAGGACGCGGCTAACGCCTCGGGTCTGTTCAACATGCTGCGAAACCTCGCGGGCGCCGTCGGCACGGCATCGCTCGAGACGATCATTACGAAGCGTGAACAGTTCCATTCGAATATCATCGGTCAGTCCGTGAACGTCAATCGCGAGAACGTCCGTCAGCGCATCGACGAAATGACAAACTATTTTCTGGCCCACGGCGTGTCGGACGTCGCGACGGCGAAGCATCAGGCCATCGTGGCGCTCGGAAACATCGTCAAGCGGCAGTCGCTCGTGATGGGTTTCAGCGACACGTTTGCGGTTATCGGGGTGATGCTGTCGATCGCGGCGGTCGCGTTGCTCTTTGCTCGTAAAGCCAAGGCCGGCGCTGGCGCAGCGGGCGCGCACTAGTAGTGGAATATCAATCAGAAGCGGAGAGGGGGCGAGCGACCTCCTCAAGTGGCTTGCGCTCGGCGGCGGCTGCCTTGAACGCCGCAACTCCGGCAGCAATAAGCATCAGGACCGCGCCGACCAGATAGCCGAGGAAGACGCTGTCGCGCGAGCCGGTGTCGATCAGGTGGCCGAGAAAATATGGTCCGATAACACCGCCGACGCCGGTTCCGACGGCGTAGAAAATGGCGATGGCCAGAGCGCGGATTTCGAGGGGGAACGACTCGCTGACGGTGAGATAGGCGGCGCTTGCAGCAGCCGATCCGAAGAAGAAGACGACGACCCATGCGGCGGTCAGTTCAGATGTCGAAACGAGATCGGCGGAAAAGAGATACCCGGTGATCGCCAGCAGAAGGCCGGACACACTATAGGTCAACACGAGCATCGGGCGTCGGCCCCACGTGTCAAAGAGTCGACCGATCAGAAGCGGCCCGAGGAAATTCCCGGCTGCGAATGGGAGAATATACAAGCCTATCCTATCTGTGGGCACGCGATAAAATGTCGAAAGAACGAGGGCATATGTGAAGAAGATCGCATTATAAAAATAGGCCTGTGCCGCCATCAGCGTGAAGCCCACGATCGCGCGGTCGCGGTGGTGATCGAGAATGGACGTTGCGACTTCGAAGAGCGGCGTGTGGGTGCGCGTTCTAATTTTCATCGGCGTGAGCGGAGCGCGATCCCATGAAAGGCCTTCGCTTTCGAGCTGGGTTTCGATGCCATCAATGATGGCGTCGGCTTCCTTTGGGCGGCCGTGGATGATCAACCAGCGCGGGCTTTCCGGAATCCAAAGGCGCATCACAAAGATGATGATGCTCAAGCCGCCGCCGATCGCAAACGCCAAACGCCAGCCCGTTTCGGCTGAGAATAGCGTGCCGTCCAGAAGGATGACTGACCCCGCAGCGCCAATCGCCGCGCCCAGCCAAAAGCTACCGTTGATCGTGAGGTCGGTCCAACCGCGAAAACGGGCAGGCACCAGTTCCTGAATCGTCGAGTTGACGGCGGTGTACTCGCCGCCGATACCCGCGCCGGTGAAAAAGCGAAAAAGCGCGAAGCTCGCCAGGTTCCATGAACAGGCGGTGGCGAGCGTCGCGAGCATGTACGTCGTGAGCGTGATGAAGAACAGTTTCTTTCGTCCGAGCCTGTCCGTCAGCCAGCCAAAGAACATCGCCCCGAGAACAGCGCCTGCGAGATAAGCGCTGGTCGCGAGACCGATGTCGGTATTGGTGAACTGGAGGGTGGGACTTTCCTTCAGCGCGCCCGCAATGGCGCCGACGACCGTCACTTCCAGCCCGTCGAGGATCCAGGTGATCCCGAGAGCTGCAATGACGAGAACATGAAAGCGCCCGAACGGCAGCCGATCGAGCCGCTGAGGGATTGTCGTTTGAACGATAGCGCCGCCCTGCAGCCTCTTGTTGGTGATTACTTTTTGCATCGAACCGCTGCCCCCTGCGCCACACCCCCGGAGGGAAACGCACGAAGGGGACATCGGTTCAAATATTGAAGGCGCTGGCGAGGCTAGGCGAAAGCTTCCGTCTGGGCGTGGGGCTCATAGACCTCTTCGAGCTTGGCGATTTCCCCGTCCGACAATTTGAGAGAAACGGCCTTGATCGCATCCTCCAGTTGGCCTGGTTTCGTGGCGCCGATGATCGGGGACGTCACCACCGGCTTGTGCAGCATCCAGGCGAGCGCAACCTGCGCCGGCGAAACGCCGCGAGCTCTGGCGATCTCGACGACGCGATCGACCACGGGTTTGTCGAGCTGCTTCGATTTCTCATAAAGCCGCTGAGCGAACGGATCGCTCTTGGCGCGCTCCGTCTGCGGCTCGTCCTGCCACGGACGGGCGAGGCGTCCGCGTGCGAGGGGAGACCAGGGCGTGACGCCGATGCCTTCTGAAAGACAGAGGCGCAACATCTCGCGCTCATCCTCGCGATAGAGAAGATTGTAGTAGTTCTGCATCGAGATGAAAGGCGACCAACCGTGAGCACGTTGCAGTCCGAGAGCCTTCATGAACTGCCACGTGAACATCGAGGAGGCGCCGAGATAGAGAGCTTTGCCGGAGCGCACGACCTCGTCCAGTGCTTCCAAGGTTTCCTCCAGCGGCGTCTCGTAATCGTAGCGATGGATGATGTAGAGATCGACGTAATCGGTCCCGAGCCGCCGCAGGCTATCGTCGATTTCCGAAAAGATCGCTTTCCTCGACAGTCCCTTCCCGTTTGGGCCGTCGCGCATCGGCGAATTGACTTTTGTCGCGATGACGACTTCTTCACGTTTTGCGAAGTCGTGGATGGCACGGCCCAGAACGCGTTCGCTTTCGCCATGCGAATACACGTTGGCCGTATCGAAGAAATTGATCCCGCTCTCAAGCGCCGTTTTGATGTAAGGGCGGCTATCTTCCTCGGACAGCGTCCACGTCCATTTCATGACACCGCTGTTCGACTGGCCATAGCTCATGCAGCCGAGGCAGATGCGCGACACATCCAGGCCGGTGTGTCCGAGCTTCACGTATTCCATGGGAAATCCTCTTGGTATTCAGGTTGCGACAAGAGCGGTCGCCGGGCGGGATGACGTAGAGGCATGTAGGCCGTTACGGCCTCATTTGAAGTGCCAATATGGAGCCCCTGATCCGACGCGCACGCATCCGGGGAGGCGCTTCAAATTCAGGTCGGTTGAAGATCGATGTCGGCGACCTTGGAAACGCGACTGATCAACGGAAAGATCGTCGAGAGGGCAAAAGCATGCATTTCGGCCGAGCGGCTCGTGGTGATGTCCTCGACGATGACGATTTCGTAATTCCGTTCGAACGCCTGTCGTGCCGTGGATTCGACGCCCATGTTGGTCGCAATGCCTCCGAGGACAATCGTTTTGATGCCCCGCCTGCGAAGCTGAACGTCGAGATCGGTGCCGAAGAATGCGCCCCATTGGTGCTTGGTTACGCGGAGGTCCGTCGGCATCGCCAACCCGTCGGCCAATTCGCTGAAATCGTCCGGCGGCCCTCCTGTCGGCATCGGCGTAGGCGTGTCGACCGGCACACGGACGGCGTCGGCGAAATCCTTGGCGAAAGCGACGTTAACGAGCACCACCGGGGCCGCCGCCGACCGGAACCGTTTTGCGAAAGCAGATGCGCGCTCGATGACTTCAGCCCCGGGGCGGGGCGCAAGTGGGCGAAACGCGATCCCTTTCTGAAGATCGATGAGTAGAAGTGCAGTCGTTCGGGGATCGAGGGTCAGCATATGGTGTTGCCTTTCGGACGCGTGCATTCTGCGAGTCAGTTGAGAATGCGCTCTAAGAAATAAAGCGGGACGCAAGCGCGCATCGCTTTGATGCTCCCGCGACGGCGGAGATAGGAGTGCCGGGCGCTCCGCTCAAGGCGTATCGTGATCTGGCGCGATCTGTGAAGATATCCGAGGATGCCGATTGCTGAAGCGGGTGGCCTTGCCACCGCTCTCGAGCCATAGCGCCAGCACTGTGGCGGCCACGACGCCCACGAGCGCGCCAAAATTGCCCGCCAGCAGCTGGCCCGTCCCCCACGACAATCCGATCAGCAAGAGTGAGGGAAAAATGACTCCGGCTTTCGGCTTGGATAGCGAGGCAACCGCAACCGAAGCTCCAAGGACGGCGCCGATAGCGCCGAAGTAATAGTCGCAAATAGCGCCGATGAAGACGATGACCAGGGTCACGTCGGCCGTCCCTTAGGAACGCGAATCGGTGAGCACTTATCCGATTTTACATCAACGGCGCGCGACGGCTTGATGACAATTCAGACAAAGTAATTCGGCGGTGCTGCCTTATTAGGCGGTTGGCTTTCAATTGACGCCAAATTCCGCGAGCAGGCGATATTGCGTCCAGCGCAGATGCCGGGACCGTGCCCTGTCTACACGCTCTTTGAGCTGTCTGATGCAGTTCATCTCGTCGAGATCGACGACTTTGCCGCGGCATGTCTTCGTGTAGGCGACGAGCTCATGTTCGGCGGCGTTCAAGCGTGCCAATGCTTCGCGTTGGATGAGTGAGACAAGCTTTGCGTTCATGCGCCAGGCCCTCCCGCCCAGCGCTATGCGATTTGCGTTCTTCTAAAAAGCAACGCCGCGCGGATCTCCACAATGCAGATGATCACCGTGCGGGCTTCCTTGTCGCGGTACCGGGCATTCGGCGAACTCTGTTTCAGCGCACATCAAACCGTGCACGCAGATTGAGACAGCGCAACGACGTTGGCCGCGATTTGGGCGCTGCATCAAAGATATGCGGGTTCTTGTCCGGTCAGAAGCCGATCGCCATCTTGGCTATCAAGGAACAATGGAGGCTGGCTATGCTCAGCGAGGATGCAACTCCCGTCATTTTCTTCGTCGCAAGTCTCTATTTTTTTGCGATCGTTCTTCTTTACGTTCTCGCGCGCGCTTGGGAGCAGGCGCTCTCAACGCGGCCGGAGACGGATAAGGCTCCTTGTCCCGCCCGCATCGGTCCAGCGAGGTTCCCCGACCGGATGGAAAGGCTGAATAGCGAGTTTAGAGATGGCAACGGCGGCGACTGAACGGGAGCGATTTGCACAGCCGCTCCATGGATTGGTTAACAGGACCTATTCCGTGAGACGAATTAAGCTACGAAGGAAATTGCTTTTTTCTCTACTTCGGTTTCAGGCGCGGTTGGCGGCTTATCGAAAGTATTCGCGTATTTAACGATGTTTTTTGGTTGCGCAGCTGTCGTTAACACCTTGCTTTCGGATTTTTGATATAGTCCGCACACCTCATGTCCTCCCCCCGGAATGAGGGTTCAGCGTGGGCACTCGGCCATCCCCCCTCATTCCCCCGCCGGGTGCCCACCACCTACACACCCAACCACTGACACGCATTGCCTTGCTGGGCGCCGCCAGATTACATATCGGCCCGCAGTGTCCGCATGATGATATGCCCGGTCGTTTCGTCGGCGGAAGAAGCATGCGTTGGAAGCCGGCGTGACCAACCCGCGACGCGTGGCTTGGCGGCATCGGACGCCTCTGGCGTTTGGGCGGCGGCCGGAACACCGCTTTGTTCGGCCTCGTCCATAGCTTTGGCCAAAGCCCCGACAGGCAATGATGAGGCTGTCGGAACCAGTGGCTCCTTGGTGTTCTGAGGGGGCGTCGCGCGATCCTGCGCCGCCAGGAAGGTATCGACACGAGACGGACGGGGATCTGCCGATGGCATCAACGCCAATTTCGTCAGTGCTTCGCGCGTGAGCGCCTCGCCAACGGAGACGGTTACCCACGAGCTTCCCATGATCAAGGCAATATAGAATATCGCCGTGTAGACGCGATCAGACATGGCACCAGCCAAAACTTCAGCTCGGGTGCCCCCACACCTCAATCTACTCGATTACGCCCGATCAGTCAGCTCGTTCCCCAGCCGTGATAAAAATCAACTTAGCGAATTTGGTGCAGTTCTTTTCGATTATGACTAATGCTCGTCAATCGCGCGGCTGAGCGCGAGACGAAGGGCGTCCAGTCCGTCGGTTACGGCGGCCGGGCCAGGCTGCAGGATCAACGATGATTTGATTTCAAAGACCATATTGTTTCGGACGGCCGGAATCGCCTGCCATCCTTCGCGCTCGCGAATTTTTTCAGGCCGGACTTTTTTTCCGCACCAAGAGGCCAGTATCACATCCGGTCTTCGCGCGATGACGTCGTCGGCGGAAACAATGCGGTCCTTTGCTGCCGGCTCGACACATTTTTCTGGAAAGATATCTTCTCCGCCCGCGATCTCGATGAGTTCGGAAACCCACCGGATACCGGTAATCAGCGGTTCATCCCATTCCTCGAAATAGACGCGCGGACGCGTTTTCGTTCTCCGCGTATCAGCGCATATCGCATCGACGCGATCTTCAAGCGTCTTTGCGAGCCTGTCTGCCTCTTCCGGGCGCCCGATGAGTGCTCCAAGCGTGCGGATCATCGCAAAGATGCCAGCGAGGTCGCGCTGATTGAAGATATGAACGGCCAATCCGGCGCGCGCGAGATCTGCCGCGATCGACCCCTGAAGGTCGGAAAAGGCGAGGACAAGGTCAGGCTTTAGGGCTGCAATCTTCGGAATGTCGGCGGATGTGAATGCTGAAACCCGGGGTTTCTCACGCCGGACCTCTGGCGGCCGAACGGCATATCCCGACACCCCGACGATCCGGTCTTGTTCCCCAAGCAAATAAAGTGTCTCGACCGTCTCCTCCGTGAGGCAGATAAGTCTGCGGGCCGGAAAGGTGCGCATAGTCGCAAGCCTGAAAACTATCTTGATCAGCCGGTGCTTGCGGTCAGCATCGGCCGCAACTGAAGGAACGGTTCCTACCAGATGGAGCGGGATGTCGTCGAAAAAAGACGGCAAATGCCCTTGCGGCAAAGGTGGGGCCAATTCCCGCGAGCGCCGTTGGAATCCATGCACTCTACACGGGTGCCATCGCGGCATCCCCTTTTCGTCAGGATACTTCGGGCGGGATGCCGTCCGCTATTATTGTGCCGCAAAAATCGGTGAATGAGCGGCCGTCATACCTTTGCCGGGTTTGAGCAATCTGGGGAAGATGTGACATTACAGTTCATTCGAAATACATCTTAGATCTGTCAAAGGTTCCGGTCGGCTTTGCGGCGCATTTCAAGGACTATGAAAATGAAATCAACCTTCTCTCCTCTTTTATTAGCAGCATCATTGCTCGTTCTTTCTTCGGCGGCCTACGCGGAAAGTGCCGATAATGGGGTCGAGTTGGGGTTTATGCCAAGCGCCATGGACGTGACGCTTCTGAACGAAGGCGGGAAGTTCGTCGCCGTAGACATGAAGAAGATCGCCAAGGGCGAGAAGTGTCACATGGATAAGGATGCGGTGATCGTAAAGGTCGGACCCGGCGCGACTCCCGGTACCGTGCTCGTTCGCTATGCCGCTCCCAACCTGTCGCACGGCGGCTGCCCTTTCATGACCGAATTCGAGTTATCGGACGCTGATTACACGGCCGCCCGCGCTGCATTCACGGCCAAAGCCGACGAAGCTTCGAAGAAGATCGACGATTTGAAGAAGCAACTCGGCGAAAAGTGGAACGAACTTACGCAATCGGCCCAGACACAGGATAAGAAATAGGATCCGCGGATCGTCTTGTCGTCATTCTCTCCGCAGTCGAGCATTGCCCAATTGCTTGCTGGTCCCGTCAGGCCCGGCACGCTCGTGTGGATCGGGCTGCGCCCCGCTCGCGGAGCACCGATGGCGGTGCCTCAATCGGCGGTACTGGTGGCGCAGCGAGGGATCGAGGGAGACCGCTATGAGACGCAGCGCAATGGCGCGCGTCAAGTGACGATGATCGCTGCCGAGGACGTGGCGGCGATCGCCTCGTTTCTCGGGCGGCAGGAAATTTCTCCGTCCTTGCTGCGGCGAAACTTCGTGACCCTGGGGATCAATCTTAACGCCCTCAAGGGGCGAAGCATTCGGGTCGGTCCGACAATTCTGGAAATCAGCGGCGAGTGTGCGCCGTGCAGTCAGATGGAAGCCAACCTTGGGCCGGGCGGCTACAATGCCGTGCGCGGTCGTGGCGGCGTGACGTCGCGAATTGTCGAGGGTGGCGAGGTACGGATCGGAGACACGATCGAACGCATCGACTAGAGAGTTCGTCTTCCGCTTTATTTCCAGGCCACTCGACTCGACGGTCAGTCCAATGTCGCGGGCTTTTGCGGCGGCTGCGGCCGCGTCGATCTGATGAGATAGCTTACGAAGGCGATTCCCAGGATCGGCAGAAATGCCGCCGCCGCGATTTGCGGCAACGTGCTGAGAACAGCATAAAGGGGGGAGTAGGGCATGTGGCTCTCCGGGCGGATGGCAGGGGAACTCAGATGCGTCCAAGTTGTTCCGCTTCGGCTAAAATATTGTGACTTCCCCATGGGCAAATCTCAATGGAGACGCGGCGTCGCAGGCCGCCTCCTAAGCTTCTCTGAATTGACCCGCTGGAGGGGGCATTTTTTCCCGCCCCTTTGAAATTCCCTTGGCCGGCGGCGTCAGCGGAAGACGGGTCCCGCCAATGGCGTTGGGACCGAACTTACGATGTCACTGCCCAGGACGGGCCCGCGGCAGGAAAATCTGCTGCCCCGTGAAAAAGGAGCGCCCAGGGTGGAGCGCTCCTCCGGCCTTTGCCATGCCCAGAATGAGATTATTCATTCTGCCTTTTTATCGTCGGCTATTGGTAAGTCGACGATACCGGGATTGAAATCCTCAAACGGCGGTCTCACAAGAAGAGTAAGCGCATGAATGGCGTTTTATCGTTATTCGTGGTCTGGGAGCACCTATCGGAGAGCGTCCGCGATTAGCTGCATGCGATCCTTCAGTTGGACGCAAAGATCTAAGTCTGCAGGGCCGGGCGATTATCGTTCGATATCTTCGCCGGTAATAGCAAGCAGGATATCGCGTTCTATCAATCTGAGCTTCTAGGGAAATATCGGAATGCGTTTCTCGCCGGGAGTTGGGAGCTTAACAGCAGGCTGTCTGGCCTGGATCGCTTGGATTTATCCCCTCAACGCCGCACCAACGTCGAACTCGCCTTCACATGCGGCAGTATCGGCAATTGTGACTTTCCCGATGCCGGCACTTGAGGACGCTCTCGACGAGATTGTTCCCAAACGTCTGACGACGTTCGACGATCGGGGATCGGAATGCTGGCATCGGGTGATTTTCGGTCGGCCGGTTCACGTCGATTGCACCTACGATGGGTATGTGGAACGCACAGGAGGTATCCATCTCGACGCCGACAAAGGTCGGATCACGGGTGAGATGCCAATCTATGCCACGGTCAGTGCTCGCGGCATCGGGCGCTTTGTCCGGCGGCTTCATGGCAGTACCGAAGCGCGGTTAACGGTCTATGCGACCGCCCGGCCGCGCCTCCTTTCCGACTGGAACGTCGTTCTCGACATGCATGAGGGCTACCGCTGGCGGGAGCCGCCAGTCGTGCGAGTTCTCGGCTTCCCCATTGATCTTGCGCGCTATGCCGAGCCTGCAATCGATCGTCAATTGGTGCGCGTGAAGGAGCGGGTAACAGCCAATGTACGCGCGCTCGACGTTCGCGGAAAGGCTGAGCGCGTCTGGAAGCAAATGTTTACGCCGGTCAAGCTTTCCGACAGCCCTGGCTTGTGGCTGCAGGTCACGCCGGGAAGTGTGGCATTCTCCGGCCTTCGTGCGACCGGTCGTGTGCTCGAGGGATCGCTGGAAATTTCGGGCGATGCCGTTGCTTCAGTTGGGGAAGAACCGCCGTCCGTCCAGTCAACGCCGCTTCCTGCGCTCGGGAATGAGGTCAGCGCTCCTGGCGAATTCAACGTCGCCGTCCCTGTCGACTTTACTTATAGCGCGATGGCGTCGGCCTGGCAGAAGGTTCTTGCTTCTCAGCCGGAATTTTCGAGCGGGATGCTGAAGCGCCTCGACGTCTCGCAGTCACAAGGAAAGATCGCGATCGTCTTGCACTTGGCGCACAATCAAGGACCGAATGATGCGATCACTCTGGTGGGTGATCCTCAGCCTGGATCGGACGGACAAACGATCAATCTTCAGGGACTCGAGCGTATGGGCGCGGCTCAGCTGCCGCTCAATCTGGCCTCTCTCGGAGAGAACCTGAAAATCTCGGCCAGCGATCGTTTTGACGCCCTCATGGCCTCGGCGAACCAAAGTCTCAATCAAAAGCTGGAGAACGGCTTTCGCCGTGAAGGCCACCTTGAAATCGGGAAGCCGATCAGCGTGGCGGTTCTCCCCGACAGGCTGCGAATAACGACCAACGCGCATGGTAATTTAAGGTTCGTATATGATCGCTAGGCTTGCCTCGATAATCGCAACTGTCGTTCTTGCACTCGCTTTCATCGGTTCGGCTCGTGCGCAGTCCGACTTCTATCAGGCATCGCCGCGGGAGATTGCCGGGCCGCCGGGGTCGATCATCCGCACGGAGCCGATGCGGGACAGCTGGTATGGCGCGCATACCGTTCGCGTTCTCTATCGGTCGACGGGACTTAAGGGCGAACCTATTGCGGTTTCCGGTGCCGTGATCGTTCCCGGTGGCTCGCCACCGCCCGGCGGGTGGCCGGTGGTCGGGTGGGCTCATCCAACGACCGGGATTGTCCCGCATTGCGCACCGACTCTCGCCGTCTTTTTTTTCCAGCAGATCCCCGGGCTGCGCATGATGCTGGAACATGGCTTCGCGATCGCCGCGACTGACTATCCGGGATTGGGGACGCCGGGGCCGCATCCCTACCTCGTCGGCGAGAGCGAGGGCCGCGCAGTACTGGATTCGATCAGAGCGGCGCACGCATTGTCGGGTTCTGGCATTGGCATCAACGCCAGTCTCTGGGGACATTCGCAGGGCGGGCAAGCGGTATTGTTCGCGGCGAAACTCGCGAAGACCTATGCCCCGGAACTCAACATCCTTGGCGTCGTCGCAGCGGCGCCTGCTACCGAGCTTGGGGCGTTGATGCGGGCTGATATCGCGACGGCAGGCGGCAAAAACCTGCTTGCGATGACATTATGGTCATGGGATCGCGTTTTCGGAGCGCCGATGCAGAAACTTATCGTTCCGCAAGCGATCCCGGACGTCGACAGGCTCGCTAACATCTGTCTCGAATCGATCATCGATATCCGACCGAGGCAAATTATCGGAAAATATTTCTCGCAGCAGTTTTTGAAGGTCGCTGATCCGACAGCCATGGAGCCCTGGAAGAGGCTGCTTGCCGAGAACACGATCGGGACGCTTCCGCCGAATATTCCCGTTCTGATCGCGCAGGGCACGGCGGATAATGTCGTCGATCCTCCGGTCACGGCAACTTACGTCAAATCGCTCTGTGAAGCGGGAAGTCGCGTCCAGACACTTCTCTATGATGGCGTCGGGCACGGCATGATCAGCCGGGATGCCGCCAAGCCGTCCGTTGATTGGATGGCGGACCGTTTTGCGGGCAGGCCGGCACCAAGCAATTGTGGAGATGCTCGCCGATAGGATCGAGCTGTTCTATCCGAGTATAGGCCGCGGCCAGGTTATTACGGTCGGGCGCCGCCCTGCCTTAGGGCCTTTTTTGGACGCCACTCTCAAATCGTCTGTCGGCTGAATAGTTTTCGATTATTATGAGATTCCTATAAGGGTGGCTCTCCGCTCAACTCGAATTCCTATGCCACGCATGTCACTTAAGCCCCGCCCGGCGAATGACTTCATGCGGGTGGTGCATTCCTCCGAAGAGGAGAACGAAGATGCTGGACATCATTCTCATCGCGGGCGGTCTTTCTCTCTTTGCGCTTGCCATCGCTTACGCTTTTGCCTGCGACCGTCTGTGAGGCTGTCATGACATTCGATTACACCCTAGCCGGGCTCGTTGCAGCCGGTTTGCTTGTTTACCTCGTTTTCGCGCTATTGCGCCCCGAGCGTTTCTGAAAGGCAAACGCATATGACTCTTATAGGATGGATACAGATCGCTCTTTATTGCGCGATCGTCGTTGCGCTTGTGAAACCGCTGGGCTGGTACATGACGCGCGTCTTCTCCGGCGAGAAAACCTTTCTTTCTCCAATTCTAAGGCCGGTGGAAGTCGTTCTCTATAAGCTCGCAGGTGTCGATGATCGAAGCGAGCAGGATTGGCTTCGCTACACAGTTTCGATGCTGCTCTTCCACGTCGGTGGGTTCATCATTCTTTACGCGCTTCTGCGCGCGCAGGGGTTTCTACCGTTCAATCCTCAGGGAATGACGGCGGTAGCGCCCGATTTGTCGTTCAATACGGCCATCAGCTTCATAACGAATACGAACTGGCAGAACTACGGCGGCGAGTCGACATTATCCTATCTCGTTCAGATGCTTGGCCTGACACACCAGAATTTCTTGTCGGCCGCAACGGGCATCGTTCTTGCGGTTGTTTTGATCCGCGGTTTTGCTCGCGCTTCAACGCAAAACCTCGGTAATTTCTGGGTCGATGTCACACGCTGCACTCTCTATATCCTGCTGCCAATCTGCATTCCGTACGCTCTTTTCCTCGTCTGGCAGGGTATGCCGCAGACGCTCGGCGCCTATCTCGATGCCACGACACTTGAAGGCGGCAAACAGACGATTGCCGTCGGTCCGGTCGCGTCGCAGGTCGCGATCAAGATGCTCGGCACGAATGGTGGAGGCTTCTTCAACGCCAATGCCGCGCATCCGTTCGAGAATCCGACGGCGCTCTCGAACTTCATCCAAATGATCTCGATTTTCGCGCTCGGGGCTGCTCTGACGAATGTCTTCGGTCGGATGGTCGGTAATCAGCGCCAGGGCTGGGCCGTTCTGGCGGTGATGGGTGTGTTGTTCATCGCGGGAGTCGCCGTCTGCTATTGGGCGGAAGCCAGCGGCACGACCGGCATCAATGCTCTCGGCCTTACGGGCGGCAATATGGAAGGCAAGGAAGTCCGCTTCGGCATCGTCACGTCGGCACTCTTTGCCGTCATCACCACGGCGGCGTCGTGTGGCGCAGTCAATGCGATGCACGACTCGTTTACCGCGCTCGGCGGCATGATTCCCATGATCAATATGGAGCTTGGGGAGATCATCGTCGGTGGAGTCGGCGCGGGCCTCTATGGGATGCTGATCTTCGTCATCATCTCGATCTTTGTTGCAGGTCTTATGGTTGGCCGCACGCCGGAATACGTCGGCAAGAAGATCGAGTCGAAGGAGGTCAAAATGGCCATGCTGGCGATTTTGATCCTGCCCGCGATGTATCTGGGCTTCTCGGCGATCGCGTGCGTCCTGCCGTCCGCTGTCGCTTCGATTGCCAATGCGGGTCCGCACGGCTTTTCGGAAATTCTCTACCTCTTCACGTCGAGCACGGCAAACAACGGCTCTGCTTTCGGTGGCATCACCGGCAACACCTTCTTTTACAATACGACCGGCGCTGTCGCGATGTTCGTCGGCCGGTTTCTCATGATCGTTCCGGCAATGGCGATCGCCGGTGCACTGGCAGAAAAGAAGCTTGTTGCTCCCTCAGCCGGCACATTTCCGACGACCGGCGGTCTGTTCGTGGGGCTGGTTGTCGGGGTGATTCTCATCGTCGGCGGTTTGACCTTCTTCCCCGCTCTCGCGCTGGGCCCCATCGTCGAGCACCTCGCGATGACGGCCGGCACTCTTTACTGATCTCTCTCCGGAGTTTCCAACATGGATACGTCTATGGCGCGCAAGAAAAGCCCGGCGGCGACGATGTTCGATCCCGAGATCGTCGTTCCGGCGATCGGGTCTGCCTTTGCGAAGCTCGATCCTCGCAAGATGATCAGAAACCCGATCATGTTCGTCCTCGAGATTGTGACGGTGTTGACGACAGTCATTTTCCTTCGCGATGTCGTCAATGGTCATGGCAATCTGCTGTTCACGTTTCAAATCATCTTGTGGCTCTGGTTTACAGTGCTTTTCGCGAATTTCGCCGAAGCCATTGCCGAAGGCCGTGGCAAGGCGCAGGCCGACTCGCTCCGTCTCCAGCGCCATGAAACCCAGGCCAAGTTGATGACCGGCTCGGGCCGAAACTACCAGGTCGTGCCGGGCACTTCGCTGAAGGTGAATGACGTCGTTCTCGTCGAAGCGGGCGATACCATTCCGTCGGATGGTGAGGTGATTGAAGGCATTGCATCGGTCAATGAAGCAGCGATCACGGGCGAATCCGCTCCAGTCATCCGCGAATCCGGCGGCGACCGGTCGGCGGTCACGGGTGGCACCCAGGTTTTGTCCGATTGGATCGTCGTGCGCATCACCGCTGCACAGGGCTCGACGTTCCTTGATCGCATGATCCGGCTCGTCGAAGGCGCAGAGCGGCAGAAAACGCCGAACGAAATCGCGCTCAACATTCTGCTTGCGGGCATGACGATCATCTTCGTCTTTGCCACGGCAACGATCCCAAGTTACGCGGCTTATGCCGGCGGTACGATTTCCGTCGTCGTGCTCGTCGCGTTGTTCGTTACTCTCATTCCGACGACGATCGGTGCGCTCCTTTCGGCAATCGGCATCGCCGGCATGGATCGTCTCGTTCGCTTCAACGTTCTGGCGATGTCCGGCCGCGCGGTTGAGGCGGCAGGGGATGTGGACACGCTCCTGCTCGACAAGACGGGTACGATTACGCTCGGTAATCGGCAGGCAACGGAATTCGTGCCGGTCTCGGGTGTCAGCGAAGGAGAGCTTGCAGACGCCGCGCAGCTTGCCTCGCTTGCCGATGAAACGCCAGAGGGACGCTCAATCGTTATTCTCGCCAAGGAAAAGCACGGCATTCGTGGTCGCGACATCGCGGATATCAAAGCCCACTTCATTCCGTTTACCGCGCAAAGCCGCATGAGCGGCGTGGAATTCGAAGGCTCTTCCATCCGCAAGGGTGCCGTTGACGCCGTGATGAAATATCTCAGCGCACCAAAATCGGATCAGGCGGTGACCGGATCCGTAGCACAGGCTTTGCGTCCTGCCGTCAGTGCCGACGTTGCCCGGGAAATCATCGTGATCACAGAAACCATTGCGAAGGCGGGCGGCACGCCACTTGCTGTCGCGAAGGACGGCAGACTTCTCGGCGTCATTCATCTCAAAGACATCGTCAAGGGGGGCATCCGTGAACGCTTCGCCGAGCTTCGGCGCATGGGCATCCGAACGGTGATGATCACGGGAGATAATCCCATGACTGCGGCCGCAATCGCTGCCGAAGCCGGCGTCGATGATTTCCTCGCGCAGGCAACGCCTGAAGATAAGCTCAGACTTATTCGCGACGAGCAAGCCAAAGGAAAGCTGGTCGCCATGTGCGGCGATGGGACGAACGATGCGCCTGCGCTTGCTCAAGCGGATGTCGGCGTCGCGATGAACACCGGCACAGTCGCGGCTCGCGAGGCCGGCAACATGGTGGATCTGGACAGCAATCCGACCAAGCTCATCGAAATCGTCGAGATCGGGAAACAGTTGCTCATGACGCGTGGCGCCCTGACGACGTTTTCGATCGCCAACGACGTCGCCAAATACTTCGCGATCATCCCGGCGATGTTCGTCGCCTTCTATCCGCAACTGCAGGCCCTGAATATTATGGATCTCGGCAGCCCGCAGAGCGCGATCCTCTCAGCGATCATCTTCAACGCGCTGGTTATCATCGCGCTCATTCCTCTGGCGCTCAAAGGCGTTGCCTATCGTCCGATCGGCGCCGGTCCACTGCTTCGCCGAAATCTGGTCATCTACGGTCTCGGTGGCGTGATCATTCCGTTCATTGGCATCAAAGCCATCGACTTGGCCGTCAATGCCTTGCATCTCGCTTGAGGTTATCAACCATGCTTAAGGAAATTCGCCCTGCGATCGTTTTGCTGCTGTTGCTGGCGGTCATTACCGGGCTTGTCTATCCGCTCGCAGTCACGGGTATCGCCCAAGCTCTGTTTCCAAAGCAGGCGGCCGGCAGCTTGATCATGCGCGATGGCAAGGTGATCGGCTCGGCTCTGATCGGCCAGTCGTTTACCAGTGAACGCTATTTTCATGGCCGGCCTTCAGCAACGACCGGCACCGATCCGGCAGATGCGTCTAAGACGGTCGCACAGCCTTATAATGCCGCAAACTCGATGGGATCGAATCTTGGACCGACCAACAAAGCGCTTATCGATCGTGTGAAAGGGGATCTTGAAAAGCTTAAGGCGGAGAATAGCTCGGCGCCCGTTCCGGTCGATCTCGTCACGACGTCCGGTAGCGGCCTCGATCCCGATATTTCCCCAGATGCTGCGTATTTCCAGATCCCTCGGGTGGCGAAAGCTCGCAACTTGCCAGAGCAGGCGGTTCGTCAGCTCGTTGAGCGCCATATCGAAAAACCATTTTTAGGAATAATCGGTGAGCCGCATGTCAACGTTCTGGCGCTCAATCTTGATCTTGACGGCGCTGCTGCCTCACGATGAATAGTGCGCGGCGTCACTAGCGCCGCCAGGAAAGCAATAAGATGCCGGAAGAACCCCGCGCGCCTGAGCGTCGGCCGTCTCCCGAGGCACTCCTCGAGGTGCTGAAACGCGAGGATCGCCTGAGGGGACGGCTGAAGATCTTTCTCGGCGCCGCGCCAGGCGTCGGCAAGACTTACGAGATGCTGCGCACGGCGCGTGCCAAGGTCAGGGAGGGTGCCGACGTCGTTATTGGCGTCGTCGAGACGCACGGCCGAAAAGAGACGAAGGCCCTGTTGCGCGGTTTGGAGATCATTCCCCCTCGTCAGATCGAATATAAGGGGCGAACACTTGAAGAGCTCGACATCGATGCCGTGCTCAGGCGGCGTCCTCAAATCGCATTGATCGATGAGTTGGCGCACACCAATCCGTTGTCGAGCCGGCATCCGAAACGCTATCTCGATGTCGAAGAGTTGCTCAACGAGGGTATCGACGTCTACACGACGATCAATATCCAGCATATCGACAGTCTCAATGATGTCGTCGCCCAAATCACCGGCGTTCGTGTTCGCGAAACCGTTCCGGATTCCATCCTGGCTCGGGCCGACGACGTCGAACTCGTCGATATTACGCCAGAAGACCTCATCCAGCGGCTGAACGAGGGGAAAGTCTATGTTCCCGAGCAGGCGCGCCGGGCACTCGAGAATTTCTTTTCACCAGTGAATCTTACGGCTCTGCGCGAACTGGCGTTGCGGCAGACGGCTGAGCGCGTCGATGATCAACTCGTCACACAGCTCCGTGCCAAAGCGATGTCAGGCCCTTGGGCAGCGTGCGAGCGTGTGCTTGTTTGCATCAACGAGGACATACGATCTCCCGGACTCGTGCGGTACTCAAAGAGGGCAGCAGATCGTCTGCACGCGCCTTGGACGGCTGTCACAATCGAAACGCGTCGGAGCCTCCGATTTTCCGACGCGGAGCGCAATCGTGTCTCGGAAGCCATGCGCCTTGCCGAACATCTTGGCGGAGAAACTCTGACAATCCCAGGCAGCTCGCGGACAGTGGCTGACGATATCATTGCTTATGCGCGGGCTCACAACGTCACGCAGATCATCATCGGCAAATCGGAACGACCGAGGTGGTTTGAGATTCTTTACGGCTCCGTCGTCCACGATCTCGTCCGGCAATCGGGTGACATCAGTGTTCACGTGATTTCCGGACAGCAACTTCCGTCGGAGCCAGCGGCTCCGCAGCTGGTTCGAACGGCGAAAGACGAAAGGCCGGAGCACCCAATCGACTATCTCATCACGTTCTTGGCGGTCGGAGCGGCGCTGGCTCTTGCTTGGATGCTCGAACCCTGGATCGGGGTAGAAAGCGTCGATCTCGTTATTCTGACGGCGATCGTGGGAGTAGCAGCAAAATTCGGGATCGGACCCTCTCTCGTCGCAAGCGTCACCGGCTCGCTCCTCTACAACTATTTCTTCTTGCCTCCGCTTTTCACCTTTACGATCACGGATGCAAAGAATGTCGCCGCGTTCCTGTCCTTCGCAATCGTTTCGATCATTGTTTCCAACATTGCGGCACGCTTGCGAAGCCAGACGGTGATTGCCGTTAATCGGGCAAGCACAACAGAGTCACTCTATGGGTTCAGCCGTAAGCTCGCGGGCACGGGAACGCTCGATGATGTTCTCTGGGCGACCGTTTTTCAGATCGCATCGATGCTCAAAGTGCGCGTCGTTCTGCTGCTGCCAGAGAACGGGTCCATAGCCGTCAAAGCTGGCTATCCGCCGGAAGACACTCTCGACCCTTCCGACATCGCCGCGGCAACATGGGCCTGGACCAATGATCGCCCTGCAGGTCGGGGATCGGATACACTTCCCGGATCGCATCGCTTATTTCTACCGTTGCGGACGGCGCGCGGAATTGTCGGTGTTGTCGGGATCGATAGCGACAGACCCGGCCCGCTGCTGACCCCGGACCAGAGACGTCTCTTCGATGCTCTTGTCAACCAAGGTGCGCTGGCGATCGAGCGCGTGCATCTGGTCGAAGACATCGAACAGGCGAAACGCAGCATCGAAACGGAACGTCTTAGGGCTGCACTTCTGACCTCGTTATCTCACGATCTCAAGACTCCGCTCGCTGCCATTCTCGGCGCAGCAACCACAATGCGCGATCTTTCAGACAAATTCGATGCGGATGCCCGCGCAGATTTGCTATCGACGATTGTCGACGAGTCGGAGCGATTGAACAGGTTCATTGCCAACCTGCTGGACATGACGAAGCTGGAGGCTGGCGCGATCATTGCGAAAGCCGAAGTTCATGATGTTGCCGAAGTGATCGATGCGGCGCTGAAAAGAGCGAAGAAGATCCTGAGCCACCACCAAATCCAATATAATGCATCGGCCGTTCCCCTGAAGGTCAAAGCCGACCCTGTTCTTCTCGAACAAGTTCTTTTCAATATCCTCGACAACGCGGGGAAATACGCGCCGGACGGAACGACAATTCAGATCGACACCTGGCAAGATTTCGATCGAATCGTTATTCAGATTCGAGATGAGGGTGCGGGAATTCCAGAAAGTGATCTGGAAAGAATTTTTGATAAGTTCTATCGCGCGATCAAAGCGGATCGCGTGCGTGCCGGAACGGGACTTGGCTTGCCTATTTCACGCGGATTCGTGGAAATCATGGGCGGAACGATAAAGGCGTCCAACAGGACTGACCGCAGCGGTGCGGTGATGACCATAACATTGCCCGCCCCTGCGCAATCCGAAACGCTGGACAACGCCGCATGAGTGCGCCGCCAATCAAAGTTCTAGTTGTCGATGATGAGCCGCCCATCCGCAAGCTTTTGCGAATGGGCCTTGCCACGCAAGGCTATCAAGTAATCGATGCTCCAAGTGCGCGGAAGGCTCTTGAGCTGATGGCACAGAAGCCCGATCTCGTTATCCTCGATCTTGGCCTGCCGGATATGCAAGGTATGGATCTTCTGCGCTCCATTCGCGATCAGAACGAGGCCGTTCCGATTGTGGTACTGTCCAGTCGCGCCGATGAGACGGCCAAGGTGCAAGCGTTAGATTTCGGCGCGGACGATTACATCACGAAGCCATTTGGTATAAATGAACTCCTCGCACGGATAAGAGCCGCGCTTCGTCACCAACTTCAAATTCAAGGCGAGCGGCCAATCTTTCATGTCGGCGAGCTATCGGTTGATCTCGTGCGTCGGATAGTCAAGCTCGGGGATCGCGAGGTAAAGCTATCTCCGAAAGAATACGATCTGCTACGCCTCTTCGTTCAGCACGCCGGTAAAGTTCTGACCCACAACTTTCTCTTGCGCGAGCTTTGGGATCCATCCGCAGATTCCCAATACGTTCGGGTCTACGTTGCTCAATTGAGACAGAAAATCGAACCGCATCCGAACAGCCCGGAATACATCTTAACGGAAACAGGCGTAGGGTACCGACTGCGTGTTCCCGATTGAAGTAAAAGCAATGTCTGACACTGCCCCAGTCATGAAGATTAAAAGTTTTCTACGTCCGGAAAGCGTGCTTATCGATCTGCGCGTGCCGGATAAACCAGCGCTTCTGCGTGCGCTCGCCCAGGTGGCTGCAAACACGGTCCATGTTTCCTCGGAGTCCGTCTTCACTGAGATTGCAAGAAGAGAGGAGCTTGGTTCAACGGGAATTGGCGAGGGCGTTGCAATTCCACATGCGCGCGTGGCTGGAGTCGAGAAGGCATTTGCTCTGGCAGCGCGGCTGAGGCCGCCCGTCAATTTCGACTCGATCGACGGCCGGCCGGTAGATCTCGTGTTTCTGTTGGTCGCTCCGCAGTCCTCGAATACAGAACATTTAAACCTCTTGGCAGCGGTATCGCGAAAACTGCGTGATCGCTCGGTTGTCGAGCAGCTTCGAACCAGCGTCGATGCCGAAGATTTCTATCGTGCATTAACTGCGGAATAGCCGGGCTTAGGAAGACGCGAAGCTCGGCCGCTGAGCGTTTGAGACGCCGGACGATCCCGCTGACATCGATGAGCTTTAGATGGAGCGCTGGTTGACCCGCCGTGATAATTCCTCGGCGCTTTCCTTGCGCTCGCTGTAGCGATCAACCAGGTATGCCGCTCGGTCTCTTGTGAGGAGAGTGAATTTCACAAGCTCCTCCATGACGTCGACGACACGGTCATAATAGGAGGATGGTCTCATACGGCCATTTTCATCGAATTCCTGAAAGGCTTTCGCCACCGAGGATTGGTTGGGAATCGTAATCATCCGCATCCAGCGGCCAAGAACCCGCATCTGGTTCACGGCATTGAAGGATTGGGAACCGCCACTGACCTGCATAACGGCTAAGGTCTTGCCCTGCGATGGCCGGATAGCGCCAACCGATAGCGGTATCCAGTCGATCTGGGATTTCATCACCCCGCTCATTGCACCGTGGCGTTCCGGTGAACACCATACCTGGCCTTCCGACCATGTGGCGAGTTCGCGGAGCTCGTGCACTTTGGGGTGATTGTCTGGCGCGCCATCGGGAAGCGGCAAACCATGTGGGTCATAGGTCCTCGTCTCGGCGCCGAAATGCTGAAGAAGCCGAGCTGCCTCCATCGTGAGGAAGCGGCTGTATGATCTTTCCCGAAGCGAGCCATAGAGGAGAAGGATACGCGGTTTGTGGGTGGCGGTGGCGGCCAACTTCTCGCCGGCCGGGATGTGAAGATGGTCGCGGACGACGTTGTGTAGGTCGCCCATAGCATTTTTGCTCATCACTCAAGTTCCGTACGGGTCTGCGCCATACCGCAAGCGCGATTGTAAGGGATGGCCATGGATGTTGGATTCATCCGGGCATTTTGGCGGCAGCAGAGCGTCCGTGCACCGCTGCTCCTGACTCATACCAGCCACGCGACGAATTGACGATTTTAACGACGGACAACATCACGGGTACCTCGATCAATACGCCGACGACCGTCGCCAGGGCGGCGCCGGAATTGAAGCCGAAAAGGCTGATGGCGGCGGCCACCGCTAATTCGAAGAAATTGCTGGCGCCGATCAATGCCGAAGGGCCAGCCACGCAATGAGCCTCACCAGCAACGCGGTTCAACACATAGGCGAGGCCAGCGTTGAAATACACCTGGATCAGAATTGGCACCGCCAGCATAGCTATGATGAGCGGTTGCCCTAGAATCTGCTCACCTTGGAAACCGAAAAGCAAAATAAGTGTCGAGAGCAACGCAAGCAACGACAACGGCTGTAAGCGCTGGAGCAATCGATTCAGGGCCGCTTCTCCGCCGTTGAACAAAACACTGCGACGAATCATTTGCGCGATGAATACCGGAACGACGATATAAAGTGCCACGGATAGCATCAACGTGTGCCATGGCACCGTAATCGCGGAAATTCCGAGCAGCAGCCCGACGATCGGTGCGAAGGCGAATATCATGATCACGTCGTTGAGTGCGACCTGACTCAGAGTGAAGTGTGGCTCTCCATCCGAGAGATTGCTCCAAACGAACACCATCGCGGTGCATGGCGCAGCGGCCAGAAGAACCAGTCCCGCGATGTAACTGTTGATCTGGTCGGGCGGCAAATATGGTCGGAAGAGCCAGCCAACGAAGATCCAGGCGAGGAGGGCCATGGAAAACGGCTTGACCGCCCAGTTAATAAGAAGAGTAACGCCGATGCCCCGCCAATGATCTTTGACCTTCGCAAGCGCCGCGAAGTCGATCTTCACGAGCATGGGGATGATCATCAGCCAAATCAGCAGTGCGACCGGGAAGTTGACCTTCGCGATTTCCGCCGTTCCCACGGCTTGAAAAAAGTCTGGAAAGAAGTGGCCGAGTGCGATGCCAATGACGATGCAAAGTCCTACCCAGACCGTCAAATAGCGTTCAAAGGTGGACACGTTCAGGCCTTCTCGGAGATTGGCGCTTTCGAGCGGCCGATCGCATCCAAGTGCTTTTTCAAGCTGAGTTCATCGAGGGACGCGAGCGGAAGGCTGGTGAAGATGCCGATGCGGTTATTGAGCATGCGATAAGTGTCGGCAAAGGCCAGGGCGCGTTGGGTCTCATCGCCTTGTGCTTCGGCAGGGTCAGGAAGCCCCCAATGGGCCGTCATTGGCTGCCCGGGCCAGATCGGACAGACCTCATTGGCGGCATTGTCGCAAACCGTGAAGACGAAATCGAGCTCAGGTGCACCGGGTGCGGTGAACTCTTCCCATGATTTGGAGCGCAACCCGCTAGTTTCGTAATTCAGCTTGTTGAGGAGATTGATGGCGAGCGGATGGACTTCGCCTTTCGGCATACTGCCGGCGCTATAGCCTTTGAATTTGCCCTCGCCGATGCGATCGATTATTGCCTCGGCAATGATCGAGCGAGCCGAATTTCCCGTGCACAGAAAAAGCACGTTGAACGGACGATCTGTCATTTCGCTTCTCCCTTACACAACCTGCGCGCTTTTCGGATCGTGGAGCCGCAAAGCTCCGGCTGACCTTGGCAGCAATCCTCGGTAAGGAAGCTCAACAGCTGCCGCATCTTTTCGAAATGCACAGCGTAACGAATGTAGCGGCCAACGCGCGTCGCGTGGATGAGGCCGGCGCGATCCAGTTCCTTGAGGTGAAACGAGCCTCCCGTCGGCGTTGCACCGACGGCTTCCGCGATCTCGCCGGCCGATAATCCAGACGGACCTGCCTTGACGAGGAGGCGGAAAATAGCAAGGCGTTGATCATTGGCCAGCGCGGCAAGGCAAATTACGGCATCTTTGCTGTTCATAATTTACACAATACGACAATTATTGAAATGTGCAATTGTTTTTTGCGGGCGGGTGTACGCTTCATTGTATCTTGCGGAGGTGGCATCAAAGGGAATGCAATTGGGGGCGAAGGAGGCTGAGGCTGCAAACCAATTTAGAAGGAGCCGAACATCGAGCCCAGCAGGATCACGGCGGCCAAAGCCAAAATTGCGCCGACAATCCCGACCATGACGATATCGAAATAGCTCTCGCCATGAGTGGAACCGCAGACGGCAAGGAGCGAAACGACAGCTCCATTGTGGGGCAGGCTATCAAGTGTACCGGAACCGATTACAGCGACCCGATGCAAAAGTGCGGGATCGATCCCGTGCTGCGCTGCGAGGTCCATGTACGTCGGCCCGAGCGCATCGAGAGCGATCGTCAAGCCGCCCGACGCCGATCCGGTGAGCGCTGAAAGAATGTTCGTCGCCACCGCAAGGGAAACGAGCGGTCCTCCGCCGATGGACAAAACCCAATCGCGCACCATCGAGAAAGCCGGAAGGGCCGCCACGACCGCGCCAAACCCCACGAGGCTTGCGACGCTGAAGGCGGGAAGGACGGAAGCGTTGGCCCCCGCATCGATGCTTTGGCGAAGGGACAGCAGCCGAGAGCGGTTGATGAAGACCAGCGTTATAATCGCGGCGAAAAGTGCGGTTACGACCGACCATACGCCGCCGACCGATGCAATGGAGGTGGCGCCCCACTGGGGTTCGGCCAAAAACAAGGTATCAAGTCGCGGCAGAATGATTATCGACATGATAAAATTGATGCCGACAACGACGATCAGGGGCAAAGCCGCCAAAACGATTGGAGGCAGCTCTTTGCTTTGACGCCCTTTATCGATCTCCGCCGGATCGAACTCGCGCGCTGTCGTCGCAAGCTCGCGCACGCGCTCATCATGCACCACATCGGCCATGTCTGTGGATGGAACGCGCACGGCCATCCGCGCGGACGAGTCTGCACGCGTGAGCCACCACATACCGAAGCCCAGCATGATCGCTGAAGCGATCATCCCGAGCCCAGGGGCAGCAAATGGCGTCGTTCCGAAAAACGGCATCGGAATTGCATTTTGAATAGCCGGCGTTCCCGGAAGTGCCGACATCGTAAACGTTGATGTTCCGAGAACGATCGCCGCCGGCATCAGGCGAAGGGGAACGCCAGCTGTGCTGAACAAAGCTCGCGCCATCGGCGCAAGAACGAAGAAAGCGACAAAAAGGCTGACGCCGCCATACGTCACGATCGCCCCGGCAAGCACAACCGCTAGGATTGCCCGCTTTTCTCCAAGCTGGCTTGTCATGAAAGCGGAAATGGCAGTCACAGAGCCGCTGTCTTCCATCAGCTTTCCAAAAAGCGCCCCGAGCAGGAAAATTGGAAAGAACTGGGCGAGAAAATGTGCTGCACTGCCCATAAAGGTCTGGGTCCAATGCGCGAGTAACGGTTCGCCAGAGAAAAGCGCGGCAATCAGAGCGGCGGAAGGCGCGAGCAGAAGCACGCTCCAGCCTCTGAAAGCCAGACAAATAAGAAGTCCGAGGCCGATAAGGATCCCGAGAAGACCCATTGCGTCACACGCCTTCCAGCAAAACGTCGAGATCGAAAGAAGACGTTCTGCCCAAGCTGCCGCCATCCTCTCGCAAGAACGCGTCGGCGGCCCGGCGCCCTTCGTCGCGAAGCATGCACAGGAACTCCCATTCGGCGTTAAGCTTCGACGAATAGCCGAGTTTCAGCATTACATCGCTCGCGACGCGATGAATTCTCATGCCCGCCCAGAGCGCACCCTCGCAGTTGCCCGGATTAGCCACCTGCCGCATCATCGCAATCATGCGAAGTTCCTTCAGAAGAACTGCGTTGAAGGAAACCTCGTTGAGGCGATTGAGAATATCGCGCGCGGATTTGGGGATCTCCGGCCGCGATATCGGATTGATCTGGACCAGGATCGTATCCTTCGATGAACACTCGCGTATGAGCGGCGTAATGGTCGGATTGCCGGAATAGCCGCCATCCCAATAGCTTTCGCCGTCAATCTCGATCGCTTGAAACAGGCTCGGCAGACAGGCCGACGCCAATAGGACATCGGACGTAATATCGGCGTTACGGAAGACGCGCCCTCGACCTGTGTGCACGTTTGTTGCCGTGACGAACAGCTTGATCGCCGCTTTCGCGAGTCGATCGAAATCAATGTTGCGCTTGAGAATGTCGTGAAGCGGATTCGCCCCGGCGATGTTTAGATCATAAGGGGAAACTAACCTCGACATTAGATCCATCGTGATGAAGGCCGGAGATGAATCCAGCGTCCAGCGGCCCATCATCACGTCGAATGGCGTCCGTTGAAACGGACTCAGCAATGCCGCACGCGAGACGTCCCGCCAATATTGCTCCAACGCCGCGCGAGCGCCTGCCGGACCATCGTTCTCGTATCCGTCAATCATGACGGCAGCATTCATCGCGCCAGCGGAAGTGCCGGAAACGCCGTCAATCTTGAGCCAACTCTCTTCCAGCAGACGATCGAGCACGCCCCAGGTGAAGGCTCCATGAGAGCCTCCGCCCTGAAGTGCCAAGTCGATCAAGCAAGCATCACGCTCAGGCTCCTGTGGAGCGCGGTTCTGTTCGACTGCCATTACCGCTCACGTTCAACCCGAGAGCTACGCTTCGGCGACCTTCGCCGTCTTCATTGTATTCGTCAGCCGAGCACGGCGCTCCGCTCCTGCCGCAACCGGCTTCCGAAGAAAAGCCACCAAATTCCGTGGGATACGAGATCGATGCCGACCACAAGACCCAAGACCCATAAGCCGCTAATTGGCCATTTTGCGAGGATCACGAGCCCTGCAACGATGCCGATAATCCCCGAGATCAGCAGCAATGGACCGAATAAAGCCCAGTACTGAAACGCTTGAACGATCCGAATGCATCCTGAGGCGATCAGAGACAGCGCAAAGATAAGTGTCAGGATGACCGAAGCCCGCGCCGGGTCCGTGATCAGCATTATTCCGCAAACAGCATAGAGCAAACCGACGAGTACACGCAGAGCGAACCCACGCCAATGCTGCGTCGAAAACGCCTGAAATATTTCCGATACGCCGGCGACGACCAGCAGAACGCCGATAAGCATCGTGCTGATCACGGTGGCTGCAACTAGATCTCCGAGTACGAAGATACCGGCGAAGAGAAAAATTATGCCGACTAGGATGGCTCCCCACCAACTGGGTTCTAACGATTCCGTATGCCTCTCCGAAATTGGACTGGCTGTCATGACGAACCTCTCAATCTATCGAGCGAGGAATGAGAAATATGATGTCGCGATCGGCGCGTGCTGTCGCCGCCGATCGCGATAGCAAACTGGATCTTATTTATCGTTATCCATCGGCTTGCTCATTTTCGGCACCTGCCCGCTCATCGAGTTCGTTGCCGGAAGCTTGCCTTCGTCTCCCATCCTGTGAGACGTACCTTCCGTACCAGTGCTGCTACCAGTGCCAGCGCCCATGTCGGGCACCCGCCCACTGACGGCACCGCTGGCCGGAAGTTTACCTTCGTCGCCCATCGTATGCTGGGTGCGGTCAGTTGAGGTTTGATCGTCTGCGATTGTTGGTGTCGCTAAGAAAGACAGAAAGATCGCTGTGGAAGTGGTTGCGATGAGATACTTCATAATACGGACTCCTTGGGCTTTTGCTTTTGAGCCGCCAAGTGTCCCCCGTCTGCCAGCATTATAGAGACCGCTCTGTGGAGGTGTCTTCCTTTTATTTCGTCGATTGATTGTGTCGATAAAATACAGTGGTCATTTATTCGCCCATGGATACGCCCTGTCTCGGCTTTTCAAGAAATACGCGGCAAATGCCGTGAGTTGCCAAGTGTGTTCTTTCGAACTTTTTGCTGCGCCGCTTGGTGAATGATAGCTCATTTGAACGTAGGGTGAAGAATTGAGCGAATTCTATGCTGTTCAATTTGAACGGTATAGCGTCTGCGGATTAGCGGCCTATTGAATCGGCTCGCCCTTAGCGTTTGCGCTCTTGGGCTCGTCAAGCGAAAGGCTTCCGTCATGTCGCGTAACAAGATTGATCGTCGCGATTTCATGAGCAGTTCAATCGCTGCCGGCTCGTCCGTACTTCTCGCGGGTGAGGCTGGCGCAGCGGGTTCCGAAAAGAATGTTGAGCCACCAAGCTCCGAGACCGCAACAGCTTACACAGGTGAAACCATTCAAGGGAAGAAGGTGGTCAGTCGACTGAATGTCGATGACTTGGAGGTTGGCCAAAAGCATTTTCTCTATTTTCGAGGCGTGGAGATGTCCGGCGGCCAGCACTGGTATGTCTCCGTTGTTGTCGCCAAAGGCGGCCGATCCGGCAAGCGCTTCACCCTGACCAGCGGTGTCCACGGCGATGAGATGAGTTCGATCCGGACGGTCCAGACCGTAATGGATCGGCTTGATCCGACACAAATGTCTGGAACGGTTATGGCCGTTCTCGATATCGCGCGCCCCGCTGTAGAAGGCATGCAACGCCGATGGCCAAATTCCGGGCGCGGCGCCGATCTCATCGATATGAATCGGGAATGGCCCGGAGACGAGAACGGCGCGAGTGCCACAAGCCGTCATGCAGGGCTGTTGTTCAACCGCCTCTTGAAACCGAACTCCGACTTGGCGATCGACTTTCATACCGGAACGACCGGCCTCGAAGTCGCCGCCTTTCTCATCGGTGATCGCCGACTTCCTGACGTGAAGACAATGGCGGAGCTCTATCCCGTCGGCCTGATGTGGGACGATCCGGCTTACCCGGGGGTTTTGCACAATGCATTTGTCGACGTCGGCATCCCCTGCTTCACGCCGGAAGTCGGTGCCGCCCGTGTCCTCGATCGGGATATGATCGCTCTGTTTGTTGAAGGGACATTGAATATCCTCAAACACTATGGGGTTATCAGTGGTCCCATGGGCCGAACCGCGAACGACGCGAGCATGTACATCGGCAACGCTGCATTTCCGATTATTGCCACGCACGGCGGTCTGGTCGAATTCCATGCAAAGCTCGACGATGATGTCAAAGCCGGTCAGAAGATTGCCGTGCAGCGAAATATGTTTGGGGAGATCGTTGCGGAATATACCACCGCTGTGGGTGGTAAACTGGCAGCCTATCGCACTGACGCTTCGTCGGATCCTGGGAACGTGCTGGCGTTTATCCTATTCAGCCAACCAAATTCGGTTCCCCAAGACGGTGTGCATCCTTATAGCGAAAAGTCTTACCCCGAGTAAGGACAAGGAATCGCGTCGCTAAGTCGGATCGAGGTCACAGGCCCGGGTTGCACTTCGGCTTTGTCGAGGCGGCTATAGGGAGTTTCGATGCCGCCGCCGTGGGCAATGATCACAGTCGTCCCATATTGAGGAAGCGGCCCTACATACAAGACGAAGCCCCCTGCGACAGCATGAACAGTGCGGTCCTCGCTCACATCGTCGAGGCCGGTATGAAGTTTAGCGGTGTGCAGAAGAGGATTGGTGACGGGCCATAGTCCTTTGTGACCCGTGCCGTGGATAGATGGCGGCAGGTGCCGCATGAGAGGTGCAGGCCCAGATGGCGCCAGGAAAGGAATGTCGGTTCGATCGCCGTTGACGAACTTTCATGCAGTAGCTGTAACAAATCCCGTCGTCCCGCCGAAACCAACTCTAGCGGTTTCAAGCAAAGCGGTTTTTGTCCTAATGTCATCGGTCGATGCAGATTCTTTCCACGGTAGCCCGAGGGAGCCCTCGGCGGAAAGCCCGACACAGGAAATCATTTATCGTCACTCCGGCACGGTCCGGTGGACACATTGGATCAATGTGTTGTGCATCCTCTTCCTGCTCGGAAGCGGTCTTAACATTTTCAATGCACATCCCCGCCTTTACTGGGGTCGGTCTGGCGCCGACTCGGATCACGCAATCTTTTCGATCGGCGCTGTCGACCGGCCTGATGGCGTGCATGGCTTAACCCAAGTGGGGCCGTGGCAGTTCGATACGACCGGTGTTCTCGGATGGTCAAAGACCAACGGCGAGTATCAAGCGAGAGGCTGGCCTTCGTGGTTGACGATTCCAAGTTTTCAGGATCTCGCCGACGCTCGCCATTGGCATATTCTGTTCGCTTGGATACTCGTTTTCAACGGCCTCCTCTATGTCCTCTATGGCCTTTACGCTCGTCACTTGCAGCGGGATATCTGGCCAACGATCAAGGACCTGAAGGCCATTCCGTCCTCGATCGTCGACCACATCAAGCTCAAGCATCCGGTGGGCGAAGAGGCGAAGCGATACAATGTTCTTCAGCGTCTCGCTTATCTCGGCGTCATCATCCTCATCACGTCGATGGTCCTCACCGGGCTCACGATGTCTCCCTGGTTCAACGCCATATTCCCGTATACCCTCGACCTGTTCGGAGGTCGTCAATCCGCGCGGACAATCCATTTCCTGTCGGCCACGCTCATCGTCCTATTCTTCTTCGTCCACGTGGCCGAAGTTTTTCTGGCCGGGCCGTTTAACGAAATCCGCTCGATGTTGACGGGTTACTACCGCGTTCCCCGCGACGATGCCGCTCGGGGCCCGGATACAACGGAGGAAAAAAATGGCTGACGCGCTTTCTCTCACCCGTCGCGCGGCACTCGTCGCGGGTTTTGGTGCAGCGGGATATCTCGTTGCCAACGCGACTTCGATCACGCAGAACGCCGCGATGGCTCGCATATTCGAGGGCGTTGAGGATTGGACCCGCGTTGCGCAACGCACGTTGCAATCAAAGAATGGTCTTGCCCCGGAATACCGGCCTGCCGACATTTCTCCGGTTTTCAAAGCCAACGGGACGCTCAACCCGAACACCAACGCCTACAACGCGCACGTCGCATCGAATTTCCAAAATTGGCGCCTGGCGATCAAGGGCATGGTGCAAAATCCGATGTCGCTTTCCCCGGCGGACATCCATCGTCTTCCTGCTAAGTCGCAAATCACCAAGCACGATTGCGTCGAAGGATGGACGGCCATAGGGATGTGGACGGGTGTTCCTCTGGGCCTCCTGCTTACGGCAGCGGGCGTGAGCCCGAGGGCGCGATACGTGGTCTTCCGCTGCGCCGACAATCTCACAGGCGAGCCGGCAAAGGGAGGCGAGCAGAGTCCCGGACAATATTACGAAAGCATCTCGATCGATGATGCATTCCATCCCCAGACGCTCATTGCCTATGCGCTGAACGGACATCCGTTGGATGTGCAGCACGGTGCTCCTCTGAGACTGCGGGTTGAACGTCAGCTTGGATACAAACAAGCCAAATACATCGAAAGCATCGAAATGACCGATAGTTTCGCATCCATTGCCGGCGGAAAAGGCGGTTACTGGGAAGACAGAGGTTATGAGTGGTACGCGGGAATCTGAGCGAAAATAAATGATGGATCGGCGAAACAACATCACCTCGCGAAACGAATGATTTCCTGCAACCCACCAATACCCACAAGAGGAACTATCATGAAAACCCTTTACGCCGTCCTTGCCCTCGCAGCCGCGCTCTCGCTTTCGACTACGCTTGCTATCGCTCAATCAACGTCAAATGGAAACATGTCGAATGGTTCCAGCACCAGTTCCGGCAGCATGTCCAGCGGTTCGATGAGCAACGGATCGATGTCGACAGGCGACCATGACAAAATGAAATCGAGCTCCGACCATGCGACCGGTTCCATGTCGAATGGCTCGATGAGCAACGGATCCATGTCCAACGGCTCTATGTCGAACGGTTCGATGTCGAATGACGCGATGAAGAAGGATCATTAATCAGAAAGTCCTTGAAGCGCGTCGACTTTCGTTCGGCGCGCTTCAATCTTTTGATCTCTCTTTCTCGGCCAGCCAACTTGGGGTTTGCCTATTCCAGGAACCTGAGTGCTTATTGAGAGAATACACAAGGCGGCTATCGAGCATCCTCAGGACGTCGATAAATTCAACGTGGCGAACCTCACAAAAGCGCCTCGTGTTTCTCGTCCGGGCCGCCTTGATGCAGGCGCTCGACCATGCGATGGCTGCGAAGTACTCCCACCGAGAGCAAAATCGCCTCCGGGCTTCTTATTCTGATGTTGAGAAGTCGAGAAATTGAAACGACGGCCCCTTCCGGCATAGCTGACCTTCGGAATTTCTCTTGCGAAATGACCGGCGCGTTTGAAGCGCGCCGGCCAAGTTGCTCGTAGCCTTTGAAGCGTTTCTTTACGGAGGAAGCGCTATGGCAACGAGAAGACAGTAAGCGAGCCACCGAGGTTGGTGTACTCCGAAAGGCCGGCGTAACCACCGACGGCGCCAAGACCATCGGTCGGGTTCGTCAAGCCAGCAGCAAGACCGATACCGGCCCAACCGCCAACGCCCGAGAACACGGCGATGTATTGCTTACCGCCATGAGTGTACGTCATTGCGTTGCCGATGATGCCCGACGGCGTCTTGAACTTGAACAGTTCCTTGCCATCCTTCTGGTCGACGGCTTTGAAGTAGCCTTCGAGCGTGCCGTAGAAGGCAACGCCGCCGGCCGTCGTCAAAGCGCCTGACCAAACCGAGAACTGCTCAGGCTTCGACCAGACGATCTTACCCTTCGCAGCATCCCAAGCGATGAAGTTACCCATACGCTCCGGCTTGTCCGGACCCGGGAACATGGACAGCGTCGCGCCAACGTAGGGCTGGCCAGCCGTATACGAGACCTTGAAGGGTTCGTAGTCCATGCACACGTGGTTCGTCGGAACGTAGAACAGGCCAGTCAGCTCCGAGTACGAAGCCGGCTGCTGGTCCTTCGAGCCGAGAGCCGCAGGGCAGATGCCCTTCGTGTTGAAGTCCGGACCATTGGCAAAGGTCGAATACTTCTTCACGCGGATCGGACGACCATAGTCCGGGCTCGACTTGACGAGATCGACACCGGTGGCCCAGTTGACGATCGGATCGAACTTCTCGGCAACGAGAGGTTCACCCGTCACGCGATCCCAGGTGTAGCCGAAGCCGTTACGGTTGAATTGAACCGCAACTTTCCGCTTCTCACCCTTGATGTCGA
>JAFECG010000019.1 GCA_018242215.1 Pseudomonadota bacterium
TGGCCAAAACCAAGTCCACCATCACGCTTGACGAAAGCATCAACATTCCGCTGAACCAACTGAAGCTCAGCGACGAAAACGTCCGCAAGACCTTCGGCAAAGACGCCGTCGCCGACATGGCCGCCGACATCCGCACGAACGGACTCATCCAAAGCCTGTCCGTGCGTCCGCTCCCTGCCCCCGATGGCAGGATCACCCATGAAGTGCAGGGAGGCGGCCGCCGTTTCCGCGCGCTGCAGCTGTTGGTCAGGCAAAAGGCCCTGCCTGATGATGCGCCGATTCCCTGCGTGCCCAACGAGCGCGGCGTCATTCCCCAGATCAGCCTTGCCGAAAACATCAACCGCGAAGCGCTGCATCCTCTCGACGAATACCGCGCCTTCGCCGACATGCAGGCACGCGGCAAATCGGAAGAGGATATCTCCGCCGCCTTCCGCGTCTCGATCGCCGTCGTCAAGCAGCGCCTGCGTTTGGGCTCGGCCAGCCCGGTGCTGCACAAGGCCTTCCTCGATGAAAAAATCAGTCTCCGGGACCTGATGGCTTTTTGCGTCACCGACAACCACGAGCGCCAGGAACAGGTGTGGAAGCAGGTCAAGAATCAGACCTACATCAGCACGCACACCATCAAACAGATGCTGACCGAGAACACCGTGGCGGCGACCGACAAGCGGGTGACGTTCGTGGGGATCGAGGTCTACCGCGCCGCCGGCGGATACGTCGAGGTTGACCTCTTCGACCAGGCGCACGAAGGCTACCTGACCGATGTCGACCTCCTCAACCAGTTGGTCCAAGCCAAACTCGACCAGGAAGCCGACAAGCTGAAAGCTCTCGGATGGAAGTGGGCCCACACCGGCGCGACCATCCCTTACGGTGAAACCTCAGGGTGCGACCAGCTGACGCCGGAGAACGAGGAACTCACCGACGAACAGCAACAGCGGCTTGAGGCACTCGAAGCCGAACGCGACGAGCTTCATGAGCTCGATGACGCCGACCTCACCAAGAAACAGAAGAAGCGGCTCGAGGTCCTTGACGCTGATATCGGTGCCATCGAAAACCGTGTCCCGGTCTTCGCTGAGGAAGACATGGCCCGCGCCGGCGTCACCGTCGAAATCAACGGCAGCGGTGGACTGCGGATCGCGTACGGCTACGTCAAGCCCGAGGATGCCGAAGCTGAGGCGCGTGAAAACCAAAGTTCCGCCCCATCCGCCGGCGGCGTATCCGCGGCGCAGGAAGTCGAGGACGACGCCAGCGCCAAGCTGCCCGACAGCCTGGTGATGGACCTGACCGAATTCCGCACCGCGTCGCTGCAGGCGGCTTTGGCCAACAGCCCGGACGTCGCCTTCCTGTCGGTGCTGCACGCCATCACGCTGTCGGTTCTCTACAGCCACGGCTCGAAAAGCTGCCTGCAGCTCACCGTCAGCACGAGCTTCCCCAACTATGCCGATGGGCTGAAGGACTACCGGCCTGTGCGGGACATGGCCGATCTGCGCAAGGCCTGGACCGCCATGCTCCCGAAGAACGGGTCCGACCTTTGGTCCGCGCTGCAAGCGATGCCGCGCCCCGAGCAGATGAAGCTTTTGGCGTTCGCCGCCGCCTCATCACTCAACGTCGTCGTTCAAAAGCACGACCAGCGCGTGAGCCAGGTGCAGCACTCGCACCAGCTATCCGCGGCGCTGGACTTCGACATCCGCACCGACTGGAAAGCCACCGCCGACAATTTCTTCAAGCGCGTGACCAAGGCCTCCATCCTCGCCGCGGTGACCGAAGCCCGCGACGATCAGACGGCCGAGTTGATGTCCCACATGAAGAAGCAAGGCATGGCGACCGAGGCCGAACGCCTTATCGACGGTACCGGCTGGCTGCCGGAGACGTTCCGCGCCGAAACGGCGAACGACCAATCCGGCGGCGGCATTGACGATACGGGCGACGACGGGGACCTGCCGGACTTCCTGCAAGACGGCGACACCCCTGAAGAGGTGACAACCAACGCTTAGCGCCGCAATCTCCGATAAGGCCGCTTCCCAACGGGAGTGGCCTTATTTCATTGTCTATCTGCCCTGTACCTTTTTAGGTCCCCTGCCCCGATCAGGCTCCAGCGGTTTCCTCTCCTTCTGGACAAAGGCCGCCAGCGGTGTCAGCGGTGAAAGGTCAAGCGGCTTCACTTCGACGCGTGCCTGTTGGAGGACGTTTTCAACGAGAAGCGTCACGGCCTGCTTGTCTCGGCGCTTTTCCTGCGAGACCTGCCAGAACAGTCCATCCTGGATGCCGGCTCTTGCATCCCGAACCGATTCATGCGCAACGCGGAGTTGATTAAGGAGCGTATCCAGTTTGGATATGTCGATACCGTCCGCCTGCCAGGCACCGCTTCCGTAATAGCGCTGTGCCTCATCGAAGTGCTGCAGCCGCTTTCGTTCTTCGTGCTCCAGTCCGACGACTTTGACCGCAACCGCTTTCACCGTTTCCGATGCGGCGTAAAGCCGTTCCGGCAGGACCGGCCGGATTTCCTTTTCCATCGCCCTTCGATGGGCCTCGGCGATGGCGGTCTTTTCCCTTTCCTTCATCGTCTGGCGCAATACCGGATCGACCCAGATGAGCCGCATTGTGCGGTCGCGCTCGCGCCACAAGTCGTCAAACCGCTGGTCGAGCCCCGCGATGATGTTCGCCGCCGTCTGCGGCGCGAAGATTCGCGCCACCGAAGCCCGTCGCCGGTATTTGTGCGTCGCCGCCAATTTCCGGTCGATGCCGTCGAGATAAGAGATGAGATCCGACATGCGTGAAAATCCACACTAGCGCTTCCAGCGAAGCCGATGCTGATACGTTTCCCTTTCAAGCGCCGCCACGCGCCGTCGGAAACTCGGATGCGTGGCGAACCATGACCGGGTGACCGAACCACGCGCCATGAACCGCGCATTCGTCCTCTCGGTCCAGCTTGGCGGGGGAGCGCCTTCGAGTTTGTGCAGCACTGAAATCATCGCTTCTTTCCCGGCAAGCGCCGCGCCGATGGCATCGGCGTAGAATTCGCGGGTTCGGGATTTGCGGAGGATCATCAGTTCCGACACCAGGCTGAACAGGTAGCGAAAAACCTGCCTTCCCCTCTGCGTCGGTACGAGGCCCACGAACGAGTTCTGGAAATTGCGCATCATCATCATGCGGGCCATGTCGCCGCTTGCCACGTGCCCGAGTTCATGCCCAACGACCGCCTCCAGCTCTTCGGGAGTCAGAATTTGGAGAAGCGGCCGGCCAAGCGCCACGGTCGCGTCTTTCTGGTTTCGTCCAATCGCGAAGGCGTTGAAAGCACCCACCGTCCCCACCATCGGCGTCGGGATTTCCATGTCCTGCGCGAGCTTTTTGGTCGTCAGTGCCAGCGGATGGTCGTCCGGTACTTGTTCGAACGCCATCTCGCGGAGCAAGGATTTGCGTCCCCCTCGCCAAAACATCGCCACGGCTGTGCCGAGCGCAGGCAGGAATACCATGCCCATCATCATCTGCGTCACGCCGACAAGACCCAGCCCAAATGGAATGCTGAGCAAAAAGAAGACAATGAGCCCCGCCCAACAACCTATGACAAGCATCAGCCATGTTCCGAACATGGATCCCCGCAGCGCCGGTCCATTCAGACGGCGTTGCGCCCGATCTGCTGTCCCTGCTTTGGGGAACGGCGATGACAACGATGCCGCTGTTTCGGTAGCTGTCGGACGATCCTTGGTTTCCCGCCTGATGATGTCGTCAAAGACGCCTCCGCTTGCAGCAGGTGCCGCCGCACTATTCGGAAACGTCGACGATGCGGTTTTCTCCGGATGCGCTTGGGACCTGTGTGCTACTTCCGCCGATGCAGGCCGTGAATCCTTATGGGCGTTCCTCGCCGGTTCCCGGCCCGAAGATTCAAAGCATGCGGGAAAAACAACCTCCGCACCCTGCCATTCCGGCATTCCGGGCCGCCAAATCAGGTCGCTCAGGCGCAAATAGTCATGAGCGGCGAAAGTTCTTATCTCGACATCCGTGAGCGGACCATGCTGTTTTCCGTCACGGAAAATATACCATTGAATATCATCTGCCTGAGCCGTCACCTTTTCCCCCGTGGATTGCGGTCACTAACCCTTTTCAATATCGGCGAGCTTATCTGCCCAGCCAGTTTTGTGATGACATTTTTTTAGTCAATCCAGAGATAGTTTGAGGGTCCCGCTACCGCGGCCGAGGCATATCTCTTTAGAAAATTGAATTCGGGTCCGGATCCAATTGATGCGCTTGTCATCATTCGGCCCGTGGCCCGCCGTGACTTTTTCCCTCGCGCTCCTCCTCCTGTGCGGGCGGAAGTACCGTCGTCGCGCCGCGGTTTGGTCAGTCCTCCTTAGGGGCCGACGCGCGTTTGTTGCGCCGGTAGTCAATGCGGTCCACGTCGCATTCCTTCACCCCGTGCCGGTTGTGGTCGTAGAGCCGCGTCGTATTCGTCGAGGAATGATTGGCGAGCCTGCGCGCATCTTCAAGAACACCGCCGGCGTTGATGAACATGGTGATGCCCGTCGCCCGGAACGTGTGGTTTCCCATTTTGCGGTGGACGATGCCGAGGGATTTGGCGCGGCGCCGCACCATCCGGTAGCAGACGAGCCGATCGAGCGGCAGCGAGGTCAAGACCCTCCGCCGCTTGTTCCAGCGCCGGAACAGCCATCCCTCCGGATTGGGATCGCACCCGGCGCTGCCTTCCGACGATTTCGCGAGGAAGGCACGGAGATACCTTTCGGCTTCCCGGTTGAGAGGCAGTTGGTGAGGCTTCCCCCCTTTCTCCTCGAGCCTGACGTGGATGCGACCGAGCTCTTCCCACACGTCCGTCTGCTTGAGTTTCGTCACGGCACTGACCCGCGCACAGGCAAAAACCATCAAACCGATCACGGCGCGGTCCTGGACGTCTTGCAGCGTCGCTTCGCCGATGCCGTCGAGCAGCCGGACCACCTGGTTGTCGGGAAGCGGCGGGAAGGCGCCCTCGTTCGCTTTGGTTTTGGGGTTCTTGACCGACGTGACCGGGTTGAAGGCAAGAGCGCCTTTCAGCACCAGGTCGTTGAAATAGCCCCTCAGGCATGAGATCACCTGCGCGCGCGATTGCGCCGACACGCGCGCAAACCCGCTGCCCTTGCGCCGGATGAGTCCCTCCACGTAGTTTTTGATGTCGGCCGTGGTGAGCTCGGCAAGAGATTTCAATTCGCGCGCTTCCGCCCAGGCGAGGAATTGCATGACGATGCGGAGATAGTGCTCCTTGGTGCGCGCGCTTCTCTGGTTTACGAGAAAATCATACGTCGCCTGCCGTGCCCTCTCATGGGTGAGATTGAGGATGTCCGGCAACCTCGCGAGCACGGCATCGCCGAAATCTTCCGTTGACGAAGGCTCGCACAGGTTCACGCGTGCAGCGTGCCAGACGGGGCCCTCGAAAGCGAACCCAATGGTGATTGGGTTCGCTTTTTGCGAGAGGGGGGTGCTGCAACTTCGCAACTCATTTGATAGCGGTGCAGGATTTATGCGCAGGGCGTGGGCACATTTGTTGCGAGATGCCGCCGCTTGGATTCACGCTCTTGCCAGGTCTTCACCCGAAGCCAACGCTTAACGCGCCAACGAAAGCACACCGCGTGCCGCTTCCTCGCTTGTCTCCTTGGCACGTCGACATCGGTCGTGGCCTACGCGCCGCGAGAGCCGCGAAGGGCCTCACCATGCAGCAGGTCGCGGATCGTCTCGGCTGCACCTATCAAATGTACCAGCGTTACGAAACCGCAACGGCACGGCTTCCTGCCGATGTCCTCGTTCGTGCGGCCGCAATTTTCGAGGTAGTCCCATCGTCTCTTTTGCCGGAACCGCTTTCGCTCAATCGAAAGCCCTGATGTAGGAACGGGGCAACCGGCCGAAGCAAAGCGCGGTAAGCGCAATCCGGAACAGGTTCCACATCACGATGACGGCGATGCCGGTCACCAGCCATGTCGCCTTCAGCATCCAGAACGCGGTGAGCCCGAGGATTTCAAGCGCAAGCGGCATTTGGTCGAAGATCTTGTCCATGCGCCCACGATAGGCGGCTCGCGGATCGACTATCCAGAGTGGCTGCATACGCGCTGCGCACAAAAGGACTTCGCGCGAACCCCCTGTTGCGGCATTGCCGCTACTGGCTGGCGATCGAAAGGTAACCATCCGGCGAAGGCCTGTGCCGAGAAAAACCTAAGAGAGTGAACTTACGCTCGGCGCCCCAAAAGACTCAAAATCCGCTCTACCTCGCGCTCGAAATTCTGATCAAGATGCATAAGCGGGACCTCCAGGTGAGTCGGGAGGTGCTTCACCGCAGTGATGAATTTGGGAAGCCCGGCGAAGATCTCGAAAGCCTTTGTGACGTCGCGTGTATGGGAGGTGATGTCGCGCATCTCGCGAAATGCGTTCTTTCAGCTTGATAGAGGGGCCCCGGCTTTTTCATTACTGATGCCGGTCACCATCTGTAGGTGGAGCTCACAAGCGCTTTTCGGCGCTCCCCGTAAAAGCATGCAGTCGGTCCCGAACAGGAACTGACGTACGCGTCATCCATAAGGTTGGTCACATTGAGCGCGGTGCGCCAACCATCATGCTCGTAGTGAAGGGCAAGGTCGAAAAGCGTGTAAGAGGGCACGGGGAGTGTGTTCGCGGCGTCTGCATACGAGGGGCCGTTGTACCGGACCCCGGCCCCGAAACCGAATCCTCGAAACACGCCATGCTGAAGCGTGTAGTCCAAGGCAACGCCCCCGAACTGCTCGGGGATGCCGATGGGCACCTTGCCGATGGCGGCAGGATCGGTGTCGGCGAGCGTCGTAAGATCGTAGATCGTGTAGGAGCTGATCACGTTCAGCCCGGGCATGAGGGTTGCGATACCCTCGTATTCGAAGCCATGTGAATTCTGTGCGCCAATCTGACGGACCGAGAAGTCCAGCGGGTTGGTGGATGGCACATTGCTGCGGTCGATATCGAAGTACGAAAGCGTGATGCGGCCTTGCAGCCATCTTGGTTCCCATTTGACGCCGCCTTCCCATCCTTCCCCGGTTTCTGGCTTGAGAAGAGTTCCAGTCGTGGCATTGAGGCCCACAAGCGGATTGAAGGACGTCGAGTACGAGACGTATGGCGCAAGCCCGTTGTCGAAATTGTAGATGGCGCCGGCGCGACCGGTGAATGCGCCTTCGTCCACCTCGACGCTCTGGGCAGCGGAGAGTTTATCGTCGCGATCGGTGCTGACGTAATCGTGGCGGCCTGACAACGCGACCGTCAACTTCTCGATCTTCACCTGGTCCTGAAGGTAGACCCCGAGCTGCTCTTGCGTGGTCGTCGCAAGCAGGTAGCGGGTTGATGGCGGCGCTGGATTCGGCGGATAGACGGGATTGACCACATCCAGGTCGGCGAAGCGGAATTCAAAGCCCTGGTCGTCAGCGATCCGGTAGTGCTTGTAATCAATACCTGTGAGCACCTTGTGGAACAGTGGCCCGGTGCCGAACCGGAACTCCGCCTGGTTGTCGATGTTGAACTCGTCCGCAACGGGCTGGGTGATGAAGTTGCCACGCGAGATGATGCCTGAGGTTGAAGTCGGCGGGACGGCATACCCTAGTCCGTAAAGGCCAAGCAGATCAACTTCAAGGTGGCCATAGCGGAAGTTTTGTCTGAGCGAGACGGCGTCGTTCACGCGGTGCTCGAACTCGTATCCCACCATTGCCTGTTCGCGCTTGAACGAACCGTAATCCGGATTGTTGGTATCGAGAGACGTTGGAATCCTGCCGAACGGCGCATCGACGGCGGTGCCGACGTAAGGGAGGAAGTTCTGGATGGCAGTCTTATCTCGCTGATAGGACGAGAGCACGACAAGGCTGGTGTCGGCGTTCGGCCTCCAAAGCAAGCTCGGGGCGATGAAGAAGCGGTCATTATCGACATCATCAACCTGTGTCCCGCCGGTCTTGCCCAACATGTTCAGCCGGTAAAACACCTCCCCACTGCCTCCCAGCTGTCCCGACAGGTCGGTGGCGGCGTAGGCATTGCCAAACTCGTCGATGCCGGTCGAGATCGCGTTATCGAGGCCAAGCCCCGGCCTTTTGCTAACCGCATTGATCAGGCCACCGGGATTGCCACCTCCGTACAGAACCGAAGACGGTCCGCGTATGATTTCGATACGGTCGAGGCCCCAAGGTTCGAGCCGCCATGTGGCGAAAGCGGTTGAAAAAAGCTGCAAGCCGTCGAGATAGTATCCGGTCTCCTGAGCGGAAAACCCGCGAACAAGGAACCAGTCGTTTCGCGTGTCGCTGCCGAAGGTCTCCGATCGAATGCCCGGCGCGTAGCGGGTAGCTTCCACCACCGACATGGCGCCCATGTCTCGGATCTGCTCGCCGGTGACGACGCTTATCCCTTGCGGAATTTCGATGATCGGCGTGTCGGTCTTGCTTCCGGATGTCGTGCGTTCTGCGACGATCCCCTTCCCCGGACCTTTCGGATTTTCGGATTCGCCCAGTCCTGCCGAGGCCGCCGCCGGTTGCACGTTCGACACCGTCGGTTGTGAGACATTCCGAACCAGAGGCTTCGCCTTTGCTGGTTTCTTGACAGGTTTCGACAACTCCGCTGGTGCGGTGACCACGACCGGCGGCAGATCGGCCGTGTTCGGCGCGGGCTTTACGGGCGTCTGCGGTTTCGGAGCCCCGGCCTCCGCGTTCGTTCGCGCTGTCAGGGGAGGCGGACTGTCTTGCGCGATTGCGCTTTCGAAGGCGAGCGCGATTGCAAACGTTCCGATCCCAAGTGTTCGCATTATACAACCCCCAGAAAGACAGCTTTTCTGAAAGGGTCATAACTGTACTGTTTAAGTCAAGTTTTTGATCGATGTTCGCAAAAGCACTTTTGCTGATGATGCTTCCGCGCACTTTAACCCGTACGAACGTGCGCACGCGCGCGGTAAGAGTCGCGGATGCTTCGGGCTTTGTATTTGCGCCACCAGATTCGCACCCCGGTGACTGCGAGTATTGCGACCAGCACGCCTGTGGCGGAAATTGCTACGCGTCCCACGAGCCCGAGGATACGGCCGGAGTGAATGGGCAGCTGCGCCTGGACGAAAATATCGCCTGGGGTCCCGGACCATGGTTTGGTGCTCCCAAGATAGCTACCGTCGGCGGCGTCCCAGTAGGTCTCTGGAACACCAGCGCCACCGAGGCCGTGTTCATCGCCGGGCTTGAAATATGAAACTCGGTAGACGCTAATATCCCGCATGTAGCCGATCGCTCCGAGCGGTGCGGTGATGCCACGCAAAGGTGCAGCCGCGTTGGCAAGTTGCTCGATTGCGCGGAAATCGAGTTTCGCTGCAGGCGAGGCGGCGCGCGATGCGGACCGTAATTCAGCGGGAGATGGCGTCAGAGTGGTGAGAGCCGATACGAGCGGCAGGAATACGGGGCGATGTAGGCTTAACGCAAAAGCCGTGAAGGCAATCAGGAAAAGGAGGCTCCAGATCCACAAGCCTACCGCGCGGTGAATGTCGAAGGCGATTCGATAGCCGCTGCCCGATGTCTTGATTGTCCAAGCAGGACGCCATCTCGACCACCAGCCGCGGGAGAGTTTATCGGCAACTGCTGGCGCGCGATTGGCACGACGCGTGTGCGCGACGGGCAGTGTGAGATAAAATCCGACGAAGCAATCCATGGTCCACAGGACCGCGACGCCCCCCATCAACCACGTCCCCCAATCCTGGACTCCCCACATTGCCGGGATGTGAAGCGTATAGTGCAGCTTGTAGAGGAAGGAGACGAATGTTTCTCGAGTGATTGGCCAGGCCGCACCCCATTCCCGCGTCCCAAGCTCCGCGCCGCTTATGGGGTCGACGAACACCTGGTTATAGCCGAGCACGCTCGGCTCGCCGGTTTTGGTATCGAAACGACCCTCGACAAACATCGACAGCGAATGCCCTGGTTCGGCGGCCAATGGCAAATATGTAACTTGCCGACGCGCATCCCGCGCCTCGACGCGTTCCCTCAGCTGCTGCGCTGACAGCGGAGTTCCGATAGATCCAACGGTTGTAAGATGACTGTTGAGAAACGCATCGATTTCGTGGTCCCAGCTGATTACTGAACCGGTACATCCGGCGAGCACCAGGAATCCGGCGATGGAAAGTCCGACCCAGCGATGGGCGAGCGTCAGAAGATATCGCATCGAGAATGACAACCCGGAGGCGGACAACCGTTGTTGTTTACCTCTTTCGTAAGGATTGGCAATACCTAACGGCTGGGTGACGGCTGTACCGCAATGTCCGGACCAAGAGAGTGGCCGATGTGTTCGTCTATTCGTCAGGCCTGCGCACCACTTTCACTTGGAGGTGAACCTCGACATCTGGATCGATAATCCACAGCAGGTGGACCAATCGTTCGAGGGAAAATCTTTCGAATTTGCCGCGGCGGATCCGCGAAATCTCGGTCTGGCATATGCCGGTAGCGGTTTGTAGCGCCACGGCCGTTCCCCACCTGAATTTGACCGAGTGCGTGATTTTCGCGGCGATGAGTTTTCTCGCCTCGTGGACATCCTCACTCCATCTCTCCAAATTTTCGGACTCGGTAAAGGTGGGTTGTTCAAGGCCAGAAGGGGAGCGCCGGCAGCCGGCACTCAATCGAGCCACATCACATCGCATTTTGTTCATTGCCCGTCGTCCTGTTCCCAAGTGTCCGGTTGGCGACGCTGTCGCGCCGGGGCACGACAGCGCCCGGGCGACGGAGTTCATCCATCGCCATAGCGCTTTGCTGCGCAACGCCTCCCGCCACCGGGGCAGTCCCTGCGGGAATCGACCTCTGGGTCACGATGGGGGGTGTCTGTGTTTGGCGGCCAATTTTGCGGCAGGCGATCCGCCTTATGGCAATAAGTTCGTTTCGAAAGGTTGTGGCAATGGCGATAGGTGTGTGCGTCAGCCACCACGAAGGCTTCAAGATAGTTCGGAGTCGCCGGTAGATTCTGCGAGACGGCCGCGCCACACGTCAGCACTGCGCCTAAGATCGCGCCGATGGAAGGTGTGATGAGTTTTGTGAGATGCATGTTTGCATGTCCTCGCGAGTGAAAGCGAAATGGCTATGAATAGCCGGAAGCAACAAACGGGGCCCCGGGGACCGCAATTTGAGACAGCAACTCTCAGTCGGGGCCTGATCGCGCACGCGATATAAGAGGAGCGCCATGAACGCCCATCGTGGACCGGTAAGTTGCTGCTCGGTACGTCCGGCTAGTTCAGGAGGACGACGGTGCGCAGGGTTACGAGACGTGGATCTCGGCCTCCATGCACGGCGACAAACCACGCGCCATCCGTCAGACGGCGCATGAGGAAATGGCTCTTGTTTCCTTGCGCCATGGCTTTCGAGTCTAATTTCGGAGCGCCGCACGTCTGGATTTTGGAAGGCGTGAGAAAGAGAAGTGCATCGTCGCAATGGGAAACGATGACATGCACAATACTGGGAGACAGTAGCGGAAGATTGCCAGAGCTCCTCGCCTCCGCATATGCGCGGCTACCATGCCCGGCGTGTGCCCGATTGCTCGACGCATGATCTGCTTGCTCGACACAGTACCGCACCGGAAGGCCAACCACGGAGGCCGGCAGGAACAGTATGAGCAGAAGGATGGACAGAAATCGCGGTAGCCCTCCCCTGCGGTAGATAGCCGTGCCTTGAGGGATTTTCGCTGTAGAGACGACGTGTTTGCTCATGATGACGCGGCTCCCACAGCGGTTGCCAAAGCTTCCGCCGGCTCCTCAGATCGGGTCCTGCGGGAGGATGTGTCCCCGAATCTTGCGCAGAGCGCGGGGAGGACAAGCAGCGTCAGCACGGTTGCGGTTATCAGCCCACCAATGACGACGGTTGCCAACGGCTTCTGAACTTCAGCACCGGTTCCGGTTGAGAGCGCCATGGGCACAAAGCCCAGCGAGGCGACGAGCGCCGTCATGACGACTGGCCGTAGCCGGGTGACCGCCCCATCGAAGATGGCCTTGCGGCGTTGAAGACCCTGCTCCATGAGCTGATTGATGCTGGTCATCATCACGAGGCCGTTGAGCACCGCGACACCCGACAATGCGATAAAGCCGACCGCCGCGGATACGGAGAATGGCATACCCCGCAGCCACAACGCGAGAATACCGCCCGTCAGCGCCAGCGGAACCGCGGAGAAAACCAAAAGCGCATCGCGGGGGGATCCAAGCGCAGAATACAAGAGAAGGAAGATCAGGAAGAAGCACGCAGGCACGACCAGCATCATGCGTTTTTGGGCGGCGGCGAGATTCTCGAACTGGCCGCCCCATGCAACGTAATATCCGGCTGGCAACTTTACTTGCTCCGCGACCTTCCTTTGCGCCTCGGCAACCACCGACGCGATGTCACGTCCCCGAATGTTGGCCGTCACGACCACCCGACGCTTCCCGTTCTCGCGACTGATTTGGTTGGGTCCTTCCGTAAACTCGAAGCTCGCAACCTGCTCGAGCAGGACGAAAGAGGTTTCTCCCTTGGCGTCAGCTGGCAGAGATACCGGCAGATGCTTGAGCCGTTCCAGATCCTCACGCATGCCGTCCGACAGCCTGACGATCACCGGAAATCGGCGGTCTCCCTCGAATACAAAGCCAGCCTCGCGGCCACCGATGGCCGCGCCAATGACGTCCTGGACGGCAAGCACACTGAGCCCCAGCCGGGCGATCTGCTCCTGATCGATCTTGATCGACAGGAACGGCAGGCCCGAGGCCTGTTCGACGCTGACGTCGGCGGCTCCATCCGTTCCCCGGAGTAAAGTCGCAACCTGGTTCGCAGTTCTGAGCATCGGGTCGAACTCTTCCCCGAAGATCTTCACCGCAAGATCGCCCCTGGCGCCGGCAAGGAGCTCATTGAACCGCATCTGGATGGGTTGTGAAAAAACCAGATTGTTGCCCGGTTGCTTCTCGATCGCGGCTTGTATCCTCGAGACAAGTTCATCCTTGCGGAGGTCCGGCTCCGGCCACTGCTCGCTCGGCTTCAGGATGATAAAGGTGTCCGAAGCATTCGGCGGCATCGGGTCGGAGGCGACCTCAGCTGTTCCGGTCTTCGAATAAATGAAGGCCACTTCCGGAAATTTGCTGATCTCCCTTTCGAGCTCGCTTTGCATCTGCTGGGACTGCGTAAGCGAGGTGCTTGGGATGCGGATCGCCTGCATCGACAGGTTTTTTTCATCTAGTGTGGGAATGAATTCCTGACCCAGCGTTGAGAAAATCGCCCCCGCGCCAGCCAACAGCATCAGGGCACCAAGGATAAAGGATGTAGGCCTGAGCAGTGCGCCGCGAAGCAACGGCTCGTACACGCGCTTAAGGCCACGCACGAGGATGTTTTCTTTTTCCTCGACTGACTTTGAGAGGGCAATGGCGATCGCCGCGGGGATGAAAGTCATCGACAAGACGAAGGCCGCGATGAGCGCGATGATCACTGTGAGCGCCATCGGCTGGAACATCTTGCCTTCGATGCCGGTGAAGGTGAGCAGCGGCATGTAAACAAGGATGATGATTGCCTGGCCGTAGACCGACGGCTTGACCATTTCCTCGGCCGAGCGAATGACCGCTTCCAGGCGTTCCTCGCGGCCAAGCGCGCGCCTGAGGTTGTGCTGGCGCTCGGCGATCCGGCGCAGGGTATTCTCGACAATAATTACTGCCCCGTCGACGATCAGCCCGAAGTCGAGGGCGCCAAGGCTCATGAGGTTGGCGCTGATCTTGGTCTGAACCATGCCAGTCAAGGTGAGAAGCATCGCAAGCGGAATGACCAACGCCGTGATGAGGGCGGCGCGGAAGTTGCCGAGCATGATGAAGAGCACTACGACGACCAGGAGCGCGCCTTCGGCAAGGTTCTTGCTCACGGTTGCGACGGTTGCGTCGACCAGCTGGGTCCGGTTGAGAACAGTTTGCGCCTCAACGCCTATCGGCAGGCTCCGCCGGATGTCCTGCATCTTCGCATCCACGGCGACGGCAACGGTGCGGCTATTGCCACCAATCAGCATGAGCGCCGTGCCGATGACCACCTCACGGCCGTTTTCACTGGCGCTACCCGTCCGGACCTCGCGCCCGATGCCGACGCTCGCGACATCCTTGATGCGGAGAGCCACACCGCCACGCGTTGTGATGACAACGTTGGCGATTTGCTCCGGTGTCGCTAGGCGACCGCTGCTCAGGACGGCGAACCCCTCGCCGTTTCGCTCGACGTACCCCGCGCCCCGGTTGACGTTGTTCGCTTGGAGCGCTTGGGCGAGATCGGCGAATGAGAGGTTGAGGGCTGTAAGCCGCGCGGGGTCCGGTTGAACCACATACTGCTTTTCGTAACCCCCGATGACATCGATGCCGGCAATACCTGGAACAGTGATCATTTGTGGCCGGATGATCCAATCCTGCACCGTCCGCAAATATGCAGCTCGCTCGACGTCGGTGGTTAGTCGCTGCCCCTCGGGTGTGAGGAAACTTCCGTCTCTTTGCGGTCCCGGCTTTCCATCGACGGCGGGCGCAGTGCGCTGTGCATATTGCACGGTCCACATGTAGATCTCGCCGAGCCCGGTTGAAATCGGGCCAAGCTTCGGCGTTATGCCATCGGGAAGGTTCTTCTCTGCTTCGCGCAGGCGCTCGCCTACTTGCTGGCGGGCAAAATAGGTGTCCGTCGCCTCACTGAAGACGGCGGTTACCTGCGAAAAGCCGTTCCGCGAGAGTGATCTCGTATATTCAAGTCCGGATATTCCGGCGAGGGCATTCTCGATGGGAAATGTGATCTGCTTCTCAATATCGATGGGCGCGAGCGACGGGGCGATCGTGTTGATCTGCACCTGGTTGTTGGTGATGTCAGGCACCGCGTCGATGGGGAGCTTGTCGAGTGCATACAGACCGTACGCCGCAGCGGCCAGCGTCAGCATCACCACGAGCCAGCGTTTATGCACGGAAAAAGAAAGCAATCGCGAGATCATGCGGCGGTCCAATCAGTGGTCATGCTCGGCTTCCGATTTCCCGAGTTCGGCTTTCAGGAGGAAGGTATTGGCGACCGCGACAGATTCTCCTGGCGAGAGGCCCGACAACACCGCCACCGCACTCCCGTCCTCCTGTCCAACTTCAATCTGGCGGGATTCAAAACCCTGCGGGGTCCGCACGAAAACGCGCGGCTTGCCTTCAAGGGTTTGCACGGCTGCCTTGGGGATGACGAGATCGGCCCGTGTTTCCGATGTGGCGATATCCGCGGTGACGAAAGAGCCGGGGCGCCACATGCCTTCTGCATTATCAAGGGAGGCGATCACGCGCGCGGAGCGCGTCTCTTGGTTAAGTACGGGGCTGGTGAATATAATGGTGCCATCCGATTTTGCGGCGCCCTCTATCTGCAGGTGCTGACCCTCCCTGATCTCCGGAAGGTCCTGCGGGGAGACCGTCAATTCCACCCACACCTTTGAGAGATCGGCGATCGCATAAAGCTCGTGAGCCTGCCCTTCTCCCCCCATCGGCGTTCCGAGATCGACGAGTTGCTCCACAATGCGCCCGGTAATTGGTGCCTTGATTTCATAGCGCTCGAGTCCGCTCGTCGCCTGCTCAACCTGTGCAAGTTTCGCGATCGCTTCCTCACCCACCCCAAGTGCTGAAAGCTTTTGCTTCGACCCGTCGCGGCGAACTTGCGTCTCGCGGAACGTGGCTTCGGCGCGGAGCAGCCGCTGTTCAGAAGAAACCTGCTTCTCCCAAAGCGTTTTTTCGCGCTGATAGAGTGTTTCCTGCAGCTGGAAATTCACGAGAGCTGCGATGTACTCGCTTTTCGCGTCGGCGACCTCGCGGCTGTCGAGAATAGCGATCACCTCGCCGGCTTTCACCGAATCGCCCAGACCTTTCCTCAGCTCCGCGACAGTACCCACCACCTTCGACGGGACGCGCCCCACGCGATTGCGATCCTGGATGATGGTCCCCGGAACACGCAGGCGTCCCCGCAGCACCCCGGGCGCGGCGGGCTCGATAGAAATCTTGGAGCGATCAATCTGCTCGGCGGACATTGCCAATGTATTGTCCTTATCCGCATGCCCCTTGTCCGCCTCACCAGCCTCCGTGTCTTCCTCAGGCGCGCTCTCCTCTTTGGCGGCGTGCGCGGTTTCCGCGTGGCTATCGAGGCCAAGGAGGCCCTCTGGCGTGAAACGGCCCGTATGAAAAATGTACGCAGGCAGAAGAGCGCCGACGGCCAGTACAGCGCCTGCAACAACGAGTCGCTTCATCACTTGTCAATCCAGCGGGGCACAGCACCGCGACGAGGCGGACCGTGTTTCAATTTCTCGGAAGTCGGGAGCTTGGGACGTGCGCGGCGCGCACAGACAGCGCTCAGGCGCTGGCGACGGACCTGGGCGGTTTGCGAAGAGGATCAGGCGCGCCGAAAGCTCCGCTTTCGCCAAGATATCCGGCGTAACGCACGCGCGTTCCCTCAGGGTACGTCATCACTTGGCTCACACGCGACTGCACCGCCCCCACGCAGGCGCAGGTGCAGAAGTGATGCTCAAGACCTCCGAGCGGAGAACTATCCGAATTGCCGGGCGCCTGCGCGTCAGAATCAACGAACGTGACCAAATTCGGTGCCTTGATCGTGCTGTCGGCAAAATGCGCGGCCACGTGGGGTGATGAAATCACGCCGCTAGCGAAAAGCAGAAGGACCGCGAGGAGTAGCCGCGTCACGCCACCGGGAGTCGACACCCTTAAGTGAGATTTGTGGCGGCGGTCCGGCCTATCCCCGGTGCGCTTTCTTTGAAGTGTCGAGCGGCTCATTACGGCAAGGTGGTTTCCGAGGTTGGCGAAGTCAAGACCAATGCCTGATTTCACTGGTCGAATTTAGGTTTGTCCTGATTTGCCGCACGCGAGATACTCATCGCGAGATTGCGAATTGACACTGCCAATCAATTTAATTGACGCAAATAGCTAATTCTTGACGTTGGCCGTCAAGGATCAGACGACATCATCCGATTCGAGCTCGCATTTCGATTTTTGCGCGGTCTCGATTTGAAAGGTTGCGTGATCGATTTTGAAGCGCGTCGCCAGCATATGCGCCGCATCCATAAGGAAGGCATCGCCCGGATGTCCGCCAGGGATGATGAGGTGACAGGTGAGCGCGGTCTTTGTGGTGCTTGTGGCCCAGATGTGAAGATCATGCAGCCTTGCGACGCCAGGCAGCTTCTCCAGCGCTTGACGCACCTCACCGCTTTCGAGCCCTGGAGGAACCGCCTGCATCGCCATGGCGAACGAGTCCTTAAGAAGGCTCCAGGTGCCCCAGACGATCAGCGCCGCGATGGCAAGGCTCACCAAAGGGTCAATGGCTAGCCATCCCGTATAAAGCGTTAGCCCGCCCGCGATGACCACGCCAAGCGAGATTGCCGCATCGGCTGCCATGTGTAGAAATGCGCCGCGTACGTTGATGTCATCGTTGCGGCCCGAAGTGAAAAGCCACGCGGTAAAGCCATTTCCGAGAATGCCGATCCCCGCAACAATCATGACGGTGAGACCAGCGACGGGCTGTGGCTGACTGAGGCGCTGGATAGCCTCCCAGGCAATCCCGCCAGTCGCGACCAACAGGAGGATGCCGTTGGCCAGGGCCGCGAGAATCGAGGAACTGCCAAGTCCGTAAGTGTACCGCGTAGTGGGTCTGCGCTTGACCAGCGCGCTCGCTCCCCACGCCAGCAACAGCCCGAAGACGTCGCTAAGGTTATGCCCGGCGTCTGCGAGCAAGGCCATCGAGTTGGACCAAACGCCGAAAACTGTCTCCAGAATGACAATAGCAATGTTGAGTGATGTGCCTACCGCGAATGCCCAGCCGAAATCTTTTGGGGCATGCGCGTGTCCTGGGCCGTGCGCGTGGCTATCCGGCTCCTGCCCATGGTTGTGGCTGTGACCGGAGTGTTCGTGATCGTGAGCCATGCTTGCCTTTTCTGCGGTTCACGCGCGAGCATCCCGCCCTCTGCGCAAGAGCAGCTTAACTCCTCGAGTGGCTAGAGGAGCAAGTGGTGTTGACGGCGGAGACTTTACATGGCCGGTAAAACCTGCCGTTGCCGTGTCAGCGCTTCGCTCGGCAAGCGCCAACCCTTCACCAAGCCATAAATTGCTGGAATGACGATCAGCGTCAGCAGGGTCGATGAAACCATGCCGCCGATCATCGGCACGGCGATGCGCTGCATCACCTCCGAGCCGGTGCCGGTGCTCCATAGGATTGGGAGAAGCCCGGCCATGATGGCAACCACCGTCATCATCTTCGGCCTAACGCGTTCCACCGCGCCGATCATGATCGCCTCGTAGAGGTCGGCGCGCACATATGGCCGTCCTTCCCTGGCGCGTTCGGCCTTTACCTCGCCGACCGCGTTGTCGAGATAGATCAGCATCACGACACCGGTCTCGGCGGCGACGCCGGCCAGCGCGATGAAGCCCACTGCCACCGCAACCGAGAGGTTGAACCCTAGCCACCACATCAGCCAAAAACCGCCGACCAGCGCGAACGGCAGCGACAACATGACGATCAGGGTCTCAGTGAGGCGCTGGAAGTTGAGGAACAGCAACAGGAAGATGATCATCAACGTCACCGGCACCACGATCTGCATGCGAGCCTCGGCGCGTTCGAGATATTCGAACTGGCCGCTCCACACCAGGTAGACGCCCGTCGGCAGTTGCACTTTTTCGGCAATGGCCTTCTTGGCGTCGGCCACATAGCCGCCGAGGTCGCGGTCGCGGAGATCGACGTAGACATACGTCGCCAGCTTGGCATTCTCGGTCTTGATGCTGGTCGGGCCTTGCGTCAGCTTGATGTCGGCCACCTCGCCCAAAGGTACGGTTCCGCCGCCAGGCAACGATACGACCACGTCCTTGGCGATCGCCTGCGGGCTCGAGCGCAGATCGCGCGGATAGCGAAGGGCAACGGTATAGCGTTCGCGGCCTTCCACCGTGGTGGTGAGCGGCTCGGCGCCAAGCGCCATCGATACTACGTCCTCGACGTCCGAGATCATCAAGCCATAACGCGCCAACTGCTCGCGGTTGGGCACGATTTCGAGGTAATACCCGCCCATCACCCGCTCGGCGTAGGCGCTGGAGGTGCCTGGGACCGATTTGAGGACGGTTTCGACCTGACGGGCGACATTGTCCATGACAGCAAGATCGGAACCGATCACCTTGACGCCCACGGGCGTGCGGATGCCGGTTGCCAGCATGTCGATGCGGGCCTTGATCGGCATCGTCCAGGCGTTGGAGACGCCGGGAAACTGCAGCGCCTTGTCCATTTCTTTGATCAGGCCGTCGGTCGTCAGCCCTGGCCGCCATTCGTCCTTCGGCTTGAGGTTGATCACCGTCTCGAACATCTCGGGCGGCGCCGGGTCGGTCGCGGTCTGCGCGCGTCCCGCTTTGCCGTAGACCGAGGCCACCTCCGGGAACGACTTGATGATGCGGTCCTGGGTCTGCAGCAGTTCCGCCGACTTCGTTATCGACACGCCGGGAAGTGTGGTCGGCATGTACAGCAACGTACCCTCATTCAAGCTCGGCATGAACTCGCTGCCGATCTGCGTCACCGGCCAGACCGATACGCCGAGGATCACCACCGCCAACGCAATCGTCAGCGTCTTGGCCTTGAGCACGGTGCGGATCACTGGCCGGTAGATCGCTATGAGTGCACGGTTCAGCGGGTTTTTGGCCTCTGGAATGATGCGGCCGCGCACGAAGATGATCATCAGCGCCGGGACAAGCGTTACCGACAGGATGGCCGCTGCCGCCATCGAAAACGTCTTTGTGAAGGCCAACGGCCCAAACAGGCGCCCTTCCTGGGATTCCAACGTAAAGATCGGCAGGAACGACACGGTGATGATTAGCAGCGAGAAGAACAAGGCAGGCCCGACCTCGCTGGCCGCTTCAGTGAGAATTTCCGTCCGCGGCTTTCCCGGCGGCGCGCGCTCGAGATGCTTGTGGGCATTCTCGATCATGACGATGGCGGCGTCGATCATCGCACCGATGGCGATGGCGATGCCGCCGAGACTCATGATGTTGGCGCCAAGGTTCAAGAGCCTCATGGCGACGAAGGCCATCAGGATGCCAACGGGCAGCATCAGAATGGCAACGAGGGCGCTCCTCACGTGCAGCAGAAAGATGATGCACACCAACGCGACCACGACACTCTCCTCGAACAGCGTCGATTTGAGCGTTTCAATGGCGCGGTGAATGAGTTCCGAGCGATCGTAGACCGGAACAATCTCCGTGCCTTTGGGCAGCGATGGCGCAATTTCCTTCAGCCGCTCCTTGATATTGTCGATAACGGTCAGCGCGTTGGCGCCGTAGCGCTGCAAAGCGATGCCGCTTGCAACCTCGCCCTCGCCGTTGAGCTCGGCGATGCCGCGCCGCTCGTCGCCGGCCAGCTCTACGCGCGCGACGTCCTTCAGCAGGACCGGCGTGCCGCCATCCGACTTGACGACAATGTTGTTAAGGTCGTCAACGCCACGCAAATATCCTCGGCCGCGTACCATGAATTCGTGTTCGCTGAGCTCTAGTGTACGCCCGCCAACGTCCATATTGTTGCCGCGGATGACATCGCGGATCTTGGACAAGGGAATATCGAGCGCACGCAGGCGGCTGGGATCGACCACCACGCTGTACTGCTTGACGAAGCCACCGACGCTGGCCACTTCGGCCACGCCTTCGGCTTTCGAAAGTCCGAAGCGAATGTCCCAGTCTTGCAGCGAGCGCAAGTCCGCCAACGATTTGTTCTTGCCGAGGACAGCATACTGGTAGACCCAGCCGACGCCGGTCGCATCGGGACCGAGCGTGGGTGTCACGCCCGCAGGCAATAGTTTTGCCGCCGCGTTCAAATATTCAAGCACGCGCGAACGGGCCCAATAGATGTCGGTGCCGTCCTCGAAAATGACGTAGACGAACGACACGCCGAAGAATGAAAACCCGCGCACGACTTTCGAACGTGGCACCGTCAGCATTGAGGTGGTGAGCGGATAAGTGACTTGGTCTTCAACGACCTGCGGCGCTTGGCCGGGGAACTCGGTGTAGACGATGACCTGCGTGTCCGAGAGGTCAGGGATCGCATCGAGCGGAAGCGTCTTGACTGCCCAAATTCCAGCCAGTACCGCGAACGTGGCGGCGATGAACACCAGCATCAGGTTTTTCGCCGACCAAGTGATGAGACGAGCTATCATTGTGACGCCTCCGTTGTGGCAGGTGTCGAGAAGCCTTTTAGGGCAGCCTGTAGATTGCTTTCCGCATCGATCAGGAAGTTTCCGTCGACGACAACGCTGTCGCCTTCGGAAACGCCACTCAGAACTTCGACGAAGCCGTTCCCTCTTCGGCCGAGCTTGATATCGCGCGGCTCAAAGCGGCCATTTCCAAGATCGAGGAGCACCACTTGGCGGCTGCCGCTATCGATAATGGCGCTGGCCGGAACCGCGAGGACGTCGGCATTGCTTCCGGTCGCGATCTTCACGTCGCCGTACATGTCTGGCAGCAGGGCCTTATCGGGATTTGCCAACTCGACGCGCACCCGCGCAGTGCGCGTCTCCTTCATCAGTTGCGGATAGATCACCGTAACCGTGCCGGAGAACGTTCGGCCGGGGCGCGCGCGCGTCGTCACCGTGACCCGCTGGCCCGGCCGCAGGGCGTCGATATCGCCTTCAGCGACATCGACCATCATCCACACCACCGAAAAGTCCGCGATGCGAAACCCGACATCGCCGTCCTTGAAACCTTGGCCGTCGCTCCAATTGCGCTCGAGCACCTCACCGTCGATGGGTGCCCGAAAAACAATCGTATTTGGCACGCGGAGATCGCGCTTCACCTGGTCCATGAATTCCTCCGGCACCCCGAGGTTTTGCAGGCGTCGTGTGGCGCCAACAACTCCGCCGGGGCCTTTGAGACCTGGCGGATCGGATGTTTCATCCCCCCGCGTCCAGCCGGTGTCCTGCTCGATGAGCAGGCGCGCGGCCTGGTCGAGCACAGCCTGCCCGAACACCCTCGCCAGTGCGTCGCCCTGTTTGACATGCGTACCGGTGGTGACATCGCCCATCTTGACGACGTAGCCATCGAACTTCGGCGCCACGACCACGACGCGGCGCTCATCGAGTTGCACCACACCCGGCGCCTCGATGGTGCGGGTGATGGCGCGTTTGCTCACCGTGAAGGTTTCGACGCCCGTTCTTTGGATTTTGCCTGGCGAGACTTTGACGGAGCTGTCGTCGCTGTCTTCGCCCTCATAGACCGGGATGTAATCCATCCCCATGCCGTCTTTCTTCGGAACCGGCGAGGTGTCCGGCAGCCCCATGGGGTTGCGATAGAACTTGATCTTCTTCTCGCCGGTCCCGGCGGCAACGTGGACCTCGGAGGCAGGCTTCGGCTTCGGCTCGAAGCTCACATCTTCACTGGCGTGAACCGGCACATAAGCCTGCTCGTCGTCATTTGTTTTGGGCGCCGGCGCATAGAGCGGTTTGCCGTTGGGATCGCGGTAATAGATGACAGGCCCGGTGGCGGCGGGCCGCTTTTCCGACATCGCCGACGCGAGAGTCATCGGCAGCTTGAGCAGTCCGGTCTGGCCGGCCCACAGCCCGGTTCCCGCCGCAGCCAAAACGGCTGCGACGATCACCATTCCTTTGATGAGGGAGTTCATTGGACGGCCTTCACGATGAGCTTGTTCTCCACCGTGCCGGCCTCGCCCTGGACCTTGGCCGCGATGGACAGGGCCCATTCGCCGGCCATCGAGAGATCGGTCTTGAAGCGATAGACGCCGGGCTCCGTTGAAGAGACGAGGTCGATCGGCGCGGCCATCATCTCCATGCCATCAGGGCCCATGTCGATGCGCTTGGCGAAGATCACCGCATCGGCAATGGCTCGGCCGGAGGGCTTGTGCACGAGCTTGACCGCGATGACGGCCTGCCCCTGCTTCACCTCCTTGTCGAGAAGTTGGAATTCATAGTCCTTGCTGTCGGCAAGCGCCGAACCGGCCATACCCATGAGTAGCGCGACGCCAATGGCGGCCGCACGCAATGAGGAGCGTTGCATGTTAGTTGTCTCCAGTTGTCATGAACCTTGAGCGCGGGCCACCATGGCCAACGCAGGCACGGGGGCCACGGCAATGGCCGCGACCGAGTCACGCCGTCGGGCGTGGGCTCAGACGCTCGGAGGTCGGAGAAGCGGTGGGATCAAAGATCCGGCGGTGATCAACGCATGGCCGGGGGCGACGCGCTCGTGGACGATCTCGCCGCGCAGCCGCGCCTCCGCGAGAGGCGCCGGCAAGGGCTGGAAACATTTGACGAGGCAGCTGCCCATTTCCGGGCAGACTTTCTGCGGGCAATCCGGGCAGTGCTTGGCAGGCCCGTCGCACGGCATCGGCGTTTTCGCGGCCGACATATCCATGCCGTGCGGCGCGTCCATCGCGATGGACGCAGCGTGGCCCGACATCGCGAAAGCGTAGGTCGCCGTAAGCGGCATGGACAGCAGCGCCCCCAGCATGGCGACCATGCCGAGAAGGAAAAAAAAGCGCTGGAGTAATCTTTTTCGCACCGCAGCAGACTGCCATACCTTGTCGGGGAGAGCAACATGGGGCGCACCGGCCGGAAAACCGGCCGGTGCGCTGCGTCTTTAGCGGATGACGGCGTTTCCGGTGACCTTCCTCACGTGCTTGACATGCGCCCGCTGCGCCTCACGGGCTGGCGCATGGCGGACCGGCGCCGTGTAGACGACGCGGGGCTCTTCGCGCTGGACCGTGTAAGGCACACCACCTTTGGGGGGGAAGCGGACGATGGTGTCGGCGTGGGCCTGACCCGCAAAAGCGAGCGCGGCCAGTGCGATGGCAGGGAGTGCTGATTTCGTTTGCATGATGATGGCTCCATTCAATTCATGATTCATGGCCGACGGCGGTCGGGATGCCGCGCTTGTCTGGGCAAGCGTTCGCCATCGGCCGGTTCAAAAGTGGAATTTCGAAAGCGTTGGGCACGGTCGCGCCACGGCCTAAACAGCCGGACAGCGGTGCTGTGCGTCACGGGGGACGCAAGCCCGGTTAGGCGCGCGGTGGCGGAGAAGGGGGACGCAGGGACATTGATGGTGGCGGCAAATCCCGCGACGGGGAAATGCGTTTGTCGGCGCCTATTTCAGGAGCGAATGCAACGGCCATCGTAGCGGGCGCAGCGCATTGGCCGGCGCACCCGGCGAAGGAGCCACATTGGGCCATGGTTCCGCAATCCGGCATGGCGTGGCCGCCGCCGCAAGGCATGGAAGTGCTGGTGCTCATCATCGGCGAGCCCGCGCATGCCTTGGCCGAGGCCATGCCCGCAAGCGGCGCAAGCGCCGAAACCACGGCGACAAACAGGACCAGCAATGTGCGGCACAGATGCATCAACAATCCTAAGGTCGATACACGACTGAGATTGGCTGTGGGCTGGCTGGGGTCAAGTTAAATCCGTGCAAGGGTGCGATGCGCGACCATCAATGGTTTTTGCTGACACAATGCTCGTGATGCGACAGCACATCGATGATGCGGCACTCTGCGATGCGGCCTTTGGCGCAAGAGCGGATCATCGTCTCCAATTCCTTCTTCAAGGCCTCCAACCGGGCGATGCGGCTGGTCACTGCCTTCAGGTGCTCGCGCGCCAGGGCGTCGACCTTGACGCAAGATTTCTGCGGCTGCCTGGTAAGATTCAACAGTTCACGGATCACCTCAACCTCGAAGCCCAATTCCCTTGCGTGGCGGATGAAGGCAAGCCGGTCCACCGCACGATCGTCATAGAGGCGGCGTCTGCCCTCGGTCCTCGGTGCCTCCGGCATCAGGCCGATGCCTTCGTAATAGCGGATGGTGGTAACCTTCACGCCGGTCCGGCGGGAAAGTCCGCCGATGCTAATGTCATGGTTCATAAAACCTCTTGCTCCTCTAGTCGCTATAGATTGTAGGCTGTGCGGAGCGATAAGGAAAGGACCATGGCATGAGCGCTTCCTGCCAATCATCAACTTGCGGCTGCGGCGGCAATCCCAGCTTCGACGGGATGGACAAGCGCTACGTGCGTATCCTTTGGCTGGTGATCGCCATCAATGCCGCGATGTTCGCGGTTGAGATGGCCGCCGGCCAGTTAGCCAGATCGCAGGCGCTGCAGGCCGACGCCCTGGACTTCCTTGGTGACACGCTGACCTACGGCATCAGCCTCGCGGTGATCGGCCGCTCGCTTGAGGTGCGCTCGGGAGCGGCGCTGCTCAAGGGCTTCAGCCTTACCCTGATGGGCCTTTGGGTGTTCGGGAGCACGGCCTACCACGTGCTGATCGTAGGATTACCCCGCGCGGAAATCATGGGCGGGATTGCTTTTCTCGCCCTGGCGGTCAACCTCGCCAGCGTGCTTCTGCTGCTGCGCTACAAGGACGGCGACGCCAACGTGCGGTCGGTGTGGCTGTGTTCGCGCAACGACGCCATCGGCAACGTCGCGGTGATGATTGCCGCGGCGGCGGTATGGGGCAGCAACAGCGCCTGGCCCGACCTTCTCGTCGCCGCCATCATGGCGGGCGTGTTCCTGACCTCGGCCACGCAAATTCTCCGGCAGGCATGGGACGAGCGGAGGGGGGCCGCGGCCCGCGCATAAAGATATGCGGTCAGCCCAACGTCGGCTTGAGGTTCACTCGGCGTCACAGCTTCTCCGCGCTTTCCTTACGCTCGCCGCAGTGGTCCACGAGATAATCGGCGCGATCCCACGCCGACAACGTGAACTTCACCAGCAGCGAGCATCACCGACCATGTGTGGACGCTCCACGAGTTACTGCCGTTTTTTGGAGTAGCGTTCGATCCGACGTCCGGTTCGGACCAGGCCTTTCTTCCGGGGGTGGCGAAGGTGTCGGATGAAGCCTGATGCAAGGCAGTCAAACTGGTACAGTGCCGGACACCTCGGCACCTAATTAGAACATCACCATCTTGCCTCCCGCGAAATGACGGCTTTCTCACAGTTTATCCAGGCGCCTTACGTCCGCGGGATCCGTCGCGTTGCTGGACGTAGGCCAGTCTCCGTTTGCGCATGAGCCGTCATCTCTCGATTTTCCCGCCATGCCTGCCTCAGAATTTGCCCGGATGAAAGAACCGATGGCGATTGGCGGTTTGTCGCGGAAAGCCGGGCTAACGGCTTTACGGCGGGAAGGATTGGACATTAGCGTCTGGCAGTTCCTCAAGCTCGGCCTGATCGTGATGCCACCGGCCCTCGTCGTCGCCCTTGCTTGCGTTTAACCCTCTGAAACGGAAGGAGTGTCGTCTGCCCCCTACCTCGTTTCAGCAACTCAAAGGAACCTTGTTGAAATCCTTCGAGTTGACGGTCAACTCAGCGACGATGGTGGGGGGAATTTGTGACGCAATCTGCCGAACTTCTCAAAGGCCGCCGTATTCTGGTCGTCGAAGACGAGCCGCTTATTGCCCTCGATATCAAATACACGCTCGAGAGCAGCGGCGCGTCCGTGATAGGTCCTGCGGCGCGCGTTTCCGATGCCCTGGTCCTGGCCGCGCAAGGTTGCCCCGACGCTGCCGTGCTCGATGTCCGACTGCACGGCGACACGACCACGTTTCCGGTGGCCGTCTGGCTTTCCGAGCGTGGTATTCCCTTTATGTTTCAAACCAGTGATCCCGGCGCGATCGGTGTGGCATACCGTAATGTGCCCGTCCTCCGTAAGCCCTTCCAGCCCGAGGAACTTTTGAGCAAAATCGACGAGTTACTGGCGAACGGATAAAAGTCGGCTTATGAGACTGGACTGATCGCCCTCATTTGCAAGACGCCATGTCCTCAGAGCCAAGCGCACCCGTTGTCGAGCCGGCCCCTGACGCTCGCCCAAGCGTGGAGGGGACCGCCGCAAAAATCGCGGCACGTGAACGCCAGCAGGAAATCCTGGCCGAACTGGGCGTGTTGGCGCTCCGAGGGACGCCGCTGCCCGAACTCTTGGATGAAACGACACGGCTTGCCGCTGAGGGCCTCGAATCCGAGTTCTGCAAAATCCTCGAATATCTGCCCGACGTGAACCGACTCATCATGCGTGCCGGGGTTGGTTGGCCGGAGGGCACTGTCGGCCAGGCCACGCTCGGGGCCGATCTTGAATCTCCGTCCGGTTACGCCCTGAGAACCGGCAAACCTGTGATTTCAAATCAGCTCGAAAACGAGGAGCGCTTTCGGACGCCGGAGCTGTTGGCCGCAAACAACATCCGCCGCGCCATCAACGTCATTCTCCAGGGCGATGGTAAACCCTATGGCGTGCTCGAGGTCGACAGTACGTCGGAACAGGATTTCTCGGAAAAGGACATCGCCTTTCTTCAAGGCTCGGCCAATATCATCGGCATGGCGATCGAGCGGCAGCGCCGCGAGATAAATCTGCAATCCGCCCTCGAATATCAACAGGTCCTGGTCAAAGAGATCAATCACCGGGTCAAGAACAGCCTGCAGCTTGTCTCCAGCATGCTCAATCTTCGCGCCAAGTCGCAGGAAGACCCCGCCGTTTCTCAGATCCTGAGCGAGACGTCGGCGCGCGTTGGAGCCATTTCGCGTGCCCACGACCGATTGTATCGAAGCTCCGACGTCAAACGATTGGAGCTTTCGGCTTATCTCTCGGAGGTATGTCGCGATCTTGAAGAAGCGATACCCCAGTGCCGCGTGAGCTTTGAGGCACCGTCTCCCGCCTACATGACGACGGACCGGGCCATTCAGGTCGCGATCCTTTTGACCGAACTCGTCACCAACGCCGCCAAACACGCCTATGCCAAGGGAGGAGGCCGGGTGTGGGTATCGCTAAAGCCTATAGACCGCAATTCCGTCTCGCTATCGATCCGCGACGAAGGCGTCGGGTTGCCTGCGGGCTTCAAAGTGGACGGCTTTCGCGGGCTCGGTATGCGACTGGTCAGTATTCTGAGTGAACAGATGGGGGCTGAGATTCAAATCGAGCGACTGCCGCAAGGCACGGAATTTTCGATGGTGGCACACCTCGATCCAGAGCCTGATAACTGAGCAAATGTAATGCTTCTTGCTGGTGTTCCTGGGGACATCGCTCCCGACGCGTTAACGCTTGTTCGGGCGGGATATCACTTTACACATTGCCGAGTGCTCTGCCTGCAACTTCTCCCACGTCACGCGCATCGATCGGCTATCTCAATCAAACGCAGTCGGATCGCCGTCTCGAAGGGATACGATGGCTGCCAAGGACCTCTTGCCGACATCAGGAACCGTGCGCATGCGGCTTAAAGGGGGCAGGCCGACGCTCATAGTCGCCGTGAAGAGTGAGCAGCGTCGACCGCACGGAAAGGCTCGCATCAGCGGGCAATTCGGACTGGAGCGGCTCTGAAGTCCTCGAAAAACAAATGCTTCCGCGCTTCTCGTCTTTGGCCCGGTACAGCGCCTTGTCGGCAGCCTTCAAGAGCACGTCAGATGTTTCTCCGTCGTGCGGCGCTATGGCTGCTCCCACGCTGATCGATAACGGAACCGTCCTTCCTTGGATGTCAACGCCGTCACTGCAAGCAGCAAAAATTCTGCTTGCGAACGGCATGACATCGTTTTCGGTTGTGCAGCCATGCAAGATGATTGCGAACTCGTCGCCGCCGAGGCGTGCGGCAAGATCAAGGTCCCGCAAGGACGCCGTTAATCGATCCGAAAGTGCGACAAGAACAGCGTCTCCAATCGCGTGACCGTGAACATCATTGATGGACTTGAAATGGTCGACGTCAATCAGGAGGAGCGCGAACGGTGCACCTCGGCGTGCGCGGGCAAACTCTTCGGCTAAGCGGAGGTCCAAAAGCCTCCGGTTCGCGAGATCCGTCAGGACGTCATGGTGCGTCCTGTGAACGAGTTCTTCTTCCGCGCGCTTATCCTCGGAGATGTCGGTGTACGTGCTCACGACCGTTCCGTCCGCGAGAAGTCGTTGCGCGATGCGAATGCAACGGCCATCGGTCAATTCCTGATCGACGTCGGTGGAGGACAACAAATCGGCCGCGTAGGTGTGGCTTTGCGGAGCGAGGCCGCGCCGTGCGCAGACCGTCATCAGGTTCTTGAGCGTAAGGCCGAGGGGAGCCTCTTCTCCCGATAGATTGTAAAGATCCAGGAAGCGCTGATTGCGCATGATCATGCGTCCGTCGGGGAGAAACATGCAGAGGCCCTGGCACATGTGATCCAGCGCAACATTCAGTTTCTGCTGCGCTTCCCCGGCCGCATCGGAGAGCCGGTGGAGCCGGCGGTGCATCGCTTCGCGTTCCGTGAAAAATGCCGCCACCGAAAGGGATGTCAGAACAGACGCAAGGCAAAAGAGCTGCAAGGCGAACATCTTCAGTTCCGGACGCGTGCCATCCATCATTGCCAGAGGACCTGCGCCCTGTTGGGTTGCGACGACGGCGGCACACGATACTGTCAATGCGGCGAGCGCCGCCGCCCGAGGGCCGAGACGCATGGCGATGCCCGCGAGGGGTGGGAACAAGAGGAAAAGGAGCGGCGCTTGCGTTTGACCGAACACCAACACCATGGATCCGAGAAGCACTAACGCATGCGCGAGCGGCTCGGCGAGGTCGGCTTTTTTATCCCGCCGTCGCGTCATGAGCGTGAGGCAGGCCGGTGTCATGAGTATGATGCCAAGGCCGTGCGACGTGTACCAGGCGATGAATGCGCTCTCGAACGGTGTCCCGATGAAGGCTGTCGCGGCCACGGCGGCCAGGGCGGCAGGAAGAAGTCCTGCGACGCCGCCCACAAGGACGGCGAACCGGATCACAACGTGGAACTTTTCGAATTCAGCCCTTCCCGTCGTAATGAACCGCCGGATCAAGAGCAGAGCAATCACGGCATGGGCCGTATTCGCGAGTGCGCATGCCAATGCCCTCAGCCAAAGATCGCCGCTCGCGTGAACGGCCAAGACGTTCGCAATAAAGCAAAGCAATACCACAAGGGCGTGTGTCGCCGCGCTTCGGTAGCGGAGCAGGACAGCGAGCAGGATTCCATTCGCGGGCCAGATCGCGGCGATGTGGGTGCTGTCGCGTGTGGCGATCGAAAGGAGAGCTACGCAACCGAAGATGACGGCCGTCAAGACCGCAATCTGCCAAGCCTTTCGAGGGGGTATGGTCAGTATTGGTTTCGGGGTTGTCGCAAGCATGACGCGCTCAACAAAGACTTTCCCGTTTATCGATACGCCGCACGTCCTTTCAAAAGATGAATAAACAACCTGGTCCTGATGAAATTTGTAATGGCCGTCGTTGTTAACGGTTTCTGTTCGGAAACAAATCATTACCTACGACTAATGGACCGAATACGGCCTCTCCGCTTTCAAGCGGGGCGCATATCATGCGATCGGAACGCTGGCGGTGTTGAGGTTCGTTACCCCGCCAAGTCTATTATCCCGATATTCGCCTCAGGACGCGTGGAAATTCGCCCCGTTCTATGAATTGGTCGCATCCCGATGGATTCGGCCGATGGACCCGCCGCGTCGAAACGCTTAGAGTAGTTTCGCTGACCGTCCGACGGCGGACGAAGTATTGCAAGAAGCCGGGCGCCGGAAAAAAGAAGAACTTTGAATGGAAGGCGCCGCGCCAAGTGATAGTTACGCCGCCGATCACAAATGTGGAGAGATGATGGGTCCCAAACTGGCAATCAACCTTCTAGCTCTCGGCCTCGGTGGCACCCTCTTATTGGTTTTCGAGGGTCTTATGTCGGGGACGCTCGGCGACCAACTCGCTTTTATCGCGATACCGGTCGTTATGGCGATCGTCGGCGGCGTGCGCATTCTCCAGCTGCGACGATAGTATGACCGAGGTTGATGCGTCTTCTCAAACCTGAGGCATGGCCACGTCGAAGAGTTTTCCCGACGGGGTGTCAAGGTTGTAAAGCGGATTTTTGGTGCTCCGCAGCTCTGAAATGACATTGCGCGATTTGGCGAGCGCTTCGAGCTGGATGGACCCCACCGTCGGCGCATCAGGCTTCAGCGCCGCGCCCGCATGTTGATAAAAATCCGGCTTGAAGGAGACGGTTGCGGTGGACCAATCGGCCGTTTTTTGCGGCATCTCGAACGAAGGGTTCGCATAGCGACGAAACAACGACGTCTGGAAACAGCGTTGTTCGTAGTTGAGCCGCAGAAAGTAGATGAACGGAATCAGGCCGCTAAAGATATTTCCGTCTTCCTCTCGCGCGAGGAAATTGTATTCCGTAAACGTGCCTGGATCGCCCTCGATCACGAGATCAAGCTGCGTGATCCCGTACATGTTTTTGGGCTCCAAGGACAGGGATAGCGAAACAACTCGATTGATCGGCAGGAACAACGACTTGGGATTCTCGATGCCCTCCGCATACTCATGGAGTGACTCTACCCGTTCCATCCACTCATTTGTGCCTGCGAGCGCGCTGACGATCTCCTCTCCGACGGCTTTGCCGACGACAGATTCGGCGAATTTCCCTCCGACGTTCTTGAACACCCAAAAGAGCGAGCCACCCAGGTACTGCTCGACCGTTCCAATGCGCTTTCCCTGCGTAATGAACGCGAGCCCCTCCATCGCGAACAACAATTCGCCCGCAGGCAACGCCCAGCGGCCGCCTTTCGCGAGCATCCCAGCCGGCGCGGCAAGCACATTGAGTGCGAGCAGGGGTTTGACGATTTTCAATATCCGCCCCGTAAGAAACCCGCCCTTGATGATATCTTCCCGCGTCGGGGTCGAGATATCGGACGCGGGCGGAACATAGTAAGGAGGCAAGTCCATGGTCCGTCCCTTGATTTTTTGGAGGCACGGCTCGCGCGAGCGCCAGTGATTAATTCGCAGGTGGCTTAGTAGGGCCGAACGCGGCCTTCCGCCAAAATAATTTATCAGTTGGTGGATAGCGATGGCTGCTGCGGGGCGCCATCAGAGCAAATTTGCGCCCCCGTCCAAATCCTCCGTCCGCTGCATGGATGCTCTGCTTCTCTGATCGAGGCGAGAGCTCACTGGGTGAAGCCGGTCGGGAGCACGTCGGAAGCCCGTCCACACCATCGTGGCGCATGGTGGCCGTTGATCTGAGACGATTTCTACGCGCGAGCTCATCAGCATCACGCGCAGCCAAATTTATTTCAAGCAGAACGCCCCGATTTTCCTCGGCGGCAAGCGGAGGATCGGCGCTTGGCCGCATGCCGAACGGCAACACCCCTTCCCGCGAATCCGAGGACGTCGCTTGTCAGGGTTCCTTATGCGGCCTCTCATAGGCACATGAATTGGAGAGAGACGTGATGAGGATTCTTGGATGTTTTGCTTTAGGGATAGTCGTCTGTGGCAATGCCATGGCTTTGGAAACGTCCGCCGGCGCCGACACCGTCAACAGCAGCCAGGTCGGCATCACGGCGAAGATTGATGCCACCAACGCCATCACCACGGCCGGCATCAACCAGATCCTCAACTGCCAGAAGGCGGGCAAGCTTTACGACCCGACCACCAACACCTGTATTGCTGTCGACGAGCCGCTGGCGAAGAAGATCGCGGCCTGCACCACCAGCAAGCAGTTCTATAACCAGAATACCGGCGCGTGCATGGCCTCCGCGCCGGACCTCACGACCAACCTCAACGACACCAACACGCTGCTGAACAAGATCATCGCCTGCAACAACGCCAAGCAGTTCTACAATTCGGCGGCCGGCACATGCACGGGCGGATCCGCGTCCATCGCACAGACTTACGTCAGCCCCGTCTACAACATCGCGAAAAACAGAACCCCGCAAAGCCACAGTCTCGGCAACCGCGACCTTTGCGTCATCAACTACCAAAAGGGGATGACGTCACAGCCGCGCGGTGGATGTCAGATCGGGGGAAGTCCCGGCGCCAACTGGACTTTGACCATCTATTCATGGGACGACAGCGCAATCTGGTGCCAGGCAACCTGCTATGGCATCCGATAGCGATGAGCTCTTTAAGCCCCGGCCCCGGCGGGGCTTCCTTTAGCCGAGAAATTCCGGGTCTCACCTATTTGGCCAAAACCCGCCGCATCTCCGAATATTTCGACTGCAACTTTTCCCAGGTGCTGTCGCCGCTGGTGGTGAACTTCGCCCTGTTCATAGCGAGGTCTCCAAGGCGGTTCACCGGCGCGTCGGCCGAGGCTTCACTCACCCAATCCGTCAATTGCGCGTCGACTTCCGTCAGGTAGTTCGCCAAGTCTCCCCGTGTGGGTGAGGCGTAAAATACCACCACACCTCCCACGCGGCTCACGAACACATTGGCAAACACCGCCTTCAGCGTGCGGAAGCTGATGAGCGAAACCTTGCTGAACGGGCTGCTCTCCTCGATCCATACGGAGAGAACCCCGTCATCCGCCATGTTCCGCCGCAGGTTGCGGTACATTTCCTCGCTGAACAGATGCGTCGCGTTCATGTTTTGCATCCACGCCACGTCCAGCGCGATGATGTCGTACTTGGGTTCATTTGCCTTGCGTTGCGCAAAGTAACCGAAGCCATCGGCAATATGGATGCGGGCACGCGGGTCGCCGGGATTCTTTGGCAGCAACGGCCAGAACGTCCTCTGCGCGGCGGTCATCTCGGGGTTCAGTTCAACCACGTCCAAGTGCGATGCATCCGAGAGCCCGTCCAGCAACGCCGCCGCCGTCATCCCGCACCCAAGGCCAATGTTCGCCGCCCTGAGCGGCGGCTTGCTGTGCGTGGTGTCGATCATCTTCACCGGCAACGCGCCCATCTGCCATTCCGAGGCTTCGGTGAACTTCCCCTTCCGCACCCCGCACAACCCCCGGCTATCGATATTGAGAGTCAAGAAATCCGGCTTCCCGGTCACGCTGATGAGCCCGTACGGCGATCGCTTGCTGTAAACCAGCGTGTCGCTCACGCCCTTGCTGGCGATGGGCATTCCTTCCACCGCGATCACTTGGTGCCTCTCCGCCAGCGCGGGCACGGTGGCCTGCAGGGCCAGCACCATCGCCACGCCTGCAATTCCTACGGCAACGCCAAACGGCCCCCGCCGCCATGCCGCCAGCGCCATCACCTGCGCCAGCAACAACGCATGGAACGCCATCTCAATCCCCAAATGCGGGATCAACCAAAACCCGCCCATCAGCGCCCCCAACACCGAGCCCGCCGTATCGGCCATGAAGACATGCTGGGCATGGTCCGTCTGCCCGGCGCCACTACCCTTGCCCATGAGACGGGTGATAATCCCACCGCTCGCCGTCGCCAGCGCGATCCCACACACCGCCGTCATGCCGATGATCATCGGCAGGCTGAACCACACAATCCCCATCCGCCAAACTAGCACTTCGGCCAGCATGGTAATGAGAGCCGAGACCAGCAACAGAGGCCAGATCTCCGGATTGTATTTTCGCGCCAGCGTCGCCCCCAGCCAAAAGCCGGCGAGGTGCAGCGTGATGATGCTTGCCGCCGTGTATTCGGAATTTGCCACGTAGAAAAAGATGATGCGGTTGAAGATGAACTGCCCCAGCAGCGACCAGGCGCCGACGGCAAAAGCCAAAAGCACAGCGGGGTTCATCAGTTCCAGCTGATATTGACCTGGCCGCGCGCACCCGCGCCACCGTCCACGGAGCTATTTCCTCCTGTTCCGCCGATTCCCACAACGACGGCGACACCGCCTCCAACCGTGTAGGTTCCAGCCGCGTACGTTCGGGCCGAATAACCGCCGCCGCCGCCGCCATGGCCACCGTAATAGCCCCGGGCATAGAAATAGCATCCACCCCCGCCGCCGCCGCCGCCAGGTGCCGAGCCGGCGCCCGCGTTGCTGCATTTCGAAGCTGCGCCTGCCCCGCCATTGGCGCCATTGCCGCCTTTCCCTCCTCCACTGCTGCCGTTGGGCGCGCCACCTGCACCCCCCGTCGCGTTTGTCGTTCCGCCGGAGCCCGTACCCCCCGCTCCATTCGCGGAGTAGGTCCCACCCCCACCGCCATACGCGGTCAGCGCCCCACCGTTCCAAGTCGATGCACCGCCCGCACCACCGGTTACGCCGCTGCCGTGCGTCGCCCCAGCACCACCTCCGCCCGCGCCCCACACCTGAACAGTCAGATTGTGGTAGCAAGGCACGGTGAAGGTGCCTGAGCCAGTGAATGCCTGAGAACCGGCAGTGACAGTACAAGCGCACGCGCTGATGGTGACGCCGGCCGGAGCGTGGCCGTAAAAGGTCGTCCATTCGGTGCTGGTTTTGGTGGGAACGAAGATGGCGTGGCCGGAGGCGTGCGCGTTGGCGACGTTGCGGCACTGGCTCCACTCGGTGATGTTTTGGTTAGAGCCGTAGTTGACCTGGTATCCGGTGGCGGCGGTCAGCGACGCGGAGACGGCGACGATCAGCAGGAAAAGAACCGCGCGCCACAAACGCCTCATTGCGTGTTGCACTTATCGACGTGAAGCTGGTCGAGCAGTGCGGTCAGGGAGGCATTGAAGTCTTCCGCCGTAAGCAGGGGGAGATAGACGACCCCCTCCGAGACATTCCGAATACGTGCGCAATGCCCGCAAAAATCGGTTTCGATGGTCGCGGAGGGGTGGAGCAGCAGATAGTGCGCGGAATTGCTTTTAACGGCCGCGTATGAAGTCGCCGAAAGGGCGATGAGTATTATTAAGGGCAGCACGAGCTTCACGTCGCAATAATCCGCATGCGGATGTATGCGTCAATGATGCCTGCTTATTTACGCGGCATAGTTCACGGGCGCGCGCTCAAGTTTGATCCGATATCGGCATGGCATGTTCGTTCCCTCCAAGCTTGGAGCTGTGGAACATAGCGAGAGGCGGGGAGATTGCAGCGGGATGTTTTCGGCACCGATCGTCGATCCCGTGCTTAGATTGACCGCTCGTTTACGACGGCTCCACAGCCGAAACCGCTTCAGAGTTGGCCCCGCGCTTCACGTGCTCGGCGTCCACGGTGCGGCGGGTGTTGAAGGAAGAATACGCCCGGCGGGGCGGGCGGGGACGACGGCCGCCGGGCCGCAACACATCCGCCGCCTGAGTTCTCAATATCCTTGTGCCGAGAATGACGTGAAGGTGGTGGTCTCCGGCTTGAAGAGCAATTTCACCGTGTCGATGGGGCCCTTGCGGTTCTTGGCGATGATGAGTTCGGTGAGGCCCCTGGACTTTTCCAGCCGGTCCTGGAGGTCGATGACCTTGCGGCGTTCGGCATCAGTGCCGGAGTTCACATCGGTGCCGCCGCCCAGTTCGCGCGCAAGGTAATACTCCGGCCGGTAGAGGAATGCCGCCACGTCGGCATCCTGCTCAATCGAACCGGACTCCCTCAGGTCGGACAGCTGCGGCCGCTTGTTGTCGCGGGATTCCACGTTCCTCGAAAGCTGCGAGGCGACCAGCACCGGGATGTCGAGCTCGCGGGCGATTTGTTTTAGCCCCTGGCTGATTTCCGTCACTTCCTGCACGCGGTTCTGCTCGTTGCGCCTGCCCGGCGCGGTGATGAGCTGGAGGTAGTCGACCACCAGCAGGCCGATGCCGTGCCGCCGCTTCATCTGGCGGGCGCGGCCCCTGATCTCCTGGATCGTCAGGGCAGCACCGTCGTCGACGTGGAGCGGCAAATCCGCAAGCTCGCCGGCGGTGCGCGCAAGGGCGTTCAAGTCCTGGTCGGTGAGATGCCCGCTGGCGATACGCTGGCTGTCCAGTTTGGCCACGCCGGCGCTCATCCGCTGCGCGAGTTGCTCGTGGCTCATCTCGAGGCTGAAGAAGCCCACCGCGGCGCCGCCGTGTCCTCCCTGGAGCCGGCGCTGCGCCGCATGCTGGGCGATGTTGAGCAGGAGGCTGGTTTTCCCCATGCTGGGCCGCGCACCGAGGATGATGAGGTCGCTGCGCTGCAATCCTCCGAGCAGCCGGTCGAGGTCGACGAGGCCGGTGCCAACGCCGGTGAGGCCGCCGCCCATGCTTTTGGCGCGTCCGGCGCTTTCGAACATGGCGCGCAGGCTTTCGCGCATGGTGTGCTGCGTGTTGCGCTTGCCCGTCTCCGCCAGCCGATGCAACTCATCACCGACCTGGCTCACGATCTCTGACGTCCTTTCCGGGGTAACCGCCTTCAAGGCCTCGGTGCGCATCCCCTCCGACAGACCCACCAGCTGCCGCTGGAGGTAGGTGGTATGGATGACCTCGAACAATGCTTTCACATCCCCGGCCAAGCCCGCGTTTTCAAATAGGTCCTTGAGGTGAGGGAAGAGGTCCTTCTCGGCGTCGAAAGACGAGCCCTTAAGCCGTTCCTTCACCGAAATCGGATTGGCCTCGACACCGCGCTGGTTGACCAGGTGGTCAACCGCCTCGAACACCGCCGCATGCAGCGGCACGTAGAAATGGTCGGGCCGGAGCTTCTCGAGTTCTTCCAGCAAGCGGTTGTCGAGCATCACCGCGCCGAGCAAGGCCTGTTCCGCTTCGACGCTGTGCGGGGCCGCTGCCTGCACGCGCGCGAAGGGCCCCTCGCCCACGATCGTCAGCTTGCGGACGTTTCCCTGATCTCCCACGACTTGGAATGTGCGGGAAAACGGTCGCGGCGTCTTGCGTGCTGCTTACGATTTCATCAGCCGCGCCGGAGCCGGTACAGGCGATCTTCAACCGCATAAATACGGATCTTCAATTCGCGTAGCGCGGTCCGCGATTCGTCGTGCCGCCGCCACACCTCTTCGGACCTCTCCATCTGGCCGCTTGAAACCAGCTCACGGCCCCGCGCAAAGAGAATCCGAATGTTTTCCTCAAGCGCAAGCTCCATGCGGCCGAGATCCCGCAGATCTACTTCCAGTTCATCGAGATCGTGTGACGGCACCACGGAGGTCAACAGGCGAGCGCAATTTTCACTTTCGCGGCCAGTTCCTCGAGCTCTGAGCGAATGGCCTTAATTTCCTGCGCGATCGCCACGACCTCCTCCGTCTTAATAACTTCCATCTCAGCGGATCGGGGGGATCCCTGCGGGGAGGAGAGGTCTGCGCGCGTTGTCATGACAGAAGCTTCCGGCAAGGATCTGTATACGTCAAGATTTCATTCCCTACGCGCAGGGTCCGTCGGCGCAGGGATCAAGGGTTTGAAACCCAGCGTGAACGTCGCCTTGTAATCCCGGGCATTCGTCATGCGTGCGGCGGTCCCGTTTTACTTCCACCAGGCACCATTTCAGAAACGCACTGCTTCCAACTTCATCACCCATATCCCAACTGACAGCTTCCATCGTTTGTAGTCCGCCCCATAATGTCGGGCAACGGAAGCAACATGACTGGCGCGACGACCCATGCCCCTTCTCCAAAATGGACAGGACCCTGAAGGTCTCTCCGCGCGTGTCGCCTATCATCTTCACCGCCTTGGCATCACTGCCTACAACCTTGATGAAATGGAGCTTGACCGCTACACGGCACGACGTATCCGCGAAGGCTCACTCAGCCTTGGCGCAACCGATGTCGTACAGCTTGCCAGCGCACTCCAGCTCGACGCCCACGACCTCTCCCGCCCGCTTTCCGACGAAGAAAAATCCGAGTGGACTTTCTACCGCGTTTCGGCCCGGCATGCGACCGAGGTCTGGCGCCGCGTCGTTGAAGCATCCACCGCGAACAACGTCAGCCAGCGCCGATTGGCCGAAATACTTGGAATTTCACAAAGCACCATCAGCAGGACAATGCGCGGTGAAAGAAAATCACCGGTACTGAGTTGGCGCCAGGCCTCCAATATCGCTGTTGCCTTCAATCTGGAGGATGGAGCTGAAGCGTTCATTTCTCCGTATCTTGCGAAGAAAAGCGAGCGTGACAGGGGATGATGACAGCCCGCAGCGGCCGTCAGGATCTCGCGGTTCCGGTCGCCCCAACTGCTTAGCCGATTTTGAAAAAGGTATCGCATGTCCGCAGCCTTTTTTGTGAGCAGCCTTCGTATGTTCACCGCCCAGACGGTGTAAGCTTGACCCATCATGATCACCACCGTCCGCGCCCTGCTCATCCAAAGGGACAACCCATCGTCATTCTGGGTTGGCGAATTCGCGCGCGGCAAAGGTGAGGGAAAGCTCGCATTTCCTGGTGGAAAGGCGCAAGGCCCCGAATATATTCTTACCGCCCTGATGCGCGAACTTTGCGAAGAAACACGTCTGCCGGCAGAGGCCTTCGACGTACCGTTACGCGTCCGCCCTGTTGGCATACGCCACAGCGTTCACGACGATGCCTATTGCTTTCTTGTGTGGCTAAAGCCCGGTCACGTTCCGGCCGAAAACGAAGAAATGACCAATTGGCGAACCGTCACAGCCAAAGAAGCCATGATCGAGCCGCGCCTGATCAGTGTGTGCAAGGCGTTTCTGATGGCGTGGTTGGAACGTGGTGATTGCCCCTTCGCGAATACGAGCACCACGCAATCCAGAACACTTTAATCGCGAAGGGATCGGAGAATTCTTCGAACCACAAACTCGCATTGCGGGTCGATAAAATGGACAGAAATGCCCTTAGCCCGGGCGAAAGCCGTGTCTTGGACGTTTCTCGAAAGAGTCAGGGCGATTGGTTATTATCACCGGTTGAAGCTGAAAGCGACGGGCGACCAAGCTACCGGCAGAAGCGCTAATATGCACGATGAGCGCTGGCCAGGCTTCAAGTAGTACAGCATTTTGGTGCGCGCGGCGTCGCAGCTCAATTGGTTCGGACGTTCGTGGTAGCGTTCAACGGGAGTCCTAGTCGTCTTCCCAATCTTCGTCGTCGAGTGGCTTATTGGCCTCAAGGATGGCGTCTTCGGCTCGGGATTGTGCTTCGTAGAAGGTCCATTTTTCTGTGCAGTGCTCGCTGAAAGCTTGCGGCGATTGTTGTCGGTCTGGAGCAGGCTTGTCGAAGATTAAATCAAGAAATCCCGTTAGGGCGAGTCGGAACAAGGGAGCGGCAAACCAATTCAGGGGTCGCCCAAATGGTTTGCGGAGGCTTTCGCTGTTGACATAGTTGCCGTGCAAAAAGGCGTTTCGCGCATCATAAAGCGCCTTATAGATCTGGCCAGCGAGGTTGGTCGGAATGGTCTTTTTTCCGAACGCGATAGTTTGGCTCTGGCCTTGCAAGTGGGCGTGCTGCCAATCGACTTTGCCGAAAAGACCTAGAACGCGTTCCAGGTCCACCCTCTTTCCATCATGCGCGAGAATTTCAAACGCGCTCACCCAAAGCGCCACGGAGCGTCCAGCGTCGAAAATGTTTGCGTCAGTACCTCCAGGCATGCGCGCAGCGAATCGCGCGCCGTCTAGCGCTCGAAACAACTTTCGGTGTTGAACATCCTCGGTGCCAGCACAGTGGTGCTCACCCCAGCACTTCATCAACCTGTGCACTAGAACGCCATCGAGATCATCAATGGCTAAACTACGGGCTGGCAGCGCAGCAGCCGGAGACGCAGCTAGTCGATTAAGATCGTGAACACCTGCCAATCCAGGAGTGAAGGCGTAAACGTGCTGGCTGCCGGACTTACCCAGACCCCACGGGTATATGTCAAAGGCGTCCGAGAACATGATGCCGACGGGACGCTTCCGGGTGAGCATCCGCGCATGGCTATCCACGATCGCTCCGGTGCAAATAATATCCCTGAATCCGCCGAGCGCGGAAACAGTCTTCACGGATTGTGGCGCGTCGGATCTCATCATCAAAACGGTCGGCGACACTGGAGAACCGAACTCTGACTTGAACGCGCTGACCAGCTTAGTCAGTCCCGGATGCAACTTGCAGGCGGCCAAGACCCGTTGGTCTTCTCGGCGCATCAATCCAACGTGCGAATGGTCAATCGAATCCATCAGCGTGACGTTCGGCAGTATCCAGACCGGTTCCCAGTTGTCGTTTTGCGTCTCCGGTGAATGGTGAGGGTCGGCCATGCATTTTCCACTATTAGGTAATCGGGCGGCGGCGCGGGTAGCGTTCAATCCTCAATAAAATCTCCAACTGCCCTCCGAAAGTGCTTAATGGACTGTGGGCGCGTCTTATTATAGACGCGCGCATGCAGCTCAAGAAAACCCATATAGATTGCGAGGATGTGGCGTTCTAAACCCAGGAAGGCTTCCATAACGGCCGTTACAGAGGGTGCATCGCCGTGAACTACTGCACTGCGTTGTCGGTAGGCCTCGATGATCGCGGCAAATATGCTGTCTCGCAGGGTGGTGTCTCCCGAGCTGGCGACCTGCGAGCATCGCCGAGCTAAGCTTTCTGCCTTCTGCTTGGGTGGGACGAGGGCCAATGCTTCCAGTGCCGATATTAGACGGACAAGTCGAATGTGATCGTGAGGTTCGCTGTAAGCGCCGGAAAGCAATGAGTTTGCGTATAGTAGCCTCTCCAGAACTGGTGAGCCCGGATCCTTTCCTGAAGTGATCCACGATCCGAAGTTGCTAAGTAGACGGGCTGAGGCTCCCAATTCCTTATCGAGGCGGTCCATCCACCGATCGTCAAAATGGCTCCCCCATGGTCCGCTCTGTGATGAAAATAAAACATTGCCACTCTTAGAGATCATAATTGTCGAATGGAACTGCTCTTGTACGTGGCCGCCTCCGATCTTGATGTTGCGCGTAGAGGTGTAGCCGAATGTCATGCGGATAAGATTTAGCATGTAATCGGCGGCTTCACGTGCGACCGCCCATGCCATTTTAGCTTCATGTTTTTCGACCGCGACTGCGATGAAATGATCATATCGTCCGCTGTATGCACGCCATTCTGCCACAAATTTGCGATCGTGGGCGAGGCCATCAGTGCGCTGGCGGATCGCATCACCGTGCTGTGCCTTGAAACAATCCTTTGACATGAGCGTCACTGGACCAACTTGAAAGCACGACTCCTTTGCCCTTGGTGCGAACACAAGAGGCAGAACGTAAAGCCCGTCGTCTCGCTCCAATTCTGCGATACGCTTATCCGCGCCTGCAACAACAGCAAACTCGGAAAGCGTTCCAGTTTGGCGCACTTTTTCGAGGTGTTTGAAATGGGATTCAATAAGGCACTTCCGTGCTGATCTTTGGGAAAGGCACCGCTGTTCTCTACGGCGTCTGAGAAGGAGGTCAGCTGCAAGGCACAGATGGTGATAGCCTTTGCGGCTTACATAGTTATTCATCCCCAATTCGCCGTCCAACGGAACCATGTTGGCCATCCGTTCGACAAGCTCATCCTTGGGAAGGTCTTCAATTATTAGGCCATCTAGCCACTCCGCTAAATAGGCATTGATGTGCTGCTCAGGCGTCATGAGAGATCCACAATCCGAGTTTGAAAAATGCTGATCCACTAACTCAGTACCCACCTCCAGTGGGCAAGCTTTGCTACGCCCGTGATTAGGCATTGACGGCCCGGAATTCCGCTCGCGGCTCAATACGCGCTGCGTTCTTAAAATTTACCAGGCTGCTTAGTCCAGCCATCCACCTGTAGGCTTTGTGATTTCGGCGGGCGTCGACCATCAACCGGGAGTAATAGAGGGATCTGTATTGGCATTTATGCTTCGTTAAAAGCTCCAGCGCTGTGTATGCCCCCAAGTGACGGAAGCATGACGGCGCTTCGCACGGTCATCGACCGTTCGCAACACCGCCTCGGCGAGTTGCTCTCCATTTCGATGTCATCAGCCGCGTCACGCGCGGTGAATGAAAATCGCCGGTACTGAATTGGCACTACGCGTCCAATATCGCTGTTTCCTTCATCCGCTAGGAGGAGCCGACGCATTTCATTTTTCCGAATTTTTCAATGGAAAGTGCGCGTGGCAGGGGGTGATGACAACCCGCCGCGAACCCTTGAATTGACGATTTCCCGCCACAAAGTTGTCCAGTTGCGTGGTATTTTTCATCACCCGGTGCTGCGACGCTTTCAAGCGAACGCAGAGGCAGCGGGGTCCTCTCCGATCCAGCCCGTTCCCCCCCCGTGCGCGCCACGGTGAGGTCACTCGCGTCCCGTGCTCGGGGCGCGCAGCACCACGCGGTTTTTAACGGTGAGGGGCCAGCATGTGGATTTGTGATGTCATCGACGGCGGCCCTTTTTTTCGGGGGACGCCATGAGCCATTCACGCGACGCAAAGACCGTGCTGGGATATGTTGAACGTGGGCTTACCCTGGACGGCAAACGGTTTGCCGGGCTCGGGCCCCTTCCCCCCATCCGCGAACCGGTCACCCGCGCCGACCTCGTCATGTTCGTCTCGGCCGCGCTCACGGACCTTGATGCCATCGTGGGCGAGCTGGAACTTACGCTGTTCCTCCGCACGCTTGTGGCCCACGTCCGCCGCTACGGGGTGAAGCCTTCGGTGCCTGCGTTCCTCGACAAGCTCACCTTCGCGACCAACGCCGTGTTGAACACGCCTGCCGTCGCGTCGTCGCCGCTGCCCTTCGTCGGACTGGCGCGCCTCGGCAAGCCGACACCGAGGGAACGACAGCTCCTCGCGCCCGACGAGGAAGTGGCGCGCATGCAGCGCAAGGTTCTTGTGCCCCCGGCGGAGGCGATATGGAGTGATACGGACGGCTGCACTCTCCACCAGCTCACCGCGCCCTTTCATGTGTGGGAAGAAGGCGTGCGCACCAAGACGGCGCTTTGCCGCCTCAGCATGGACAAGTGGAGCTCGCGCGTGTCGTGGGCGGACCCGCCTTCCTCGCTTCAGCGCATATTTCTCGCGCAGCCGCGGTTCACATGGTTTTCGCTCCGCGACCGCGAAACCCGCGTCGCCCTCTTCATGCTAATGAACCGCTGGCTCCAAAGCTTCATCCTCTGCGCGCGCAAACATCTGCGGCTTTGGGAGCTCATCGCCGACGCGGTGACGCAGCTCGAGGACGGCGGCGACATGGAGGGCCACAACCTCCGCCAGCACGGCGACGCCGCGCGCTTCGTCCGGCAGGTCGACATCCAGAGGGCCCGGCGTGGCATCGCATCCATGGAGTGCAAGACATGAGCCCCAAACCGGCTTTCGAAGACCCGACCATTGCGCTGTTTGAATTCCGTTGATTTTGGAGTGTGTCCGATGTCTCCCCGCAAGGCGAAACCTCCCCATGGCCTCCTGCTCGGCTGGCAAGAGCCCGCACCGGGCAGCAAAGGCGGCTTCCCCACCCCGATATGGGACGACGGCGGTGAAGGCCATCTGGTGACGGTGGCTCCGACCGGCGCGGGCAAGGGTGTGTCGTGCATCATCCCCGCGCTTCTGACGTGGCGGGGCCCCGCGATTGTCATCGATCCGAAGGGCGAGAATTACGCGGTGACCGCTGCCCACAGGCGCGCCATGGGCCAGAAGGTCCATGTGCTGGACCCGTTCCAGATCACCGGTTGCCTCCAGGCCGCGTCGCTCAATCCGTTCGACATGCTGGGTGCGCTGCGTACCGCAAGCGTGGACGATATGCGGGTGCTGGCGCAGGCAGTGGTCCAGCAGTCCGGCTTCGGAAAGAACCAGGACCCTTACTGGGACAACCGGGCGATGGCCCTCATCGTCGAGGCCATCCGCCACGTGGCCCGCCATCTCCCCAAGCCGACCCTCCGCGACGTGCGCGAGGTGGTCGAACTTTACGACAGGGCCTGCGGCACCGGCCTCCGCGACTACGCCTGCGGGCATCCCTGCCACCACGAAATCCCCCATGCCTTCGAGCCCGTGGGCATGGCCACCGACAAGACCCGCATCTGCATCACCTCCACCGCCATCGACCAGTTGGCTTTCATCTCCGACGGCGCGGTTTCAGGAAGCCTGTGGAACTCCACCATCGACCTCAGGAAGGTCCTGCGGGGCGATCCCATGACCATCTACCTCGTGCTGCCGCCGGACAAACTCGTCACCCACGGCAAGCTGCTGCGCCTCTGGCTCATCACCCTCATCAACACGCTTTCGAAGCGGGTCGGGCGCCCCAGACATCCCACACTGCTCATGGTGGACGAAGCCGCGCAGCTCGCGCGGGTCAAGGAAATCGCCACCGCCGTCACGCTGATGCGAGGATATGGGATGAAGGTGTGGCTGTTCTTCCAGGACCTGTCGCAACTGCAGGCGGCCTACAGGGACGAGTGGGAATCCCTGCTCAACAATTGCGCCTTCCACCAATACTTCGGCGCGTCCACGCCTATGGCCGCGCGGACGCTGCAGAATTCCCCAACGAGGTCGCCGCCTGCAACGGCTGCAACAACACGCGCGGCACGATGCCATGGCTTCTGTTTTACTGCCTCATGGAAGTGGAACGGGAGTGCCGCTATCCCGCGCTGTTCCAGTTACGGGAGGGTACCCATGCCATTCACTGATACGAAGACACGTGCCCACGACGTCCTGGTCGGCAAAGTGGGCGCGGGTGAAACGCCGCGTCGCGCAGTAAGCTTTTCGCCGATGACACCCGCATCTTCTCCCCAACCCCACCCTTTCCATCAACATGGGGCGATTTCTTATCTTTGTGCTGATGCCAAGCCGCCGTGATGCTAACGCGGGTTAGCCGCCCTCACAGGCGGTAGGGGACTCATTTTTCCAATCGGACATTTCCTTCCGCGAACGCAGGCGTTCGTGGACAAGGCCGGATTTTGCCCACGCCATGAACCATCATTTCTTCCTCTTCGCCATGAGCCTCGGAGCCGGAGGCGCACCGCCGCTCGACCCGTTCCTTCGCCGCGTCCTCACCGCCATCGAGGAGTGGATCGAAACCGAATGGGCGCGCAAGGAATCCATCAGGACCGAAGCCCTCACCGGCGGTTGGACCACCGAACGTAAATCCCGGCTTCGGGACGCCACGCTCACCACCAATCGTTTGGCGAACCACCTCGACGGCATGAGCGAGGCCACGTTCCGCCGCGAACTTGAAAAGCTTGGAGCACCGCCGCCGGGCGAACTCATCCGCAAGGCCCGGATCCGCTACGCCGCGAAGCTGCTCACCCATACCCGCCTGCTGGTGAACAAGGTGGGCAAACGCTGCGGCTACCGCAGCGAAAAGCACTTCACCGACGCCTTCCGCGCCGAGCTCAAAACCACGCCGTCCGCATACCGCCGGTCGGCCATCAACCAGAACACCGACGCCTGAACCGCTTCCGCAAAGCTTTGTCCGCCGCCCCGAGGAGTGAATGCATGATCACCCATCACGTCGACGCCCATGAATGGAAACACGCCATCGTCACCGGGTTTTACACACCCGACTACGAGCCGCTGGCCATCTCCTTTTCGGAAAACCTCAAGGCGCACGGCATTCCCCATGCCCTCTACGACGTGCCGAAATCCGCGTGGGAGGACGCCATCCTCCTCAAGCCAACCATCGTTTCGCGCGCGATGGCCGATTATCCGGGCGCAACCATCATCCTCATGGACATCGACTGCGTGCTTTCCGACACAATCGCGCCGCTCCTGTCCTTCCACGGCGACATCTCGCTGTGCCTCTGGGCACGCTTCAAGTTCAACTACGGCAGCAGCAAATCGCGGCTCCGCGTCCTGCCGTCCTCGCGCGTGGTCGCCTTCAAGCCGAGCGAGGCCGCGGCCAACCTCCTCAAAAACTGGTCGGCACTCTGCCGCCGCTACAAGGACAGCGACATCCAGACCGATGACGAGCAAATCCTCATGCTCGCCCTCGGCGCAACCGACAACCTCGCCATCAATAACCTCGACAGGCGGTTCATCGCCCGCGATCCCGGCTACGCCACACCGCACACGGTCGTGCTCCATCACAGTGCCCATGGCCAAGCCATGCGCCACAGCCACAAACGGAAATTGAAGGTCCTCAAGCGGAAGCTGATCAGCATCCTCATCGGCCGCCCTTATCCCGTGCGCAAAAAGTTCCAGGATGTGGGGATCCAGGATACGCTTCGCGACACGCCGGTTCCATGAGGTCGGGCGACGTTTATCGGTGGTTTATGGAATTGAGTTCCACCGTTTCGCGAGTGTATCGGTTCAGGGCGTAAGGCAGTCTCGCTTTCACAGCCCCTCGACCTTCCAGAGTTTATCGAGTTCAATGATTAAGTAGCTCCCCATCCGAGCCTGTTTGGCTGGATTCAACAGCATGTCTTAAAGCCGTCGACGCCTACATCACGGAGCTCGTACTGTCGTTCATCGGCGAGCTCCCTCTCATCCTGCCCGGGCCCCAAACCGAGCTACCGAACATTCAGCAGCTCGCGCCAGTCGGAGTTGAACCGGGCTGGGCGCCACCCGGTCTTGAGGCGCAAGCGCTGTTTCGCGACCGACACCACGTACGTGAGTGTGCCGCGCTGAGTAGCGTGGCGTTCTATTCTCTCGTGTCGGCCTAAGCCGACTTTGGCGGGTTCATGCTTCTCCGGCGAGTGGACACAAACAAGATGATCAGCAGTAACGTCAATGCGACGAGCGAAGCGTGCCCGCGCGGCAGGTCCAATCCCCCCTCGTCCATCGGCTTTGTGAGGAAATCACCGAAGGTCGCACCGAACGGACGCGTAAAAACAAAGGCAATCCAAAAGAGGACCACATCGTTGATGCGGGTAAGATAGTGGAGCAGGGCGACAATTCCGATGATGCCTGCCGTGACCAACGCCCCTTGCAGAAAGCTCAAGCCGGCGTCGTCCACAAGGTAGTCGCCGAATGCCGTGCCGAGGCTATTTGAAAAGAGAACCGCGCTCCAGAACATGACTTCCGCGTCGCGACGAACGATGGGATAGACCCTCAACGTTCCCACGCGAATATGCCAGATGGCCAAAGTCAGCACCAATGAGGCCGCGAGGATCATGGATCCGGTCAAATAGCCGAGGTCGAGCGATCGATCCATGAAGTCGGATATTTCCGTACCGGCCGTGGTTGTCGCGATGATCGCCAGCCAGAAGCTGAGGGGATGGCAGGATGTGTTTGCGATTTGCACGAAGAGCACCGCAGCGAGAAGGGTAAAAGTGATCCCTAGCCCGATGTAATACCCAAGTCCGAGGGACATGGAGATGAAGTCGCCAGCCGTCTCGCCCAATGTCGTGGCAAGGATTTTCATGATCCAGAATGCGACGGTGACCCGGGCCACTTTGGACAGCGTTGCGTGGTCTTGGTTGAGAGCATAGCTCATGGGTACTCTTCCCCTTTCGACAGCAGTGTGGATCAAATTCCCGCATTCATCCAGCCACGTGCAGAGACAAGAGGCACAATCATTACGACGCCACAGGACCAATGCCGAGTGTGGGTTCTTTCGTATGTGGGAAAAAAAATTCAGCTATGCCGCTCCGGGTGAGCGAACACCCGTCGGGGGAAAGATTGGGGCCGGGTCCGCACAATATTGTAAGGAATGTGAGGTCCGCCAGGACGGTTTCGGGGTTCGCTTGCAAAACGTTACTAAGCGTGGCCCGAAAAATAGAACTCTTGCGCCTGTCCTATCCTGGGGGATAGGATACTCCATGAAGCATCAAAGCCACCCTGATATTATCAAGCGTCTGAAGCGCGCCGAAGGCCACTTGCGCACCACCATTTCGATGATCGAGGGGGGCAGGCCATGCGTGGAACTGGCGCAGCAGCTTCACGCGATTGAACGCGCCATCGCCAGCGCCAAACGCGAACTCATCCATGATCATATTGATCATTGCCTCGATGAGGCGGTGGGGAGCAACGGCAAGCCCGCCAGGGCAGCTCTCGGCGAATTTAAGCTGCTGAGCAAGTATCTTTAAGATGGCAATGAAGCTGAAACTTTCGAATGCGTTTGATTGGTTCGGGTTCGGCCAGGAGAGCGTCAGGCCCGGTCGTCAGAACCACGGCAACGTTGAAACCCATGGCCATACGCACGGCGTGATCGATGCATCGATCGCTTCGACCGATCGCGGCATATGGGCCATCAAGTGGTCCTTTTTGATACTGGGTGCGACAGCCGCCTTTCAGATTGCCATTGTCGTCGTGTCGGGAAGCGTCGCCCTACTGGCCGACACCATTCACAATATCGCCGATGCCACGACGGCAATTCCCTTGTGGATTGCCTTTCAATTGGCCCGCCGCAAACCGAGCGATACATTCACATATGGATACGGACGGGTGGAAGACTTGGCCGGCATCTCGATTGTCGCCATCATTCTTTTCAGTGCGATCGTCGCCGGCTACGAGGCAGTGCAGCGCATCCTCGATCCCCAACCGATCGGCGCCTTGATTTGGGTGGCCTTGGCCGGCCTTATCGGCTTTATCGGCAATGAAGCCGTCGCCGTCTTTCGCATCCGCGTTGGCCGCGAAATCAATAGTGCCGCACTGATCGCCGATGGTTATCACGCCCGTACCGATGGACTGACCAGTTTGGCGGTCGTCATCGGCGCCGCCGGCGTATGGCTAGGCTTTCCTTCGGCCGATCCCATCGTTGGCTTGCTCATTACCGCCGCGATATTTGTCATCGTATGGCAGTCGGCCAGGTCCGTCTTGACGCGCATGCTCGATGGTGTCGAACCGGGCCTTGTCGATGAGGTCAGGCACGCGGCCGCGCACGTAAAGGGCATCTCGAAAGTTATTGACGTCAGAGCCCGTTGGCTGGGCCATAAGCTCCATGTGGACGCTGTCGTGCTGATCGATCCCAAGGCCAGCTTGGCTGAGGCGGATACCGTTTCCCAAGCACTAAAAAGTGAGCTCTTTGCACATGTGCCCGCGCTGACGGTGGCGAATGTCCGCGTTCACGGCAGTGCGGAAGCGGCATCGCCGCTTCCGCACTCGCGCGGGCACGCTGGACAGCACAATGCCCCAGATCCATTCGCTTTCGAGGGCAAGCTCGCGGCCGGGCTTCTCGAAATCGTTGACACGCCTGTCGGAGAGCGCGTGAGGATGTCTCTTTCGCGTCATGCGGGAGGCCTAAAGGCTACGATCGTGATCAAGCGGGCGCGGAACGTCGAAGAGCGGCTTCCCCTCGCTCCGGACACACCAGACCACCATCACCTTGTGAGCTCTGTCGCGCCCGCAGAACCCCATTCATTCGCCGCTGAAATTCTGTTGCATGCGGGTACCGAAAGCGAGGTCATCCCGTTCCGCATGGAAGAACCGGAAGGCCATACGCACTAGACTGCGGACCCCAACACAGAGGTATCGGGGCCTGCAGGCCGAGGGCGAAGGCTCCCCGGTCTTCGCGTGCTCAGGTTTGATTGAAACTTGCGGGTCGCCAACAATTGCCACCGGCGTTTCGCAGATCGTACAATGAGCTGACAGCCATCCACAGATCGCCCATTATTTAAACCCTAACCGTTGAGAAGCCCGTCGACTGGGCGTTTGCCGCCTAGAGCCATCGCATGCCGGCTCTTGCCGCCTATGCTTCATCCCTTACCGTTCTTCGCTCCAGCCTTGCTCGAGCGCGGCGATGACCTTCTCACACTCGGGGTCCCCGTTCTCGATAATGAGCTTGCTGTGGGCCGACCGAGCGAAAGCGTCCTCGCGCTCTTGCCCCTGCTGCCAGCGCCGGTAAGCCTCCCGGCCTTGCTCGGTGAAAAAGTCATCGGGCGGCGCATCCGGGGTCACCGGAAGGCTTTCGGTCGCGTCCTCAATGCCCCTCGCCGCCTGGCATGGTCGAGTGCCAGTATCATGCGGTCGCGGAGCGTCGCACGAGACCGTTTCAAGGTCCTGCCTATGCGATGCATCCGGTGCCGTGAGCGGGGGCTTGCTGTTGCTCACATCCCCCGGCTTCCCTTATCCATCCCTTGATGGCGGCGCAGGAGGGCCAAGCCGTCGCGGAACACCTGCGCTTCGATCTTCTCGGCATCGACGCCCTCGTGCAGCGGGATCCTGCGCGCCATATCGCAGACGGCCGTGAACGCCTCGCGTTCCTTCGTGGCCGTGTCCAGGTCCAGGTCCGCGGCGGTGTGCGCAAAGCGGCCGAGGCCCGCGTAGGGACCGGCCGGGAACCATTCGCACAGCCCTTCATCGCGGAGAACGCGGGCGAAGGCCTTCATCATCAGCAGGAAATTGCGGGCCAGGGCCCTGTCGGGCACTGCCGCCTCGTAAGCCATGTCGGCCATCTTCTCGAGCGTGATGCGGCAGACGGTATCGTTCCTCCTTTCCAACTCGAGGCGGCGCTCCACCCTGCGCGCCGCGTCCATGTCGCAAATCGCAAGGCGGGTGTAGATCCGGGACAGACCGACCAGCATATGCCGTCGCTCCTCCGGAAACTTGGCCAGGAGGATTTCGGCGGCAAGCGTTTGGGCGATGGCGCGGAGGCTTTGAGAAATGAGCACACGGTCGCCTTCGTCCGCCCAGTTGAGGGCGGTGGTGGCGTCGCGCGCGTAGGTGGTTTTCAAGGAGGTGGCTTTCATCTGTATACAGATGATGTATGCCATGAATGCAATTTGCGCAACGAATCTGCAGGGGATTTCGGCAAGAATTGTGCGTGATCCGTCTCTCATATTTGAGAGGTCGTCCTGCGCAAAATGCTGTTCCTCCTCAGGGCCACCGTATCTCTTTTGTTGGTACACGCGTGTGTCTGCGGGATCACCGAAGAGGCGGGGGCGCGCCGCCGCCAGGTGCGCCTAAGCCGGGCCGCGCACCCCGCAAGGGCTTCGCCCTCGCGCCTGCGGCGCGCCCTGCGGGTGCGTGGACCCCATGCGCGAATACCGCATCCAGGAAGGCAAGGGGATGAAGCCCTCGCTGCCGCCGCGCACCTATCGGCCGAGCGCCGCCGAAATCCTCAAGTTCTGTCGGCGGGGCCAGGGCGGACGCCAGTACGCGGAGCTTGAAAGCGCCTTGGACCGCCTGCAGGCCACCCGCTACAAGATCACCAACCGCACCCACAACAACACGCGGCGCGCGGCCGAATCCTTCCCGCTCATCGGCCGCTTCAAGATCGTTTCCCGCACCAGCAACGACAAGATCGACCAGGTCGAGATCGAAATCCCCGACTGGGTGTACGCGGGCGTGGTGACACCCTTGGAAGCGCCGAGCATCCTCACCCTCAATGCCGACTATTTCCTCATCCAGAAGCCGCTCGCGAAATTCATCTACCGGCTGGCGCGCAAGGCCACCGGCGCCCGGGGCATCGCCGAATACGGACTGGAGACCCTGCACCACCGCTCAGGGTCGCCGATGCCGTTCCGCAAATTCCGGGAAAGCCTGGCGGAACTTGTGGTCCAGGCGAAGGACAACCCGTTGCCGGACTTCGACATCGAGATCGTCCCCGCCAAGGACGGGGAGAAGCTGCGCATGATAGACCGCAAGAAGCTTTTGGCCATGAAAACAGCGGCCTGACCGCACATTCGGACAAAACCTGTCTATCGTTCCGGGCGCTTTGGACAAAAATGCCGATGTCGTATGCAGTCCCCGGACGGACAAAAGCCGTCTATCATTCCGTCCAGACTTTTCGTCGATCATTCCGAGGGTTTAGGGTTGGATGCCGTCGTCGTGGCAGCCTTTGCGATGGGACAAAACCCGTCGATCGTTCCGCAAGTTCTGGACAAAATTCCTGACATCTTGTGCCCCACCGTCGGCAGCCCGTCAGGGACATTTTCCGTCGATCGTTCCGTCCGCGCTTTCCCGCCGTTTCGTCGATCGGTGCCGGACACGGTGTCGGTCATTCCGTCCAACCCGTCCAACATTCCGTCCAGGCCGTCCAACATTCCGTCCGGCGCCGTCTATCATTCCCGAAAGTAGCCTTCAATGCCGCGCCTGGCTTGGTGTCCGCGACCCTGAAACCTTCTTTCTTAAAACCTCTCTTTAAAACCACGTAAAACACCTAAAACGCCTGCGGCCATTTTTGTCGGCTTTGAAGAAGGAGATAAAAATCCTGCCCTTCGTGGTCGACGCGGCAGCCCGTACGATTGTTTCGAGGGTCGCGGAAAGCGCGACATCGCTGCCGCGCGCCAAACTCATTTTAAACGCGGCGGAGACGTCCTCACCGGCTGTCGCAACGCGACGTCCCGGATCACCCACCCGGAAACACCGCTGTCCACCCCAAGGCCGAGTTCCTTGGCGAGTTTGAGCAGGCCGCGCTCGAAGCGGGTGCGGCCCTGCACGCTTCTGTGCCGTTGCGCGCACCAATCCTTGTAGGCTTCGAAGGCCACGGCCAAATGTAACGCGTGACCGGCTTTGCGTTCGAGGCATTCCGCCATGAAGGCCTCGAGCGGCGGACCGCTCATGATCGCGGGCAGGGGCGGGGAGGGGCTCTCGTGGTGCTCCGGCCGGTTGCGTCCGCGCCATGGCGTGGTGGCGATGTACAACCCGAGGCCGCTCCCGAGTTCGATGAAGACCGCCATCAGCAAGGCCAGGCCGAAGCCGGCGCCGGTCGACGCATCCTTCTCGTCCGCATTCGTCGCGGGCAGGAGATGCAGCAGACGGCCGAGAAAGGTGAGGGCGTCGGTCTGGGGGTCGGCGGATTGGACGAGGGGGGCTTCGCCGGTGGCGCGCGTGAGGGTCAGCAGCTCCGCCGCCAGGCGTTCCGCCTCCGCCGCGCGCGCCGCTTCGGACCGGAGATCGGCGACGCGGGCGCACGCCTCCCGGGTGAGGCGCTTGTACGTCGCGCAGCCGTCCGAAACCCGCCCCACCGTCCAACGGCCCGATCCCACCGGCGCGTTGAGCCGGTTCAGGATGGATTGGTTCACTTCCGCGCTTGAGCGCTGGGGGCCGAGGGCATCAAGCCGTTCCCGGTCGCGCCGGATGGTGTCCCGGGTGTCGATGTGGCGTTCCATCCGCGCGGCCGCCGTCCCTTCCTTCACGGCGCGGTGCTGGGACGAGAATCCGAGCGCGCTGGTGAAGCTGAAGGCGGTGAACACGACGAAGACGATCGCCGCCGCCGCCGTGGCGAGCCAGTCGCGGGTTTTCCAGCCGTAGGCGGCCACGAACGGGCAGAGGGCCTTGAGGCCGTCACCCGCCGCGGCAAGGCCGCCGTAGATCGTGCCGTCGATGTCGTTGCCGGCGGAGGCGAATCCCATGCGGTAGTTGAGCAGGGCGGAGCCGCCGATGAACACCAGGCTCGCGGAGATCCCCAACACCACCAGGGCGCCGGTGGCGTAATCAGCGGACGCGCGCCGCGGCGCGGGCAAGGATGAACTGCCACGCTTCTTCTCCATGCCTGCTCCTCAGCTCCTTCAGTTTGGTTTCGATGGCAGTGGCGAGATGGCGCTCGACGAAGGCGTTCTTGTCCTCGCCGGTGGCCACCTTGATGAGTTCAAGGTCGAAGACCGTTGTCTTGGGGAGGCGGATCGAGAAGCGCCGTCGCTCACCCTTGAAGTCGGCGCGGCGCAACGCGTCGGGCGCGCGCCGCCGGCCGATCAACGCCTCGAGCAGGGTCGTCCGCGTACTCATCGCCTGGCTCCTTTTTCGCTCACGTCATTCTCCGTTTTGCGGATGGGTTTCCTCGGCCACGCTGCTGATCGCCATGACATGGCAGGACGCGTCAGGCGCGGTTGTGCGGCGTTTCAGAAAGGAAGGTGAAGTTCATGCCGCCCGAGCTGCTCGAAAGCCTCCACAGGCTGTTGGATGCGTTCGGCGCCAAAAGGCGCAAAGGCGTTTCCCGCTTCGCCCGCATCTGGCGCGTCACCGGCGAGGTCGAGGATTTCGCCGCGATGGCCGAGGATCCTTACGCGCAACATCTCGCGGAATTGCTGCGCGCCGTGGTGCTCGATGACCTCAGGCACACCGCGCCCTTCGAAGACGCGCATCCGGATGCGCGCGCCGTGGAAGAGCTTTTTCCCTTGCGCAAACGCAGCGGGAAATAAAGCGAAGAGGCGGGCGCCGGAGCGAGGCCGCCTCCTTGCGTGACGTGAGACCGCGCGGCAAAGCGCATTTCTCATCGGCCGGGCCATGGCGTCGCCGCTGTACCGTGCCTGCAGATTAGGGGCCCGCCGGAATCACATAAAGCGATCCGATTGCAATTATGGCGCGGAATTGGCCAATTGCGTGCCATTCCCCGGTTTCCGCATGGCGGGATCGTGGTTCACCGGATCGTGAATCCCCGCCAATCCCGGCCTTGCCCCGATCGTTCCCCGCAACCGAGTCCCCGCCTTGAGGCACGATGCGGCGGCCCACATCCTGGGCCCATGGCCCACGATTGCGACCACACGCCCTTGACGACGAAGCGCCTCGAGCAGGCGCTTGTCACCGCCGCGAAGGTCGCGTTTCTCATCGGCGCGGACTTCGATTGCGGGCCGATGCTCGATGTCCTCCAGGCCGAACTGGACAAAGCCAACGCCGACAACCAGTTCGACAAGGCCAGGGCGATCCTTGCCGCTTACCGGTAGGGCGACCGGAAGCCGATCCGTTTCATCCAGAAGGCCTTCTCCTCCAGCGGCACGGAGCCGTAGAGTTCGCGGTGCCACTTGTGGCCCATGAGGAAGGTGATGACTTTTTCGGGCGCGCGCGCCGCCTGCAGCCGATCCTCAAAGGTGTGGCGCAACGAATAGAAGCACTGTCCTTCCTCCAGGATCAGCTGCCGCGTACGAAACGCCTTGCTCACCAAGGCTTCGAGCGCGCCTGCGCCGCGCGCCCGATAATGCGCAAAGCCCTTCGGGTTCCGCCGCATCACTTCAAGCCCCAAGCCGACCAGCGGCACGTCGCGCTCCGAGAATTCGGTTTTGAGCATGCGATTGTCGGGACGGATCTGGATGTAAGGCACCTCTGCGTCCAGCCGGATGCGTTCCGGGAGCAGGTACACGGCTTCGGACGGACGCAGTCCCGTCTCGGCGACGAAGTAGACGATATCGCGCGCCTCGTCGTTGAGGCCGTCCAACATTCCCGGTGACAGGATCTTCTCCTGCACATGCCTGATCGGGAAGGCCGGGCGCTTTTTGCTGCGCCCACCTTCAATCCGCGTGGCGGCGAAGCAATCCGTCAATTTGAGTTGCTTCTTCCGGTTGATGTCACGAAACAGCGCGGCCACCCGGCTGATGCACTTGTTCGCCGTGTCGTGGACAATCTCGCCGGCGGCGATCCGCTTTTGCAAATGGTTGTTGACCGTCATCACATCGTCGTACGTCAAGGCCGACATCTGCTTGTCCGCGCCCAACATGCCGATGAAGGCGTCGACGGCGGTCTTCCTGGTCACGTCCCAGCGGTGCTGTTGGACCTTCGAACGGCCCGCGCCTTCCGCCGGGTTCAGCTCCTTGTAAAGATCGATCATCTGGGACAGGCGAATCCCGGTTTGCTCGACCGCGCCGACCATTGCCATCGTGTGCGGCTTCAGGCCCTTCACCAGGATCTGGCTGCTTTCCAGTGCTTCGAGGCGGCTCACCAGGCCGCGCACATCGGTCAGGAGTTGCCGATTGGGGACGTAGGAAAGGCCGGCTTCGCGCGTGATCCTGACAGCCTGCTCGTAGGTGACGGAGGCGTCTCCGCTTCCGCCTGCCTTCCTTTGCCGCCAGAACGTGAAAAGGGTCTCATCGAGCTCGCGGACCACGCGCCTGGCCGCCACGCCCTTGGGATCGTCGACCACTGCGATGCCCGTGGAGATGGTCACGATCTTGCGGCGATCCACATCCGCATAAGCCTTCGGCACCCGCCGCAGCAGATGCCAGAATCCGTCGCTCCTGAAGGGCTTCGCGTCTTCCTGGGGCCTCGCCATCAGCAATCTCCGCAGTGCGTTTGTTAGGCGCATTTGTTCGGAGCTTCCGGGCGGAATTCGCGCGAAATCCGGCCGAAAGCGTGATTTTTGCTGCGGTATCAATGGCAAGATGGTGCCCAGAAGAGGACTCGAACCTCCACGCCTTGTGAGCGCTGCTACCTGAAAGCAGTGCGTCTACCAATTCCGCCATCTGGGCTTGGCTTGTCAGGTAAATTGTACCGCGGCGGAAGTCAATTGCGTGAAAATCGCGCCCGATCCGCCTCCCGGACGTGCTTACCTCTGACGCCTCGCGCATTGCGACGGGCGGACAGCTTCGCACGCTTCACAGGGGCGCGCTTGATGGCTAGATGTTTGTGCAGTGGGTAAAGGACCCCGGCTGGGGGCTGCAGCGAGGTTTCGAATGGCGGAGAACGGCAAACTGGCGACTGTTTTCGGGGGATCCGGATTCATCGGTCGCCATATCGTGTGGGCGTTGGCACGCAAGGGATACCGTGTCCGGGCGGCCGTCAGGAGGCCCGACCTTGCGGGTTATCTGCAACCCATGGGCGTCGTCGGGCAGATCTTTCCGGTCCAGGCCAACCTCAGATTTGCCGATTCTGTGCTCCGCGCCGTGGAGGGCGCCGAGATCGTCATCAATGCCGTCGGGATCTTGGCGCCGGCGGGTGCGCAAACGTTCGAAACAATTCATGTCGAAGGCGCGCGACGTGTAGCGAAAGCTGCGAAGGAAGCGGGTGCCGAGCGACTCGTCCACATCTCGGCAATCGGTGCCGATAAGGGGTCGCCTGCCAAATACGCGCGCACCAAGGCGCTCGGTGAAGAGGCGACGATTGCCGAATATCCTTCTGCCATCATCCTGCGGCCGTCCATCGTCTTCGGCCCGGAAGACGAGTTCTTCAATCGGTTTGCGGCGATGGCGCGGATCAGCCCATTTCTACCGCTGATCGGCGGAGGGCGCACGAAATTCCAACCTGTATTCGTGGGTGATGTCGGGCATGCCGCGGCTGCTGCGGCCACCGGCAGCGGCAAGGCGGGAACCGTCTATGAGCTCGGAGGACCTGAGGTTTCGAGCTTCAAGGATCTTCTCAAGGCGACACTGGAATACACGGACCGCAAGCGACTCTTGCTGCCGATCCCGTTCTCATTGGCAAAGCTCATGGCTGTTCTGACGTGGCCGTTGCCGAATACTTTGCGACCGATGACGGTCGATCAGGTCCGATTGCTCCAACACGATAATGTTGTTTCGGAAGCTGCGAAGCGCGATGGGCGCACGATCAACGCGCTCGATGTTCCGCGACCGGCTTCGATAGACGCGGTCGTTCCGGCCTATCTGGAGCGCTTCAAGCCGCGTGGGCAATACGCGCATTACCATACCTGACGCGCAAACGTTGGAGGCGGCTAAAATTTTGAGCCGCCCTTTTTCAAGGCGGCTCGAAAAGGTCAACTTCGACGGGAGAACGTCCGCCGGTCGCCGATCAGGTTAGTGGAGCGGTGCGATCGACAACTCATCTTCCTGGGCATGACCGATCGCGGCCTGCAGCGTGTCGGTCAAGGCGATTGGTGTGCCGTCGGCAGCGTGCAACGAGAACAGCGGGATGCCCTTTGGCAGACCTTCTATCTGCGGAAACATCTCCAAAGCCTCGTCCGAAGTAAGTGTTTTGATGTAAGCAACCTCGCCGCCGCCGAGCCGGGCAAGTTCCAGCTCGCTCATCACGGGCGCTACCACATCGCCGACTTCAGTGGCTTTTGCGGTGGACTTGGTGTTCATGACGCTCTTCCTCCTTGTGTCGAGGCCGGGCTCTCATCGCAGGTCCCGGAAGCGCTGGTTTGGGGGCTTCCCGATCTGCTCGTCTGCTCCGATCCTCCGACGATTCGGTCGCCGGCGCTGTGACGCGAAAGACTCAGCTCAGACCCGGCTTTTAGCTGGCCTGGCCGTTCCGATCTCAATCCGTCGCACCAAGCGCTCTGGTTCAAGTCGCTGCAAGTCGATGGACAAAAGGCCGTTGGCGAGTTCTGCGCTCTTGACCTCAATTCCATCCGCGAGGACGAAGGTCCGTGAAAATTGCCGAGAAGCGATACCCCGGTAGAGATAATCACGAGTCTTGTCGTCCTGCTGCTTGCCCCGAACCGTCAACTGCTTGTCTTCGAGCGTGATCTCGAGTTCATCACGTGCAAAACCCGCTACGGCAAGGGTGATGCGGAGGAGTTCGCCGGAATCGCTGTCCCTGGCAATTCTCTCGATATTATAAGGCGGATACCCGTCCCCACCCTTTGTTGCGCGGTCAACCAACCGCTCAATTTCCTCAAATCCGAGGAGAAGGGGGTTCGAAAGCGCCGTTACACGCGTCATATTCGGCAGGTCCTTTAGCAAGCGACCGACTTTTTCCGGGTGCCTTCCGGCCACCCGCCTCGCCGTCACAGTCGACCGGCGATCTGAACAACATATGGGAACCGGCGACCTGTCTTCAAGCGGCCTCCGGAGTGCCGGTGGCGCGGGTACACCAAGGCCCAAAAAAGCGCAAACTGTACACTCTGCCGCCTTAGTGATGCCCGGCTCTGCGCCGAAGAGGCTCGGCCTCTCAAGCTTCGTCACCATGTGGAGACATCATGAAGCCGGTACCCCTTCTCTTCGTTCTGACCGTCGCCGTCTGTTTGATACCTGCTTCCAAAATGGCGCTGGCCGCGGAGCCAGCCAAGCCCACCACGACGGAGTCCGGCTCGGTTCTCGGCGATCCGGATGGTCCGTTGACGCCGGAGGAAAAGGCGGAGAAGGAGGCGCGGCAAGCCTGCAAGGTCGACCTCTGCCGCGCATTCCGAACGCCGGATGCCTCGGGCGGCGATATCGCTTGTCATGTCATCAAGAGCTGGCGGAAAGAACAGCTCGTAAAGCTCGTCGCGAAGCTCAAGGTGACGTGGCCTTACGATGGCGCGCATTGCTTCACCGATTTGAGTGTCAAGCGTAGCGATCTAGTGAAGGCCATGACCGAACCCAAAGCTGAGATCGATTTCGTCAAGCACACCGTCAAGTGCTCCATCGCGAGCGAAAAGAACGGCTCGACCGATTTTTCGTTCGAACTCACGCCAAAAGTGACATTCGAAAACGGGAAGGCGGTTAAGGCGCGGGCCAACTGGGGGAAGATCGAAGCGCCGACACTGATCAAGAGCGCGCTTTGGACGGCGACGGCCGCTGACAATACCGTGAACATTCTGTCGGGTACTATTGTCGAAGAAGTGAACACCTTCATTTCGAAACGGTGCGATGAAGTGAAAGATCAATGGGCTGCTAAGCCATGAAGCTGAAACAAATCCGTTCCAGCGTGCAAAACGTTATATTGTTATTAGACGTGCTTATGAGTGGTTATTGTAAATACGATTGGCCCTGATTATTTGATGCCTATAGGTAAGCTCCCGTTGTGAAGCGTGGACTAACCACTCTTGGAGGAAAACCATGAAGACGTGGTCGAAGCCCGAAGTTCGCGAGCAGGAAGTTGGTCTCGAAGTGACCAGCTACCTCCCGGCTGAGATCGACCTCATCTGAACCAGATGATGTCGACTTAAGGGTCGAACTGGAGCGGCGGCCGTTCATTCGTCCGCCGCTTTTTATTGCGCTGCAATCAGCCAGCGTTATTCAGCGCCTCGCGTTTTTCCTCAAGCTCCAGCCAAAGCGTTTCGGCTGCTTCAAGTTGTTTTTGAGCGTCCGACAGGCGTGCACTAGCTTTGTCGAATGTGGCGCGGTCGCGGGCGTAAAGGCCGGGATCAGCGAGTCTCGCGCCAAGCTCCTTTATCTCCGCTTCGAGTTTGGCGATGTCGCCCGGAAGCGTCGAAAGCGCGTGCTTCTCCTTGAACGACAGCTTCTGTTTTGGGGGAGGTGCTATGACCGGCGCATTTTCTGCTCCGGACTTTGGCGCCGACGCTATGGCGCGCCTTTGATCCTTGGCGAGATTCTCGCCTTTGCGCTGGGCAAGCATGTCGGAATAACCGCCGGCATATTCGGTCCAATGTCCCTTGCCAATCGGTGCCAATACGCTCGTCACGATACGGTCGAGAAAATCGCGGTCGTGACTGACAAGCAAAAGCGTCCCTGCATAATCCGATAAAAGCTCCTGCAGGAGATCAAGGGTTTCGAGATCGAGATCGTTGGTCGGTTCGTCGAGGACGAGCACGTTCGATGGTTTTGCAAGTGCGCGTGCCAGCATCAGTCGCGCGCGCTCGCCGCCAGACAGTATGCGGATCGGCGAAAGACGTTGCTCGGGAAGGAACAGGAAGTCTTTCATATAGCTAGCGACATGCCGCGCCTTGCCGTTGATAACGACCTGATCGCCGCGCCCGCCGGTTAGCGCATCCGACACCGTCCAATTGGGATCGAGTTCGTCGCGTTTCTGATCAAGTGAAACGATTTCGAGATTAGCGCCGTGGCGAATAGTGCCGCGATCGGGGGCGATCTGACCCGTTAGGAGTTTGATCAAAGTCGTCTTGCCGGCGCCGTTCGGGCCGACGATGCCGAGCCGATCACCACGCATGATGCGCAGGTCAAGATCGGCGACGACCTCCACGCCATCGTAGCTCTTGGCAATTCCCGTCGCTTCGACGACGAGCTTCCCCGACAGGTTTGCTTCCGCAGCGTCGAGACGAACATTGCCGACGACGTTCCTCTGCTCGCGTGCGGCCTGGCGCATGGCGCGAAGCTCGCGGACGCGCCGGACATTCCTTTTGCGGCGACCCGTGACGCCGCCGTGCATCCACTGATCTTCGCGGACGATCTTGCGGTCGAGCTTGTGACGTTCGTTCTCCTCCTCTTCGAGCACCTTGTCGCGCCAGTCCTCGAACGCGGCGAAACCCTGTTCCAGGCGTCGCGTCTTACCACGATCGAGCCAAACGGTTGCGCGCGAGAGATTTTCGAGAAAGCGCCTGTCGTGGCTGATGAGAAGGAGCGCAGACCGCGTTCCAAGTAGCGTAGTTTCGAGCCATTCGATCGCGGTCAGATCGAGGTGATTGGTCGGCTCGTCAAGAAGAAGAACGTCGGGTTTCGCCGCGATCACGCGCGCCAGTGCAGCACGGCGGGCTTCGCCCCCGGAAAGAGTCTCGGGTTGGTTGTCGCCTGAAAGGCCAAGTTCCGCCAAGAGATATTCCGCCTGATACGGATCGTCCGTCGGGCCAAGGCCCGCTTCCACATAGGCGCGCACCGTCGTGAAGCCTGTGAAATCTGCTTCCTGTGGCAGATATCGGATGCTGGCGCCGGGATGTGCAAAGCGTTCGCCGCGGTCAGGCTCGACAAGACCCGCGGCGATTTTCAGAAGTGTCGACTTGCCGGAGCCGTTCCGACCGACGAGGCAGATGCGATCGCCTGGCGCGACGGTGAGTTCCGCGCCTTCAAGCAAGGGCGTTCCGCCGAATGTCAGATCGATGTCTTTGAGGGTAATGAGAGGAGGTGCCATGAGCCCCTCGTAGCGGTGGAAGCTGTCAGCAGCAACGGCTGATTTTGCCGCCGTTCGCGCCGTAACGACGGGCTTGCCGCTCCCGGAAGAAGTCTTCGCGGCTCATGACAGGTTCGCCGGGATGCGCATTCTGATGGTGTACGACATAGGTCTGATAATCCGGGATGCCGACCATCAACCGCGCCGTCTTGGTGAGGGTGTGCACGATTTTCGAAAGAATTGATGCTTGCATTTGCGGCATGTCTCACTCCGCAGGGACGATGGCAGTTTCTCGCGCCGATATATCCGGATCGGCGAGTGCCTTCATGATGGCCGCTATGCCGAAGCATGTCATTGCGATGACGAGCGCGCCGAGGAGTGCAGTGAGTGCCGTATTGACGTAGTCGTTCAACACGATGCGGTGCATGTCTGCGAGAGATTTGGCGGGCGCGAGAACCTTGCTTGCGGCAAATGCTGCTTCGAATTTTCCAGCGTGCGACAGAAAGCCGATCGCCGGGTTTTCGCTGAAGACCTTCTGCCAGGCGGCAGTCAGCGTGCAGAGGCCGAGCCAAACGGCAGGCGTGATCGTCACCCAGGCATAACGCTCGCGCTTCATCTTGAAGAGGATGACCGTTCCGAGGATGAGCGCGATGCAGGCCAGCATCTGGTTTGAGATGCCGAAGAGCGGCCAGAGCGTATTGATGCCGCCCAGAGGATCAACAACGCCCTGATAGAGGAAATATCCCCAAGCCGTAACAGCGATTGCAGTTGCGGCGATATTCGCGGACCATGATTTCGTCGCACCGAACGCAGGGATGATGGTTCCGACGAGGTCCTGGATCATAAAGCGCGCGACGCGCGTGCCGGCGTCAATCGTCGTCAGGATGAAAAGCGCCTCGAAAAGAATCGCGAAGTGATACCAGAACGCCATCAGCATTCTGCCGCCGATGGCACTCGATAAAATTTCAGACATCCCCATCGCAAGGGTCGGCGCGCCGCCCGTGCGCGACAGGATTGTCGTCTCGCCAACATTAACTGCGGCTTCTTTCAGCATGTCGGGAGTGATTGCAAAGCCCGACCCTGAGATCGCTGTAGCGGCGGTTTCTGGAGACGTGCCGATAAGTGCAGCAGGGCTGTTCAGCGCGAAATAGAGACCAGGATCGAGAATAGAAGCGGCGACGATCGCCATGATGGCCACGAAGCTCTCCATCAGCATTGCACCGTAGCCGATGACGCGTGCATTCGCTTCACTGTCGAGCATCTTCGGCGTGGTGCCGGATGCGATGAGGGCGTGAAAGCCCGAGATCGCTCCGCAGGCGATTGTGATAAACAGAAACGGAAAGAGATTTCCGGAAAAGACCGGCCCGCTCCCGTCGATGAATTTCGTTACGGCGGGCATTTTGAGGTCTGGCAAGACGATGAAAATGCCGAGTGCCAATCCAACGATCGTGCCGATCTTCAGGAAGGTCGAAAGATAGTCCCGGGGCGCTAGCAACGCCCAGACGGGGAGAACGGAGGCGATAAAGCCGTAGGCGATCAGCATCAGGGCAAGCTGCTCGCCGGAAAAGTTGAAGAGCGGCGCGAGGGAAGGGTCTTCAGCGACGTGTCGTCCGAAGACGAGCGCAAGCATCAGCAACGCAAACCCGATCACCGACATCTCGCCGATGCGACCTGGACGGATGTAACGGCCATAGACGCCCATGACGACAGCAATCGGGATCGTCATCGCAACCGTGAAGGTTGCCCAGGGGCTCTGCGCCAGCGCCTTCACGACGACGAGAGCCAGAACAGCGAGCAGGATCACCATGATCACAAGAACACCGATCATCGAAACGGTGCCCGCCGGTTCGCCGAGTTCGCTGCGAATCATCTCGCCGAGGGAGCGGCCATCGCGTCGTACAGATGCCCAAAGGATCACAAGGTCCTGTACGGCGCCCGCGAAGACGACGCCTGCGATCAGCCAGAGCGTTCCCGGGAGATAGCCCATTTGGGCTGCGAGGACAGGGCCGACGAGGGGGCCGGCGCCTGCAATGGCGGCGAAGTGGTGGCCGAAGAGGACCGCCTTGTCCGTCGGGCAGTAGTCGAGGCCATCGTTGAAGCGCTGAGCCGGGGTCTGGCGTTCCGGATCGATGCACAGCACGCGATCTGCGATAAAGCGTGCATAGAATCGATTGGCGAGCAGGTAGGAACAGATTGCGGCCGCAACGAGCCAAATGGCGTTGATCGTCTCGCCACGCGAGAGCGCGACGATACCGAGTGAGGCGGCACCAAGTACGGCGATGGCAGTCCAGCCGAGCTTCGCTCTCAATTCCGTCATCTTTTTCATCTTCCCGGTGTGTCTGTATGGTTGCGAGCCACTTCGCGCATAAGATGCCCGATGCTTCCCAGAGCGCTCGTAAAGACGCCTTGGATTGGGCGGCCGGCCCCGGATCGCCGCGATTGCTTTACTGCTTCAGAAAGAGCGACTATGGCGTCAATAACGAGCTTTCTTTCTAGAGGGTAGACGTTCAAATGAGGGTGTTTGTTCTTTCGACGGGCCGGTGCGGGAGCACCACGTTTGCTCGTGCATGTAAGCACCTGACGAATTATTCGAGCGGCCATGAAACGCGCTCTCATCTGAAAGGCCCGGAACGCCTCGCTTATGCAGACAATCACATCGAATGCGACAATCGACTTTCGTGGTTGCTCGGAAGGGTCGACGAGCGGTTCGGCGACGATGCCTACTATGTGCATTTGCTCCGCGATCCCGCACAGGTTGCGCGAAGTTATAATCGCAGGTGGAAAAAGAGGACGTCGATCGTCAAGGCCTACCGCGACGGAATTCACATGTCCCCAGGTGAGCCGAATTCTGAAGAATGGATCCTCGAATTCATCGATACCGTCACAAAAAATATCGAGCTTTTTGTCGCAAACAAATCGAAAGTTTTCACACTGCGCATGGAAGACGCCGAGCAGGAATTTCCGAAATTCCTCGATTGGATCGGTGCGCAAGGCGACCTCGTCGCGGCGGCAAACGAGTGGTCGATCCGTCATAACGCCCGCGAGACCAATTTCTGGCGGCGTTCATTCAACGGCAAGTTTATCCGTCAATTGCGGAAGTCTGCGTAGTGAGAAGCTGGGATTAGAGGCACTTCAATAGCGCTAGAAAAATTGGTGGAGCTAACCGGGATCGAACCGGTGACCTCTTGCATGCCATGCAAGCGCTCTCCCAGCTGAGCTATAGCCCCGAACCTTTCAATCGGCAGGGCTGGATCCCGCCGAAGTTCCGCCTGATAAGTCGTCTTTGCCAAAACTGCAAGGACGATCGAGAGGTTCATCAGGGCTCTTCGTCGCCCTCTCCCGCGGGACCCCCGATGATGTTCGAGACGTCGCCCCCTTCTTCCTCTTCTTCCTCAAGGAAGGTCTCATCATCCTCGGCGCCGCCGGCGTCATCCGCCTCGACGTCCACCAGGGCCTCTTCGCCCTCAACGGCCGGCAATTCGCCGTCCGCCTCGTCACCAACGACCGCTTTCTTAGCCTTTTTGGCCGCGAGATCGCGCTGCTCTGCCTGGAGAGCGGCGAGAGCCGCCGGAGACGACGCGATCACGTATTTGGTGCCGCAAAATGGGCAAATGATCGGATCGCGACCGAGATCGTAAAAGCGTTCGTCGCAGTTCTGGCAGGTGCGCTTCGTCCCGCGCGCTTGCTTGGTCGCCATTGGTCGTGCCTCAGTTCTCGGAAATCAAGGGAGCCCGTCTGCCATAGGCAGTGCTGCCTGTCAAAACGAAAAGGTGGGAGGATGTGCAGATGCGTCAAGGTCCCCCGCGATTGAACGCTTGACCTTGAGACGAGGGTGCCGTTGACAGAGCGTCGCGGTGCCAGTGCCATCGAGGCCTGAATTCCGAGAAAATGACTTATGCAACCGATTTCCAGCAGCTTGGGACGTCCCAGTTGAAGCATGTATCGACACAGAAGCCGCTGTCAGCCCGCAAAGCGGGGCCGCTCAAGGGGCGCGTCCGGGTACCTGGGGACAAATCCATCTCGCATCGTGCGCTCATTTTTGGGGCGCTTGCGACCGGAACGACGCGGATCAGGGGACTTCTTGAAGCTGAGGATGTCATCAACACCGCCAAGGCCGTGACGGCGCTCGGCGCCCCTGCAGGAAAGCGGGGTGACGTCTGGGAGGTCAAAGGGCGTGGCGTCGGCGGGCTACGACAGCCTCAGGGCACCCTGGATTTCGGGAATTCCGGCACCGGGACGCGGCTGATGATGGGCGTGGTCGCCGGCCATCCTATGACGGTCGCGATGACGGGCGATGCCTCTCTGTCGCGGCGGCCCATGCGCCGGGTGCTGGCGCCGCTTCTGGAGATGGGGCTCGAAGTCCTGGAGCCGGGTAAGGACACACTGCCGCTGACGCTCCGGGGCACGACCGAACTGATGCCGATCGTCTATCGACTTCCGGTGCCTTCGGCGCAGGTCAAAAGCGCCGTTTTGATCGCGGGGCTTCATGCTGCGGGCAAAACGACCGTCATCGAGCGCGAAGCGACGCGCGACCATACCGAGCGGATGCTTCGCCATTTCGGCGCGACGGTGGTCGCGGAGGCCAAGGGCGAGGAGACCCATATCAGCGTCGACGGCGACGCCGAGCTTTCGGGTAAGGATATCGTCGTCCCGGGCGATCCGTCCTCGGCGGCCTTTCTTGCGGCTGCTGCGTTGATCGTTCCCGATTCCGACGTCACGATCGAAGGTGTTCTTATCAATCCGACGCGCACGGGCCTTTATGCGACGCTGCAGGAAATGGGCGGCGATGTAGTGTTTGAGAATGTGCGCGACGAGGGTGGCGAGCCGGTTGCCGATATTCGCGTGCGCGCGTCGCGACTCAAGGGCGTGCGGGTGCCGGCCGCGCGCGCGCCATCGATGATCGATGAATATCCGGTTCTTGCGGCGATTTCAGCCTTCGCCGAGGGGCAGACCCGCATGGACGGTCTCGCCGAGCTCAAGGTCAAAGAAAGCGACCGGCTCCAAGCGACGGCGGCTGGGCTGGCGGCAAACGGCGCGACGGTGCGCGTCGAGGCCGACACTTTGATCGTCGAAGGAGCCGGTGGCCTGAAAGGTGCCGGAATTGTCGCCACGCATCTGGATCATCGCATCGCGATGGCCTTCCTCACTGCCGGGCTCGCCAGCGACGCTCCGGTTATCGTCGACGATTCCACGATGATCGCGACGAGCTTTCCCGAATTCCGCCCGATCATGGAAAGGCTCGGGGCGCGCTTCGAGGAGGATCAACGATGACGTTGATCATCGCGATCGATGGTCCGGCGGCCTCCGGGAAAGGAACTCTTGCGCGACGCATTGCCGAGCATTTCGGGATCGCGTGGCTTGATACCGGGCTCCTCTATCGCGCGGTGGCGCGGGATGTCCTGGCAAACGGAGGAGATCTGGAAGACGTTTGTGCTGGTGAAGCAGCGGCGCGGGCTGTTGTCGCTCAGTCGCTGACCGATCCTGCCTTACGCGGTCCGCGCGCGGGGGATGCTGCTTCGATCGTTGCTAAAATTCCTCAAGTCCGCGCGGCGCTGCTCGATTATCAACGGACCTTCGCGGGACAAGAGGGTGGGGCGGTGCTCGACGGGCGCGATATCGGGACGGTCGTCTGCCCGAGCGCCCACGTCAAAATCTTTGTCACGGCATCCGACGAAGCGCGAGCGCGCCGGCGATACCTCGAGCATCAGGCGCGCGGCGAAGGTGTGACGTATGACGATTTATTAGCGGACATTCGTCGTCGGGATGCAAGGGACAGCGGCCGAGCCGCTGCCCCGATGTTGGCCGCTCGCGACGCGCTCCATCTCGACACGACGGAACTTGATCCTGACCAAGCATTCGACGCCGCGATGCAATTGATCGAGACTAAGCTCGGAGGGATTTAGACGTTTTCATGAGCGGCGGTCTCAATCTTCGTCGACCTTTTCCTTCAGGAAGGCACCGCTGTGGGGATCGACATGGAATTCCGTGATCTTCCCATTCTTGACGCCTTTGCCTTCCCAATGACCGTCGTCGGCATGAAGGCCAGTGATGTTACTATAGCCTGAGGCCTCGAGCTTCTGGACGACCTGCTCCTTGGGCATCCAATCCGTCCCAGGCATATCGTCGTTATCTGCAAATGCGGCAGCGCTTCCGGCCAATCCGATGGCTATCGCGAGTGCTAATGCTTTTTTCATTACCATTTCGGCCGCTCCCAGATAGGTGTAGTCGACATTGCCATACAACGAGAGCGTTACTGCAAAGTTCCTAGTTTAGGAACGATGCCAGGCATTTTCGCGCGCGTGGTCGCAAATCAGGTCCTGCATAACCACTTCAAACATCGCGCATGAGTAGCGCGATACGTTCGTGGTAAACCGTGGTGTCGGGGCGAGTTATCTGCTGCTGTGGCGATACCCTTTTACGGCAGGGGTCGTCTCGCAGAGCGATGGGCAAAGGATTGCATGGGCAAGAACGATCAGAAGTCCCTGAAGGCTGAGGATCCAGAGATCCAGGATTGGCGGGAGTCGATCTCATCCGTCATCGCCTACGAAGGGACGGAACGGGCCGACGACATTCTTGGCGAGGTCGTTGAGCGCGCCCGGGCGAGCGGGGCTGCAATTCCGTTCGCGTCAAGTACGGCCTACATCAACACCATTCACGTCGACGATGAAGCGAAGCTTCCTGGAGATCGCGAACTCGAGCACCATATAGCCGCCGCCATTCGTTGGAACGCAGCGGCGATGGTGTTGCGCGCCAATAGAGAGTCGACAGAACTCGGTGGACATATCGCCAGCTACCAGTCGGCCGCTACTCTTTACGAGACGGGATTCAACCATTTTTGGCACGCGCCATCCGAGACCCACGGCGGTGACCTCGTTCTCGTTCAAGGTCATTCATCACCCGGCATCTATGCGCGAGCGTTCCTTGAACGCCGACTGGACGAAGATCAGCTGTTGCACTTTCGGCAGGAGGTCGGTGGACACGGACTTTCGTCCTATCCGCATCCCTGGTTGATGCCCGAGTTCTGGCAATTTCCCACAGTGTCGATGGGGCTCGGCCCCCTGATGGCGATCTATCAGGCGCGGTTCCTGAAATATCTTCATGCGCGCGGGCTCGCCGATACTGAAGATCGAAAAGTCTGGGTTTTCTGCGGTGACGGCGAGATGGATGAACCCGAGAGTCTGGGTGCGATCTCGCTGGCGGGACGTGAGAAGCTCGACAACCTAATCTTCGTCGTCAACTGCAATCTACAACGGCTCGACGGCCCGGTCCGCGGCAACGGCAAGATCATCCAGGAACTCGAACGCAACTTCCGGGGCGCCGGATGGAACGTCATCAAGGTCATCTGGGGCTCGCAATGGGACGAGCTTCTTGCGCGTGACACGACGGGCAAGCTTCGCCAGTTGATGGAAGAGTGCGTCGACGGCGAGTACCAGGTCTTCAAGTCACGCGACGGCGCCTTTATTCGCAAGCATTTCTTTGGCCGATATCCGGAGACGGCGGCGCTGGTCGAGGACTGGTCGGACGAGAAGATCTGGCGCCTGACGCGCGGCGGCCATGATCCTTCGAAGGTCTATGCGGCTTACGCAGCCGCGATCGAGCACAAAGATCAGCCGACGTGTATTCTGGCGAAAACCGTCAAAGGATATGGCATGGGTGCTGCGGGCGAAGGCACGATGCTGGCGCACTCGTCCAAGAAAATGGACGTCAAAACCCTTCATCAGTTCCGCGATCGCTTCAAGGTGCCGGTCAGCGACCAACAGATCGAGGAGCTTTCATTCATTCGCTTTCCGAAGGGCTCGCCGGAAGACGACTATCTACATGAGACGCGCCGCAAGCTTGGCGGATATCTGCCGCAGCGGCGGCGCAAGTCGGTTTCACTCGGTGCGCCGCCACTGTCGCTGTTCGAATCTCAGCTCAAAGGATCAGAAGGGCGCGAGATTTCAACCACGATGGCATTCGTCCGTATTCTCACGGCGCTGATGCGTGACAAGGAACTCGGGCGCCGCATCGTCCCCATCGTGCCGGATGAAAGCCGCACGTTCGGTATGGAAGGCATGTTCCGGCAATTCGGCATCTTCAGCCAGATCGGGCAACTCTATGTGCCGCAGGATGCCGATCAACTGATGTTCTACAAGGAAGACAAGTCCGGTCAGATGCTGCAGGAGGGCATCAACGAGGCGGGCGCGATGGCATCCTGGATCGCGGCCGCGACGAGTTATGCAACGTCGGACGTGCCGATGGTGCCATTCTACATCTTCTATTCGATGTTCGGTTTTCAGCGCGTCGGTGATCTGGCGTGGGCGGCTGGCGATGAGCGCTCGCGCGGGTTTCTCCTCGGCGGCACGTCGGGCCGGACCACGCTCAACGGCGAGGGGCTGCAGCACGAGGATGGGCACAGCCATCTGCTTTCCGCGACAATTCCGAATTGCGTCTCCTACGATCCGACATTCAACTATGAGGTTGCCGTCATCATCCAGAGCGGTTTGAAGCGGATGCTGGCGGATCAGGAGGACGTGTTCTTCTATCTGACGTTGCTCAACGAGAACTACGAGCATCCTCCCATGCCGGAAGGTGTCGAGGCCGGCATCATCAAGGGAATGTACCTCTTCCGAGAGTCTACGAAGAACGCGAAGGGCCATAAGGTTCAATTGATGGGTTCCGGTGCCATTCTGCGTGAGGTGATCGCAGCGGCAGATCTCTTGCGCGAAGATTGGGGGGTCGAAGCGGACATCTGGAGCGTGACGAGCTTCACCGAGCTTGCGCGCGAAGCTCGCGACGTCGCGCGCTGGAACCTGCTGCACCCGACTGAACCGCCGCGCATTGCATACGTAACCGCGAAAATCTCCGAACGTGGCGAAGGTCCGGTGATCGCATCGACCGATTACATGAAAATGTATGCGGACCAGATTCGGCCGTCGGTTCCGAACAAATATTCCGTGCTCGGGACGGATGGTTTCGGGCGCTCGGATTATCGCCGGACGCTCCGGTATTTCTTCGAGGTCGACCGGCATTTTGTGACGATTGCTGCGCTCAAGGCGCTGGCCGACGAAAACAAGATCCCGTCGATCAAAGTTGCGGAAGCGATCGCCAAGTATGGGATCGATCCCGAGAAGGCCAATCCAGCGCACAGCTAATAACGTACAGGTCCCGACTTATGCCGCTCGTCGACGTCAAGGTTCCGAACATCGGTGATTTCGAAAACGTGCCGATCATCGAGATTCAGGTGAAGCCGGGTGATGAGGTCAATGCCGATGACCCTCTGATCACGCTGGAGAGCGACAAGGCGTCGATGGACGTGCCTTCGCCGGCGAAAGGCAAAGTCGCGGAAGTCCTTGTGGCCATTGGCGACAAGGTCAGCGAAGGCAGCGCCATTCTGCGACTGGATACGGCAGTTGAAAGCAAGGCAGAGCCGGTCGCGAACGGCAAAAGCCGCAAGGAGGAAGCTGCTCCAACATCCAAGACCTCGGAGAAATCCCGCTCGGCGGCCCCGACGGAGGGAAGTGAGCTGCCGCCGCCTGCCGATTTTGATGCGGTCTTTGCGAGTCCGTCTGTCCGGCGCATCGCTCGCGAGCTCGATGTCGATCTGACGAAAGTAAAGGGTTCAGGCGATAAGGGTCGGATCACAAAAGAGGATGTGAAGGCTTTTATTGCGCGGAGCGGTGCGCCATCGGGATCGGCGGCGGGGATGGCCGGTATTCCGGAAATTCCGCCACAGGATTTCTCGAAGTTCGGGCCCGTCGAAACGAAGCCGATGTCACGTCTGAAAAAGTTGACCGGTCCGAACCTGCACCGCGCGTGGCTCAACGTTCCGCACGTCACCAACTCGGACGAGGCTGACATCACAGATCTCGAAGCCTATCGCAAGGAACTCGACGCGACGTCGAAGACGAAAGGCTATCGCGTGACGCTCGTCGCGTTTTTGCTCAAAGCGTCTGTGTCGGCGCTGAAGGAATATCCGGAGGTCAATTCATCGCTCGCTCCGGGCAAGGATGCGCTGATCCTGAAGCACTATTACAACATCGGCGTCGCGGTCGATACGCCAGATGGCCTTGTCGTGCCGGTGATCAAGGATGTCGATCGCAAAGGCATTCTGGAGCTTAGCCAGGAACTCACAACCGTTTCGGCTCGGATGCGCGAGGGCAAGATCGCCCCGACGGATATTCAAGGCGCATCATTCTCGATTTCCAGTCTCGGCGGCATCGGCGGTACGAACTTCACACCGATCGTCAATGCGCCGGAGGTCGCTATTCTCGGCGCCGTCCGGGCGCAGATGAAACCGGTTTGGGATGGCTCGGTCTTCCAGCCGCGGCTGATGCTGCCACTGTGTCTATCCTACGATCACCGGGTGGTGGATGGTGCACTTGCAGCGCGCTTCCTGCGCAAGATCTGCGATGCGCTCGCGGATGTGCGGCAGCTGGTGCTATAGGCCGCCGACATGAGCAAGAAAGAAATCCGTGTTCCCGATCTCGGTGATTTCAAGGACGTGCCCATCATCGAGGTGCACGTGAAGGCGGGCGCGAGCGTTGCGGTGGAAGATCCGCTGATTACGCTCGAAAGCGAGAAGGCGTCGTTTGACGTTCCGGCGCCGGCAGCGGGCACGGTCGCCGATCTGCTTGTCAAGGTCGGTGACAAGGTGAGCGAAGGCAGCGTGATTCTGACGCTCGAGACGAGCGAGGCGGCGGCTCCATTGCAGCTAGCATCGCCAGCAACGAAAGAGGATACACCTGTCGCGCCTGCCGCCGGGAAAGATTTTTCGGGCCATGCCGATCACGACTGCGAGGTGCTGGTGCTCGGCGCGGGACCGGGAGGCTATTCGGCGGCATTTCGCGCGGCGGATCTCGGTGCGAAAACGATACTGGTTGATCGCTGGCCGACGCTGGGTGGCGTCTGCCTCAATGTCGGCTGCATTCCTTCGAAGGCCCTGCTGCACACGGCTTTCGTGATGGATGAGGCTGCCGCGCTCGCGAAGCATGGCATCACGTTCGCTGCGCCGAAGATCGATCTGAAGAAACTGGCGGCGTTCAAGGACGGCGTTGTCGGCAAGCTGACCGGCGGCCTAGCCTCGATGGCGAAAGCGCGAAAAGTGACGACGTTGCGGGGCACGGGCACTTTTGCGGGCGCACATCATCTCACGGTGCGGTTCGACGATGGGCGCGAAGAGACGGTGCGCTTCGAAAAGGCGATCATCGCCGCTGGCTCGGAAGCGGTCGCTTTGCCGTTCATGCCATCCGATCCGCGTATCGTCGATTCAACAGGTGCACTCGAGCTTCGGCAGGTGCCTGAGAGGATGCTCGTGATAGGGGGTGGTATCATCGGGCTCGAGATGGCGACGGTCTATTCGACGCTCGGCGCCCGGGTTGATGTCGTCGAGTTGCTCGATGGCTTGATGGCCGGCGCGGATCGCGACCTCGTCAACATTTGGCAGAAGGTCAACGCACGCCGTTTCGACAAGGTCATGCTGAAGACGAAGGTCGTAGCTGCCGATGCGAAGCGCGACGGTATCTACGTCACGTTCGAGGGGGAGAATGCGCCGCCTGAGCCGCAGCGTTACGGTCTCGTGCTCGTTGCCGTCGGGCGCAAGCCGAATGGAAAAATGATTACGGCGGACAACGCGGGCGTGGCGGTTTCGGAGCGCGGGTTCATTCCCGTCGATAAGAATATGCGGACGAATCTCCCACATATTTTTGCCATCGGCGATATCGCGGACGAGCCGATGCTCGCACATAAAGCCGTGCACCAGGGGCATGTCGCAGCCGAGAACGCCGCTGGTAAAAAAAGTTTCTTTGACGTGCGGCAGATTCCGTCGGTCGCCTACACGGACCCGGAGATCGCTTGGGCTGGCTTGACCGAGACAGAGGCCAAAGCGCGGGGGATCGCCTACAAGAAGGCGGTGTTTCCCTGGGCAGCTTCGGGCCGCGCGATTGCGAACGGTCGCGATGAAGGCTTCACGAAGCTGCTTTTCGATGAGGAAACAGAGCGGATTATCGGCGGTGCCATCGTCGGAACGGAGGCCGGAAGCCTGATTTCCGAGATCTGCCTCGCGATCGAGATGGGCGCCGACGCGGTCGATATCGGCAAAACGATCCATCCGCATCCGACGCTGTCAGAATCGGTCGGCATGGCTGCCGAGGCTGCGGAGGGCATTTGCACCGATCTGATGCCCCAGAAGCCGCTGAGGCCGAAAAGTTAAGGCCCTGCAACCCTTGCGTTTGGAGGGTCGGTTCGTTATATCCACCTCCATTCGACGTCACCGTCGGATGGTCATGAGGAAGATCAGCCGGTTGGGCACCCTATAGGGGCCCGAATTCTGACCGGTGGGGCTGCGGCCCATCGCGGTGACATCAATTCCAGAGACATCAGCGCCAATAAACCGGGCATCGCGTTCGCGCGGGTCGGGCAAACGGCGTTTCAACCGTTCAACGCAACACGTCCGGCTCGAGCGCCGGGCATATCGTCATCAACCTAGGAGACCTAATGTCCGCTGAACTCGCTACCAAAGAACTCAACCCCTCGCGTGAGGATTTTGCCGCTCTTCTCGCTGAAAGCCTTGCCAAGGACGACCTGTTCGAAGGCTCGGTCGTCAAAGGCAAGATCGTCGGCATCGAAAAAGACATGGCGATCATCGACGTCGGCCTGAAGATGGAAGGCCGCGTGGCGATGAAAGAATTCGGCGTCGGCGGCAAGCCCGGCGACCTCAAAGTCGGCGATACCGTCGAAGTCTACCTTGAGCGCGTCGAGAATGCGCTCGGTGAAGCGGTTCTGTCGCGTGACAAGGCTCGCCGCGAAGAGAGCTGGACGCGACTCGAACGCCTTTATGAAAAGGGCGAGAAGGTCACGGGCGTCATCTTCAATAAGGTCAAGGGCGGCTTCACGGTCGATCTCGACGGCGCCGTTGCGTTCCTCCCGGGTAGCCAAGTCGATATCCGTCCGGTTCGCGACATCGGGCCTCTGATGCACCAGCCGCAGCCGTTCCAGATCCTGAAGATGGATCGCCGTCGCGGCAACATCGTCGTCTCTCGCCGGTCGGTTCTCGAAGAGAGCCGTGCCGAGCAGCGCACCGAGATCGTCGCGCGTCTCGCCGAGGGCCAGATCATCGACGGCCTGGTCAAGAATATCACCGATTACGGCGCGTTCATCGACCTCGGCGGCATCGACGGCCTCCTCCACGTCACCGACATGGCGTGGCGTCGTGTCAATCATCCGTCCGAGATCCTCAACGTTGGCGATACGGTGAAGGTGCAGATCATCCGCATCAACCCGGAAACGCAGCGTATTTCGCTCGGCATGAAACAGCTGCAGTCCGATCCTTGGTCTTCGATCGAGAGCAAGTATCCGATCGGCGCGAAGGTAAAGGGCACCGTCACGAACATTGCCGATTACGGCGCGTTCGTTGAGCTTGAGCCGGGCGTCGAAGGTCTGATCCACGTCTCGGAAATGAGCTGGACGAAGAAGAACACGCACCCGGGCAAGATCGTTTCGACGAGCCAGCAGGTCGAAGTGCAGGTTCTCGAAGTCGATCCGCAGAAGCGCCGCATCTCGCTCGGCCTCAAGCAGACGCAGGAAAATCCGTGGGATTCGTTCCTCACGCAGCACCCGAAGGGTTCTGTCGTTGAAGGTCCGATCCGTAACATCACGGAATTTGGTCTGTTCATCGGTCTCGACAACGGTATCGACGGCATGGTCCACCTGTCCGATCTCGACTGGCAGAAGCCGGGCGATGAGGTCATCAAGGACTACAAGAAGGGCGACAACGTCAAAGCTGTCGTTCTCGACGTCGACGGTTCGAAGGAGCGCATCTCGCTTGGCATCAAGCAGCTTGCCGGCGATCCCGCGGACGCGATGGCGAAGTACAAAAAGGGTGATGCCGTCACGGGCACCGTGACGTCGGTCAGCGATGCCGGCATCGAGGTCAAGATCGCGGACAGCGAGCTGACGTCGTTCATCAAGCGTGCTGATCTCTCCCGCGACCGCTCGGAGCAGCGGCCCGAGCGCTTCAACGTCGGCGACAAGGTCGATGCGGCGGTCGTTTCCGTCGACAAGGCGGCGCGGCGCATTGCAGTGTCGATCAAGGCCCTCGAACTCGCGGAAGAGAAGCAGGCGGTCGCCCAGTACGGCTCGTCCGACTCGGGCGCGTCGCTCGGTGACATCTTCAAGGCTGCCATCAAGAAGCGCGAAGGCGCCGAAGAAAGCGAATAAGGCCAAGAGTGGCCCAACAGGAAAAATTAACGGGCGCGCGGCAGACCTTTGCCGCGCGCTTAACTTTGTATGAGACGCCACAGTATGCCCCGTTGCCCGGGACGCAAACCTTGCCTAGGTTCGCGCCAGGCCGCACGCTCCGGTGTCGGGGTTGTCCGGAAGCACGTCGAGGAAGAGGCTCACCCCTATGCTAGAGACGGAAACAGTTCTCGATCGTCGCCGGCTTCGTCGGTCGGTTTCGCTCTGGCGCGGCGCAGGAGTTGCCGCAATCATCGTCGCGCTCGGCGCGCTGATGCTGAGCAATGACAATCTGGCTTCGCTGACCGGAGAAAAGCAGATCGCCCGCGTGACGATCACGGGGACGATCACTGAAGATCGGGATCAGCTCAAATTGTTGAAAGACCTCGCCGATGACAACAGCGTCTCGGGTGTCCTGCTCTTCATTAACAGCCCGGGCGGCACGACGACCGGGGGCGAAGCCCTCTATGAGGGTATCCGGGGCCTTGCGAAAAAGAAGCCCGTGGTGGCGGAGTTCGGGACGGTTGCGGCCTCGGCGGCTTACATTGCCGGTCTCGCGACTGACCACATCGTCGCTCGTGGAAATTCCATTACGGGATCGGTCGGCGTCATCGTGCAGTGGCCGGAATTCGTGCAGCTGCTCGATAAGATCGGGGTCAAAGTCAATGAGGTCAAAAGCGGTCCCCTGAAGGCATCACCATCTCCGTTCGAGCCCCTCGACGACGCCAGTAAAAAAGTCGCGCAAGATATGGTGGCCGATGGCTTCAAATGGTTCGTCGGGCTTGTCGAGACCCGCCGCGGGGTAAAGGCGGCTGATATCCCCGGCCTGCTGGACGGGCGGATTTTCTCAGGCCGGGAGGCCCTTCAGCTCAAGCTGGTTGATGAGATCGGTGGCGAGGACGAAGCGGTAAAATGGCTCAAGGATGCCAAAGGCGTCCCCCAGAACGCCAAAGTTATCGACCGAAAGGCCGCGGACGAGAGCGGTTACGGCATTTTCGGCATGACGGCCGGCTTGGCGGGATGGCTGTTTGGGCCTTCGGCGGCGGATGCTGCAAATTTTCTGCTTCGGGATCGGACGATTTCGACGCTCGGGCTTGACGGTCTCCTCTCAGTTTGGCATCCTTCTGAAAAATAAAGAGAATTGGTCGCCGGTGCTGGGGAGCGAAACGTGATCAAGTCGGAACTGGTGCAGAGGATCGCTACTGCCAATCCTCATCTCTACCATCGAGATGTCGAGCGCATCGTCAACGTCATTTTTGACGAAATTGTTGATGCCTTATCTCGCGGCGATCGTGTAGAGCTTCGCGGGTTCGGCGCGTTCACGGTGAAACATCGTGCGTCGCGACAGGGAAGAAATCCACGAACAGGCACTACGGTTGCAGTCGCCGAGAAGTTCGTCCCTTTTTTCAAGACCGGCAAAGAGCTTCGCGACCGTTTGAACAAGTTGAATGGCGGATCGCACTAATCGGGGCGCCGCCAATCGATGCCGAAGTGAGGTAGATTATGGTCAGGCGCGTTCTATCGTTGCTCATCGGCTTCCCGATTGGGATCGTTCTGGTGGCCATCGCCGTCTCCAATCGCCAGCCCGTCGACCTCATCCTTGATCCGTTCCGTCCGGAAGCGCCGGCGCTCTCGATCGAGTTGCCCTTCTATATCTACTTGATGGCGGCGCTGGTGGTCGGCGTCATTCTCGGCGGTGTAGCGACTTGGATGGGGCAGAGCCGATGGCGTCAGACGGCACGTTCGCAGGGCCGTCGCGCTGCGCGCTGGCAAGCGGAAGCCGATCGTTTGGCACGCGAGCGAGAGACATCGACGGCAGCGTCAGGTCATCTGGCCATCACGAGTCGATAAAAACAGTTCTGCGGGATTCTTTGACGAGTTCGATCTGTTGGCGCTCACCGGTCATATATTCCGCGGCGTGAATTATGAATCTCAATGAGCATACGTGCAAAAATCTGCGGGATCACGACGCCGGAAGCGTTGGATGCGGCCATTCTTGGCGGCGCCGACTACATCGGGTTCGTCTTTTTCGCCAAGAGCCCCCGCAATCTCGATATTGATCATGCCAAGGAACTTGCGGAACGCGCACGCGGCCAAGTTAAAATCGTTGCGTTGACAGTCAACGCCGCCGACGATGCGCTGAAAGAAATCGTCGACGGCGTGGAGCCCGACATTCTGCAGCTTCATGGGGACGAGCCTCCCGAACGGGTCGCCGAGATCAAGCGCAAATTCGGTCGTACAGTGATCAAGGCTATTCCCGTCGCGACGGCTGGTGATGCCAGGAAGGCCGACGAATACGCCGATGTGGCGGATCTCATTCTATTCGATGCAAAGGCCGCTCCTGGTGCGGACCTGCCGGGCGGCAACGGGCAGCCATTCGATTGGCGCCTGCTCGAAGGCCTTTCGGACGCGATACCGTTCATGCTTTCTGGCGGCTTGAATCCCGAGAATGTAGCCGCCGCGATCGCGCAAACGCGTCCGGTTGCGGTCGATGTTTCCTCTGGGGTCGAAATGGCCCCTGGTATCAAAGATCCTGGGCGGATCCGTCGCTTCCTTCAGACGGCAAAGACCGCTAAGCAGTCGTGACGTGCCCCTCTTGCGCACCGTGCGGTGAGGGTTAAACGAGACCTTTATGGCATCCAAATCGAAAAAGGCGGCCGAAGCCGCGCTCAACAGCTACACGACCGGACCCGACGAGAAGGGTTTTTTCGGTATCTTCGGCGGTCGGTTCGTCGCCGAGACGCTGATGCCCCTCATTCTTGACCTCGAGCGTGCCTATGAGGCCGCGAAGGCCGATCCGGACTTTCAGCGCGAGCTTGATCATCTCAATCTGCACTATGCCGGGCGCCCCAGTCCGCTTTATTTCGCCGAGCGTATGACGGCGGAGCTTGGCGGCGCCAAGATCTACTTCAAACGCGAAGAGCTCAATCATACGGGCTCGCACAAGATCAACAATTGCCTCGGGCAGATCCTGCTCGCGCGGCGCATGGGCAAGACGCGCATCATCGCAGAGACCGGCGCAGGTCAGCACGGCGTCGCGACTGCAACGGTCTGTGCGAAGTATGGGATGCCGTGCGAAATCTATATGGGCGCGACCGATGTCGAGCGGCAGGCGCCGAACGTCGCGCGCATGGCGCTTCTCGGCGCGAAGCTCAATCCGGTGACGTCGGGCGCGGGCACGCTGAAAGACGCGATGAATGAAGCGCTGCGCGACTGGGTGACGAACGTTCGAGACACCTATTACCTCATCGGTACCGCGGCAGGCCCGCATCCCTATCCGTCGATGGTGCGCGACTTCCAGGCGATCATCGGGCGTGAAGTACGCGCACAGATGATGGAAGCGGAAGGGCGGCTGCCCGATACGCTCGTTGCGTGCATCGGCGGAGGGTCGAATGCGATCGGGCTATTTCATCCGTTCCTCGACGATAAGGACGTTGCGATCTACGGAGTCGAAGCGGGTGGACACGGGCTGAAGGTCGAAAACGGTCACGCGGCTTCGATGACGGGTGGTTCGCCGGGTGTGCTTCATGGCAATCGAACCTATCTCCTGCAGGACAGCGATGGCCAGATTCTCGAGGGCCACTCGATCTCAGCGGGTCTTGATTATCCGGGCGTCGGGCCCGAGCATTCTTGGCTCAAGGATATCGGCCGTGTGACCTACGTTCCGGCGACTGACAAGGAGGCGATTGCAGCTCTCCAGCTTTGTACGCGGCTCGAAGGTATCATTCCGGCATTGGAATCGAGCCACGCTCTGGCGCACGTGATGACGTTGGCCCCGAAGTTGCCGAAAGACAATCTGCTCGTCGTCAATATTTCTGGCCGCGGCGACAAGGACCTCGCCACAGTCGCGAAGCACCTCGGAATGAAGATCTGACGATGACCAAGCATGAGACACGCATCGATGCGCGCTTCGCAGCGCTGAAGAAGGCGAAGCGTCCGGCGTTGATCACGTTTGTGACGGCGGGCGATCCCGACCTCGAGACGAGCAGGGCTATTCTCGACGACATCGCAAAAGCGGGTGCCGATATCATCGAACTCGGAATGCCGTTCTCTGATCCAATGGCGGATGGGCCGGCTATACAGGCATCGTCGCAGCGCGCGCTGAAGGCGGGTCAGAACATGATCAAGACGTTGCAGATGGTGCGCGATTTTCGCGCCCACGATGACGCGACGCCGATCGTGCTGATGGGCTACTACAACCCGATCTACGTTTACGGAAATGAGCGCTTCATCAAGGATGCGAAGGCAGCGGGTGTCGACGGGCTGATCGTGGTCGACGTGCCGCCCGAAGCGGACGACGAACTCTGCCTTCCGGCGCTCAAGGCCGGGCTCAATTTTATTCGCCTTGCTACGCCGACAACGGATAAGGCGCGGCTTCCCACCGTTCTGCAGAACACTTCCGGCTTTGTTTACTATGTCTCGATCACTGGAATTACCGGAGCCGCCGCTCCTGTGGTGAACGATGTTCACAATCATGTGAAAAGGATCAAGGCAGAGACGCCGCTGCCGGTCGTCGTCGGGTTTGGGGTCCGGACAGGGGAGCAGGCGCGAGCGATTTCGAGAGGCGCGGACGGGGTTGTCGTTGGGTCGGCCATTGTCTCCGCGATCGAAAAGTCTTTAGGATCCAATGGAAAGCCGACCGCCGAAACCCGAAAACGCGTGTCGGAGCTGGTGCGTGAATTAAGCTCGGCGTTAACCGCCGACTAGCGCTTTCGGCGAAGAAGCTCTATTGGATACGGCCTTCTGCACCCCCATTTTTGGGCAGTGTTCTAGCGCTGGTCCGCCATCAGGCGCTAAAAATGGGCGGGCTTTAAGGGGCACCATTGTGCCCGCGCCTGAAGAACGTACGCACACCTTGCAGCGGCTTATGAGGAGCCAACAGGACGTGAATTGGATCAATAACGTCGTCCGCCCGAAGATCAGCGGGCTCTTGTCGACGGCGAAGCGCGAGGTTCCGGACAATCTCTGGGTCAAATGTCCGGAGTCGGGCCAGATGGTCTTCTATAAGGACCTCGAGGCCAACCAGTTCGTCGTGCCTGGCTCGAACTACCATATGCGCATGGGTTCGCAACAGCGGCTGCAGCATCTGTTCGACGACGGCGAGTACCGCACGATTGCGGTTCCTGCCGTACAGCAGGATCCACTGAAGTTCCGCGACGGGCGGAAATACACAGACCGGCTCAAGGATGCGAAGGTCGCGACCAAGCTGGAAGACGCGGTGCTTGTCGGCGAAGGACAGCTCGAAGGGCAGGCTGTGGTTGCGGCGGCTCAGGACTTCCGGTTCATGGCCGGATCACTCGGCATGGCAGCCGGTGAAGCGATCATCGCGGGGATGATGCGAGCGGTCGAACTCAAGACGCCATTCATTCTCTTTGCGGCTTCCGGCGGCGCTCGCATGCAGGAGGGCATCCTGTCGCTGATGCAGATGCCGCGTACGACGATTGCGGTACAGCGCCTCAGGGATGCGCGGCTTCCTTATATCGTCGTTCTTACCGATCCGACGACCGGCGGCGTCACGGCGTCCTATGCCATGCTCGGCGATATTCATATTGCGGAGCCTGGTGCCCTCATCTGTTTCGCCGGCCCCAGAGTCATCCAGCAAACGATCCGCGAGCAGTTGCCCGATGGCTTCCAGCGGGCTGAATATCTTCTCTCGCATGGCATGGTCGACATGGTCGTGCATCGTCATCATCTCCGCGAGACGCTGGCCCGTCTCTGCCGGCTGTTGATGGCCGGGGTGCAAGCAACGACGGCGAAAGACACCCGGAAGGTTAATGGCAAGCCGTACGTCAACGGCGCGGCTGTCGACGGCAAGGTGATCGAGACGGCAGCGCGGGAGACCGGCGGCGTCGTCGAACCCGAAGCTGTCCCGAACAGTCAAAGGTTCGACCCGAGCAAAGCCGAAAAACCACGGCGGGACGACGCTAATTCTGGAACCTCGAAAGACGCGCCCCGGAGCGCGTAAGCCTTTCCAAGGACAATGCGGGGCACGGGTATGACCTCGTCAACAACACGGCGGACCAGCGACGCGTTACTGGCCGACATGATGCTTTTGCATCCCAAGCTGATCGATCTTTCGCTCGGCCGCGTCGAGCGCTTGCTTGCAAAGCTTGGGCATCCCGAGAAGAAGCTACCGCCGGTCGTCCATATCGCGGGGACGAACGGGAAAGGTTCGGTCACGGCTTACCTTCGCGCATTCGCCGAAGCTTCGGGGCGACGGGCTCACATCTACACATCTCCGCATCTCGTCCGATTCCATGAGCGGATCGCGCTTGCGGGAGATGACGGAAAAGCACACGCGATCGATGAGGATTTCCTCGTTGATGTTCTGACGCGCGTGCACGCCGTGAACGACGGCGACGACATCACGCAATTCGAGATCACGACGGCGGCGGCTTTTCTCGCGTTTTCCGAGCGGCCCGCCGACGTGCTTCTGCTCGAAGTCGGTCTCGGCGGCCGGCTGGATGCGACGAATGTCATTGATAATCCGGCGCTGACAGTCATCACGCCAATCTCGATGGACCATGCGGAAAAGCTTGGGCCGACGCTCGAAAGGATCGCATTCGAAAAAGCCGGCATCCTGAAGCGGAACGTTCCTAGCATCATCTCGCAACAGTCGGATGACGTCCTCTCCGTCATCAAAGCGCGCGCCGGCGCGATCGCTGCGCCGCTCCAGGTGTGGGGTCAGGACTACGATGCCTATGAGCAGGCGGGTCGTCTGATCGTGCAGCAGAACGACCGGCTGCTCGATTTGCCCTTACCGGCGCTTATCGGTCGCCATCAGATCGTCAATGCCGGTACGGCGGTCGCTGCTGCGCTGGTTCTCGCGCAAAAGATCCCAGCCCTTACGATCGACGAACGCGCGATAGAAACCGGACTTCGGACGGTCGAGTGGCCAGCGCGGATGCAGCGTCTGACGTCCGGGCCGCTGCCGCGCATTCTTGGAGACGACGTGGAGCTTTGGCTCGATGGCGGGCACAACCCTGCTGCCGGTGATATGCTCGCGGATACGCTCGCCATGCTCGACGAGAAGTCGCCAAAACCTGTCTACCTTGTTGTCGGCATGATGGGTGGCAAGGATGCGCTGGGCTTCCTGGCGCCGTTTCGGGGACTGGTCCGTGCGATTTACACGGTACCGATCCCCGGCGCGCACGAGGCCCCTCACAGCGAGGAGGAGTTGGCCGAAGTCGCACGAGGGGCAGGCATGCAGGCGCTTGATCGCAAAAACGTGATTGATGCGCTGCACACGATTGCCAGCCTTTCAGCGGGTCCGAAGCGGGTCCTGATCTGCGGCTCGCTCTATCTTGCGGGACACGTGCTTTCACTTCAGGAGAGCCTGGAATAAGCTCTCTCTTGGGCGCTAGAGCGCCGGCTTTGTGCTAGGTCAAGGCAGACGATCGGCTTCGCCTTTTCTTTGCTCTGCAGCGCATAGATCAGCAAGGCTATATTGGTTTCGTATGTCCCGATCGCCCACACCCCCTTCTAAGGAATGAGAACGGCGCCCTAGACCCGCCATGCACAAGTTATAAAAACGCCATCAAGCAAAGAGGACGCCGCTCAGGCGCCCATTCGGAGGAGATGAAACATGCAACACGTAGCAATGGATAAATTGAAAGGCCGGCAGGTCATCAAGCCGCGCTACGACAATTTCATCGGCGGCAAGTGGGTTGCACCGGTGCGCGGGCAATACTTCTCGAACGTCACGCCAATCACGGGTCAGCAGGTCTGCGAGATCGCGCGCTCGACGGCGGAAGACATAGAGCTCGCACTCGATGCCGCGCACAAGGCACGCGAGTCCTGGGGCAATGCCTCGCCAGCGGAGCGCGCCCGCGTGCTCGCGAAAATCGCCAACCGCATGGAAGAGAACCTCGACGTCCTGGCGCTCGTCGAAACCATCGACAACGGCAAGCCGATCCGCGAGACGACCCACGCCGATCTTCCTCTCGCCATCGATCACTTCCGATATTTCGCGGGTTGCATCCGTGCTCAGGAAGGCTCGATTGCCGAAATCGATCACGACACCGTCGCCTATCATTTCCATGAGCCGCTCGGCGTCGTCGGCCAGATCATTCCGTGGAACTTTCCGCTGCTGATGGCCGTCTGGAAACTCGCGCCTGCGCTTGCTGCCGGCAACTGCGTCGTGCTGAAGCCCGCCGAGCAGACGCCAATGTCGATCATGGTCCTGATGGACATAATCGCCGACATTCTGCCTGAGGGTGTCATTAACGTCGTCAACGGTTTCGGCGTGGAAGCCGGCAAGCCGCTTGCGCAGAACAAGCGCATCGCCAAGATCGCGTTCACGGGCGAGACGACGACAGGCCGTCTCATCATGCAGTACGCGTCCGAGAACATCATTCCATGCACGCTGGAGCTTGGCGGCAAGTCGCCGAACATCTTCTTCGCCGACGTCATGGACGCGGACGATGAATACTTCGACAAGTGCCTCGAAGGCTTCACGATGTTCGCGTTGAACCAGGGCGAGGTCTGTACCTGCCCGAGCCGCGCTCTCATCCAGCGTTCGATCTACGAGAAGTTCATGGCGCGCGCACTGGAGCGCGTCGTGAAGGTGAAGCAGGGCCATCCGATGGATGCCACGACGATGATCGGTGCGCAGGCATCGAATGATCAGCTCGAGAAGATCCTGAGCTACATCGAAATCGGCAAGGGCGAGGGTGCTCGCGTTCTGACTGGCGGCAAGCGCGCCAATCTCGGCGGCGAACTGGCGGGTGGCTATTACGTCGAACCGACCGTCCTTGAAGGCCACAACAAGATGCGCGTGTTCCAGGAAGAGATCTTCGGGCCGGTCGTTTCCGTGACGACGTTTGAAGATGATGCTGAAGCGCTGGCGATCGCCAACGACACGCTCTATGGCCTCGGCTCGGGCGTGTGGACGCGCAACGGCACGCGCGCTTATCGCATGGGACGTGGCATCCAGGCGGGCCGCGTGTGGACCAACTGCTATCATGCCTATCCGGCGCATGCGGCGTTCGGTGGCTATAAGCAGTCCGGCATTGGCCGCGAGACGCACAAGATGATGCTCGACCATTATCAGCAGACGAAGAACATGCTCGTCAGCTACAGCCCGAAGGCGCTCGGCTTCTTCTGAGGCTTGGGCATTCAGGAGCTTCGGCGGGGCGCATTCCGGAAACGGAAGCGCCCCGCTTTCGTTTCACCCCTTATTTTCGTGGCCACGGATGTGCATATTCGTTGCCATGATGTGAGGTTCGGATGTCCTCGGTGCAGATCTTGGCAACTCCCGAAGCGCGTGATGCGCTCCTTCGCGCGACCGAAGAGCATGGTCCTCTGATGTTCCATACGAGCGGCGGCCGCGTGGGCGGGCGCCAATATCCGATCTGTCTGCCCCTTGATGCATTGCGGCTCGGCGTGCGCGATCACCTGCTCGGCCGCGTCGACGGCGTGCCGGTTTATGAGATGGAGGATCGGGAGGGCGGCGTCACATGCCAGGCGCGCTCCTACGTTCTCGATATTGCGCCTGGCCCTGCGATCGGGTTCTCGATTGCGGCGGCGCCGGGGAAGCGCTTCACATTGATGCCCGTTGGTGGCGAGGTCTGCACCGATGGGTCCGACACGCAGAAAATATAAACGCAACGCGCACTTCCATTGCGGAGGAAATCGATGACTATCGCAACGTCAGAAAAACCCCAGACGGAAGTGTCGCGGGTTTCTTGTACCCAGGCTGCGCTTGACCTCATCCAGAAACTCGTCGGTATTCATGGGCCGCTGCTTTTCCACCAATCCGGCGGTTGCTGCGACGGCTCGGCGCCGATGTGCTATCCGCGCGCTGAGTTCAAGGTCGGTGCCCAGGACGTCTACATTGGCGAGATCGGGGGGCAACCCTTCTACATGGGCAAGTCGCAGTTCGAATATTGGCAGCATACCCATCTCGTCATCGACGTCGTACCGGGGCGGGGTTCGGGCTTTTCGGTTGAAAGTCCCGAAGGCGTGCGGTTTCTGACGCGGTCTCGTATCTACACTGACGAAGAGAACGAGACGATCGATGCCATGGGGCCTCCGCCCACGGGCGTGGAGCGGCCGCCGCTGCTTTAATCGCGGCGCAGCAGTACGTGTTTGGGCAAAACAATACAAATCAAGGGAGAGAGACGAATGTCCGCGTCAAAGACGCTTCGTGAGATTACCGGAATGGGGCATACGCCGACGACCGTCGGGAACTCGGCGCTGGTGCTGATCGATTGCCAGAACACGTATCGAGAAGGCGTGATGCAACTCGAAGGCGTCGAGCCGGCGCTCATTGAATGCCAGAGGCTTTTGCAGCGCTACCGCGATGCCGGGCGGCCCGTGATCCATATACAACATGATGCCGGTGCCGGCACGCCGTATGATCTTCACGACCGGATCGGTGCGATTGCGGATGTCGTGGCGCCGAAGTCGGGAGAGCCTGTCGTTGTCAAGAATTATCCGAGCTCTTTCGAGAAGACAAATCTCGACGACCTGCTCAAAGGTTTCGGCGTGGAGGATGTGACGCTTGCCGGATTCATGACGCACGTGTGCGTCAACTCAACCGCGCGTGCCGCTTTCAACCATGGCTATCGTGCAACGGTGGTCGGCAATGCTACAGCGACACGATCACTTCCCAATCCGTCAGGGGGTGCCGTTTCTGCGAAGGAGCTTCACGAGGCGAGCCTCGCGGCGCTCAATGACATCTTTGCCGTCGTCGTGCCGACTGGGGATAAGATTACCGACTAGGCGCTCGGCCGAAGTGCCGAAATAAAAAGCCCCGCACGGAGCGGGGCTTTTCAATTCCAAAACGGGCGGCGACTTAGACCGATGCCGCGACGCTCGCGTTGATCCAGTCTTCGAGCTTCTTCTTCTGCACGATGGCGCCGGTGTGCTGGGCCGCGACCTTGCCGCCCTTGAAGATCAGCAGTGTCGGCATGGCACGAATGCCGTAGTGGCCGGTCACCTGCGGGTTCTCATCGACATCGACTTTAACGACCTTGACCTTACCGGTCATTTCCTTGGCAACCTGATCGAGAGCCGGTGCCATGGCCTTGCACGGGCCGCACCACGTTGCATGGAAGTCCACGACAACAGGCTCGCTCGACTTCAGGACCTCGGCCTCGAAGCTTGCATCTGTCACTGCCTTAGACATTGATTATTCTCTCCATTTCCGGGCGGTCTGCATCGGCCGGCCCGTTTTGCCGCAGTTGCGCGCAATAAGAAAACCGACCCAACAAGTAGGGATTGGCTCAAACAGCGTCAAGGCTTCCCAGGTCCAGGTCCCAGAGACGGCCAGTGTAGTCGTCCAAGACCTCTTGCGGAATTTCCATGAGTCGCGGGCCGTCCGTCCAGAGCAGCGCTGCGCGGATGAGTTTTCCGGGATAGATTTCTCCGAGTGCCAGCCGGTAAGCCGCGAGTTGGTAAAGATAGGCGTCTGCAACCTGATGGACTTCGGACGGCGGCGGCCGGTTCGTCTTGTAGTCGACGATCAGGACTTCTCTCTCGGTCACTGCCAGGCGGTCGATCTGACCCGAAAGATCGAGAGACGGGCCTTTGCCGGAAGCGCGCGGAATGACGGCAGCGAGAGGCGCCTCGGCAACGCTTTGCGGGCCGAAGATGGCTGCGAAGGCTGGATCATGCAAAACGCAAAGTGTTTCCTCGACTATGCTCGCACGCACCTTGGGCGACAACGCCGCTCCACGTCGCTCAACGAATGCTTCGGCAATTTCCGCGCGGCGACTGTCTTCGATTGACGGCAGATGCTGGAGAAGCGCGTGCGTGATCGTACCTCTGAGAAAGCGATTGGCGCTGCCGACCGAAAGCGGTGATGGGCTGTCATTGGTTGCAGCCTTGTCTGGTTTTCCTGCTGTCGTCGGCTCTCCTTCGGCGTCGGGCGCATAGGGTTCAAGGCGGGAAGGGGCGAGCGGAACCGAGAGCTTCGGCTCCGCCGGTGCGCGCGTCCGTGCAAATGGCGGAAGCGGAAGCGGCTCGCGTTTCGATCCTTTTTCGTCTTTCGGCTTCACGGGCTCTGAGATCTGCGGGGCGTCGGTTCGCCAGATTTTTCGCCCATTGCCAAGATCGATTTCCGACATGCTTGGAGTGAGCGCATCGGACACGACATCATACCAGCAGCCCGGCGCGCGACCTCTCTTGCTTTCGAAGCCGGCTATGTAGAGCCGGTCTCTGGCGCGCGTCATCGCGACGTAGAGCAGGCGATTGCGCTCGGCGGTATCGAGATCATCCTTTCTTGCGCGGGCATTCATGACGGCCGGGACCCGGGACGTGCCCTTGACCGTCCAAACAATCGTTTCTGCACGGCCATCGGCTCGCTCGGTTCCGCCGAGCTTGACGAGGCGGGATGAGACGTCTTCGCCCGAGGCCGTGGTGCACGTATCAGGTAGAAAAACGATCGGAGCTTCGAGGCCTTTCGCGCCGTGCACCGTCATGACTCGGACTTCGTTGCGGCCATGATCCATGTCCCGCTTGACCTCGGGATTTGCAGCGCGGAGCCTCGACAAAAATTGCGTCAGCGACGGCGGATCGCTTTCGTCATACGACAACGCGAGATCAAGAAATTCGTCGATCATATCGGCGGCTTCGGGGCCAAGCCGGTTGAGCATCTTTTCGCGCATGCCGTCGCGATCGAGGATGCCAGAGAAGAACTCGAACGGTGGCGTGAAATCGGCTTTCGCGCGCCAGCGTTTCAAGGTCTCCGCCGCGAATGTGAACTCGGGCTTGTCGCCGGCCTTTTCGATGAGCGTCTTCCAGAGCGTCTTTTGTTTGCGTCCATAAGCGATCTCAAGAAGATCGTGATCGTCGAGATTGAAGAGCGGGCCTTTGAGAACGGTCGCGAGCGCCAGGTCATCTTCGGGAAGCGTCAGGAAATCACCGAGGACCATCAGGTCCTGTACAGCGATCTGAGTCGTCAGCCTGATCCGGTCGGAACCGGCGACAGCGATGCCGCGACGTTTCAGAGCGGCGACCATCGGGACCGCGAACGGATTGCGCTTGCGCACGAGGATCAGGATATCACCTGGGCGGATCGGCCGGTCCTCGGACAGCAGGCGTTCGCCGGTATCGATCCACGACTTTATCGTTTCCGCAATACGGTCGGCGAGGCGGTTGGCTGGCGACTGCTCCTTGGTATCGGAGAGCGGCTGCCAGGGATCGGCGGGAACCGCTTCATCGGGCTGTTCAGGCTCCCAGATCTCGACAAGCCCGGCATGTCCGATGCGGTTTGCGACATGCTCAATGCTCTCGCCAGCCGCTGTCAGGCCCGGTGTCCGCGAAGGATCGCGAAAAACGCGATCGACAGCGGAAAGAACGGGCGCAACCGTTCGGAACGAGAGCGTGAGCGGCACGCGCCTCCAGGGGCGCTGGGCTTGCATCGCAAGATCCGCGAAGCGCTGGCCCATCTCGGCAAACTTTTCCGGTGCCGCACCCTGGAACGAGTAGATCGACTGTTTCTCATCGCCGACGGCGAATACCGTGCGCGTGATGCTGCCCGAGCCCATATCGGAGAAGAACTCGCGCGCCAGTTCGGAAATGATGTCCCATTGCTCGGGGCTCGTGTCCTGCGCCTCGTCGACGAGAATATGATCGAGGCCGCCGTCGAGCTTGAAGAGAACCCATTGCGCTTGGCCGTTCTCGCTCGTCAGCAGGTCGCGCGTTTTCAGAATGAGATCATCGAAATCGAGCGCGCCTGCGGAATTCCGAGCGGCCGCGTAGTGCCTGAGGACTTGGCCTGCGAGATGGAAGAGCGCGAGCGACGCTTCGACGAGCGTCAGAGCACGCAGTTCTCGCGTCAGGTGAAAGAAATTGTCCTGCGCCCGCTGGCAGCGGTCATGAAGGCCCGGCTTGGCTTGGACGAGCCTTTTGGTCATCAAGCTCTTTCGAACGGCTTCGCCATTTTCGACGAGAAAGTATTCTCCGAGACGATCGGAGCGCCGTCGATGATCGGTGCAGTCGAGGGCAGCCGTCAGCTTCCCAAGGTGCCCCGTATCTGTTGCGGTGCCCGTTGCGAGCAACTCGCAAAGTTCTCTCAGGTCGCTTTCCGAAAGCACTTTTGCGCATTCGCTATGGAGGTCCGAAGCCGCGATCCCGGCACGCACGCCGATCTGCTGGCGCAGCACAACGTCCATTGCGGATAGTTCGTCCACGAATTCACGCGGGCTGACATGCGCGGCCGCTTCGAGCCATTTGCGCTCTTCGACGGCCTTCGAAATCAGCTGATCGAATTGCGCGTCGGCGGCGTACCGGATGATCGTAGCAAGCGCCTTTCCGAGCGGCGCGTTCGGATGGCCTGTCGCCAATTTCAAGGTCGCTTCGATCGCATCGGCTTTGAGCTTGCCTGCGGCGACGTCGTCGAGAATTTTGAAGTCGGGCGGAACGCCGGCTTCGAGCGGGAAGCGCTGCAAGAGGCGTTCGGCGAAAGCGTGGATTGTCTGAACCTTAAGGCCGCCGGGCGTTTCGATCGCGAGGGCGAAGAGCCTGCGCGCCAATTCAATCACATCGCTCGTCACGGCGATGCCGGTGACTTCGAACAGATCCGCGTGCAGCGCCTTTTCTTCCATCGTCACCCAGCCCGCCAAGCGGTCGAATACGCGCTTCGACATCTCGGCGGCGGCGGCCTTCGTGAACGTCAGGCAAAGGATGCGCTCGGGTCGCGTCCCGGCAAGCAGCAGGCGAAGCACGCGCAGTGTCAGCACGTGGGTCTTGCCAGTCCCAGCGTTGGCGTTGACCCAAGCGGAATTCTGCGGATCGGAAGCCGCGCCCTGGGCGCGATTGGTTTCGGCGCGAATGGCTTCCGGTGAGGTCTTCTTGAATTCGAGGTTCATGGCGTTGCCTCGTCCTCGACATGGGCCGACCATTCGGCGACGCGCGCAAGATGGGCATAAGCGTCGTAATCGTAGCGATAGCCGGGGCGGCGAATGGCGCGATAGGGCGTTTCGGGTTTGTCGAATGTGGCGATCAACTGCTCAAGGCCCGCTTGTGTAGTTGCCGCGAGCGCGGTGACGTCGTCGCATTTGACTGTGCGTTCTTCCCCAGGAGGCTCGCTTCCCGAGGCGCGGATGTAGCGTAGGGCCGCGACGCTGTGGCCGACGAGATGCGGAAAGCCTGTGTCGCTGAGCGCGATGGCCGCTTCGAGCGGAAGCTGAGGGGAGCGTCCTGACCTGACTGCCGAGTCGCTTGGTGCGGCGCCGGTCTTGTAATCGGTGATGACGACCGATGTGCCATTGTCGTCGATGCGATCGGCCCGGGCGGTGAGCGTGAACGTTCTACCATCCGATTCCAGAATGAGGCGGCCGCTGGTTTCAGCTATGACAGCGTCGATGCCGTTGCGGCGTTCTGGTTCGGTTGCTGCAAACCACTCGAGGAAGCGCCTCAGGCGTGGAAGCCAGAAGGCCGCAATCCGCGGATGTCCCGTGTAGGCTTCGAGAACGGACGTGGCGATGCGCTCGAGTTCGGTGAGCGGATTTGGCGGAAGCGTTCCCGGAAACTCCTTTGTGAAGCGCGAGAGGACTTCATGGACGAGCCCGCCACGAAGGCTTGCGTCGGGCGGTGCGCCGAGGATCGGCAAGGGATCGACCTTCAGGATATGGCGCGCGAAGATTGCATACGGATTGCTGGTCCAGCGTTCGATTTCCGTCACGCTCATCTTGCGCGGACGTATATCGACGGGCGGACGCGGCTCGGGCGCCTGGATCATGCGTCGGTCGAACTGATCGATCTTATCGCGCGCGCGAGCCCAGGCGAGCCACGGCTTTTCCGCGTCGAGCACGGTCGAGAGGTCCATGCCCTTGAGCAGCGCGGTGATACGCATCAGCCAGCGCGACGGAACGGTCGGCACGCCATCGACCTTTTCTGCGCGTGTGAGGTAGACGGTCTCAGCACCGAGAAGCGAGACGAAATCATGTGCGGCGCGGCCGATTTCTTCTTCGGGAGACGGCAGTCCGAGTTCGGCGCGCATCGGCCGGTTGAGCCAGGCTCCGGGTTCGGCTGCTTCCGGCCAGGTGCCCTCATTGAGAGAGCCGACAATGAGCACGTCCGGCTGCTGGAGGCGGGCTTCGAAAGGTCCCCAAATGGCAACGCGGGGATGGACGGCCGTGCGTTCACGGACGTTCTCACGCGCGAGAAGCGTCGCGTAAAGATCGGCGTAATCGTCAGCGCGCAATTCGACAGCCGGCGTTTCGGGCCGCAAGAGCTCCGTGAAGAAGCGCGTGGCGGTTTCCCCGGCTTCGCCCTGCCAGAGTGGATTGTTGCCGTGAGCAGCCTTGGCCTCATCCTCCGGCAACGTCGCGAGTGCTTCCGCCGCAGCGGCATGGGCGCGCGCAATATCGGCGAGCGCGTGCTTGGTCTCGGCCGCGTAGAGATCGGTCAAAGGCGTGAAGGCTTCCGCCATCTTGAGAACGAGCGCGCGAGCGCCTTCGGTGTCGTCCGGCCAGAGGCGTTCAGCGGCAATGTGCATGCGATGGTCGTCGTCGAGATCGGCGTGGTCGAGCGCCGCGATGATTCCGGCGATCCCGCGACCGAGGTAGGGTCTCCGGAAAGCGCTGATCTCGAGCGCGCGTCCGAAGCGGCGGACATCGAAGGTCTTGAAGCCGATGCGGCAGAGCGGATGGCGAAGGAGCGCCATCGTCTCTGCTGGCGCGAAGTCGCTGACGACTGCGTTCAGAACGAGCGCGAGGAAGGCACCCGGGACGGTTTTGGCAAAGGGCCGTCCGGCGCTGTCGTCCACGCGGATGCCCCAGGCTTCGAGGCGGATCGCGACGCGGCGGGCCAGAAGGCGATCCGGTGAAACAAGAGCAGCCGTGCGTCCGGGCATTTCGATGGCCTCGCGCAGGATGAGGGCCACGGTTTCGGCTTCGTCCTGCGCTGACGGCGCTTCGATGAGCGCGACGCCAGCGAGCGCTTTGCGAAGGCCATCGCGGTCGGCTTCGGCCGTGAACTCGTGCCAGCGCGCGGTCGTTGCGGAAGGGCGCATCGCTTCGCTGAAAAAGGCTGAGCGGTTACGTAGGCTCGGGTCGATCGCAATGCCAGCCAACTCCCTCACATCGCTTCTCGCGATGCCGAGGCCCTCAAGCAGTTTCTTCAAGCCAAACTGTGGATGCTCCGGATGATCTGGCGTGATCCTGTTCCAGCTTTCTTCATCTAGGCTCGTGTCGAGCGCCGGCAATATGACCGCGCCTGACGCGTGCTCTGCGACCGCCCGCATCAGCGATACCGTGGCGGGGATGGAGCCCGTGACACCGGCGACAATGACGACATCTTCGGGGTTCATTCTCGCAATGCGGTCGGCTTCGGCGAGGATCGATGCATTGCGCCGCGCTTCCGGGGATGTCAGATCGTTCGCCGCGAGAAAGCTTGGCCAGAACTCGGTCACGATCTTCAGGAAGTCGACCGTCTTCTTCCAATGTTCAGAATAGGCTTCGGGCACGAGCGATTGGATGCCGGAGAGCGAGACATTCTCACGCTCGACGTCGTCCATCAGTTTTGCGAGCTCGGCGGCAAGCTGCGCAGCCTGCGCGGGCGTTGCGCCAAGGGCCGTTTTTTCCGGCGTGCCGGATGCTTCGGCCATTGCCTCCCGCCAGCGAGCGACGAGCTGCATCAGAACCAGCATGCGGTCGAGAGGATTGATCGCGGGAGCCTGTTGCAGAGCTTCGATACCCGAAGGGCCTAGCTCGATAAGGTTCGCAATCAACGAGACGTCGCCGTCGCTTTCAGAGATCGGCTGGATGCGCGGCATGATCAATGCGCGCGCGTTCGCAACTGAAAGGAACGCCTCGCGCGCAGCACGGGCGGCTCGCCGTGTCGGCAGCAGCAGGGTGATCTTCGGCAGCGATAAACTGTCTGGCGCCCGTCCTCCCGGTTTCGGCAGATCTCCGTTCAGGATCGCGCGCGCCAACGCTTCGAGAAACGGCACGCCGAGAGGAAGCGTAAAAACGTTCGCGCCCATCAGTCGGAACTCGTTGTCAGCGGCTGTGTGAGGGCGGCTTCCGCTTCGGCGAGGGCCTGGGGTGTTCCGACGTGCATCCAGATGCCTTCGAGGCGGAGGCCATAGAGGCGGCCTTTTTCGATGGCATGGTTCCAGAGCGCGTTCAGAGAGAAGGGGCCTTGCGGGGCGCCGTCGAACAGGCGCGGATGAGCGATCGACACGCCGGCGAACACGAACGGGACCATTCGGGAACCGGCTTGGCGGGTGAGCCGGCCTACGGGATCCATCTGAAAGTCGCCGAGACCATCGTATCCGATGCTTGCGGCGAGCGGGGCGACGAGCATCAAACTGTCCATCGTTTTCTCGTCCCAGGTTTCGAGCAGGCGGTCGAGGTTCGAACCCAGGCCCTCGATCCAGACGGAATCGGAATTGTGAATGACGAACGGTTCCGGGCCGAGCTTCGGCAGGGCATTGAGGGCGCCGCCGCCGGTATCGAGTAGCTGTTTGCGTTCGTCGGAAATGACGATTTTTGGCGCCGCGCGATGGGACAGATGCTCTTCGAGCTCGTCGGCAAGATAATGGACGTTGACCACGGCCTTCAGTATCCGCGCAGCGGCAAGCCGGTCGAGCACGTGGTCGATCAGAGGTCTGCCGCCGAGCCGCACGAGAGGTTTCGGGATCATGTTCGTCAGCGGGCGCATGCGCTCGCCTTTGCCGGCAGCCAGGACGAATGCGCTTGTTGGGCGCTTGGCGGACGTCATAGAGATGCGTCTCCGGAATTCGATTTAGATATTGAGGGCTTCTGCGCGCAGGCTCCGAGGTAGGTTCTCGTCATACCATGCCCTGAGAGGCGCGAGATCATCATGCTGCAGGTCGCGCTCAAGATACCCCCAGATCCTTGGCAGGTGGGCGAGATATTGCCTCTTTCCGTCCCGCACCGCGAGACGGGCGAAGATACCAAGGATTTTGGTATTTCGTTGGGCGCCGAGCGCAGCATAACTGAAGGCAAATTCAGCGCGGTCGAATGTGGCGTCGCGCGACGAGACGGCCGTCACATATCGGTCAAGCAATTGCTTTTCCAAGGCTTCCGTGACGTCGACCCGGGCATCCTGCAGAAGCGAGACGAGATCATAAGCCGCGGGGCCGAGCATCGCGTCCTGAAAGTCGATAAGGCCGACATCGCGCGGAGGATCGCGATCATCGAGTGCGATGAGGTTCGGAGAGTGGAAGTCACGCAACAGCCAGGTTTTGGGCTGGGCGAGGACGCGTCCGAAAGTCGGCTTCCAAAGCTGCTTGAATTCATCTCGCGCCGATTGCGGTGGAGGATCGCCACGGAGCGCTGGCCAATACCAATCCAGAAGCAGATCCGTCTCGATTTCGAGGACACCTTCATCGGCGAGCGGCAGATAGAAGATCGAGCCGTCCGAAAGCGCCATGTCCATCTGTGGAGGCGTGCGCTGAAGGGTGATCAGCGTATCGACGCCGTGCGTCCAAAGCTCAGTTTGGTCCCGGCCCTTCTTCACCTCAGCGGCGAAGACCTTATCTCCCAGATCTTCGATGAGGAGGAGCCCTTCCGCCAGATTCTCCGCCAGGATGTGAGGCACGGACAGCCCCGAAGCTTCGAGGGCGTGGTCGATGGCGACGAACGCCTTCACGTTTTCCGCGAGATGCGCGATTGTGCTGTAGGACTTCCCGTCGCGGATCGGTGGACCATCCGGCTTCTGGGGCGAATCCATGAGGATGGCGCGTGAGCCGTCCGGTTTCGTGAGGCGGGCGTAACGGCGCGGTGACGCGTCGCCTTGCAGATAGCTGAAGGCCGTAGGGGCATCGCCCCAGCCGGCAGCTGTGAGAAATTTGCGGATGACTGCGAAGCGGTCAAGGCGGGACGCCAGACTGACGGCGGCGCCGAGCAGAACATTCCGTCGGTCGATGGTGCTCGTTTCATCAAGCCGGAGCGTCAGCCGCCTTTCCGGGATGCGGCCGCTGCCACGCGAAGGCCATTCGATGATTGCGATGCCATTGGAAAGGGCCGCGTCGAGGCCGAGTTCGTCGATTTCGCCGGGGTCGGACAAGCGGTAAAGGTCGAAGTGGGCAATCTCGAAGCGCGGCGTTTCGTACGATTGGACCAGCGTGAATGTCGGACTTGGAATTTCGAGATCGGGATTACCCGAGATCGCACGAATAAGCGCGCGCGCGAATGTCGATTTGCCGGCGCCCAGGTCACCTTCGAGCGCTATGGTGTCGCCGGCCTGTACGAGGAAAGCCACCTCCTGCGCCAGCCGCGCAACGTCGCCTTCCGTCAGATCAGAGAACAAATAAGCCGAATCTGTCATCGCGCCCGTATTTACGCCGCGCGCGAGCCTCCCGCCAGCCGGTCCGTCCTGGTGCCCTGACCGCCGCTCCCTTTCCGAGCGACCGGTTTCTCAGGGATGCGGACGATAACGCGCGTTCCACGACCCTCTTCCGAGGTGATCTCGATAGTGCCGCCGTGAAGCTCCACGAGGCTTTTGGCGATAGAAAGGCCAAGACCGGCGCCGCGGTGGTCGGAGCCGCGGCTGCGGCTTTCAAAGCGCTGGAAGACGCGGCCGATCTGATCTTTCGGGATGCCTATCCCTTCATCGTCAATCCGGAAATTGACGGTTCCGTTTTCGCGCCAGCAGGCGAGGTGCACGGTGCCGTTGACTTTCGAGAAGCCAACCGCATTCGACAGGAGATTGTAAAGCACCTGGCGCATGCGCGCTTCATCGACCATGATTTCGTTTACGTCATCGGCGACGGCGATATCGATCGTGAGGCGAGAGCGAACAGCACGTTCGCGGATGCCGAGGATCGCCGCGTCGATGATCGCGCGGACGCCCGCCGGGGCAAGCTTCAGTTCGAGGCCACCGGCTTCGATGCTCGTCAGGTCGAGGATGTCGTTAATGATGGCCAAAAGCGTCTTGGACGAGAACATGATGTCGGCGAGATATTCGCGCTGCTTGTCGTTGAGTGCACCCAATGCGGGGCTCGTCAACAACTCGGAAAAACCGATGATCGTTTGAAGCGGCGTTCTCAGCTCATACGAGATGTGGCTGATGAAGTTCGATTTCAGCCTGTCGGCCGCGACGAGGGCTTCGTTGCGCTCGACAAGGGCGCGCTCGGCGAGCTTGGCATTCGTGACATCGGCGAACGTCAGCAGCGTTGCGCCGTCAGGTAGCGGCATCAGGGCATAATCGATGACAAGATGATCCGTGCGATCCATCTGGCCCGAAAATGTCTCGCGCTCGTCCTGGAAAGCGGTGGCCGCACGGCCGATGCGCATCCATGTTCCGGCATCAGGAAAGAGCGTTTCGACGGCGGCGATGATTTCGCCGATATGCGGGCCGCCGGCCAGCTTGTTGCGCGGTATCTGCCAGATTTCGCAGAACGCACGATTGACGAGTTTGAGACGCCCATCGGTGCCGAACACCGCGACGCCTTCCTTGAGGCTGTCGAGCGTTTCGGTCTGCACGTCGATGAGCGCGTTGTAGCGGCTTTCGAGAGCGATGCGATCGGTCTCGTCGGCGAAAAGATAGGTGACTCCTCCGTCGGGCCGTTGTTCGGCAATGACGTTGATGATGCGCCCGTCCGTCAAAGGCCAGGTATCTTCAAGTGGGGTTCCGGTGCGAGAGCTGGCAAGCACCTGCGCCTTCCAATCGCGATGGCTGACGACAGGCGGAAGAATTCCGATTTCCCGCAGCCTATCCAGAACGTCGCTGGCGCTCGGGCGGGTTGCCAGCCACTCGGTGTCGAGCGACCAAAGGTTCGTAAATGCCGCATTATAAAAGACGAGCCTCTGGTCGCGGTCGAAGAGAGCGACGGCGGTCTCGACCCGGTCGAGTGTACGGTCGTAGGCCGCAATCTGGCGATCGAGTTCACCTTGGGCGGTTTCAATCTCGGTCACGTCGATCGCGGCTCCGGCCGTCATGCCTTCGACGGGCAGGATCACGATGTCATGCGGTTTGCGCTGTCCCCCCACAATGAGGTGGACGCGGGCCTTGTAGCTTTCCCCGGCGGCAATTGCTTTTGCAACATGCTTTCGCTGGCGCGTCTCGAGCAGTTCGATCTGGCGATCGAGCACCTCGAGTTCGCTGTCCGCCTCCACGGCCTTGACATAGGCGGTGTTGACCCAGATGAGGCGGCCCGTCGGATCGCGTAGCCAGACCGGCATCGGCAAGGTATCGAGAAGCGCGCGGCTTGATTTGATATCTCGTGCGAGAGCTGCGTGTTGTTCGTCGATACGGGCAATTTCCGCCTTATAGGTCGATACATCCTTGAAACGCAGGACGGCACGTCCTCCGGCGGCTCGGCCTTCGCCTTCGAGCGTTCCGCCGACCCCTGTCTTCAATATCAAATTGAAGGATCGGCCGTTGGCGAAGAGCCTATCGAGCGATGCTTTCAAAGCATCCGCCGATGTCGTCTCTAGCCATTGGCCGAAGCGCAAGATCTCAGCGTGCTGCTCGGGGATTCCGGGAATGTCCGTCAGCGTGTGGGATACGATGCGGACGGCATGCCCCTGCTCCCAAAATACAAGGATTTGTGGTTCGGCTCGGATGATAGCGTCGGCGGCTGCGAGATTGCGCCGAAGATGCTGGCTTTCGGCCCTGGCCTTCCGAGCTTCTTTGCGGGCGACGCTGCCCATGTGCCAAATGATCAGACCGGCGATGAAGACAGCGCCTGCGATGATGCTCACGGTCGCGAACTGACGCATGCTGAGCTGGTCGGGACCAATGCGATGACCGCCGACGAACATCGCAAGCATTGTCGCGACGAATGCCATGGCTGCCACGAGCAGCAGCGCCAACTGCAGCTTGATTGTCAGTCGTCGGCCGGATGGTGGCGTGGCAGGCATTGCATTCCAATGGCGTGAGAGACAATCGGCGCGCCCCATCGGACACGCAAACGCGATCCGAGTCTCGCGACGCGAATCACCCGGAGTATGAGGCGCCTGGAGGACTGCCGCCACCGGATGCGCCGGCGCAAATTGAAACGGCGCCAGAGTGTTCCCCTGGCGCCGCGTTTGGCTCTGATTCGGTGGACCGTTCCGCCATCAATACCGGTAATGGTCGGACTTGAACGGGCCTTCCGGCTTGACGCCGATATAGGTCGCCTGGTCGGGCCGGAGCTTGGTAAGTTTGGCGCCGATCTTTGCGAGGTGCAGCATCGCAACCTTTTCGTCGAGATGCTTCGGCAACGTATAGACCTTCTTGTGGTACTTGCCGTGGTTCGTGAAGAGTTCGATCTGTGCCAGCGTCTGGTTCGTGAACGATGCCGACATGACGAACGAGGGATGTCCCATGGCATTGCCAAGGTTCACGAGACGGCCCTCCGACAGCAGGATGATCCGGCGGCCCGTCGGGAACTCGATCTCGTCGACCTGCGGCTTCACGTTGTTCCACTTGAAGTTCTTGAGACCTGCGACCTGGATCTCGTTGTCGAAGTGGCCGATGTTGCAGACAATGGCGCGGTCTTTCATGCCACGCATGTGGTCGACAGTAATGATGTCCTTGTTGCCCGTCGCAGTGACGAAGATGTCGGCGCGGGGGACCGCGTCTTCCATCGTCACGACCTCATAGCCTTCCATCGAGGCCTGCAACGCGCAGATCGGATCGATTTCGGAGACCATGACGCGGCAACCGGCGTTCCTCAGAGAGGCGGCCGAACCTTTGCCGACGTCGCCGAAGCCCGCGACCATGGCGACCTTTCCCGCCATCATCACGTCGGTGCCGCGACGGATGCCGTCGACGAGGCTTTCTCGGCAACCATAGAGATTGTCGAATTTCGATTTCGTGACGCTGTCGTTGACGTTGATCGCCGGGAACAGAAGCGTTCCATTCTTCTGCATCTCATAAAGGCGATGGACGCCGGTGGTCGTCTCTTCCGAGACGCCTTTGATGCTCGTCGCGACCGTCGCGAACCAGCCCTTCGGCTTTTCCTTCAGCGTCTTCTTGATGAGCGCGAAAAGGACCTGCTCTTCTTCCGATGTTCCCTTATCGAGGAAATCGGTATCGCCATTTTCGGCGCGCAGTCCGAGGTGGACGAACAGCGTGGCGTCGCCGCCGTCGTCGAGGATCATGTTGGGAACGCCGCCGTCGCCCCACTCGAAGAGCTTGCGGGTATAGTCCCAGTATTCGACGAGGCTTTCGCCTTTCCAGGCGAAGACCGGGATACCAGCGGCGGCGATCGCTGCGGCGGCGTGATCCTGAGTCGAATAGATATTACAGGAAACCCACCGGACATCGGCGCCCAGGGCCGCCAGTGTCTCGATAAGGACGGCCGTCTGGATCGTCATATGCAACGATCCGGCGATGCGGGCGCCTTTCAGCGGCTTTGATGCGCCGTATTCTTCGCGCGTCGCCATAAGGCCCGGCATTTCGGTCTCTGCGATCGCGATTTCCTTGCGTCCCCAGTCGGCGAGGCCGAGATCCTTGACGATGTAGTCGGAAAATTTCGTGCTCATGCGGCTCTGTTCCTCATAGATGCACCGTACCTCGCCTTGTGCCGTCGAGGCCCAGGCGTTCAAACGGGCCGCGTCCGGACCGCTTGGGTTCAAAGGTCTGTTCGGTGCCTGCTATACCGAAGCCATCGCGTCGACGCAACAACATATAAACAAGTCTTTATGTCTCAATCGCCCCCGCCGTGGGTAACGAAAATTTCGGGATATTTGCAGAATTTTTTGCGAGATATACTTAGAGTTACTTTACTTTCGAAAGTAATAACTTGTTAATCTCATAAACAATTAAAAATTAGCGCATTAATTTCCTATAAATCTATCCGCGCTCAAGGTTGTGACAAGTATTTGTCCGTGGAGGCGGATCAATGATGTTGGCGTCAGTATTGTGTCGCGTGCTGGGCGGTCGGTGGGGCACGTGCCGCGGGTTGGCAGAGAAGGTCCAGCAGCGAGCGCGTCTGAATGTTTTCTTGGCGGAGTCGCGCGGCAGCGTCGCGATCATCTTCGGCCTGACGATGTTCGTGCTGTTCCTGATGATCGGGCTGGCGGTCGATTATGCGCGTTTCGTGAACGCACGCAGTCAGACGATCGAAGCAACGGACGCTGCGGTGCTCGCCGGTGCACGGGCACTCCAGACGAACGGCGGAGACCAGAGCGCCGCGGTGAAGGTTGCGGAGACGTACTACCAGCAGGCTACAAAGAACCGAATTCCGGTCCTCGATCAGTCCGATAGCATCGATTTCGTCGTGACCGACAACGGCACGGCCATGGAAACGACGGGGAACGCGAGAGTTGCGACGCCCTTCATGCATCTGGCGTTTCTCGGCAGCGATCACATGCAGTCGCTACCGCTTCTGCACTCCGATGGGACCGACTACTCGAAGGCCGTCCTCGCTGTCGGCGGTAACGGACAGACCAATCTCGAGGTCAGCCTGATGCTCGATATTTCGGGGTCGATGGGTCAGGGCACGAAGCTGCAAGACATGAAAGACGCGGCAAACGATCTGGTCGATATTGTCGTCTGGCAGGACCAGAGTGAATATACGTCGCGAATTGCCGTTGTTCCCTTCTCGGCGGACGTCTATCCGACGAGTGATCTCTTCAAGGCCGCGACGGGACAGGATCAGACATCGAAACCGAGCTACATCAAACTGTCCGGTACCAAATACTATCCGACGCCCTGTGTCGCCGAGCGTCCCAACAAGAATTACACCGACGATGCGCCGGGCAAGAACAAATACGTGCTGCGCGAATTCGATACGCGGCCGTCGAGAACGAACGCACCGTCGGGAACGGCCCCGTGCGGTATTGATACGAGCGGCATGATCGTGCCGATGACAAGCGACAAGTCAACGCTGCACGACAAGATCAACAGCCTTGTCGATGGCGGCAACACAGCCGGTCACGTCGGTACCGCGTGGGCTTACTATCTCTTGTCGCCGAACTGGGCGCCGTATTTGCCGAGCGCGAGCAAGCCGGTGGCTTATGGGACGGCCAAGACGAAAAAAATCGCGGTCCTGATGACGGACGGCGCCTACAATCAGGAACACGATAGTAATGGCGTCTCGACCGGCGATAGCGGTGCGGGATCGAGTGTCAACGGAACCGATTCTGCGTCGCAAGCCAAATCGGTTTGCACCGACATGAAGAAAAACGGTGTCGAGGTTTATACGGTGGGCTTCGATCTTGCGGGTAATAGCAAGCAGGATCAGAAAACTGCGTTGGACACGCTTTCGAATTGCGCGACCGACACAGATCACTTCTATAATTCGTCGACGGGTGACGCTCTCAAAGCGGCATTCCGAGACATCGCGCTCAAGATCTCGAGCCTCTATCTTTCACAGTAGAGCGCCTGACATCGAACGCAACGAAAGAGGACGCAATAACGTCCTCTTTTTTTGTTTGCGATCCCCTCCGGGGGAGCCGCCCGGCCACCGCGAAATGCGATTTACTCGTCGCCGATGCATTCCTCGTCGAAGCCCGCTTCGACGAGGTGAACGAGAGCCTGAAGCGCCTCGGGTCCTTGCGGGCCCTCAGCCACGATATGCAATTCAGAGCCAGGTCCTGCCGCGAGCATCATCAACCCCATGATCGACGTTCCGCCGACGGAATTGCCGTGATGGGTCACGGTGATTTTTGCGTCGTAGGATTCCGCACACTTGACGAATTTCGCCGAGGCGCGGGCATGAAGACCTTTAATGTTGCGGATAACGACGACGGCTTCGGGTTTCAGGCTATTGGCAAGTTCGGGCATCGCTCACTCTTAGCCGCCGGAGAGTTCCTGGCTCGCGACTTTGATGTATTTCTTGCCGGCGTCGCGAGCCATAATGACAGCTTGATCGAGCGGTGTCTCGCCGCGAATGCTCGCGAGTTTCACAAGTATCGGCAGGCTGATCCCGGCAATCACTTCGGCTTTCGTCTCATCCATCACCGAAATCGCAAGGTTCGATGGCGTCCCGCCGAACATGTCGGTCAGAATGATGACGCCCTTGCCGCTGTCGACGCTCTGTACAGCATTTAGGATTTGAAGCCGGCGCGCTTCCATATCGTCGTCGGGACCGATGGCAATTGTTTCAAGCGCCGCCTGTTTTCCGACGACATGCTCAAGCGCATTACGGAATTCCTGCGCGAGCCCGCCATGCGTGACGATGACAAGTCCGATCATGAGCAACGGGCCATTTCATTGTCGTGCGGCGACGCCAATTGCAGCTTCGCCGTTTTGCGCGGAAAGTGGCAAGTGTTTGCCGCCGGTGCAAGCAGTTTCTGGATCGGATTCAGGCCTTGGGGACAATTCGTGGCGGAGGCGCCATGAGGATGGCCGTTACAAGCTTTAATGCACTTGAACCTTCGAAAGCAGAGAGACGCAAGGCCGGAACGTCAAAGCCCAAAATCCGGGCCGAAGGCCAAGGGTCCGGGTATCTTTCAATGACATCGTCGCGGACGAGGTCGGCGATAAGGACCAGGGTCGCCTCTCTGATTGGATCAACCTCAAGGATACCAAGGCCCCGCACCTCAAGCTTGCCGCGCAGTGAAGGTGGGGCGCTCGCGCGGAGGGCGGTGTCCTCATGCTTTAGTAGGACTTGATCGTCGGCCACCAGCTTTATGGGCTCGCGAGCAATCGCAGAGACGCCGAGGCCCAGGCATCGCAGGGCCAGATCGGATTTCCCCGATCCGGACGGCCCACGTATGAGCACGGCACGGCTGCCGATGGCAATGGCCGTTCCGTGAACGCGCTCAACTTCTCCAGACAAGTCCAGTTCCTACCGCAGACGACAGCGGGAGGCGCACTGTGAAGCGCGCGCCCTTCCGGGAATCGGCGCCATCGAGCGCCCTGTTTTCCGCGAAGATTTCGCCGTTGTGGCTGATGACGATCTCCCGCGAGATGGAGAGGCCGAGTCCCGAATTCTTTCCGCGCTTCGCGTCTGTCAGCGGCCGGTCGCTGTAAAACCTGTCGAAGATCTGGCCGAGCTTGTTGGGCGGTATGCCGGGGCCTTCATCTTCAACTGTGATTTCGACCTTGCTGGCATTTGGGCGGGTGCGCACCGTCACCATCGCACCTTCGGGCGAGAATGAGAGAGCGTTATCGATTAGATTCGTGAAGACTTGTCCGAGGCGGCTATCGTTGCCGCGGACCGTATAGGATGCCGCGCCGGCAGGCTCCACGAACAAGCGGACCTTACGCGTGTCGTCCGCCAACATATCCCTGAAGAGGTTTTCGACGCTTTCGAGCACGTTTCGAATGTCGATGGGCCCCATTTCCTGGCGCGCAAGCTCAGCATCGAGACGCGAGGTGCTGGAGATGTCATTGATGAGACGGTTCAGACGCTTCAGCTCCGCTTGTATTTCCCGGACCATCTCGGTGCGATCGGTGTCGGATTTCGCATACGCCATGGCCTCGGCAGTCGAGCGCGCGGCTGCGAGCGGGTTCTTCAACTCATGGGCCACGTCAGCGGCGAACTTTTCGCTGGCTTCGATGCGCCGGTAGAGGGCATTCGTCATGGCGACGAAAGCACGGCCCGTCTGGCCGACCTCATCGCGCCGGCTCGTCAAGTCCGGCAGTTGTTCACGGGCGGAGATATTCTGTGTCACGCGATTGGCGGCTTCCGAAAGGCGCCGCATCGGACCTGCGACGGTCCGCTCAAGGACGAGCGAGCTTCCGATCGCCACCAGGAGCGCCATCGCCGCGATCTGCAGGATGAGCCATCGCTCATCCCAGAGCACGTCGTCGATGTCGCCGGGGTTCGTCGAGATCAGCAGAACGCCGAGGATCTTGTTGCCGCGCTTGATCGGTTCGGCCATCGAGACGATCTGCTGGCCGTGACGGTTGAGCAGCAGGATCGGAGTCTCTACGCCTTTCGTTGCGGCGTTCTTGACCTCGGGATAGAGGAAGCCGTTTGCGGTTCCAAGCTCGCGGTAGACTTTGAGTTCTTTGTTGATCACCCAGTAGTGGAGCCGCGTCCAGAAATTCTTCAGGCGTGGCGTCGGATCATTGATGTCGACCGGCGCATCCGGCTTGCTGTTGGAAAAGAGGGTGTCGCCGTTGAGGATCAGCGTGCCCTTGGCCGAATAGATCCGGGCCTTGAGATCAGCCGGGCCCACGAGTTTTCGCAATACGATCGCCGCCTGATGCGGATCGATCGGCAGTTCGAGTGCTGCGAATGCGTCGTCGCGTTGGGCGCGCGCCAATGTTTTCTCCGGAATGCGGTTCGGGTCGAAAATCGCTCGTTCGTTGACGGCCCGGTATGCGATCGCCTCGGCGGTTATTCGCGAAACAGTCTTCACAACGTCGACCTTGGCGTCTAGCAGCCAGCCGTGATGCAGGCTGAGATAAAGCATCGCGAAGAGTAGCCCGGCGAGACCGAGCAGGTTCGCAAGGAGAATGCGGCGCCTGAGGTTTTTACCGATGACACGCGCAATCCAGCCTTTGGCGATCCAGCTTCCTGTTACGGAAGCTGCTCGCGTGAAGGCCATGCGCGCATCGAGTTTCGGTCGCGTCGAGGCTGCTTCAGGCGCAGCGATGTCGCTCGCGGGGCCTTGTAGCGCCGCAGCCGCGATGTCGTTGCTGTCTAGTGCCATCCCTTCCCCGGTGGCCGATCGGATCGCCTACTCTTTGAAGCGATAGCCGACGCCATAAAGTGTCTCGATCACGTCAAAATCGTCATCGACCTGCTTGAACTTCTTACGCAGCCGCTTGATGTGGCTGTCGATCGTCCGATCGTCTACATAAACTTGGTCATCATAGGCGGCGTCCATCAGTGCGTCGCGCGTCTTGACGACGCCCGGGCGCGTGGCCAGTGCCTGTAGGATAAGAAATTCCGTGACGGTCAGCGTGACAGCCTTCCCATCCCAATGGCAGGTGTGGCGCTCAGGGTCGAGTTTCAGCTTGCCGCGCTCCAGTACCCGCTTGGCTTCGTCCTCCGTCGTCGTGCCGTCCTTCGGTGACACACGGCGCAGCACGGCCTTGACGCGCTCGACGATGAGGCGCTGCGAAAACGGTTTTGCGATATAATCGTCGGCGCCCATCTTGAGGCCGAACAGCTCGTCGATCTCTTCATCTTTTGAAGTGAGAAAGATCACCGGCATAGCCGATTGCTGACGAACACGACGGAGCAGCTCCATGCCGTCCATGCGCGGCATCTTGATATCGAAAATGCCGAGATCGGCAGGTTCTTCCGTCAACGCTTCAAGGGCCGAGACGCCATCCCCATAAGTGCGTACCTTGTAGCCTTCGGCTTCCAATGCCATCCGCAACGAGGTCAGAATGTTACGCTCGTCGTCGACGAGTGCGATCGTGCTCTTTTCCTTCATCTTTTCCTCTTCTGCCCCTCAGCCGCAGCGGGATGCGCGCCGCGCCTCTCTGGCGCATATGGCGGCATGGTGAAGCAATTGTGGCACTCCGTCCAATGAGCGTCGGAGGCTGAATAATACCTGAATAGGCGACAAGCCCCCCATCGGCAAGCAACGCAGTCACATTCTGTGCTTACAAATGCATATTCCACTTGTTTGCCGCCGGTATCGGACCCATGGTCAGTGTCCGGAAGATTCTTGGGAATTTGCAGCGGTAACATACTGTTACCGGTTTTTGCATGGGCTGGCCCGAGTAGGACCTTAGAATGGCTTGAGTTGAGCCCCATAATTGGTCATGCGAGGTCGACGTCAGAAACGCCCGATTGAACGGCACAAACGAGTTGAGTCGTGCGTTGTTCGCCTATGCCGGTGTGAATGCACTCATCCTGCGACCTCAGTGTTTTATCCTATAGGGCAAAGAGATCTATGACCGAGCTGTTTCCGACCCAGCCATCACAGAAAGTTCGCCGTAATCTTCGCGAGGCGGAACTGATGGAATTCATCATCCGCCGCGGAGAAGGCCGGCTCGTGCAGAGCGGCGCCATTGCGGTTGAAACGGGCCAGCACACGGGCCGCTCGGCGGAAGACAAGTACATCGTTCGCGATGCTCAAACGGACAACGCGATCTGGTGGGACAACGCGAAAGAGATGTCGGAGGAGCAGTTCGATCGCTTGCTCGCGGATTTCATCTCGTTCGCACGCCATAAAGAGCTCTTTGTGCAGGATCTCTACGCCGGTGCCGACAAGGCGCATCGTCTCAATACGCGGGTCGTGACCGAGCACGCTTGGCAATCGCTTTTCATTCGCCATCTCTTGCGGCGCCCCGAGGCCGAAGAGCTTGACGGCTTCCTCCCTGCGTTCACTGTCGTTGATCTGCCGAGCTTCCGCGCCGCACCGCTCTATCACGGCACGCGTACCGAGACGGTGATTGCGTGCAATTTTTCGAAGCGGATCGTTCTCATCGGCGGAACGAGCTATGCGGGCGAGATCAAGAAGAGCGTTTTCTCATATCTGAATTATCTGCTGCCGACGAAGAATGTGATGCCGATGCATTGCTCGGCGAATGTCGGCGCCCGCGGGGATTCAGCAGTCTTTTTCGGCCTATCCGGCACCGGCAAGACGACGCTTTCGGCCGATCCTTCGCGCGAGCTTCTCGGCGACGATGAACATGGCTGGTCGGAGAAGGGCATCTTCAATTTCGAGGGTGGCTGCTACGCGAAGACCATCCGCCTATCGAAGTCAGCGGAACCCCAGATCTGGGCAGCCTCCAACAGGTTCGCGACCGTCCTCGAGAATGTCGTCGTCGACCCGGTCACGCGCGTCCCGAACTTTGATGATAACCGTCTCGCGGAGAACGCCCGTTCGGCCTATCCGCTTGAGGCCATCGCCAATGCGAGCACAACGGGCACCGCGGGACATCCAAAAAATATTGTCATGCTGACGGCCGATGCCTTCGGCGTTCTGCCTCCGATTGCGAAGCTGACACCGAGCCAGGCGATGTATCATTTCCTTTCGGGGTTCACTGCAAAAGTTGCGGGGACCGAAAAGGGTATGGGCTCGGAGCCGAAGCCGACATTTTCGACGTGCTTCGGCGCACCCTTCATGCCGCGGCATCCGAGCGTCTATGGCAATCTTCTGCGCAAGTTGATTGCGGAGCACGGCGTCGATTGCTGGCTCGTCAACACGGGTTGGACGGGTGGCAAGTATGGGCAAGGTACGCGCATGCCAATCGAGGTGACGCGTGCACTTCTGGATGCCGCACTTTCGGGGGAACTCAAGTCGCAGCCGATGCGAACAGATCCCGTTTTCGGGTTCGCCGTCCCAACGGGATTGGCAGGAATAGATGTGAAAGTTCTCAACCCGCGGGAAACCTGGGCCGACCCGAAAGCTTACGATGCCATGGCGACAAGGCTCGCGCAGATGTTTCATGACAACTTCGCGAAATTCGAGACCTACGTCGACGGCGACGTCATGAAGGCAAGCCCCGTGGTCGGTCCTGCTGTCGCGGCCGAGTGAGACCGCGCTAATCGTCGAAGACTATCTTGTTCGCTTCCTTGGGACGTGAGGGAGGTGGTGCGTCGCCCGAGGCGTTGATCATCGTCCTCGTGGCGCCTAGATAGGAGCGCCGGCCTAAACTGGAGCTTCAGATCATGGGCACCCGTATTCCCTTCACACGTCCCGATGGCAAGACCGCGGAGGGATATCTTTCGCTTGCCGGGAAGGCCAATGTGCCCGGCGTGGTCGTCATTCAGGAATGGTGGGGCTTACAGGATCAAATCAAGGGTCTGTGTGATCGCTTCGCGCTTCTGGGCTATGATGCTCTGGCGCCTGATCTCTATGCCGGCACTGTCATTCCGTATCACGACGCGGAAGCTGCGGGACGGGAAATGAACTCCCTCAATTTTCTCGACGCGGCCGATCAGCTCGTGCGCGGCGCAGCGCAGTTTCTGCTCCGGTCCAGTCCGAAGGTCGCGGTGTCGGGCTTCTGCATGGGCGGCGCCGTGGCTATTCTAGCGGCGTGTCGCGCGCCGGAGTATTCCGCCGTCGTACCTTTCTATGGGCTGCCCCCCGAGACGGTTGCAAAGCCTGCTGACGTGAGAGTTCCTTTCCAGGGTCACTTCGCGAACAGCGATGATTACATCACCCCTGAGAAGGTCGATGCCTTCGAGGCGGGTCTCAAAGCTGCAGGCAAGACGTTCGAGATTTATCGGTATGACGCGAGTCACGCCTTCATGAATGAGCAACGTTCCGTTCATGACCGACAGTGTGCGGAACTTGCTTGGGAGCGCACGAGCGCGTTTTTGAAGACGCATCTCGGGTAGCTTTGTCATCCCGGCTTCATGTCGAGGCATCCATTCGAGGTCCGGCGCCGCGATTTGTCGCTCTATTTCGCGTTTGTCAGTGCGGCAACTTCAGCCCAATGGCAGCAGGACGTCAGTCGCCGAACAAACTATGCTCTGGGATTACGACGGATACTGACAAATAGTAGTGGATTCTCCGCCTGCGGTGCTTGGGCGATCCTGGCCCCTCTGTCTTAGTTGCCATGGGCGGGGGATTTAATCATGCGATTCTTTATATTTTTGGCGCTGCCTTGTGCTGTTCTCTGTGGATGCGCAGGAAGGGACCCTAATCTCATTCAGACTGTCCAGCTCTCCGACCAACAATTGACGTGTGCGCAGATCACTGCGGAGATAAAGGCCAACAACGAAAAGATTTCTCAACTTGCCTCGGAACAAGGCTGGAAGGTCGCGCAAAACGTAACAGCGGGGGTCGTCGGTCTCGTCATCTGGCCGGTTTGGTTCGGAATGGACTTCAAAGATGCGGCCGGAAAAGAAGCGAGCAATCTCTCGCAGAGGAATGAATACCTTGGGACTTTGGCCGGATCAAAATGTGCTGGGCCGACGACCGCAAGTTTGCGGTGACGTATTTAGCTCCGGAAATCGGCGAGCGTTAGCAGCGGCTTAAATTCGAGGCCGGCAGCCGCGAACGCTTCGGCGGCGCCGTCCAGGCGATCGACGATGGTAATGACGCGAACGATATCGGCGCCGGCGGCTTTCAAGGCTTCCGCAGCCTTGAGCGCCGAGCCGCCCGTCGTTGTCACATCCTCGACGACGACGACTTTCTTGCCCGACATGCTCTCACCCTTTGCCAGTCCCTCGACGAGCGATTGCGTGCCGTGCTCCTTCGCCTGCTTGCGGACAAAGAATGCGGAAAGATTTCGCCCTTCGGTGAAGGCCACGGCCGCAACGCTCGAGGCGATCGGTACGGCGCCCATTTCAAGGCCGCCAATGAGGTCGGCATCTATGCCTTCGAGCTGGTCGAGAATCAGGGACGCGACGAGGTAGGCGCCCTCGCTATCGAGCATCGTCGGCTTCATATTAAAGTAAAATGTCGATGTTTTTCCGGACGCAAGCTTGAATTCCGGTCCTTCCTGGAAAGACCGTAATTTAATGAGTTCGATAAGGCGCGCCCGGCGGGCGGCGCGATCAGCCGATTTTCCTGGCATCCGGACGTAGGCCCTTGCGTTTTGTCGTTCGGATGCGCAAACAGCCGAGTTCCGAAAGCATGTCAAGTTTCGAGGGGGCATACGTAGTGGATCGCCAGCGCACAATGTGGACCTGGTGGGCGTCGTTGGCAGCAAAGCCGTGGGTGCCGTCGTTGGCGCTCCTTGTGTTGTGCCTCGTCGTCTATTTGCCGGGCCTTGTGCGCTTGCCGGCGGTCGACCGTACCGAAATCATCTGGTCCGAGACGACGCGAGATATGGTGGATCGCGGAGATTGGATGGATCCTCGCTACGGGAGCGTCGTCCATCAGTATCGTCCAATCGGGACATTCTGGGCGCAGGGTGCGGCGCGGTGGCTCGCGGGATCGTCTCACGACCGCGATATTCGGGTGTACCGGATTCCGTCGTTCGTCGCGGTGACACTTGCGGTTCTGGCTCTCTTCTGGCTCGGGCGCGGGCTCGTTGGTTCGGAGACGGCGCTCATTGCATCGGCGTTTTTCGCGGTGGCACCGCTGACTGTGCTTGTTTCGCAGCTCGCCATTGCCGAAGGGTTGTCATTGCTGCCTGCCACGGTTGCCATGCTGGCGCTTGCGCGTTTGTACGCGAATGCCGAAGAACCTTTCGGGACGGCTCTGCTGTTCTGGGTGGCCTTGGGTATCGGCATTCTGATCAATGCGCTGCTCGTGCCTATCCTCGTCCTGGCGACACTGATCACAACACTTTATATTCTTGATCGCGATCTCTCATGGCTGAAGCGGCTGCGGCCGGTCGTTGGCCTTCCGATCGCGCTCGTACTCGGTGCACCTTGGATCATCGTTCGCGCGCATCAGGATGGCGTCGCGTTTTCCGGGCTCAGCTGGCGGGAGTTCCTCGCGGCGCTGGGCGGCGCCCAGGATATGAAGCTCCGGGCATTTCCAGGTACTTTCATTCTGGCGCTGTTGCTGGGTTTCATTCCGGGCACGATGTTGATCGGCACCGCGTTGAAGCGATTCTGGGCAGCGCGCGATCAACGCTTGCCCCGGTTTCTGCTGGCGTGGGTGATTGGCTATCTCGTCTATCTTGAAGCGCTTTCTTCGAAGCCCGGCACTTACATGGTGCAAACGATGTTTCCGGCGCTTTCTCTCGCCGTCGCGATGATCGTCACGAGCGAGCAGGGTGAAGGGAAGCGGCCGGAATGGAGTGGCTTCACGATCTGGCCGACAGCGCTCGCCGCGCTGCCGCTTGCGGTTTTCGGCGCAGTGTATCTGTTCGTGGGCGAGACGCCGAGCTTTGTCGACGCGGCGCTGATTGCGATCATCGCGGGTCTATTCATCTGGACGGGCCAGCTCGGGCGCGAGGGGCACCTGCGCCGCTGGTCCGCTGTTGGAATCGGGGCGCTGGCACTTTTCGCCATCACGCTGCTCGGTGTCGTTCTGCCGAGCGTCGACAAGATATGGCCAGCGCGGATGATCGCGAAAGCGATCGCGTCCTGTCCCACGAATGACGCCGTGCTTATTGGTTTTCGTGAGCCGTCGGGGCGGTTCGTTCTTGGTATCCCGCCGGATCGGCAGACGCCGGACGCGCTGGCGCAGCGGGTGCTGGAGAAAAAGCCATCTCTTGCAATCGTGGAAGACAGATGGGCGAAGCGAACCAACTGGACCTTGCAGTCGCAATCGCAGGATCGCCTGGCGCAACCGAGCGGGTGCGTTTCCGCCTATAACGTGATGCGCGGCTGTCCGCTCCATTTTCGCATCTATTCGCCTAATCCGGCCGAGCCCTGCGTCATTCCAACGGAGTTTGCCTGCTCAGAGAGAGCGGCTCCGCTCGGCTTCGAGAAGGCCGGCGATTGTGACTGAAGCCGGATAAATAGTGCAGCCCTGCGCATTTCGTTCAGCGATGCTATATAAATTGCAAATCACGCGAGGGTCATTTTTAAATGTTCAATCCCGAACGGCCGCCCGAGATTATCGCTCAGCGTTGGCTGAACTCTGAAACGAAGCGCACGCTTAAAGCCGAGAAGGGCAAAGTCGTCGTCGTCGCGATCTGGCAGCTCATCTGTCCGGGGTCTCTGAAGTTTGGGTTGCCGCAGGCTATGCGTCTGCGCAACGCCTTCGAAGACAGCGAAGTCACGGTGTTCGCGCTCCACATGCCATTCGAGCGGCTTGACGAGCAGACGCCTGAGAAGGTCGAGGCATACCTTAGCGAAAACGGCATCACCATTCCCGTGGCGCTTGATAAGCCGGATGGCGACGGCTTGCCCGAGACGATGAAGGCTTACGAGCTGCAGGGGACACCGGCGCTGTTGCTCTTCGATCGGCAGGGGCGGCTCAGGCGGCATTATCTCGGTGCCGTCGATGATTTCCGTCTTGGTGCAGAAGTGATGGCGCTTCTGATCGAGGACAAGGATTCGCCGCGGGAGATGTCGATCGCACTCGAGCGCAAGCTCGCGGCGGCGCTGGTCGATCCGGAAGCGCATCACCATCACGAGCATGGCGACGAATGCGGTTGCGGTCATGATCACGACCACGACCACGGGCATGACCACGGTCATCATCATCACGATGACGATCACGCCGCTCATGGTGAGCCGGGTCACGTCCATGGACCCGGGTGTAAGCACTGATGGCGGAGAAGTCGTCCAAAGAGAGCAAAAAAACGCCCAAGGACGGCGTCAAGGAAGCTCAGGACGAAGGGACGACACCACCGTCTGATCCCGCGCCGGGATCGGGTCTTAGCCGCAAGGAAAAGCAGCAGGTCCGCGAAGGCGTGCGCCATCGTCCGGCGGTCGTCTATGAGATCATTCGTGTTCAGGGTGAGATCGAGCTTCGGCGGCCGGTGTCGGCCCTATGGTGGTCCGGTGTTGCGGCCGGAATCTCGATCGGGTTTTCGTTTCTGACGGAAGCGGGCATTGCCGCCCACCTTCCTGAGGGTGGATGGTCCGTCATCATCGCGAAGCTTGGCTATGCCGTGGGCTTCCTGATTGTCATTCTCGGGCATCAGCAGCTTTTCACCGAAAACGTCCTGACGGCGGTGCTGCCGGTCATGGCGCGCAAGCAGGTGACGTGGGTGTTGCGAATGCTCCGGCTGTGGGGGATCGTCCTCGGGGCCAATATCGCTGGATGTCTGATCTTTGCGCTGGCCATTGCCTTCCTGCCGATTGTTCCGGCCGATGTGGCTGCGGCGCTCTCGAGAATTGTCACGACCGTCATGAGCAATACTCCTGGTGAAATGTTCGCCAAGGGCATTGGGGCGGGCTGGTTGATCGCGGCGCTCGTCTGGATCCTATCGTCGACCGAGCACGTCGAGTTCCTGATCATTTCACTGTTGACGTACCTGATCGCGCTTTTTGGGTTTACGCACATCGTCGCCGGGAGCGTTGAGGCGCTTTATGGCGTGCTGACGGGCCTTACGACGTGGGATGCGGCCATTTTCCGCTTCTTCCTGCCGACGCTCGCGGGAAACGTGTTCGGGGGCACGGTGCTGTTCTCCGTGCTGAGCTACGCCCAGGTTCGCGAGGAAATCTACGCTGATCCGGACGCGAAGTAAGCCCGCCGACTTTCTTGCGCCACCCGAATCACGCTTTTCTCCGCTCTACAAGTCGAGAGCGGAGAGCGGCCCATGGTCGAGCGGGTTGGTGCGCGGAGCGGAAGAGAACATCAGGCGGAGATCGAGGATGCGCCGCATCGCGCTCGGTCTCGCCGATCGCACCCGCCGGGGAAGCGCCGTGAAGTGCAGCCCGATACGCAAGACAAGAAAACCATCGCGCTTGTCTACGACTTCGACGGCACGCTATCGCCGAAGCCGATGCAGGAATACGCGTTCCTGCCGAAGCTCGGCATCGAACCGAAGGACTTCTGGGCGGAGTGCGCGCGCATCTCGAAGGCCGAGCGCGCCGATGCGCTGATCACGTACATGCACCTGATGTACAAAAAGGCGAAGGAGAAGAACGTTCGCATCGACCGTGCCGATCTCGTCGCGCAGGGTAAACGCGTCGAGCTTTATCCAGGTGTCGAAACCTGGTTCGACGCGATGCACGCCTATGTGAAGAAACGCTCAGCCGATGCGGGTATCACGGTGAAGCATTATCTCGTCTCGTCGGGGCTGACGGAGATCATCGAAGGGACGAAGATCTATCCGCACTTCGCCAACGTCTTCGCGAGCGAATACTGGTTCGACGCCTACGATCTGCCGTTTCCGAAGCGCGTGATCTCGGACACCGGGAAGACTCAGTTCCTCTTCCGCATCAACAAGGGGATCGAGGACCTCGGTCAGAGCATCAATGCGCACATGCCGGAAGACCAGCGGCCGATCCCGTTTTCGAATTTCGTTTACTTCGGTGACGGCGACACGGACGTGCCGTCGATGGCGCTTCTTAAAAAGAACGGTGGGCATGCGATTGCGGTGCATGGTGCCGACGAGAGCGAGAAGAAGTGCATCGAGCTTTTCAAGGCCGGCCGTTGCGATTTCTACGCGAGCGCCGACTATCGCAAGGGCTCGGATTTATGGAAGCGGACGTGCCTGCTTCTTGATCGGATCATCGCGGACGTGAGGGTGAAGGAAGAGGCGCGGGGGTTGGGGTGATAACTTCTATCCGTCTGTCACGCCTGCGAAGGGCGGATCTTCAGAGCTAAAATTTTGCGATGCATGAACTTGGACGGATCCCCACTTGCGCGGGGATGACGTCAGGAGGTGCTGTGCTATCTTCCCTCGATCTTGATCCCAGGCAGATCGACCTTCACCTTTGTCTGGTTCGCGTCCCAGAGCATGTAGCCGAGCACGGCGATGACGACAACGAGCACTCCGATAATGGCCGACTTCGCGTCCATCGCCTGCATCTCCTGGTTTGTCTTTCGAACGTGGACGCATCAATCGCCCTGCGCGCGACGCGGTGTCAAGTGTGCCGGAGGCTGATGAACGCGCGGCAGCAGATATCTTCGCGGGCCCGCGCATAAAAGCAACGGCCCCGCGTGAAGCGAGGCCGCCGATGTTTTTGAATGAATTCGCGCTTCAGGTCGCGTCAGTAGCAAACCCACACGAAGCGATCGTAGTACGGCGACCAGCGCCAGCAGCTGCCAACGCCATAAGCCCACCAACGGCCATGCCAGTAACGGCGATGACCATACCAACGGCCGCCACGCCAGTGACGTCCGCGCCAGTGGCCGCGATGACCCCAGTGGCGTCCGCCGCGGAAGTGATGTCCGCGGAATCCGCGGTGTCCAAAGTGATGGCCACCACCGCGGTGGCCGAAATGGTGGCCTCCGTGATGACCGCCTCCGTGATGTCCTCCGTGTCTCGCTTCGGCGACGACCGGCATTGCCAATGCCGCGATCAACGCCATCACGAATAACAATGTGCGTTTCATTGTGGCTCCTATTCTTTTCTTCTGACGGGGGTGGTGCCGCGAGCGCGGCCTCGTATGCGTCTCCACGCTGCTGACTGCGCAACGTTGTTCACGATATGCGGTTCCCAAAATCCGCTTCCAACGATTAACTGCACATGAATTCCGGGGCGGTTCGCGCCCGACCGCCGGATTTCGTTCGATTGTTCGTTAGACAAAGCTTGCTGATCGGCCCGGATTTACAACATTCGCGTGTGCCGCGGTGCACAGGCAACCAACTCGCGTGGCGAAATCGTCGTCCTATGGTGGAGAATGCAGCGCCGGCAGGTCTCTTATGACGGCTTTTTCTATGACGGCTTCGTCGTGAGCAGCCTGTTGACGTGCCCCATCTTTCGGCCGGGTCGCGCTTCCTTCTTGCCGTAGTGATGGAAGAATGCCCCGGGTTCGGCAGCGATCTTTTCCCAGCTGAGAATGTCGTCGCCGATTAGATTGATCATTTCGGCGCCGGGAGCTTTCAGCGCGGATGCGCCAAGAGGCCATCCGGCGACAGCACGGATGTGCTGCTCGAATTGCGAGGTCAGCGCGCCGTCCATTGTCCAATGGCCGGAATTATGGACTCGGGGTGCCATCTCATTGACATAGAGACGATCGCGGCCATTCTCCGTGACGAGGAAAAATTCGATCGCGAAGACGCCGACGTAATCGAGCTTCTCGGCGATCTTCTGCGCGATGGCGACGGCTTCGGCTGCTGTGTCAGGCGTCAGAGGCGCCGGCGCGACGGAGCGATGAAGAATGTGGTTCCGGTGCTCGTTCTCGGTGACGTCGAAAGCCCTGAACGTCCCATCGAGTCCGCGGGCTGCGACGACGGAGATCTCGGCGCGGAAAGTGACGAAGCTTTCGAGGATCGATGGCTGATCGGCCATGGCTTCCCAGGCGTCCGCAGCGTCACCGCGTGTCATGATCTTCGCCTGGCCTTTGCCATCGTAGCCAAAGCGGCGCGTCTTAAGGACTGACGGAACCGGAAAGCCGTTATCGAGTGCCTTCGACAGGTCGGCAAAGCTGTCAATCGCGGAGAACTCGGCGGTCATCGCGCCAAGTTTTCGTGCGAGAGACTTTTCGTTCATACGATCCTGCGCGCAAGCGAGCGCTTTTGCGCCCGGTCGCACGGGAATACGTGCCGACAGGAATTCGACGGTGCCTACCGGAATATTCTCGAATTCGTATGTCGCGACATGAACCCATTTCGCAAAGGCTGCGAGCTGTGCTTCGTCTTCGTAGTCGGCGATCGTGTGGGCCGCAGCGACATCGAAGGCGGGGCTGTCCGCTTCGGGCGCGTAGATGTGCGTTTTGAAACCGAGACGCGCCGCCGCCATCGCAAGCATGCGGCCGAGTTGTCCGCCGCCCAGAATGCCGATCGTCGAGCCGGGAGGGAATGCGGTCATCGCGATTGTCTTCAACCCTGGACGGGGGTTTCGGCGACATCGGCCGAGTGCTGCTTGCGCCATGCCTCGAGCCGCTCTGAAAGCGCCGGGTCGGACAAAGCCAGGATTTCCGCCGCGAGCAGTCCGGCGTTCTTGGCGCCAGCTTCGCCGATCGCGAGCGTGCCGACCGGGACGCCGGCAGGCATCTGCACGATCGAATAGAGGCTGTCTTGGCCTTTGAGCGCTTTCGTTTCCACAGGAACGCCGAGGACGGGCAACGTCGTCATCGAGGCGGTCATGCCCGGAAGGTGAGCGGCGCCGCCAGCTCCAGCGATGATCACCTTAAGGCCAGCGGCCTTCGCACCCTTCGCAAAGCTATAAAGCCGCTCCGGCGTGCGGTGGGCGGATACGATCCTGGTTTCGAAACCAATGCCAAGCTCAGTCAGAATGTCGGCCGCATGCTGCATCGTCGGCCAGTCAGACTGGCTTCCCATGATGATCCCGACGTGCGGCCTGATTCGGCTCATGATGGTGTCCAAACCCGGAAAAACGGAAACCGCGTCGGTACAGGAGCAGCCCCAAGTTTACAAGGGTTTCAAGCGTGAATCCTCGGGAAATTGGGTTCTTTTGGTACCTGAAGCCCGCGATTTGCGACCTTTTGGTCGGGCATTCGCCTCAAGGCGCCTGCGCGAGCAGATAGCTGATCGAATGGAAGAAGTCCTCGGGGCCGACATAGCCCGAAATGCGGCCGACCTCGTGGCGCGATTTCACCACGACGAAAGTCGGGACGGTGTCGACAGAGGACATGAAGTCGAGACGGTCCGCTGCGATGTCGTTGATGTCGACAAAGCGCACAGGGAGGTTCTTAGACTGCTCGGAAGCCTGGTACGCCGGAAGAACGTCGCGGCGGAACAATTGGCAATAGATGCAGCCCTCGGCTTCGACCACGACCAGTTCGAATGCGCTCGCGGGAATCGCGGCTTCGTCGTCGATATCTGCCCGCGATGTTGCGAAGGACGGCAACATCAGCATGACAAAAAGCAAAACGCGAAAGGCCGGACGCATCGGGATTCACCTAGGGCAGGCGACGAGACCCCTTTTCTTTAATGCATCAACAACGGTCCGGGTCGAAAATTTGAGCGGTTCGTTAACAGTTGTTCAAAATGGGGACAGCTACGATTTCTTGCAGCTTATGGCCACCGTTTTGTAGGATCCGAAACCTACGACTCCGGCGCCGAATTGCTGTGCCATGGCGGCACCGAGCTTTTTTGCTTGCGCGTCCTCCTTCTCCGCGTCCGGATCGAGAAGCGTCGCCGTGCAGCCGTCTGGCGCGGACGCAAGCTTGACCGCATCCGTCTTTTCCGGCTCGAAATCTATGAAGTAGGAGGGATCGAAGACCGCGAACGTCAAACCTTCGGCGTCGGCGAGGACCGGCTTCGCTAAAGGCAGATGAAAGAAAAGACGCAGGACGCCATTCTTATATTCGAGGTGAGCGCTGGTCGGAGGATTGAAGGCCAACTGTTCGTCACCGAGTTTGGCGACGGTGAAATAGTTGAACTCCTTGAGCCCATCCATGTTCACTTTCAAAAGCGGCTCGAGCTCGTGCTGGTCGTACTGGCCATCGTTATTCGTATCGAGACCTTCGAGTGCCATCGCGGCGTATGCGTCGTCGAAGCTCCAGACGTGGTCGACGCCCGTGACCGTGCCTTGATCGTAGTCGACCGTCATCTCATACGTCACCCACATGTGCGGGTGAGCCGCCGCGGGGACAACAAACGCCGCGAGCGCGATGACGACTGCAACAAGACGGCAATATGCGGTGAAGATCTTCTGCAAGATCGGCCCCTCGAATTCTCTTTACCGGTTGCGTCGGTCGATCTCCGAGCACAGCCGTAGGAAACGCACATTGAACATGGCGAGATTGCGACGTTCACACGTTGAATGGCTGGCCTAGGCCAATTTGCCGTGAGTTGTCTTCTTAGATCTGATGGTTATATTATATTTTTTTGATCGAATGGGGGTGAACGCATGATTCGGTTGGCAGCGCGGAGCTTCTGCGCGTTTGTTTGGCTTGCGTGTTTGTCTGCGGCGGCCTTCGCGGTTGAAACACCAAAAGTCGTTGTCACGATCAAACCCGTCCATTCCCTTGTCACTCGGATCATGGCGGGCGTCGCGAAGCCGCAGCTCGTCGTTGAAGGAACGGCTTCGCCACACACGTTCACGCTAAAGCCTTCAACCGCGCGCGCGATCAACGAAGCCGACGTGTTCATACGCATTTCGGATGCGCTTGAGCCATTTACGCGCAAACTCGTGACGGCGTTGCCGCCCGGCGTTACGGTCGTCACGCTTGCGGGCTCGAACGGCGTGACCCTTCTCGATCAGCGCCAAGGCGGGACCTTCGAGAAGCATGACCATGGGCATGAAGCGGCTGCCGCAACAAACGCGCATTCCGATCATGCCGACGAACACGAAGATCACGACGAAGATGGCAAGGACGGCCACCTCTGGCTCGATCCCGAGAATGCCAAGGCTATTGTCGCAGTCGTTACGAAGGCGCTCGCCCACCGCTATCCGGACTATGCAGGTCAATTCGAGCGCAATGCCGCGAAGCTCGACGCGGATCTCGATTCACTCGATCGCGAGCTTTCGGCGGAGCTCAAAGGATCGCGTGGCAAGCCGTTCATCGTTTTCCACGATGCCACACAGTATTTCGAACGGCGCTTCGGACTGGAAGCTGCTGGCTCGATCACCGTCAGCCCGGATGTGCCGCCGAGCGCCAGGAGACTGACCGAAGTTCGCGCCAAGATCTCATCACTTGGGGCAGTTTGCGTTTTCACCGAGCCAAGCTTCCAACCCAATCTCGTCGCGGCGGTGACCGAAGGGACGCATGCGCGATCGGGTATGCTTGACGTCGAAGGGCAGACGCTGCCGGCGGGGCCCGATCTCTACTTCGAGCTTCTGCGCGGCGTTGCGCACAATCTTTCGACCTGCCTCAGCGCGCAGAGCTGAATACGAGGCGAGATCAAGCCGAGGTTTCGGCTTCGCGGCCGTCAAAAACGTAGCCTGCGCCGCGAACAGTGCGGATCGGATCACTCTCGTTGCCGCGGATCAGCGATTTCCTGAGGCGGCCGATATGAACGTCCACGGTCCGTTCGTCCACTTCCGACGATTGCCCCCATACGCGGTCGAGGAGCTGGCTCCGCGACAGCACGCGACGGGGGCTCTCCATGAAGACTTCGAGCATGCGGTATTCGGTCGGACCGAGGCGCACTTCGCGAACGCCGCGCGTCACCCTGTGGGCGCCGCGATCCATCGTAATCTCGCCTGAGACGAGAACGTCGCTCATCCGCTCGGGAGATGCGCGTCGCAGCAGGGCTTTGACGCGTGCCATCAGCTCCTGCACCGAGAATGGCTTCGTGACGTAGTCGTCGGCGCCGGTCGTCAAGCCCCTCACGCGGTCTGTTTCCTCGCCGCGCGCAGTCAGCAGAATGATCGGCAGACTTTGCGTATCGGGGCGGTTGCGAAGACGGCGGCAGAGTTCGATGCCCGAAATTTTGGGGATCATCCAATCCAAAATTGCGAGATCGAAGGTTTGCTCGGAAAGCAACAGCTCCGCTTCCTCCCCATCGGCGGCGGGCACGACGTCATAGCCTTCCGACTGAAGGTTGTACTTCAGCAGTTCGGCCAGAGGCGCTTCATCTTCAACAACGATAATCTTAGCTGGCATCGTTTCGGATCAGAGGTTTGCTTCGAGATCGCACGTTCATTGACGCGGCGTGATCAGGGTTGAAGAGGTTTTGTCGCCCTTCGGCCGGTCATCCGCGATCGGAACGCCATGAACGAGGTAATAGACATTCTCTGCGATGTTGGTCGTGTGGTCGCCGATGCGCTCGATGTTCTTGGCGCCGAACAGGAAATGCGTGCAGATACCGATGTTGCGCGGATCTTCCATCATGTAGGTCAGAAGCTCGCGGAACAGCGAATTGTACATGGCGTCGACCTGCTGATCGTTGCGCCAGACCTGCATCGCCTTGTCGGCATCAAGCGCGGTCAATGCGTCGAGAACATCCTTCAGCTGGTTCTGCACCATCTCGGTCATGTGGCGCATGCCGGTCATCAGCGGCTTCGGATAGGATTCGCCCGCGATGGTCAGGGCGCGCTTGGCGATATTCTTGGCGAGGTCGCCGATGCGCTCGAGATCGCCCGCGATCTTGACGACCGTCATGATGTGGCGGAGGTCGTTGGCGAGCGGCTGCCGCCGTGCGATCATTACGATCACTTGGTCCTGCACTTCGCGCTCGAGCTGGTCGACCATGACGTCATCGGATACGGCTTTCTCAGCCAGCTTCGGATCGCGGCGTTCAAGCGAATCCATCGCCTGAACGAGAAGCTTTTCGGCATAGCCGCCCATCTGCGCGATGCGACGGTCGAGAAGCTTCAGCTCTTCTTCGTATGATTTGACGGTATGTTCATTCATCGTCTTGGATCCTGAAATTCGATTTGTCCTCAACGCCACCGATTAGCCGAAGCGGCCGGTGATATAGTCCTGCGTTCGACTATCCGTTGGGTTCGTGAAAAGCTTTTTTGTGTCGCCAAATTCGACAAGCTCGCCGAGGTACATAAACGCAGTACGCTGAGAGACGCGGGCGGCCTGCTGCATGTTATGCGTGACGATTGCGATTGTGAACTCATGCTTCAATTCGTCAATCAGCTCTTCGACCTTCGCCGTCGAGATCGGATCGAGCGCCGAACAGGGCTCGTCGAAAAGAATGACTTCGGGGCGAATGGCAACCGTGCGGGCGATGCAAAGACGCTGCTGCTGACCGCCCGAAAGAGAAAGGCCGCTCGAGTGCAGTTTGTCTTTCACTTCCTTCCAGAGGGCGGCTTTCTCGAGCGCCGATTCCACGCGTGCATCGACTTCCGATTTCGGAAGGCGCTCATAAAGGCGAAGGCCGAACGCGATGTTTTCGTAGATCGTCATCGGGAACGGCGTCGGCTTCTGGAACACCATGCCAATGCGCGACCGCAGAAGATTGAGATCCTTCATGTCGAGGACGTTTTCGCCGTCGAACATGATCTCGCCCTCGGCCCGCTGGTTCGGATAGAGATCATACATGCGGTTCAGCACGCGCAGCAGCGTCGACTTTCCGCAACCCGATGGGCCGATGAACGCCGTGACCTGCCGCTCGTACAGCGGAATCGTGATGCTCTTCAACGCGAGGGTCGACCCGTAGTAGAACTTCAGGTCGCGGACCGATACCTTCTCGGTCAGTCCGCTATCAACGTCTTTTGACATTACATTCATTGCGAAGTCCTCGAAGAGCCTAACCAACGTGCGGCGATGCTAAGCGTGAGCACCGCGGCGGTGATGAGCAGTGCGCCTGTCCAGGCAAGTCGCTGCCAGTCCTCGTAGGGGCTCAGCGCATACTGGAAGATCACGACCGGCAAGCTCGCCATCGGGGCATTGAGATTGGTGCTCCAGAACTGATTATTCAGTGCGGTGAACAGCAGGGGAGCCGTTTCGCCGCTGACGCGCGCCACCGCCAGCAAGACGCCTGTGATCATCCCGGCACGGGCGGCCTTGTATGCCACCTTCCGAATGACAAGGGACTGGGGCATTCCAAGTGCGGACGAGGCTTCGCGCAGCTGGTTTGGCACGAGCAACAGCATGTTTTCGGTCGTCCGAACGACAGTCGGGATGACGAGCACGGCAAGTGCCGCAGCGCCGGCGATCGCCGAGAAGTGCCCCATCGGGCGGACGAGCACCTCGTAGATGAAGAGACCGGTCACGATCGACGGGGCGCTCAGAAGGATGTCGTTGATAAAACGGATGACGGACGAGACTTTGTTATAGCGGCCGTATTCCGCCATGTACGTGCCGGCGAGAACGCCGATCGGCGTGCCGACGGCGACGCCGATGAACGTCATGACGAGACTACCGGCGATCGCGTTCAGCAAGCCTCCATCATTTCCGGGCGGCGGCGTCATTTCCGTAAAGACGGCGGGCCCCAGCCCAGCGAAGCCCTTGTAAACCAGCGTGGCCAGGATGACGGCAAGGATGGTCAGCCCAATAGCCGATGCTGCCCAGCACAGGCTGATCGTGATCATGCTTCGAATGCGGCGGCGGCGATATCGCGCGAGATCGAGGGCCATTGGTTATGCTCCCGCCTTCTTCTCGATGCGCATCAACATGAGGCGTGCGAGAGCCAGAACGACAAAGGTGATGAAGAAAAGAATGAGGCCGAGCGCAATCAGCGACGACGTATAAAGGTCGCCGACCGCTTCGGTGAATTCGTTGGCGATTGTCGCGGAAATCGTCGTCCCGGGTGCCAGGATCGATCCCGAGATCCGGTGCGCGTTGCCGATCACGAAGGTGACGGCCATCGTCTCGCCGAGAGCGCGGCCGAGGCCGAGCATAACGCCGCCGATGATGCCGACGCGCGTATAAGGTATGACGACGTTCTTCACGACTTCACGCGTCGTCCAGCCCATACCGTAAGCCGCTTCCTTCAGGACGGCGGGGACGGTTTCGAACACGTCGCGGCAAACCGCCGTAATGAACGGCAACACCATCATGGCGAGAATGAGCGCGGAGGTCAGAATGCCGATGCCGTAGGGTGGGCCCGCGAATAGCTGATTAAGGACCGGGAACGGCTTGAAAAACGCGATCAGCTCGGGCTGAACGTAGCGCTGCAGCGTCGGGGCGAAGAAGAAAAGACCCCAGATGCCGTAGATGATGCTCGGGACTCCGGCGAGAAGCTCAATCGCGATGCCGATGGGCCGGCGAAGCGGCATCGGGCAAAGTTCGGTCAGAAAGACGGCGATACCAATGCTGATCGGAACGGCGACGAGCATGGCAATCGCGGACGTCACGATCGTTCCGTAGATCGGCGCCAATGCGCCGAACTGCTCGGTGACAGGATTCCAAATCTCGGTCGTGAGGAAGCTCAACCCGAAGGTGCTGAACGCGAGCCAGCCCCCGATTACAAGCGACGCAAAGATCGCGCCAAGGATCGCGAGAACGAGATAAGCGGAAGAGTGCGTAAGCAGGCGGAAGAATGTGTCTGTCGTTCTAAGACCTTCAAGCACTTTGCGTCTGGCCGCCGCCGCTGCCATCGCTTGCGAATTCGCATCTGTCATGAAGGCCAAGTTTCCGCTCCGCATCAAAACCAACGCATCAATTACGATTGGTCGATCGAGAGGCGCCCACGAGACGGGCGCCTCTCTGTATTCGACAGGCTCAGTTCGAGAGGACCGGCTTGTTGTCGTCGCCGACGATCTCCGCCCAGCTCTTCTTGATCATCGCGACGACGTTGTCCGGAAGCGGAACGTAGTCAAGCTCTTCCGCAGCCTTGTCGCCGTTGACGTAGGCCCAATCGAAGAACTTGAGGGCTTCCTTGGCGGCAGCGGCGTCCTTCGACTTCTTGTGCATCAGGATGAAGGTCGGGTTGGTGATCGGCCACGACGCAGCGCCCGGCTCGTCCGTCAGGACGACGCCCATTCCCGGAGCTGACGACCAGTCGGCATTGGCGGCGGCGGCCTGGAACGCCGAGACGACCGGCTCGACGGCCTTGCCGTCGTTATTGATCAGCTTCGTGTTCGAAAGCTTGTTCTGCTTGGCGTAGGCGTATTCGACGTAGCCGATCGCGCCTTTCGTCTGCATCACGTTGTTGGCGACGCCTTCGTTGCCCTTGGCGCCGATGCCGACCGGGAACTGCACCGATGTGTTCGAGCCGACCTTCGACTTGAATTCGGCGCTGACCTTCGAGAGGTAGTTCGTCCAAACGAACGTGGTGCCCGAGCCGTCCGAGCGAGAAACGACGGCGATGGCATCAGAGGGAAGCTTTACGTTCGGGTTGAGCTTCTTGATGGCGGGGTCATCCCATGACGTGATTTCGCCGAGGTAGATTTTGGCGAGCGTCGGGCCGTCGAAGACAAGATCGTTCGCCTTGATGCCGTCGAGGTTCACAACCGGAACGATGCCGCCCATGACCGTCGGAAACTGAACCAGACCATCCTTCTCGAGCTTGTCGCCCTTGAGCGGCATGTCGGAAGCGCCGAACGTCACCGTGCTGGCTTCGATCTGCTTGATGCCGCCGCCGGAGCCGATCGACTGGTAATTCAGGCCGATGCCGGTCTCTTTCTTGTAGGCATCAGCCCACTTCGCGTAGATCGGATACGGGAACGTGGCACCCGCGCCGGAAATGTCGGCTTTGACGGGAGCGGTCGCAGCGGCTGTCGCCGCAAGCGCCGCAATAAGCGCCAGAAAAGACTGTTTCACTCGTGGTCTCCTTGTTGAACGGGGGCTTGAGGCCTCGCCACTCCATCTGCCGGACCTCGAAGTCCGGCTTGCACTCTCTAGTCCAGTTAGTTCACGCCATTGTGAAACGTTAATGCTTTGTTTTTGAAGGGTTTCGCTTTGCCCTGTTAACGTTCCACCCAGATGCAGATCGTCAAGTGACCGGTCGAACGCCCGTCATGATGCTCTGCCCGATGAAATCTCCGAATTTGCCGCGACCCTCCCCAAGACACGCAGACGCGAAGAGTTAGGCGTTTTCGAACTAGCTCGTCTTGGCAGACGATTGTCGCAACGCCGTCATTCAACGCGGTGATCGTTCTAGCGATTCCACGCAATGGATTTGTGACAGTCTAATGTATTGTTTTGAAAGAATTTTTATTTGTAAGCGGGCAGAATCACGTTGAATGTTGTTCCTTCACCGACGACCGACTGGACGGAGAGTTCGCCATCGTGGCGGCTGAGCACATGCTTCACGATCGCCAGTCCGAGACCCGTTCCCCCGATCCGGCGGCTGTGCTCTGCGCTCACTCGGTAGAAGCGCTCGGTGAGCCGGGGCAGATGTTCGGGTGCGATCCCCGGTCCATCGTCCACGATAGAGACGAAAGCGCGCGCAGGATTGCGATCGCCGCTCGGGCTCGTTTTTTTCGTCAGCGAGATCGTTACGTGGCCATTGTCGCGGCCGTATTTGACGGCGTTCTCCACGAGGTTGTGAAAAACCTGGAACAGCTCATCGCGGTCACCCTTCGCGACAAGTGTATTCGGGGAGGGTTTCACTTCGATCGTAATGTCTCGTTCATCCGCAAACGGCATCAGCGAGCGGACAACGTCTTCAATGAGATCGTTGAGGTCGACTCGTCCCGTCGGCTTAAGATTGGCTTTCTCTTCGACTCGGCTGAGCAAAAGCAAATCGTCGATCAGCCGCGTCATGCGTTCCGCCTGATCGGCCATGATCGCGAGGAAGCGCTCTCGCGCTTTTTCGTCATTCCGCGCGGGGCCCTGAAGCGTTTCGATGAATCCCCTGACGGACGCGAGCGGTGTTCTCAGCTCATGACTGGCGTTGGCGATGAAATCCGTACGCATTTCAAGCAGGCGGTGCTGCTCGGACTCGTCGTGGATCGTGATCAACGCCGCAACAGCAGGGCCGTGGGTCTTGACGCCAAGGGGCGTGACGGTCGCGATCAGCCGTTGGCCCGCGCTGCCGCGCGGTACGAGGAGCGCGGTGCCCTTTTCGCCATTTTGAAGAGCGCCGGTCACCGCGGCAATGAGTTCAGGGTCACGATTGACGTGCTCGAGCGGTATGCCCTGCCGGAGCCTATCGAAGAGGCTGCGGGCGGCGGCGTTGCAGTTCAAAATAATGGACGATTCATCGAGGATGATCGCCGGATCGGGCATGGCCGCGGCGAGATCGGTCCAAGTCAAAATCTTGTCTGAGCTTGAGTCGATGCCCGTCATGTCACCCGCTTTTTGGTCAAGCGTAGCGCGCGGCCATGCAAATAACGCGGCAATGGCCACGAGCAATCCACAGGCGAAGAAAATTCCGTCGCGAAGTGATCCGCTCGTCCACATCGATAGGGGAACAAGCAGGAGCAAGGCGGTGGCAGCGAGGGCGGCGAAACCCAGGCGAGCATTGTCACGGATCATGTGCGCTGAAGTAATCCTGATCAGCGCCATAAGCCAGTCGGCAAAATATCAGCTTCGTCGCGAGCCACGAGCCGCGGGCTTCCTGCTGCGAACCTTATTTCCTCGGTCGCTTTCGCCGTTCGGTTCGATTTCCGTGAAACCGACAGGCGACCGCACGGCAAGCTCGGCAAGCGTATGCTGGTCCAGCACCGTGATGAATGCGGTCAACGCGTCATCGAACATGGCATTGATGTTGCCCGGGTCAGCGTCTGTCGACTGAGGATCGTTGCCTCCTTCGACTTGAACGCGCGTAACTTCGATGGCGCGGACGACATCGCCTATCCGGATCGTTGACGCCGGTTTGGCCAGCCGGACGCCGCCGTTCGGGCCTCTTACAGCGGAAAGAAACCCAGCGTGCGAAAGGATATGGACGATCTTGAAGACGTTCTGTTTCGTGACGCCGAGGCGATCGGAAACGTCGGCCACTTTTACCAGCTGGTCTTTGGCGAGCGCGCAATCGATGAGAATGCGGATCGCGTGGCCAGTTTGCTTCGTCAAGCGCATAATCGAATTACCTGGGGCCGCGCGGCCGCGACGGAAAAAATTCCTATCCTTGCTTGTTTCACAAATCTTATCTGGGTGGCAAGGGGCGGGAGAGCGATCCGAGTTCACTTGACACGTCGGACGCGCGGCATTCTATACCTAGACGGTAAATAATAGGGCTTTGGCGTTCGCATTCAAGGTGTCTTGCGGAGCGTCGAAAGGGATTTCCCACGGAGAGCCAGGATGTCGAAAAAGGCGTTTGCTATTGCCTGCGCGATGCAGTTCGCGGCGTCAGTAGGGGCGGGCTCGGCTTTCGCCGCGCCACCTGCGACGAAGGACATCATGAAAAATTACGGGGACCTCGCGGAGGCGATGTACTCCGATGCACTGACGAAGGCGAAAGATCTCGATAAGGCAATCGATGCTTTCCTTGCCGCACCGAATACCGAAACGCTGGCGGCGGCGCGTGACGCATGGAAAGCCTCCCGCGTTCCCTACATGCAGACCGAAGGGTTCAGGTTCGGCAATAAGATCGTCGATGATTGGGAAGGCGACGTCAACTCGTGGCCGCTCGACGAAGGTTTGATCGATTACGTCGACAAAGCGAGCTACGGCGATACCAAGGAAGAGAACCCGCTCTACACGGCGAACATTATCGCGAATAAGAAAATTCGGTTAGGACCGAAAATTCTGGACGCTACCAAGATCGACAAGACCGTCATCGGCAAGCTCAACAGCGCGCTCGATGTCGAGACGAATGTCGGCACCGGCTACCATGCGATCGAATTTCTGCTCTGGGGGCAGGATCTCCATGGGACGGGCCCCGGCGCGGGGGAACGTCCGGCGAGCGACTATGATCTCAAGAACTGCACCCATGAGAATTGCGATCGTCGCCGCGATTACCTCAAGGCCGCTTCGGGGCTGCTCGTCGACGATCTCACAGAGATGGTCGGCGACTGGAAGCCGGACGGCGCAGCGCGCAAGGCGCTGGCGGGCGAAGACGAGAACATGCAGCTCTCGACGATTTTGACCGGTCTCGGTTCGCTCTCTTATGGAGAACTCGCTGGCGAGCGCATGAAGCTTGGCGTGCTGTTGCACGATCCCGAGGAAGAGCACGACTGCTTTTCCGATAACACGCATAACAGCCACTACTATGACCAGGTCGGGATGATGGAGATCTGGAACGGCAAATATGACGGCGTGACACCGGTCAGCGGCGCCAGCATCGCGGAGCTTGCGCGAGAGAAGGCACCAGAGGCAGCAAAGCGTGTCGATGACGCGATGGCTGTGACGCTCGAGAAGATCAAAGCGATCAAGGTGAAGGCCGATTCCGGCGAGATGGCCTACGATCAGATGCTTGCAGCAGGCAATGACGTCGGTAACAAGATGATCCTCGATGCGGTCGACGCGCTCGTCGCGCAAGCGCGGGCTATCGAAGCGGTCGTCGCGGCGCTGAACCTCAAGGTCAAGATCGAGGGGTCTGACAGTCTCGATGATCCAGCCAAGGTCGCCAAGGCAAAGTAGGTCGGCCCCGCCCGAGCTATGAAGCATTCGCACGAGGTTCTCGCATGCTGAGGCGCCGCGACGTCCTGATCGGAGGTGCTGCCTTCGCAGGAAGCGGAGCTGCGGGATTTCTATCCGTCGGTCGTAAAGCCCAGGCCCGCGAGGTGTTGGCACAACCGATCGCGCACGGCGTCGAGTCGCTTGCGCTCGATCTTGCGGAGCGGCCGACGGCGCTCCCTTGCTTCAACGGAAAGACGCTGCCGCTCTGGACCTTCCAGGCTGGCACCACTTTTCCGATCGTGCGCGTGAAACTCGGCGAGCAGCTCGACACGGTTTTCAAGAACGATCTGCCGCGTGAGGGCGAGGTTGCGTCGATCCACTGGCATGGACTGCGGATTCCCAACACGCAGGATGGTGTTCCCTATCTCACGCAGCAGCCGATCGCTCCGGGTGGGAAGGGGCATTATTCGTTCGTGCCGCCGGACACCGGATCTTTTTTCTTTCACACGCACTGCAACTCGACAGAGCATTTCGGGCGCGGGCTGATCGGTGCACTGATCGTTGAGGGCGACGAGATCGAAGCTCCCGACGCAGAATACGTGCTGCTGATGAAGGATTGGCGCATCGGGTCCGACGGTAAGTTCCTGCCCTTCTCAACAGACGAAGGAGCAGCGAAAGGGGGAACTCCCGGGACAATCCGTTCGGTCAATGGCGCGACATCGCCCGTCATCACGGTTCCGTCTTCGGCAAACATTCGCATCCGGTTCTACAATCTCGATCCGATGCGCATCTCCGAAATCGGATTCGAAGACGCGGAAGCGGCGATCATTGCCGTCGATGGCAATGGTCTGCCGCCGATGACGTTCGAATCGTGGCGCATGGGAACAGCGATGCGGGTCGATATTCTGCTCCGTACCGCAGCGCCCGGAAAATCCGTGAAGCTTTACGATTATTTTTCGGCGCAACCCTTCGTGCTCGCGGAATTCAAATCCGAGGGGCGGCCGAAGCGGACGGGTGGTTTCGACCCTGTACCGCTCAAGGTCATGCCGTTCCCGAAGCTCGACGAGGCGAACGCGCAGATCATTCCATTCGAGTTCTCTGCGACGCCGACCGGCGCAGCGATCGCGGCACTCGGCGCGGGCCCGGGAATTCAACTCGGGCCGCTGTGCCTTGCTAAACGGACGTTCTGGGCCATCAACAAGCAGGCGTGGCCGGGACATGACCACCAGAACCTTGGGCCGCCGCTTGCGACCCTCAAATCCGGGCAAAGCTATATCTTCGAGCTCGACAACACGACGCCGCGGTCGCATCCGATCCATATTCACGGCCACACCTTCGAGGTATTGAACTCGAGCAAGCGTCGCCTTCCGCGTTTCCGATGCGATACGGTACTGCTTATTCCGAACGAGCGCATTCAGGTGGGGCTCGTTGCGGGTCTACCGGGAAAATGGATGTTCCATTGCCATATCCTCGAACATCAAGAAGCGGGCATGATGGGCTACATCGAGGTGGTGTGACGCGAACACTGTGTGTGCTTTTGGCGTTGCCGCTGTTCGCAATCCTTGCCGCCTTCGCCGCTCGCGCCGACCCGCTTGACGCGGCCATGGGAAAAGCGTTGTTCGAGCGACAATGGATTCCGGCGCCTTCGTCGACCAACGGGACAGACGGGCTCGGTCCGCTCTTTGTTGCACGCTCCTGCACGGGCTGCCACGCGCGAGGTGACGGTGCGCATATCGTAACGCGCGCCGATGGTTCGGCCGATATCGCGGGCGCGGTGGTGCGCTTCGGCAATGCGGCTGGCGAGACGGATCCTTATTACGGACTCGAATTGCAGACGAACGCGGTGCCAGGGCTAATGCCGGAAGGCGACGTGCGCTTTCTGCCAAACTTCAAATACAACTTATCAGGACCGCCTATTACAAACGGGTTTCATGCGGAGGCGCGCCTGGCACCACCGCTGTTCGGGAAAGCAGCCTTCGACGACGTGCCGGACGAGGAAATTTTAGCGCGAGCGGTATCCAATGCGCGCGATGGCGGGCCGATCAAGGGCCGGGCGAACGTGACGCCGAGCGGCATCGGCCGCTATGGTTGGAAAGCGGCGCATACTTCGCTCAAAGAGCAGGTCGCACACGCGTTTGCGTTCGATATCGGTATGTCGAGCCCGGAATTTCCGCTGCCCTACGGCGACTGCACGAGGCTCGAGGCGGCTTGTCTCGCACTGCCCAACGGCGAGAGCCCCTCCTTTGAGAACCGCGAACTGTCATCCGCGATGATTGGGGTGGTTGCGAGCTATCTCCAGACGCTGCATGCGCGTTCCACCAATGAAGCGTCGGCGTTGTTTGCCTCGACCGGATGTGCAGACTGCCATGTGCCTAAGCTCAAGACGCGCGACGGGGGCCAAATTCCAGCCTTCACCGATCTCCTGCTTCACGATATGGGTCCGCTGCTCGATGACGGCGTCGGGGAACCGGGAGTAAGGTCTTCTGAATGGCGGACGGCGCCGCTGATCAACGGCCATTTGACGCCGGGGAAACGCCGCTACCTCCACGATGGAACGGCGGCAACGGTGGAGGAAGCCGTGGAACGGCACTATGGCGAGGCCGAAGGCAGCCGGATGCGGTTCGAGGCTCTCACAGCTGACGACAAGAAGCGTCTCGCCGATTATGTGAATGGGTTATGATGGTACGCAGAGTGATGCTTCTCGGGTTCGCAGCGTTCGCATTTGCCGCTCAGGCGGTCGGCGCCGATCTTCCGCCAGCGCCGATCAGCCACGCCGCAATGGTGCAGGCGGCGATCGCGCAATACATCGTCCCGCATATCGATGCGTTGAAAGCCGCAGCGAAACCGTTGCCGGGCGCCGTCGCCAACGTGTGTAAATCGGGATCAGCCGAGGCGGAGAAGGCGCTCGAAGATCACTTCGCCAAGGTCGTCATCGCCTATGCGGGTGTCGATTTCCTGCGTTTCGGACCGATGCTGGAGAATGGCCGCCGCGAGCAAATCTCGTTCTGGCCTGATCCGCGCGGCTTCGTTGCTCGGCAATTGCGGCTTCTTCTCCTGAGCAAGGACGAGGCGATCGCGCAGCCCGGTGCGATGGCGAAGCAGAGCGCCGCGATACAGGGGCTCCCGGCGCTCGAAGCGCTGATGCACGACAAGGATGTGCCGCTTGGTCCGGCCGATGCTGCGCATTACCGATGCGTCGTCGCGGAGGCGATCGCGGTTAATATCGTTCGTTTGACGAGCGAAGTTGCGAACGAGTGGGAGAAGCCCGACGGATGGGCTGATAAAATGCTTCATCCGGGTCCGGACAACGACACGTACAAGAGCGAGAGCGAGGCCGCGGTCGAGGTTGTGAAGGCGTTAATCGTCGGGTTGTCGTTGACGGGCGACTTGCAAGTGAAGCCCCACGTCGATCCCAAAATCCGGCTGACACCGCCCTACGAGAAGTCGGGACTGCAGCAAGCCTTCTATGAGGAGAGCATCACGTCGCTGCATCAGCTCTACGAGACGCTGCAACTCGAAAGCTGGCTGCCGCCGGATCGGTTCTGGATGAAGGATTGGGTTTCAGGGACCTGGCGCACACTTGAATCGAGCGATGGCGCCGGGGGGCGTTCGCCCCATGCCAAACGCGAGGATGCGCCGACGCCGCGTGAGGTGTTCGATCGCGCGAATGGGCTGCGTAACATGGTGGCGAACAGACTGTCGGTTTCTGCAAAACTCACGGTAGGATTCAATGAGCTCGATGGTGATTGATCGCAGATCGATGCTGCTCGGGACGCTGGCTTTCGTCGGCGGAGCCGGATTCGGGCCCCGCTTCGCGGTTGCGGATGACAGCGTAGCTTATGTGACGGCGGCGCGGCTGGCGGACGGTTCGTTCGGTATCCTGTTGCTCAGCGGAGAGGGTGCCATTCTGCGCGAGGTGCCGCTTTCGGCGCGGGGGCACGATATCGCCATTCATCAGCCGTCGGGCCGGGTCGTCGTTTTTGCGCGACGTCCGGGCGCGTTCGCGGTGTCGTTCGAACTCGACAAGAAGACGGTGCCGCACGTGTTTACGCCCGGTGAGGGGCGTCATTACTTCGGGCATGGATCGTTCTCTGTGGACGGGCGGCTGCTTTACGCTTCGGAGAACGACATTGCGACGGGTATGGGCGTCATCGGGGTCTACGACGTCGCGCGCAGTTTTAAGAAGATCGGCGAGCATTCGACCTTCGGCATGGGACCGCATGAGATCATGCTGCTGGCCGACGGCAAGACGATCGCGGCGGGCAATGGGGGGCTCGACACGACGCCCGATGCAGGGCGGGAGAACCTCAATGTCGATTCGATGCAGCCGTCGCTGACGTTCGTCGATGCGGAGAGCGGTAAGCTGCTCGCCAAACACGAAATGACGGGCGACTTAAAGTCACTGTCGCTCCGTCACGTGACGCAGGACGCGAAAGGCGTTGTCTGGTTCGGCGGGCAATGGGAAGGAAGCCCGAGCCAGACGCCGCCGCAGATCGTCGGCAGCGCGGGCCTCGACCGACCGTTGAGGCTCCTTGAGCCGCAGGGCAAAGGTGGCGACGACCTCAAGGGCTACATCGGTGCGATGGCGGTGAGCAATGACGGGCGCTTCATCGCGGCGAGCGCGCCCAAAGCAGGGCATGTCCTCTATGTCGATACGGAGACTGCAACCGTCGTCGGACGGAGCAATCTGAAGGACGTGTGCGGTCTGGCGCCGGAGGGCCAAAGAGATTTTGCGGCGTCATCGGGATTCGGCGTGATCCGGTATGAGACGGCGCAGGCCAGGACCCTTTCGGAGCACGCGCTTCAGGATATCGCGTTCGACAATCATTTGCGGCGCGTCGGCTGATTCTCTGCCGTGAAAGCCTCGAAGTCGGCCCGCGTGTCGATGTCGGCGAAGGCGCCTTTGTTTTCACAGGGAACGGCGCGCCAAAGATTTTTGTGATCGGCGAGAATCGTCTTGCCGCCCGTGTCTCCGGTCATGGACGAGAGAGCGCCAAATAGTGATTTCGGCCAGATAACCGGGTGGCCGCGGCGGCCCTCCTTTGAAGCCGGAAAGACGATTGCGGTTTCTGCGGCGGTGAAAGCCGAGATCAAGGCATTCACGAGCGCCGGCTCGATTCCCGGCATGTCGGCGAGCGCGACGAGGATGCCATCGGCCTCCGGCGAGATGTTTTCGAGACCGGTGCGCAATGAGGTCGAGAGGCCGTCGCGGGCATTTGGATTTTCAACGGTGCGCCAGCGGCCCGTCCCTGCTGCCTTTGCGATGAAGTCATCCGCGCCTGCAGTAACGAGGATGATCTCGTCAACGTTCGAGGCGGCGAGCGCGGTACAAACATGCCGAACGATCGGCGTGCCGTCGATTTCGGCGAGCAGCTTGTGTCCGTCTTTGAAACGGGAGGATCGCCCTGCCGCGAGGATGACGGCGGCAATGGTGACGCGTCCGGGGCTTTGCGGAACGCGGCGATGATCTGCGCCAGGATTGAGGTGGCGATCTCTCCCGGCGTTTCGGCTTCGATGTCAAGGCCGATGGGCGCCTGAATGCGGGCGATATCGCTATCGCTGAAGCCCGCTGTCTTGAGCCTTTCGACACGCTTGGCATGCGTGCGGCGCGAGCCGAGCGCGCCGATGTACCGGCAGGGCGATTTGAGCGCGATCGACAATGCTTCATCATCGATATGATCGACATGCGTCAGCGTGACGACGGCGGAGAACGGGTCGGCGGTGAGCTTCTTAAAGCACTCTTCCGGCCAGCCGGTGATGATCTGGGATGCATCGAAGCGGTTCGCGTTCGCGAAGGCGGTGCGCGGATCGAGGACTTTCACGTCGTAGCCCGAGGCCGTTGCCATCGTTGCCAGATGCTGCCCGATATGTGTTGCGCCGACGATGATGATGCGCGGCGGCGGCGTCAAAGCATGAAGGAACGTTTCGCCGGATTTGTCGACGCCGCTGTGGGCACGGCGGATAGCTTCGGCAATGGCCGGGTCTGTCGATGTGCTTCCGTCATAGATCTGGCGGACACCATCGGACAGCCGGGTCATGATGACGATCGGCTCGCGGGCAGAGGCGGCGGCATCGATTTTCTGGAGGAACTCGAGGTCGGTCTTCGGCTCGAGTTTGATAACGTGCACGCGGATCTTGCCGCCGCACGCCAACCCCGCTCGCCAAGCCGTCTCGTCAGCGACGCCGAAGTTCAAGGTCTCGGGCTTTCCCGTCGCAAGGACATCGATACCGGCGGCAATAACATCGGCTTCGACGCAGCCTCCAGAGACGGAGCCTTGGAATTCGTCTTCGCCGGCAATCGCCATCTGGCCGCCGGTGCGGACCGGTGCAGACCCCCACGTGTCGATTACGGTGGCGATGGCGACGGAGCGTCCGGCTTCGAGCCAAGCCCTGGCGGCGGCCCGCGCGTTGGTCTTGGGCGCATCGGATTTCGCAGGCGTTTCGGATGTTTGGAGCTCGGTCACAGGAGTATCTTTGCTGGTTGCCACCGTGTCGCGATTGCGCTTCGGAAGTCCGAACGCTAGAAGCCGAACATGGCGAGACCCTCTCCGAAGATCAAGGCAAAGGCAAGTGCGAAGGTCCGGCGGCTGGCGCATGGTGCCGGCAGCGCGGAAACGCGTACGCCCAAGGTCGGCTTCGTGTCGCTCGGGTGCCCAAAGGCGCTTGTCGACAGTGAACGGATCATTACCAAGCTGCGTTCGGAAGGATACGCGATCGCGCGCGAGTATTCCGGTGCGGATGTGGTCGTGGTCAACACCTGTGGCTTCCTCGATTCCGCGAAGCAGGAGAGTCTCGACGCAATCGGCGAAGCGATGAACGGCAACGGCCGGGTGATCGTGACCGGCTGCTTCGGCGTCGAGGAAGGGCGCATCCGCGAAGCGCATCCGGGTGTGCTGGCGGTCACCGGACCGCATCAGTACGAGCAGGTCGTCGAGGCGGTCCATGACGCCGTGCCGCCGTTGCATGATCCCTACGTCGATCTCGTACCGCCGGAAGGTTTGCGTCTCACGCCGCGCCACTATGCCTATCTGAAGATTTCGGAAGGCTGCAACAATCGCTGCACGTTCTGCATCATTCCGTCGTTGCGCGGTGATCTTGCAAGTCGCCCCGCGAACCACGTGATGACGGAAGCCGAACGGCTGGTGAATGCCGGCGTCAAAGAGCTGCTGGTCATCAGCCAGGATACGAGCGCCTACGGGCTCGATCTGAAATATGCGGAGAGCGATTGGAAAGGGGGAGCGCTCAAGGCACGTTTCCTGGATCTCTCGCGGGCGTTGGGCGATCTCGGGGCGTGGGTCCGGATGCATTACGTCTATCCTTATCCGCACGTCGATGAAGTTATTCCGCTGATGGCGGACGGTAAGATTCTGCCGTACCTCGACATTCCGTTTCAGCACGCGTCGCCTTCAGTGTTGAAAGCGATGCGCCGCCCTGCATCACAGGAGAAGACGGCGGAGCGCATCCGGCGCTGGCGCGATGTCTGTCCGGACCTTGCGATCCGTTCGACATTCATCGTCGGTTTCCCGGGCGAGACGGAGGAGGATTTTCAGTTCCTTCTCGACTGGCTCAAAGAAGCGAAGATCAATCGCGCCGGTTGCTTCAAGTATGAGGCTGTCGAGGGAGCCAGGGCCAACGTGATCGAAGGCGCGGTGCCGGAAGAGGTGAAGGACGAGCGCTGGCACCGCTTCATGGCTGCCCAAAAAGAGGTTAGCGCCGGGTTGCTAGGCGCCCGCGTGGGCTCGACAGTGGACGTCATCATCGATGAAGTAGACGAAGACGGCGCCATGGGACGTTCGAAGTGGGATGCGCCGGACATTGACGGCAATGTGTTCCTCAATGGTGAGGACGACGTGAAACCAGGCGACATCGTCCGCGCCAAAGTGATCGCGGCCGACGAATATGATCTTTGGGCCGAGCGGAACGCGTAATGTCCCGTTGAACCGTCGTCCCAGAACAGCCTCGCAGGCTCGTTTGTTCGGGGAAGACGGTTTTCATCAAAGCGGGACTGCGCCGGAGGCTTCCGGTTTCGCTTTGTATTCCGGCTCGACGTGGATGACGACCTCCGAGCCTTCGATGCTCTGCTCGATGGAATTCTCGAGCCGATCACAAATCACATGAGCCTCGTCGACGGTCATCGAACCCGGCACCACGAGGTGGAATTCGATGAAGAGTGCACGTCCGGCCTGCCGCGTGCGGATGTCGTGTGCCTGCAGGGCGCCGATGCCGTTGGCTTCGATGGCGCCCCGGATTCGGGCTTCGATTTCAGGACTTGCGGCCTCGTCCATGAGCCGGGACATGGAATCGGTCGCGATCCTGTAGCCCATCATCAGGATATTGACTGCGATCACGGCGGCGATGAGCGGATCGAGGATGTGCCAGCCCGTTACGATAGCGAGGGCCAGGCCGACGATGACGCCGACCGATGTGATGACGTCCGTGAATAAATGCTGACCATCGGCGACGAGCGCGGGCGAGCGCCAGTTGTTACCCCAGCGGATCATGGCCCACGCCCAACCCGCGTTGATCGCCGATGCCACGGCGTTGATGGCGAGACCGAGTGTCGAGTGCTCGAGCTTCACGCCTTCGGTCAGGCCCGAATAGGCTTTTATCATGATGAGGAGCGCGGCGACGGCGATCATCGCGCCTTCAAACATCGCGGCGAGGAATTCGGCCTTGTGGTGGCCGAACGGATGATCGGAATCAGGAGGCATCGCGCTCATGCGAATGGCGATGTAGGCCGTCACCGCCGTCATGACGTTGACGATGCTTTCGAGCGCATCGGAATAAAGGGCCACCGATCCAGAGATCACGTAGGCGATATATTTCAACGTGATAACGACAAGCGAGACGGCGATGTTCGTGGCCGCAACGCGCGCGATCCTGCCGTTCTTCTCGGTTGCTTCGGTCGACATACAACAATCGTCTTTGGATGGTGGTCGCGCCTTGGTCGCACATTCCCGGTGGCAAGGCTACCGTTGCCGGACCAAGCGTGACGTCGCTTTACTTCACTGGTTCAGCCGACGCGGTTTATCCACATGGAGGTCGGCGTTGCACCTCGTCGCGGCGAAGCGAATCTGATGCTGCATTACTTGAGAGGCGACCGCCAACGCCCGAAGTCGCGGTGTTGGCGCCGAGAGGCAGCCTGGAGCGCTCATGGCGAACTTTACCACCCATATCGCGGTCGGCACGGTCGTATCTGGCGCCTTGGCGACCTTGACGCTCGCGGCCGACGTCGTGGCGCCTCAGAATCTGGTGGCAGTCACGTTGGCTGGAGCCCTCGGATCTGTACTGCCGGATATCGACCTCAAGGATTCGCGGCCGAGCCGTGCGATGTTTGCCGGGCTTGCCATTTTCGCGTCCTTCGCCGTGCTGTTCAATGCGGCCACCGAGTTTTCGATTGCGGAGCTGTGGCTGCTTTGGCTAGGGACGCTTGTTCTGGTGCGATATGGATTGCATTCAGTTTTCCATCGATTGTCCGTGCATCGCGGAATCTGGCATTCCATCCTCGCGGCGGTTTTCTGCTCGGTGACGACGGCGATCGTGTTCCGGCATCTTCTCGGTAAACCAGATGGCGTGTCGTGGCTTGCTGCTGCCTTCATGTTCGTCGGCTACATCACGCATCTGACGCTCGACGAGATCTATTCGGTCGATGTCATGGATACGCGGCTGAAGTCGTCGTTCGGTACGGCACTGAAGCTGTTCGACCGGCGGCACATCTATGCGTCGGTTGCGATGGCTTGTGCCACGGCGGCCGTGATCCTGATCTCTCCGCACACGAACACGTTCGTGGAAGGCTTGAGTTCGCACAATCTGTGGACGGGGCTGCAGCGCCGGCTTCTGCCGACCGACAAGTGGTTCGGCATCGTCGAGACGCCGCACTTCGCATCTCGCAAAGATGACGCACCAAATGCCATCATGACGGGCGCAATTCCCGGTGCCCGACCAAATGCCAACGCGGCACCGGTAGCAGATCCCGCAGTACCGGCAGCGGCTGCGGAACAGCCGCCGTCCGCACCGGAAACGGACTCTGCTGTTAAGCGTGAGCCGAACGGCAGCGCAGGCCCTTGAGGAACGTCGTCGTCAGCTCCTTGGCATATTCCTGTGCCGTTGCGGGCGTGAGATAGACGCCCTTTTCGGTCGCCGCGATTGCGGTAATGCCATTGAGGCCGGCCCAGAACGCGCGAGCCGTGGTGTCGAGATTTTCACGGGGCGCATCCGGAGCGATCGGCGAAAGGGCGTTTTTAGCCATTTCCACCAGACTGTTCGTATAGTCATGGAACAGCGCGGGTACGCTCGCGCCTGGCGGGAGGCTGTGCGCAAGAAACAGATTCCACATCCGCCTATTGACGAGGGCGAAGTCGACGTAAGCGTACGCCAGACCTTCGATGTTCTTTTCCGCATCGGAACCGAGAGGCACACGCTTCAGATGCTCGACCGTGCGGCCCATCAACTGGACCTGAAGCGTCAGCAGCACATCATCAAGGTTCTCAAAAATGTTATAGAGCGTGCCCGGCGAATAGCCGATCATTCGCGCAATCTCGCGAGCCGAAAGACCAGTGATTCCATTGCGTTCGACAATGGTCTGAGACGCGTCAAGGATAAGCTGTCTCAATTCTTCCGGCGAGTGAACAGATCTCCGTCCCATAATCCGCTAGACCTCAAACAGTGTTTATCAGAGTTCAGTCAACTCTAGCCCACGATTATAACAGCACAAGGGAGTATCGAACTCCGAGTTTGAAATAGCCGAGCAGCATTTCCTCGTGCGAAACTTCTTTTACATTTTAAGCCGCCATAATGGCACTTTTTCACGCTCCTAGATCAGGTATGCCTTGGGCTTTTCTCTGTAGACTGACGAATTTGGAATGTGAAACCTCGATCGCGCTCTGAACATAAATTTTTTAATGGGCAGAGTTCGGTGTCGTCCGGTGGTTCACTGGCAGGCGGCGAGCGACGGCTGGTCCCAGGTGCTGCTGTTGTTCAGGCCGGGCAGATACATCACGGACGGCACGTCGCGCGGGGTCATGACCATCGTATCGTTCCAGGTCACCTGGCGAATGATGCCCGGGAGCAGGTTCTGCATCAGCGGCGTGTATTGGTATTGCGCTTCGACGAAAATCGCCCTGCCGTTGCCGGTCAGAACGCCGGCATCAATTACTTTCTTATCGCCGCAGCCCACCGTCGCTCCGCCGGGGTACTGATAAGTCCACTCGACCTTCGTTTGCGTCGGATCCGACATCGACGCCCAGACTTGATACACTTTCAACTGGAGCGGTGTCGCGCTGTAGGGCTGCATTACATGCACGATGGATTGCATGATGCCAGCCAGCGTTGCTTTCGCGTCGGCGGTGGTTACATCGGATGAGTCTTCATCCTCGGACCAGAGTTGCTTCTCGCGAGTCACGAGATCTCCGACCATCGAGGTCGCGCGTTGGAACCGCTTATGAACGATCAGGGCACGCGAAAGCTCGAACGTTCCAAATGTCATGATCAGCAGCAGCGGCACGAGCAAGCCGAACTCAACGGCTGCGATGCCCGACCGATCTTTGCAAAAGCTGCGGAAACGCGCTGTCAGCGAAGATATTGAGAGGCGTCGCATGTCACGTTCCGGGAAAGGGTTCGGTACGGAACGCGGTCGCGGTCTGCATCATCATGGCGCCGTTCTGCATGTTTCCAAGCCGCAGAAACGGAATCTTGGACGCGAAATCCCACTCGTAACAGATGGTCACAATGACGACGTCGCTGGCCGTCCCCGTATATGTTGCGATCGGATCCGAACCGGGTGCGTTGTTCGCAATCACGGTGTTGTTCTGATCGACGCACTGATGCGGCGCGAGCGTTGGGTCGGACCAGTCACTCCAATGTTGGGCCCAGATCTGCATGTTGTCGCATTTGATCCAGCCGCCGGAGCCGCTGCAGATTTTCTGCTTGAACTGATCGACGGTCAGATTTTCGGTGATGGCTTCGCCGGTGCGGACGAGGCGGCTGGTTTGATCCATTCCGGATTCCAGCGAGTTCAATACAAAGAAATAGAGCGCGCAGCCGATGAGCGCGAAGATGAACATCAGGAAAGGTATTGCGACGATCGCGAATTCGACCGCGGTCGCACCCCGGTCATCGCGTTTGAAGCGGTGCAATCGTATGAAGGTCAACGCTGGTTGCAGTCGGGTCATTTCTCGTCCGCAATAACATGATCGAGCGCTTCGCGGGGCCTCCCACGCCGTCCAGTGGTATATGCGGAAGATTAAGAGCGCATTTATTGAAAGCTCGTTCTTTTCGCGTCGGTTTAAAAAGTCTGAAGTGAAACTGATAAGGAACCAAAGACCTACTGGGCGTTATTCGCCGCGTTGTTCTGGTCGGATGCGCTTGCCGAGAACTTAGTCTTCATCGAATTAGCCGACTGGACCTCACTGAAGAAGTCCTTGTTATCGCCGATGGTCAGCGTCGGTTCGCAATTCGGCGTGCAGGCATAGGTGAAGCGCTGGCTGCCCTTCATGAGATTGACGACTCTCCGGTCGTCGCGCTCGACCATGACACGTTGGTCCTGGATGATGTTGTGCTCCGCATCGAGCGCAATGACGTTCGTGATGCCGAACGTCTTTCCAGTCACCACAAGAAGATTGCCGTCCTGGAGAGCGACATCGGCAATCGATGGATTGCCTATGATGATTTCTGATGCCGGCCGCGGGAGCCGCAGCAGCTGCGACTGATCATAGCGAACCACAAGGTCCGCGGCGGCAGCGGGATCAACAATGCAAGCAAGCAAGAGGGTGCTCACAAGTGCCCGCAAGGCATCGGAGGAGACGCGGGTAGTTCGGGCTCTCGAGGGCATGTTTTCCAATCCGGGTTCGCGGGCGCCAGGGTCATTAGCTCAGAAAATGGTGAATCATCTGCAAACGTGCGTCCCGAAACGGCGGGTTTAGGGGCGACAGGACATCACCTCGGCGACAAAAACCAATGGAACCGGTTCGGTAAATGAACTCGGTCGCGCTGCGGGGAGCGGCGAATCTTCCGTACACTGCTTAAAAGCAGCTGCAGGCCGAGGATTTTACGCATTCTCGCTTGTTCCGGGCTGTTGCACGATCAGCTCGTGTGAAATACTTACATCAGACTACAATGAACCTAGAATTAACCGGTAAACATTAGTGCATTCCATAAGTAATTCCTGATATTTTCGAAATATTAACGCGTATATTCTTCATTTTATATAAGTATTAACTGTGTTATGATTTGGTATTTTGGGCCTAGTTCTCCTCTCTTGCCCCTCTTTTGGCGATATATATTCAGTTTTACTCGGCTTTAATTTTTCAGGATTATTGTCCCGGGCAGTTCCCAGTACGGGCGAAGACCCAAAGGGGACAAGGATCGGACACTTACGTAAGGCAAGTTTGGGAGAGTACACATGAATATGTTTTCGCGTTTCATGAAGGACGAGTCGGGTGCGACGGCCATCGAATATGGTCTCATCGCCGCGATCGTCGCCGTCGGCATCATCGCTGCTCTGCAGAAGGTCAGCGGCAGCCTGCAGTCGACGTTCAACAGCGTCAGCAACTCGCTGGACGGTCAGTAAGCGATCTCGGCTTCTCACTGAGGCATCGCCGTGCGCCCGGGGACGATCTCCGGGCGTTTTCTTTTTAGGCGCGTAGCCACAAAAAGCGGCCGCCCAAAGTGCCCGGCTTTCGCCCCCCGCAGCACCGGATTTTAACGCTTCAGCGCTAACCTCGGTCGTCACTGTCGTCCGTCGGGCGCGCTCCGGACGATTTCAGCTCATGGGAACGGCGATGAAAAAAGCCAAGGTCTTCGAGTTTCTCTCCGATGAGAGCGGTGCGACTTCGATCGAGTACGCACTGATCGCCAGCATCGTGAGCGTCAGCATCATCGTCAGCCTGACGCAGATCTCTACCTCTCTTCAGGGCGTCTTCAATTCTGTCAGCGCGGCATTCGGCTCCGGCTCAAACTGACGTCGAGGTCAAGCCCGGTCAGCTGGGCTCTTACCTCGATCATGACAGTCTTGGCTAGCTTAGCGCGTTTGGGTCCTTTTCTATGACTTCGATAGCCTCCGTTGTTCTGATGGCATTCCCCGTAGCAATGGCTTTTGCTGCGGCGAACGACCTTTTCACGATGAAAATTCCCAATCGCATTCCGCTGGTGCTGTTCGGGAGCTTTGTTGTCGTTGCGCTTCTCACGCGGATGCCATTCGACGTCCTCGGCACCAATCTGGCGATTGGTCTGGCCGTTCTTGCCGCAACGTTCACGCTCTTTGCCTTGAACCTTCTTGGGGGTGGAGATGCCAAGCTCGTCGCGGCCGGTGCTCTGTGGATCGGCGCCGACCACATCATCGACTATCTGGCTTTCATCACGATCTTCGGCGGGGCACTGTCGCTCGCCGTTCTGGCCTATCGCATGACGCCCGCAACGGCTCTTCCGCTTCCCGCCTGGGCCGTCCGTCTTCATATGCACAAGGGGCCTATCCCATACGGCATTGCCATTGCCGCCGGTGCACTCGCAGTCTTTCCAAAGACCGCGTTGTTTCTGTCCTTGATGACCTAGCTTTTCGGAGCGCCGCTCGACTTGTGACCTCGCGAGCTGTCTCTGCAACCTTTCGCGCAGCTGGAGTCAGTCCGAGACGACAATTAACTCCATATTGACGATTAGCCATCATCGTCGCCCTGAGGAATCGCATTTGGTTCTCATAGGACTGCGGGGCGGATGAAGCGGGCTCAATTGATAGGATTCTCGGTGGCACTCGTTGCTGCCGTCCTCGCCTACTACGTCGCGAGCGTCCTCGTGCGCCCGCCCGCGCCGATTACGGTCGAAAAGAAAGTCGACAGCAGTGAAGTCCTCGTTGCAGCAACGGATATTCCCGTCGGAGACATCGTCAACGAAGGAAACTTCCGCTGGATGACGTGGCCGACGGAGGCCGTCTCCCGCAACTCGATCACGAAAAAGAACGGCGGCGTCGCGATGCTGCACCAGCTTGCAGGCTCGGTCGCGCGCGCTCCCCTCCTCGCCGGAGAGCCGGTGACGGAGCAAAAATTGATCAAGCCCGGCCAGGGCGGCGTTCTTGCCGCGATCCTTCCGCGGGGCATGCGCGCGATCTCGACGAAGATCCGCGCTGAAACTGCTGCCGGAAGCCTGATCCTTCCCAACGACCATGTGGATGTCATTCTTATCCGTCGCGTCCGCGACCGGAGCGGTCAGGATCAAAACGTAGCAGACACGCTGTTTCGCAACGTAAGGGTTCTTGCGATCGGGCAGCAGATACAAACCAAGGAAGGCAAAAAGACCGCCGACAGCTCGGCCTCGACGGCAACCTTAGAGTTGACGCCGCGTCAGACTGAGATGATGGCGCTGGCCAACGTCATGGGCGACATCACGCTGTCGCTCAGGAGCGTCGCCGACTTGAACACCGATCCGGAGCGTGCCGGCGGTCTCAACTTCAAACGGAAAGACAATTCCGTCCGTGTCGTTCGTTACGGCGCGAAGTCGCGTGTGTATGGCGTAAACTGAGTACTCCCCGTCAGTGTCAGTGGTCGTCATAAGGTACAGGGCCTCATGCGCTTTAACTTGGCTTTCTCGTGGCGCGCCGCCATGCGCGCTCTCGCGCTTTGTATCGGTGTTGGATTGATGTCATCGAGCGTCTCGGCGCAGTCGCCGGGATCGGCGTCCGACGGGTACGCCGACGACGGATCCACGCCGTTCACCCATCAATCTTTCATCCGCATTCAAGATAACGGCGGCCCCATCCGCAAGAGCATCAAGATCGGGCAAGGCAAATCCGTCCTTCTCGAATTTCCGCGCGATGTCCGTGACGTGATGGTGTCGAATCCGGCCGTGATCGATGCGGTTGTGCTGAGTTCGAGACGCGTATTTCTCCTGTCGAAGGGCGGCGTGGGAGAGGCGAACGCGTTCTTCTTCGACACCTCCGGCCATCAGTTCGCGACGATGGAACTCTATGTCGAGCGCGAGACGGCGGGTCTGCAGTCGCTGCTCAATCGGATCATCCCCGGGTCGTCGATCAAGGTCGAGATGCTCAATCAGACCGTGATCCTGACCGGCACAGTCAAGAGCCCGATCGATTCGACGCGCGCTGGCGATATTGCCGCGCAGTTCATCTCGCAGCAGCTCACCTCTCTCTCCGTCGACACCAAAGAGGGTGTGACGCTGGCTCAGGGCGGGACCAACCAACTTAAAGACTCAGTCATCAACATGCTGACGGTCGAGGCAGAGGAGCAAGTGCTGCTCAAGGTGACGGTCGCGGAAGTCGAGCGCACGGCCCTCAAACAGCTTGGCGTCAACCTTGGTGCTATGGTTCAGTCCGGTAGTTTCTCGACAGCGCTTTTGACAGCAAACGCATTTCCGATTTCTTCCGCACAAGGTCTTGGCACGCTTCCGACTGTCGGAATTGCAACTTCGGGCGCGAGTGGCTGCACAGCGGGCCTGCTATGTACCTTCAATTCAGGACCATCGGCGGGGTCATTCGGCAATAGCGGGCTCACTTCCCAGTGGGGCAACGGCCCCAATGCAGTACAGTCTGCGATCCGCGCGCTGGAGCGCGACGGCCTCATCCGGACGCTCGCGGAGCCTAATCTTACCGCGATTTCCGGCGAGCCGGCCGAATTCCTCGCGGGTGGCGAGGTGCCGTACGTGACCGGCATCGATACGCAGTCCGGCGTCAGCTCAGTCGCCTTCAAGAAGTTCGGCGTGCAATTGAGCTTCACACCGGTCGTCCTGTCGGAAGGACGGATCAGCTTGAAGATCGATACGAGCGTCAGCGATATTTCGCAGTTCATTGCGAACAACCCGGTGTTCGATACGCGCCAGGCCAAGACCGTCGTCGAGCTGCCATCCGGCGGATCGCTGGCGCTCGCCGGACTGATCAGCACGAAGACGCAGCAAAATATCGATGGTTTTCCGGGCGCGAAAGACATTCCGATCCTCGGCACCCTGTTCCGAAGCCGCGACTTCCAGAACCAGGAATCGGAACTCGTCGTCATCGTGACGCCCTATGTGGTTCAACCGACGTCACGTCAGCAGCTTGCGACGCCCGCAGACGGGCTGGCGCCGGCGACGGACCTCAAAGCGGATTTTCTGGGTCATCTCAACCGGATCTACGGACGCGGCGACGGCATGCCATCCGGCGGTCTCAAGGGTGACTACGGCTTCATCGTCGAATAATCGGGGCAAGACGCGTCATGCGCATGAAAAGCACGAATGCCGGCAGCCCTCGGAGACTGCGGTTAGGACTTGGAAAGATTTTCGTTGTTGCAATGCTTCCAGTCGTGGGTGGCGGCTGCGAGCACGACAGGGCGTTGGGCCCTCAGGTGGCGGGCTGGCAGCTGGTCGATCCGGAGCAGCGTCATCCTATCCTCGTTTCGCAACAGCCCGCCGTCATGAACCTTCATATTTCGCCGAATGCCGATGGCCTCACGCCGATGCAGCGCGCTCGTGTGCTGGAATTCGCGAATCGTAGCCGCGCCTCCGATGCCGGCAACAGCCGCATCGTCATATCGGCACCTGGCGGATCGGCGAATGAGGGAGCTGCAATGCAGGCGGCGGATGATGCCCGCCAGCTGATGCTCGAAAGCGGGTATTCGCCAACGACGATTGCGGTCGAAGCCTATCATGCCAGCGGCCGCGATGCGCCGTTGAGACTATCCTACATGCGCTATGTAGCCGAAGCTCCCAATTGCGGGCAGGACTGGTCGGAAAATCTCGCGCGCAACTATCAGAACACGCCGTATCCGAACATGGGCTGTGCCGCTCAACGCAACCTCGCCGTCATGGTGGCCAATCCTGCGGACCTGCTCGGACCGCGCACGATGACGAGCCGCGATTCCAATCGCCGCGACGACATGTACGACAAATACGTGAAGGGCCAAGCTCTCGGTGCGTCGGAAGAAGCGCAAACGATCCAGAGTGTCACCACGGGTCAGTGATTTCGGAGACGACATGTCCAAGCCTGCGCAAATCAACACCATCGAGGAAGCCGCATTCGAGGATGATGCGCTGCAGGAAGCGCATCCGAGCGATCGCGCGCGTCCTATCCCCCGCATTTCGATTCAGGCTTTTTGCGATGATCTCCGCGTCGCCGAGGCCCTTGAACATGCGGGCCTGGATCGCCGGTTGGCCAAGGCGCACCTGAGCGTTCACATGGGCGGTATCGCCGCCGCCATCGCGCACTACAGCGACAGTCCGACGCCCAATCTGATCATTGTCGATAGCGCGCATCCGGGCGGCCCGTTGCTTGCGGAACTCGATCAGCTGGCGGAAAGCTGCGATCCGGGAACGAAAGTCATTGTCGTCGGTCGCCATAACGATGTGATGCTCTACCGCGAGCTTCTGAAGCGCGGTGTCGCGGAATATCTCGTCACGCCGACGAATCCCATGGAGCTGATGGAGAGCATCTCCAATCTCTACAACAATCCGGAAACCGATCCGGTCGGCCACGTCTTCGCATTCGTCGGTGCCAAAGGAGGCGTCGGCTCATCGACGATCTGCCACAACGTGGCATGGACAATGTCCGAGCTTCTCAAGACGGACGTAACAATCGCCGATCTTGATCTTGCATTTGGAACGACGGGCCTCGACTTCAATCAGGATCCGGTCCAAGGCATCGCCGAAGCACTGGCGGCGCCTGAGCGGCTCGATGATCAGCTTCTCGATCGACTGTTGACGAAATGTTCGGAACGGCTCTCGATCTTTGCGGCCCCTGTCGTTCTCGACCGTGATTTCGATATCTCGCCCGACGCCTGCGAGATCATCATCGATGTGGCGCGCCAGAACGTGCCCTTCGTCGCAATCGATCTGCCGCATGGCTGGTCGGTCTGGTCGAAACGCCTTCTGCTGCAAGCAGATGAAATCGTGATTACCGCAGTTCCCGATCTCGCGAACCTCCGGAACGCAAAAAACATCATCGATCTCTTGAAAGCGTCGCGGAAGAACGATCAGAGGCCTTACCTCGTCTTGAATATGGCGAATGTGCCGAAGCGCCAGGAAATCAGCGTCAAGGAGTTCGAGCAGGCGCTGGATTTGAAGGTTCTCTCAGTCATCGACTACGACAGCGAGGCATTCAGTCAGGCCGCGAACCACGGCCAGATGGTGGAAGAGCTGACTTCCAAAGCGAAGTCCGTCGAGAAGTTTCACGACATCGCGATGAAGCTAACGCGGCGTAAAGAAGCAAAGGCCGAAAAGCAGGGTTCGCCGCTGTCGGCGATTGCGCCGATATTGGAGAGACTGAAGCTCAAGCGTTAGGGACCGAAGCCAGATGTTCGGAAGGCGTTCGAACGAGCCACAGACAGAGCGACGCGTCACTCCTGCGCGTCCTGCCGAGCCGCAAACGACCGTCGTCGCTGAAACACGGGCGCCGGCAGCGCCGCCGCGCGCGGCTGCTGCGCCTCCGCCACCTCCAAGCCCACCGCCGAAACGGCCAGATCCGGCGCCGGAGACGCAGCGGCGGCATTCGGAAGAGTATTACGACGTCAAATCGACCGTCTTCAATGCGCTGATCGACACGATTGATCTTACGCAGCTCTCCAAGCTCGACGCCGTTGCCGCGCGCGAAGAAATTCGCGATATCGTCAGCGAGATCATTCAGATCAAGAACGTCGTGATGTCCATCGCCGAGCAGGAAGAGCTGCTCGAAGACATCTGCAACGACGTGCTCGGCTATGGTCCGCTCGAGCCGTTGCTCGCGCGCGACGATATTGCAGACATCATGGTCAATGGCGCCAACACGACCTTCATCGAAGTCGGGGGCAAGGTCCAGAAGACCGGCGTGCGTTTCGCCGACAACCAACAGCTGATGAATATCTGCCAGCGCATCGTCAGCCAGGTCGGGCGCCGCGTCGATGAGTCGAGCCCGATCTGCGACGCACGCCTACCAGACGGATCGCGTGTCAACGTGATCGCTCCGCCGCTCGCCATCGATGGGCCTGCACTGACGATCCGAAAGTTCAAGAAAGACAGGTTGAAGCTCGAGCAGCTCGTCAAGTTCGGCTCGATCACGCCAGAAGCGAAAACGATCCTCGAAATCATCGGGCGAGTCCGGTGCAACGTCATCATCTCGGGCGGTACGGGCTCAGGTAAGACGACGCTGCTCAATTGCCTGACGGGCTCGATCGATCACGATGAACGCATCATCACGTGCGAAGACTCGGCCGAACTCCAGCTCCAGCAACCGCACGTCGTGCGTCTCGAAACGCGACCGCCGAACCTTGAGGGAGAGGGTGAGATCAAGATGCGCGATCTCATCAAGAACTGCCTTCGTATGCGGCCTGAGCGGATCATCGTCGGCGAAGTCCGCGGACCTGAGGCGTTCGATCTGCTTCAGGCGATGAACACCGGCCACGACGGCTCCATGGGAACGCTTCACGCGAACAGTCCGCGCGAAGCGTTGAGCCGTCTTGAATCGATGATCATGATGGGCGGCTACGCGCTGCCGATCAAAACCATTCGCGAAATGATTTGCGGCTCCATTGACGTCATCATCCAGGCGTCGCGGTTGCGCGACGGCTCGCGCAAGATCACGCACGTCACCGAAGTGCTCGGCATGGAAGAAGACACGATCACGCTGCAAAACCTGGTCGTCTACGACATCACGGGCGAAGACGCCCATGGTAAGCTTCTCGGCAGGCACCGCTCGACCGGCATCGTTCGTCCGCGTTTCTGGGAGCGCGCGGAATATTACAATGAAACAGAGCGCCTGGCGAATGCGCTGGTCCGCTCGGAAGTCGCCGACGAGCAAGGCAACCCGCTTGGAGATCGCAATGGCTGATCTCGATATCTCGACGTATCTCGCGCCAGTACTTTTCGCGCTCGCCTTCGCGGGCGCCGTGTTCGCATTTGCTTATCCCTATTTCTCGGATGACCGCCAGAAGGACAAGCGCATCGAAAGCGTCGCCGGTGCGCGGGCGCGCAGGCCCGGAAGCATGGCCGAAATTCAAAGCAGCCGCAGGAAATCGGTTGCGGAAACGCTCAAGGAGATCGAGGATCGCGAGAAAGCCAAAAAGATTACGATGAGCCTTCGGCTTCTCAGGGCCGGATCGAAGAGAACGCCTCGGGATTTCTATATTGTAAGTGCGCTTCTGGGCGCGTTGCTCGCCTCGGTTTCCATGTTCATTCTTCATCTTCCCGCTGCGGCTGCAGTCGTCGCGGCGTTCGTCGGCGCAATCGGACTTCCGCGCTGGATTTTGAACAAGATGACAAGCCGGCGACAGCAGAAGTTTCTCGCGCAGCTTGCCAACGCGATCGACGTCATCGTTCGAGGCATCAAGTCGGGCCTTCCGCTCAACGAATGTCTGCAGGTCATTTCGCGCGAGAGCCCGGATCCGCTTGGCGCTGAATTTCGGGAGCTGGTCGAGCAACAGAAGCTCGGCGTTCCGCTTGCTGATGGTCTCGAACGCATGTGCGATCGGCTCCCGCTTTCGGAGGTGCGATTCCTCACGATCGTCATCGCCATTCAACAGCAGGCCGGTGGCAACCTGTCGGAGGCACTCGGAAATCTCGCGGGCGTGCTTCGCGACCGGCATATGCTCGCTCTCAAAGTGAAGGCGCTATCGGCCGAAGCGAAGGCGTCGGCGATGGTTCTGGCATCGTTGCCGCCCGGCGTCATGACAATGGTCTATCTGTCTTCACCACAATACATGAAGCCTCTTTTCACGACGACGGTCGGGCACTTCATGGTCGCTTTCGGCGCGATGTGGATGCTCACCGGCGTTCTGATCATGAGGAAGATGATCAATTTCAAGTTCTAGGATTTTCACGCAAGCGGGTACGGCAGCGCCACGATGATGTCTTTCGTCGATACAGTGATGAATCCGGAATTCATTGCGACGAGTCTCGCCGCGATCTGCGTCTTTGCGACCGTTTTGACGGTCGCGCTGCCGATGCTGCAGCGCGATCAGATGAACCGGCGCATGAAAGAGATGGCGATCGAGCGCAACAAGATGCGTTCGGCGCGGCTAGCTGAAATGACCTCCAAGGATCGGCAGCCGAGCGCGGGCAGCCGGCTTCGGTCAACGCCGAAGGGCTTCATGCAGCGGGTGGTGACCCAGCTGAGGCTTCGCGAGCGTTTCGACAACGAGGAACTGCGCGAAAACTTGAAGCGCGCAGGGCTTAGGGGGCAAGCCAACATCGTTGCCTTCATGTTTTTCCGCGTGGCTGCGCCCATTGCGATTTTCTTCTTCGCGGTCTTCTATCTCTTCGTTCTCTACGACAGCGGCTATCCGCCGATGGTCAACCTTCTGATCGCGCTAGGAGCAGGCTTTCTCGGCTTTTACGTGCCGAACATGTTCATCAGCAACCGCGTGCAGAAGCGACAGACGGCGATCAAGCAGGCATGGCCCGACGCGCTCGACATGCTGCTGATTTGCGTGCAGTCGGGCATGTCGGTCGAAGCGGGTTTTGCGAAAGTCGGCAAGGAAATCGTCAACCAGTCAATTGAACTCGCGGAAGAGATGACGTTGACGACGGCGGAACTTTCTTATCTGCAGGATCGTCGGCAAGCCTATGAAAACCTTGCCAAGCGCACCGGGCTTCCTGGCGTCAAAGCAGTGACGACGGCGCTCGTTCAGGCAGAGCGTTATGGTACGCCCGTGGGGCAAGCGTTGCGAACAATGGCGAAAGAAAACCGCGAAATCCGGCAATCGGAAGCGGAGCGCAAGGCTGCGGCACTTCCTCCGAAGCTGACGGTCCCGATGATCGTCTTCTTCCTGCCGGTGCTCTTCATCGTCATTCTCGGCCCGGCCGTCATCAGCTATATGCAGATGAAGAAATAAATCGAAGGTGCGCGCCTTCGAATATCGAAATCGGTGTTGCGTCGGCCCTGGCCAATTGATTGGCCGGGGCCTTTTTATGCGCTAGCGGCGACGCTCGCACGAATACGCGTTCGCCCCTCCCTTTTCCCAAAGAGGAGGCGAGCAGACCAATTAAAGGGGACGGCGTCAGTGCACCAGCGGCGGCGCTTCGTCCGTCGTCGTCTGCCAGACGCCTTGGCTGACAGGAAGCGGCGAAGCATTGGCCGCTGTGTTCTGGACGGGGTAGGGCTGCGAGGCCGACGCACTGACGGAAGTCGATGTATTGCTCGCGAAGCTCCTGGCGTCCGGCATGGCCGTTCTGGGCTCGAGCTTGACCATCTGCCGCAAATAATTGGCATTGGCGGAGGCAATCTCGGGATTGAGGACGCCCGTGCCGATCGCCTTGGATTCATCGTAGCGACCCTGGAGGCCCAACACGAGAGCAAGGTTCTCGCGCACCTTCGGGGCGGCATTCGGCGACGCAAGTGCCTGGCGCAGAATGCCCTCGGCCTTCTTCGCGTCGCCGGTCATGGCGTAGGCCATGGCGAGATTGTTCATCACCGTCGGATTATCCGGCGAAAGCGTTAGTGCGCGCTCATAGAACGGGACGGCGTCGGCGTATTTGCCCTGCTTGGCCATCAGCGTCCCCCGTGCAGACACGACCCGCCAGTCCGGCTTCGTCGGATCGTCGGCGACGGTCAGCATCTGGTTGGCAATGCCGAATTGATCCATTTCGAGCGCCAGACGACCGTACTCGCTGGCAAGCTTCTGATCGCTCCCGTGGATCAGAGCCGCCTGTTGCAGCACAGAGAGCGCCTTGCCCTTTTCTCCGAGCGCCTTCAGGTCCATCGCATAATTCAGGGCTGTCTGCAGGTCCGTCGGTTTCTTGGCGTATTCCTGCCCCCAATAGATCGTTGCTTTCTGCAACTCGGTCTGAGGAGATGCGGACGTGCTGTCGCTGGTCGCGCCCGTCGTCGTGTCGCTCGGTTTCATGGCGATGCTCGGCAGCAGGTCCGTCGATGCGGAGCAGGCTCCGAGAAGCAACGATGCGGTCAAAGACGCAACGGTTCCAAGGCGCGGGAGGCGCGGTGTTACTGATGAGCGATAGCGCTCAAGACGCGTCATGACAGTCTCCAATGGATTGATTCGCGATTCCCTGGCGAATCGAGGCGAGACGGTCAGTTTCTGGGGCAGGCGTCAACAAACGCTTAAGCTTTGCCGAAGACCTGTGATAGCTGCTGCAATCGGGCGAAATGGATGCGGGCGCACCCTGGCCTGCCCGACAGTATGCATCCAGGGCGCGATTTGGTTCAGTGGCTGCAACGGCAAGGAGAACGAGAAGCGCATGGTCGAGACGACAGCCTGGTCCGCGGCGGACGCCTTCGCATTGGGGACCCCGGAGACGACCGATATTCCGATCCATTTCATCGAGTCGAATGGTTCCAGCGCGAAAGCCAAGCTCGGGGCGGCGGAGCAGACATGGCTCGCCGCGCAGAATTTTTCGGGGAGCGCAAAGCGCTCAGTTCTCATTCCGAACGCCGACGGTCGGATTGGCGCGGTTGCTTTCGGCATCGGCAACAGACTGCAGGGCGAGCCGAGCGGACCGTCGGAGCTCCTGACGGGCCTCCTTAGCCCGACCCTGCCAGCGGCCACGTACCGGATCGCCACGGAAATGACCCACCCACAGCTTGCCGCGCTCGCGTGGGGACTTGGGGCCTATTCCTTCTCGCGCTACCGGCATCAGGATACGAACGGCGGGCGGGCCAAACTGCGCCTGCCGGCCGAAAGCGCGGGCCACGTCGTCAATACGGCTGAAGCGATCTGGCTCGGGCGCGACCTGATCAACACCCCCGCGTCCGATATGGCTCCCGCCGATCTCGAAGCTGCTGCGCGCATCCTGGCAGATCGTCACGGCGCCGACATCTCGGTTGTGGTCGGAGACGACCTGCTGACGAAGAACTTTCCGCTCATTCATGCTGTCGGACGTGCGAGCCCGCGCGAGCCGCGTCTCATTGACATGAGCTGGGGCCCGATGGGCGCACCGAAGATCACTCTCGTCGGCAAAGGCATCAGCTTCGACACCGGCGGTCTCGACATCAAGCCTGCCAGCGCCATGCTCCTGATGAAGAAGGACATGGGTGGTGCGGCGACCGCGCTCGCGCTTGCACATATGATCATGGGACAGCGGCTGAACTGCAGGCTTCGTGTGGTGATACCGACGGCGGAAAACGCCGTGGGCGGCGATGCCTTCCGTCCGGGCGATGTGTTGGCGAGCCGTCTCGGCCTCAATGTCGAAGTGGGCAATACCGATGCCGAGGGACGGCTGGTTCTGGCGGACGCGCTCGCGCTCGCGGACTCCGACGCTCCGGACAGCATCTTCGTTTTTGCAACGCTGACCGGCGCTGCGCGATCGGCTCTCGGTCCGGATCTTCCGGCCTTCTTCACGAACGACGATGCGCTCGCTCAGAGTTTACCGCCGCTCGCAGCGTCGATCGGCGATCCTCTGTGGCATATGCCGCTATGGGAAGGTTACCGACGTAATCTCGACAGCGACATCGCGGACATCAACAACGTCTGGGAATCGCCGTTTGCAGGTGCCATTACAGCAGCGCTGTTTCTGAAACGGTTCGTCAGCAAGGCTCGCCGTTTCGCACACTTCGATTTATACGGCTGGCGTCCTGCCGCGCGACCGCTTGGTCCGAAGGGTGGTGAGCCGCAGACGGCGAGGGCGGTCATGGAATATTTGAGGCGAGAGCTGACGTCGTGACTGCTGGAGTCTCGCAACGGCCGGCCGGCGCGCTCGATCCGCGGCGGAATGCATTTCGTCCGGATCTTGCCGCAGCTTCGCTCGAAGGCGTTGTCCGCGCCGACCGCTATGCTACGGGCGAGCCGGGCTTTGTCGTTCGCGCGACGGCGCCGCTGAGGAAAATTCCCGATCCGTCGCGCGGCTTGGAGACGGAAGTCCTCTTCGGCGAAAGCCTGACGATTTTCGACGAGGCAAATGGTTGGAGTTGGGTGCAGCTCGCGTCCGATGGATATGTCGGCTACGTCCCGTCAGATGCGATCCGACGCGGTATCCTGCACCCGACCCATCGCATTCAGACACTTGGGACCTTTCTCTACAGCGCGCCCGATATCAAGTCGCCACCGATCATGCATCTGCCACTGAACGCGGTGATTACGGCGCGTTCAGGAGACGACCGATTTCTCGAACTCGAAGGTGGCGGCTTCGTTTTCGCGCGTCATGCGGTGCCGCGTGACCGCTTCGCGCGTGATTTCGTCGAGATCGCCGAGCGTTTCATCGGAACGCCTTATCTTTGGGGCGGCCGCACACGCATCGGCATCGATTGCTCCGGACTTGTGCAGACGTCGCTCAATGCTGCGGGACTATTCGCGCCGCGCGACAGCGACATGCAGCAGGGGGAGCTTGGCGACAATTTGCTCGTCGCAGACGATCTCGAGGGCTTGGTGCGTGGAGATCTCGTGTTCTGGAAGGGTCACGTCGGCATCATGATCGACGGTGTGCTGATGGTGCACGCCAACGCCGCGCATATGCTGACGGCAGTCGAGCCGTTGCCGGAAGCCATGCAGAGGATCGCGAGGTCCGGCAGCCACATCTCCGGGATCAAGCGCATGTCGAACTATGTAGCAGCCTGATCGCGAACGTGTGCATTTATCCGTTCATCGGCGGTAGGGCAGATAGCGATGCATCCGCCATTCCTCGGAAGGCGCTATCGGAGCAAGTCTGTGCTCGCCGCGCCAATCGCGGTCTAGCTCGAGCGAGACGCGCATCGCGATGGCGACGAGCTCTTCCGTCATCGCGTTGAATTTCAAAATTTTCTCGACGCGACCTGCTTCGATCGCGCGAAGGAGCTTTAAAAAGAGGCCGAAATCCTCAATGGCTCGATCTTCAAATGTCTGGTCCGCCAATCTGATGCTGAATTTCTGGTCGGCCTTGACGATCAGCTCGAAAGGGCATGTGTCCGGGAAAAACGGCATGACGACCATCCGCCAATAGTGCGGGGATGCGATGACCTCGACGGCGGCACACTCGCGGGTATTGGTGATATGAGTCTCGATCTCGATCAGTGTCTGTTCGAGGCGGTCGCGGAAGACGTCGTCGGGGAGCATTGCGAAGATCTCGCGCCAGCGATTCGGAGGATCTCAAGAATAGCCGATCCTCCGACCGCGGAAAGGAGATCCGACGTCAGGTTGCCCGCATGCGGATCAGTTCCTCGTCCTTGGCCAACGCGCTCTTGAAGGCGGGACGGCTCGTCATTCGCTCGATATAGCTCGAGAATTCCGGTTTTTCGGGCAGAAGCTTGAACATCGTGAGATATCTGACGGCGGAGCCGAGGACAACGTCGGCAGCGGAGAACCGGTCGCCGAGAATGTAGGGCCCGACTTTCAAAGCACCGGCCAGCGCATTCACGGTGTCGTCGTAGCTTCCATAGCAGAGTGCAGAGGCCGGAAGGCCAGCGGGCGTGTTGCGGGCCTTGTCCATGACGGCGGGTTCGAGCGCAGCATGATTGAAGACGATCCAGCGGAGATAGGTGCCGCGGGCGGGCTCGTTCAGGTCGGGTGCGAGCTTTGCTTCCGGGAACAGGTCGGCGAGGAAGATCGCGATCGCTCCGACTTCCGTGACAGGCGTGCCGTCGGCCGTGACGGTCGGGAGCTTGCCCATCGGGGTGATGGCGAGAAAGGCAGCGGTCTTGTGCTCGCCCTTCTTCATGTCGAGCACTTTGAGATCGTGTGGGGGCGAGCCCAGTTCCTCGAAGAGCCAGCGGATCGTGAATGAGCGTGTCTGCGGCGCGTGGTAGTGGACGAGCTTCGGTGTTGCCATGAACAATCTCCTCTTAGCTCGCGAGCGCTCCCCTGTGAGCGACTTTGATGTCGAAGGCTGCCGCGAGCAGGGCTTTCGTATATTCGTCTTTTGGCCTTTCGAATATGTCGCGCGCCGGCCCTTCTTCGACGACCTTGCCGTTTTTCATTACGATGACGTAGTTGCAAAGGGCGCGCACGACCTTCAGGTCATGACTGATGAAGAGGTATGCGAGCCCGTGCTTCGCCTGCAGGCCGCGCAGGAGATCGACGATCTGGGCCTGAACGCTCATGTCGAGGGCGCTTGTCGGTTCGTCGAGCATGACAAACTTTGGCTGCAGGACCATGGCGCGGGCAATCGCGATGCGCTGACGCTGGCCCCCCGAGAATTCATGCGGATAGCGATCCTGTGACGCCGGGTCCAGTCCGACCTCTCTCAGCTCTGAACTGACACGTTCGCGGCGCTGGTCTTCGTCGAGCTCCGGATTTTGAATCAGAAGGCCTTCTTCGATGATCTGGCCGACGGTCAGGCGCGGCGACAGTGAGCCGTAAGGGTCCTGGAAAACGATCTGCATTTCCTTTCGCAACGGGCGCATCTGCTTGTTCGTCAGTGCGTCGATGCGTTTGCCGACATAGGCGATCGGGCCTTGCGAAGAAATGAGGCGCAGGATGGCGAGACCCAGGGTCGTTTTACCGGACCCCGATTCCCCGACGACGCCAAGTGTTTCGCCGGCGCGGAGCTTCATCGACAGACCGTCGACTGCTTTCACGTAATCGACCGTTCGCTGCAGCCACCCCTTTTTGATCGGAAACCAGACCTTGAGATCATCGGTCTCGACGACGACGGGCTTTGACGGATCGGTAGCAGGCGGCATGCCCTTCGGTTCGGCTTCGAGCAGGTGGCGCGTGTAAGGGTGTTTCGGCTCGGTGAAAATCTGCTCCGTTTTTCCTGTCTCGACGATCTCGCCGTCGCGCATGACATAGACGCGTTCCGCCATGCGGCGGACGATGCCGAGATCATGGGTGATGAGCAGCATGGCCATGCCCATCTCTTTCTGGAGAGATTTCAGAAGCTCGAGAATCTGAGCCTGGATCGTCACGTCGAGGGCCGTCGTCGGCTCATCGGCAATGAGAAGATCAGGCTTGTTCGCGAGCGCGATGGCGATCATAACGCGCTGACGCTGACCGCCGGAAAGCTCGTGCGGATAGGCGCCGAGCCGTTTCTCGGGCTCGCGAATGCCGACTTTCGTCAATAGTTCGATGACGCGGACGCGCGTCTTCTCGTCGGACAGTGACTGATGCAACTTGATGATTTCGCCGACTTGCTTCTCGATGGTGTGAAGCGGATTAAGGGTCGTCATCGGCTCCTGAAAAATGATCGAGATGCGCTTGCCGCGAATGTTGCGCAGCTCGGTGCCGTTCATTTTGAGGATGTCTTTGCCTTCGAACAGGATCTCGCCCGTCGGATGGGAGGCCGAATTCGGAAGGAGGCGCAGGATCGACATCGCGGAGACGGTTTTCCCCGACCCCGATTCACCGACAAGCGCGACCGTTTCGCTCTTCCCGATGTCGAACGAGACGCCTTTTACGACGCGGACGAGGTTCGCGCCGTCGCCGAAAGCGACAGAGAGATTGCGGACGTCGACGAGGGGCATCTTGGCGGTCATCAGCTCTTACCCCTGAAGGATTTCCGCGGATCGAGCGCATCGCGTACGGCTTCACCCATGAAGATCGCGAGCGATAGGATGATCGACACGGCGATGAAGCCCGAGATGCCGAGCCAGGGTGCCTCGAGGTGCTTCTTGCCTTGAAGCAACAGTTCGCCGAGCGACGGAGATCCCGGCGGCATTCCGAGCCCCAGGAAGTCGAGCGCCGTCAAAGCGGCGATGCCGCCCGACAGCTTGAAGGGCAGGAACGTTACGGTCGCGACCATCGCATTCGGCAGAAGATGCTTAAACATGATCTGCCAGTCGGACAGTCCGAGCGCGCGGGCGGCGCGAACGTATTCGAGGTTCCGGCCGCGGAGGAACTCGGCGCGGACGAGGCCGACGAGGGATGTCCACGAGAAGATCATCAGGATGCCGAGCAGTGTCCAGAAGCCCGGGACGAAGAGAGACGACAGAATCAGCAGCACGAAGAGTTCGGGAATCGAGTTCCAGATTTCGAGCAGGCGCTGGAAGATCAAGTCGATGCGGCCGCCGAAGTAGCCCTGTACGGCGCCTGCCAGAATGCCGACGGCGGACGAGACGATCGTCAGGATCAGGCCGAAAAGAACGGAAATGCGGAAGCCGTAAATGATGCGGGCGACAACGTCGCGGCCCTGATCGTCGAGGCCAAGCCAGTTGGTATTGCCCCATTCATTGTAGCGCGCGAGCTGATCGGCCGGGGCGTCGCAGAGTTTCAGCGACGATGCCCATGGGGGGGGTGCGGGATAGCCAAGACACACACCATTGTCGCCGATGCGGCCGGGATAATCCTTGTTGATGGTCGAATAGGAGTAACGGATCGGCGGCCACAGCATCCAGCCATTGGCGTTGATCTCGTTCTGGATGTCGGGCGTGCGATAATCGGTGATGGCGAGGAAGCCGCCGAACTTGTCTTCCGGATAATCAACGAGAACGGGAAACAGGATCTCGCCCTTGTAGCTGACGATCAGCGGACGATCGTTGGCGACAAACTCGGCGAAAAGGGAGACGACAAATAAAACCGAAAACAGGAGGAACGAACGATAGCCGATCTTGTGCGCCTTGAATCGCTCCCAGCGGCGGCGATTGACGGGCGACAAATGGAAAAAGCGGCGGCGGAAACGCTGAAGCCGGGACTTCGGCGGCATTGCCGTGGGGGCGACCTCGGATGCGCGCTCGGTTCGCTGATCCATCCTCACACCTCGCGCGATTCAAAATCGATGCGGGGATCGACGAGGGTGTAGACGAAGTCCGACAGGATCCCGACAAACAAGCCGACGAGCGAGAAGATGTAGAGCGAGGCGAAGACCACCGGATAGTCGCGTTTTTCTATGCTCTCGAACGATAGGAGGCCGAGGCCGTCGAGCGAGAAGATTGTTTCGATCAGGAGGGAACCCGAAAAGAACGCGCTGATGAAGGCTGATGGGAAGCCCGAAATGACGAGTAGCATCGCGTTGCGGAAGACGTGGCCATAAAGCACCTGGTTTTCGGTCAGGCCCTTGGCGCGGGCCGCAACGACATATTGCTTGCGGATTTCATCGAGGAACGAGTTCTTCGTCAGGAACGTCATCGCCGTGAACGAGCCGACCGCCATCGCGATGATCGGCAACACGAGATGCCAGAGGTAGTCGGTGATCTTTCCGAACAAAGATAGCTGATCCCAGTTATCGGAGAAAAGACCGCGCGACGGGAACCATTGGAAGAACGAGGATCCAGCGAACAAGATCAACAGCAATACCGCGAACAGGAATCCCGGGATCGCATAGCCGACGACGAGGATCGCACTCGACCACGTGTCGAACGGCTCGCCGTCTTTCACTGCCTTGCGAATGCCGAGCGGAATGGAGATCAGGTACGTCAGCAGCGTCATCCAGATGCCGAGCGAGATCGAGACGGGGAGTTTCTCCTTGATAAGGTCGAGCACCGAGACGTCGCGGAAATAACTCTTGCCGAAATTGAATGTCAGGAAGTTCTTCATCATCAGATAGAAGCGCTCGGGGGCGGGCTTGTCGAAGCCGAACTGTTTTTCGAGGCTTTTGACGAACGCCGGGTCGAGGCCCTGGGCGCCGCGGTATTTCGACGTGATCGAATCCCCGCCGCCGACGCCGAGCTGACTGTTCATGCCACCGCCGCCGAGCGTATCGCCGCCGCCACCGCTCATGCGGCTGACGATCGAAGACGATTGCCCCATCAACTGCGCGATCATCCGCTCGACGGGGCCGCCCGGAGCAAACTGAATGATGATGAACGAGAACAGCATGATCCCGAAGAGAGTCGGGATCACCAGAAGCAAGCGCTTTATCAGATAAAAGGCCATCAGGGCTTCGCCGGTTGTTGCTTGGTCTCGGGCATCGTCTGCGCTTCGGATTTGCCGGACTTCAAGGCGGCGGCCTTCGCGGCATCGAACCACCATGTGTCCAGGACGCCATTATCATACTTGGGCTGTATGGCCGGACGCGAGAATTTGTTCCAGTAAGCCACCGAATATGAGGGCTTGTACCAGTGGGGCACCCAGTAGTGCCCGGCGCGCAGCACGCGGTCGACGGCGCGGGTTGCTGTCGTCAGCTCGGCGCGGGATTTGGCCTCGACGATCTTGTCGATCAATGCGTCAACGACGGGATCGCAGATGCCCGCGAGATTGAACGATCCTTGCGCCTTTGCAGCATCGCAGCTGAGGAAGGCGCGCATATCCGCGCCCGGCGTTAGACCGAGCGAGAAGCGCTGTGTGGTGACATCGAAGTCGAAAGACTTCAATCGCTGCTGATATTGCGCCGGATCGACGAGTCGCCAGTTCGCAGCGACGCCGATGTCCTGGAGATTTTTGACGTAGGGCAGCGTAATGCGTTCAAACTGTGCTTCGAAATCGAGGAATTCGATGCTCAGTTGCTCGCCCTTGGCGTTGCGCAACTTGCCTTCCGAATCCGGTTTCCAGCCGGCGCTGATCAGAAGCTGGCGCGCCTTCTTCAAATTCTCGCGGTTGTTGCCTGTGCCGTCGGTTACGGGAGGGGTGTAGGGCTCGCCGAACACTTCAGCGGGCAGCTTGTCTTTATAGGGGTTGAGAAGCGCCAGCTCTTCGGGTGTCGGCAAGCCGACAGCCTTCATGTCGGAATTTTCGAAGTAGCTCGTCGTGCGTGTGTAGAGGCCGTAGAACAGCTTCTTGTTCGACCATTCGAAGTCGAACACGAGATCGAGTGCGGCGCGCACCCGCGGGTCATTGAATTTGTCGCGCCGCGTGTTGATGAAATAGCCTTGCGCACCCGAGGGACGGCGGTCCGGGATCAGTTCCTTGATCAGGCGGCCTTCGCGGACGGCCGGGATGTCGTACTGTGTGGCCCAAGCGAGACTCGAAAACTCCTCCCGGTAGTCGAAGCCGCCGGACTTCAGCTGCTCGAGCTCGATGGTGCGGTCGCGGTAGTAGTCGAGGCGGATCTCGTCGAAGTTGAAGCGGCCCTTGTTCACCGGCAGATCCTTCGCCCAATAGTCGTCGCGTCGCTCATAGGTAATTGAGCTGCCGGTATTGAACGATTTAATGCGGTAAGGACCCGATCCGAGCGGCGGTTTCAGAGACGTTTCTTCGTAGGGGTTCGCCGTGTAGTAGGCTTTCGAAAGAATCGGAAGCTGGGCGACGAGAACAGGCAGATCGCGGATGAGCTTCCCAGTGAACGTGTAGCGCACCGTCTCGGGGTCCAGCGCTTCGGCTTTGGTGACGTCGCGGATCGGTTCCCGGAATTGCGGGCGCGTTGCGATGTTCTTTATGAGGCCGAAGCTGAAGACGACGTCGTCTGCGGTAATCGGCGTTCCATCGGCAAACTTCGCCTCCGGGCGGAGCTTGAATGTCACGGACATGCCGTCGGGTGCGACGTCAGCCGATTTGGCGACCAGCCCGTAGACGGCGTCCGGCTCGTCCTGGGCGCGAACCATCAGGTTATCGAAAAGAAGATCGAGGTTCTGCGCGGCATCGCCCTTGACGATGAACTCGTTGAACGAGTCGAAGGTATTCACGTCTCCCGTTCCCATCGTGACCATACGGCCACCTTTGGGGGCATCAGGATTGACGTAATCGAAGTGCTGAAAGTCCGGCGGATATTTCAAGCTGCCGAAAATCGAGAGGCCATGACGTGGCTCCGCTGCGCCAACATCGGCAAAGACGATCGAAGTGAATACCGCGAGCACCGAGACCAATGCGAACTTTGCCCCGGTTGCCTTTCGCGTTCGAAGAGAGCCTTGCACGAGGGTCACTTCCCCTTCGCTGCCTGTACCGCTTTGGCTTTGTCGGCGTCATACCACCATACCTGAGTGAATGCCGACGTCTGCGACGGTAGTTTCGCAGGGCGACCGAAAATGTCCCAATAGGCGAGCCGCTCATAAGGGTAATACCAGTGCGGGACGACGTAGTAATTCCACAGCAAAACGCGGTCGAGGGCATGGGTGGCGGCGACGAGATCAGCGCGATCCTTGGCGTAGACGATCTTGTCGATCAGTTTGTCGACCGCGGGGTTCTTGATGCCAGCCGTATTGCGGCTGCCCGGTCGATCGGCGGAGGCGGATCCCCAGAAATCGCGCTGCTCGTTGCCGGGTGAATTCGACTGAGCGAAGCTGTCGACGATGATGTCGAAGTCGCGGTTGTCCTCGCGCTGCTTGTACTGCGCGTCGTCGACATTGCGGACCGTCGCCCTGATGCCCATGGCTTCGAGGTTCTGCACGTAGGGCAGAATGATCCGTTCGAAAGTATCGCCATTGATCAGGAACTCGACCGTCATCTGGTCGCCCTTGTCGTTACGCAGAACGCGCGCCGTCGAGGCGGATGAGAGACCGATGGCTTGCTTGGTTTTGCACCACCAGCCGCAATGCGGGTCTTCGACTGTTTCGCTCCGGATCTTCCAGCCAGCGGCTTCGAAGAGCTTCAGAGCGTCCTGCTGGTGCTTGCGGAAATCACCTTCTTGGGCGTTGACCGGATTCTTGAATTCGGTCGTGAAGACTTCCGGCGGCACATCGGACTTGATCTCGTTCAGGATCTCGAGTTCTCGGCCTTGTGGAAGGCCGGTCGCCTGCAAGTCCGAATTCTCGAAATAGCTGCCGACGCGCTGGTACAGGTTATAGAACAGCTTTTTGTTGGTCTCTTCGAAATTGAAGAGCAGGTTGAAGGCGTGGCGGACGCGCGGATCCTGAAACTGCTGACGACGCAGGTTGAACACGAAGGCCTGCATCGGCGCCACGCGTTTCACCGGAATCGCTTCTTTCTTCACTAGGCCTTTCTTCAGCGAGTCAAAATTGTACTGCGTCGCCCAGGCGCCTGCCTGGTTCTCCGACCAGACGTCGATGCTTCCGGTCTTGAAGTCTTCGAAGGCCGGGGTTCGATCGCGGTAGTAGGTGAATTCGAGCGTATCGAAATTCTGCTGCCCCTTCATGACGGGCAGATCTTTGGCCCAGTAATCGGGCACGCGCTCGTAGGCGATCTTGCGACCGGTATCGACATACTTGATCTTGTAGGCGCCGTTGCCGAGAGGCGGCTCGACCGTCGTTTCGCTGAGGCTCCGCTGCTTGCCGTCCGCCGTCTTGCCTTCCCAATAGGCTTTGGAGACGACATTCAGTTCGCCAACGATCATCGGAAGTTCGCGGTTGCCCGATTTGTCGAAGGTGAACTTCACCTCGTGATCGCCGGTCTTCTCGGCCTTGACAACGTTCTTGTAGTAAAAGGCGTAGAACGGATTGACCTTCTTGAATTCATCGAAGGAGAAAATCACGTCTTCGGGCGTGATCGGTGTGCCGTCGTGGAATTTGGCTTCGGGCCGAAGCTTGAACGTCACCGAGGAGAAGTCCGTCGGATAGGATGCGCATTCCGCGATCAGAGCATACTGCGTCGAAGGCTCGTCCGGGCTCGGCGTGAAGAGGCTGTCATAGATCAGTCCGAGGCCGGCTGCCTTCACGCCCTTGTCGGAAAACGGGTTCAGCGTATCGAACGTGCCTTCCGCCCATTGGCGTATCGTGCCGCCCTTCGGCGCGTCCGGATTCACCCAGTCGAAATTCTTGAAGTCGGGTCCGTATTTCGGTGCGCCGACGAGCGAGAGGGCGTGATGGCACTGCGTGTCGTCGACGTTTGCTGTTTCGGCCGGCTTCGGAGCGTCCTCGGCCTTCGGTGCGTCGACGGGCTTCGGCGTTGCATCCGAATTCGGCGCCTCGGCGGGTTTGGGCGTTTCCGCGGGCGCGGCATTTTCCGCAGGCTTAGGGGGTTCCGCGGGCGTCGGGCTTTCGGCGGCCGGCTTGGCTGTGTCGGAGGACTGTGTAGCGGCGTCTTGCGCCCTGGCCGGCGTCGGAAGCGGCGAGAAAATCATGAACGCCAGCGCGGCGACGATGAACGGCGTCAGGCGCATCTGCATATTTGACTTCGTCCCTTTCAAATTCACTTCCGGGCCAGTTTAACACTGTCCCGGGGAGCGGGGACAAGTCACGGCCGGATACGAAACGACCCTGCCAAGTGCCGGCAGGGTCGCAAACTTTTGTACCCATAGCGAGTTAAAACGCCGTCATTTTGGCAGCGGCACCGGCGTGTCGGCAAGCGTTGCCAGATAGGCGATCACGTCAGCTTCATCGGACGCGGACGGCAGCCCGTTGAACGTCATTTTCGTGCCGGGTACGAACGTCTTAGGGCTGTGAATGAAGTTGGCCAGATCCTCGAAGGTCCACTGTCCGCCCTTTTCTTTCATGGCTTTCGAATAGTCAAACCCTGGATAGCTCGCCTTCGGTCGGTTCACGACGTCCCAGAGGTTCGGGCCGACCGTCGGCTTCTTGCCTTTTTCCGAAACGTGGCAAGCCTGGCATTTCTTGAAAATGGCCTTGCCGTTCTCGGCATTCGCCTTCGGGAGAAGCGCCAGTACCTCCTTCGGGCTGTCAGCAGAGGCAGGCGCCGCGCCTGCTTTTTCCGCAGACGCACCATTTTCGGCAGTGGTTGCAGCGGGGAGCGTAAAGCCGGGTTTTTCCGGCGCATGCCCGACGTTCATCTCAATGATCACTTTCGTTCCGAATATCAGCAGCAGCGCAGACAGCACGGCGCCTGCGACCTTGGTGAATTCGAAACTATCGAAATGCTCCATCTCCCTGCTCCTTGGACGGCCATCCCCAAGGCGCGCAATTCAGGTGACGAAATCGATTCGCGGTATATAAGCTCGCCACCCCGCAAGCACGCCGTCTTTTTCCCATGTCGATAGCGTCATCGGGCCGATTTGTCACCGAACAAAAGAAACAAACCGCAGTGCCTCAGGAAACGCTTGTTCTCATACCGGCCCGGATGCAGGCGACCAGGCTTCCCGGAAAGCCCCTCGCCGACATTCATGGAACGCCGATGATCGTCCACGTCTGGCGGCGTGCGGTCGAAGCCAACGCGGGCCGAGTGGTGGTGGCGACCGACAGCGCTGAAATCCTGGAGGCGGTCACAGCCGCCGGCGGCGAATCGGTGATGACGCGCAGCGACCATGCTTCGGGCTCGGACCGCATCCATGAGGCGATTACGAAGCTTGATCCAGAGCAGAAAGTCGAGATCATCGTCAATCTGCAGGGTGATTTGCCGACGCTCGATCCCGCGCTCGTGACGGACTGCGTGGCGCCGCTTGCATCGGAGGCGACGGATATTGCGACGCTTGCAGCGGTCATTTCCGAGGATGAGGAACGGACCAACCCGAATGTCGTCAAAGTCGTCGGGACGCCAATCGGCGCCGACCGGCTTCGCGCGCTCTATTTTACGCGTGCCACCGCGCCCTTCGGCGATGGTCCGCACTATCACCACATCGGGATCTATGCGTATCGCCGGGCGAGCCTCGAACGGTTCGTATCGTTGCCGCAAGCTGTCCTTGAAAAAAGGGAAAAGCTTGAGCAGTTACGGGCCCTTGAGGCCAATATGCGCATTGATGTCACGATCGTTGACACCGTTCCACTCGGTGTCGATACTCCCGCCGACCTTGAGCGCGCCCGTCGCCTCATCGCCTCCTGACGTTTCTTCTCCCGGACAATCGATCCGCCATGACCAAATCAGCAGGTTCCGAAGCCGGAGCCGTCAAAATCTCGTATCAAGGTGAGCCGGGAGCGAATTCGCATCTCGCGGCGCGCGAAGTCTATCCCGATTACGAAAGCGTCGCGTATCCGACGTTTGAGGACGCACTCGCTGCCGTGAAGTCGGAAGACGCGAAGTACGCGATGATCCCGATCGAGAATTCGGTCGCCGGGCGCGTCGCGGATATCCACCATCTGCTTCCCGATGCCGGTCTCTACATCGTGGGCGAGCATTTCCTTCGGGTGCGCCATCAGCTTATGGCGAAGCCTGGCGCCAGCCTTTCGACGGTCAAGCGCGTGATGAGCCACACGCAGGCGCTGGGACAATGCCGGGCGACTCTGAGACACCTCGGTCTGAAGCCGGTTCCAGAGGCGGATACTGCGGGTTCGGCTCGGCTCGTGGCTGAAAGTGACGATTTGTCGACGGCTGCCATCGCCTCGCGTCTGGCCGCCGAGATTTACGGGCTTCAAATTCTGAAGAGCGACATCGAGGATGAGGCGCACAACACGACGCGCTTCATCATCCTCGCGAAGGAGCCGGACGATGCCGAGCCCGGCAACGGCCAAGTGATGACGACGTTCCTGTTCCGCGTGCGGAACGTCCCCGCGGCGCTTTACAAGGCGCTCGGTGGCTTTGCGACGAATGGCGTCAACATGACCAAGCTCGAGAGCTATCAGGAGGAGGGAACATTCCTCGCGACCCGGTTCTTCGCCGAGATCGAGGGGCATCCGGTGGACAGGCTTGTACAACTTGCGCTTGAGGAATTGTCGTTCTTCTCGACGCAGACGCAAATTCTCGGCACCTACCCGGCGAGCCCCTACCGCAAGGAGGCGGCAGAGCTCGCAGCGCAGGGCCTCGTGCCGATCAAACGCCCTAGATAGCCGCGCTCCGACACTTACCCTCGCCCCTTGCGAGGAGGGTGGCGCGAGACGCCGGCTGGGGAAATGAGAGCGGAATATCGCGATCAGTCCTCCGCCCCAACCTCTCCCCGTAACGGGGAGGGGAACCGCGGCGAATTTGCTGCGCTGAATAAGGGTCTTTGGAAGTCTTTTCAGGTTGTTAGAATCGCGCCTTCCGAGGGTTGTACTTTTGCGGCTCCCGGCCCATTATACGCATGGGCTGGCGGCGGACGAATTCGTCGCCAACCGGGTCAGGTCCGGAAGGAAGCAGCCCTAACGATCAGAAGTCGGGTCGTTCGCCAGCCTTTATTTGCGCTCACCGGCCGAGGGCCCTCCGCGGGGGCGCGGCTTACCGCGGGTCGCCTTGCTTCCTCGCCCTGCGGGCGAAAGTCAGCTACTCCGGGATCAATGGCGAAGAAGAAATCAGACAACGGCGATATTGAAGCCAACGGCGATATTGAGGCGGCTGCGGGTCCCGAGCCCGCAAAGCCCTATGTCGTGCTCGCGCGCAAGTATCGGCCCGCGACTTTTGAGGATCTCATCGGCCAATCGGCGATGGTGACGACGCTGCGCAATGCGTTCGCGTCAGGCCGCATCGCGCAGGGTTATATGCTGACCGGCGTCAGAGGTGTCGGCAAGACGACGACGGCACGCATTCTTGCGCGTGCCCTCAACTATGAAGCGCCGGGCTACGACAAGCCGACGATCGACATGCCGGGGCTTGGCGTCCACTGCAAGGACATCATGGAGGGCCGTCATCCGGACGTGCTCGAAATGGACGCCGCATCGAACACGGGCGTCGACAACATCCGCGAGATCATCGAAAGCGCGCAGTACACGCCACTTGTCGCTCGCACGAAAGTGTTCCTCATCGACGAGGTTCACATGCTGTCGAAGGGCGCGTTCAACGCGCTTCTGAAGACGCTCGAGGAGCCGCCGTCGCATGTCCGCTTCATCTTCGCGACGACGGAAATCCGCAAGGTGCCGGTGACGGTGCTGTCGCGCTGCCAGCGCTTCGATTTGCGCCGCGTCGAGCAACCGGTGCTGGCCGGGCATTTCCAGAAGATCGTCGGTCTTGAAGGTGCGAAAGCCGACGCCGATGCTTTGCAGTTGATTGCACGCGCGGCAGAAGGCTCAGTGCGTGATGGTCTCTCCATTCTCGATCAGGCGATCGCGATGGGCGAGGGGCACGTCACGGCGCCGAAGGTGCGCGACATGCTCGGGCTCGCCGATCGCGGGCGCATCTTCGATCTCGCGGAATCGCTTTTCAAAGGCGACGTCGCGACGGCGCTTCAAGGGTTGGAGTCGCTGCATCGCGACGGGGCGGAGGCTGCGGAAATCGTCGCCGATCTTGCCGAAGCCGTGCACGCGATTGCGCGCGTCAAGGCGGTCGGCGGGGAGCCTGCGGGCGAAGCTTTGACTGCGGAAGAAAAGGCGCGTCTCGCGAGCTTGGCGTCGCGGTTGTCGATGCCGTACCTCTCGCGGGCGTGGCAGATGCTCGTCAAAGGCTTCGAGGAAGTTTCGCGGGCTCCCAATCCACGCGTTGCGGCCGAGATGGTTTTGATTCGCCTCGCCTACACGTCCGATCTGCCGACGCCTGACGAGTTGATTAAAGCGCTCGGTGGGGGCGCCGTGCCTGCGCGCCGTCCCGCGCTTCCTGCAGGAGACGCGCCGGCTGGCGAACGTGGCCCCCTCAATGCGCGCGGGGGCACCCCCGTTGCTAATGATCAGGATGAGCCCGGCGATGCATTCGAATTCGATGATGGCGAACCGAGCGACGACGACGAAGCCGCGTCTTCATTCGCAAGCGGATCGATCAAGTCCGATCCCAGATCATTCGCTGACGTCGTTGCGCTCGCTGGCGAGAAGCGCGACGCGAAACTGAAGATTCATCTGGAAGACCATGTGAGCCTGGTGAAGTTCGACGCGGTCGCGGGCTCGATTGATCTTTTCCTTTTGGACGGAGCTCCGCCGGAACTCGCGAACGATCTCAGGGAAAAGCTCAATCTCTGGACAACGCGGCGCTGGGTCGTCGTCCTTTCGAAGGAAGCAGGGGCGCCGGCCATCGGCGCGGTGCGTCGCGAGCGCGAGGCGGCTGAGCTTGAATCTCTCAAGCAGCATCCCGCTGTCCGTGCGGTGCTCGACGCGTTTCCAGATGCAAAGATCGCAGAGGTGCGACGAATTGCGGCGCGTGAGACAGATACGGACAGCGAGAGCGAAGCCGTTTAGATCTTGTTTCGAATTCGGCGAGTGGCCGCGAGGACGATATGAAAGACATTATGGGAATGATGAAGCAGGTGGGCCAGATGCAGGCGCGCCTCAAAGAAATGCAGGACGAACTGCAGAGGGCCGAGATCGAAGGCCAGTCCGGCGGCGGCCTCGTGCACGTCACCGTCGATGGCCGGGGCGAGTTGAAACGTGTGCGGATCGATCCAAGCCTGATGAAGCCCGACGAGGTCGAGATTCTCGAGGATCTCATCGTGGCTGCGGCGGCAGACGCGAAAGCGAAGGTCGATAACGTCATGCAGGAGAAGATGGCCGAGATCACCGGCGGCTTGCCAATCCCACCGGGTATGAAGCTTTTCTGAGTTTTTCTCTCCCGTCATCCTCGACCGAATGAGCGAAAGCGAATGATGGTCGGGGATCCAGCGTGAGATTGGCTAGCGGCGCAAAGATCATATTGAGCCTTCGGCAGTTTCACGCTGGATTTTCGAACGGCTCGCAGGCTTGCGGTTCGAGGGCGACGAAAGACCATAATTGAGACATGTCCCGCAAAACTGCAGGTCCTGAAATCGAGCGGCTGGTGCAGCTCCTGGCGCGGCTGCCGGGACTTGGACCGCGCTCGTCGCGCAAGGCAGTGCTGGCGCTCTTGAAGCGGCGGAACGACCTCCTGGTGCCATTGTCGGATGCGCTTCAGCAGGCGATTGCGAAAATTGCGGAATGTCCTGTGTGCGGCAACCTCGATACTGTTTCGCCATGTAGTGTGTGTGCCGATCCGCGCCGCGATGTCAGCCTGATCGTCGTTGTCGAGGAAGTCGGCGATCTATGGGCGCTCGAACGTGCGAACGTGGTCTCCGCGCGCTATCACGTGCTCGGTGGACATCTGTCGCCGCTCGACGGCGTCGGGCCTGACCGGCTCAACATCGCGAACCTTGTCGCTCGCGCGAAATCTCCAGAGGTAAGGGAAATTTTGCTGGCGCTGAATGCCACCGTCGAAGGCCAATCCACGGCGCACTATGTTTCCGACCAGCTTCAGGGAGCCGACGTGACCGTCTCGCGGCTAGCGCAAGGCGTTCCCATAGGCGGCGAACTCGACTATCTCGACGACGGCACGCTGGCTGCTGCATTCAAGGCCCGGCGTAAATTATAGGAAGACCATCCGTGATCCCTGCGATAGGCCGGGATCTGTCCAGGTCTCACCGATGTATGTTTGGACGGGTCTCTGGCTGCGCGGAAATGACGGCCGAAGCGACCGGCCCTCGCAGGAACCATTAAGCGCATGACGGAAGCAGACATCGTCCGGCGGAGCGGCGAGGGGCCCAGGTTCGTTACGGGTTCGCTTCTCCGCCATATCCTCGGAATGACGGCCGCCGGGGCTCTCGGGCTGATGGCTGTCTTCGTCGGCGATCTCGCGAATATCTATTTCCTGTCACGGATCGGGGACGACGAGATCGTCGCGGCGGTCGGATATGCGAGTTCGATCCTTTTCTTTTCGACGTCGATCGGCATCGGCTTATCGATCGCGGCGACGTCGCTCGTTGCGCCGGCGCTCGGGGCGCGGCGACGGGTTCGCGCGCGGCGCCTGTCCGCGAACGCCCATGTGATGGCTTTCGTCTTCTCGATGGTTGCGAGCATCGTGATGTGGCTTGCGATCGCGCCGCTGCTCCGGCTTCTCGGAGCGACTGACCGAACGCTCGATCTCGCGAAATTCTATCTTGAGGTTTTGCTTCCGACGCTGCCGTTCCTGTCCGTCGGGATGACGTCATCGGCGGTGCTGAGGTCGGTCGGCGATGCGCGCCGTGCGATGAATGTCACGCTATGGGGTTCTGTCGTCAACACGATCTTGGATCTGATTTTCATCGTCCATCTTGGGCTCGGGATCGAAGGCGCGGTGCTGTCATCGATGCTGGCGCGGCTCGTCATGATGGGCGTCGGACTTTACGGGGTCATTGCCGTTCACGATCTGATGGGACGACCGAAGGTTGCGACGCTGAGGCAGGACGTCTCGCCTTACTGTCGGATCGCGGCGCCCGCAGTTTTGACGAACGTCGCGCCGGCCGTCGGCAACGCTTACGTCACACATGCTATCGCGCCCTATGGTGATGCTGCCGTCGCCGCATGGGCGATCATCGGACGGATCATTCCGGTGGCGTTCGGCGCGATCTACGCGCTTTCGGGGACCGTCGGACCTATCCTGGGGCAGAACTTCGGGGCGCGGTCGCCGAGTCGGATGCGCAACGCCTATACGTTGTCGCTGCTGACGATGGCGGTATTCACGGGAATGGCATGGCTTCTTCTGGCGGTACTGGCTGATCCGCTCGCGACTCTTTTTCATGCCACAGGCGAAGTTCGCAAGCTGATTGTCTTCTTTTGCCGGTGGCTGCCGCCGCTCTTTGTCTTTCTCGGAGCGGTTTTCATCACGAATGCGGTTTTCAACACGTTGGGACGCGCGCATTTCTCAAGCCTTCTCAATTGGGGGAGGGCGACGCTCGGCACTGTGCCCTTCGTCATTTGGGGCGGGATGTGGTTCGGCGCGGAGGGCGTTCTGGCGGGCAACATGGTCGGCGGCGTCGCCTTCGGATTAATTGCCATATTGGCCGGCTATCGTTTGATTGCGCGCGTTGGGGAAACGCTGAGGCTTTAAGACAGACGGCGTTGCACTTTCAAAGAAGACGGTCCTAGATCGTTGTCAGAATCGGTTTGGGATCCAGGATTTGTCAGCGGAGTGAGGATGTGGGCATCGCCCAACGCATTCTCGTGACCGGAGCTTCGGGTTTCATCGGGCAGCACGTCGTTCGCGTGCTGGCGGAACGCGGCTATAGCGTCCGGGCAGCAGCGCGGCATCCGATCGTATTCGATAGCCCGCGTGTTGAAGGCGTTGCGGTCGGCGATATGTCGCGCTCGTTCGCAGCCGAATTTCTAGTCCGCGGCGTCGATGCGATCGTTCATGCGGCTGGCCTCTCGCATGCGCGGACGGATTTGCCGGCGGCGGCCTATACCGCGATCAATGTCGATGCAACCCGTCAATTGGCCCGTGCTGCCCGGGCGGCGCGCGTGAAGCGCTTCGTGCTGATGTCGTCGATCCGGGCTCAGGTCGGAGTGACCCATCCAGAGATCGTGACGGAAGCGACACCGATGGCTCCGACAGATGCCTATGGGCGTTCGAAGCTTGCAGCAGAAGCGATCATGGCGAAGACGCTCGAAGGCTCCTCGACCCATTGGACGGTGCTGCGGCCGGTCCTGGTTTATGGCCCCGGTGTCAAAGGCAACATGGCCGCCCTGATAAGGCTGGCGACACTGCCGGTTCCTCTACCGTTTGGAGCCTTGAAGGCCCGGAGGTCGCTCGTCAGCATTGGCAATCTGATCAGCGCCATCCAGTACGTCCTGCAGACGCAAACGGCCGAGAATGCGACGTTCATCGTTGCCGACCGAGAGGCGTTGACGATGGCGGAGGTCATCCGGTCGCTGCGCAAGGGAATGGACAGGCCGGAGATGCTGCTGCCGGTGCCGGAGACGTCTCTTGCGGGGCTCCTTCGCCTGGTCGGAAAAGGCGACCTCGCCGACCGGCTGACCAGCAATCTCGTGGTCGATGCGGCCCGGCTCCGGCGGATCGGTTGGGCGCCGCCCGAGGTCGCGGCCGAGGCGCTTGCGGCGTGTGCGGGGTCCGGCGGCTCTGCGAAATCATCAAGTTCTCAACGATACAGGGACGCACGCCATTGACCGGGGCGGCGGCCTTTCATATGTCAGCGCCATGGCCGTACTTCCCATCATCACCATTCCCGATCCCGTTCTGCGCAAGATCTCCGATCCGGTCGAGCGGGTGGACGATGCTGTCGTCAAGCTGATGGACGATATGCTCGAAACCATGTACGCGGCGCCGGGCGTGGGGCTCGCCGCGCCGCAGGTCGGCGTGCTGAAGCGCGTCGCCGTCATCGATGCCGCGGAAGACGGACAGCCCCCCAATCCTATCGCGATGGCCAATCCGGAAATCGTCGCTCTCGGCTCGACGACGCGGCTGCATGAGGAAGGATGCCTCTCCATTCCCGACGTGCGCGTCGAGATCGAGCGGCCTGCGGCGGTAACGGTCCGGTATATCGACCGGGCGGGCAAGGAACAGGAACTCGCAGCCGAGGGGTTGCTGGCGACGGTCATCCAGCACGAGATCGATCATCTTGATGGCCAGCTCATCATCGATTTTCTGTCGCGGCTGAAGCGCGATATCATCATTCGCAAGTTCAAGAAGCAGGCGCGAAGCTAGGTTTTTACGTTGGCGCTGGTGACTCGCCTGCGTGGAGCCGGCCGCCAGTGCAAAACTCGCAGCGTCGCTCGCGCCAACAAAAGGGATCTTATGCCGCTTAAGATCGCATTCATGGGAACGCCGGATTTTTCCGTACCGGTGCTCGATGCGATCGTGGCAGCGGGACACGATGTCCTTGCGGTTTACAGTCAACCGCCGCGTCCGGCGGGGCGGGGAATGGCGGAAGCGAAATCGCCGGTGCATCGGCGTGCGGAAGCTCTCGGCATCGCTGTTCGAACGCCGGCCAATTTCAAAGACGAGGATGATCGGGACGCCTTCGCGGCACTCAATGCGGATGCAGCGGTGGTCGTCGCCTACGGTCTTTTGCTGCCGAAAGCCGTCCTCGATGCGACCCGGCTCGGGTGTTTCAACGTGCACGCATCGAAGCTGCCGCGCTGGCGCGGTGCAGCGCCGATCCAGCGGGCAATCATGGCGGGTGACACGGTGACCGCCGTCAACATCATGCGCATGGAGCGGGGTCTCGATACCGGACCCGTATGTCTCGGTCGCGATGTTCCCATTCCGCCGGAAATGACGGCGGGCGATTTGCATGACGCGCTATCGAAGCTTGGTGCAGAGCTCATGGTCGACACACTCTCTAAACTCGAGGCGGGTGCGCTCCACTGTGTTCCGCAGTCGGACGAAGGGGTGACTTACGCCGCCAAGATCGATAAGGGCGAGACGCGCATCGACTTCGCTCGTCCCGCGAAAGAGGTCGTCAATCACATTCGCGGACTTTCGCCAGCTCCCGGAGCATGGTTCGAACTGGCACTCGGAGGCAAGGCCGAGAGGATTCGCGTGCTGTCGGCTGAAAGGACGGAGGGCAACGCGGAACCCGGCACGATCATCGATGAGAAGCTGACGATCGCATGCGGGGAGGGCGCCGTTCGCATAGACCGGCTGCAACGCGCGGGGAAACAACCGATGGCTGCGGCGGACTTTCTGCGTGGCTCGCGGATTCCCGTGGGTATGTGCATCGGCTGTTAATCATAGAGCAGAAAGGCCGTGAGACTTTTGAGTTGCGCGGTTAATCTCCGGCTACGAGATGTGCCGGAGTGCCAGAGCCATGTGTCGAACGTTTTCGCATCTTCTATCGCTGCCGATTGGTGCTCTGGTGCTCGCGATCTTTGCCGGTGCTGCGGGAGCCGAAAGTTTCACCACACGCATCGAGACCAAGCCCTACTACGGTGCCATCGTCACTCTCGAACACGGCGTGCGCGTTTATCGTCCGCTGCCGCCGGATCGTCAGGTCATCATCAATCCTGATCGCGTTCCGTTGAACCTCAGCTATAGCGATACGCGTGTTTATAGCTATCGCGCCGGGGCGAACTACGCTGGTAGAGGGGTGGCCGGTGCTGGGTTCTACGACGATGGCGATGGCATCTATTATGCGCCGGTCGGAGGACCATTCGGCAACCGGGGCCGGTTTCACGGACCCGGGCGCGGTCACGTCTTTCAATGGCATCCGGGCTTTTATCACATTGGCGCAGCGGGCGCCCCGGTCTTCCGCGCCCCGAACGGATTTCACGGCCCGGCTGGCGCCATACCGGGCAATCCCGGCGCCGTGGGGGCGGGACATTAAGCCAGGCGTTGTGAACCGGCGTTGCTGCGGCTAGGGATGGCCGAAATCGTTTCTGACTTTCGGTCCTGAATGCCGCGCTACCGAATTACCATCGAATACGAAGGCACGCCGTTTGTCGGATGGCAGCGGCAGGCGCATGGCCTTTCGATCCAGGGTCTGCTTGAGGATGCAATCGGCAAGTTCGCCCATGTGAGCGTCGGCGTACGTGGTGCGGGGCGTACCGACGCCGGGGTTCATGCGCTTGGCCAAGTCGCGCATTTCGATTTGGAAAAGGAATGGGCGCCTAGCCGCGTGCGTGACGCAATGAATTTCCATTTGCGTCCGCATCCGATTGGCGTCGTCTCGTGCGAGAAAGTCGCGGAAGCGTTCGATGCGCGCTTCAGCGCGATCAAGCGACACTACAAATATCGCCTGCTGACGCGCAGGGCGCCGCCGATTCTCGACCGGAATCGGGTCTGGTGGACGATGCAGGATCTCGATGCCGGAGCGATGCACGAAGCTGCACAGTCGCTCATTGGCAAGCACGATTTCACGACGTTTCGCGCGGCGCAATGCCAGGCGGCGTCGCCCGTGAAGACGCTCGATGTGTTCGAGGTGTCCCGTGATGGCGATGAGATCGCCTGCACTGTTTCGGCGCGTTCGTTCCTGCACCATCAGGTGCGGTCAATCGTCGGCAGCCTGAAGCTCGTCGGCGAAGGGAAGTGGACACGGGAAGATCTCGCGATGGCGCTTGCAGCGCGCAATCGCGAGGCCTGCGGTCCCGTTGCGCCAGCATCAGGCCTTTACCTTGTGGCGGTCGATTACCCGAAGGACGATGTCAGCTTGTCCGGCTATCCTCCGTCACCATCGCCAGGAGTTCCTGACGCGTGATCGGATTGTCGCGGAAAGCGCCAAGCATGCGGCTCGTCACCATGTCGGTGCCGGGCTTATGGACGCCGCGCGTCGTCATGCAGTGATGCTCGGCCTTGATCACAACAGCGACGCCTTGCGGTTGGAGAACGTCCTGGATCGTGTTGGCGATCTGGGCCGTCATTTTTTCCTGGATCTGAAGGCGCTTCGCGTAGGCATCGACGATGCGCGCGAGCTTTGAGATACCAACGACACGACCGTTCGGAATATAGGCGACCCAGGCGCGACCGATGATCGGTGCCATGTGATGCTCGCAATGGCTCTCGAAGCGAATGCCGCGCAGCACGATCATCTCATCGTAACCCTCGATTTCCTCGAAGGTCTTCTGAAGGATCGCTTCCGGATCCTCCGCATAGCCGCGGAAGTATTCCTGGTAGGCCTTGGCGACCCGCGCCGGCGTTTCCAGCAGGCCATCACGTGCGGGATCATCACCCGACCACCGGATGATGGTCTTGACCGCTTGTTCGACTTCGGCGCGCGTCGGCTTCTTTTCTGAGTCCATGAGACCACTGAGTTGTTATGAAAAGCAGGCTATCGCCAACGGGTGCAGGCGAACCGCCCTTATAGACCCATCGGATTCCGAACCGCAAACGTCCGTCGCAGCACCCTAAATGGTGATGATTGTCGGATTTGTCGATGCCACCCAATGTCGGGCAGTTAATTTCGGTGGCTCAAAAAGGCCCGGATTGCACATGCGGACTTCTTTTCCGCATGTGCAATCCGGGCCTTTTGGCCGCGATTAGGGGCCAAATGTCTTTGATGCCCCGCTACAGCAGCGTTCCTCGCAGGACCAGCATCGCGACGGTGAAGTAGATCATCAGGCCGGTGACGTCGACGAGCGTTGCGACAAACGGGGCGGAGGCGCTCGCCGGGTCGAAGCCGATGCGTTTCAGCAGGAACGGCAACATCGCGCCTGCAAGCGACCCGAACGTCACGATGCCGATGAGGCCCAGTCCGACGGTCAGCGCGACAAGCTGCCAATACTGGCCGTAATCGAAAATGCCGGTCATCTGCCAGACCGTGATGCGCAGCATGCCGATCAGGCCCAAAATCGCGCCGAGCGTAATTCCTGTCGGGATCTCGCGCATGGCAACCCGCCACCAGTCGCGCAGACGCAATTGCCCGAGCGCGAGGGCACGGATCAGGAGTGACGTTGATTGCGAGCCGGAATTGCCGCCCGAACTCATGATAAGCGGAATGAAAAGCGTCAGGACGACTGCTTTTTCAAGTTCATCGGAATAGTGCTGCATGGCGCTCGCCGTCAGCATTTCGCCGAGGAAGAGTGCGCAAAGCCAGCCCGCCCTTTTTTTGATCATCTCGAAAAAGCTAATTTCGAGATAGGGTTCCGCGATGCCTTCGACGCCGCCGAATTTCTGTACGTCTTCAGTACTTTCGGCGAGGATCGCGTCGATGACGTCGTCGACCGTCACGATGCCAAGCACGCGACGTTTCGGATTGAGGACCGGGACCGCGAGGAGGTCGTGGATCGAGATCAGGCGGGCGACTTCCTCCCGGTCCGTGTCGGGATCGACCCAGATCGGATCGCGGTCAGGCGCAACATCGAGGATGTTCGCTTCCGGCGCGCCGGTGATCAGCTGGCGCAGCGTAACAGTGCGGACGAGCTCCCGCGTGACGGGATCGAACACATAAATTGCGTAAACCGTTTCGCGGGTGTGCTCGACCTCGCGGATAAGGCGGAGGGTGTCGGCGACCGTAAATGTTGATGGAACACTGACGAATTCCGTCGTCATGATGCTGCCGGCTGTGCCCTCATGGTAGGTCAGCAGCAGTTTCAGCGATTGGGCGGTTTCAAAATCGATGAGCGCGAGCAGTTTGGTCTGCTCCGGCCCGTCGAGCTGGCGCAGCAAGTCGACGGCCCGGTCCGCAGACATGCCCGTCAAAACTTTGCCGGCGAAATCCTCCGGCAGCTCCAGGATCAGTTCGCTGGCGCGTGAAAGCTCCGGCCGGTCGAAAATCTCGACAACCCGGTCCAGCGGCAGTTGAGCGAGAATAGATGCTGCAGTTTCAAGGTCTTGTTCGTTGAGCTGCGCGACAATGTCGGCGTCATGCTCGTCGAGCAGCTCGACCAGGGCGATCGGGTCGGCATCAGTGCCCGATGCGTTGCGGATGTTTTCCATGGCTTACCTTCCGATCCGCCGTCGCACGGACCGTGGTAAGCCGACCCAACGGTCAGTCCACGAGCCTCGACGGCCGGGGCAATCGACTACTGTCGCTAGACAAGGGTTGGGTTCCTTCAACTTTTGCGGCGTCGCAACCGTGACAGCCGCGCGGATCACATGAGGCGTTTGGGACTATTAGTCAAGACAAGTCCGCTTGCGATTTGTGAATTCGCACCACCATGGCCGTCGGGCCGCACGGCCGGAGCAGAAATCAGTGGCGAAACGACTGCCGGTCTTGCGCTTGCCGCGGTTTCGTCGGCACAATCCGTCTGCTCTCGTGGATACGGTGTCACACATGAGCGGAACCAAGACAGGCACGCCTGATCTTCTCGAACCAGGAACGCATGTGTTCTCGGGTACCGTTCGCGTGTGGGGACGTGACTATGCCGAGCTTACGATGGATAGCGGCGTGACGATCCAGCTCGTCACGCAGGGACACCCGGCGCGCCGCGCGGGAGAGCGCATTACAATCGTCGCGCGCAAATACCGGCCGCTGTATCAGCTCGAGGAGGTGAGGGAGCCTTGAGCAGAGATGCGCGCTCGCTCGGGCGTGAGACGGGTGCTGCGTCCGGTCGATGGTCTCTCAGGCTCAAACACGCTTCGAAAAGTCGTTTTCCTAGGGGGCAACGTCGTGATGACGAGGTCTCTGGCCAAGACATGCGTCGTGTTTGATCTCGCGAGATCAGCATCCTGGGTTAAGAGGGTGCCCGATAACCACGCGTCGGGGTCTGCGTGGATGTTCAATTCCGGGATGAAGATGGTGCTGCCGGAGGGGATTGAACTCTCGACCTCTCCCTTACCAAGGGAGTGCTCTACCACTGAGCTACGGCAGCTAAAGGGGCGTAATGCCTCGGAGAATCAAGCGTTCCACGCTACGGCGCGGACGCTCCTCCCTCAGGCGGGCGGACACTGCCACAAGGCTTGACGGCGGGCAAGCCGGAAAGCCAAGCTGCAAACGGGGGACGGCGAAGCGTGACGACGCAAGTCTCGCGACACATTCCGGATCAAGCGGGTCAATGATGGGCGAGGATGATGTTCGAAAAACGACCGCAAATTCGGGGGAGAAGCAATCCGTAGCTCGGATGACGCGATCGGATCGGCTCGCGGAGCAGCTTCGCGCGAACCTGAAACGCCGCAAGGCTGCGGCGCGCCGTCACAAAGAGGATGTTCGGGGGACGTCAAAGGACGATCCGCCGGATGAACACGGGGTCTAGGCTTGCTTCTGCTTTAAAAGCCGCTTGCCGACGCTGATGCGCAACGGATAATCGCGCGAACTCGGGGCATCATTCCGATTCGTGCGATCATCCTACACGGAGACGATTGGAATTCATGGATCGGATCAGAATTGTCGGTGGCCGGCAGCTTCGCGGGACCATTCCGATTTCCGGCGCCAAGAACGCGGCGCTGCCGCTCTTGATCGCGAGCCTTTTGACCGAAGACCGGCTGACGCTGAAGAACGTTCCCAATCTTGCCGACGTCAATCTTCTGGTGCGGATTTTGCGCAACCACGGCGTCGATCTGGCGGTCGATGGCAAGCGTCCGGGGCCAGTGACCCATCTTGGCGACACGATCCACCTCACAGCGCGCGACATCGTCGATACGACGGCGCCCTATGAAATGGTCTCGCGCATGCGCGCGAGTTTTTGGGTGCTTGGCCCCCTCATCGCGCGGATGGGAGAGGCGAAAGTGTCGTTGCCCGGCGGCTGTGCGATCGGCACGCGGCCGGTCGATTTACATCTCATGGGCCTCAAGGAACTCGGGGCCGAGATCGACATCGATCGCGGCTATGTCGTCGCCAAGGCGCCGAAGGGCCTTCGGGGTGCGCACATCGTCTTCCCGAAAGTCTCGGTCGGAGCAACCCATAACGTCTTGCTGGCGGCCGCGTTGGCCAAAGGGGAAACGGTCATCGAGAATGCGGCGCGCGAACCGGAAATCGGTGACGTCGCGACGTGCCTCAGCAAGATGGGGGCGAAAGTCGAGGGCATCGGCACATCCGTGCTTCGTATCCAGGGACGCGACCGGCTCGCAGGCACCGTGCACACGGTGCTGCCCGACCGTATCGAGACGGGAACGTTCGCAATGGCGGTGGCCGCGACAGGCGGCGATGTGTTGCTCGAAGGGGCGCAGCTTGGAGATCTGAAGACCGCGCTCGACGTGCTCGCCGAAACCGGAACCGGGGTCGAAGAGACGAATAGGGGCGTTCGCGTCACGCGGAATGGGGGCGGCATCGCGCCGGTGGCTGTCGAGACGCAACCGTTCCCGGGATTTCCGACGGATCTTCAGGCGCAGCTCATGGCGCTTCTGACGCGCGCGTCGGGGACCAGCGTCATTCGCGAAACGATCTTCGAAAACCGTTTCATGCACGTGCAGGAACTCGCGCGCCTCGGCGCCGACATTCACCTGCACGGTGACACGGCGACGATCAAGGGCGTCAAGACACTCAAGGGTGCGCCTGTGATGGCGACCGATCTCAGAGCTTCAGTATCGTTGGTGATTGCCGGGCTCGCCGGCGAAGGCGAGACGATCATCAATCGTGTTTACCATCTCGACCGGGGTTTCGAGCAGCTCGAGCAGAAACTTGGGGGCTGCGGTGCTGAAATCGAGCGATTAGCGAGCGGCTGAGAACAAAGATTGGGGCCGGGCGTTGCGGCTTGGGGTCCCGCTTTGTATCACTCGGTTCTCGAATTGGCCGCAGGACCCTCCTGGAGATTTTCGACGCCGATGCCGGACCTGAAGCTCATCGCCTTTGATACGGAAGACCTCAGTGTGCTTTCGGCGCATCTGCAAGACGCCGTTTTGCGCGTCGGCGATATGGCGTATCTGCCTCAGGAAAAGCGCTTTGTGGCGATTGCCAATCGGTTCGATTGGGCGAAGGCGGCGACCATTCCAGATCTCTCGCGGCAGACGGAGAGTGCAGAATATGAGCGCCGCCGCGCCGGGATTCGCATCGAACGCGTGAACGCTGCGAAGATCCAGGGTTTCGATCTCAAAGATAAGCGGAGGACGCTGGCCTTGTTGGCTGTGACATTTGAGCCGGCGGGGGACACGGATTCACCCGAAGGCAATGTCACGTTGACATTTTCCGGTGGGGCCGCCATTCGGCTCCACGTCGAATGTATTGAGATCGAACTGAAAGACCTCGGGGCAGCGTGGACGACCAAACGCTCTCCGGAGCATTCTGACGAGGCAGGCTGATTTCGCCTCGATCGCTTCCCAAGGAATGATTGCCGATGCCCGCGCGGCTCAAGAGCACTGATAAGGATTTCGAGGCGCAGTTCACAGAGCTTCTGGGGCTCAAGCGCGAAGTGTCGGTCGATGTCGACAATGCAGTGCGCGAGATCATCGCTGACGTACGAGCGCGTGGCGATGCGGCGCTGATCGACCTCACACAGAAATTCGACCGGCTTGATCTCAAGCGGACCGGCATTGCGGTGAGCGCTGCCGAGGTCAACGCCGCCTACGACGCGTGTTCGAAAGAAACGCTCGATGCCCTGATGCTTGCGCGTGACCGCATTGCCGATCACCACAAGCGTCAACTGCCATCGAATGATCGCTATACCGATGCTGCTGGCGTCGAACTGGGTCATCGGTGGACAGCTGTCGAGTCGGCCGGCCTTTACGTGCCCGGCGGCCTTGCCTCGTATCCAAGCTCGGTTTTGATGAATGCGGTGCCGGCGAAGGTGGCGGGCGTTCCTCGCATCGTCATGGTGGTGCCGTCGCCCAGCGGTGAGCTCAATCCGCTCGTGCTTGCTGCGGCGAAGATCTCCGGTGTTTCTGAAATCTATCGCATCGGCGGAGCGCAGGCCGTCGCCGCGCTCGCCTATGGCACGGAAACGATCAAGCCTGTCGTCAAGATTGTCGGGCCGGGGAATGCCTATGTCGCGGCGGCGAAGCGGCAAGTCTTCGGCGTCGTCGGTATCGATTCGATCGCAGGGCCATCGGAAGTTCTGGTCATTGCAGACAAACATAATAATCCGGAATGGATCGCTGCGGATCTCCTGGCGCAAGCCGAGCATGATACGGCGGCGCAATCGATCCTGATGACGGACGACGAAGGCTTTGCGTCAGCTGTCGAAGCTGCCGTGCGACGGCAACTGGAGACGCTACCGCGCGGAAATATCGCGGGTGAGAGCTGGAACACATTTGGCGCCACGATCATTTTAGGCTCGCTCTCGGAATCGGTTGCGCTTGCAGATCGAATTGCCGCTGAGCATTTGGAGATTGCAACAGCCGACGCGGAAGACCTCACCAAGCGCATTCGCAACGCAGGAGCGATCTTCATTGGAAGCGTGACGCCGGAAGTCATCGGAGATTATGTTTCTGGTTCGAATCATGTCCTGCCGACCGCGCGCAGCGCGAGGTTTTCCTCAGGTCTCGGCGTGCTCGATTTCATGAAGCGGACATCGATTCTGAAGCTCGACGCCGCGGCACTTTCGAAGCTCGGCCCCGCCGCGATGACGTTGGCCCGCTCCGAGGGATTGGAGGGGCATAGGCGTTCCGTCGAAATCCGGCTCGAAAATGCAGGTTGATTTTCTATGGACCAAACCGTCACCGCCTCAGAGAAGAGCCAGGATCGTTTGATCGAAATTACCCTCGATGCGAAGTCGCTGGGGCGCGCGAATTCGAACATCGAGCATGAACGCGAAGTGGCGATCTTCGACATCCTGGACGGCAACGCGTTTCGTGTCGAAGGGATGGAATCCGGTCCCTATAAGCTCGCACTCTCGACGGCGGAGGACCGTCTGGTTCTCACGATTGCACCCGCGAGCGGAAATGAAACGATCGAGCACGCGATCGCGCTGACGCCGCTCAAACGGATCGTCAAAGATTACTTCATGGTCTGCGAATCTTATTACGAGGCGGTTCGCACGGCGCCGCCGGCGCGCATCCAGTCGATCGACGTCAGCCGGCGCGCGCTTCACAATGAAGGAAGCACGCTGCTCAAGGAGAAGCTGCTTCCGAAGATCATCGTCGACGAGGATACGGCGCGGCGGCTTTTCACGCTCGTCTGCTCGCTGCACTGGAAGGGGTGAGGGCTATACGTTCGACGTTGGCGCTTACTTGCGTCCGATCAAGTACCAGGAATCCTGAAGTCCGACGCCCTTGATCTCGATTGAGCCCCGTGATTCCAGGACGAAAGTCTCCTGCAGCGCTTCTGCGCACGTCGGGCAGATCGCGATGAGACCCGGTGCGCTCGAATGTTCGAGGCGGCTCGCGAGATTGACCGGATCGCCCCAGACGTCATAGCTGAATTTGTTCTTGCCGATGATGCCCGCCATCATCGGACCGGACGCCATTCCGACACGGACATCGATCGCAATTTTTTCTTCCTCGCTGACGCGTCGGACGGCGGCAATGAGATCGAGCCCCATCATCGCCAGCGCCTGGGCGTGATCGGCGCGCGGGATCGGAACACCTGAGGCTACCATGTAGGCGTCGCCAATCGTCTTGATTTTCTCGACGCCATGGCGGTCGGCGAGTTCATCGAACGCACTCACGAGCTGATTGAGGAGTGCGACTGTTCTTTCGGGGCCGAGTGCGCGGGCCATGCTGACGAAGCCGGTGATGTCGGCAAACATTACGGAGGCATTCGAGAAACCATCGGCGATCGTTTCACCGGGAGCCTCCTTGAGGCGCTCGACCACGCTGTCGGGGAGCACGTTGCGCAGGACCGTTTCGGTTTCCGCCTTCGCGCGCTCGAACAGGCTGAAGGCGTAATAAACGCATGCCGCGATCAGGCCGAAGGTCGTCACGGCGGCCTGGAGATAGAGCGAGTTGATCGTTTTATCGTCGGCGTGAAACTGGGCGGCTTCCATCGGAAACGTGAACCAGACGTAGAGATGTAGGATCAGTGCTGCCGATACGATAGCTATGACGAGCCAGAAACGGCGGGCTTCGAAGATGACGAAGGGGGCGGCTGCTGCGACGACGTATTGCAACGGCGCGCCGCCCATTCTGCCGAAGAACGCCGTGAACCCGACGAGGGCCGAAAATTCCGCAACGACCAACAATATGCCGCCGGCGATCTCGTTGAACCGGTGCATGAAGGGAACGAACGAGACAATCAGCGCAACGCCGAGGTTGATATAGACGGCGGGCAGCATTTCCTTGTTGCCCGAGATCCAGAGCTGCATCGCGTAGATGCAGGTGGTGACGACGACGAGCGCGGAAAAGACATTCACGATCTTCAGACGGCGACGAATATCTGGCGGATAGGCTTTGATGCCGAGGTTCGCTATCCCGCGGATGAAAGTGCGGACGCCCCGGAGGGCATGGCTTCCCCACATGGCCGGTCGACGGGCCGCGCGAACGTGCTGCTTTTGCCGATCTGTGATCGTCATACGCTTGGTCCGGCGAATGGATACGAACGCGGCTATTCCTTGTCGTCGATGCGGCCGATGCCGCTCAATGCCGCAATGTTGCAAATGACCTGCTGGCCTCGACGCTCAATGGCGCCTTCCGATTCAAGTAATCCTAACGCTGCGTTGACTTTAGGGCGGCTCGCGCCAACGAGCAGGGCGAGCTCGCTTTGTGAAATCGGCAGGGGAAGAGAGATTTTCTCGGCCTTGCCCGTTGGGTCTTTCTGTCGGACCGAGGCAAGGAAGAACCGCGCGAGCCGCGCCTCGATGGGATGCAGGGCGATCGCTTCGAGCTGCTCATCGGCGTCGCGCAGGCGACCTGCCAAGAAGCGGACTGCGGCTTCGCCGACGGCCGGGCGTGTTCCTAGCAGCCGGATGAATGCCGGCTTCGACAGCATCAGCGTTTCGACCTTATTGACGGCTGTCGCGTCTGCAGATCTCGGACGGCCATCGAAAACCGCCAGTTCCCCGAAAATCGAGGGCGCCTCGACGTGAGCAAAGGACAGCTCGCGGCCATCGGACGTCAAAACCGAGAGCCGGACCCGACCTTTGGTCACGATATGAAGCTCTGATCCTGCCTGGCCGCGGGAAAAGATGATTTGGCCGGGTTCGTAGGCCGATTCTCGCAGCTCAACCGCAACGGCCTTGCGGCTCGGTTCATCCAGGGTGCCGAAAAGCGGCGTCCGTGCGAGTAGATCTGCTGGGTCTGGTTTCAGAGCCATTGCCGCCATCAATTCTGTCCAAGAATTGGCTATTCATGCCCTGTTTTCTACCCCGCTGCAACGCGGGTGGACTTGCTAAGGCCCCGAGGCCTCCGTCATTGTTGACGCCATGTTTCCGCTCGACTTCTACCTCCTCTGGTCAAGAATATGATAACGAGCCTCATGAGCAGTTTATTTCCCACTTTTGCCCGCTCGGACGCCCCCGGCCGGGAATCGCTGCGGCGCACTCTGGCGCGGGAGCGTTCCGACACCAATGCCGCTATCGAGCGCCCACAACTCGTCCTGGCAAGCGCAAGCCCGCGACGGGTTACGCTTCTCGCCCAAGTCGGCGTCACGCCCGACGCCCTGCGACCCGCGTCTATCGACGAGTCTCCGAAACGGGGAGAAATGCCGCGAGCTTTGGTTTCCCGCCTCGCACGAACAAAAGCGGAGGTCGCTCGCAATCAGATCGCAAACGATCGCGATCTGGCGGGCGCTTACGTCCTCGCGGCCGATACCGTCGTCGCCATGGGTCGCAAGATCCTGATGAAGCCGACGCATATCGAGGAGGCGACGGCGTCGCTACAACTTCTGTCCGGCCGAACGCACAAGGTGCAGACGTGCATTTGTCTGATCACGCCGGATGATCGCGTGCGGACGAAGATCGTCGATACGCGTGTACGGTTCCGTTACATCAGCAAGCCCGAGCTTGAATCCTATATCGCCTCGCGCGAATGGCGGGGCAAAGCCGGAGGATATGCGATCCAGGGGCTGGCGGGATGTTTCGTGCAGCGGCTTATCGGCTCTTACACGAACGTCGTCGGATTGCCGCTCACCGAGGTTGTCGGGCTTCTCAATTCGGAGAAGTTCCCGATCCAATATAATTGGCTGCGGTACGCCGAAGTCGACCGCGATTGAGTTTCGCCATGTCTTCGTCTTCTTCCGACAGCAAGCCGCTTCGCTGCCCGATCTGCGGAAAGCCATCAGTCGATGCCTACCGGCCGTTCTGCTCGAAGCGGTGCGCCGATATCGACCTCGCTCGGTGGTTCACGGGGAGTTATGCCGTCGCCGGACGGGACGAGGATGAGGGCGACAATCCGGCGCCCCCAGACAGCCATAAGCCCGGTGGCGACGGAGATGAGGACGCCTGATTTCGCGGTGTGCGAGGCGCTTGCATACCGCTGATCGCGCCCCTATAAGGTGCCCCTACTTCGCACGGGGCTCAGCGCCGCGGAGGCAGGCCCAGGTAGCTCAGTTGGTAGAGCATGCGACTGAAAATCGCAGTGTCGGCAGTTCAATTCTGCCCCTGGGCACCACCCGTTTTTCCTGCCTTTCAATCCGGTGAAAATTATCTCGAGACGGCGGCCCATTTGTAGGCAGCGGGGGTCGATAAAAGCACTTAGTGCTTGGTCCTCGATGCTTTCGCCAGAGGTCTGGAATGCCGAGACCGAGTGCCTTCCGAAAAAGAAGCACCCGCCGGGAGGAACGGCGGGTCTTCAGACAAATTCAAGCGTGGTCATTCCTGGATCAGTGAGGGATCTGCTGATCTTCCATCCGGACGATAGAAGCGTCGTGCCCGCGTGAAGCTGAGGCATCGACGTCGGGCGCAGCGGAATTGCCGAACTGATCGACTTCCTGCTCGGTCACCGATGCGTCTGGACCACTGACCATCGAGCTATAGGTCGGGACCGTCCGGTCGCCGATCTGCGCATTTACAAGGCTCGGAATCGATTCCGCGCTGGCGGGAACACCCGAAAGAGCCAGTACGCCTGAGACAATCATGAAAGAGAGGATCTTGTTCGTCGACATGGCTGTAACTCCCAAAAAGATATTTGCTTATCTGCTGTCTGCCGGCCTTTCGGCTCGGGGAGCAGCTGCCGACGAATTTGATCCGCGCACGGCACTTCCGCTATCGCACGTTGGGTCGCTCCGACAGCCACCAAGGCGTTAGCGTTCAACACGATCGTTTCCGGGCGTTATACGCGGGTATGATGTGGAAATTGGCATCCGTCAGCCGCTGTGCCTGAACGCCGGTGACGGATCTTCGGCATCGAGGCATAAGCTCGTTGCGCGTGAAAGACAGCCCTTCATGCAAACACGAAATGAGGCTGCGTTTCAGAAAGAATGGCTGTTTTTGTCCTCCTATGGTCGTCGGCATCTGGGGCGTGGTTCGTGACTTCGGCTCCAGATGGTGACGCGGATAGGAGCGACGTTTATGGATAGTCTTTCTCGCCGGAACATTCTCGCAATCGGAGCCGCAACGAGCGCGCTCGCTGCATCTACGGCAGCGCGCGCTGCGACGTTCGGAAATCCCGATCAGCCCGCCGAGGGGGCCATCAATGCCAATGCCGCCGGGCTCTCCGATCCTGGGCCGCAAAATCCTATTATCGGCAGTCAGTTTCCTTCGTTCGAAAATCCGCCGCCGACGGACGTTGGTGGGATGCCGCTGTTCTGGGGATCTTTCAACAACGCTGCCAAACGTATTCAGAACGGCGGATGGGCGCGACAGGTTACGCAGGCCGACTTTGCGATCTCGGAAGCCGTATCGGGCGTCAACATGCGTCTTGGACCCGGCGGCATCCGCGAGATGCACTGGCACCTCGCCGCCGAGTGGGCGATCATGACGAATGGGCGCTGCCGCGTCACCGTGCTAGATCCAAAAGGACGCGCATATATCGATGATGTGGGGCCGGGTGATCTCTGGTATTTTCCAGCCGGTTTTCCGCACTCGTTGCAGGGGCTCGGCCCTGACGGTTGCGAATTCGTAATCGTCTTCGATGAAGGGCGGCAATCGGAATACAATACGCTTCTTCTGTCAGATTGGATCGCGCATACGCCGCCCGATCTGCTCGCCGCAAATTTCGGCATGCCGAAGGACGTCTTCAAGAATATCCCGCTTCACAATCTCTGGATCTTCCAGGGGAAGGAGCCCGGACCGCTGGCAGCTGATCAGGCTGCCGTCGCCTCGGGCGGAACTCCGCCTAATCCGTTTACTTTCAAGCTTGGTGCGTCGAAGCCAATCAAGGCTAATGCGTCGGGCGAGTTGCGTCTCGCAGATAGCTCAGTCTTCAAAGTGTCGAAGACAATCGCCGCTGCAATCGAGGTTCTAAAACCGGGTGCGGTCAGGGAGATGCACTGGCATCCGAATGCGGACGAGTGGCAGTATTGGCTCGAAGGCCAAGGGCGTATGACGATCTTCGATGCGGGTCCTCGTGCGCAGACCGCCGATTTCAAGCCCGGCGACATCGGCTACGTAAAGAAAAGCCAAGGGCATGTTCTGCAGAATACCGGCGACACCGACATGAAATTCGTCGCCGTCTTCAAGGCGCCCGAGTATCAGGAGATCAGCTTGTCGGATTGGCTGACGCACACTCCGCCGGCGCTTGTCGCGCAGCATCTCAATGTCGACGTGGCCGATATTGCGAAGTTTCCAAACAACGCGCCAGGTATCCTGCCGGGCAAAGTATCGCCGTAGTCCGGAACGCAATCATCTTACGACGAGAAGCGCCGATGCCTCACGAGGAATTTCTGACGAGACGCGCGTTCAGTAACCAAACGCCGACGCCGAAACCCAGCAGGCAAAGCAAAAGTACGTAGTAGAGATGCGCCATGGGATGAAACTGCATCAACGGCGGAACGATGACAGGCGTCAGCCCGCCCGAGATCGCGTAGGCAAGATTGTAGGAGAAGGATACACCCGAGAAGCGGACAGCAGCCGGGAAGGCGCGAACCATGACAACCGGGACGCCGCTAACGATGCCGACGAGGAATCCCGTTATGGCATAGAGCGGCAGCAGAAGAGGCGGGTCGGTAACGGCGTTTGCGTAAAACACGCTCGCGCTAATCGCGAGAAGCGGACATCCGAATGCGAAAAACCGTCCGGGGCCGATCCGGTCAATGACAAGCCCGCCAACAATGCAACCGATCAAGAGGAAGAACGTCGCGACGGAATTCGCTCGAAGCACGGCCTCGGCTGGTAGGCCCTGATGCTGCAACAGCGCGGGCGTCATCAGGACGACCAGTACGATGATGCCGGACAGCATCCAGGTCAGCAGCATCGAAACTATGACGGCGCTGCGGTGGTCGCGAATGACGGCCTTCAAGGGCAATTCGGTGACGAGCGCCTTGCGTTCCTGCAATTCGAGAAAAATCGGCGTCTCGGAAAGCAGTAGGCGCAGATAAACCGATAACATCCCCAAGGCGCCGCCCAGCAGGAACGGCAGGCGCCAGGCCCAGTTCGCGATTTCGGCAGGTGTGTAGACATGGTTGACGCCGGTCGCGACGAGGGACCCAAGCAGGATTCCGGTCGTCAGTCCGGCGGTGAGTGTTCCGCAGGCATAACCCACGCGGTTCGGCGGCAGGTGCTCGGAGACGAAAACCCACGCGCCGGGCACTTCGCCGCCGATCGCGGCGCCCTGGACAATGCGCAACAGCAGAAGGCAGACCGGGGACCAAATCGAGATCTGCGCGTAGGTTGGCAACAGCCCCATCCCGAGCGTCGATGCCGCCATGAGGATGATGCTGAACGTGAACATCCGCTTGCGGCCGAACAGGTCTCCGAAATGGGCCATGACGATGCCGCCCAGAGGGCGAACCAGATATCCCGCCGCGAAAATGCCGAAAGTCTGGAACTGGCGGAGGGCGTCCGGCATTTCGGCTGGAAAGAAGAGGCCGCCCAGCACGTTGGCGAAGAATACAAAGACGATGAAATCGTAGAATTCGAGAGCCCCGCCGAGGGCGGCGAGCACAAGCGTCTTGTAATCGCCGGCGCCCAAAGGGCGTCTCGACCCAGCCTCACCTTTTCTCATCCGACGGTCGATCCCCAGTCTGTCCACCGTTTATTTCCGATTGATGCAGCGACGTCCATGACTCAGGGCTACCCGCGGCGGAGCGATGAAAATGCCCGACTATCTGCCAATCTGGTGCATCTGCCATATCGAGAATGCACGATTTTGTATGTGCCTTCCTGCCCAAGGTGACGCAGGTCAAAAGAGGTCATGTCGAGTTCTGTTATGGAATTTTTATCGGAGCCGGGCGATGTTGGCTCTTGAGGCTGTGCCGGCTCGAAATCATATTTGGTAGCGGCCCGTAATTCTTAGCACTCATGATCCGGCCTCCTTCCAGTTATTGGAAAGACAGGCCGCCGAGTAAACAAGGCCTCGTTTCGTGAAACCTGTTCTCTTTCTGGCCTTGACGATTTCTTTGCTCGTTCCCGCCGGTGTCCGTGCGGATTCGCTGGGCGATTGCAATGACGGCGCCGACCCTGTCCGTCAGATTCGGGGATGCACGCGCGTCATCAACAAGACGATGCTCAGCGATCCACTTTCGACCGCCTACATGAACCGGGCGATCGCGCATGCTCAACGCCACGAGATGAAGAAAGCGATCGCGGACTTTAGCTCAGCGATCAACGCCAACCCTGCTAATAACTTCGCCTATTACAATCGCGGTAACGTTTATCTCGATCTGGCGAAGCCGAAGCAGGCAATCGCCGACTATTCGAAGGCAATTGAGCTGGCGCCCGATATGTCCCCGGCGTTTTTGAACCGTGCCCTTGCCAGTGAAATGATCGGCGACCGAAGCGCGAGTATCGCTGATTTCCGGGAGGCCCTCACGTTGGAGCCGACGCTCTATGCGGCTGCCGAAGGCCTGAAGCGTCTCGGTGCGTCTCCGCAGGCCGGGCAGGCTGGCGACTAATTCCCCGGATAACGTACTAGAAAAGCAGGGTTTTTTGCCTGTTACAAACTCTTACAAACTCTTACCGTCTCCGCATATGTAGCGAACGAACGGCCGATAGACCTCCTGACGTACCGCAGACAATGGCTACGCAGGAGGATGAAAGATGCTTGGCGCTTCTGAGCATATCGGGACCAACGCTCACGTAGGACAGTTCGCCTCCTCTGGGACCATGTCGTCGGCGGACGCGCCGGCCGACCGCTTCGAGCGCGGCACCATTCGCCGGATCGAAGCAAAAGAGCATGTTTTCTGCGACGGTGATCCAAGGACGCACGTTTTTCGTATCGAAGAGGGCGTGATTGCTCTTTCCAAGCTCCTCGGGGATGGCCGGCGCCAGATTATCGAATTCGCGTATCCTGGTGATTACATCGGTCTCGGCACGCTGCGGGAACATATCTTCGATGCGCAGGCAACGTGTGCCGCCAAGGTTCGCTGTCTGTCCGCGACAGCGCTGGAACAGGAAGCTTCCCGCGACGCCAGCTTGGCACTCAGACTTTACAAGGCGGTCTCGGCGGAGTTGGCCGCTGCTCGCAGCTTATTGGTTTCCGTTGGTCAGCAGAGCGCCATGGAGCGGCTCGCGGGATTTCTCGTCGGCTTGTCAGCACGTACGGAAGGCGACGAGAACGTCGTGAAGCTGCCGATGCGGCGATCGGATATCGCTGATCTTCTCGGTCTTACGATCGAGACTGTCAGCCGCACGATCACGAAATTGCGGACGATGAAGGTCATCGACGTCGTGCGTGGCACGGAGGTTCATATCCTCGACGGCGACCGCTTGGTCGAATTGGCGGGACAGTGAGGTTCTGAGCCTGCGGCTCTACTCCTTTGTGTCGTCGACGGCGTCGATTTCATTAAGCGCCACCGGTTTTTCAGCGGTCTTCGGATGGGATGATTTCAGGCTCCTGATCAGGGCCCCCATCAGCGGGAGAATGACTGACGTGATCAGCGCTTCGGTTGCCGGGTAGGCATATGCAGCCGGATTGATCAAAGGCGCACTAACGTTCTGTTCGAGTGCTGCGATCGAAGCTCGCCGGTTCTCGAGGCCCATCGAAAATTCGCGCCCGGGGCGCTGGAACATGGCCGCAAGGGCAATAATTGCGGCAAGCAGGCAGCCAATGATTGCAATGAGCGCCGCGGCTCCGATCGGTCCCATGCTTTGCTCCAGGAGCCAATACAACGCCAGTCCGAGGAGCACGAGACTTGTCATCGCCAGAAGACAAGCCAACAAATAAAGCGCACCTTTTCTGAGCGCATATCTGACGTAACTGTCTGCGACCACGGCATCGGCGGTGGCCAATTTATCAAGGTCGCGGGCGAGGTTTGGCAGATCCACGAATTATCCCATTCAGAATCCGAGCGTTCGATTTCCGGCCGGGACCCTACCAGGAATCAAAGAGGAGCGAACGCCAGGACACAAGAAGAATTAATCTTATCCCACCACAGGTCTGCGCCAAGCAGAACTCAATTTTTGAGCTTCTTGCTGGTGAACCAATCGGACAGCGTTTCCCAAAATGCAGCGATCGCTACGACGATCGTTATCAGGAAGAGAGCGACGACCATCTGGATGACGTCGAAGTTGACTGCATCCTCCGCAACAAACCACCCCGCGATGGCGGCAGCCAAGAACATGATCGGGCGGAGCAACAGGTTCACCATCGTACGAGACTCCGAGGGGCAAATTTCGGCTATTTATAGGGCACCAATGGTTATGATCGGTTGACGCGCATCAAGAAATGCGCCTCATTTTTTAAGGATTGAAGCCAAACGGCTGTGCCCGTGTCTTGCGTCGCGTGGGTGCGCCGCGTATTGGGGGCCGGGCCTGCCGAAGCCGGTGTCCATTTTCCCTTAATTGCTGGAATCAATGCCGTGACCGTCAAAGTCGCCGCTTTCTATAAATTCGTATCCGTCGAAGATCCGATTGCACTTCAGTCGGCGCTTCGGGAGGCGTGTGCGGCGCAGGGCGTCAAGGGCACAATTCTCATAGCGCGCGAAGGCATCAACGGAACGGTCTCGGGTACGGACGGTGGAATCGACGCGTTGCTGGCGACGATCACCGCCGATGCGCGCTTCACCGATCTCGCCGCCAAATTTTCGAAAGCGGCTGCCCATCCTTTTCAACGCCTCAAGGTGAAAGTGAAACGCGAGATCGTCACGTTCGGCATTCCGGAGGCGGAGCCCGCACTTGCGACAGGAGAGCTTGTCGAACCCGAAGATTGGAACGCGCTGATTACTGATCCCGATGTCATCGTCATCGATACGCGCAACGACTATGAGTTCGCGGTTGGCACGTTCGAAGGCGCCTGCAATCCGCGGACGCGCGCCTTCAACGAATTTCCGGATTACGTGCGGCGTACTCTTTCCGAAGATCGATCGCGAAAGATAGCGATGTTCTGCACGGGCGGCATTCGGTGCGAGAAGGCAAGCGCGTTCCTAATTCGGGAAGGTTTCCCGAATGTTTATCAGCTCAAGGGTGGCATCCTGCGCTATCTTGAGCGCATCGCTCCAGAAGAGAGCTTATGGCGCGGCGCGTGCTTCGTCTTCGATGAGCGCGTTGCGTTGGAGCACGGTGCGCGTCAGGGCCAATATGCGCTCTGTTCCCGCTGCGGCTTCCCGATCAAGCATGATCGCGGGAGTGACGACGCGCTGTGCGTGCAGTGCCAAGAAGTGAGATGCAACCAGACTTGAATTTTTCGGCGCATCGAACGTTTGCGCATGTTCCTGGATTTGCTGTCTAAAATTTAAGGATATCAAACTTGACCCTCTGAGCGCTTGGCGTCATTCAGCGTTTCGATACGCGCGCCTTTGCCTCATTCGAAGGGGGTTTCAATGACGGACCTAATAGAAGCCGTCGGACTCGAAAAGCGGTTTGGGGAAATCAAAGCCGTTGACGGAATTTCGCTCAAGGTTGCGAAGGGCGAGGTTCTCGGTTTTCTCGGCCCCAACGGTGCCGGCAAATCAACAACAATGAAGATGATCACCGGCTTTCTCGAGCCCGATGCCGGTAAAGCCGCGATATGCGGCGTCGACGTTTTCGGGTCTCCCAAGCAGGCCAAGGCACTTTTCGGGTATGTGCCGGAAGGGGCCCCCTCGTATGCGGAGATGACGCCGCGCACGTTCCTGTCGTTCGTCGCGGAAATTCGCGGCTATCGAGGGGCTGAAATCGTAACGCGCGTGAAACATGCCGTCGAGCGCGCGGGGCTCGGTCCCGTCTTCGATCAAGTCATCGACACGCTGTCGAAAGGCTACAAGCGGCGCGTCGGCCTCGCGCAGGCCATACTGCACGATCCGCCCGTGCTCGTCATGGACGAGCCGACCGACGGGCTCGATCCCAATCAGAAACATCATGTTCGCGAACTCATCAGCGACATGTCGGCCGAGAAGGCAATCATCATCTCGACCCACATTCTTGAAGAAGTCGAAGCGGTGTGCTCGCGCGCCATCGTCATCAATCGCGGCCGGATCGTCGCCGACGGTACCGCCGAGGATTTGATGCAGCGGATGCACTACCACGGCGCCGTGTCACTGAAAGTCGCCGCGGATCGCGCGGATGCGGCGATCAAGGTACTCTCGAGCGCAAGCAACGTCCAAAGCGTCGAAACGCTCGGCAAACCGAACGGACATCTGCTGCTCAGGGCCATTCCGCGCCACAAAGAGATGGCTGCAGCCGAAGTGGCAGCGCTTCTCAGGGCACAGAACATTCCGGTCGACGAGCTTTACGTGGAGCGCGGCCGGCTCGACGACGTCTTCCGAAAAATCACGATGCCCGAAGACGGAGGCTCGAATGCTTGAGACGTTCGACAACGCGTGGATCATCGCCAAGCGGGAGCTCCGCGGATATTTCGCAACGCCGCTGGCGCTCGTGTTTCTGACCGTGTTCGTGGCACTAACGGGTGCTCTGACTTTCTACATCGGCGGATTTTTTGATCGCGGGCAGGCGGATCTCTTCCCGTTCTTCGCGTATCATCCTTGGCTTTACCTGCTTCTCGTTCCTGCCGTCGCGATGCGGCTTTGGGCGGAAGAGCGGAAGACGGGCACTATCGAGCTTTTGATGACGCTGCCGATCACGCCCTTCGAGGCCATTCTCGGCAAGTTCATGGCGGCCTGGGCTTTCATCGGTCTGGCGCTGATTCTGACATTTCCGATCTGGATCACCGTCAATGTGCTCGGAAGCCCGGATAACGGAGTCATCCTGTCGAGCTATCTCGGCAGCTTCCTGATGGCCGGCGCGTTCCTTGCGATCGGATCGTTCGTTTCGACGCTGACGAAGAACCAGGTCATCGCCTTCATCATCGCGTCTCTCATCTGCTTCCTTTTCACCATGAGCGGGTTGGAACTCGTGCAAAACGCACTTCGTGCCTGGACGCCGCCCATCTTCGCGTCGGCCCTGTCGTCGATGAGCTTTCTTTCGCATTTCCAGCAGATCACGCGCGGCGTTCTCGATCTGCCGACGCTGATATTCTTTGTCTCGATGATCGTCTTCTGGCTGTTCGCGACGGTAATCGCGATCGACCAGAAGAAAGCGCAGTGAGGTTTTATCCATGTCGAATGGGTTCGAGCCTGTCGCCCGCGTCTTCAGCTCAGCGGTCGCTTATTTCTCGTCATTCAAACGCTCGACACTCGCTTGGACCGGACTGGGCCTCGCCGCTGTCGTGCTGCTATCGGTCAACCTTGCGTCCTCCATCGGGCTCAAGGCGTGGAGCGCGGACCTGACGCAGGATAAGCTCTTCACGATCTCCGACGGTACGCGCGAGATCCTGAAGTCGATCGATGAGCCGATCACGGCCCGCCTCTATTTTTCGCGGAGTCTCGCGGACGCATCGCCCGACATTGTTCGCTACTTCGACCGCGTGCGGGAGTTGTTCGAGCGCTACCGCGACATTTCCGGCGGAAAGTTGCAACTCACCATCATTGATCCGGAACCATTCTCGGATGCCGAGGACAAAGCGGTCGAGGCGGGGCTCAAAGGGCTGCGTCTGAACGCTGAAGGGGAGGTCGGATATTTCGGCCTCGTCGCGACGAACGCGACGGACAATCAGCAGGTCATTCCTTTTTTCGATCCGAGCCGCGAATCGTACCTCGAGTATGACGTCACGAAGCTGATCTATTCGCTTGCAAACCCGAAAAAGCGCACGGTTGGCCTGATGACGTCCCTGCCGCTTGACGGCGGGAAGTCGCCGATGCGGCAGCAGGAGATGCCGCCGTGGCTGATTATGGGGCAGATCCGCGAATTCTTCGACGTCAAGCCGATCGATCAAAACGTCAAGGAAATACCTGCAGGCATCGACGTGCTGATGATTGCGCAGCCGACAAAGCTCACCGCCGATGCGGCATATGCCATCGACCAGTATGCGCTCAAGGGCGGCAAGGTTTTGGTCTTTGCCGATCCGAATTCCGATACGGCGTATATGGAGCTTCTGAAGGATCGGGGAGACGGCGAGAAAGAGCTGACGAAGCTGCTCGCCGGGTGGGGCGTCAAGTATGATCCTTCGAAAGTCGCGGCTGACGCCAAGCATGCGCGTCGTGTCCAGTTCAGCAATCCGCAATCGGGTGAGCCGATGGTCACGGACTTTGTCGCGTGGCTTGCTCTCGACAAATCGAACGTCAATCCCAATGACGTGCTCTCCGCGGGGATCGATCAGATCAACGTTGCCTCATCCGGGTTTCTGAGCAAGGAAGACGGCGCTTCGGTCGACTTCTCGCCAATCCTCGAAACCAGCAGCGATGCGGAAATCGTCGACGCGAAGAATGTCGGGTTCGGCGCCGATCCGCTGGCGCTGTTGCGCAACTATGTTTCGGGCGCCCACAAGCTCGTGCTTGCGGCACGCCTCTCGGGAGACACGAAGACGGCTTTCCCTGATGGCCCGCCGAAGCCGAAGGAGGCGGACGGCAAGCAGTCCGCTGCCAAGCCAGATGCGACGAAGCCGGATGCTTCGAAAGCCGATGCGTCCAAAAAAGACGCATCGACGTCTTCTCCGGATGCCACAAAAACTGCGGATAAAAGCGCAAAGACGGATCAGGTGACGTCGGGCAAGATCAACGCGATCATCGTTGCCGATACGGACATCCTGGCAGACCAGTTCTGGGTGAATACGAGTCTCGGGCAAGACGCCGCCATTCCGACCGCGAACAATGCGAGCTTCGTGGTCGGCGCTCTCGAAAATCTTTCGGGCAGTAATGCGTTGATCGCGCTGCGTGGGCGAGGCGTCAAAGATCGGCCCTTCACACTCGTCGAAGATTTGCGGCGGAGTGCAGAGCAGAAATTCCGGGCGAAAGAACAGGCCCTCGAGGACAAGCTCAAAACGGCCCAGGCGGAGCTGCAGAAAATCCAGACTTCGGGCGACGGCGGCAGCGCCATTCTTTCTGATAAGGAGCAGCAGGCCGTCGAGAAGTTCCGCGGCGAGATGCTCGACACGCGGCGCGAATTGAGAAACGTCAAGCTCGCGCTGCGCCAGGATATCGACAATCTCGGCGGTTGGCTGAAGTTCGCCAATATCGCGCTGGTACCGTTGATGTTGGGCATGGCTGCCGTCGGCGTTTCCTGGCGGCGGTCGCGACAGCGCCGGAAAACGCCGAAGAACGAACGTTGAGGAGGGAACGCCGATGAAGCCGAAAAACTTCGTTGCTCTGCTCGCTGCCGCCGTTCTTTCTCTAGCAGTTGCGGTGACCGCCTACATCTCTTCCCGTCCCTGGACGCCGGCGAGTTTCAGCCGGGGCGCGGCAGCGATGCCAGCGCTGCAGCCTGCCGAGGATAAGGTCGCTGACATCGAGATCGAACAAGGCGGAAACGCGATCAAGCTCGCGCTCAAGGACGGCAAGTGGGTCGTCGCAAGCCAAGAAGATTATCCGGCCAATCTCGAGGCCGTCCGCAATCTTCTTCTCAACGCTTCGCAAGCCACTCTCGCCGAGCGCAAGACCGCAAAGAAGGACAGGCTCGGACTGCTCGGATTGGGCGACCCGAAAACAACGTCGTCCCGTCTGATCCGTTTCCTCGACGCGGATGGACATGTGATCGGCGCGATCGTAGCGGGCAACAGCAAGCCCGACGCATTCGGGGCCAACAAGAACGGAACCTATGTGCGCAATCCCGCGGACGATCAGAGCTGGCTTGCGGACCGGCCAATCGACGTCGGCGCGAAGCTCAGCGATTGGGTAACGACACGCGTCGTCGATATTCCGACGAATTCGATCAAAACGGCGACGATCGAGGTCGCCGGACAACCCGCCTATACCATCGATAAGGACAAGGACGGATCGCACAAGCTTGCCCAGATGCCCGCAGGCAAGAAGCTCAAGTACGTGAATTCCGTCGACGAGATCATCGAGTCGGCGAGCTACGTCGACTTTCAGGGCGTGCGTAAGGCGGACAAGTCCGACACGCTTCCGAGCGCCGGAAAGGTGTCCTATGAGACGGACAAGGGCCTGAAAGTCCAGCTCGACGTGAAATCGGACGGAAAGCAAGCCTGGATCATCGTTACGTCCTCAGGGACTGGCGAGGGGAAGAAACAGGCCGATGACATGGCCCCATTGGTAACAGGATGGGAGTTCAAAACCCCGGTCGCCAAGATTTCGGGTCTCCTTAAGAAACAAGACGATCTGCTCGAGAATACCGGATCCTGATGCTGAAAGGTCGCGGCGCCCCTCTTTGGGGCGGCGCTTGCCCGATGGGCATGGAATGATGTTATAGGTCAGGGATGCCCTTGGCGTTTTTTGACCGGATGCATTCTTGACGATGACGTTTCGCAAGCCCGGTGAGGACAATCTGCAAGAAGACGGTCGGGCGACGCTCGAGCAGCTCGTCCGTTGGCGCCGCGATGTTCGTCGCTTCCGGCGCGATGCGGTACCGGATGAATTGGTTCAACGCCTGCTGCGCCTTGCCGACCTCGCGCCGTCGGTGGGGAACAGCCAGCCTTGGCGGATCGTCAACGTCCAGTCGAGCGCGAAACGGACTCAGATCATCAGCAATTTCGAAGCGGCGCGGAGCCGGTCCGCCGACGCATACGCCGGCGCGCAGGCCGATCTCTACAATCGCTTGAAGCTCGCCGGGTTCGACGCGGCGCCGGTTCATCTCGCGGTGTTTTCCGACCGGAGCGCACTGCAGGGACACGGCCTCGGACGGCAGACGATGCCTGAGGCGCTCGATCATTCGTGCGCGTGCATGGTGACGGTGCTGTGGCTCGCTGCACGTGAAGCAGGCCTCGGCCTTGGGTGGGTTTCGATCATTGATCCGGCTGAGGTTTCGAAGGTGCTCGATGTGCCGCCGGGCTGGAGGCTCGTCGGCTACCTTCTTCTCGGATGGCCCGAAGAGGAGCATCTCGATCCGGAACTCGAGCGACATGGATGGCAGCCGCGCACGCCATTCGAGACGCGCTATTCGGAGACGGGCCTCGATGCAGCGCAGCCAAGTGGCGAGAGCCCAAAGGCCGAGAAGGGCTCGCATGGTTCCGTGACCCTCGTTGGGGCTGGGCCGGGAGATCCCGAGCTTCTGACGATCAAGGCGCTGAAAGCTCTCCAGAGCGCGGACGCCGTTCTGTTCGATAATCTCGTCGCGAAGCCCATCCTCGATTTTGTCCGTCCGGGCGCCCGGATGCTCGACGTCGGCAAGCGCGGATACAAGACGTCCTGCAAGCAGCCCGATATCAACGCCATGATGGTGTCTCTGGCTCGGGATGGCTTGAATGTCGTCCGGCTCAAATCGGGCGATCCGCTCATTTTCGGCCGTGCCGGTGAGGAGATCGATGCCTGCCGGGCCGCGGGCGTTCCGATCACGATCGTTCCGGGCGTGACGTCGGCGCAGGGCGCAGCGGCGAGCCTCAAGGTTTCGCTGACGAACCGTGATCACGCGCGGCGCCTGCAATTCATCACGGCCCACGATCGTCGCGGACATCTGCCGCAAGACATCGATTGGAGCGCGGTTGCCGACGGTGCGGCGACGACCGTCGTCTACATGCCGAAACGCACGCTCGCCGAATTGACGGAAGTCGCGCTGGTGCATGGCCTCGATCCGATGACTCCGGCCATTGCTGTCGCGAATGCGACGCGGCCCGATGAGCGCGTCTTCATTTCGACCGTCGGCGCGATCGCGTCAGAACTCCAGGCGGCCGATCCCGACGGGCCGGTGCTCGTGATGGTCGGGGAAGCATTACGATACGCGACGATACGGGACGCTGCTGAGCAGGCGGAAGCGATCGTCGCAGCGCTGGACGCGATGCCGGGGCAATCATGACAGCGGCTAAAACGTCCGCCGCGATCGCGTAACCTGGCGCCGTGACCGAGACGCAAACCCTTTTTGTTTTGGTCGGCGCGCTCGCAGTTGAGGCGACGTTCGGATATCCTGATTGGCTTTATCAGCGCATCGGCCATCCTGTCTCGTGGATCGGGCGGTTCATTTCGTTCCTCGATCAGAGACTCAATAGGGAGAGCGATTCTCCAGACGCGAGGCGGAAAGCGGGTATCGCCGCGCTCGCAATTCTCGTTGTGACGACGGGATTTCTTGCGTGGGCCGTCGAGCGCATTTTCGATCACCGGGCCATCGGTCCTCTGCTGATCGCGCTTCTGGCCTCGACCCTGATTGCAAGCCGCAGCCTGTATGATCATGTCGAAGCCGTTGCACGCGCGCTCAGCCAATATGGTCTCGATGACGCGCGTCAGGCGGTCGGACGGATTGTCGGGCGCAATCCGCAGACGTTGGATGATCATGGGGTCGCGCGTGCTGCCGTTGAAAGTCTCGCGGAGAATGCATCCGACGGGATCGTGGCGCCGGTGTTCTGGTTTGCGGTTCTCGGACTGCCGGGCCTCGTCGTTTACAAGGCCATCAATACGGCCGACAGCATGATCGGTCATCGCACACTGCGGCACGATGCATTCGGATGGGCGGCGGCGCGTCTCGACGATCTTGTCAATCTGCCAGCTTCCCGGTTGACGGCGATGCTTTTGGCAGTGGCAAGCGTTTTTACGGCCGGCGCTTCGATGTCGGGTGCGCTCGAAGCGATTTCACGCGACGCTTCCAAGCACCGGTCACCGAACGCCGGTTGGCCGGAGAGCGCGATTGCCGGGGCTTTAGGACTGAAGCTCAATGGTCCAAAGACTTATGGCGCAGTTCGCGTGGAGGATGCCTACATGGGTGACGGCCGCCGGGATGCCGCTGCGGACGATATCCACGCGGCGCTTCGGCTGACAACGGCGGCGTGGACCATCATGGTCGGTACGTTGCTGCTTCTCGCGATTATTTTGTCAGACTGAGAAGGTCTTCAATCGCGATATGCTTCGCGAGGTGTTCGGCGAAGCGGTCGAGGATGTCATCAATTTCAGCTTCGTAGCTGGTGATGCCTCCTTCGGTTCCGAGGTTGGCAAGGAACGCTTCGCGTGCAGCGTCGGATGTAAAGAGGCCGTGGACGTAGCATCCGGCAACTCTGCCGTCCGGCGATGTGGCGCCGTCGGACCGGCCGTCAGAAAGGATGAGCACGGGACGCGATGTATCAGGTCCAATCGTTCGGCCGACGTGCATTTCGTAGCCTTCGAACGAAGCGCCGGAATGTGCAAGCCTACCCGAGACGCGCTCTAGCGTTTTCTCCGTTCCGAATTCCGTTTCGATATCGAGAAGGCCTAGTCCATTGACGGTGCGCGGCGCGCCTTCGATGCCGTTCGGATCCGAAATGCGCCTTCCGAGCATCTGATAGCCGCCACAAAGGCCGAGCACTTGGCCGCCGCGACGGACGTGCGCTTTGATGTCGATGTCCCAGCCTTCGGACCGCAATGCCGCGAGATCGTCGATCGTCGCTTTCGAACCCGGCAAAAGGATGAGATCGGTATGCGCTGGGATCGTGTGGCGCGGTTCGATCAATTCAACTGTCACGCCGGGTTCATTGCGCAACGGGTCGAGATCGTCGAAGTTCGAGATGCGCGGAAGATGTGGCACGGCGATGCGTAGTTTTGTTTCGCTGCTGGATGTGGACGTTTTCATGAGATCGCGCAGGCCGAGGGCATCTTCGGCGGGAAGCTTTCGCGCGTCGGGAAAAAACGGCACGAGGCCGAGAGGCGCCCAGCCAGTCTTCTCGGCAATCGCAGTCATTCCGTCGGAAAAAATTGTCGGGTCGCCGCGCATTTTGTTGATGATGAAGCCCCGGATCATCGCGGCGTCGCCGGTATCGAGGACGTGCTTTGTGCCGACAACGCTGGCAATAACGCCGCCGCGGTCGATGTCACCGATGAGCACGACCGGAACGTCGGCGGCTCGGGCGAAGCCGAGGTTGGCGATGTCGTTCGCGCGCAAATTGATCTCCGACGCGCTACCGGCGCCTTCGACGAGGATCAGGTCGGCGTCCGCTTTCAAGTGCGCGAAGCTTTCGAGCACAGCAGGCAGCAACTCTCTTTTCTTCGCTTGAAAATCGCGGGCTTTCGCGGAGCCACGCATCCTGCCTTGCACAATGATCTGAGCGCCAGTCTCGCTTTCGGGTTTCAGAAGGACCGGGTTCATATGAACTGACGGTGCGATGCGCGCGGCGCGTGCCTGAAGCGCCTGGGCCCGACCGATCTCGCCGCCGTCCGCTGTGACTGCGGCGTTGTTTGACATGTTTTGCGGTTTGAACGGAACGACACGGACGCCACGATTGGCGAAGAGGCGGCAGAGGCCGGCGACGATCAGGGATTTGCCGACGTCGGAGCCGGTGCCCGAGAACATCAAGGAGCGGGCGGGCATCAGAATTCGATGCCTTCCTGCGCTTTGATGCCTGCCGCGAAGTGATGCTTCACGGCGCCCATTTCGGTGACGCCGTCCGCAAGGGCGATCAACTCGGGTTTGGCGTTGCGCCCGGTAATGACGACATGGAGGTCGGCGCGGCGGTCGCGCAGCGCGCTGACGACATCATCGAGCGGGAGATAATCGTAACGGAGCGCGATGTTGAGTTCGTCGAGGACCAGCAAGCGAATCGTCGAGTCGGCCATCAGTTCTTTCGCCTTGGCCCAGGCGCGTGCGGCGGCGGCGATGTCGCGGGCTTTATCCTGCGTTTCCCAAGTGAAGCCCTCACCCATCGTGTGCCATGAGACCTGATCGCCGAAGCGCTCGAGCGCGTCGCGTTCACCCGTTCGCCAAGCGCCCTTGATGAATTGGACGACTCCGACCCGCCAGCCGTGGCCGAGCGCGCGTAAGACGAGCCCGAATGCCGCCGTGGATTTGCCCTTACCGGGGCCGGTGTGAACAAGAAGCACGCCTTTCTCGATCGACTTCGAAGCGACCTCGGCGTCCTGCACGGCCTTACGCTTCGCCATCTTGGCTTTGTGGCGCTCGGCTTCGCCAATGGTTTGATCGGACACGGCTCAGCCTTTCAAAGTCAGGGGCAGGCCGGCGGCGACAAAGATGACGCGATCGGCCGCGGCTGCGATTTTCTGATTAAGACGCCCGGCCTCATCACGGAACGCGCGGGCGAGTGGGTTGTCCGGCACGATGCCGAGACCGACCTCGTTCGCGACCATGACGCAGGGGGCGACCCTTTTTGCGACAGCTGCCAGCAATGCCTCCGCGGCGTCGGAAACGGGGCGACCTGCGTGCATCAGGTTGGATGTCCAGAGTGTCAGGCAATCGACCAGTGTCGGCAGTTCGGCCGTGTGGTTCGCCAATGTATCGGCAAGTTCGAGCGGCGTTTCGTGATCCATCCACCCGGCCCTCCGGCGGCTTTTGTGATGTCTGATCCGCTCGCGCATCTCGTCGTCGTAGGCCTCGGCGGTCGCAACATAGGCCCAAGGTCCGGGGATGGCAGTCAAAAATCGTTCGGCGTAAGCGCTTTTGCCGGAGCGCGCGCCGCCGAGAACGAGAGTTAGCTGCGGTAGGGTCGGTGTGGCCATTATGGACTTTCGGGCGCTCGGCAAAGGCTTGCATGGCGATTGACGAAGGTTATGGGGTCACTTATCGATTGGGACGACGGTCCCTCGCAAGAGGGTTCAAAGGGAATGCGGTATTTACTCCGCAGCTGCCCCCGCAACTGTAGGCGGTGAGCACAGGCGAAAAAGCCACTGGGCGAAGGCCCGGGAAGGTCGCCGGGTGCGAAGACCCGTGAGCCAGGAGACCTGCCGTCGTCCGAAACTTCCAACCGTCGCCGGTGGGGCGAGAAAGGTTAAGATGCATCTCAGATCATCCGGCGCACCGCGGTGCGCATTCGTCGGGCCCTCTGAAAATCAAGCTTATACCGGGGGTGGCCAATGAGCGCGCGCAAAGTTCCCGTCACGATCGTTACGGGGTTTCTGGGTGCGGGCAAGACAACGCTTGTGCGCCACACGATCGAGAATGCCGAAGGCCGTCGCCTGGCGCTGATCGTCAACGAGTTTGGCGATGTAGGGGTCGATGGCACGATACTCCGGTCGTGCGGCGTCGAGAATTGCCCCGATGAAAACATCATTGAGCTGACGAACGGCTGTCTGTGCTGCACGGTCGCCGATGATTTTGTGCCGACGCTCGAGGCTCTGCTCGCGCGCAACCCGGCGCCGGATCACATCATCATCGAGACGTCGGGTCTCGCTTTGCCAAAGCCCTTGGTCAAGGCCTTCGAATGGCCGGATATCCGCAACCGCGTCACGGTCGATGGCGTCGTCACCGTCGTCGATGGACCGGCGGTGCGCGGTGGCCGGTTTGCCGACGATCCGGCAAAGGTCGCCGCACAGCGCGAAGCCGACCCTTCTGTCGATCACGAGAATCCGCTGGAGGAAGTTTACGAGGATCAGCTGCTCTGCGCCGACCTCGTCGTGCTCAATAAGACGGATTTGCTTTCCCCTGACGAGGCGGCTTCGATCTCCGAAGAGATCAGAAACAATGTTCCGCGGGCAATCAAGATCGTTGCGACGCGCGAGGGGAGGGTCCCTGCAGACGTGCTGCTCGGTCTCTCGGCGGCGGCGGAAAACGATCTGGCGGCGCGGCCGTCGCATCATGACAACGAACCCGAGCACGATCACGACGATTTCGAGACGTTTATCGTCGAGGTGCCCGAACTTTCTTCGCCTGACGATCTCGCATCGCGTGCAAGGGCCATTGCCGACGATCACGACGTGCTGCGCGTGAAAGGCTTCGCGGCCATCGACGGCAAACCGATGCGATTGCTTTTGCAAGGTGTCGGCGCGCGGATCGATGCGCGTTACGAACGTGCGTGGCGGCCAGGCGAGCCGCGGGTCGGCAAGCTCGTCGTCATCGGGCAGAAAGGTCTCGATCGTGAAGGCATCACTCGGACACTGACGGGCGTGGCCTGATGCATATCGTCGTTCGCGAGAGCCGCGATCTGGATGAGGCCGCAGTGCCTCAGGACCTCGGACTCGCGCCTGCGGATATCGTCTTTCTGTCGTTCTCGGATTCCGATCTCGCGATGGCTGCGGCTGCTTTTCGGGGCGTCGACGGTGTGCGGCCGAGCGTTCGGATCGCGAACCTTAGTGCGCTGCGTCATCCGATGTCCGCCGATCTTTTCGTGGATACGACGCTGAAAGGTACGAAGGCTGTCCTGGTGCGTCTGCTCGGCGGTCTCGACTATTGGCGATACGGCGGCGAGCAGTTGGGGAAGCGCTGCCGCGAGCTTGGCGTTACGCTTGCCATCGTGCCCGGTGACGGCCGGCCGGATATCCGGCTTTCGGCGCTGTCGACGCTTGATTCCAAAGACCTTGCAGGGCTTGAAGCGCTTCTCGATGCCGGCGGCGTCGCGAACACGCGTGTGGCGATGGAGGCGGTCCTCAGGAAGGGCGGCGGTGATGGCGCTATTCCAGAGCCAAGAGAGATTCCGAACTTCGGAATTTATCGGGCGGCCGATGGTGCGTGCGCCGATCTCGGCGCGGCCGTGGTGGTCTTCTATCGTTCGCACCTCCTCGCGGGAGATGTCGCACCGATCGATGCTTTGACGGATGCGCTGAAAACACGCGGGATCGCGGCGACGGCGATATACGTTCCGAGTCTCAAAGCTCCGGACGCGGCTCTGTGGCTGGAAAATGAACTTCGGCGGATCGGTCCGAGCGTCATCGTCAATGCGACCGCCTTCGCTGCGCGCGACGCCGCGGAGGGGTCACCGCTCGATGTCGCCGATTGTCCGGTGCTGCAAGTAGCCTTCGCCAATTCGTCGTTCGCACAATGGGAGAAGTCGCAGCGTGGTGTCAGTGCGGCCGATCTCGCGATGCACGTCGTGCTGCCGGAGCTCGATGGGCGTCTGTTCGCGGGCGTCGTCTCGTTCAAGGAAGAGGACGAGCTTGGGACGGAGATCGGCACATCTCTGCTGCGGCATGTCCCTTATGATCCCAGTGTCGCGCATGTCGCGGGTCTTGCTGCGGCCTGGGCAAAATTTCGCTGTGCTCCTCGCGGCAATTTGCGTGTCGGATTGCTGCTTTCGACGTATCCAGGACGCCCCGATCAGATCGCGCATGCCGTCGGGCTCGATGGTCTCGAGAGCGCCTGCAGAATCGCAGTGCATCTAAAGAACGCCGGCTTTGAAGTTCCCAATGGTCCGTCGGGCTCACGCGACCTTGTCAGCCGTTTGGAGCCGACGTGCGCAGTATCGTGGCCGCTTGCTGCCTATCGGGCCGCTTTCGAGATGCTGCCAAAGGCATTCCGTGATCAGGTTGGCGCGGCGTGGGGCGATGCGGGGAACGACGATACGCTCGTCGACGGTGCCTTTCCATTCCGCATAGCGTCTTGCGGAAATCTCGTTATCGGACTGCAGCCGGAGCGTGGGCAAGTGCTCGATCGCAAGGCGCAGTATCATGATCCCAGCACGCCGCCACGACACAGCTATGTCGCGTTTTATCTTTGGCTGAGACACGTCGGGCAGATCGACGCGCTCATTCACCTCGGCGCGCACGGCACGCTCGAATGGCTGCCGGGGAAGGCCGTCGCGGGTAGCGACGCCTGCGCGCCACGCGCCGTACTCGGCTCGCTGCCGATGATCTATCCGTTCATCGTGAACGATCCGGGTGAAGCGGCGCAGGCGAAGCGCCGGCTGGCCGCCGTGACGCTCGGGCACAAACCGCCACCAATGATCGACGCCGGCTTATCTGGTCCTTTGGGCGAGGTGGAACGACTTGTTGATGAGTTCTCATCGGCGGACGGTCTCGATCCGCGACGGCGCAAGGCGCTGTCCGGGCAGATTGTCGATGCGGCCATCCGAGCGGGCATCGCGGAACGGTGCGGGCTCGAAGCAGGAATGTCTCCAAATGAAGCGTTGATCCGCATCGATGCCTTCCTTTGCGATGTGAAAGAGCTCGCCATCCGTGACGGTTTGCATGTGCTTGACGCAACGGAGCTCGATGCGATCGTTCGCGCCCTTCAAGGCAAATTCATCGAACCCGGTCCGGCGGGAGCCCCTAGCCGCGGGCGTTCCGATGTGCTGCCGACGGGGCGCAATCTCTTCAGCGTCGATCCGCGCAGCGTTCCAACGCCGACCGCCTGGGCAAACGGAAAGCGGGCAGCAAAGGCAATTCTCGACCGTTACGTATCGGACCACGGAGAGTGGCCGCGCGCCATTGTGCTCGATCTCTGGGGCAGCGCGACTTTGCGAACGGGCGGCGAAGAACTGGCGACGGCGTTGGCGCTGCTCGGTGTCCGGCCTGTTTGGGATCAGCGGTCGTATCGCGTGACGGGTATCGAGACCGAGGCTTTGGCTGAGCTTGGCCGCCCGAGGGTCGATGTCACGCTCCGTATTTCTGGGCTTTTCCGTGACATGTTCGGCGCACAGCTCGCGCTATTCGATAGCGCGGTGGCGCTGGTTGCAGGACTGTCCGAAGATGACGCCGACAATCCACTGCGGGCGGCGGTTAAATCGGAAGGGCGGCTCGATCGTATCTTCGGACCGGCCGGCGGAAGCTTTGGCGCAGGCGTCATGCAGCACATCGATCGCGGCGACTGGACCGAACGTGCTGATCTCGGGCGGTCGTATATCGAGAGTTCGCAGGAAGCTTATCGGAGCGAACGCATCTCCTCGACCGCCGCGAATTTTGAAAATCGCGTCAAGACGGCGGACGCCTTCGTGCACGTTCAGGATCATACAGAGATCGATCTTTTGACCGGCGGTGATTTCGCAGCTCACGAGGGTGGCTTCGCGGCGGCGGCGGCGGCGCTCGGCAACGATCGGGTTGCGCTCTACCATGGCGACACAGCAACCCCGGAAAATCCGCGCGTCCGTACGCTTCAGGAGGAATGCGCGCGCGTCATTCACGGCCGCGCCGCGAACACGCGGTGGATTGAGGGTCAGATGCGTCACGGTTTCCGCGGCGGCGCGGAGATAGCGCAAAGCGTGGATGCGGCGTTCGCGTTTGCAGCGACGGCCCGTGCCGTCGATAACGGGGGCTTTGAGCGCCTCTACGAGGCATACCTTGGAGATCCGGTAGTTGCGGCATTCTTGGAACGCGAAAATCCAGCGGCGATCGAAGCTATGCGCCGCCGGTTCGAAGAGGCGATCGCGCGCGGCCTTTGGCAACCACGCCGGAATGATATCGAAGCGATCGACAGTGGCCGGACGTCTTCGCAAGAGGCTGCGGAATGACGACAGCGGCACATTTGCGGAAGGGTTGGTGCCCCGGTGCGCTCCGGCCGATGCGTTCGGGCGATGGCCTTCTGGTGCGGGTCAGGCCGCATGCAGGCGTCTTTTCGCTCTCCGCTCTTTGTTGCATCGGAACGGTTGCGGCGCGGTTCGGGTCTGGAGAGATCGACCTTACAAATCGCGGTAATTTTCAGATCCGGGGCGTATCCGACGACTCTTTCGAAGGGGCGCTGGCAGCCCTGGACGAAGTCGGCCTGATCGATACGTCGGCCGAGGCAGAGGCGGTGCGCAACGTCGTCGTCGATCCGTTGAGCGGACTTGATCCGCGCCACGCGGATGTTCGCGATCTCGCGGCGTGGCTCGAAGATTTACTCGCGAGCGATGCTCGTCTCTGGTCGCTGCCGGGGAAATTCGGGTTCAGTTTTTCGGGCCTCCCCGCGCCAGGCGTCGGTGGCCGGACAACGGATATCATGCTTGCGGCCAGCGGCGACCACTTCTCGGTGTTCATCGACGGGGCGGCCGAGGTGCATTCCGAGGTTCGGCGACAGGAGGCTGTCAATGCCGCGCATCATCTCGCGCTGACCTTCGTCGAGCTCAAAGAGAACGATGCAAGCTTCCGTCGCATGCGTGATGCGGTTTCCCGGTTTGGCGCGGTGACCGTCTTTGCGATGTCGGGATTACGGGCGTCACACTCGCCGATGAGACGAGGCGATCATCGTTCGCATCTCATCGGAAGACTTTCGCAAAACGAACAGACATTTGCGGTTGGCGTCGGGCTCCCCTTCGGGCGGATTACTGCAGTCCAAATCGCGTCGCTTTGCGATGGGGCTGCCGGCGCAAATGTCACAAGGGTTCACATCAGCCCGGAAAGGGCTCTGGTATTTCCGGTTTCGGACGACGCAACTGCTGACACTCTTCTTCTTGGGGCCGAACGTGCCGGGCTCATAGCGCGCCCCCGAGACGTGCGGCTCGCGATGGACGTCTGTCCCGGCGCGCCGGCCTGCAGGAACGCCAGCACGGAGACGCGCCGGGATGCGGAGCGCCTCGCAGCGACGTTCAGCGGCGGAATGAATGGCTATTCGCTGCACGTTTCGGGCTGCGAGAAGGGTTGCGCGCGCCAAGCGGACGCGGACATCACGCTTGTCGGCCGCGGCGGATCATACGACATCATCCGCAATGGCTGCGCCAGCGCAGTGAGTGCCATTGCCCACGTCAAACCCGACGAGATCGGCGCGGTGATTTCGCGCTTCATCATGGAGCCTGCGAAATGAGCGTCCAGGACTACATCCGCGACGGCGCGGCGATCTATGCACGCTCTTTCGCGATCATTCGCGCGGAAGCTGATCTTGCCGGATTGTCGCCTGAAGAAGAGCGTGTTGTGGTGCGCATCATTCACGCATGCGGCATGGTCGAAGTCGCGCGGGACATCGTGATGTCGCCGACGTTTGCGCGGGATGCAGCTGTCGCGCTCAAGAGAGGCGCGCCCATCCTGTGCGATTCGATGATGGTCGCCGACGGTGTCACACGTGCGCGTCTTCCAGCAAATAATTCCGTCGTCTGTACGCTGCGCAATCCGCGCGTTCCTGAGATTGCAACTTCCATTGGCAATACGCGGACCGCGGCGGCGATGGAGCTATGGAAACCGCAGCTTGCCGGTTCCGTCGTTGTCGTCGGAAATGCGCCAACCGCACTTTTCCGACTCCTCGAACTTTTGGACGAGGGAGCACCGAAGCCTGCGGCCGTCATCGGCATGCCGGTCGGATTCGTCGGCGCGGCAGAGTCGAAAGAGGCGCTGGCCGACGACGGGCGCGTTCCGTTCGCGATCGTCAAAGGACGGAAGGGTGGTAGCGCGATGGCCGCTGCGGCCGTCAATGCGCTTGCAAGCGAGGCCGAATGACCGCGATTAAATCCGGGACACTTTTCGGCGTCGGCCTCGGCCCCGGCGATCCCGAGCTGATGACGCTCAAAGCCGCGCGCGTTTTGAGTTCCGCGCACGTCGTGGCGCATTTCCGAAAGTGTGGCCGGGCGGGCCATGCGCGGACGATCGCGAACGCACACATTCGCGGTGATGCCATCGAAGCGGCTTTCGAATATCCGGTGACAACCGAGATCGATTTTCGCGACGAGGGGTATGTCTCCGCCATTCGCGATTTTTACGCGGCGAGCGCCGCATCGATCATCTCGCATCTTCAGGACGGGCGCGACGTGGCGCTCCTTTGCGAGGGCGATCCATTTTTCTATGGCTCGTTCCTGCATATGTATGATCGGATCAAGGCGACGCATCCGGTGATGGTCATTCCCGGTATCACGGGCATGTCGGGCTGCTGGACGGCTGCGCAGGCACCGATCACCTATGGCGATGACGTTCTGACCGTGTTGCCCGGCACGCTCGGTCAGGATGCACTCGCGCGTCGCCTCAGAGATGCCGATGCTGCAGTCATCATGAAAGTCGGGCACAATCTGGATAAGATCAAAGCAGCGCTTCGCGATGCCGAACGCTACGACGATGCGATCTACGTCGAGCGAGGGACGATGCCGGGCGAGCGCATCTCGCGCCTGTCCGATCTCGGAGACTGCGCCGTTCCGTACTTCTCGATCATTCTTCTTCCCGGCGGCCGTGGAAGGCGCATCGCATGAACGGGCATTTGACGATCGTGGGGCTCGGGCCGGGGCCAGAAAACTGGGTGACACCCGCCGCTACCGATGCCGTCGGGCGGGCAGACATCATTCTCGGCTACGCTCCCTACGTAAAGCGGCTGACGCCGCGCGCGGGACAGGTGTTCGAAGCGTCCGACAATCGGGAGGAACTCGTGCGGGCGGAACGCGCTCTTGCGCTGGCGGCGAGCGGCCGGCGTGTGGCGGTTGTTTCGGGCGGCGATCCCGGTGTCTTCGCGATGGCGGCGGCCGTTTACGAAGCGGTCGAGAAAAACCCTGCGTCCGCGAATGGCGTCGAGATTCGCGTGGAGCCGGGCGTCACGGCGATGCTGGCGGCGGCGGCGCGGATCGGGGCGCCATTGGGTCATGACTTCTGTGCCATTTCGCTTTCGGACAATCTCAAGTCATGGGCGACGATCGAGAAGCGCCTGCGGCTTGCGGCGGAGGCCGATTTCGTCATGGCTCTCTACAACCCCGCATCGAAAGCGCGGCCGCAGCAGATCGAGCAGGCTTTCGAAATTCTGCGGACGGTCCTGCCTTCTGAAACGATCGTCGTGTTCGCGCGTGCCGTGGGTCGAGCAGATGAAGATGTCGATGTGACGACGCTTATCGGGGCCGCCGAGATGGCGTGCGATATGCGGACGCTCGTTCTGGTGGGATCGCGAGCGACGCGGAGCGTGCAGTCCGGCGATGGGCGCGCCTGGGTCTATACGCCGAGATCGGAGCGTGACCGGTGATAGTCCGCGATCCATCTCAGCGCGTCATCGACGGATGGAACGGTCGTTCGCGGCGGAAGGGCGGGTCGACGCACCATATGCACCTTGATGCCGAGTCTCCGCGCGGCTTCGATTTTCGCGTAGGCGGCGCTGCCGCCCGCGTTCTTCGCGAGGACATAGCGGATGTTATGATCTTCGAAGAGGTTAGCGTCATCTTCGGTTCGGAAGGGACCGCGCGCCGTGATGAGCGACGCGTGCGCGAGCTCCTTGGGAAGTTCCAACGGATCGACGACGCGGATCACGTAGCGATGATGTGGTGCGATCCGAAGGGCGTCGATGGCCTGGCGGCCAAGTGCGGAAAAGACGTGCTGCGGTTCATCGGGAAGAGCGGACACGGCCTCCGCGACGCGATCGTATTCGATCCAGTCGTCGCCGGGGACGCGCATCCAAGGCGGCCGTTCGATCGCGAGGAGCGAAATGCCGGATGCGGTGGTCGCTGCGATGGCATTGGCGCTGATGCGTGCGGCGAAGGGATGTGTTGCGTCGAGGAGAAGGTCAATATTTTCGCGGCGCAGATAGTCGGCGAGGCCCTCGGCACCGCCAAAGCCACCGACGCGGACGGAGAGTGCGGCTGCGGCTGGATTGGCCGTGCGTCCGGCAAGGGACAATGTGGCGGCGATGCCAGCGTCGCGAGCAAGACGTTCGGCAAGGGCCGACGCCTCGGTCGTTCCGCCAAGAAGCAAAATGCGCAGTCGTCTGCCGGGCGCGGCGGTCATCATTGGAGCCCCATGCCATGAGCGGACGCTGGTTGTCCATCATTGGGATTGGGGAGGATGGCCGAGCGGGCTTGAACTCGGCCGCCATCGGCTTGATCGACGCGGCCGAGCTTATTATTGGCGGGCGGCGGCATCTCGATCTCGCGGGCGCGACGCGCGGCGAGAAAGCAGATTGGGAAAAGCCGCTCGAAGCGACCGCCACGACGATCCTCGCGCAGCGCGGGAAGCCGGTCGTAGTTCTTGTTTCAGGCGATCCATTCTGGTTCGGCGCGGGCGCGACGCTGGCGCGCTCGATTCCAATCGAAGAGATGCTTGTCGTCCCGTCGCCGTCGAGCTTTTCGCTTGCTGCGGCTCGCTTGGGCTGGGCGTTGCAGGACGTAACGACACTTGGCCTCAATATGAAGGGGCTGACGCCGCTCATCCGCAGGCATCTGCACAACGGGCGGCGTATCCTGGCATTGGCGCTCAACGGCGACACGCCGCGCGAGGTGGCGGAACTTCTGACCGCTTCGGGGTTCGGTGAGAGCGAGATCATCGTGATGGAGGCGCTCGGCGGCCATCGAGAACGTATCCGCCGCGAACGTGCCCGTGATTTCGATCTCGATCACGTCGATCCGTTGAACATCATTGGCGTCGATGTCATTGGCGGTCGGGACACGCGCCCGATCTCCTACACGTCTGGATTGCCCGACAGCTATTTTGAAAATGACGGGCAATTGACGAAGCGCGAAGTCCGTGCGGTCACGCTATCGTCGCTTCGACCGGGTGCCGGGGAACTTTTGTGGGATGTCGGGACGGGCAGCGGATCGATCGGGATCGAATGGCTTCTTGCGCACCCGTCGAACAGGGCTATCGGCATCGAGCGTGATGAAACGCGCGCAGCGCGCGCGATGAGAAATGCCATTTCGCTCGGCGTGCCTCATCTGGATATCACGATCGGACGGGCGCCTGATGCCCTGAAGGACTTGCCGCAACCGGACGCGATCTTCATCGGTTGCGGGACGGGCGGAGGAAAAGTCATTGCGGCGTGCTGGGTGGCGCTAAAGCCTGGCGGCCGGATCGTCGCCAATGCAGTGACGCTTGAATCCGAACTCGGCTTGCTTGCCGCTTATCATGACCACGGCGGAACGCTGACGCGTCTCAGTATCGAGCGCGCCGAGCCGGTCGGATCGCGTACGACGTGGCGCCCAGCGCTGCCAATCATGCAGTGGGTCGCCGAAAAGCCGAAGAGTGAGGCATGATCGCGATCGGCATTGGTGCCAATAGCCGGGCACAGAAGCGCGACTTTTCGGCGGCGCTTGACGAGGCTCTCCGACGAGCAGGAACTGCCGACGTCGTCGCGACGTTCGATCAAGTCTCATTCGCCGATCATGTTTGTGACGCCGCTCTCGGGGCGTCGATCCCGTATCAGCCGGTGACGCTGGAGATGATGCGCGCGCGAAACAGCGACTGCCTTACGCATTCGGAGCGATCCTTGTCGTTGTTCGGTGTGGCGTCGGTCGCCGAAGCGGCGGCGCTTGCATCTGCAGGCCCGGGCTCGCGCCTGATCATGCCGCGGCGTATTATTGGATACATCACCGTCGCAGCAGCCCAGTCTGCCGATGAAGGAGAACGGTCGGAATGACGGTGCATTTCATCGGCGCCGGTCCCGGTGCTGCCGACCTCATAACGGTTCGCGGGCGCGATCTGATAGCAAAGTGTCCGGTCTGCCTTTACGCCGGATCCTTGGTGCCGCAGGCGTTGCTGACGCATTGCCCGCCGGGGGCGGAAATTGTCGATACGGCCCCGTTGACGCTTGACGACATCGTCGCGCGGATCGCGGCGGCTGCGCGCGAAGGCAAGGACGTCGCGCGTCTGCATTCGGGCGATCTCTCGATCTGGAGTGCGCTCGGCGAACAGTTGCGGCGGCTCGATCAGGTTGGGATCGCCTATACGATCACGCCGGGCGTACCTGCGTTTGCCGCGGCTTCGGCCGTGCTCGCGCGCGAGCTGACGCTTCCCGAGGTCGCGCAGTCGGTTGTTTTGACGCGAACTTCAGGGCGCGCGTCGTCAATGCCCGAGTCGGAGCAACTTGAAGCCTTCGCGGCGACGCGGGCGACGCTTGCAGTCCATCTCTCGATTCACGCGATCGAGGATGTCGTTCGCCGGCTTCTGCCGTTCTATGGTTCCGATTGTCCGGCGGCGGTGGTCTACCGCGCCACGTGGCCGGAGGAGCACGTTATTCGTGGAACGCTGCAGACTATCGTCGCGCAAACGGCGGAAGCAGCGCCGGAGCGAACAGCGCTGATCCTTGTCGGCGACGCTCTCGGCCGCGATGATTTCCGGGAAAGTGCACTTTATAGCGTCGATTACCGGCGCCGGTTCCGGGGCGGGGCGTGATGACCGAAGCTCTAGCGTTGCCGCCAGGGGTTATGATCGCGGCACCGCGTTCGGGGTCCGGCAAAACGACGGTGACGCTGGGTTTGTTGCGCGCCCTTGCGCGGCGCGGCCCTACTGTACAACCATTCAAGTGTGGCCCGGATTACATCGACCCCGCATTTCATGCGATCGCGGCCGGCAGAACCTCTTTCAACATCGATAGCTGGGCGATGCCGTGGGACCATGCAGCGGGGATCCTCGCAGCCGCGGCCTCGGACGCCGATATCGTCGTGTGCGAAGCGCTGATGGGGCTTTTCGACGGTGTCTCGCGCCCGGGATATTGGGGCAACGGCGCAAGCGCCGATCTGGCGGCAAAAACGGGTTGGCCCGTGGTCCTCGTGCTCGACATTTCGGGGCAATCGCAGACGGCGGCTGCCGTCGCGCGCGGTTTCCAAGGATTTCGTGACGGCGTAACGATCGGAGCAGTCATTCTGAACAGAACAGGGAGCGCGCGGCATGTGCGTTTTGCGACCGATGCACTGGCGGCTGCGGGCCTTCAGGTCGTCGGGGCGTTGCCCCGCGAGAAGTCCGTCATCCTGCCGGAACGGCACCTCGGACTGGTGCAGGCGGAAGAAACGGCAGAAATTGAATGCCGCCTGAATGCGCTTGCGGATTTTGTCGAGAGTAACGTCGATATCGATAGAATTCTGGCGCTCGCAAAGCCGGGAACGCTTCGCTTCTCGAGGCGGCTGGGGCGGCGTCCGCCTGGCCAGCGGATCGCGCTCGCACGGGACGCGGCTTTCTCGTTCGTCTATCCGCACCTTCTTGCGGGTTGGCGCGAGGCCGGTGCGGAAATTATCCCGTTTTCTCCGCTTGCGGATGAAGCGCCGGATTCGGCAGCCGACGTCGTATGGCTGCCGGGCGGGTACCCCGAGCTGCATGCCGGAAAGCTGGCAAATGCCCGCGGCTTCAAGTCGGCGATTTGTGAGTTTGCCCAGTCACGTCCTGTTCATGGTGAGTGTGGTGGCTATATGGTGCTGGGAGCGGGGCTCGTCGACGCGGACGGGTCGAGGCACGAAATGCTCGGGCTTCTGGGCCTCGAGACATCTTTCGCAGCGCGAAAGATGAACCTCGGGTATCGCCGGGCGCAGCTTCTCGAAGCCTGTCCGCTTGGTGTTGCCGGCGATATTTTGGGGGGGCATGAATTCCATTATGCGCGTGTTCTCTCGTCGCCAGATGCCCCCCTGTTCAAGGTGCAGAATTCGGACGGCGAAGCGGGTCCGAACAGTGGCGGCCGCCGCGGATATGCAACAGGATCATTTTTTCATTATATCAGCAACTAAGCCAATCAAGCCTATGGGCGGGGCTGTTTATGGAATATGCGCTTACGTATCCGGCGCCGTCGCTCAGTTGCCGGAACTTTTTGGAACGTTGCGCATTTAGAGCTGCATGGTTCGCTGGGAACTCCAGGACACAAGGAAAGTTACTACGGATTCCGTAACTAAGGTTTTTTGGTGATGGGCACTAGCAGTGACCCCAAGCGGGGGGATTCAGTCACTATGCAGGCACCCTTGCCGGTCGAGCTTCAGGGCCAGATCGGACAGCGTCTGCGGGAAGCCTATATCGAGCTCATTAATGAGCCTGTCCCGGACAGGTTCGTCATCCTGCTGCAAAAGCTGAAGCAGCGGGAGGACGAGCAGGGAGGGCAGTCGTGACAAGACGTGACGTCGATCTGGAAACTTTGTTGATCGGTACGGTCCCGAATCTCCGTGCATTTGCGAACTCCCTGTGCGGAGATCCAACGCGCGCAGACGATCTTGTTCAGGACACACTCGTTAAGGCTTGGTCAAATCTCGATGGATTCGAAAAAGGCTCCAATCTGAAGGCCTGGCTATTCACGATCCTACGCAACACGTACTTCTCGGAGCTTCGCAAGCGCCGACGCGAGGTCGAAGATGCCGATGGTGCGCTCGCAGAGCGGATGTCCGTTCTTCCCGAGCAGCATGTCCATATGGATCTTGTCGATTTCAAAAAGGCCTTCGGCAGCTTGAGCGACGATCAGAAGGAAGTGCTTCTTCTTGTCGGCGCGGAGGGCTTTTCGTACGAAGAGGCTGCCGAAATCACCAATGCGGCGGTCGGCACCGTCAAGAGCAGGGTCAACCGGGCGCGGGTCGCGCTGAACAAGGCTCTCGGCTTCCAGGAGGGCGAAAATTTCAATCCGAATGGCGAATTCGCCGGAATTACGCGAGCGGTCAGCCGGGGGTGAAAATCATTCCGCTGCTGCGGCAGGCGGAGCAAAGATACACGAACGTAAGGCCTTCACTGACATGAATATGTGCTCTTCGAGCGCATTTCACCGTCTCGCCAACAATGAGCTTACGAGGTGCACAATGTCGATTGCGGAATCCATCGCCCCCCATCTTCCCTATCTCCGCCGCTATGCCCGGTCGTTGTCCGGCAGCCAGTCAGCTGGGGACAATTACGTGGCCGCCGTGCTCGAGGCTTTGATTGAGGACTCGGACGCCTTCGATAAATCGATCGCACCGCGCGTCGCCCTTTATCGGGCCTTCACGAAGGTGTGGAATTCCGTTGCGGTCAACCGCACCTCTGAGGAAGCGAGTCAGCTCGACAAACCACTTCCGGAGCGAAGGCTCGAGTCGATCACACCGCTTCCCCGGCAGGCATTCCTTCTTGTGTCGGTCGAAGGGTTCTCCACAGCGGAAGCCGCGCAGATTTTGGACGTCACTCCGGCGCACGTGACGGAGCTTTTGCAAATGGCCGGCGCGGAAATTGCCGAGCAACTCTCTGCCGATGTGCTGATCATCGAAGACGAGCCGCTTATCGCGATGGATCTCGAAGCGCTCGTGGTTGACATCGGGCATCGGGTCCAGGGCGTTGCGCGGACGCACGAGGAAGCGTTAGCGGAAGTTGCGAAGAAAGCACCCTCGCTTGTGCTCGCGGATATTCACCTCGCTGACGGAAGCTCCGGACTCGAGGCGGTCAATGAGATTCTCGAATCGATCAGCGTGCCGGTCATCTTCATCACGGCATTTCCAGAGCGCTTGCTGACGGGGACCAAACCAGAGCCTGTGTTCCTTATCACGAAGCCTTTCGAGCCGGCTGTCGTGAAGGCGATGATCAGTCAGTCGCTATTCTTCGGACTCAGATCGAAAAAAGCAGGTCAGCGCGCTGCTTGACGATTGGGTGGAGAGACGACCTCTTTTCAAGTAGGGACTCGACTCTTAGGTCATCCAGACGCCGCGCTTTTGGTTTTCTTCGTCAAAGGCGGGACGCGGACATCAAGTTTCTGTGCGGTGGATTTTTCGCTCCACACGTATTTCGGGGCGCGAGCGAGAGTGTCCTTCGTTGCGTCTATGATTGCGATTCTTCGGCCGTTCTTTTTGCGGAGCGTCAGTTCCGCGAACGGCACGGCGACGCTTCTCTCTCCCTGCTGTCTACGGACGCCGATCACGGCGATGCGGGCCTTTCCGCTATCGTCGAGGACGAGAGAATTCACAGTTCCGAGTTTCTCGCCGCTCAAGTTCTCGACGGGAAGGCTGATAATGCTCGCTGTGCCGTGCTCGTCTGCAGACTGGGTTGCAGTGAACGACGCAGCGTAGGCGGACGTAGTGGCAGCCACCGGTGCGATCGCTAAGCCTGCCGGCAACGTCGTTGGGCTAGGATCGAGCTTTTTCATGCCGTCTCTCCTTGCTGGATCCTATTTCATCAATCGCTCGGCGGGATTATTCGTTCCGCCGGGAATCGAGCGGGCCGTGGGCGTCGAGGGTGTCGATGAAAAAAAAGTGCGGCCGGGGACTACACCCCGGCCGCATGAAAGGAGTTCGAATAAAACCGCTTCCGTTAAAATGAGGAAAGCCAGTTGTCTACTTCGCTACGGATTTGATCCTTACCGTAACCATATCGCTCTTGCAGTTTGCCCTCGAGTTGTTCACGCCGGCCATTGATAACCTGTAGGTCATCGTCCGTAAGCTTGCCCCACTGGGCCTTGGCTTTGCCGGTGAACTGCTTCCAGTTTCCTTCGATGCGGTTCCAGTCCATCTATCTCTCCTTACGTTGATATGGTGCGAACGATTTTGATCGGCGATTCACGCCCGTCGGAGAAAATTCGCGACGATCGCTACGACGAACAAAACGATCGCGACCCAGAAAATGAGACGCGCGCCTTCCATTGCCGTTCCCGCCACTCCGCCGAAACCAAGCGCGGCTGCAACAATGGCGACGATCAAAAATACGATCGCATAGTGCAGTAGGTTTCCCATTTAAAACTCCGGCCGCTAGCTGACATTCAGCTGCCCGTGAAACGTGCATGCCCACTGCGAAGTTCCGACAGTTTTTAGGGGTGCGGGCAGACGCCGATGATTCGAAGAGGGCCAATTCGCGGCCTAAAACGCAGAGTTCGCGCCGCTCGGGGGGAAGTGACGCGAACTCTTCTAAGCGATGCCGCGCCCTGGGCCACGGGGGGGAGTGGAGGGGGAGTAGTGGGCACGGTCACATCCTATAAACGGCGTCGCCGTTCAGAGGTTCCAGAAGACAGCCGCAGGATTTATCAGATAGCGCATAAAGGCGTTTGAACGTGCAATGGCGCCGCGCTTAGTGACGTGCTGAGAAAATCGCTCAGCCGCGCTGGACCGTTGCCGTAGAGCACGAGCGTTGGACAGCTCCGGTCATAATCATTCAGGACATAAGTCGTCCAAGCGACCGGGGTGGGTGCTTCGCCATAGTCATCCGGCCGAACTCTCGTGTATGCTGCTGTTGTCATGCTTCGCTTCAACACAACACGGAATTTTGCAGCTCTCTTTTCCGGGAGTGCCACCAGAACGCTTCTCATATGGGTTGCGGTCGCTATCCTATCGGGCTTGGCAGCGATCGTCGCCTGGCGCTGGACGGTGAAGGCCGCTGACCGCGTGACTCATACGCTCATTGTGCAGCAAGAACTCACAAAGTGGTTGAGTGCTGCGCAGGATCTCCAAAATGGCCAGCTCGGCTATCTTCTCACAAAGGACAGCCGCTTTCTCAAACCCTATGAAGCTGCGAAAGGGTCCGTTGTTCTCATCCACAACGATCTCATTCGTCTTGTTGGAGGTCACGTCGCTCAGGCCGCTCTCATGCAAGCCATTCATGAGACGATGAAGGAGCAAATCGCGGCCATTGAGAAAACCCTTGCGACGGCCGGGGGCGCTGATTTCAGCTCTCAAGCGTTCGTGGATGACAGTGGCATTGAAATCATGGACCGCCTGAGGAACCAGATTTCCGCTGCCAAGCAGCAAGAGCAGATATTGTTCAATCAGCGACTTCGTCAATTCCAGTCGCAGAGCTCGTGGCTTCTTGCGGCAATGCTGGCAACGCTTCTTGCGTGTGCGGCGCTGGCGCTCGTCGCCCTCATTCGCGAGCGCCAGAGAGTGGCCGCACTCGAGCTTACGGCGTTAACGCTCAGATCGACCAATCGCTCTCTCGAAGAGCGCGTGAATGCGCGCACCGAAGAACTCGCGATAGAACGTGACCGTGCAGAAGCGGAGCGCGAGCGGGCGGAGGCTTTACTGCGGGACGTTACACACCGGATCGGCAACACGCTGGCGCTGGTTGTAGGCTTCATCAATCTTCATATCCGACATACGTCGGATCCGAAATCTCTCAAGACGCTGACGGGAGCGCGCGATCGGATCCACGCAATCGCGAGCGCCCAACGACGGATCAACGTGGTCAATGATCTTGAACTCGTGCGGATCGATACCTTGATCCGTGCGGTTCTCGACGATGTCGTAGAAGCCGCGGGCGAAGACCGCATTCTACTCTCCGTCGATGTTCCGCCTCTGCTTGCTTCGGCGCAGGTCGCTACATCGCTTTGTGTGCTAACGCAGGAATTCGTCGTCAATTCCTTCAAACACGCTTTCGGCGAGAACGACACGGGCCAAGTGAGCGTCTGCCTCAAGCGAAACGGACCGGCCGGGGCGGAACTCGTCGTGGAGGATGACGGAAGCGGTTGGGAGGGAGCTCTCGATCAGATGGCAGGAGCTGAAAAGGCGGCTTCTGATCCGGAACATCCATCGGAAGGTCTCGGGACGAAAATCGCGGCATTGTTGACGCGGCAGTTTTCCGGGACCATCTCCTATGAACAGGCGCGCCCCGGTTCCGTGCGTCCGGGAACGCGCGTTATGATCCGTCTATCCGAATTGATACTTTCAGATCCGGACAGCATTCCAGAGAAATCACGCGAAGAAGTATCGCCGTCGGCTTTGTAAGGATTGTCAGGAGGCGACTTTCCAACGCGCCGCATAGGCGGGGGAGAGTTGCAGCGCGCGAGGTTTTGGACGCGCCGCCGATCCCATCGCGATGCAATCGGCCACAAATGAAATCGCAGATTTCGCAGCTTCTTCGGAAAACGGTTTGATCAGGACGCCGCAGGCAGCCGAGAAATCGTCGGGCACTCGGTTGGGGTTCGACGTCGTGAAGATAACGGTCGCGTGGCAGTCCTCGCTCAAATGACGTGCGACTGTGGGACCGGTTACGCCGTCGCGCAGGTGGACGTCGACCAGGGCAAGATCGCAGCTCAAGTCTTCGGCGAGCTTTAGCGCCCGCCGGGATGAACTCGCGATCCCGACTACCTGATGACCCAAGTCCCTGACGATCGTCTCGAGTTCATCCGCGAGTATCGGTTCATCTTCGGTGATCAGAACGTTCATACTTCCCCGCTTCTCGGTTGCCGTTCCGCTTGTGCTTTGCAGCATAGTCGAATTCGCGACCGTCTAAGCGGGGAACGTAGCAGAGCAGTGTCTGGTTCCGGACGTTTGGCAGAAATGTCGAGGCGTGGCTGGCGAACACCGGCACTTATTGCGCCGGAGCATCATGCTCGCTTTTCCGGACGGCCTCCGATGTGTGCGATGGGGCCTGTGAGGGTCCAGCGGAGCCCATCAGGATCTGTTGCACTGCGCACCGAGAGTTTGAGCCCCTGTGTGGAAAATCTCTCGACGACCGCCATGCCGTAACCTTTCGGGCTATCGACGGGAAATGGTGGCCCCCCGATCTCACGCCAGCAAATTGATATAGAGTTTTCATCTGGGAATTCCCAGGACAGCCGCACCTCACCCGTCGCCGACGAAAGGGCGCCATGCTGGACGGCGTTGAGGGCAAGTTCCGTGAGAACCATGCCCAGGGTCTGGGCGGCTTCGGGCGTCAGCGAAAACGGTGGACCGGAGACGAGGATGCGGTCGGCGTCTGTTCGGGCGACGGCGCCGATTTCGGCAGCTGCCAGTGTCCCGAGATCAACGCTCTGCCAATCGGATGCGACGATCAGGTCCTGCGATGCCGCTAGGCCAGCGACACGCAGCGTGAAATCCTTGAGGTGCGATTTAACGTTTATCGCATCGCGTGCGGTCAAGCGGGCCATGGCGAGGATCAATGCCAGCAGGTTTTTCGAGCGATGCGAGACTTCCCGCAGCAGCGCATCTGTGCGGGTCAAGCTCAGCTTCTGGTTCGTTACATCGTATGCGACACCCGAAAGGAGGCCATGCTCGCCTTTCTCCGAGGAGGCTCCACGGACGGCGATCCATCGTGTCTCGCCATCCGGGCGCCGGATCCGGATTTCGACGGAAAGCGGTTTGCCTTGATCAACGGCTTGGCGGACTGCCTTGAGCAAGCGCTTGCGGTCGTGAGGATCGACGTGGCGAAGAAGCTTACGCGCGATTTGATCGCCGTTTTCAGCCATCGACGCGAAGATTCGCGCAATTTCGGCGTCCCAATGGACGAGACCGGTTTTGCTGTCCCATTGCCAGACGCCGACGTTGCCCGCCGCCAGTGCCGTTCTAATGCGATCCTCCCCGGTCTTCCGGGGAACCCGAAGGCGTTTTGATTCCTCATGAGGATCGCTGGGAGACGGCATTCCGGATACTTGCGGCAGTTTGTTCAGATTCTCTTCTTCTAAAAGGCTCCGCGCCAGCAGCGTAGTTCCGGTGAAGGATGCTACCGCGAGTAGAGATGAAATCGCCACAAAGGCCATCCAGTTTCGTCGGATATGCAATTCGACCGGCCGTGCAGGAACACCGGCCGTAATTCTCCAGCCGAACTGTGAGGTATCGGCCACCGCATCGATCAAAGTAGGATTGCCAGCAATACCGGCGTCTGGCGCTCGGGACAATTTTCCGTTTACTTTGGCGTACACGCGCCCGTCGCTTCCAACGATCGCGATCGCCCAAGGGCCGTCTGACACGAAATTCTTCAATGCGGACGCAAGATAGGATGAGGGAATCTGTGCCTGAAGAAGGACCGGTGCCTCGTCCTTTTCCGCCGCCGCGAGCCAGATATTGACCCCTCCATCTGCTGCGGCGCCGTATGGGGTGATTTGCGGTGCCAGCGTGGAGAGTGCTGCCGCGGCTGCGGTTCGGGCAGGGCTATCCAGACTCGCGACGGCAGCATCGGCGGCGCTCGCCGGTGACAAGATGTCGAGGTTGGCTGCTCTCGTGAAGAGCGTGATGCCGGTTTCGTCCAATTCGGATCGGACGTGATCGTAAATATTCTCGGTGGCCGTGGCTGGCGTACCCGGCAGTTCTTTCAGCGTTTGCAGGAGGCTGGACATTTTGTCGTCGAACGAAGACGCGGCCAGCAAAGCGCGACTCTGAGCGAACCGGTGTAAATCGCGCAATTCGCGCATATGCATCTGGTTCAGGAGGTAAGCGGCAAAGCTGAGCGAAGGCACCAGGATGCCTAAGCAGAGAGCATAAAGTCTCAACTGGGCAGGGGCCTGCGAAAGAAAGGGAAAAAACAGTATTCGAAGGGGGAGAGGTCTGATCGACCTCCATCGTTGAATTTTATTCACAATTTGGCTTCATGTGGTGTTCATAACGCCCCGGAATCTCCCGTCACCCTAAATGCTGGAGGCACTGTAATAGTTCCCCAATTTCTTCCAGAGGCGCGTTGGGCGGACCGCCGGTCCAGTCCTGAGAAAGCTTCTCCGTGGTTGGTGCGCCGCCCGCCACGATTGTGACACAAGATCAGTCGAACTCTGCGGTCGGCATGAGGGCAAGGGATCGATGACCACCTCGCGGATCCGCTTGAGGCTCCTTTGGCTGACGCTCTTCGCGTTCGGCGTCCAGATCGCCGTTGCCGACTTCCATCACCACATTTCTCGCGGTTCCGGGATCGAGGCCCGCGCTCTGACGGCGGGCATGTGCCCTCCGCGGCCCGGGCATCCGTGTGCTCCTCTTCAGAAGGGGGGACACGACGGCTGCGCCTTGTGTTGGGCCACAGCGATTGCGGCGACGTCGCTCACGCCCGAGTTGTTCCATGTGCCCGTGCCTTCAGAGGTCGTCGGGAGTAAGCTCAGATCACTCGATCCGCCTCGAGCGGTGGTCAGACGCTTCGCTCTTGTCCGCGCCCGTGGCCCCCCGGTCACCTCCTCGGGCTGAGCCCGGTAAGCGTGCGGCGGCTGCCGCATAAGCACTTCCTACAATTTGCATTTGATTGCCTGTCGCGACTGCGAAGCACGGCTATTGCGGTTCGCATTCCGACAGCGCGCCGCATGCATTGCGCGCCGCGAGGCGTCGTCATCCATTGGAGAAAAACTCATGGCGAAAGCCACCATATCGGCTCTGGCATCGTTAGCCATCCTCGTCGCACTGCCCGTATTGGCGGAGGAACACAGACAACTCGGACCGCACGTCCATGGCCAAGGCACGCTCGATATCGCGGTCGAGGGCAACAAGATCGAAATGGAGCTTGTCGCGCCGGGTATGGATATCGTCGGTTTCGAGCATGTCGCCACGAACGACGCGCAAAAGGCGGCGGTCGAGAACGCCAAGGCCAAGCTTGCCGACGTGCTGAATGTCTTCAAGCTCCCCGCTGCGGCCAACTGCAAGACCGAAACAGCGAATGTCGAGAGTCGCAAGGAGACGCATCAGCCTGGAGAAAAGGATGATGACGACAAGCCAGGCGAGCCCGAACATTCCGAGTTTCACGCGACCTATACGATCACCTGCGAGTCACCCGAGAATGTCACCGGCATGGAAACCGCCTACTTCACGGATTTTTCCGGCGGCCAACTGCTGAACGTCAATGTCACGACGTCGAAGGGGCAGACGCAGGCGCAGATGACGCGGGAGAAGCCGACGCTCGATCTGACAGGCGTGATGTAGCGATGAACGAACTCGCGGTGGCATCACCTCTCACGCATCGGAAGGGTATAGACCCTCTCGATGCCGTGTCGTTTGCGAATGTCAGCTATTCGTGGCCGGGACGATCTCCGTTCACGCTGACGATCCCGGGGTTCCATCTTTCCGGCGGCGAGAAGCTCTTGCTGCTGGGGCCGTCAGGCAGCGGCAAGAGCACGTTTCTTAGTCTTCTTGCCGGTATCGTCGTGCCGGACCAGGGCCGTATCGCAGTCGATGAAACGGACATGGCGGAACTCAGTGGCGCGGCGCGCGATCGATTTCGCGTCGACCATTTCGGCATCATCTTCCAGATGTTCAATCTACTTCCTTACGGGTCGCTAATTGACAATGTGCTGCTGCCGTTACGTTTCTCGCGCGGCCGTCGGGAAAAAGTGCTTCGCGAGGGTCCGCTCGAGGATGTAGCGAAGCGATTGCTTCTGTCGCTCGGCCTCGATGAAACCGTGATCGCGACCAGCAGGGCGGCTAGCCTGAGCGTCGGCCAGCAGCAGCGCGTCGCGGCAGCACGCGCGTTGATCGGGGCGCCGAAGATTATCGTGGCCGATGAGCCGACATCCGCTCTCGACCGCAATACGGAGGGCGCGTTCCTGAAGCTGCTCTTCGCTCAAAGTGAAGGGGCTGATGCCAGCGTGATCATGGTGAGCCACGATGAAGGTCTGGCGAGGCACTTCGACAGGGTGGTTCGCTTGCAGGATATCGCTGTCTCTACGCGAGGTGCCGCCCCATGATGATCGTGCGTCTTGCATTTCAATCGCTGCTCAACCGCTGGGTAACGGCTCTGCTGACCGTTCTCGCTATTGCCGTCAGCGTCATGCTGTTGCTCGGCGTCGAGAAGGTACGTACCGGTGCACGCGAGAGCTTCGCCGACACGATCTCAGGAACGGACCTGATCGTGGGCGCGCGTAGCGGCAGTCTCAATCTGCTGCTCTATTCGGTTTTCCGGATCGGGAACGCAACCAACAACGTGACGTGGAAGAGCTATCAGGATATCGCGAAGATGCCTGAGGTTGCCTGGATTGTGCCGCTTTCGTTGGGAGACAGCCATCACGGCTTTCGCGTGCTCGGGACGAACCAGGACTACTTTACCCATTATAAATTTCGGCACGGCCAGACTATGACATTCGCGTCCGGCGGACCGTTCAAGGATCTGTTTGATGCGGTGATCGGCTCCGATGTCGCCGAGCAACTCGGCTATAAGGTCGGCGACAAGATCATCGTCGCGCACGGCGTCGGCTCGATCTCATTCTACAAGCACGAGGACAAACCATTCCGCGTTTCGGGTATTCTCGCAAAAACGGGAACCCCGATCGACCGCACCGTCCATGTCAGTCTCGAAGCGATCGAAGCGATCCACATCGACTGGCGGAACGGCGTGCCGAATCCCGACCAAAGCGTGTCGGCGGATGAGGTTCGCAAGATGGATCTCACTCCGCGTGCCATAACGGCGGCAATGGTAGGGCTCAAATCCAAGCTTTCGACGTTCCGCGTGCAGAGGCGGATCAACGACTATCCCGAGGAGCCGTTGTCGGCGATCATGCCAGGCGTGGCGCTGCAGGAGCTTTGGGGTTTGATCGGAACTGCGGAGACGGCCCTATCGGTCGTGTCTGCAATGGTCGTCGCAACGGCGCTTCTCGGCATGGTGACGATGATCCTGACCACACTCAACGAGCGACGCCGGGAGATGGCAATCCTGCGTTCGGTTGGTGCGACGCCGGCGACCGTGCTTGGACTGCTTGCGGCCGAGGGCGGGTTGTTGACGCTCGCCGGCGTGGTTTTCGGCACTGTCGGACTCTACGCGGGGCTCTATCTCGCCCGCCCCTTTATCGACCACACGTACGGACTGAGCCTCCCGATCGATCCGCCTCGCGCCGAAGAATGGCTGAAGCTTGGCGCGATTGTCATCGCGGGCTTCCTGGCCGGTCTGCTGCCGGCGGTTCGCGCATACCGGCTGTCGCTCGCAGACGGCATGATGGTGAGAATTTGAATTTGACCTCTCGATTGGAGGAGAACATGGCGAAATATTTCGGTTCGGCACAGATGAGCTTGCTCGCTCTTGCCCTTATCGCCGGGTTGTCGTCGGGCGTGGCCGCGGATTCGCCGCGCGAGCTCAAGTGGGCCGATCTCATCCCCAAGAATAAGCCCGCGAACACCGTGCTGAAGTCGAAAACGTTTTTCGGCGGATCGGTGCCCGTAACAGACGCGGGGCCTCCGCCGCCGCCATTGCCCGAAGGTAAGTTCATGTCTGTCAAGCGGCATCAGCCTGGAGATGATCAGCCGCCTGCGATCGTGCCTGAACTCAACGGCCAGACCGTATCGATCGGCGGTTATGTGGTGCCGCTCGATTTCGACGCGACGAAGGTCAAGGAGTTCCTGCTGGTGCCGTTCGTTGGCGCCTGTATCCATGTGCCGCCGCCGCCCGCGAATCAGATCATCTATGTCAAGACGGACGAGCCGTTCGAGGTCAGCCAGTTCGACCCGGTGACGGTGACCGGCAAGATCAGCACCACGGTCGCGTTCACCGGATTAGCGGATGCGGGCTATACAATCACTGCCGACAGCGTGGCGCCGCGGACGCGGTAGAAGAGCCGGGCATCACGCGCGCCGATTGCGTGCCGTGGTGCCCATTCTTGCAAATCCATTTTGTTTGTGTGCAGGCTAATGTCATCCTTGACCTTTTCGCTTTGAAGGCACCGATTTCATTATGACGACTCGCTGATAAGCTCAGCAGATCTTCTTCGTTCGCAGCAGAGCTGGCGTTTTGTAGGCTTTCTTTCATGGTCGATTCACGCCCGCGGGAGTGCAGCTCTCGAAAGGTTGGGAATTCGTCCAGATGAAAAGCTGCGCGTGCGTAGCAAGGTAGCTACGAGGCTATGTCAATTGTCATGGGCGTTTTGCCCGATTGACTTGTCTCAGTATTCACAAAGAAACTTAGTGAAAACAAAGCGCTACCGGAAGCGTAATTCAACGATGGACGGGTCTGAAGCTTCATGAATCGGGTGTGGGGATGGAAGGGCGCGCGGCGGTACGGGGTTGCCGCGATTTTAATCGGCGGATGGGCAATACCTGCGGGCGCAGCGGAGCTCGGGGGAGATTGCTGCGCGGATCTCGAGGAGCGCGTTGCCGAGCTTGAGGAGACGACGGCGCGCAAGGGGAACCGCAAGGTTAGCCTGACCGTGTCGGGCTGGGTCAACGAGAACGTGATCTGGTGGGACGACAGCCACGAGAGCAACGGTTACGTCGGCACGAACCCGGTCGAGCAATCGCGTTTCCGCTTTGTCGGAGAAGCGAGAATCGCGTCCGGCTGGTCAGCAGGCTATGTGCTTGAGATCGGAGCGTGGGGCGGTAATAGCTCGAAGTTCCATCAGAATAGCGCAGACGGCTCGGCTGGAGCCAACTCACTTCTCGTCCGCAAGAGCAGCTGGTTTTTTGAGAACGATGCGTACGGCAAACTGACTGTCGGTCAGGACAGCACGGCGACATATCATTTGCTCGACGACGCCGACACGACCATGACGCGCAACTTCTATGACGCAGAGGGCGCGCCCGATTACATGCAGAACTTCTTTTTGCGAAGGAAGGACGGGACTTTCATCCCGAATGGTGCGAGCAATCTGCGCTGGTCCGATGCGCTACGCGGTTTCAACAATTCGACGCCCGGAGATAGCGGACGCCGCAATGTCGTGCGCTACGATAGTCCGACGATCAAAGGCTTTACGTTTTCGACGGCCTGGGGCGAGGACGACGTGTGGGACATGCTGCTCACCTACACAGGAGCCTATGGCGATTTCAGATACACCGCCCGCGCCGGTTATGGCCACTCGACGGACGGCGCCTCGACGCCGTGCCAGGGTACGGCCGCCTTTCCGTTCAATGCTCTTGATTGCGAATGGTGGGGTGTCGCGGGCTTGATCCAGCATGTTCCGACGGGGCTCTATGTTTATGGCGGCTATGGCGATCAGATCGACGATTCGCGTGGGGATCTCGTCGCGCCTGGAGCCAAAAACCTCGTCGATGACGATGATCACACATGGCTCGTGCAGGCCGGCATCGAGAACAAGTGGCTGCCGCTCGGTAAAACGAACTTTTTTGGCGAGTATCGTCGCGATGAAGCAGGTTCGAACGTGGATGCAGCGGGCGGCATCGTCACCCAGGGGGCGAATGTCAACTTCTGGGCGCTCGGCGCGGCACAAAACTTCGAATCCGCCGAAATGACGATGTATCTCGTTTATCAGCACGTCGACGGCGACGTCATCGTCGGCGGCGCGCAAAACACACCGGCAACGGACCTTTCATCGTTCCAGCAGGTGATCGCTGGCGCGAAGATCAACTTCTAAGGCGCGGTGCCGTTGAATATCTGACCCTCGCGTCAGACTCCTGCGAGAAGGAGGACCACACTTTTCCCGAAGGGCGTAGCTTACGGTCCTGCCCGTTTGAGACCACGGAACCATGACAGGCTCTCGAATGTGGATGTACGGGGCCGGTATTCGCAACCGACCCATCCCTGATAGCCGATGCGATCGAGATGATCGAAAATGAAGGGGTAATTGATTTCGCCAGTGCCCGGCTCGTTGCGGCCAGGCGTGTCGGCGATTTGGATGTGTGCGATTAACTTCGAGTATTTGTCGATCGTGAGGGTCAGGTCGCCCTCCATGATCTGCATGTGATAGACGTCATATTGCAGGCGCAGGTTTTCCGCTTCGACGCTTTCAATGACGTCGGCTGCCTTTCCCGTCGTATTTAGAAAGTAGCCGGGAATGTCTCGCGTGTTGATCGCCTCGATCAGAAGCGTGATGCCATTATCAGCGAGCGCGTGAGCTGCGTGACGCAGGTTTTCGACATAGGTCTTGCGCATCGCTCGGATGTCGCCGCCCGGGGGCACAATGCCTGCGAGACAATGAAGCTGCGTGCAGCCGAGCGCGATTGCATATTTCGTGGCTCTTGCGACGCTGTCACGGAATTCAGCGGTGAGATTAGGGTAGATCGCGAGGCCGCGTTCTCCTGCTGCCCAGTTGCCCGCTGGCAAGTTGAACAAAGCGAGATGTAGGCCATTCGCCTTGAGGCGGGCGCGGATATCCTCGGGATCGAATTCGTACGGGAATAGGAATTCGACGGCGTTGAAACCTGCGGCGGCGGCCGCCTCGAACCGATCGAGAAAAGGCAATTCGTTGAACAGCAGCGAGAGATTGGCTGCAAACTTCGGCATCTTGCTCTGCTTGCGTTATGACGAGACGCGGGCGCGATGGGCTGCCTGCAAGCGGCGGAAATCATCGCCCGCGTGAAAAGACGATCGCGTCAGCGGGGACGCCGCAACAAGCAGGAAGCCTTTGGCGCGCCCCGCCTGTTCCAGACCTTTGAATTCGTCCGGCGAAACGTAGCGCTTGATTTCGGCGTGCTTGCGCGTCGGCTGGAGATATTGCCCGATCGTCAGAAAGTCGACGTCGGCGGTGCGAAGATCGTCCATGACCTGCAGGACTTCATCGCGCGTTTCACCGAGTCCGACCATGATGCCCGACTTCGTGAAGATGCCCGGATCGATTTCTTTGGCGCGCTGGAGGAGCCGAAGAGAGTGGAAGTAGCGGGCGCCGGGACGGATCTTCAGGTAGAGGCCCGGCACCGTTTCCAGGTTGTGATTGAACACGTCCGGCCGGGCTTCAATGACGATTTCGAGTGCACTGTCCTTGCGGAGGAAATCGGGTGTCAGGACTTCGATGGTGGTTTCCGGAGAGGCGGCGCGGATCGCCCGGATCGTTTCGGCGAAATGTCTGGCGCCGCCATCGTCGAGATCATCGCGGTCCACGGATGTGACGACGATATGCTCGAGCGACAGCTTGGCTACCGCATCTGCAACGCGTTTCGGCTCGTCTGGATCGAGGGCGGACGGCAGGCCGGTCGCGACATTGCAGAAGGCGCAGGCGCGCGTGCAGATGCCGCCCATGATCATCATCGTTGCGTGACGCTTTTGCCAGCAGTCGCCGATATTCGGACAAGCGGCTTCCTCGCAGACAGTATGAAGCCGGTGTTCGCGGATGATCGACCACGTCTCGCCGTAGCCCGAAGAGCCGGGTGCACGCACGCGCAGCCAGTGCGGCTTAGGCAAAACGGGCGTTTCGGAATGCGCGACCTTTTCGGGGTGGCGCGGGCGCGGCGTCGAGCCGGCAAGATCGAGTAAGGTGGTCACTGTCGCCATCGGGCAAAAAGGGGAGTTACGACAAGCATACGCGCGGGACCGCCAGCAATGCAACTCGGGTGCGGCTGTGGTCGTCGTCAGGAGAATAGCAAAGGGGCGACCCGGTAGAGCCGCCCTCCAAATTTCGAGATATCCGTCAGACTACTGAACTTGGACGGCGGCTTTCTGGACGTGTGCCGCTTCGGAAGCGGATGCCGATGCCTTTGTGGCCGGAATTGTCGCGTCCGATTCCTTCGACTTGGCCGAAACGGACGTCGGCTTCACCGGATCGGGAACAGCCATTGTCGGGTCGCTCGACGGGTCCGAAGGCGCCGGGATTTTCGCTGCGGCGGCCGCTGCCGCTTTCTTTTTGACCGCTGGCGCTGCGTTGCTCGCTTTCTTCTTCGAGTCGGCTGGCTCGTGCGAAACGGGTTGCTCTGCCTCGGCGCTGGCCTCGTGAATCTTCTTCGGTGCTTTCGTTACAGCTTTCCGGTCAGACTCTTCCGCCACCTTCTTCTGCTCTTCCGGCTTCTTCTGTTCAGCGACGACATCGTCCTTTGTTGCGTCGCGCGAAGCCTGTTTCTGCTCGGGATCTTCCGATGGCGCAGTTTGCTGCTGCTTCGGCTGATCAGCCCAGAAGAACAAGCTTTCGAGGCCGCCTCCGCTTGATTGTTGCGTTGTCTTGCGTGCGGTTTCCGATTTGCCGGAGCCGTAGGCCGTATACGTATAGGACGCAGGGCTCGACGAAGCGGAAGGAGCGGATTCGGCCGAAGCCGACTGTGAATTCTTCGACGGTGCGGCGGCCGCTCTCGGGTTCGAGTCCTTGTCGGTATAGCGTGGAATATCGCCGCCATCCGAGATCGTCTGTGTCTTGAACTGCTGCCACGTCACCGTCACGCGCGTTCCAACGGGAATGCGCGGATAGAGATCGAGCACGTCCTCGTTCGTCATGCGGATGCAGCCGTGCGAAACGGCCTGACCGATCGTCCAGGGAGCATCGGTGCCATGAATGCGGTAGGCGCTGGAGCCGAGATACATGGCGCGAATGCCGAGCGGGTTCATCGGGTGGCCACCGGGCACCCAACGCGGCAGGCGCGGATTTTGGCGGACCATGTCGGGCGTTGGAGTCCAAGGCGGGTTGACCCGCTTCGACGTTACGCTCGTGACCCCCTGCCAGCGGGCTTCGCCCGTCGGGATCGCGACCGGATAGGTCAGCGCAACGCCCGGCTTCATGATCCAGTAGAGACGGCGGTCAGAAAAGGAGACGATGATCTGGCCGGGCTTATACTTGGGATCGAACGATACAACGCTGCGGCCACCGCCGTATTCCGGGCTGCCACCCCATAGAAAGTCGACGAGATCTTCGGCTTTGGCCGAAGACGCGGAAATCAACCCCCCAGCCATGACGAGGGCAGCAATTGCTAGTCCGCAAAGATGGCGCGGCAGGCTCATCGGGGGATGCTCCAGTTTTTAAACAATAATCAGCTCAGCACAGGATGAGGGGCATCCTGTGCTCCGAATAATGAAGAGCCGGTATAGTTCAGGACAGTTGTTCTCGGCAGAGCAGGGAAGTCACACTCCATTAAGGATTGTGCTCGCCTCACTGACTTCGCAGGGATTTTCGAGATTTTTGCACTGCATGTTGCGGTTCGATGACGGTGTGGCGGATGTTCGTTCTTTGTCTGAACCAGCTTGACGGCCAGCGCGGCCGGTTTTAGAACAAAAAAGGAACATTTCTGTTGAAATTTGGTTAGCTGTTCTTGAAACAGCCTCTTACCCCCGCGAGGTTCCTTTGCGCGAGAGATCTCCCTTTGTCGTGCCGGATCGTCCCCCGGACTCCGTGAGGGATACTGTTATCGCAGGGCTTCGCTCGCGCATCCTGAGTCTCGAGCGGCATGCGCCATGGCGCGGAGCGGGAGAGGATGCTTCGACCTCCGAAAGGAAAGCCCTGTCTCCTTCCCTGCCGCGTTCCCGCTGGGAGCTTGGCTGTCCGGCATCGGATGCGCTGCTGCCTGCCGGGCTCGAACCAAGGGCCCTTCATGAGATCAAAGGTGCACCTTCCGCCGCTCATGGCGCTTCGGCGGCCGACTGGATGGCGGGGATCGGATTTGCCGCCCGCCTTGCGGTTCGCCGGATCGATGCGCTCGCGGGATCAGCGTCGGGTGCGAACGCACGGCCTTGGGTTCTCTGGTGCTGGCCAAGGTCTCTTGCGGCGGAGTTCGGCACCCCGTCGTGCGCTGGGTTTGCCCGCCTGGGGCTCGACCCGTCGCGCCTTCTCATCGTCGAGACGGCGCGCGCGAGCGAGGCCTTGAATGCGATCGAGGAAAGCCTCAGGGCGCAATGCTTGGCTCTCGTCATTGGTGTCCTCAATGAGGCTGACCTGACACCCGCGCGGCGCCTCAGTCTCGCTGCGGGAGAAGCATCGACGCCGTGTCTGCTCGTTACGCATCCAGCCTCTGAGCCTGCAGGGGCAACGGCGACGCGGTGGCGGGTCAGGCGTCAACCGAGCGCACGCCATGCCTTCGATCCACGGGCGTCCGGAGCGGCGCGTTTCTCGATCGCGCTCGAGCGCTGCAAGGCGCGCCCGGAAAGCGCCGCGCAACCTGCCCTGCTTGTGGAGTGGAGTGATGAAACGCGTCGTTTCGATCTGGCTTCCGTCGTGGCCGATCTTCCGGCTCAGGCGCGCGGAGCCGGCGGCGGTGCCATCGGGCCAACCGTTCGCTCTTATTGAGAGCGGTGCGCATGGACTTGCGATTACGGGCGTCAATAGCGCAGCAGCGCGTCTCGGCATCGAGACCGGCACTTCGCTCACGGATGCACGGGCGGCGCACCCCGGTCTCGTATCGCGCCTGGCCGAGCCTGAAAAAGACCGCGTCGCGCTTCTGAAGCTCGGACGCTGGACAGGCCGTTACGGTCCGAACCGGCACATCGACGGCAAGGATGGCCTCTGGATCGACATCACCGGCGTCGCGCATCTCTTCGGCGGCGAGGAAGCCTTGCTCGACGATATGGCGCGGCGGCTGCAATCGTTCGGTGTCGCGGTGCAGATCGGGCTGGCCGATACGCTCGGCGCGGCGCATGCGCTCGCCCGTTTCGGCTGCCGGCCCGACGCGGCGTGGGTGATGGCACCTCATTCGCAAACACGCGAGGCGATCGCTTCTTTGCCCGTCGAAGCGCTGCGGCTCGAAGCGTCATGTGTGCTGTTGCTGAAACGGCTGGGGCTTCGGCGGATCGGCCAGCTTTACGATATTCCGCGCGATAGTTTAGCGCGGCGGTTCAGATCCTCCGATGCGGCATCTGCCGTTCTCGTCAGGCTCGATCACGCTCTTGGGGAAGCAGATGAGCCGCGCAAGCCGATGCAGCCGCTGCCGGTTCTTTCCGTTGCACGGACCTTCGCCGAGCCGCTGATCTCGTCGGAAGCTTTGGAAGCCTTCGCCGGCGAGCTTGCAGTCGAGCTTGCGACGGCTTTGGCCGCGAAGGATCTCGGCGCTCGTGTTCTACGCCTGACGTTCTATCGTGCCGACGGGACGGCGGGAACGATCGCGGCGGCCATGAGCACGCCGTCTCACGATGCGCACCATATGTTGGCACTACTCAGGGAGAAGTTTCAGACCATCGACGCGGGCTTCGGGGTCGATCTTCTACGGCTCGATGCGGTGCGAGCGGGGAAGCGCGAAGCCACGCAGAAGCGGTTCACGGCTGGACAGAGTACGCCGTTTCGCGATCCTTCGGAGCTTGTCGACCGGCTGGTCAATCGTTTCGGACGGGACGCGATTACGGTGCTGCGTCCCCATGGGAGCCATATTCCCGAACGTGCCGAGATCCGTCTGCCTGCGCTTGAAGCCTTGGCGGCGGAAAGCTCGTCGCGCGTGGCGTCATATATGCCGCCCTGGCCTTATCCGAAATGCTCAGAGCGACCGGCGTTTCTGCTGGCGCGGCCAGAGCCGATCGACGTGACGGCGGGTGTTCCCGCCGATCCGCCGAAGAGCTTCATCTGGCGGCGCGTCGAGCGTCGCGTGGTGCGCGCCGAGGGGCCGGAGCGGATCGCAGACGAATGGTGGCTTTCCCTCTATCTCAGGGAAGGACAGAAGAAGCCGCGCACGCGCGACTATTACAGAATCGAAGATCAGGCCGGCGCGATGTACTGGGTCTTCCGGCACGGTCTTTACGAAGGCGAAGAGACAAGCGAGCGACCGTCGTGGTTCCTGCATGGCCTTTTTGCGTGAGCGCATGAGATGACGCTTCGCTATGCCGAGCTGCAAGTGACGACGAATTTCTCGTTCCTGCGCGGGGCTTCGCACGCCGATGATCTCGTTCTTCAGGCGATCGAGCTCGGGCTTTCGGCAATCGCGGTGACGGACCGCAATTCGCTCGCGGGCGTCGTGCGTGCGCACGTGGCGGCAAAAGCCGATGAGAAAAGGGCAGGGATTCGGCTTGTGATCGGCGCGCGCCTTGATCTCGAAGATGCGCCGAGCCTGCTCGTCTATCCGACGGATCGCGCCGCTTATGGCCGGTTGTGCCGTCTCTTGTCCGAGGGGCAGCTTCGTGCGGACAAAGGCAAGTGCACTCTTTATCTTGAAGACGTCGCGAAACATGCCGAGGGGCAGATTTTCATCGCGCTTCCGCCTGACGATTGGGATTGGCGGGAGGTGCAGCGTTCATCATCGCATGCAAGAAAAGTTTCAACGGCGAAAATTCTATCCTTTGTATCCAGGCGTGACCACTCAAGCCAGTCGGATTCCCCTCCTCCTCGCGAGGAGGGGGTACGGGTGGGAGGCAACAATGATCCGTTACTTCACCCCACCGCCGTCCCCTCGCCGTCAAGGGGAGGGGAGAAGTTAGAAACGTCGTTGCAGCGGATCAAAGCGGCGGTCGGGCATGTGCCACTCTATCTCGCAGCATCGCATCTCTATCGCGGTGACGATCGCGCCAGGATCGCGGCATTGGCGGCATTGGGAGAGCGGTGCGGGACGCCGATCGTCGCGACCAATGACGTGCTTTATCATCATCCCGATTGCCGCCCGCTGCAGGATGTCGTCGCCTGCATCCGTGAGAAGACGACGCTCAGGGAAGCGGGGTTGCGGCTCGAGACCAATGCCGAGCGGCACATCAAAAGCCCGGCGGAGATGGCTGAGCTTTTTCGCGGCCACGAAACGGCGCTCGAACGCACGCTTGAGATTGTCGAAGCCTGCGAGTTCTCGCTTGACGATCTTCAATACGAATATCCGGACGAACCGGTTCCGCCCGGCAAGACGGCGCAAGAGCATCTTGCCGATCTCTCTTGGAAGGGTGCGGACGTGCATTTCCCCAAGGGCGTTCCTGAGAAAGTGCGCGAGAGTCTCGAAAAGGAACTCGCTCTCATAGGTGAGCTCAAGTTCGCGCCGTATTTTCTCACCGTGCATGACATCGTCGCCTTCGCACGCTCGAAGGATATTCTTTGCCAGGGGCGCGGATCGGCGGCGAACTCGGTCGTCTGTTATTGCCTCGGCATCACGGCGGTCAATCCGGTCGAGGTCGATCTCTTGTTCGAGCGGTTCATTTCGTCGGCGCGTCTCGAGCCTCCCGATATCGACGTCGATTTCGAGCACGAGCGGCGCGAAGAGGTCATTCAATGGATTTACGATCGCTACGGGCGCCATCGTGCAGGACTCGCTGCGACCGTTATTTCCTATCGCTCGCGCTCGGCCGTGCGCGATGTCGGCAAGGTATTCGGCCTATCGGAAGATGCGATCTCGGCGCTCTCGGGCATGGTGTGGGGCACGCATGCGGGCGGCGTTCCGCCGGAGAAGCATGTTCGCGGCGCCGGTCTCGACCCAACCGATCCGACGCTTGCCGCTGCGATGAAACTCGCGGGAGAATTGATGGGCTTTCCGCGGCACCTGTCGCAGCATGTCGGCGGCTTCGTGCTGACGCGCGGTCCGCTGGTCGAACTCGTGCCAGTCGGCAATGCGGCGATGCCGGATCGCACCTTCATTGAATGGGACAAGGACGACATCGCGGCATTGAAATTGATGAAGGTCGATGTGCTGGCGCTCGGCATGCTGACGTGCGTGAGGAAGGCGTTCGAGCTGATCGAGAAACATCATGGGAGAAAGCTGACGCTCGCATCCGTGCCCCGCGACGACAAAGATACTTACGATATGCTGTGCCGGGCAGATTCGCTCGGCGTGTTCCAGGTCGAGAGCCGGGCGCAGATGAACATGCTGCCGCGCCTCAAGCCCCGCATTTTCTACGATCTCGTCATCGAGGTCGCGATTGTCAGGCCCGGACCGATCCAGGGCGACATGGTACATCCCTATTTGCGCCGCCGCGCCGGTATCGAAGATGAGATTTATCCCTCTCCAGCGCCTGAGCATGGGCATGTCAATGAGCTTCGGGAAATTCTGGGGAAGACCAAAGGCGTGCCGTTGTTCCAGGAACAGGCCATGCGCATCGCGATGGTGGCGGCAGAATTCGACGACCAAGAGGTCAATGATCTCCGGCGCGCAATGGCGACGTTCCGCCGGGTCGGAACCATTGGACTCCTCGAAGAGAAGATGATCTCGCGCATGGTGGCGCGCGGCTATGATAAGGATTTTGCGACGCGCTGCTTTTCGCAGATCAAGGGCTTCGGCGAATATGGTTTTCCCGAGAGCCACGCGGCAAGCTTCGCGCTGCTCGTTTATGTTTCGGCGTGGATCAAGTGCCGTTATCCGGCGGCGTTCGCGTGTGCGCTGTTGAATTCGCAGCCGATGGGATTTTACGCGCCGGCGCAGATCGTCAGGGATGCGCACGAGCATGGCGTCGATGTTCGCGAGGCGGACATCAATCTTTCGGATTGGGATTCGACTTTGGAAGATGATCCCAATGGTGGCAAGCCGGCTTTGCGGCTCGGTCTGCGTCTCGTCGACGGTCTCAGCGAAAAAGAGATTCGGCAGGTTCCTGAAGAGGCTTCGGCAAAAAAGAAATCGCGACGGCGAAAAGTCAATATGCCGACGCTTATTCCGCTTGCAGGGGAAGAGCGTGGAAAATTTCAATCGATCTCCGAGGCCGCCCGCCGAGGCGGCGTTTCCATGCTCGAAAAGCTCGCGGCGGCGGATGCCTTTCGCTCGCTCGGTCTCGACCGGCGGCAGGCCTTATGGGAGGTCAAGGCGCTCGCCAATGCGCCGTCCCTGCCGCTGTTCGCGTGGGGCGAGACGCGGGACATGGGCGAGGAAGCCGATGTTCGCTTGCCCGGGATGGCGCTATCCGAGCACGTCGTCAACGATTATCAGACGCTCCGACTTTCGCTCAAAGCGCATCCCTTATCGTTCCTGCGCGATGATTTTCGCCGCGAGGGCGTTCTCTCGTGCAAGGACCTCGGACAAGCCAACAACGGTGCCTGGGTGCGAGTTGCTGGTGTCGTGCTTGTCCGGCAGCGGCCGGGGAACGGAAACGTCGTGTTCATAACCATCGAAGATGAGACGGGCATCGCCAATGCCGTCATCTGGCCGAAACTGCTCGAGAAGTTCCGCAAGGTTGTGATGACGGCGCGGCTGATCCTGATCGAGGGGCGCGTGCAAAAGCAGAAAGAGGAGCACGCGGACATCATCCACGTCGTTGCGGCACGACTGATCGATCGGAGCGATTGGCTACTTCGGCTTTCCGAATGGGCAGCCGATATGACTGTGCCGGTTGCGAATGCAGACGAGGTCCTTCATCCGGAGCCCGGGTCCGCGCATCCGAGTCGCAAGGAAGAGCGCATTCATCCGCGGTTCTCGCGCGAGCCGAAGCCGCGCCATCCGCGCAATGTGAGGATTATTCCGAAGTCGCGTGATTTTCACTGAGGCGCACATCATCGCGCGAATGACTATTGCACGATGATGTTGCCGGTCGAAAGAATTCTATTTCTTGCAGGCCATCTGCGAGGATGTGCATTCCTCGCCGAACATTCCCGGTGCGCACTTCGTATGGACAGCGCCTTTCGGTGTCATGCCTTTGCCCTCGATGATATTCGCAAGGCCGTGAGTCGACATGATGACGGCGAGATCGTGCGTCAGACCGTCACCGACGGCTCCAACTCTCCGGCAGCTTTCGGCTTGCGCCGTCGCCGTAAGCGCGCACAGAACCGCTGCAATACCAAACCCGAGTTTCAACGAGCGCATTTGCCCCTCCAAGTAATGGGTCTCCCGGCCGGAACGTAGTCGAGGGGCCAATCGAAAGACAGCCGCTGTTGCTGTGCTATAAACAAAGGAATTGCGGGGCGTGCCGGAATTGCCACGGCCCGAAACCACCGAAGTCCAGTCCGGACGGTGGCGCATAAGATCTGGAGTTCGGTTCATGATCGAAAAGTCTACGGCCGCTGCGATCGGCCGGTTCGATGTCGGCGAGGTGGCCGCGTCGTTTCCCCCATCGGCCAAGACGCTTCTACTCGACCGCTATCTCACGAACCGTGAGGCAGCGAGCGCTCGCGTATTTCGGGTCTATAAACCGACGCCGCCGCACTATCACGCAACATGTGACGAGTATCTCTATGTCTTTTCCGGACGCGGGACATTCTGGATGAAAGACGTCTCCACGATTGCGGAATTCCGACCGGGGCAACTTCTGTTCTTCGAGAAGGGGACGGTTCACGCGCTCCCCGACATCCTGGAGGAGGCTGTCGTATTTCTTTCGGTCGATACGCCGCGTCGCGATCCCAAAGACATCATCTTCGTCAATCCTGCAGACGGCACGCCCGAGAGCTTTATTCAGCAGAGCTATTGATCGCCCGTCGCTTGCTCTGGAACCAGCGGATCACTCTACTCGGAGATGGAATGACGTTTAAAATCTTTCTCGCAATTTCTCTTCTGCTGACATCCGGTGTTGCGTCGGCGCAGGATTTCCGGCCGGCGCCGGAGGCTCCCTCAGGCACGACGGAAAAGGCGCTCGTCGTCGCGAAACGGCATATGGTCGTTGCGGCCGAACCGGTGGCTGCGGCCGCGGGCCGCGAAATTCTGCGCAAGGGCGGTTCGGCGGTCGATGCGGCGATTGCGACCGAGATGGTTCTTGGTCTCGTCGAGCCGCAATCGTCGGGGCTCGGCGGTGGCGCGTTGATCACATATTGGGATGCGAAGACGCGCGCCGTGACGACATTCGATGGACGCGAGACGGCGCCGGCTGCCGCGAAGCCCGATCGGTTTCTGAAAGATGGCAAACCGATGCCGTTCCGGGAAGCAGTTCTGTCGGGATTGAGTGTCGGAGTCCCAGGCGTTCTCCGCGCGCTATACGCGGCGCATGAAAAGTTCGGCCGGTTGCCTTGGAAGACGCTCTTTGATCCGGCCATCAAGCTCGCCGAAGACGGATTTCCGGTCTCGCCGCGATTGGCCGTTCTGCTGCGTGACGATGATCCGGCAAATTTCGCGCCGGCAGCGCGCGCCTATTTTTACCGAGACGGGACAAAGCCGCCTGCTCAGGGATCGTTACTGAAGAACCCGGACTATGCGGCGACGCTGCGAACCATCGCGGAGAAGGGGCCGGATGCGCTTTATTCCGGTGCAATCGCGGATGCGATCGTCGAGGCGGTGCAAAACGCAAAGAGCGTTCGCGGGGACATGACCGCCGCTGATCTTTCCGGATATGTTGCCAAGGAGCGCGAGCCCGTCTGCGTCGGCTATCGCGGACGGCAGGTTTGCGGCATGGGCGCGCCCTCGTCGGGCGGATTGACGGTCGGCGCGGTGCTGAAGTTGATCGAGCCGTTCCACCAAGTGCAGGGGCCGGCGGCAGCGATGACGGCGCCAGCGCTGAACATCATCGCGGAAGCTGAAAAGCTTGCCTATGCGGATCGCAATCGCTACATCGCCGATCCCGATTTTATTGCCGTGCCGTCGGGATTGCTCAACGATCACTATCTCGCCGAAAGGCGCAAGCTGATCGTGCCCGGCAAGGCCATTGAAAAGGCCGAGCCGGGTTTTCCTCCGGGCCTCGCGAAGAAGACCTTCGGCGTCGATGCAACTTATGAGGTCCCCGGCACGACGCAGGTCTCGATCATCGATGACGACGGCAATGCGTTCGCGATGACGGCAACGATCGAGAGCGCGTTCGGTTCGCACCTTTGGGCCAAAGGCTTTCTGCTCAACAACGAGCTGACGGATTTTTCCTTCAAGCCGGTCGATGATGATGGCCTCGCTGTGGCCAATGCGGTTGCGGGCGGCAAGCGGCCAAGAAGCTCGATGGCGCCGACAATCGTGCTCGGCGCCGACGCAATGCCGGAAATCGTGACGGGATCGCCGGGCGGCTCGCAGATTATTCTTTATGTGGTCAAGACGCTCGTCGGCATGATCGACTGGAGACTCGATGCGCAGCGGGCGGCATCGCTCACGAACTTCGGCAGCCAGGGTGGACCATTTATGATCGAGTACTCATTGCCGATCATGTGGTCTGCGTTCGAACTGACGACCTACGGTCAAGCTGTCAGCGGGGCGACGATGACGTCGGGTGTCAACACGATCGCGCGTCACAATGGCCTTCTCGAAGGGGGCGCTGATCCACGCCGTGAGGGTGTCGCGCTCGGCGATTGATGCTAGAAGGCGCTGCCAACTTTCGAGCGAGTTTCAGTCTTGAACCAACGATCCATTCTCGTCGTCGGCGCCGGAATTTTCGGACTCTGGCAGGCTTATACGCTGGCACGCGCGGGGCATCGGGTGTGCCTGATCGACGAGAGTCCCGAACCCTTCGCGAGCGCTTCGAGCCGCTGGGCCGCCGCGATGATCGCGCCGGAGTGCGAGGCGGAGGCCGCGCCTATCGTCGTGCGGGATCTCGGTCGCGATGGTCTTCGCATCTGGCGTGACGCATATCCGGCGACGATCAGCAACGGAACACTCGTCGTGGCGCACGGGCGTGATGCGGGCGATCTTGCGCGTTTCGCGAAGCTAACGGAAGGGCACGAGGTCGCCACAGCGTCCCGTATCGATGATCTTGAACCAGCGCTCGCGGGGCGGTTCGAACGCGGTCTTTATTTCGAGAGCGAAGCCCACGTCGATGCGCGTAAGGCAATGGCATGGCTTCTCGAAGAAATTCGCGCGTTGGGTGCGGACATTGCCGTCGGTCGAAGCTGGGATGGCGCGAGCGACGACGTCACGATCGATTGCCGGGGGTTCGGTGCACGGGCGGATCTGCCGTCCTTGCGGGGGGTGCGCGGTGAACGGATCCTCATCGGAACGGGGGACGTGAACTTGGCGCGGCCCGTCCGGCTTTTGCATCCGCGGCAGCCGATCTACGTCGTTCCGCAAGGCGACGGCCGGTTCATCATCGGCGCGAGCGTGGTCGAGCGTGAAGACGCTGGCCCCGTGACCCTCAAGTCAGCGCTCGATCTTCTGGGCTCCGCCTATGCCCTGCATCCGGCTTTCGGCGAAGCATCCATTCTCGAGCTGGGCGCAGGGGTGCGGCCCTCCTTTCCCGACAACGTTCCGCGCATTGTTGTCGAGGACGGCGGGCGCATGATCCGGGTTAACGGCGCCTACCGGCATGGATTTCTGCTCGCGCCGGTCCTTGCGCGCGAGGTTCAGCGATACCTCTCAGACGGCCGGCGTGAGGGGGTGCTGTTCAGTGCTCCCTGATGCGGCCGATTTCGCTGCGAGTGCCTGCTTTGCAAGGTCCAGGCTCGCGACATAATCGGGTTTGCCGGAGCCAAGCAGCGGGATCTTGCTGACGACGACGATCTCGGAAGGAACCATCAATTCCGTCGCGCCTTTCCTGCGGGCGAATTGAATGAACGCGTCACGTTTGCAGTTGGCGTCCGTCGTCAACAGCAGCAGGCGTTCGCCCTTGCGCTGGTCGGGGATCGCGACGACGACGGAAATGTGCTGCGGCCAGAGCTCGGCCGCGAGCGCTTCCACGGCGGAAAGCGAAATCATTTCGCCACCGACCTTGGCGAAACGTTTTGCGCGGCCTTTGATGAAAATGAACCCCTGCGGGTCGATCTCGACGATATCGCCGGTATCGTGCCAGCCGCCGGTTGGCGGTTCCAATATGCCCGGGTTTTCGGCTCGGTAATAGCCAAGCATGACGTTCGGCCCGCGAACGTAAAAGCGGCCGCCGTGCTCGATGCCCGGCACCGGTTCCAGCTTGTAGTCCATCAGCGGCGAGAGGCGGCCGACGCTGCCGGCCCTGTTCGCAAGCGGCGTGTTGATCGCCAAGACGGGCGCGGTTTCGGTGACGCCGTAGCCTTCGAGAATGCGGACGCCGAAGCGATCCATATAGAGTTGGCGCGTGCGCTCCTTCACGGCTTCGGCGCCGGAGAGGATCAAGCGCACGCGTGCGAAATCGTAAGGGTGTGCAACGCGCGCGTAGCCCGCGAGGAACGTATCTGTGCCGAACATGATCGTGGCGTTCGACTGGTACACCAGTTCCGGAATGATGCGATAATGCAGCGGCGTCGGATAGAGATAGACGGGCACGCCAGCGACGAGCGGCATAAGAAGCCCGGCCGAGAGCCCAAATGAATGGAACACAGGCAGCGCATTGAAGACCTTGTCGCTGCCATTGCAAGCGACACGCGTCAGGCTTTGCGCGCAATTGGCGAGCAGGTTCCGGTGCGAAAGCACGACACCTTTCGGCGTTCCTTCAGAGCCCGAGGTGAAGAGGATCGCAGCCGGAGCGTTGTAATCAATCTCGACCTGCTGGCGGCCGCCGCGCAAAAGGCCTTTCATCTTGTCGGCAAAGGTGATCGTCGGGCGGATATCTTCGAGATAGATGACACGGGCCACGCCTTCAATGGCCTTTACCAGCGCTTCGAAATGTCCCTTCTCGACGAAGACCCGCGACGTCAGGACGACCGTGACATTCGCGGCCTTGCACGCCGAGACGACATTTGCAGCGCCGGCCGAGAAGTTCAGCATCGCCGGAACGCGGCCAATCGTCTGCAGGGCGAAGAATGTGACGGCGACGCCCGCCGAGTTCGGCAACAGAACGCCAACGGACGCTCCGACCGGCGGCAGCATCGGCGCGATCTTGGCGCCCAACACCTGCGCGCTGGTGATCAGCTTTTTGTATGAAAGTTTCGTGCCGAGCGGATCTTCGATCGCGGGCTTGCCGGTGTCGCGCGTTTTGTGCGCGAGGACGAGGGCTTGGAACAGCGTCTGATCGATTGGGGTCGTCAATACGGCGCTATCGGTCATGATGTCCTGGAGCGCGGCGCCTGCCGCCTGCCGCCGCGCCTTACCGCGCAGCGCCGGATCGACCTTCAGCCAGATAGGCGGAAGGATCGTCACCGTTGTCTTCGGGAACCAGGCCTTTTTCGTTTGATATTTGCTGAGGTAGCCGAAGTGTGAACGTTCGAGGCCGTCGATGCGGACCGGGATGATTGGCGCGTCGGCCTTGTCAGCTATCATCGCCGTGCCGTCGTAGACCTTCATCAGCCCGCCGGTGACGGTGAGACGACCTTCCGGGAAGATGACGAGCGAGATGCCGTCCTTCACCGCCTGGATCAAGTGGCGCATGCCAAGCGGGCGTGTCGGATCGATGGTATAGAAGTGTGCGAGCTTCAGGAATGGCTTGGCCCACCACGTGCGGGAGATATCGGTATCGACAGCGTAGGCCGCATGTGATGGCAGAAGCGAATGCAAAAGCGCCGCGTCGAGCAGGCTGACGTGATTGGGCGCAATGAGTGCGCGCTCCCCCGTTTTCGGAAGATTGTCGAGGCCGCGCACTTCGAGCCCGAAAAACGTCTTGAAGAGAAAGAGACCGACATCCCTCACGCCTTCGGCACCCCAAGCGCGGAGAACAAGTGCGACGACGAAGATGTTGGCGATGCCGAGCGCCGCATAAAGCACCGCGACAGAGATCTTTTCGAATTGGAGCGCGGCGATCAGCAAGCCGACAACGGTCATGAAAGCGGCGGAGAGCACGTTGCAGCCCGCAATGACGCGCGAGCGGCGCTCGACGGGTGACCACGCCTGCACGGCGGCGAAGGATGGCACGATGAAGAGCCCCCCTGCGACCGCGATTCCGGCAAGATCGATGAGCAGGTGAAGTCCACCGAACGATGCAAGGACATCGGCTGGTGTCATCGGCATCGGGGCCCGTTGCATGCCTGACGCGAGCCAAGCCAGGTCGAGAAGGAAGAGACCCATCAAAAGCGCGCCGATCGGCACGAGCGCCAGATTGGGCCGGTTGACGCTGGCGCGGGCCGCTACGATGGAGCCGATGGCAACCCCCACGGCGAACGTGAAAAGTGCCAGTGTGTAAACGGAGGGCGCGCCGTTCAGGACCTGAGGAATGAGATTCTGCAGAAGCGCAAGCACCGCAGCGCCAACGAGCCAGAACCAGGACGTGATCAGTGCTCCTTGCCAAATGCGCTTGTCGGCGTGGAGATCTTTGAGAAGGGTGATGGTCGACGTTGCGATATTGCGATCGATCTTGAGATCGGGTGCCGAAGAAGGTGCTGGTGGGATGAAACGCGCTGAAAGCCATCCTAGCACCGAAATGAAAACGATCGTAGCGGCCACGCCGATCAATTCGATGTGGGTGCCCGATGCGAAATTTCCGCCGACGGTGCCGATCAGGATAGCAATGAAGGTCGCGCCTTCGATCAGGGCGTTACCGGACGGCAGCTCCTTGACTTCGAGATGCGAGGGCAAAAGGCCGTATTTCACCGGTCCGAAAAACGCACTCAGCGTGCCGAACAGGACCAGCGCGACGAACAGCAGCGGCACGGATGGGAGGAGGAACCCCGCGCCAGCCGCAATCGCAATCGGAATCTCGATCAATCGAACGCGGGCCGCGACTTTCGCCTTGTCGAATTTGTCGGCGAGTTGACCGGCGAGCGCCGAGAAGAGGAAGAACGGCAGGACGAGAGCCGCACCAGCAAGCGTTCCGAGTGCCGGACCGTTCTCCATTGCGAGCTTATAGACGACGAGCATCGCGAGAGCGTTCTTCAGCAGGTTGTCGTTGAGTGCAGCCAGAAGCTGGCTCCAGAAGAGAGGGGCAAAGCGGCGCGACGACAGCAGGCGGGCGAACATGCAAAGCGATCCTTGAGATGCGAGGGCCGGACTTGAGCGAAGCAATGCGGCGGATTGGCGGGGCCCTTTGACCCATTGCGAATATATGAAGTAAAAATTCGGCTTATGCTCTGGTAAACGGCGTTGAAAATCCCATGTCCGCCGAGGAATTCTGAAGATAGGGCGATGGTACAACACGAGGGCACGATCGAACTCTTCGTCAACGGACGAAAGGCCGAGAGCGGAGCGCGCACGCTCGCGGCGCTTCTGGCGGAGCAGGGCCTTGCCGGGGCGAAGGTCGCGACCGCGCTCAATGGGCAGTTCGTGCCAGAAGCCCGACGTGCTACGACACCGCTGGACGGTGGCGATCGCGTTGAAATCGTTTCCGCGCGCCAAGGCGGCTAAAGGACTGTTCGGCCGACATGAACATTCGTGACGAGAAGCTGCACCTCCCGCCCGGTCTTGCGATCTATGGCGAGACAATCGCGTCGCGGCTGTTGCTCGGCACCGCCGGATACCCGTCGCCTGCAGTTCTGAAAAATGCGGTGAAGGCATCGGGTGCCGACATCGTCACCGTGTCGCTGCGCCGGGAAGCGGCGGGTGGGAAAGTCGGCGAGCGGTTTCTCGAACTCATCCGCGATCTCGGCGTGCGCGTGCTGCCGAATACGGCGGGATGCCGAACGGCTGGCGAAGCCATTACGACGGCAAACATGGCGCGGGAGCTTTTCGATACGGATTGGATCAAGCTTGAGGTGATCGCCAACGACGATACTTTGCAGCCCGACGTCTTCGGATTGGTCGAAGCGGCGAGCACGCTCACACGCGATGGCTTCAGGGTGCTTCCGTATACGACCGAGGATCTTTCCGTCGCGGAGCGCCTGCAGCGCGCGGGGTGCGAGGTCATCATGCCTTGGGGCGCACCGATCGGCAGCGGGCGCGGATTGGCCAATGCGCAAGCTCTCAAGAGCTTGCGGGCCTATTTTCCTGACGTGACGCTGATCATCGATGCGGGCATCGGCGCGCCGTCGCACGCGGCTTTGGCGATGGAACTCGGTTACGATGCCGTGTTGCTCAATACGGCCGTCGCCAAGGCGGCCGATCCTGAGCGGATGTCGGCAGCGTTCGCGGCTGCGATCGCAGCGGGACGGCTCGGATATGAATCAGGGCTTATTCCTTCGCGCGATATGGCGGTGCCATCGACGCCGGTCGCGGGCACGCCATTCTTTGATCTGGATTGAATGCCCCTTGGAATCTTCGCAAACCCGTCTCGAACGCTTCTATCCCATTGTGCCCGACGTCGGCTGGCTCGAACGCATCGTGCCGCTCGGCGTCAAGTTCGTCCAGTTGCGCATCAAGGATGCTCCGCCTGCGGACGTTACAGCGCAGGCCAAACGCGCCGCAGTCGTCTGCCGGGAAAACGCGTGCACCCTCGTCCTCAATGATTATTGGGAGATTGCGCTCGATACGGGCATCGATTTCGTCCATTTGGGGCAAGAGGATCTGCGTGACGCCGATCTCGAAGCGATCAAGTTGGCGCGCGTCAGACTCGGAATTTCCACACATGACGAGGCGGAGCTTGACCGCGCGCTCGCGGCGGAGCCCGACTATGTGGCACTCGGGCCGATCTACGAGACGAAGCTGAAAGCAATGGCTTGGGCTCCGCAAGGTCTTGATAAGGTTTGCGAATGGCGAAGTAAAATCGGGTGCTTGCCGCTCGTCGCAATTGGCGGTTTGACGCCGGAACGTGCGGCTGGCGTGCTTGCCGCGGGTGCCGATAGTCTCGCCGTCATAACCGATTTCATAACATCGCCGGATCCGGATGCTCGGGTGCAGCATTGGTTGCGACAGTTGCAAGCTCGCTAAATGTTCTTATCGTGTGTTAACCAGCAGGGTGCACTCTGATCGTTTATGACAGTTTTGTGTGGTTCGAATTTACGATATCGGTTGTCTCGCCCGTCCCGCATTTGAGCCGTTCCCGCGTATGCCTTATCGCTTTAAGATCAACGAGCCTGTCGAAGAAGGCTTTCGCCGGATCGCGCGTGAGCAGCTTGACTCTGCTTTGGCGGAATTGGCCGGTGCGGAGGTAGGGCCGGGTAACGTTCATCAATGCCGCAAAGCGCTGAAGAGATTGCGAGCGCTCGTCCGTCTCGCGGCGGTTGCGCTCGGCACCGGCAAGGCACGCCGGCGGACGAAGTCGCTGGGTAAGATCGCAAGTCTCCTCTCAGCGCGCCGTGATCAGACGGTCATGCTGGAAACGATCAGCAAGCTTTCGGAGGGAAGCCTAGATGCGGCGGAGGCATTGATGCCGCTCAAGCGCAATCTTGCGGCCCATCCCGCCGATGAGCGGCAATTGCTGGGTTCGGATTTGGCGGGCCGCGCGCGCATGCTTCTGCTTCGCGAAGCCAAGAAGTTCACCCACATCGCATTCAAAAAGCGCGGCTTCGGTGCACTGGCCAGCGGGTTGGAGGCCAGCTATCGCCGCGGTCGGAGGGCTGCGAAATACGCCTATGAAGAGCCAACCGACGAAAATTTTCATGAGCTGCGCAAGGCCGTGCAATGGCACTGGCGGCAAATGTCCTTGCTTGCGCGGGCATGGCCCGATGAGTTCGCGGTTCGTGTGAATGCAGCGCGTGAATTGTCGCAATTGCTCGGCGACGACCATGATCTGGCAGTGCTGATTGCAGCTACAGCGCAAGCGGGAATATCGGCCGACGAAAAGGAAGCGGCTGCTGCCGTCTGCCAGCATCAACAGCAGATATTGCGTGCGTCTGCCGAATTGGGCGTCAGGCGCCTGTTTGCGGAAAAGCCTGGGGCCTTCGTCGGCCGCATGGAGGCCTATTGGCGCTGCGGCCGCTCGCTCGATCCGCGGCTTGAAGTTCCGCCCGTGGTGCGCCAAGTACCTGCAGTGGATCAGGTGGCATCGAAAGAAGCGGAAGTCCCCGCTTCGGTGAAGGAAAAACGTCCCTCTTCGACCAAGCCGAGATTGGCCGCGAAGTTGGAGACGCCAGCGGCTTCGCAACGCCGCGCCTGATCGAATTGCGTTAGATACCGGCGCCGGGAGTGCGGATGAACGAAGTTCCAAAACAGGGTGGTTTTGAAAGCGAATCCGTGAGGCTTCCTGCGGGCCATCCGCCGATCGCGGTCGGACGCATCGGCGTGCTTCTTCTCAATCTCGGAACGCCGGACGGGACCGACTACTGGTCCATGCGCCGCTACCTCAAGGAGTTTCTATCCGACGAGCGCGTGATCGAAGAGCCGAAGTGGAAGTGGTGGCCGATCCTCAATCTCATCATTCTCACCGTGCGGCCGTCCCGGAAAGGACGCGACTACGCAACGATCTGGAATAATGAGAAAGACGAAGGCCCGCTCAAGACAATCACGCGGAGCCAAGCCGAGCAGCTTACGCGAAGACTCGGCAATGATCCGCGCATCATCGTTGATTGGGCGATGCGCTATGCCAATCCGACCACGGAAAGCCGAATTCTCGCGCTGAAAGAGCAGGGCTGCGATCGTATTTTGCTTGTGCCGCTTTATCCGCAATATGCGGCCGCGACGACGGCAACCGCGAACGATCAAGCGTTCCGCGCCCTCATGACCATGCGCTGGCAGCCTGCCGTGCGCACGCTTCCGAGCTATCACGATCATCCGGCCTATATCGACGCTCTCGCGAGATCGATGCGTGCGCAGCTCGCCACGCTCGATTTCGAGCCGGAAAAGATCATCGCGACGTTCCATGGAATGCCACAGAAATATTTTTCGGCGGGCGATCCTTATCATTGCCAATGCCAAAAGACGTCTCGCCTTTTGCGCGAGAAACTGGGCATTTCCGAGGATCGCTGGCTAACGACATTCCAATCACGTTTCGGGAATGATCCGTGGCTTCAGCCTTATACCGACAAGACAGTCGAAGCTCTGGCGAAATCCGGCGTTAAAAGAGTGGCTCTCGTCGCGCCAGGTTTTTCAGCCGATTGTTTGGAGACGCTTGAAGAGCTTGGTCGGGAAAACCGCCATATCTTTGAATCAAATGGCGGAGAGAAATTCGCCTATTTGCGGGCTTTGAATGACAGTTCCGAGGGCATGGACGTCATCGAAGCCGTGGTTCGACGGGAACTCTCAGGCTGGCTGTGAGCGCAGCAACGATACACCCGTTTTCTATTTCTCTGCTTTTCGCTGTTCAATTTCCCGCTTTTTGCCGCTCCATATCGACATATTACTGAACATTTACGGATTGTTCGTTTCCGGGACTTAAACCGGACGCGCGAATTTCCCATTTTCTTTTTTGATTCGCTCGCGAGGGAGAACGGAAATGTCCGGCTTTGGCGGCTTCGAGTCTTTCGGATTTATTCTTTTGGCGGCGGCGGTGTGGGCGCTTTGGTCCACGGTCAAGATCGTTCCGCAGGGCTCGAATTATACGGTGGAGAATCTCGGGCGCTATACGCGTACGCTGACGCCCGGCATGCATATCCTCATTCCCATTCTCGAAAAAGTTACGCACAAGCTCAATATGAAAGAGCAGGTGATGGACATTCCGAGCCAAGACGTCATCACTCGTGACAACGCGATGGTGAAGGTTGACGGGGTGGCTTTCTACCAGCTTTTGAACGCGGCCAAGGCTGCCTATGAAGTCGACAATCTCGAGCATTCGATCATCAATCTGACGATGACGAATATCAGAACCGTCATGGGGTCAATGGATCTCGACGAACTGCTGTCCAATCGTGATCAGATCAACCATCGCCTTCTCGAAGTCGTCGACGCGGCGACGGAGACGTGGGGCGTAAAGGTCACGCGCATTGAGATCAAGGATATCGCACCGCCGCGTGATCTCGTCGACAGCATGGCGCGGCAGATGAAAGCCGAGCGCGAGAAGCGCGCCCAGATTCTTGAATCCGAAGGGCTTCGTCAGGCGGCCATTCTGAAGGCGGAGGGTGCAAAACAGGCGGTCGTCTTGGAAGCCGAGGGGCGCAGGGAAGCCGCTTACCGCGATGCCGAGGCACGCGAGCGCTCGGCGGAGGCGGAAGCCAAAGCGACGAAAATGGTTTCGGAAGCCATATCGGCTGGCAACGTTCAGGCCATCAATTATTTCGTCGCCAACAACTACATGAAGGCGCTCGAGGCCTTGGCGAAGTCCCCGAACCAGAAGATCATCATGATGCCGCTCGAGGCATCGTCCGTCATCGGATCGCTTGGCGGCATCGCTCAGATCGCGGGCGAGGCGTTCGGCGGCGAGGGGTCGAAGCCGCAGGTTGCGCGCGGACGTCCCGGCTCCGTGCCCACGACTTGATTGCGGGTCGAGCGACCACGAGTGGAAGGCGAGGGGTTGATGCAAGCCATTGATGCAATGATCGAACAATTCGGACCGTGGCTCTGGTTCGCACTAGCGGTTATCCTGTTCGTGCTCGAATCCATCGTTCCGGGCGTGCATTTTGTCTGGTTCGGGTTGTCGGCAGTGATCGTCGGGATCATCGCGCTGACAACATCTCTCGGCTGGGAGTGGCAGCTGATCGCGTTCGCGGTGATTGCCCTGGCAGCCGTCTTCTGGGTTCGCCAGAGGAGCCGGGAGGAATCGGCGAAGCCCGATGTTCCCGATCTCAATCTCAGGGCCGCGCAATACATCGGCCGCGTTGTGACGATCGAGGATGCCATCGTCAACGGGCGCGGAAAAGTCCGTGTCGGCGATACCGTCTGGGTGGCGAAGGGCGAAGACGGGCCTAAAGGCGCTAGCGTCAAGATCACGGGCGCCGACGGCACTGTCCTCGTCGTATCACGGACCTAAGGCGACTCTTACGCGACGCCTGCCCGAAGAAGATCGTGGACGTGCACGATGCCGACTGGCTTCTGCCTTTCGACCACAAACAGCGCTGTAATCCGCGACGAATTGATGAGTTCGAGTGCCGCGGATGCGAGCAGGGTCGGCGCTATCGTCTTCGGCTTTGCCGTCATGACGTCGTCGACTTTCGATTGAAGCAGCTTTGGACCCATGTGGCGGCGTAAGTCGCCGTCGGTGATGACGCCAATGAGCTTGCCTTTACCATCGGTTACGCCGACGCATCCGAAGCTTTTCTCGGTCATGGCGACAAGCGCATCCGCCATCGAGGATCCGCTATCGATCAACGGCAACCGATCGCGCTGGTGCATGATATCGGAGACGTACTTCAAGTTGGCGCCGAGCGAACCACCTGGATGGAAAATCTTGAAATCATGAGCGGTGAAGCCCCGGGCATCCAGCAGTGCAATGGCCAGGCTGTCGCCGATTGCGAGTTGAATGGTCGTCGAGGTCGTCGGCGCGAGACCATGCGGACACGCTTCTTTGACGCGCGGCAATTGCAGAACGATGTCGGCTTGTTCGCCCAAAGCAGAATTCGCCTGCGACGTGACCGCGATCAACGGAACCGCGAACCGGCGCGAATATGTGATAATCGGCTTGAGTTCGACCGTTTCGCCCGACCAGGAGAACGCAAGGACGAGATCGGATTGCGTAATCATGCCGAGGTCGCCGTGGGAAGCTTCGCTCGGATGGACGAAAAAGGCGGGCGTGCCGGTTGATGCGAACGTTGCGGCAATCTTCTGGGCGACGTGACCGCTTTTGCCGATGCCCGTTACGATGACGCGGCCACTGACGGCTTTAAGCCGGGACACGGCTTCTTCGAATGCCGCCGCCATAGGCCCGGACACTTCGAGGGCCAGCTGCGCCAAGCCCTCGGACCCAAGGTTCAATGTCCGGAGTGCCGAGGTGATAGGTGTTGTTTCGTCGGATTCGCTGGCGGGGCCCCGCCGCTCGCTTTCGGGCAGCTGGAATGGGATTACCTTCTGCATCCGCTCGATGTCCCCCACTTGAGTGCAGTGACCGGCACTCAAACGAGAGCCAGCCAATTTGCATTAACACTTTTCGCGCTCCACGGTCGCCGATGCAAGCCCGCCCTGATCCTTCGCGACACATTAACCAAAGCGTTTTCGATGGGCGGTGCCGTTTTCCCGCATTTTGCGCGGATCAGGTGACTTGCGAAGCGGCGGAAAGGTACGTGCTCGCGCTTCGGCGGGTGCCGCGGAAACCGATGATTCGGTCTTATCGGCGGCGTTCAGCCCGGAGCATGGAATCTTACGTATTCGGTCCGATCAGCCGCCTCAGATCACGCCGGAAATCGTCAGCGAGATCGGCGCGCTCCAGAGCCAGTGCGACGTTCGCCGTCAGAAAGCCGAGCTTCGAGCCGCAGTCGTAGATATCGCCGTCAAAACGCACTGCATGGAAAGGTTGATCAGGGCTGCCCATCAAGGCGATCATCGAATCGGTCAATTGGATCTCGCCGCCCGCGCCGCGCTTCTGCTTCTCCAGCAGCTCGAATATTTCCGGCTGCAGAACGTAGCGGCCGGTGATGTGCAGATTGGACGGGGCCGTGCCGGGCTTCGGCTTCTCGACCATTTCCGTAATTGACGAAACTTTGGCTTTCACGTCCTTCACGCCGACGATGCCGTATTGATGCGTCTGGTCCTCTGGCACAGGTGCGACGGCAATCAGATTGCCGCCCGTCCTCGCATAGGCGTCGATCATATCGGCGAGGCAGGACGAGCGGCCGTGATGCAGCATATCCGGCAAGAGCAAAGCAAATGGTTCGTCGCCGACAAGCTCCCGTGCACACCACACGGCGTGACCCAGCCCGAGGGGCGCCTGCTGCCTCGTGAAGCTCGTCTGACCCGCCTGAGGAAGATCGCGCTCCAACGCCTCGAGTTCCCTCTTCTTGCCGCGGCTCGCGAGGGTTGCTTCGAGCTCGAACTGCTTGTCGAAGTGATCCTCAATGACGCCTTTGTTCCGACCCGTGACGAATATGAAATGCTCAATGCCCGCTGCACGTGCCTCGTCGACGACGTGCTGCAGAACGGGCCGGTCCACGACCGTCAGCATTTCCTTCGGGACTGCTTTCGTCGCGGGAAGAAACCGGGTGCCGAGGCCGGCGACCGGGAACACAGCCTTACGAATTGGTTTTTTTACGGCGTTCATCATATGCTCCAAGAGCGCGACGTACCGGCTCGAAGTCCATTGCCCAACAGTGTTGATTTGAGCCCTGGTGAAAGAAAGGATGTCGTGCGTGAACCCTGGTATGTCATTTGCGCGGACGGCCGGTCTCGATTAGGTCTCGGGTGGCCGTGTGCAGAATCGGACGCGCACGTGGGTATAGAACTCGGGAGTTCATTGCAACTATGAGCGTGCTTGTCACGGGGGGAGCCGGCTACATCGGTAGCCACATGGTGCTTGAGCTTCTTGATGCGGCCGAAGACGTCGTTGTCATCGATAATCTATCCACGGGGTTTCGCTGGATGGTGGACCGGCGCGCGGCGCTGATCGTGGCCGATATCGCCGATGCCGAACTCGTGAAGGAGACGATCCGTTCCCATGGCGTGACGGCCATCATCCATTTTGCGGGTTCGATCGTTGTGCCGGATTCGGTGGCGGATCCGCTTGGCTATTATCTGAACAATACAGTCAAATCGCGCGGCCTGATTGCGGCGGCCGTCGAAACGGGCGTGAAGAATTTCATTTTCTCTTCGACCGCGGCCGTCTACGGCAACCCTCCGGAAAACCCTGTTGCGGAGAGCACGGCACCGGCGCCGATGTCACCCTATGGCTCTTCGAAGCTTATGACCGAAATCATGTTGTCGGACGCCTCGCGCGCGCATGATTTTCGTTTCGTCGCGCTTCGTTATTTCAATGTCGCCGGCGCGGATCCGAAAGGTCGTTCGGGGCAGTCCACGCCGCGCGCGACGCATCTCATCAAGGTTGCGTGCGAGACCGCGCTCGGCAAGCGTCCGCACATGGAGGTCTTTGGGATCGATTACCCGACGCCCGACGGAACGTGCATCCGCGACTACATCCACGTCAGCGACCTTGCGAACGCGCATTCGGCGGCGCTGCATTATCTGCGGCAAGGTGGAGCGTCGGATATCTTCAATTGCGGCTATTCGAAAGGTTATTCCGTGATCGAGGTCATCGCGGCCGTGAAGCGGGTCTCAGGCGTGGATTTCAAGGTGCTGCTATCGCCCCGTCGTGCGGGCGATCCGGCGGCGATCGTGGCGGCGTCCGCCAAAATTCGCGAAAGGCTGGAATGGCGGCCGCAGCACGACAATCTTGAGCAGATCGTGGCGCAGGCCCTCAACTGGGAACGCCGTGTCGACGCGCTGAAAGCAGCGGCGATGGCGGGCTGAGCCGCAAAAAAGCCCTGAAAATCAGGCAGTCGGCGTGTGTTATTGCGATGCGACGGACCGCTGAGGTCAAAGGAAAGCTGCGCTCTCATGCCGATCAAAGGACGCTATTTTCAGGCATTGGTGGCTGCCGGGTTTGCGATTGTGCTTTGTACCGCGGCGACCATTGCCGAGGCGAAGTCCAATCAAGACTTCCGCGCGTTCGTCGAGGGGTTATGGCCAGCAGCAAAAGCGGCTGGTGTCAGCCGCAGCACGTTCGATCAAGCTTTTGCCGGCGTCGTGCCTGATTATTCCATTCCTGATCTCGACATCCCGGGGCGACCAAAGATCGACAACAGCGGACAGGCCGAGTTCACGAAGACCGCTGCCGATTATCTGTCGAAGCCCTATCTGGAAAAACTTGCGGTGCAAGGGCGCCAATTCCTCGCCGAGCACAAACCGGCGCTCGAACGGATCGAGAAGATGACGGGCGTCGATCGCTATACGCTTGTTGCGATCTGGGGCCGCGAAACGGCCTACGGCACTTATCATCCGCCCAAGGACGCGATCCGCATGCTGGCGACGCTCGCCTACGTCGGAAAGCGAAAAGAAAGATTTCACGACGAACTCATCGCCGCTCTCGTCATGTTGCAGCGGGGCATTCCGCGATCCGACATGAAGTCGTCGTGGGCCGGTGCCGTTGGTCTGACGCAGGCGATGCCGACGGAATATCTCAAGTACGCGATCGATGGCGACGGCGACGGCAAGATCGACATCTGGCGCTCGGTCGCCGATGCGCTGGCGTTCACGGCGCGGCAGCTTCAGGGCAAGGGCTGGGTGCGAGGCGCGCGCTGGGGCTATGAGGTCATCCCGCCGCCACATGCCGATTGCTCGCTGGAAGGTCCGCCGGATGCGCGCCCGATCGGCGCCTGGGTCAAGATGGGCTTCAGAAAGGCGAGCGGTCGCCCTTTCACGAAGGCTGAGCTCGCGGCCGACGCGTATCTGATGATGCCCGCGGGCGCCTATGGCCCGGCGTTCCTGGCGGCGCAGAATTTCCGCGTCATTCGCCTCTACAACACATCAGATTTGTATGCGCTTTTCGTCGGCAACCTGGGTGATCGGATCCGCGGCGAAGGAGATTTCGTCACGCCCTGGAAAGCATTCGCTCAGCCCCGGACGCGGACGGTGGAAGGCATACAGGCTCGCCTCACGCAGCTCGGGTATCCGATGGACAAGATTGACGGCAAGATCGGCTCAAACACGCGAAAACAGATCGGGCTTTACGAAAAGTCCAACGGCCTGACGATCGACTGCTGGCCCTCCGATCGGGTGTTGACTCATGCCAATTCACAGGCCGCCGAGCACTGAGGTCGGCTCGCGGATTGCGGCGTTGGAGCGGATGCTTCGAAGCTGTATGCTCTGGCCCGGAATCAAGGATGTGGGCAGCTTTCGGGCTTGCGAAAGGCATCGAACGGGATGAGCGCCATCTTTCGGCATTTTCGCGTGTGGGGCGCCGCAGTTGCTTTCGGGCTTGCGGTCCTGCTCGCGCCGGCCGTCTGGGCTGCTGATGCTGACCAGGGCGGGACGTTTCTTACGGCTTTCCCAGATAACGACATCTATCAGGTCAGCGTGTTCGGCGATGATTTCGCGCAGGGGCTGCTTCAAGGCTTGATGAGCGCTTTCGGGAACGATGCCCGGCTCAATATTCAGAAACAGGTGACGCCCATCAGCGGCATCGCGATGCTCAACTTCGATTCAAAAGTTGCGGCGCTCGAGAAGTCCATCGCCAGCCAGCCGTTCAACATTGCCATCGTGATGACAGGCCAGGACGATCGGATTTCGATAAAGGGCGCGGACGGCAAACGCGTACCGGTCGGCAGCGAAGCATGGATGATCGAATATACGCGGCGCATCGATCGTCTGATGCGGGCGTTCAAGACACGGAGCGCTGCGGTCTATTGGGTCGGTCTGCCGAACATGGCGCGCTCGGATGCCAACGAACTGGCGCAGCGCATCAACGACGCGATCCGCGAGCGCGCTTATCTCAACGGCTTCAAGTATATCGATTCCTACCAAGGGTTTACCGACGAAAACGGCGCTTACTCGGCTTACGGTCCCGACCTCGACGGTGCGATCCGCCTGCTGCGTCTCAGGGATGGCGTCAATTTCACGGTTGCGGGAAACCGCAAGCTTGCGCACTTCGTCGAAAAGGAACTGCGTCCCGATCTCCTCCAGGCGAAGGCCAGTCGCAACATTCCGCTTTTGGGAGCGGAAGCCGAGCAGGCTAAGATCAATCCGGGTAATGCGGTCACGACACCGGCACCGTCGTCTCCTGTTGCGCAGGGAAAGCAGGGCGAGTCCAAGGTGCCGATCGTGCGCACGAAGGGGCTCGACGTCTCGTCCGCGTCTTCCGGATCCGGAGACCAGAAAGAAGACGACGGCAAAATCGTCCTCAGGGTCATCGGCAGCAACGGCCGAGAAGAAACACAGACAGTTCCAATCGCCAGGCCTGCAATTCCGGCCGCCGTCGTCGCCTTGATGGCGCGGCGGGAAGCTTCAGGACAGCGCGGGGATCTGCTTGTCGATCAAATCGCAGGGGGACTGACACTGATGAGTTCGATCTCTCCTGCCGGCAACAGGGATCGGGGTCGGCTGGCGCCGACACAAGCGCCTTACTTCCGATTGCTGGTCAAGGGTGAGCGTTTGCAGCCCAAGCCAGGGCGTGCCGACGATCTGGCTTGGCCGCCGAAGCCCGACACGACGAGCGAAGCAAAGCCGACAGAAAATTCGCCGCGGGGATGAGAGTGCCGCTGTTCTGCATCTTCCTTGATTTCGGTCTGCGGTAGCGAAGTGCCAATCTTCGTATTCTCGATGGTCCTGACTGCTGCAGCGCTCCACGCGTCGTGGAATGCGCTGGTCAAGGGCGGTGAAGACAAGGTGCTGATGACCATCCTGGTTGCGACATTCGCTGCCGCAGTTGCCGCTCTCGCCATTCCCTTTCTCGAAATGCCGGCCGCACGCAGCTTCCCCTACATCATTGCATCCGTGCTGATCCACGTCGTCTATTTTGCTCTCGTCGGGAGTGCCTATCGCGTCGGTGACATGGGACAGACCTATCCGCTCATGCGCGGGACGGCGCCGTTTATCGTCGCGTTGGTCAGTGCGTTCGCGATGGGCGAGAGCTTGTCCGTTGCCGCTTGGGCGGGTGTGGCTCTTATTTCATTCGGCATCCTTGCAATGGTGACGGAGCGCCATGATGGCAGTCGCCGAGGCGTTTACATTGCCTTGACCAATGCAGCCGTTATCGCTTCCTACACGCTGACAGATGGTGCCGGTGCACGTCTCTCGGGATCGCCAGCCGCGTACGCTTCGTGGGTGTTCATGCTGACAGGCATACCGCTCGGATGCTGGGTGCTCGTCAGAAGCCGCCCTGCGTTTGCCGAACTCGTGCGCACGCGGTGGCGAATAGGTCTTATCGGCGGCATGGCCACCGTGCTTTCATACTCGCTGGTCCTCTGGGCTATGACGCGGGCGCCGGTCGCGGTCGTTGCCGCCTTGCGCGAGACCGCGATCCTCTTCGGAACCGCGATCGCCGGTTTCGTCCTGAAGGAGCGGCTCGGCGTGGTCCGGATTGCAGGTGCGTGCCTGATCGGACTCGGAGCGATCGCCCTACGTATCGCCTAGGCTGCGAACCTCGGAGATTATCGCGGCAGGACAGTCGAACCCATCAGGAACTTATCAATGGCGTGCGCGGCCTGCCGGCCTTCACGGATCGCCCAGACCACCAGCGATTGGCCGCGACGAATGTCCCCGGCGCAGAAAAGCTTCGGCGACGTCGCAAGCTTGTAGTCCTTGTCTGATGCATCAAGGCCTTTGAAGCGGCCGCGCGGTACGACAGAAAGCTGAAGCTCCTTGACGATGTCTGTCTCGACCGGTCCCGAGAAGCCCATGGCGAAGAGCACAAGGTCGGCGTCAAGGGCGCCTTCGGTGCCTTTGATCGGCTGGAGATTGGCGTTAACGCGCGTGTAGTGAAGCTTCTTCACCTTGCCGTCTTCACCCGTGAATCCCGTCGTCGAGATCGAATATTCGGTCTTGGCGCCTTCGGCCTGAGAGGTCGAAATGCGCAACTTCAACGGCCAGTGCGGCCAGGAGATCGCCTTGTTTTCCTTCTCGGGGGGCATCGGCATGATTTCGAGTTGCGTCACGCTCTTGGCGCCTTGCCGGAACGAGGTGCCGATGCAGTCGGAACCCGTGTCGCCGCCACCGATGACGATGACGTGCTTGTCCTTCGCCGAGATCTCCTTGGTCTTGGCCTTTTGCGGCTCGCCGGAATTGCGGCGGTTCTGCTGCGGGAGAAAATCCATGGCGTAGTGCAAGCCATCGAGATCGCGGCCCGGTGACTTGGCAAAGAAATCGAAAGGTCGCTCGGAGCCAATGGCGATCAGTACAGCGTCATGCTTCGATTCGAGGTACTTCGCTGAAAGATCCTCGCCGACATGGATGCCGCAATGGAAGGTCACACCTTCGGCTTCCATCTGCTTGACGCGCCGCGCGATGACGTCTTTTTCCATCTTGAAGTCGGGGATGCCGTAGACGAGCAGACCACCCGGCTTCGCGTTCTTTTCGTAGACGTGAACGTCATGACCGGCGCGGGCAAGCTGCTGCGCGGCCGCAAGTCCGGCGGGACCAGAGCCGATGATAGCAACCTTCTTGCCCGTCTTCTTTTCTGGCGGAAGCGGCTGCACCCAGCCTTCGTCCCAGGCACGGTCGGCGATCGAGCATTCGATCGTTTTGATCGTCACTGGCTTGTCGTCGATGTTGAGCGTGCAAGAGGCTTCGCAGGGAGCGGGGCAGATGCGGCCCGTGACTTCCGGGAAATTGTTCGTCGAGTGCAGGTTGTCGGCGGCTTCTTTCCAGTCACCGCGATAAACGAGATCATTCCAGTCGGGGATCTGGTTGTTGACCGGACATCCGTTGTGACAATACGGGATGCCGCAGTCCATGCAGCGGGCAGCCTGCTTCTTGACGTCAGCCTCCGGCAGCGGAACGACGAATTCCTTGAAGTGCTGCAAGCGCTCTTCCACCGGCCGATACCTGCGGTCGGTGCGCTCGATTTCCAGAAAACCAGTCGGCTTGCCCATTCTTCGATGTCTTCTTTCGTCTTTCTATTCGCCAGTGCTCGAAGTGTCGCCCGTTATTGTTTGGCCGTCTCAAGTTCGGCTTCGCGATTGGTTTCGCGGGCCTTGGCGAGTTCGGCCAACGCACGACGGTATTCGATCGGCATTACCTTTTTGAACTTCGGCAGATATGCCGAGAAGTTTTTCAGAACTTCCTGGGCGCGGCGCGAATTGGTGTAATGCGCATGGCGCGCGATGAGCGTGTGCAGGCGCTCGGCATCCTGCTCGCGCATGTCGACCATCACATTCCTGACTGCGATCGCGACGTCTCCACCCTGCTGTGCGAGCTTTTGGAGCGAGCCCGGATCCGCCGTGATGGACTCAAGCTGCACCATATCCTTGTTCAGGTGGTTTTCGAAATCGCCGGCCTCGTCGAGGACGTAAGCGATGCCGCCCGACATGCCTGCCGCGAAGTTACGGCCCGTCGCACCCAAAACGACAACGACGCCACCGGTCATATATTCGCAGCCATGGTCGCCGGTGCCTTCCACGACGGCATAAGCGCCCGAGTTCCGAACAGCAAAGCGTTCGCCAGCAACGCCGCGGAAATAGCACTCGCCGGTGATAGCGCCGTAAAGCACCGTGTTGCCGACGATGATGCTTTCCTCCGGGATAATGCCGGAATTGGGATCGGGCCGGACGATGAGCTTGCCGCCCGACAGTCCCTTGCCGACGTAGTCGTTGCCTTCCCCGATGAGATCGAGCGTTACGCCATGGGCGACCCACGCACCGAACGCCTGGCCGGCGGTGCCTTTGAAAGACATCCAGATCGTGTCTTCCGGCAGGCCTGCGTGGCCGTAGCGCTTCGCGACCTCACCGGAGAGCATTGCGCCCGTCGAACGGTTCGTATTTTTGATCTCGAGTTCTGCCTTCACGGGCCGCTTCAGCTCGAGCGCCGGCTTCGCCAGCTCGATCAGCTTCACGTCCAGGACCTTATCGAGGCCGTGATCTTGTCGTTCGCTGTTGTAAATGGCGACGCCCTTAGGCGCGTGCGGCTTATGGAACAGCTTGGTGAAGTCGAGGCCCCGCGCCTTCCAGTGCTCAATCGCGCGATCCTTGTCGAGCTGGTCGCTCTGACCGATCATTTCGTTGAAGGTGCGGAAGCCGAGCTGAGCCATAATCTCACGCACTTCTTCGGCGATGAAGAAGAAGAAGTTGATCACGTGCTCGGGCTTGCCCTGGAACTTGGCGCGCAGCACGGGGTCTTGCGTTGCGACTCCGACCGGGCAGGTGTTCAAATGGCACTTGCGCATCATGATGCAACCGGCCGCGATGAGCGGAGCCGTCGCGAAACCGAATTCGTCCGCACCGAGGAGCGCGCCGATGACGACATCGCGTCCCGTGCGGACGCCACCATCGACCTGAACCGCGATACGGCCGCGAAGGCGGTTTTCGACAAGCGTCTGATGTGTCTCGGCGAGGCCGATTTCCCACGGGCTGCCCGCGTGCTTGATCGACGTCAGCGGTGATGCGCCGGTGCCGCCTTCGAAACCTGAGATCGTGACGTGATCGGCGCGCGCTTTCGCGACGCCAGCGGCAACCGTACCGACGCCGACCTCCGAGACGAGCTTCACCGAGACATCGGCCTTCGGGTTCACGTTTTTCAGATCGTAGATCAGCTGCGCGAGATCTTCGATCGAGTAGATGTCATGATGCGGCGGTGGTGAGACGAGCGTTACGCCAGGTGTTGAGTGGCGGACCTTGGCGATCGTCGCGTCAACCTTATGGCCGGGTAGCTGACCGCCTTCGCCGGGCTTCGCGCCCTGGGCCATCTTGATCTGCATCATGTCGGAGTTGACGAGGTATTCCGTCGTCACGCCGAAACGGCCCGAAGCAACCTGTTTGATCGCCGAGCGCATGGAGTCGCCGTTCGGCATGGGCTTGAATCGGTCCGATTCCTCGCCGCCTTCACCCGTGTTCGAGCGGCCGCCGATGCGGTTCATCGCAATCGCGAGTGTCGTGTGCGCCTCGCGGCTGATCGAGCCGTAGCTCATGGCGCCCGTCGAGAAGCGCTTCACGATGCTGGCAGCCGGCTCGACCTCCTCAAGCGGGATCGGCTTGCGGCCGAAGCTTTCCGCCGAGCGAATGCGGAACATGCCGCGCAGTGTCATCAGCTGCTCGGACTGATCGTTGATCGCCTTCGAGTAGTCACGGAATTTCTGCGGAACGCGACCGCTCATTGCGTCCTTGTTGTCGGTGGCGCGGACAGCGTGTTGAAGGTCGGCGACGGTTCCAGGGCGCCACATGTGGGCTTCGCCGCGAACGCGATAAGCGTATTCACCGCCGACATCCAGTGCGTTGGCGAGGACGGGAACGTCGCCGAACGCGGTCTTGTGGCGTTCGACGGTCTCACGCGCAATCTCCCGCAGGCCGACGCCCTCGACCTGGGTGTGCGTGCCGGTGAAATAGCGTTCGACGAAGCTCGAGCGCAGTCCGACGGCATCAAAGATCTGCGCGCCGCAATACGACTGATAGGTCGAGATGCCCATTTTCGCCATGACCTTCAGCATCGCTTTGCCGATGGCCTTGATGAAGCGCTTCTTGACGATTTCCGGAGTGGTCCCCTCGGGAAGCTCCGGGATCATCGCGTAAAGGGTCTCGAACGCGAGATACGGGTTGATGGCTTCGGCGCCATAGCCCGCAAGCGTGCAGAACTGATGGATCTCATGGGCTTCGCCAGTCTCGACGACGAGGCCAACGGAGGTTCTGAGGCCCTGCTTGATCAGGTGATGGTGGACAGCCGAAGTTGCGAGCAACGACGGAATCGGAATGCGGTCCGGACCGGCGCGGCGGTCGGACAGAATGATGATGTTGAACTCCTTGGCGCGGACGTACTCTTCGGCCTCGGCGCAAATGCCGTCGAGTGCTGGGCCCATGCCGCCCTCGCCCTTCTCGGCCGGATAGGTGATGTCGATGGTGATGGACTCGAAGTCGTTGTCCTTCACAGCGCCGATGCCGCGGATGCGTTCGAGATCTTCGTTCGTAAGGATGGGCTGGTCGACCTCGAGGCGCTTCTGGTTCGAGGTGCCTTGCAGATCAAGGATATTCGGGCGCGGGCCGATGAACGACACGAGGCTCATGACGAGCTCTTCGCGGATCGAGTCGATGGGAGGGTTCGTCACCTGCGCGAAGTTCTGCTTGAAGTAGGTGTGCAAAAGCTTCGACTTCGACGACAGCGCCGAGATCGGCGTGTCGGTGCCCATCGAGCCGGTCGCTTCTTCGCCCTTCTCCGCCATTGGCGTGAGCAGGAACTTGATGCTTTCCTGCGTGTAGCCGAAGGACTGCTGGAGATCGAGCAGGGCAACGTTCGACTTCGCAGCACCGGTCGCCTTTGACGGAAGCGGCAGGTCGGAGACCTTGATCTGCGTGCGCTTCAACCACGTCTCATAGGGATGGCTCGCGGCGATCTCCGCCTTGAGTTCCTCATCGGAGATGATGCAACCCTTCTCGAGATCGATCAGCAGCATCTTGCCAGGCTGAAGGCGCCACTTCTTGACGATGTTCTCTTCGGCGACCGGCAGTACGCCGGATTCCGACGACATGATCACGGTGTCGTCCTTGGTCACGAGGTAGCGAGCGGGCCGCAAACCGTTACGGTCGAGCGTCGCGCCGATCTGGCGACCGTCGGTGAAGGCCATCGCGGCGGGTCCGTCCCACGGCTCCATCAGGCAGGCATGATACTCGTAGAAGGCGCGACGCTTCGTATCCATCGTCGGATTGCCGGCCCAAGCCTCCGGAATCAGCATCATCGCGGCGTGCGAAAGGCTGTAGCCGCCCATCACGAGAAATTCGAGCGCATTGTCGAAGCACGCGGTGTCGGACTGGCCTTCATAGGAGATTGGCCAGAGCTTCGAAATTTTATCGCCGAAGAGGGGAGATGATACGGACGCCTGGCGCGCGGCCATCCAGTTGACGTTGCCGCGCAGCGTATTGATTTCGCCGTTATGGGCGACCATCCGGTAGGGGTGCGCAAGCTTCCAGGACGGGAAGGTGTTCGTCGAGAAGCGCTGGTGCACGAGAGCGAGTGCCGACACCAGGCGCGGATCGGAGAGGTCCTTGTAGTAGGCCTTTACCTGGAACGACAGGAACATGCCCTTGTAGACGACCGTGCGGGTCGAGAGCGAGACGGTGTAGTGGCCGATGTCACGGCCCTTATAGGCATCGTGGATCGCGTTCGAGACGACCTTGCGCACCATATAAAGATGGCGCTCGAATTCCTCCTGGTCGGTCATGCCGGCGGGACGGCCGATGAACACCTGACGGTGCACAGGCTCGACGTCCCGGACCATATCCGAGAGACAACCGTTTTCGACGGGCACCGTGCGCCAGCCGAGAAGTTCGAGACCTTCTTCCCGGAGGCATCGAGCCCAAACGCGCTCGCAGTGGGCGCGCAGACGTTCGTCGCGTGGCATGAAGATATGGCCGACGGCATATTCGCCGGGAGACGGCAGGTTGAATCCGAGAGTCTTCGTTTCGGCCGCCAAAAAGTCGTGTGGAATCTGAATAAGGATGCCGGCCCCGTCGCCGGACAGCGGATCGGCGCCGACGGCTCCACGATGCTCGAGATTTTCGAGAATCTTGAGCGCGCCCTCGACGATGGCGTGTGATTTGCGCCCCTTCAGGTTCGCGATGAAGCCTACGCCGCATGCGTCCCGCTCGAGTGCCGGATCAAAAAGGCCTGCTGCCGCCGGACGGCTTCCCGGGCCGATTTCGTCCTCCAGCGGAGACAGGTAACCTTCGCTCATCTCTTGCCTCGTATGGCCAATGGCCCAAATTCAGACTTCGTTATTTCGGAAGGGTGCCCGTGAGCGGGCGCTTCTTTCGACTTTTGCGCAATCCCGGCGCCGAAAGAGGATTATCGCGCCAGGGCCCGACGTTTTCGATCGGCAGCGCTCGTAGTCCTTCTGGAATGGAGCCCGCTGCCGATCTCACGGCCTTGCAAACTGCATGTCCTAAGCTCAAGCACCTGAATGTCTCCCACGCCGCCGTTCGGATGCCGTAAAGCGACGCTACGGCCGATCTCGAATTGTCCACGCTGTTCTCCAGGGCGCCCGGAGGCGCACAAAGGACAGCAATGTTGACCTATCTAGCAAATTTTACAGATTTGACACTGCGGCACAAGCGATAAGACGAGTGACCGCCACAACCGTCTTCGGCAAGGCTGAAGCGGAGATCAAGCAACAAAATTTCCTGGCACGGCGTGTGTACAGGACAGAAAAAACGGCAGCCGCCAATACGCGACTGCCGCTGAGAGCAGGCAAAGCTGATTTTAAAAGCTTACGCTGCCTTGGCTTCGAGCTGCTGGACCGGCTCCGCCGTGTTGATGGCGATCGTCCGGGGCTTCTTGCTCTCGGGTACATTGCGCACGAGGTCGACGTGCAAGAGCCCGTTCTCGAACTTCGCACCGGTTACGTCGACATGGTCGGCGAGTTGGAAGCGGCGTTCGAACGCGCGAGCGGCGATGCCTCGATGGAGATAAGCCTTTTCGCCCTCTTCTGCCACCTTATCGCCGGCGATCGAGAGCGTCTGCTCTTTGACTTCGATCTTCAACTCGTTCTGAGAGAAGCCCGCCACGGCCAAGGTAATCCGATAGGCGTTCTCGCCGGTACGCTCGATGTTATAAGGGGGGTAAGTGGATTCGCTATCGAAGTTCACCGACCGATCCAGAAGCTGGAAGAGACGATCGAAGCCGATCGCGGAACGATAAAACGGCGCAAATTCAGAGTGTCGCATAACATATCCTCCTGAGAAGCGACATGTAGACCGGCCGACTGGCTCGGTCCTTCCTGTGCGGCCCCGCTTTGCGGCAACCGCAAAGAAAATGTAGGGAGCGAAAAAAAGCGCTTCAAGAGGCTCCAACTCTTCCTTCGTGTGTTATCGATGCGGCTCTTCCGATGCCCCGAATTGGCCTGACGTGAAAGCGGTAGATGAAACTCGTTTCTCTCTCGATCAATCCGGTCCCGAGCGGCGCCATGGTGTCGGCTTTCGACGGGTACGACGGCCTGAAGCTTCGGTCTGCGCTGTGGCAAGCGACGCGAGGTCCGGTTCGCGGGACTGTCGTCATCGTGCAGGGGCGCGGCGAGTTCATCGAGAAGTATTTCGAGGTGATCGCAGACCTGCGCCGGCGCGGCTTTGCCGTCGCGATCTTCGACCTTCGAGGGCAGGGCGGATCGGAGCGCATCCTTTCGAACCGGCGCAAAGGGCATGTCGTCGCCTTTACCGAGTACGATCGCGATCTCGCACTCTTCATCGACGAGATCGTGCGGCCAGCACTACCCGAGCCGTTCATCGGCCTCGGGCACTCGCTTGGCGGCAACATTCTTTTGCGCGGTGCTCAAGACGAGGCCAGTCCGTTTGCGCGCATGATCCTGCTGGCGCCGATGATCGATATTCATCCGGAAATGCTGGGCGCAAGCCGACCCCTTGCCAAGATCTATGCGAATTTGGCCTCGACGGTCGGGCTTGCGACGGCCTACGTCCGGGGAGGAAACGACAATCCCACCGATCTCACCATCTTCGAGAACAACAGACTGTCCGCCGATGAAGTGCGCTGGTCGCGCATCAAATCGATTATTGAAGCAGCCCCCGATCTCGCGCTCGGATCGCCGACGATCGGCTGGCTTCGGGCAGCGCTCAGAAGCTGCGCCATGCTATCGCGGCGCGACTATCCAAAGTACGTGTGCGTGCCGATGATGCTGTTCGCGGCCGGCGCCGATCGCGTGGTATCAACGCAGGCGATCGAGGATTTCGCGGTCGATCTCAAATCCGGCGGCCACATCCTGATGCCCGGCGCGCGGCATGAAATCCTGATGGAAACCGATGCGATACGCCAGCGTTTCTGGGCGGCTTTCGATGCGTACATGGGCATCGAAACCCTGCCGTCGGAACGCGTCTAAAGCCTGTTGATCTGAGCCAGGACGTCTTCGTGCAGGCGCGGATTGCCAGTCGCGATGATGTCACCGCCGTTCGATGCATCGCCGCCCGACCATGTGGTGACAACACCGCCGGCCCGCTCGATGATCGGAATCAGCGCGACAATGTCATAAGACTTCAATCCCGCCTCGATGATGATATCGACGAAACCCGAAGCAAGTAGACAGTAGCCGTAACAGTCGCCGCCATAGCGGGTGAGGCGTGCTCTCGATTTCAATGTAGTCAGCGCTGCGCTCTGCTCGGCGGTCTCGAAGAGGTCGGGGTGCGTCGACGTCAGGACGGCATCTTCAATCCGGCTGCATTCGCGAGTCTTGATGCGGCCTGGGCGGCTGCCGCGAACACTTTGATAGGCGGCTTTGTCGCCAGACCAGAAACGTTCGCCGGTGAAAGGCTGGTCTACAAGGCCGAAGACCGGTTTTTCGTCCTCGAGGACACCGATCAAGGTTCCCCAAAGAGGAGAGCCGATGATGAAAGATCGCGTGCCGTCGATCGGATCGATGACCCATTTGTATCGGGACGTCCCAGGCTTCGTTCCGAATTCTTCGCCGACGACGCCGTGATCGGGAAATCTTGCAGCGAGCGCCTGCACGATCGCTTTCTCGGCGCCGCGATCGGCTTTCGTGACCGGATCGAATGCGCCACCGACGGCCTTGTTTTCCACAGGCATTGGCTTACGGAAATGTTTGAGGATAACGGGCCCCGAAATATCGGCCAGTTCCTGTGCCACGCGGACGATGGCCTGGAATTCCGCTGCGGGCATCCTTCCCGACACGCGCTCACCTTGTGATTTCAAATGTTTGCCTCAGGCCCCAATGAGGCTTCGCAGTTAAGGGCATATACCGCAATGTTGAACTAGATACATATTAGTAACGTAAGTTGTTGCGAAGCAGCTACATATCCTGGCGAATGTGCTAAGACTATGCGCGTAGAGATTGCGGCAGTTGTCGAAGCGGCTCATCGTTGTGATGCGAGTGCGCTGACACGCTTCATCGCTCTCGCTGCCCAATTTGGGCGTTTCCTCCCTAGACTTGGGCCGTTCGGCTTTCGGACGGCCTTTCTTTGTTGAGGGTCTCTTGCGCGCCTGAGTTGCGGGGCAATGGGATTTTGGGCTCCCTCAGAGCCAAGCGTTTCCAGATATCAGACCTGCGTTAATCGCATTTGTTCGTGATGCGCTGCACCTTTAATTTTTGCAGTGCGATATGTGAGCTCTGCTCGCGCTTCGCAGCCCTCCTTGGGCGTTTCCTCCCTAGACTTGGGCCGTTCGTGGAATTCGGACGGCCCTTTTTCTATGGTGAATTGCGCGCGCTGGATCTGATTTGTCATTCGCCTATCGCGACGCTTATTCGGCGGCCGCACGATAATCGAGCAACGCGGGCGCTTCCTGAAACAGGCTGCCGACGATCTCGATCAGAGCTTCGGCCAGACGTGAGTAGCCTGCGTTCTCCTCGAACGATAGTTCATTGATATAGAGGCCGCGATTGATTTCGAGTTGGATCGCATGCGTGCCCCGGGCTGGCCGCCCGTGATGCTCGGTGATGTAGCCGCCGGCATAAGGTCGGTTCAGCTGCACCTTGAAACCCCGGCGCTGGAATTCATCCCGCACGAGCAACGTCAGCCGCGGATCCGCCGATGCTCCGAATCGATCGCCTACGACGATGTCGGGCCGTTGAGCCCCGCCCGGCGCCATGGCTGTCGATGGCATCGAATGGCAGTCAATGAGAATGGCATAGCCGAATGTCTCACGTGTGACGGCTATCAGACGCGATAACTCGGTGTGAAACGGAAAATAGAGTTGTTCGATCCGCGCGAGAACACTCCCGAGGCTAAGCCGCGCGGGATAAATTTCCTCGCCGTCGGCAACAATCCGGGCGACCGTCCCCAACCCGCCGGCAACTCGAATCGATTGGGTATTGGCGTGGGCGGGCAGCGGCTCGCTGACGAGTTCGGGATCGAGTTCGTAGGGCTCTCGGTTCAAGTCGAGATAGGCCCGCGGAAAGCGGGCGCTGATCAGCGGCGCACCGAGGCTCGCGACCGGATTAAAGAGCTTGTCGACAAAGCAATCTTCGGAGCGGCGCAGCGTTTTCGGATCGAGGCGGGAAATCGCAAGGAATTCTGGTGGATAAAGCCTTCCGGAATGGGGCGACGAGAAGATGAACGGGACGCTTTGAACGCGCGGCGCCAAGACGTCATAGGATGGAAAAAAGGCGCTCGGGACGGCGTGGGATCTATCTTCAGGCATTGTTCGATGGAGTCTCGTTCAGATCCCGGCAAAAACAGTCATCGTGGAATGCGTTACATTGCCAATGGCAGGGTGCGAAGTCCATGCAAGACTTAAGGTTGCTTCGGTTTGCCCATAGCTTGCGCGCAAAATTGACATCCTGCGTAGATAGTCATGCCGGCCCGATGCCAAACGTTCCTTTCCACAGTTTCATGCTCCGTTTACCAAAGTCGGGCCAAGTTTGCGTTAGACGAGATATCGGGTATTTCTCGTCCGGGGCTCTTCGCACATCAGAGTTGTCATGACTGCCAAGCCATCTCGCCTGCCGATCCGTCGCATATTGCTTGCCGAGGATGACGATTCCATGCGCGGCTTTCTCGTCAAGGCGCTGGAAAAGGCTGACTATGACGTCGTCGCGTTCGAAAACGGTGAGGATGCCTATGAACGGCTGAAGACGGAGCCGTTCACGCTTCTGCTGACCGATATCGTGATGCCCAAAATGGACGGCATCGAGCTTGCGCGGCGCGCGAGCGAGATCGATCCCGACCTCAAGATCATGTTCATTACTGGGTTTGCGGCCGTTGTTCTCAATAGCGAAAATCAGCCGCCAAAGGACGCACGTGTTCTTTCCAAGCCTTTTCATCTCAAGGATTTGGTGAAAGAAGTCGACCGTCTCCTGGCTGCTTGAGACGGCCTTTCGCCGTTATTCGGCGATTTGCGGCGATGCGGGGCTTGACCTCGGTATCGCTAACCCTCTAGAAGCTCGCTTCTTCCGGGCACTTAGCTCAGCGGTAGAGCACTACCTTGACATGGTAGGGGTCAGAGGTTCGATCCCTCTAGTGCCCACCATCTTTTAACCGGTGTCGTTATGAAAGTTAGAAATTCTTTGAAATCCCTGCGCTCGCGGCACCGCGACAATCGCGTCGTTCGCCGCAAGGGCCGGGTGTACGTCATCAACAAGACTCATCGCCGCTTCAAGGCCCGCCAGGGCTGAGGCGCAAACGTCCCGCGTGCGACGTTACGGCGAATTCAGAAGAGTCTTTTTGACCAAACAAAATGCCTCGACTAGCTTCGAGGCATGATTTTTCCTGCGCGAGTCCTGATCGTTCTTCTTGGCCTCTTGGCCGGTACGGCGTCCGCCGCGGCCGACGACGAGCTCTTGAAGACTCAGCCCTTCCCGGCCGAGCCCGCGCCGGCACCGCCGCCTGCCGCCAAGCAGGGGCCGCCGGTCGCACCGTCGCCCGGTGCGGTCGCCGAGCAAAAGGGCCCGCCGGGCATGATGGGTCTCCCCTGGCCGAAGACGCCGGAGGAAGTCTCCAAGACCCTCGACAATCTCTATGCGTATCTCGCGACCGAAGGCGACCATCGCCAGGCGGGAGAAATCGGCGCCGCCATCGAGCGGCTCTGGCGCATGGAGGGCGGCGATACCGTCAATCTGCTAATCGATCGCGGCGAGATTTTCTCATCACGAAACGAGAACGAGAAGGCGCTCCCGTTCCTTGATGCGGCGGTGGAGCTTGCTCCGCAGTACGCGGACGCGTGGAGCCATCGGGCGTATGTCGAATACCGGATGAATAATTACACGGCGGCTCTCGGCGATTTGCGGCGCGCGCTGGCACTCGAGCCCAACCATTTTCGGGCGCTCGACGCGATGGGCAAAATTCTCGTTCTGATGGGCGAGAAGAAAGCGGCGCTCGAAGTCTACAATCAGCTTCTCAAGGTGCACCCGAACATCGAAGGCGGGGAGACCGAGCGCGACAAGCTGAAAAAGGAAGTCGAGGGACAGGGGATCTAAGCGCACCCCCAGGGCGGATTACGCCAGCAGCCAATGAAACGCACGCTTCAGTTCGTTGCGGCCATTCCTTTCGTACCAGCGGCCATGCGCAAGAATGATGCGCTCCGGATCCCAGGAAATCATCGTCTCGACTGCTTTCCGAACCTGAGGCTTCTGCTTTGAGAACGTCGCGCGCAGATCGCGGGGCATGCCGCCGTGGGGATCGAGGCATCCGCCTATTCGCGCCAGCAGACCCATCCCGAATGAGATTTTTGCGGGCTCAAAATTTTCGATGAGGTCGGCGACGATAAGCGTTCGGCTGGCGCGGTGGAAGAAGTCCACCTCTGTCATGTAGCTACCGGGGACCAGAATCGTGGCGATATCGGCGTCCCATGGATATCCGCATTCGTGATCGAGCGGCAAAAACGCGAATTCGATGCGGCGTCCCGCCTGCTCTTTGACGCGTGGAGCAAGGTAGATATCGGCGTGAGGGAAGGCTGCCTTCCATTCCGGCAACCACCAGTAGTGAATGCGATCTGGCGCGATGATCGACGTCGGTTGGCCGATCCGGCGGATTGCCGCTCTCAGTTCGGGCGTCAAACGCGTCGGCGAATGGATGAAGAGACCGCCGCTGCCGGTACGAACAATAGTCATGCGCGTCGGAAACGCCATCTTGAGGAGCGGAGGGCCGAAGCGGATTACGGGACCATCGACCAGCCAAATATTGTCCGTGACTGGCTTCAGCGTATTCAGCGGCGGGTAGGTCCGCCTGTCATCGTCGCTGTGCATCGAAGCATAACGCACAAGGGCACGATGCGTTCGGCCTAGACCTCTTCCGCGATCGGCGCGCCGGATTCATCGACGAAGGCGATGCGGATCATGTTCGTTGCGCCGGGTGAGCCGAGCGGAATACCGGCCGTGATCAGGATACCCTCGCGGGCCTTGACCAGTCCTTCCTCGAAGGCGATGCGGCAGGCCTTGCGCACCATGTGCGACAGGTTCTCGGGATCACCTGTCAGAATCGTGTGAACGCCCCAGACCAGCGACAGGCGTCGGGCGGTCGCTTCGATCGGTGTCAATCCCATGACGGGGATACCCGGGCGCTCTCGCGTGACGCGGAGCACCGTCGAGCCCGTCGCGGTATAGCACACGATGGCGCCAAGCCTGACGGTATCGGCGATGGCGGAAGCGGCTGCTGCGATCGCATCGGCGCCGGTCGGCTGTGGTTCCGTCTGCGTCGCATAGAGCATCGGCTCGTAAACGGGATCGTGCTCAACCTGGATCGCGATCTTGTCCATCATCTGGATCGCTTCGACCGGGTATTGGCCGACGGCGCTTTCGGCTGAAAGCATGATGGCGTCGGCGCCATCGAAGACGGCGGTTGCGACGTCCGAGACTTCGGCGCGCGTGGGCATCGGGGACGAGATCATGCTTTCGAGCATCTGTGTTGCCACGATGACGGGCTTGCCGGCGGCTCGTGAAAGTCGCGTGATCCGCTTTTGAATGCCCGGAACCTTCTCGACCGGCATTTCGACGCCGAGATCGCCGCGGGCCACCATAATGGCGTCTGAGGCGGCGATGACGTCCTCGAGTTCTGCGACCGCCGACGGCTTCTCGATCTTCGACAGGATGGCGGCGCGATTGCCGATGAGCTTGCGGACGTCGTGGATATCCTCGGCGCGCTGCACGAACGACAGCGCCACCCAGTCGACGCCGAGCTTCAGCGCATGCGCCAGATCCGCCTTGTCCTTTTCGGTGAGGGGACTGATCGGCAACAGCGTGTCGGGCATTGAGATGCCCTTGCGGCTCGCAAGCATGCCGCCAGTCGTGACCTCAGCCTTGATTTGCACCGGCGAGACCTCGACAACGCGCATCCGGAGCTTGCCGTCGTCAAGAACGAGCATGTGGCCCGGCTTGATCGAGTCGAAGATCTGAGGATGAGGAAGATAAACGCGTTCTTCCGTTCCGAGCGTTTCGTCGCGATCGAATTTGAAGACAGCGCCGGTTGGCACGTTGATGCGTCCGGCGTCGAAATTTCCGATGCGGAATTTGGGGCCTTGCAAGTCAGCCAGAATGCCGATCGGGTGGCGATGGCGTGCGGCGCAGGCGCGCACTGCGTTATAAAGCGTCTTCGAGCCATCGTGCGTCGAGTGGCTCATGTTGATGCGGAATACATCCACACCCGCCATGAATAACCGCTCGATCATTTCAGGAGCTGCCGAGGCGGGTCCCAACGTCGCCACGATCTTGACCCGCCTGTTGCGTCTCATTTCTCTGCTTTTCCTTGACCGGGATCGGTGAGGCGGATGGTCCATTCCTTCGCCTCGCCGGTGTCTACTTCAAAAAATCCCGTGCGCTTATATCCGCGTTTCGCGCAATCCTGAACCCCCCGGATTGCAAAGGATTTCTCCGCCGTGCACATGTCGTTCTTGCCGCCCCATTCGCCGCCGCGATCGTAATCGATGGCATGGACGTAAACGTAGCGGCTCGGTAATCCGCCTTTCAAAAGCGTTTCGCACGTCTGGGAGGCGATGTTCCACCAGCCTTCTGTCGCCCAGCCTGATTTGTCCTGATACCCGATCGCGACGCCGACACGGCTCGACGTTGCATTGCAGAGTTTCAGGTCTGCCTGTGCTGCCGTCGTGAAGAGGCATAGGCCCAGCCCAAACGCCATCTTGCGAGCGATTGCATGCGAAAAAAAGCGGGATGACAAGTCAGAGCCTCCAGGTCTCAATGTGGAGAGTTCTGGTTGCGCCCCAGACTTTCGCCAGCGCCATTCGCATTTCATGGATCGACGAGAATGACCCGGAAATCGTTGACGTTGGTTTGAGTTGGGCCGCACAGAATGAGGTCGCCTAGGGGGCGGAAAAAACCCGTAGAGTCGTTGTTCTCCAGGAACTTGGCGGCATTGAGGTTTGCTGCAGCGGCGCGCTGGAGTGTGTCGGGGAAGACCATTGCGCCAGCAGGATCACCGGCGTGGCCCCCGCCGCCGTCGATCCCGTCAGTATCGCCGGCAAGTCCCGAAATTCCGGGCATCCCGTTGAGCGCGATGGCAAGCCCAAGCGCATACTCCTGGTTCGGACCTCCTGAGCCGTTTCCGCGCACGGTGACCGTCAACTCGCCGCCTGACATGATCGCGACTTTTTCGCCCTTATGTTTCGCTTCGAGCGCCATTTCCGCGTGGGTTCTCGCGACGTCGCGCGCTTCGCCTTCGAGATCGTCGCCGAGCGTGATGACGTGGTAGCCATGCAGGCGTGCGATGCTCGCCGCCGCTTCGATCGAGGCTCTTGGTGCGGCGACGATCTCGTAGCGGGAGTTCGAGAGCTTTGGATCGCCGGCTTTCAGCGTTTCATGACGAGGATCGGAGAGCGCATCGGCAATTTCAGCTGACGGCGTGATCTTCCACTTCGCAAGCACGTCGCGAGCGTCAGCAAGCGTCGAATGATCCGCAACCGTCGGACCAGAGCCGATCTCGTCGGGATTGTCGCCCGGCACGTCTGAAATCGCGAGTGTCAGCAGACGCGCGGGATACACGGCGGCGGCGAGCTTGCCCCCTTTGATCTCGGACAGATGCTTCCGGACGCAATTCATCTCGGAAATAGGTGCGCCGGACTTCAGCAGTTGCCTGGTCAGGGTCTGCTTCGCTTCGAAGCTGACGCCGGGAGCGGGGGCGGCCCAGATTGCCGATGCGCCGCCTGACAGCAGGCAGAGCACGAGGTCGTTGGGACCAGCGCTTTTGGCCAGCGCTATGGCGCGGGCTGCGCCGACGACGGAGTTGGCGTCGGGCACAGGGTGGCCAGCTTCCATGATCTCGATGACTTTGGTCGGCAGCGCAAATCCATGCCGCGTGGAGATGAGGCCCGATATCCGGTCCGCCTGGCCGGTCGCGATATAGTGTTCCTCGGCGGCGACAGCCATCGCCGCAGAGCCCTTTCCGGCGCCGATAATAATGATCCGTCCATTTTCGGGCACGGGCGGAAGGTGGGTCGGCAGGCACACCGAGGGGTGGGCGGTCTGATACGCGGCTTCGAACAGCGTGCTCAAAGTCTCGCGAACGCCGCCGTTCGTCCCGTCTTTCATGATGTCTCCCCTGGCCGACGCCTGGTTGTTATCTCATTGTTTGGGGTCTGGTTTGCGCAAACGCCTCTCCCCCGTCAAGGCATCAGAGGCCGCAGTGTCATTGGGGCTTTCGGCTCGCGGCATTGGCGCTTATGTCGTAGGCGTCCGGCGCTGGGCCTGCCGGTCAAGGAGTTGGCGATGAAGACCTTCGATCCGCAAACGACAATCGAGCTTGAAGCGGCGGTATTTCGCCGCCTCGTCGAACATTTACGCTCACGTACCGATGTTCAGAATATCGACATGATGAATTTGGCCGGGTTCTGCCGGAACTGCCTGTCGACCTGGATGTCGGATGCGGCTGCGGCGAAGGGGCTCGAGCTTTCCAAGGACGATGCGCGCGAGATCGTCTACGGCATGCCGTTCAAGGAGTGGAAGGCGAAATATCAGACCGATGCTTCTTCGGAGAAGCAGACTGCGTTCGAACAGAACCGCCCACGGGACCATTCCTGAAACGTTCTCGGCCGCCGAGGCGGCCTTGCCGTTGGATGTGGCGCGAATCGTTGAGCGACATATACAACGTCAAGATGGCGGAGCGAATTTATCCCTTTGGATTGCGTGGAGGGTTGCCTTGCTGTGACCCGGTACCGCCGTTAGCGTCGGCGGCGACTTGAGATCAGCAGGAGTCTTCATGAGCACGCTTCAAGCCTCGGCGCAAAAACAGCTGCGCCAGTTCGTCGAGCAGATAGAACGTCTCGAAGAGGAGAAGAAGCAGCTCGCGGCCGATATTCGCGACAAGTACACCGAGGCAAAAGCCGTTGGTTTCGACGTGAAGGCGCTGCGCCAGATCGTGCGGCTTCGCAAGAAGAGCAATCAGGAGCGGCAGGAAGAAGAGAGCATTCTCGAGGTCTACATGCATGCGCTAGGCATGCTTGAGGAAGCTCCGGACAGTTCTGTTGTCGACGCCATGATCGCCGCGGAATAGGTAATCCCGGACATATCCGGCCGTTCGCGTTCCGCGCTCGGTTGTTTTGGGCCAACGCCCGCCGCCATGCGACATCGCTTATATGCAAACGGCACCGCCCATCCCTATTCGGCGCTAGGGGCGGGCAGTGCCGGCGATGACAGCCTTGCGGCTGCCGTCTCTTCGCGCGCGGAAATGTGATCACTCCAGCGCGCCAATGCGTTCACGTTAGCTGCAGGGCGTGATAAGGACAAATCGCGATTTCTTGTCCTTGGCATTAGTCCTCCTGATGACCCACGTAACGCTCAAACAGCTTCGCTATTTCGATGCGCTCGCGCGGGAGCAGCATTTCGGCCGCGCGGCGGACGCCTGCGCCGTCACGCAGCCGGCGTTGTCCATGCAGATTCAGGATCTCGAGGCGTCCCTGGGAATCGCGCTCGTCGAACGCACGCGAAACGGCATCAAGTTGACGCCGAAGGGCGAAGAAATCGCAGTCCGCGCGCAGCGGCTGCTCAACGATGTGCGCAACCTCGTCGATTACGCCCAGCACGCGGGTGGTGTCCTTTCGGGCACGCTTCGGCTTGGCGTCATTCCCTCGGTCGCGCCATATCTTCTGCCGCCGCTCCTGCCGCTTCTCAAGGACAAACATCCGGATCTCGAACTGCATGTCCGAGAGACACAAACGCATACGTTGACCGACGAGCTTATCGCCGGGAAGCTCGACGTGCTGCTTCTCGCGTTGCCGATCAAGAATGCGGATATCGAGACATTGCCGATCTTCGAAGACCGCTTTCTGCTTGCCTTGCCGAAGACGAGAAAGCTTTCGGGCCGCGTTCGCGCAACGAAAGAAATGGTCGAGCACGATAGGCTGCTGCTGCTTGAAGAAGGCCACTGTCTCCGCGATCAGGCGCTGACGTATTGCAGCCTGCAGCAGGTTGATGACGTCAACACCTTTGGCGCGTCGAGCCTGTCGACGATCGTCGAGATGGTGTCTGCGGGGTTCGGAATTACTTTGCTTCCGGAGATCTGCCTCGGAGTCGAAGGCCGCAGCCGCGACATCAAGGTCATCCGCTTTGTCGAACCGGAGCCCGCACGATCGATCGGCTTGGCATGGCGCCGGTCGAGCCCGAGACGCGCCGATTTCCTGGCTTTGGCCGACCTCGTCGACGAAGCCGGCCAGGTTTCGCTGAAGCGCGGGGCGGCGACGGTCCAGGCGTAGATGTGAATGTCAGCGTGCGCTGGTCTGCACCGGACGGCTCGTTATGCCCGTTGCGAGGCGATTCCCGTCCAGTTCCTTCAGCGCTTCTTCGTGAACGGCTTTGCCCTTGAACTGGTCGCACCACATCGCTTCGGCTAATTGCCGGCCGGGCCGGAAGCGCATCGGCTCGATGGCCCCGACGTCGTCCAGGACGTCAAGCGTGGCGGCCACATCAGGGGCCTGCATCGGAGCGAGCGGCTGATCGCGCGCCATCGGCTTGTCGGTCAGGAACGGAGCAAGCGGGAATGGGCGGTAATCTATCTCGTCAGGGTGGTCATCGTCATAGGCAGGCGCCTGGGCCCATTCGCTGAAACTCGCCGGACGCATATCCCCAGTGGTCCCGGCGGCCGGATCGAGGCTTGCAACCTGGGCGATCGGCTGGGGAACCGATTTGCGGTTCTCGGCCAGGGCAGCCGCCGCGAGTGCCTTCTGCGGTCGGACGGCGGGTTGAGGTCCCTGAACAAGCTCGGGGATCGGCATCGTCGCGGCGGAGGCAACCAAGGCATCAAGCTTTCCGCGGTCGGCGTTCGAGGGCAGCGTGAAGTGCGATGAGCGGTCGACGGGTTTCGGCGCGGCGATCAGCTGCGGCTGGCCTTCGTCCGATTCAAGCGACGCGAGAGTGGTCGCGGGTGCGAAGGGTCGCACGGGCGGTACGAGGGACGGGTCGGGCTCGGTCGTTATATGGACGTTCCGGCGGAGCGAGCCGTCCGTCTGTCTTCCAGGCATGCCCAACGACGCCACGACGTTGAGGCTCTTTTTCGGAGGACTGACGCCGAGAGACGCGACCATCGTCCTCGACGTACCGGGCGTCTGGCGATCTTGGAAGAACTCCGCGACCTGCATCGCGAGTTCGTGGAATTTGCTGCGCGCGACCTTCACGTCGGTAGGCGTGATGGGGCGGCCATCGGCAGGAACGAATTTCGAATGGCCGTTCGGGAAAAGCAGCGCGAGTTCCTGTCGCGGCATGCGCGGCCACATCCGAACGTTGGCGGTGTCGATATGGATGAAGGGAATACCGGATGTCGGATAATAGCCGACGCCGCCGCGTTCCCGGATCAGTGCGGAATACCGCATCTTTTTCAGAGGAATATCGGGGAAGGTGATGTCGATCGCCTTGCCGGTAATGTGCTGGCTGAATCTTGCCTGGCCGCCGACGGTTCGGCGCAGCATCTCGTTGGTCGAAGCCGAACGGTAGCCGCAGATGATGTTGATCGGCTCCTTTGAACCGAGTTCCTCATGCATTTCCCAGGCAAGGTCGATGGTGGCCGGCGCGATCTCTTTGATCTGGTTCTTGCGCCAGTCGCGCATGATGTAATTGATCTTCGCCATCGCCTCGGGAATGTAGTGGCCATTCCGTTTGTAGACGATCGTCAGGCGTTCATGCGTATGGATGTGATAGAGAGAAATGACGCGCTCATCCGGCTGGCCAGCCGCCGTCATTTTGTCGGCGTTGAGACACACGGACAAAACCAGCGCGAGAACGCCGAATGCCAGCCCTGAGCGGCGAGCGGTCACGAATTCCCCCGTCCCTACAAAAAAACTCCGGGCCCGACTGGGGCCAAAAGTGCCCGGCCTCTAACGGTTAATCCCCAACCGTTAAGAGGCAGTAACTATCCCGTAAGAATATCTAAGGCTTCGGAAAGGGCGATAAAAAGGCCGGTAGGCTCGCGGACATGAAAAAGCCGGCCGAAGGTCCGGCCGGCTCAACGATGGTCCAAGATATGTCCGCGGAGATCAGAAGCCCCCAAAGACCTGCTTGAAGAAATTTCCGAGGCCGCCGTTATGTTTTCTGCGGCGGCCATGATCGTCGTAGCCGTCGTCATCGCCCCAAAGCGACGAGAAATTGTCGTTGCTCCAGCCGCCGTCAGGAATGTCGTCCGGCGACACCTTTTTCTCGTCGGCTTTCACGATCTGGTTCCAACGTCCGGCCAAGGCAAGTGTGATGCGCTTCTCGTGGCCGTAGACGTCATCATAGGTCTGGACCTCGTTATCGTCGCCGACCCAGGCGGTGAAGTAGGTGACGTGGACCGGAATCGGGTGATCGAGACTGATCTCGTTTTCTTCCGGCCCGTTCTTGACGAGATCGTCGACCTTCTCCTTGTCCCACCCCTTGTCCTTGTTGAGGATCAGCTCGGCGAGCGTGACGGGATTGCGCACGCGCATGCAGCCATGGCTGAACGCACGGACCCGCTCGTTGAACAGGCCCTTGGTCGGTGTGTCGTGCAAATAGACGGCGTGCTTGTTCGGGAACAAGAACTTCACGACACCGAGGGCGTTGCCGCCGCCCGGGGGCTGATAGACGTTGAAATTGCGGATATCGGTTCGCGACCAGTCGACATTGTACGGATCGACCCGGCGGCCGTTGTACTCCATCACGAGACCTTGGCGCCGCAGCGGATCACCTCCGCCTCTGAGACCAGGCAGAAGCTCCTTGATCTTGATGGAATCAGGAACGTTCCAGCGCGGCTTGATGACGACCGTCTTCATCGTTTCGGAAAAGATCGGAGACTGCGCGTCGGGGCGCCCCGAGACGATGCGTTCTTCGTGAATGACCTCGCCGTTCGACACGACACGGAATTTGAATTCCGGGATGTTGACCATGACGTAGAACTTGCCGAGGTCCTGCGGCATCCAACGCCACTCTTCCATGTTAGCGACGAGCTTGGCTTCGCTGACGTCGTTGGTGGCGTTGAGCGAACGGCGGAGCGTGGATGTGATCCACACGCTCGCAGGACGGATGCCGTTGCTTTCCTTGTAGGCTTTCACCGCTTCGGCGAGCGCATCGTCGTAATACGTTTCGTCGGCCGGCGTGCCGTCTGCTTTGACGGGCGGCGTCGCGACCTTCAAACGCTTTCTGAGGATGGCAATCTCCGGGGCGCTTTGGCCGGGCTTCATGTTCCGCCCATCGGGAATTTTGAGTTCCTCCGCTTTTTTCGCCGAGGCACGGAGGGCAAGCAGCTTTTCGCGAAGCCGCTTGAACTGATCCTCCTGCGGATTGAGTGCGGTCAGGTACGCGCCCTTATCAGGCGCGGCTGCAAGTTGACCAATGACGAGACCAGGATCGAGCAAAACCGGCGTGCGGTCGATATACGTTCCGAGCTGCGACGAAGGATCATTGATCCGCCCACCACGCGCGTCCCGAGCATATTCCAGCGCGTCAAGAGACAGCTGCGTTTCAACGGCGGTCAAGTCGTCCTGGCTGTAATCGCCAGAGTCGGAGGGCTTCAGCTCGGGAATTTTATAGTCGGCTGAGCGAAGTCCCCAGCTGTCGGCACCGTTGAGAGCTGCGATGAGGTTTTTTGCTTCGGGCAGCAAGCCGTGTTTGTCGACCCAAAGCGCAGAACCGGTACGCTCGGTATAAAATTGAACCAGCGCCTGTCGGTCGTCCGCGTTGGTACCTGCAAGCACCTTCTTGGCGTTGTTCTGGATGAAGCTTGCGACCGGCAGATAGACGAGATGATCGTCGGCGATGACCTTCGCGGCGGGAGCTGCTGTTGCTGCATTGGCGGGCGGCGTCGAGGGAGCCGGTGTCGCGGGAGTCGTTTCAGATGCCGGTTGCGACGCAGCTGGTGCATCGGCGGGGGGAGGTGGCTCAGCGGTGTTCGGCTGCTGATGCTGTGTGGCATCCGCCGCCGGTTGACGCTGCATCGCCGTTTCCGAGGTGTCGGCCGGGACCGCGGGATCCGCTGCAGGCGTTGCTTCGCCAGACTGATCATTGACCGGGTCGAGCGCAAAAGCTGCTGGAACCCCACTAGCCGTCAGCAAAAGGCTGACAGCCAGAACTTTCGCAACGCGCATACGGAAAACCACCTCTTAAAATCCCCGGCGATAGATATGCGCCAGCATTTCGTCTGACCAGCCACATCACGGGATATGGCTGTATTGCACGCCGCTGTGGCGAAACTGTTGCTGTCGTGCGCCTAAAGAATGCGCAGTCACCCAAAAACAGCACGCACATCGCACGCCGACTGGAGCGCTTCCATCCAACACCATAGAAACCGGAAAGTTTCAATTTGATTGCAGTGCGGCGGATTTTGCGACGGTCTATCAAAAATGCAAAAGCCCCGGATGCAGCCGGGGCTTTTGCGTTCGAGGGCGAAGGGGCTCGCTCTCGGCATCCAATCGGGCCGTCTGAGAGACCCGACGGAATGCAATTTCATCAGCTCGTGTGCTTTCAGGTCGCACGAGATTTTAGAGAGGGAGTTGCGTGCACGCGTTCAGGCGCTCGCCTTCCGCGTGCAGCTGAGACGTTTTCGTGAATTTGAAGCGCGGGTTTAGTTGGTGCGCGGCTCGAGGCCGTATTCCTGCATTTTCCGATAGAGCGTCGAACGGCCGATATTGAGGCGCTTGGCGACTTCCGTCATGTGGCCGCGGTAACGGCCGAGCGCCAAGCGGATCATGTCGGCTTCGATCGCCTCGAGCGAACGGATTTCTCCGTCTTCCGCGACGGCCTGGATGCCGAGCGTACTCCCCAACGTCGAAGACTTCATCTCGACCGTGTGGGGCACCGTGTTCTCGGCGCCGAGAAGTGCAGGTCCGGTATAGGCTTGCGGCTTCTGGACGATCGCGGGAGCTGCCGGAATTTCCGTCTCGAAACCCTCGACATGCGCGGCGATCTGCGGGAACTCCGACACTGTCAGTTCGGGGCCGTCTGCGAGAACGACTGCGCGGAAAACCGCATTTTCGAGCTGGCGCACGTTGCCGGGCCACGAATAAGCCTGCAAGAGCCGCATGGCACGATCGGAGATCGTTGCAACGCGCTTGCCTTCCTCGGCGGCGAAACGGGCAAGGAAATGGCGCGCAAGCTCGGGAATATCCTCGACGCGTTCGCGCAGCGGCGGCACGAAGATCGGAAAGACGTTGAGGCGATAGTAGAGGTCTTCGCGGAACTTGCCGTCCTTGACCTGCTGGATCATATCGCGGTTCGTTGCGGAGATGAGGCGGAAGTTGACCTTCACCGGGCGCTTGGCGCCGACGGGATCGATCTCACCTTCCTGAAGAGCCCGCAGTAGCTTGACCTGGGCTTCGAGCGGCAGCTCGCCAACTTCGTCGAGGAAAAGGGTGCCGCCGTCGGCTTCCTGGAATTTGCCAATACGCTTGTCGACAGCACCCGTGAACGATCCCTTCTCATGACCGAACAGAATGCTTTCGATCAGGTTCTCGGGAATGGCGCCGCAATTGACCGTGATAAAGGGACGGCCGACCCGGTCGCTCTCGCCTTGGACGGCGCGCGCGATGAGTTCCTTACCGACGCCGCTTTCGCCCTCGATAAGAACCGGAATGTTCGAGGCAGCGGCGCGCTTGCCGAGCGTGATGACGCGGGTCATCGCTTCACCGCGCAGCACGAGATCATTGAACGTCAAAGTGCCATCGGCGGCCTTTTTCATCCGCGTGATTTCGCCGGACAACGCTTCGATTTTCAGTGCGCTTTTGATCGAGACCTCAAGCCGTTCCGGAGACGCGGGCTTGACGACGAAATCGACGGCGCCGTGCCGCATGGCGTTGATGGCGGTTTCGATGGAGCCGTTCGCGGTCTGGACGATGATCGGCGGCATGCCGGCGACGCGTCCGACGCGTTCAAGGACCGCCATACCATCCATTCCCGGCATGATCAGGTCGAGGAGGACCAATCCGATTTGCGGGCGTTCCTGGCCTTCGAGGAGCTGAAGCGCTTGCTCACCCGATCCGCAGGACCGGGTTTCGAAGCCGAACCGTTTGATCGTTTCTTCGAGAATACGGCGCTGGGCGGGATCGTCATCGACGATCAGAATACGCTTTGACATTGGCACGCAACTTTACTCTTCACTCAACACGGGGGCCGACTTTGAAGGTGCGGAAGCCGATTTGCCCCAGCTTCGCACACGCAGTGACCCGGAACTTACGCAACGAGGACGAGATTGCCCGAGAACGGTAAACGCAAGGTTTCGTATTGGCGCAATTTTCGGCGTTTGCCGGTAACCGGCTGAACGGACGCGGAAGTTTCTTTGCTGGCAGGGCGACATTACATCCTATCGGTTCGACAAATTTTATCTTTTCGCGGCCTGTGCTAAGCCCACGGCCGGATTTCAGCTTTCGAGGTAGTCATGCGCAGGTGGCCCGTATCCAACGTCGCTCTTTCTCAGCAAACGGCAGCAGCCAATCCTGCAGGGGAAAAGGACGTTCTGGGCAGTATTCCGGAATGGGATCTGAGCGATCTCTATGCCAGCCCCGATGATCCCGCTATCCAGCACGATCTCAAGGAGGCGGCGGCCGAGGCGCAGCGCATCAAGTCGACCTATCAGGGCCGTTTGGCGGACATTGCCAAAGATGGGGACAAGCTCATCGAGCCAATCAGGGACTACGAGAAGCTTTCGGACCTCGCAGGCAAGCTCGGATCCTATTCGGGCCTCTATTACGTTCTCAATCAGACGGATCCGGCGCGCGCCAAGTTCAATGCGGACGTCTCGGAAGCGCTGACGAAGCTTTACACCGATCTCATTTTCTTCGAGCTGGAACTCAACCAGATCGACGACGCCGTGATTGAATCTGCGCTGAAGCACGAGAGTCTGAAGCGCTACAAGCCCTGGTTCGAGGATCTCCGGAAAGAAAAGCCGCATCAGCTCGACGAAAAAATCGAGACGCTTTTCACCGAGAAGTCGCAGACCAGCCGCGCCGCATGGAATCGGCTTTTCGACGAGACGATGTCGGCGCTGCGGTTCGATGTCAGAGGCGTGAAGGAGCCGCTGTCGCTCGAGCCGACCCTGAATTTTCTTTCTGATCCCGATGAGAAGAAGCGCAAGGCTGCATCGGACGCCTTGAGCAAAGTGTTCAAGGCAAACCTGCCGCTTTTCGCGCGCATCACGAATACGCTCGCGAAGGACAAGGAAATCTCCGATCGCTGGCATAATTTCAAGGATGTCTCTGACAGCCGGAATCTCGCCAACCGAGTCGAAGGGCCTGTCGTCGATGCGCTCGTCTCCAGCGTTCGAGCCGCATACCCGCTGTTGTCACACCGCTACTATGCGATGAAGGCGAAGTGGCTCGGCAAAAGGAAGCTCGCATCGTGGGATCGGAATGCGCCGCTTCCCGACAAGCCCGAGCGCACGATCTCTTGGGCCGAGGCGGAGCAAATCGTTCTTCGCGCCTACAATGGTTTTGCCCCCGAGATGGCGACGATCGCCAAGCAGTTCTTTGAGAGGAATTGGATCGATGCTTCGGTAAAGCCCGGCAAGGCGCCTGGCGCGTTCTCGGCTTCGACCGTGCCTTCGGTACACCCGTACGTGATGATGAACTATCTCGGAAAGCCGCGGGACGTGATGACGCTTGCGCACGAACTCGGTCACGGCGTGCATCAATGGCTCGCGCGAGATCAGGGCCCGCTTCTCGCTCCGACGCCGCTGACCCTTGCGGAAACGGCTTCCGTCTTCGGCGAGATGCTGACATTCCGCGCGCTGATCGCGGAGACGAAGGATCCACGCGAAAAGAAGGCAATGCTGGCGGCGAAGGTCGAAGACATGATCAACACCGTCGTACGCCAGATCGCTTTCTATACTTTCGAACGGAAGGTTCACGAAGCGCGCCGACAGGGCGAGCTAACGGCGGAGCAAATCAACGGCTTCTGGATGGACGTGCAGGCAGAGAGCCTGGGACCGGCGATCGATCTCAAGCCCGGATACGAGGTCTTCTGGAGCTATATCCCTCATTTCATCCACTCGCCGTTCTACGTTTACGCCTATGCTTTCGGCGATTGCCTGGTGAATTCGCTTTATGGCCTCTATGCAGAAGCCCACCCTGGGTTCGTCGCAAAATACTTCGATTTGTTGAAAGCCGGGGGTTCCAAGCACCATTCGGAGCTTCTGGCGCCGTTTGGGCTCGACGCCCGCGATCCCGAATTCTGGAACAAGGGCCTTAAGGTCATTGAAGGAATGATCGATGAACTCGAGACGATGAACTGACTGCCTCCGCAGCGCGGTCAAGTATTTGCGCCTTGATGTCATGCAACGAATCTTTATGCCGCGCATTGTCAATCGCTGGCGGGTCCCAATGGAGGGGGTAAGAAGCAAATTTGCCGCTTTTCATCGGGTCCACGTGGGAGTAGAAGCCGCCACTTCGCTGCATTGCAGCCCTAGACGGATAGGTCGAGGTGCCTGAATGGCACAAGCGCCCGCCTCAACTCAGGCCGCCGCCGAGTACGGTGCCGGAGAGGGGCATCATAGTCAGAACTTCTGGGCATTGGCACTCGGTTCGGTAGGTGTCGTTTTTGGCGACATCGGAACGAGTCCGCTTTATGCCTTCAAGGAGGCCATCACAGCGGCTGCACACCGTGGCTTGACCACCGCGGAGGCGGCGATCGGCGTTTTGTCGCTCATCTTCTGGAGCATGACATTCGTCGTCACGATGAAATACGTCTTGCTGCTGCTTAGGGCCGACAACAAAGGCGAAGGCGGCATGTTCGCGCTCATGGCGCTCGGACAAACGGTCGCGCGGAGAAGCGCACCTCTTCTCGGAGCACTCGGTATCGCCGGCGCTTCGTTCTTCTACGGCGACGCCGTCATCACGCCCGCCATTTCGGTTCTCTCGGCCGTCGAGGGTTTGCAACTTGTCGCACCGCAATTCGAGGGGGCCGTCATTCCGGTGGCTGTCGTCATCCTCGCCGGTCTCTTCTGGATGCAATCGCGCGGCACCGATCGGGTCGCGCGTTTTTTTGGTCCGGTGATGTGCGTTTGGTTTCTGGTGCTCGGGCTCGGCGGGCTCGCGCATATCGCCGATAACCTGCATGTCCTTCGCGCCCTCAATCCAATCGAGGGCATTTTGTTCGTCTATCATCACGGGTTCCTCGGGCTGACCGTGATGGGTCTCGTCTTTCTCGCGTGTACGGGTGCCGAAGCGCTTTATGCCGATCTCGGCCATTTTGGCCGGCGGCCGATTACGGCATCGTGGGTCTATTTCGTGATGCCGACGCTGGTTCTCAATTATTTCGGGCAGGGCGCGCTCGTCATGAACGATGCCAACGCCGTGGAGAACCCGTTCTACCGGCTTTATCCGGATTTCATGCTGATCCCGATGCTGATCCTTTCGACGTTCGCAACGGTGATCGCGAGCCAAGCCGTCATAACGGGCGCTTTTTCCCTGACCCGCCAAGCCATTCAGCTCGGTCTGGTGCCGCGCTTCGAAATCCGCCACACGTCGGAGAGCATGGCTGGGCAAATCTACATGCCGCGGGTCAACTGGATCCTGTTCGTTGCCGTCCTCGTCATCATTTTTGCCTTCAGGACGTCGTCCAATCTGGCCGCGGCCTACGGCGTGTCGGTCACGGCGGCGATGGTCATCGACACGCTGATGGCGTTCTTCGTTATCTGGAAATGCTGGAAGTGGCCGCTGTGGCGTGTCGCCATGATCGTCATTCCGCTGCTGCTGATCGAGCAGGCGTTCTTCTCAGCAAATATTCTGAAGCTACTCGAGGGTGGCTGGGTCCCGCTCGCGGTGGCGTGCATGCTGGCGATGATCATGTTCACGTGGGTGCGGGGCACGCGGGTCCTCGCGAAGGTCACGAAACGCAATGAGGCCGATCTCGACTGGCTGGTGCGCAAGCTCGAAGCCAAGCCGCCACATCGGGTTTCGGGCACGGCTGTCTTCCTGACGGGCGACCCCTATGCGGCGCCGACGTCCATGATGCACAACCTGAAGCACAACCGGGTCATGCACGAGCGCAACATCCTGCTGTCGATCCGGACCGAGGAGACGCCGCGCGTGGCCCGGCACGAGCGCCTGACGATCGAGCGCATTTCGGACCATTTCATCCGCATCGTTGCGCGTTATGGCTTTATGGAGACGCCGAGCGTGCCCAAGATCCTCGAGCACGCCCGGCGCAAGGACTGCAATATCGATATCGGCTCGACCTCGTTCTTCCTGTCGCGACGCTCTCTCAGAATGACAGCGAAGTCCGAGATGCCACGCTGGCAGGAGCGTCTGTTCATCGCGCTTGCGGGGAGCGCCGAAGACGCGACCACCTATTTCCAGATTCCGACCGATCGGGTCGTCGAGGTCGGAACGCAGGTCGCGGTATAGCAAGATCGATCGGACCTTCGTTCTACAACCTGGGCACGATCTCTCGTCTCAGACGCTCGTTCACATCGTGGACGGCGCACGACGGGCTGGCAAAAGCACAAGCTGCGACACCTTGAAGCTCGCGCCGTCTTGGGATACCTACGGGGAAGCGATTTGAAAAAAGACCACTGGGAGTGAAGCCTTGAATATCGATACCTCGAAGAGCAGTCCGTCGATGGACTACACGCAGCATCTCCAGACCTACCGCGATTTCATTCGCCTCACAAAATACGCCATCGTTTTTGTGGTGCTCATCCTCGTCGGAATGAAGATTTTCCTGGCCTGATGCCGGCTTTCCTGAGCCACTAAGTGATCTCAGGTTGGGGCAGCCTATGCTGGACTGCCCCTTTCTTTTTCCTGCCGTTTCGCCCCTATGCCCGCCCATCGGCGCCCTGATTGGACCGAGACATGGTTACGATAGCTGTCACCAGTGAACCGGCCGACGAGCCGCGCGTTGCGGTTTCGCCCGATACGGTCAAGAAATTCGCCAATCTTGGTGCCGTCGTTCGCATCGAAGAAGGAGCCGGACTGCGTTCGCGCTTTTCCGACGAGGCTTATCGGGCTGTCGGCGCAGAGATCGTGGGCAAGACGGAAGCGCTTTCGGGAGCGGATATTCTTCTGAGGGTTCGCCGTCCATTGATCGAGGACGTCAAGGCCCTGAAGCCCGGCGCGCTGGTGATCGCGATGATCGATCCCTTCGGGGAGCGCGGCGGTCTCGATGCACTTGCCGGTACGGGGGCGACCCTATTCTCTATGGAGTTCATGCCGCGGACCACACGCGCGCAGTCGATGGACGTGCTGTCGAGCCAGGCGAACCTTGCTGGGTACAAGGCGGTGGTCGATGGGGCGTCGATGTTCGGGCAGGCGCTGCCGTTGATGATGACGCCAGCTGGTACCGTTCCCGCGGCGAAGGCTTTCATCATGGGCGTCGGCGTTGCCGGATTGCAGGCGATTGCAACGGCTCGGCGGCTTGGTGCGCAGGTGACCGCAACGGACGTCCGGCCCGCGACGAAGGAACAAGTGCAATCGCTCGGCGCGAAATTCATCGCAGTCGAAGACGACGAATTCAAACAGGCGCAGACGGCTGCCGGATATGCCAAGCCGATGAGCGCCGAATATCAGGCGAAGCAGGCTGAACTCGTCGCGAACCACATCAAAACGCAAGATCTGGTGATTACGACGGCGCTTATTCCTGGCCGCCCGGCGCCGAAACTGATTTCGCGAGCGATGATCGAGAGTATGAAGCCTGGCGCCATTATCGTCGATCTTGCGGCTGAGCGCGGGGGCAATACGGAACTCACCGAACCCGGCAAGACGATCGAGACCGCGAACGGCGTCAAGATTTTCGGGCCGCTCAATCTTGCGGGCACGATCGCGGTCAACGCTTCCAGTCTCTATGCCCGTAACCTTCTGGCCTTTCTCGAGACGATGATCGACAAGAAGGAAAAGACGCTCGCGGTCAATTGGGACGACGAGTTGATCAAAGGAACGCTGGTCGCCAAGGATGGCGAGATTGTGCATCCCAATCTCGCGACGAAGACGGCATGAGGAGCCTTGCCATGCGGTTGATCCAATCTCTCTTTGCGGCGCTCGCGATCACGGTCCTGTCCACTTCGTCGGCATTTGCAGCCGAAGGGCATCTCGTCAGTCCGTCCGTCTACGAATTCATGGTTTTCGTGATCGCCGTCTTCGTCGGATATTACGTGGTCTGGTCGGTGACACCTGCTCTGCACACACCCTTGATGAGCGTCACGAACGCGATTTCGTCGGTGATCGTCGTTGGTGCGCTGCTGGCAGTGGGCGTTTCGCTGACCGAGTCCGATAGCGGTGTCGCGCGGATCTTCGGGTTCCTGGCGTTGACGATGGCGTCGGTCAACATTTTCGGCGGTTTTCTCGTCACCAACCGCATGCTCGCCATGTACAAGAAAAAAGAGACACCGGCGAAGAAGGACGGCTGACGCGCCGAACCGATCCACCGCATGAGAAACGTCGAAGGCATCCGATAACAGGTCCGGGAACGAACCAATGTCCGCAAACGTCGCCGCACTGCTTTATCTCGCCGCCGGCGTTCTATTCATCCTGGCGCTCAGAGGCCTGTCGAGCCCGGCGACGTCGCGGAAGGGCAATCTCTACGGCATGATCGGCATGACGATCGCGATTCTGACGACGCTCGGAATCGCGGCGCCGACGGCATCATCCTGGATTCTGATCGTGCTCGGGATCGGCATCGGCGGGTTCATCGGAGCGAAAACGGCGCGAGAAATTCCGATGACGATGATGCCGGAACTCGTCGCGGCATTTCATTCGCTCGTCGGCCTCGCAGCGGTGTTCGTCGCCGCCAGCGCGCTCGATGCACCGTCTGCGTTCGGCATTCTGGTTGATCCAGTGGCTCCGGACCTGGGCATCAAGGGCGGCAGCCTGCTTGAAATGTCTCTTGGCGTTGCGATCGGCGCCGTCACGTTCACTGGCTCCGTTATCGCATTTTCGAAGCTATCTGGCCGCATGTCGGGTAAGCCGATCCTGCTGCCAGCCCGGCATCTGCTCAACGCCGGTCTCGGTATTCTGCTGATCCTGATGATCTATGCCTTCATCATGTCCGGCGGTTCGGCGTGGCTGTTCTGGCTGATCGTGGCCCTGTCGCTGCTGATCGGCGTCCTGATTATCATTCCGATCGGCGGCGCCGACATGCCCGTCGTCGTCTCGATGCTGAACTCCTATTCCGGATGGGCGGCCGCCGGCATCGGCTTCACGCTTGGGAATGTTGCGCTCATCATCACCGGCGCGCTCGTCGGTTCATCCGGCGCGATCCTCTCTTACATCATGTGCAAGGCGATGAACCGGCAGTTCCTGTCCGTCATCGCTGGCGGATTCGGCGGCGAGACTGCCGCTGCCGCTGCTGCCGGAGGTGAGCAGAAGCCCGTCAAGCTCGGTTCGGCCGAGGACGCAGCCTATGTTCTGAAGAATGCTTCGAAGGTCATCATCGTGCCGGGCTATGGCATGGCCGTCGCGCAGGCCCAACACGCCTTGCGCGAGATGGGGGATGCGCTGAAGAAAGCCGGCGTTGAGGTGAAGTATGCCATTCATCCGGTCGCGGGCCGGATGCCAGGGCACATGAACGTGCTGCTTGCGGAAGCCAACGTGCCCTACGACGAAGTTTTCGAGCTTGAGGACATCAACAGCGAGTTCGCTCAGGCCGACGCCGTTTATGTCATCGGCGCGAACGACGTCGTCAATCCGGCCGCCGAAGAGGATAAGTCCTCGCCGATCTACGGCATGCCCGTCCTGCAGGTCTGGAAAGCCGGAACGGTGTTTTTTAACAAGCGTTCGCTCGCCTCGGGCTACGCCGGCATCGACAACCCTGTCTTCTATCGCGACAACACCGTGATGGTTCTGGGCGATGCCAAGAAAATGACCGAAGAGATTGTTAAAGCCCTGGCGGCGGACTAGCCGGACTTTTCGGGGCGTTGGGGCGGATCGGCAACAGTCGATCGCCGATCGCTGTTGCTCAGGGCAGGGCCCGATCCGTCTGCTATAGTCGCGAAGAAGAGTGGGTTTGAGGGTTCCCCGTGTTGGCTCCCGTTGCGTCGGCGTCTTTCGAGAATGATCTCGAGCACATCGAGGTTCTTGCCGCGACTCCAGTCACCAATGCGGCGCTCCTGGCGCGGAACCTTCAGTTCATCTACGAACGAGCGTCGAAGGCGCGTTTTGCCGATTACGACGTCGCCGGCATCGCGCGGCAGGCGCCGCAGCTCATGTATCGGCTCTTCGATCTTCGCGTTGGTTTGCGCGACCATCTCGGCCACTATGAGATGCTGGGCCTGATGACGCCGGAGGTGACGCAGGGGTTTCGCGATGTCTTCCGCGTCCTGCGTTACGTGTCCGACATGCTGGGTGAGATCACGACAGGGCACCCGCGCACGAACGAGAGTGGCTATCTGCTTCGCGGCTTCACGGGAACCGATAACAATACGCTCGTCAACTACACGTTCTATCGCAACGGTACTGCGCAGCATTTCCGCTCCGGCGATGTCGTTCTGGTGCGCGGCACGGCTCATAACAGTGCCGCTATCGCCCGCATCGGAGATGTCGACAGCCAGTTCAGCCATATCGGTATCGTCTATATCGATCCCGCTGGCGACCATTGGATGGTCGAAAGCCTGATCGAGGACGGCGCGACGATCACGCCTCTGGCGAAGGCGCTCGATCATAACATCGTGCGGGCCGTGCTCTACCGCCATCGTGATGCGGATCTGGCGGCCCGCGCCGCCAAATATATCTTCGACTATGTGGCGGCCTCGCGCGCCAAAGGCGGCAAGCGCATTCTTTATGATTTCTCGATGCGCACAGACGATACGCGGAACCTGTTCTGCTCGAAGCTCGTGCGCCTCGCGTATGAGCGCGGCAGTTTCGGCATGTTCGTGCTCCCGACTTATCCGACGCGCATTGCGCGCAAGAACAAGGACTTCCTGGATCGCGTCGGCGTTGCGACCGATCTGACGTTTGCGCCTGCCGATATCGACATGGAATCCGGTTTCGATCTGGTCGCCGAATGGCAGGATTACCGCGATACGGCGGGCATCCGTCTGCAGGATTTCACGATGGACAAGCTTTTCGAGTGGATGGAGAAGTACAACTATCGTTTCGAAGAGACGACGGCGATCAAGCTCGTTTCGCGGCTGGGGCGCTTCTCTGCGCATTTCTCCGATAGTGCGAAGGACGTTCTATCGTCGGTCTTTCCGCGCGTACCCATCAACATGCCCAGGAAGACAGTGGCGGTCGTCGCGATGCTCCACAAGACGGCAGAACCGATCTATCGCGAGCTCATGAAGCTCAACCAGGATTCGGTTGCTGAAACCGGTATCCCGCTCCACGGCCTCGACGTCATGGCGGCGCTCGAAAGTATTCGTGAACGAGAAGGTGACAGGATTGGCTATCTGGTCCGGCGACGCGACTAGAGCAAGGGTCCCAATGCTTCTGGTTCTCAAGGCGACCGTCATCGCCGCAGTTTTGCTGTACGCGATCGCTGCCGTGGTGATGTATGCCGCGCAACGCCGATTCATCTATTTCCCGGATCCGGCTCGAGTGACGCCGGCTGAAGCAGGGCTTCCGGACGTTTCAGAAGTGATTATACCGACGCCGGATGGCCAAAAGCTCATCGCCTGGTATGGGAAAGCAAAAGCCGGACAGCCGACGCTTCTCTACTTCCATGGCAATGGCGGATCGCTGGCGCTGCGGAGCGAAACGATCCGCAGATATCTCGATCGCGGCCGCGGGATGTTCATGATGGCCTATCGGGGTTACAGCGGTTCTACAGGATCGCCATCGGAGGCAGCCAACGTCGCTGACGCGAAGCTTGCTTACGACACGCTTGTGAAGGACGGCGTTCGGCCAGATGACATCATCCTTTACGGGGAATCGCTGGGGAGCGGCGTTGCCATACAGGTGGCGCGAGAGAAGAAGGTTGCTGGCTTAATTCTCGATAGCCCGTACACCTCCATCCTGGAATTGGCGACAGCGCAATACCCATGGCTGCCGGTCAATCTGCTGCTGAAGGATCGCTACGAGTCGATCAGGTACATCGGCGACGTACATGTGCCGATCTTCATTCTCCACGGCGAAGCGGACGACGTCGTGCCGGTGGAGATGGGACGGCGCCTTTTCGCGGCCGCCAACGAGCCCAAGGAGATCAGAACCATGCCGGGCGCCGGGCATGTGATCCACGACGGTCCTTCATTCCAGTACGTAGACAACTGGATCGAGCGGCTGCGCGCCGGTCAGTTTGCTCCGCGGGGCTAAGGACTTCAGATCGGCCGCACGCGAAATGAAAAGGCCCGCGATGTTCGCGGGCCTTGTTCGATTGGCTTTTTTCCAACGGCGAACGGCTTAGAAGCCGCCAGCGCCACCGCTGCCCTGGCCACCGCGGAATCCGCCGCTGCCAAAGCCGCCGCTGCTACCACCGGCACCGCCCTGACCACCGCGGCCCGGACCACCTTTGCCGGCGGCGCCACGTGCAACCGCGGGCTTGCTCGGAAGGAGGCCTTCGCGCTGCAGCTTCTTGCGCGCGAGCTTACGAGCGCGGCGCACCGCCTCAGCCTTCTCTCGTGCTCTTTTTTCTGATGGCTTCTCGAAATGGCCGCGGAGCTTCATCTCGCGGAAAACGCCCTCACGCTGCAATTTCTTCTTAAGCGCCTTGAGAGCCTGATCGACATTGTTGTCGCGAACGAGAACCTGCAAGCAGTTGTATCCTCTGAAGAATTTTGTCTGATAAATGCGCAAAAACACCGGCTCCGGTGGTTGTACCGCCGGTGCCCGCGCCTGTTCTGGGCCGCCTTGTATCAAAGACGATGAAGATTGGCAATCGGCTGGTCGGGAAATCCGCCGCAGGGCCGGAGGGGGCGGTATGGCGTGTGGCCGATGGGTTTGGGCACGCCGGTTAGCGATGGGGGGAAGCTCCGGCGTGCCCGTTCTGGTCGCGGCGCGAACCTCCTTTCTCTTCCATCGGGTATGTTTTGGCCGCGCGATCGCTCCGCGGTCTCTCGATGAAATCAGCATCGCCGGTTTGGCGCGATTGGGCTGTCACGCGCGGAACGACCCAGCTGGGGCGCGATAGCCGGCAAGCTGATCGAAGATCCGAACCGATCAGTTCGGGTGCGCTGGGACGGGCGTCGATTGCTGGGCTTGGATTGGCGCGGGTGGCGGGAGTTCGCGCTCGTCTATGAAGACGTAGCGCTTCAGCCGTTCGTGTGTCTCGTTCTCGCGACTGAGGCTGATCTCGCCAGCGCTATCGGCTTCGATCAGAGCGGACATCAAGATATCGTAGTTCTGATCGATGGAGCACAGGAGGATGAGATCGACGCCGGCATTGAGGGCTTTGACCGCGGCGCCGCCAATTCCGTCCTTCGATTTCGTAACTGCCCCCATGCTGAAGTCGTCGGTGATCAGAAGTCCGTCGTTCTCGAAGCGCGGCCTCACGACGCTGTTGATGACCGTATCGGAAAAGGAGGCTGGCGTTGTGTTATCGACCGCATCGACCCGGACGTGACCGATCATCGTCGCGACGCCGGGTTCAGTCATCACGCGGCGGAACGGCAGCCAGTCAGTAAGTTCGAGCTGGGTTTCGCTTGCGGTCAGGTCGGCCGACAAAACATGGGTATCGCGCGTGACGCGCCCGAGCCCCGGGAAATGCTTCAGCGTGCAGATGATGTTGAATTTGGTGAGCGTATCGCAATACCAGCCGGCCACTTTCGCGACGATGTATGGGTCCTTGTCGATGGCGCGCCAGAAAATGCGGGTTTCGCCATCGTTGCGGCTGGCGGAGCCGAGCCGCAAGTCGACGACGGGGCCGAAGTTCATTGTAATGCCGATGCGCTCAAGCTCGTGCGCTTGCGTTTCGGCATATTGCCGGACAGCTTTCTCGCGCTCGTTATCTGTCTTCAGCTTTTCGATCAGCATGCCGAGCGTCGGCTGCCATTTCAGCGGCGGAGACAGACGAGATACGTATCCGCCCTCCTGATCGGCCGCCACGATGAGACGCGGAAGGCCTTGTTGCCTGCGGATATTCTGCAGGCCGTCGATGTCCTTGGCGACGTCCTCGGCTTTTCTCCCGCGGACATTATGATCGGTGATGAAGATCCCGGCAATGGCCTTTTTCTCGACGAGCGGCCGCACGTCCGCGAAATTCTCGAAGCCCACGACGAGCCTGCCACCGAGCCGTTCGAGACGCGTCGGATCGGACGCCAGGATTTCATCCCGCGTCAGAAGTTTGTGAGGACGCGCGGGCGGTGCAAGCGCCAGAGTGGCCGCGGGTCCGGGCGGCGTGACCTTCGCGCGCCGAGCGCTGTGGTGATAGCGGGGAGAATATCGACGGTGATGCTTCCGCCAGGTCGACGTATGATATCCAGACCGCGCATCAACCGATACCTCCGGCGGAACGACGAGCGCAGCCGATAAGAGCGCCAGCAGGACAACACGGGTGAAGGTGCGTATCATAAACTCGACAAACTAGCCTGCGACGCCTGCGATCGAGCGTCGACAAGATGTTAAGCTTGCTTTTTTCATAGCGGTTCGTTCAGGCCCGCCATCCATCTCAATAAATTCTGACCGGAAAGTAGCGTTGCACAAGTTCCTCGAACCGCCCCGATGCGCGCACGCGATCGAGTGCTTTGTTTAAGAGGAGCCTGATCTGCGGATCATTCTTGGGGACGGCTATGGCTATGCCGTCGCCGAAGAATTTCGGCTCCAGGTAGGGACCGCCGCGCATTTCACAGCACTGGCGCGATAAAGTTCCGTTGAGCCAGAACGCGAGTGAGATTCCGTCATCGAACAGAAAGTCGGCCTTGCCGGCCGCAAGAGCTTCGCGTGCCAGATCAGGGTTTTCATAAACAACGAGCGGGCTGTCGCGGAAGAATGCGCGAAGGAATGCCTCGTGTGCGGTTCCGCGGGCCACAGCGATCCGTTTCCCCTCGAGGCCGCTGGGCGTCATCTCGATCTTTGCCGTGTCCTTGCGCGCCGCGAAGCGGCCGGGGGTATGGAAATAACGGTCCGTAAAGTCGACCTGCTTCAGTGCCGCCGCCGTGACGCGATGGCCTGCGATGACGGCGTCGGCTTCACCCTTCTGCAGTGCGGGAAAGAGTTCTTCCCAAGGCCGCACTTTGATATCGCATGATGTGTTGAGTTCCAGGCAAATCGCGCGAGCAAGATCGACATTGAAGCCGACCAGAACTCCATCCTCGTCGTAGAAGTCGAAAGGAGGAAAATCGCTGTCGGTCAAAAAGCGGATGACGACACGGCGGGGAGCGGCGTCTTTTGACGGGTTCGCAGGCGCGCCGATTTGGTCGTCGGCGCTTCTGTCCTGCGCGATCGATGGCGCGGGGTAGCCGGAAGCCAGAACAGCCAATCCAACGAGAGCAAGAAGAAGGTTCCGAATTCGCTTCCGGCCGGTCATGTCGCGGTCCTGCTGCACTGACGGTTTCTTACGCGATGCGTTCGCACTCTCTTTTCAATCTACGCAATTTGAGCACATAGTGTGTCACTGGCTGGACGATGGCGATCGTCAGAGGGGCCAGCCAGGGGTCGCATGCTGGGGGCTCGGCGAGAAATACCGACTTTGCGGACGTCGCGCGCGTCATCCCGTGCACCTCGGCCCGCGTTTCCACACTGGCAGTTTCAGCGCGATATTGGACAATTGGACCGCGCGGTCAACGACCTGCGCCGCCGTGCCCCGGACTTTTCCGCCGCTTCTCCGCTGCTGATGTGGCAGCGGGTTGTGCTGCTTTTGTCGCTATCGCTCCTCAGTGCTGGCTTGGTTGTCCTCGAGGATTTCGGGTTGGTGCTGTGGTCACTCACCATTGCCGTTCCGTTCCTGATGATTTCGGTACTTCGGCTGGCAGCGCTTTGGCGAGCTGTCCGGCGGCCGCGAGAGCCACTGGACCCGAAATGGCTCGATCGTCGTTACGATCATCGATTGCCGACATTTTCTGTTCTTGTCCCGGTCTACCGGGAAGTTTCGATCGCGCGCGCGCTGGTCGGCGCGATGAGCCGTTTTGATTATCCGAGCGACCGCCTCGAGATTCTATTCATTACAGAATCAGACGATGCCGCAACACGCCGTGCTCTTTTGGAGGCGGGGCTCGTCGGCAACATGCGCGTCATCACTGTTCCGCCAGGTCAACCGAAAACCAAACCGCGGGCCTTGAACTACGCTTTGCAAGATGCGCGAGGCACCCTGGTCGCGGTCTTCGATGCCGAAGATCATTCCGATCCGGATCAACTTCGGCTCGCGGCAATCGCATTCGTCCTCGGCGGACCGCGGCTCGCATGCGTTCAAGCGCGGCTCGCGGTCTCCAATCCGGACGATTCCTTTCTCAGCCGGCAATTCATGCTCGAATATGCGGCGCTCTTTGGAGGCGTGCTCCCGGCATTGGATCATCTCGGCCTTCCCATTCCACTTGGCGGAACATCCAATCATTTCCGGCGGGACGTCCTGCTGAAGTGCGGCGGATGGGACCCTTTCAACGTCACGGAAGACGCCGACCTTGGGATCCGACTGGCGCGCCTCGGCTACGACGTTTCGGTCATCGAGTCACAGACTATGGAGGAGGCGCCGGTTCGCTGGCGTGTTTGGCTGGGTCAACGGACGCGTTGGATCAAGGGGTGGATGCAGACCTATCTCGTCCACATGCGGCGGCCGTATCGACTCTGGCGTGATCTTGGGCCGTGGCGCTTCGTGGGCTTCCAGATGACGATTTGCGCGACCCTGATCTCGATGCTGGCGCACCCGTGGTTCTATATCCTCGCCGGACTTCACGGTGCGGCCGGATTGCGGATTTTGCCGGAAAGCCATCTCTTGGTCTGGCTATTCGCCGGAAATTTGCTCGCCGGTTATGGCTCTGCTGCCTTGCTGATCGTGGTGACGTCCGACGCATCCGATTTTTCCGGACGCTTGTTTTCGATTTTTTTCCTGCCGCTTTATTGGCTCGCGATTTCGTTTGCCGCCTATCGCGCTGTTTTGGATCTCGTTCGCAGACCGTATTTCTGGGAAAAGACGATGCATGGCGCCGCTGGGCGCGTCTGCCGCAAGCCGAGCCCAAAGCGACGGCGAGGCTGAATTATTTTTCGCGTCCGAAGATTTTTCTCAACTCGCTCTTCGCGCGGTCGAGGTTGTGGCGCTGCTTTTCCGAAAGATTCTTACCGGCACGATTTACATAAAATGTGAGCATCGACATCGCCGACCGGAAGGGGGAGCTTTTCCGCCGCTTACTTTGTTCTGCGGACCGTTTCAGCGATTGCGCGATTGCAGACGGACTGCGGCGCGCGAAGACGTGGTCTTCAAGGTCGAGGGCGTCACTGGTCTTTGTCACGCGACCGGACCAGCGGCGCGTTGAGCGATGTCCATTGCTCGATTTTCGTTCACCCTTAATCGATCGTTTTGTCTGTCTCACGTCAGGAACCTTTTGAGCTTGTTGCGGTCGATGACAGATGAAAAACTGCCATAAACCTGCTAAGTTGCTGGCGCTGACGGGAATTTGGTTGGAACCAATCTCCGCCGGGAACGTTGAACTTTGTTGATTGTGTTTGACGGCATGCCCCATGAAACGCGCGCTTCAATCGTTTCTCAATCGATGCATCCGGACCGGGACCCTGACAGTCGAACTCCCTGACGGACAGCAACTGACAGCGGGAGACGGATCCGGACTTCCTCTCAAGGTCACCCTCAAAGACGTGAAAGCTGCCCGAGAGCTATTTTTTCATCCGCAGATGGCCCTCGGCGAGCTTTTCACCGACGGCCGACTGACCGTCTCGGGAGGGTCGGTCTATGATCTGCTCGAGCTTTTGGGAAACAATCTCCACAGCCTGACGCCGCCGCAGTTCGGGCAATTTCGCCACGTCCTCCGCAATGTGTTCGACCGGTGGACCAGACACAATTCCGAACGGCTCTCGCGGTCCAACGTCCATCATCACTATGATATCGACGATCGCATCTATGCGCTGTTTCTTGATTCCGATCGCCAGTACTCGTGCGCTTATTTCGATTCTCCAAACCAAGATCTCGAAGTCGCCCAGCTTGCGAAGAAGCGGCACATTGCAGCCAAACTTGTCCTAAGACCGGGCAACAGAGTTCTGGACATCGGCAGCGGGTGGGGCGGCATGGCGCTTTACCTTGCGGAGATCGCCAGCGCCGATGCGACAGGTCTGACGCTTTCGCCAGAGCAACTGAAAGTCGCGCAACGGCGCGCGGGTGAACGAGGACTGAGCTCTCGCGTCCGCTTCCGGCTGGAGGACTATCGCGGTCTCTCGGAGACCTTCGACCGGATCGTCTCCGTCGGCATGTTCGAACATGTCGGTCTCAAGGACTACGATACATATTTTGACGTGGTCCGCCGAACTCTGAAGGACGACGGCGTCGCGCTCATCCATTCGATCGGGCGCATGGATGGACGAGCCGCAATGAACCCGTGGTTCGCCAAATACATATTCCCGGGGAGCTATGTTCCGACGCTGGCGGAGGTCTTCCCCTCGATCGAAAAGGCTCACCTGATCGTTACCGACGTCGAGATCTTACGGCTGCATTATGCCGATACGCTGGCCGCGTGGCGCCGTCAGTTCCTGGCAAAGCGAAGCGAGGCTTCGGCTCTGCTCGGCGAGCGCTTCTGCCGGATGTGGGAGTTCTACTTAGCCGCGGGCGAAGCGGGTTTTCGATATGGCGGACTGATGGTTTTCCAAGTTCAGCTCGCGAAAAAGATCGATGCAGTGCCGCGCACGCGCGATTACATTGCGGTTGAGGAAGCGCGCCTTCGTCAACGCGAGAATGCCGTGGCCGATCACAACGTCGCGGCCGAGTAGGCGCTGCTATTCGTTCAAAAGAGAGTTTTCTTTCCGCCCGCTCCAACCCGGAGCGGCTGGCGGTCGCCTGCTTTCGCGAGTTCGTAGGCGCGCGCGGTGACGTCGTTCAATGTGTTCTGCACTTTCAGCCGGACGCGCTCCATCTCTTCGTCATCCGCGTCGGCACTGACGAAGATCGGGTCTCCTGCGACCCACGCCAACCGCGAAAAAGGTAGGTTGACCGTCATTTTGCTCCAAGTGTTGAGCACGAGAAATCTGGATGTTGCCGCAGCCACAGGAATGATGGGGCGACCCGACATGCGGGCCAGCGTCACCACGCCTTCGCCGGATATCCTCGGATGCTTCGGCGGGACATCGGCGGTCATTGCGACGATCGATCCGTTTTCGAGCGCCTTTACCGCGGCGCGAAGAGCGTAGGCCCCGCCGCGATTGCGTCTGCGACCGCCTGCGCCTGCGCCGCGAATGGCCGAGATCCCGAATTGTGCCAGCACGCGCGCGACCAGTTCGGCGTCGCCATGCCGAGCGACCATGGCTTCCACTCGATATTCGCGTGTGTTGAGGTCGGGCAGCATCATGAACTGGCCGTGCCACATTGCCATGATGAACGGCACTTGGGAGCGCAAATGATCGAAGAAATTATGAGGCTCGTAAATCGTCCTCGATGTTCTTCTTACTGTTCGAATGAGGCCAGCGACGCAACGGCTCGTCATTCCGGTTAGAGCGCGGTTGGATTTTGAGTGCGGTCGGGCCATTTTCGATTTTGTGTCGGGTCCCTAGAGATCGCAGGAGGAACTCACGCAAGCATCTGAATACCGAAAGCCAGTAAGATAGCGCAGGTCATAGCAACGACCACGCCTATCAAAGATATCAATACGTAATATCCGTCGGATGCGTGGCAGTTGTCCTCGCACAGACGGATTTTTTCCATTCGTTTTTGTGTATCTACAGCCACGACCGATTGCCTTCAAAAATTGCAGGGCGCCAAATAAGGCTCTTCACAGAACCACACAAGCCGGTGCGGCGGCGTGGCGTGGCCAGTTTTGTACGAATTGCAGCGGCGCTTCGTTCCTTTCAGGCCTGCCTGATCCTGATGCCCTCAAAAGCGACGTTTTGGGCCTCGGGGTGGTGCTGCTTTGTCACCGCTGTGCCGGCCGGGCTGAGTGGACGAAGGGCGTTCATGGGGAATTCATCGCCAAAGGCAGACAACGGTCTCATGCTGCATTGCAGCTAAAAATGCTCATAGACGGACTTTTACGGGGTGTTGCAATGGACAGATTTCGGGTCGTCGTCTGGTGCGAAGCTTGCCGGGGTGACGACGAGGGCTGTTTCGGAGGGGCGGCCGAAGTCATTGGCGCCGCATTCGAATCTCGGGAAGAGGCGGAAAAGGCGGGTGCCTATTACTGCTCCGATTTGCCCTATCGCTACCGGGTCGAGCCCGCGGAGATCATGCGAGCATCATCAACTCGGGGTTCTGGCCGAGAGCTTCCTTCAGGGTCTTTTGCGCCATTTGCATTTTCTTGAGCATATCCTCGCAGTCGCCCGAGGATTCGAGAGCTCTTTCGAGCAGGTAATCGGCCTGCTCGACTTTCGCCTCGAGATGAGCAATGCGAGATCGCGCGTCGAAAAGCTCTGCCGGCTCGTTGTTGCTTACTTGGATGCTTTGCACAGTCATTGATCAATCCTGAGTTCCGTTCGGTGCGGAACGCAAGTTTCAGCGCAGAGTTCCCTTCGGCGCTCGTTTTAGAAAGCGTAGCTTTCCGGTCATGCAACCCTTGCGGGTATCTCTCATGCGCGACGAGTGAGCCGCCCTCTGCGCTGAGACTTCCGGCGGGCGGCCTCGGCAACGGCGCCATAGAGAGCCCTATGGTCCGGTTTGGAGACCTCGACGGCAATCGGCTCCACGTCTTCCTTCTGACGACGCACATCATCGCGACTTGAAAAAAGAATGACCCGATTTCGTCCCGCCCGCTTCGCGACATAGAGAGCGGCATCGGCCTGGACCATCAGCTCGTTCAAGTTCGCGCAGGTCCCGAGCTTCGAAATCCCGACGCTGACAGAACTGCTGAAGAGTCTTTCGTCTGAAAGAAAGCGTCGTTCCGCAAACTTCTTTCGTATTCGCTCTGCGACGACGAGCGCGGTTTTCAATGGCGCATCAGGGAGCAGGACGGCGAACTCCTCTCCACCCAGACGGGCAACGGGATCGCCCTCGCGAACAGCTTCATTCAGAATATTGGCAAATGACTGGAGCACGAAGTCGCCAAGCGGGTGACCGTGAATGTCATTGATCCGTTTAAAATGGTCGATATCGAAGACAAGGGCGATCACCGAAGAGACACGCATGTCCATCGCCCGATCGAAGAATGCGCGCCGATTGAACAATCCCGTGAGCGGGTCTGTCTCGGCGTCTCGTTTGTGGCGTCGTGTGAGGCGGACCTGATTGAGGCCCAGCGACAGGGCGCCTATCGCTGCGGTGCCCCCTAGGCATACGATGAGATTGACGTTCTCGGCCCAGTTGTCAGGTGCATGGCCCATGGTCCAGGTCTGCTCGACAAAGAGGACCGCCGCGCAAAGTCCGAACGAAACTCCGGCCACGACATAAAGCGTTGCCAAGGTTGAGATGAGAAGCGGCGATTCAGCCCGCCAGCGCCAATACTCCCATCCGGTTGCGAACAGTATCGCCATCACCGTAAGATTGAAAATAATGTAACTGATGCCGTCAAACCCCAGCAGCATGGGCAGTGCGGTCATGGTGCAGGTGACTACGGCGACGATGCTCATGCGCTTCAGCGGAAGCACGCCCGTCCTGAACTGATGAGCCCCGCCCAGGAAAAAAACAAAACCGGCCAGCAATGCGGAGAAGGACGTGATCCCTGCCGCAGGCGAGAAACGGCCGACAAAGTCGCTATATGCCAGGGTGCTGGCGACGAGGAATGCGGCACCGATCGCCCAGGTTCTCAGCACGCGATCGGCGCGAGAGACGAACCAGCTGACGAAAAACGTGAGTGTCAGGCCGGCGCAGCAGAAGCTGAGGGCGATAAGCAGCGAGTTGTAGTCCAGGAGAATCATTCCGAGACATTAGCGGCAAAACCTTTGCCGAACATGACTCGGACCATCTACCTTCGGGCGATATGCAACACGTTGGTGAGACGTGCGCAATCAAAGTGGATCGCGCTTCAATGCCTGACACAGGCAATGCGGGCCACCGCCGCCGAGCGTGAACATCGAGAGATCGGGATCGTAGACATCGATGCCATACGCGCGCATGCGGGCGTTGAGGTCCTTGTTTGCAGCGGTCGAAAGCACGCGGTCGTTACCCAGTGCGACAATGTTCGTCCCGAGCTGCATGGCATCGTGGTAGGACACGGGAAGGATTTCATAGCCTTTCGATTTCAGAAGATCGAGGAACCAGGACTGGTGCGCATCCTGCGCCACCGCGACGAGCTTTTTGTTGATGAAGCCGACGGACACATCGAGATGCACGAAATGCGGGGGGAAGGGCACCGCATAGGCCTCCCATCCTTCCGCGCGAAACCATGCGCACATCTGTTCCGCTCCATCTTTCTCTGAGCGTTCGCCGCCGTAGCCACACAGAACGAATCCGGGCTCGACGACCATGAAGTCTCCCCCTTCGAAATGGCCTGCCGTGATCATGTTCCAGATCGGGATGCCCGCTTCCTGGTAGAATTTGAACGTCAGTGCATAATCGCCGCGACGATAGCGTGTCTGGAGCATGGTGATGACGGCGCCGAATGGTGTCATGACGCTCGAATCGCGCGCAAACACTCCGTACTTGAGTTCCGGACGGGCATCGAGCCAATGACAAGTGACGCCCGCGTGCGCATAGATATCGACCATCTCACGGTGCTGCTTCATGGCGATCTGCGCGTCGAATTTCAGACCGAGCGCGAGCGTTTGCCGCGATACGGCTCCGACGGGGCGCCATTCAAAATCATCCGGCCTTCCGAGAAGAACATGGCGCAGGACTCCGGTTTCGGAGTCCAAGCCCCATGGGACCGTGACCGCCGCCGTGCTCATGCCAAGACCTCGTAATGGGCATCCGTCGGCGCGCCTTTATTGATGCAGATGATGTCCTGCGGGCAGGCGGACATCGCGATGACGCAATCCATCTCGGCTTTCAGGACGACGTAATCGCCGGGTTTGGAGACCGGCTCGTCCCAGCCAATGCTGCCGTCCACTTTGACCGGAATGTTCATCCAGAGATTGAGGGGCGAGGGAATTTCCGGAGGCGCCAGACCGAGACTGGCGAGGCCCGCGCGCAGATTGTCCGCGCAGTTGTCATGGTATTCGCTGACGCCGAGACCCTGATATCGATAAATATCGCAAGCGGCGATGAAGGTGTCATGGATACCGGGCGAAGTGTCTTCCACAAGAGTCAGGATCGGACGCCGCTTATTGGTCACGAGCTTGTCGCCGGGTATCGGCCGGATCCGGTCGATCGCGGCGCGCATATGTTCCATCGACAGGAATTCGGAGAGATCGTGGGCGTTGAACGCCCAAGTATCGACCACCTGATGACCATGTGTGTTGATGATCTTGATCGATTGTCCGGTCTTGAGGGCGGCCGCGCGGCCCTGACGTGCCGGAACCAAGTGTACCTCGCTCATGACCGCTCCTTCACGTTTGGAAATTCCTTGCGGATCGCTCCGGTGACGCCGGTGGCATAATCGTCGGCAAGCAGCTTGCCTTTCTCAGCCGAGCAACCTTGAGCGGGAGAGAGCACGCCCGAACACGGAACCCAGCCGGTGCGGGTTGGATAAATGTCGTAGGGCGGGAAGCTTGCTGGCCCATCGTCCGGGAGTGCCGACATATCGACGAGATGCGGATGGTGATGGAGCATCAGTGATGTTTCCATGACCGCTGCATGCTCGAGATCGAAGCCGGGAAAGCCGCCGGGGAAGATTTTCTCCAGCGTCTCGCGTTTGGTGAAATCCCAATATTCGAGACGCATGACTTGGAAATCTTGGATGCCCCTGTAGGCGAGTTCGCGCATTGCGAGGTCGACGCCCTCGATCGTGAACATCATGTTCTCGTAATGGCCGTTGATGAGCACGAGCTTGCGGGCGCCGTGGCGTGCGAACTCCTTGATGACGTCCCGCAAGACATGCGCGAGCGTATCGGCGTCGAGGCTGGTTGTGCCGCAGAAGTGATTGCCGCCCCCCATCTTCGGCTGTGATTTGTAGCCGAACGACAGGACGGGAGCGACGATCGCATCGAGCTTTTTCGCGACGTCGGCAGCGACGGCCGTCGCGAGCATCGCATCCGTACCCATGGGCAGATGCGGACCATGCTGTTCCGTGGCGCCGGTCGGAAGGAGGATGAGCGCGCCGCCTTCTATGCGCTTCTGGTAGGACGTCCAGCTCATTTCGTTCATGAAAATACGGTTGATCATGATGTCCTTTCCTCAAACCATGGCCGCGCCGCCGTTGACGCCGAGGACCTGACCGGTGATGAAATTCGATCCGGGTCCGGCGAGAAAGAGCACGGCTTCGGCAATCTCTTTCGGCTGGCCGATACGGCCGAGGGGATTGGAGGATTCAAGGCGCTTCCAATCCGGCGGCATGTTTTCATAATCGAGCATCGGCGTATCGGTCGGACCAGGCGCAACAGCGTTGACGAGAATGTCGGGTCCAAACTCCTTCGCCCAGCAGCGCACCATCGCGCTGACGCCTGCCTTCGAGGCGCAATAAGCCGCGTGATGTTCACGTCCAAGCTGGGCAAGTTCGGAGCTGAAAAGGATGATCTTTCCGCCCTTACCTCGGCTCTTCATTACGCGGATGGTTTCGCGTGCCATAAGGAACGTTCCGATGAGATTGACGTCCAGAACCTTGCGGGCTTCCGCAACGGAAGTCTCAAGGAGCGGGCCATAAAGAAAGACCGCAGCGGTGTTGACCATCACGTCGATGCCGCCGAGTGCGTTGTCGGCGGACGCCACGGCTTCTGCGACCTGGATTTCATCGGTGACATCGACGCGGAATGACAAAGAGGACGAGATCGGCGCAAAATCCAACCGCGCGACGCTCGCGCCCCTCTTCTCGAACAGGTCTGCAGTCGCGAGACCGATGCCGCTCGCCGCGCCGGAGATGACGACCTTAAGATCTCTAAAGTCCTTGCTCATCCGAGAAATTCTCCGCGATCGACGCCGATGGCTTGGCCGGTGATATTCACCGCGAGATCGCTCGCGAGAAAAAGATAGAGGCTCGCCACGTCCTTGGGCTCCATCAGGCCCGGAAGAGCCTGCGCCGCGACCACATCGGCGAAAATATCGGCTTCCGTTCGTTTTGATCGTTCGGCCATGACATTCGCGGAGCGCACGGATGCAACCGTGCGGACCCACCCCGGGCAGACCGCGTTCACTGTGATCCCGCGCGGTCCAAGCTCACGAGCGAAGGTGCGGGTGAGGCCGACAACGGCGTGCTTCGAAGCGATATAGGCTGCGAATTCGCCGACCGCGCTTTTGGCCCACACCGAAGCCGTGTTGATGATGCGGGCGCCTGGCTTCAGAAGCGGCAGTGCGGCTCGCGTGACATTCCAGGTGCCGCGGACATTGATATCCATGATGCGGCCGAACGTGGCGTCGACCTCATCGCGCGGGTCGGTCAGAGGGGTGATCAGCTCAAGACCGGCATTGTTCACGAGGACGTCGAGGTTGGTGATCTCCGTGAATGCCTTCGCGACGGCAGTTTTGTCGGTGATATCCGCTACGAAGGCGCGGACGGTGCGGCCGGAATCTTCTGATAGTCGTGCCGCAGCGTCATGAATGCTCTCGTCTTCGGCGAGGATCGCGAGGTTGGCGCCGGATGCGGCGAAGCCTTCCGCGATACCATAGCCGATGCCGCGGCTGGCGCCAGTGACGAGGACGCTTCTGTTTTTGAGATCGATCGACATGTTTTCCTGGCGCTTCGCGCTCTAGTTTTCGTGGCCCGCGGCGATGCGGACGAATTTCAGGATTTCGGTTCGGAGCTTGAAGAAACGTTCGCTGTCACGCAGTTCAAGCGTGCGATCGGGTCCGAGCGTGGCGGCGATATCGATTTCTTCCAGCATTCGTGCGGGGCGCTTCGAGAAGATAATGATACGATCTGCAAGAAAGACGGCTTCGTCGACGTCGTGAGTAACGAAGATGACGGTCTTGGCGTCCTGGCGTTGGATGCGGCGCAGCTCCAGCTGAAGATCTTCGCGCCTCTGTGCATCGAGGGCGCCGAAGGGTTCGTCCATCAGCAGAACGTCGGAGCCCGCCGCAAGCGTCCGTGCGATGGCAATGCGCTGGCGCATGCCGCCCGAAACCTTGTTCGGATAGGCATCGGCAAAATCGGCCAAGCCAACGAGTTCGAGATAATGGGCAAGACGCCTTTGTTTTCGTTCGGGCGTCATGTCGAGGCGGTATTTCATGCCATAGGCGACGTTTTGGGCGACGGTCAGCCACGGGAACGACGAATAGGATTGAAAGACCATCCCGCGATCGCGATCGGGCCCGTCGATCGGCTGCCCGTCGAGACGAATTTCTCCAGCGGTCGGCGTTTCGAGGCCGCCCACCATGCGCATCAGCGTGGTCTTTCCGGAACCCGAGGGGCCGAGGAACACCACGAACTCGTTGCGCTTTATGGCAAGGTCGAATGTCGGCGCGACGACTTCAAGATCGCCGAAATATTTCGCGACGCCATCGAACACGAGATAGGGAGCGGGTGCCACGTCGCGCCTCTCAGAGATAACGAAACAAGCGCTTGTGGACGAGCCGCAAGATCTGATCGGTCAGAAGACCGATCAGGCCGATGGTCACGACGCCCGCCATGACTTCGGAGGTATTCATGTAGCGACGCGCCGCCCAGATAACGAAACCGAGACCATTATCGGCGGCGACGATCTCGGCGATGATCAGATATGTCCAGCACCACCCAAGCGTGATGCGCAGGTTGTCGAAGAGGCTCGGGAGCATGGCGCGAAAGGCAACATCGGTCAGCATCTGCCTGGGGCGAGCGCCGACGGTGTAGGCAATCTCAACATATTCCTGCGGTACGCGGCGCATGTCATCGGCGACGAGAAGCACGAGCTGGAAGAACGTCCCAAGCCAAAGGAGGAAGATTTTCGTCGTTTCGCCGACGCCGAACCAGATGATGCTCAATGGTACGAGCGCCGGTACGGGAAGATAGCGGATGAAGTCGACGATCGGTTCGAGGGCTGCGCCGACACCGCGGAAGCTCGACATCGCGATGCCGATCGGAACCGCCATGACGACGGAAATCGCGAAAGCGACCCAGACCCTGAGGGTGGAGATGCCGGCATTCAAAAGCAGATGCTTCTGGGTGATCATGGTCCACAGCGTCTCGATCGTGACGCTGGGAGGCGGCAGAAAGAGCGAATTGATCCAACCGAGCCGTGTCGAGATCTCCCACGTCGCGATGACGATCAGGCTTGCGCAAACAGACGTCAGGATTTGTGCGTGCTTCGAGAGGTTTCCGCGGAAGGTGAAAAACTGATTGCGCATGTGTTTTCGGGCGGCGGGCGCTCGTGGCGGGGGCACCTGCTCCACGATGTCTGAGGTCCGTCCGCTCACCGTCGTTGCTGTCGCTTTGCTCATCATGCGATCGCCGGCCCGACTCCTTCGCCTCCTATTTCAGGTCGGCTTCGGTGATGCCGGAGACAACCGAATTGTCGATTTGGTCTGCCGACTTGAGTTTATGGTCAGCGGCGCCATTTTCGAGGTTCAACTGCATGACTTCGTCGAAGACCTTGTAGAGGGAGCCCGGTGCGCCGGGTTTTCCGAAGTATCCGGCGGTCTGCTTGTAATCGGTGTAGTCGAGGCTTCCGTCGATCGATGCTGCGAATTCGGCTGGCGTGAGGTTGAAGTGGGGGGCTGCAAGCTTGACGAAATCCTGCTTGTTGCTTTTGAAGTAGTCGATCGCCTTGAAGATGCCGATCATGAATTTCTTGTACTTCTCCGGGTTCGCTTTGAGATCGTCCTGGCGGACGATGATCACGTCCACGATGATGCCCGGGTATTGCGCCGACGAGATGAGAACGTGCGGATTGCGTTGCTTGATCTTGTCGAGCGCCTGCGAGAGGTTTGGCTGATAGGATACGACGGCCGAGATCGACGGGTCGGCAAAGACGGCAACGGTGTCGGCGGTTGCGATCTGCTTCACGTCGAGATCGGCGAGCGTCATGCCCTTCTTCTTCAATTCCATCTGAAGAAGCAGGCGGCCCGGGATGTTCGGTTCGGACGCGACCGTCTTCCCTTTCAACTGCTCGACGGACGTGATGTCACCCGGGGCAATGACGCCATCGCCGCCGAGCGATTCGTCTATGGTGCCGATGATGACGCCCGGTGTTTTGTCGTCGCGCGGTTTGCCCTGATATTCGCCAACGGTGCGCATATCCATTTCGATGTCCTTGCGGTCCATCGCGGCCATGACGTTCGCCCGCTCATCCTCGAATTTGATGTCGACATCGATGCCGAGTTTTTTGAAGTAGCCGAGGTCCTGCGCAACGAAGACGGGGGCATAGCCGCTCCAGGTCGGGCAGAGGATACGAATTTTCTCATCCGCACGCGCCGGGGCCGCTGGAAGCGAAACGCCGGCCCATAATGTCAAGGCCAACCCAACAACGGCGAGCCGCCGAAATCCGATTCCCGTGTGCATGGTCGCAACCCCTCGCTGACAACACCAATCGTTGGCAAAGAGTTGGGCAAAATAACATCGATGAAAATATTGATTATTGGAAGGATACATTGAAAAGTATCTATGTGACGATCGGCTGTTTGTGCGGGAGTTTCCAATGCGCCGGCTCGACAATATCGATCTTCGTCTTTTGCGGGTCTTCGTGACGCTGGTAGAGGCGGGGAGCTTCGCGGATGCCCAGATCGCGCTCAATCTGTCGCAGCCGACGCTGAGCACGCATCTTGCGGCGCTCGAGCGCAAGCTTGGAGCACAATTGTGCGTACGCGGACGGCGCGGCTTCAGGCTGACGCCGTTCGGCGAGGCAACCTACATCGCAACCCAAAAGCTTTTTGCCGAGATCAGCTCGTTCGAGGAGCGTGTCGGCCAGTACAACGGGCAGCTTGTCGGGCGGCTTCGGATCGGCATCGTCGATGGCATCGTCACGAATTCCGCGCTCGGTCTGCAGCACGTCATCGGCCGTTTCATGGAGAATGCCGAAAACGTCTTCATCGACCTGGAACTCGGGACGCCGAATTTCCTTGAGCAGGCAATCGCTGATGGCCGTCGCGACGTTGTCATTGGACCCTTCTCTCAGAAGGCGCCAGGGGTCACTTATGTCGCTCTTCATCGCGAGCCGCACGGTCTCTATTGCGGAAAAGGACATCCGCTTTTCGACGCACCGACGTCGGCGATTACGCGAGAGGCGATCGAAAAGGCGCTTTTCTCCGTGCGTGGTTATCGCCAGTTCGACGACCTCTACCGCGCCGATCATCCGCGTGCGACCGGGCACGTCGTCCAGATGGAAGCCCAGGTGATGCTTATTCTGTCCGGGTGCTTCATCGGATTTTTGCCTCGCCATATTGGTGAGAACTGGTCAAGACAGGGTCTTATGCGGGAGATCAGGCCGCAGACATATCAATTCGTCTCAAGTCATTTTGCTGCTTATCGCAAAAGCGACGGAGACCGGCCTCTTGTCCGCGGTTTCGTCCGCTTTCTCTGTCAGCATGCAAATCAGGTTCGCAAAGGCGGGATGAGCGGGAAGGCAGCGTGACCCGCTTTTGCGCCCGCGGATGGCGCTGGATCGGAAAAATCTGATCCGCATCACAGATCCGTCCGCGCCTTGACGTCGGTCAATTTGGCGTAGACCTGCGTCTTTAGTTTCGCCTCATCTGATATGGGAGGCGACTATGACCGAAGTCGAATTTTACTATTTGATGATGTGCATCGGGGCGTTTTTGGTGTTTGCCATTACGCTCGCGTACAGCACTTGGAGCTGGGGCCGGTTACGGGCCGCGACAGATATTCCGTCTAGCCACGTTTCACATTCGAAATTCGAAACCAGATCCGCCTGACACCCAAGAACGCACTGAGCGCGGGCGGGAACCGGTTGTAAGGTGCAGAGGGAGGGCACACAGGTCGCCCTCTCCTTTTTTTCATGGGACAGCGGGTGTTGTTACGGGAGCGCGAACACCGTCAGCGAACCACCGAGGTTTGAATATTGCGCGAGACCGGAGTAGCCGCGGACGGCGTCGAGACCGTCATTCGGGTTCGTGAGACCGGCTGCGAGACCAATGCCGGTCCAACCACCGATGCCGCTGTCTCACATAACAGCGTTGCAATTATCGAAGAGAGATCGGAAGATTCGAGCTAGGCACGCGAGTGATTTGATCACAACTTTGGTGTGGTCATTGGAAGCGCGTGAACAATTGCGAGTCGCACTGATGGACTTTCGTGCGGCTCAGACTGCGGGATGCGCCTTGAGAGAGACTTGTTACTCTTACTCTAGGCTTGCGAAAGACGCGTCGGGCGTGATGCCAAGCTCCAATCCGAGATTGCGATGACGTCAATCGTGCAGGAAAGGGGCGGTTCCGGCGTAGGAATTTCCGGAGTTCTCCTCGATCTTGGCGGCGTCATTTACGTCGGTGACGCGCCGATCGAAGGCGCCATCGATGCTGTCAAACGTTTGCGCGACGCAGGTTTGCCATTGCGCTTCATCACCAACACGACGCGCCGCTGCAAACGACAAGTTCGAGAAGACCTGGCGCGAATGGGTGTTGACCTTTCGGGCGAAGAGCTGTTGACGCCTGCGTTGCTGGCACGTGCGCACCTCGAAACGCATGGGCTTTCGCCATTTCTCCTCGTACATCCGGATCTGGAGGAGGATTTTGCCGGCCTCGCTTCGAGCGGGGGAGAAGCTGTTATCGTTGGTGATGCCGGTGAAACATTCACCTACGATCGCCTCAACCGCGCTTATCGAAAGCTGATCGGCGGAGCCGAATTCCTGGCGCTCGCGATGAACCGGAATTTCAAAGACGCCGACGGAGAATTGAGCCTTGATGCAGGTCCTTTTGTTGCGGCGCTTGAGTTTGCGGCCAACAGGAAGGCCATGCTCTTCGGAAAACCCTCAGCGGAGTTCTTCGGTACGGCAGTGCACGATCTTCGCTGTCCGATCGGCGCCGTGGTCATGATTGGTGACGACGCCGAAGCTGATGTCGGGGGCGCCATTGCCGTGGGTCTGAAGGGTATTCTCGTTCGGACCGGCAAGTATCGTCAGGGAGACGAAAACAAGCTGCATTCGCGTCCCGACTACGTCGCCGAGACGCTCGATGAAGCCGTCGAGTGGATATTAGTGCACCGCTGAGGCGGCTTCTGTGCTCCGTCTTTGAAGTCGGGGGCCCGGCGCTAAGAGTTCCGTCAGCTCGCTCCATCTTTCAAAAGCTCGAATGATTGAACCTGAGCGCCTTCATTGATCAGCTCTAGGAGCTGCATGGGTTCGCAGGCGGAGTCCTTACACTTCCAGGAAACAGAAATTTCGGTGACATTGTCAGGCGCTTTGTGACCCTTGAACTGCGCATGGTATCCGCGGCGCGCCAGAGCGGTTGCGAGAGCGCCGAAGGAGGCTGCCGGCATTGCTTTCAGCACGACGGATGCCTGATGCTCGCGCGGTATCATTTCATCGACGCTCTTCAAGAGGACGAGTGTGATCAACGTCAGCGCCGTCGCTATGCAACCCAGCGTCAGTTGTCCGCCGCCGAAACAAAGACCGATCACGCTCATGATCCAGAGCGTGCCTGCGGTCGTGACGCCCGCGACCAGGTCGCCTCGGCGCAGTATCGCACCGCCGCCGATAAATCCGACACCCGTGAGGATGCCGAGCGGAAGGCGCATCAGGTCCAGAACGGAGAAAGATCCAGGCGTTTTGCCGTCGACGGGCAAAAGCAGATTGGCTTGGATCATTGCGACGGCCGCCGCGAGCCCGACAAGAATCGTTGTTCGCAGCCCGGCGTTGTGACCGCCGGCTTCGCGATCGAGACCGATGAGCGCGGCCGCGACCATCGTCAACGCGAGGCGAATGGCAATGTCAGTCCAGGACGGTACGAGCGGCATCGTGATGGCTTTCCGAACCTCGAAGCACTCTGCGGAACACGAATGACGAATGTTAAGTTCCGCCTGCCGGATATTCCTCGCGCTCGCAGCTAACCCGCAAAGGAGATGGGCGTGTATGCGCTTGTATTTTGAAGTCGGAAGAAGAATTGACGCGCCTCAATTCCAGAGAGACCGTCACAGCCATATTGCCTTGCTCAGCTTTGACCGATTTGGAAAGATCCTTCCCATTTCTCGTTCTCTATTGGAGTGAGCCTTGAGAGGCGCGTGATGACGCAAATGGACGTCGGATTCCGGCTTAAAGGTCTCACGCAATCTGAAGCGGCTCATCGTCTGCAGACGTATGGGCCGAATGAATTGGTAGCGGCTCAGCCTCGACGCGTTTGGCAAAGGCTTCTGCGGCAGTTCATGAGCCCGCTCATTTACATTCTGCTGTTCGCTCTTGCTCTCGATTTTGTGCTGTGGGTCCACGAAGGCGCTCAGTCGGTGCCTTATGAAGCGATCGCAATTGCGCTGATCCTGAGTTTGAATGCAGGCCTCGGCGCCTATCAGGAGGGCAAGGCCGAGGAAGCGCTTGCGCGTCTCAAGGCGCTTGCGAAGCCTTCGGCCTGGGTCGTGCGCGACGGCGTTCTATTGCAAATTCCGGCGCGTGATCTCGTGCCCGGTGATCTCGCGCGTGTCGAAGCAGGAGATCGGGTTCCCGCCGACGGCGTGCTGGCAAAGGGCCTTGGAGTCATGGTGGATGAATCCATCGTGACAGGCGAGTCGCTGCCGATAGAAAAGGACATCGACCAGGATCTCCTGAGCGGTACGCTTCTCGTTCGGAGCAGCGGATACTTGCACATCACGCGCACGGGCCCGAGAAGCACTATGGGGCGCCTCGCTATAATGATCGGCGGCATCGAAGCCAGTCAGACGCCGCTTGAAAAAAGACTTGGCGTGTTTGGAAATCAAGTCGCGATCGCGATTGTCGCGATCGGGATTGTTCTTATTCTCGGCGGTTTGCTGGTCGAGGGGATAAGCCATATCGGGCAGATCGTTCTGTTTTCCGTCGCCCTCGCCGTCGCGGCCGTACCGGAAGGTTTGCCGGCGGTGCTGACGTTGACGCTGGCGATGGGTGTCGAGCGGCTGGCAAAGCGAAAAGCTGTCGTGCGACGCCTCAGTGCCGTCGAGGCGCTCGGTTCCGTCACCGTGATCGCGACCGATAAGACCGGCACACTTACGGAAAATCGCATGGATGTTCACGCGATCGATGCGCTGGATTCGGAGCGGGCGCTGCAGGCGATAATACTTGCAAATGACGCCGAGATCGCGACTGGCGCCGGGGATCCGCTTGAAGTTGCTCTGTTGAACTATGCCATCAGGCGAGGGGCGGCCCCGGCCGACCTGGCACTCCGCACTCCGCGCGTTTCAAGCCGACCCTTCGACAGCGAGAGCAAGTTCATGCGGGTCACCGTTCAAAAAGGCTCGTCGCGCATCAGCTATCTGAAGGGCGCGCCCGAAGTCTTGATCCAGCGGAGCACGCTACCGGCAAACGAAAAGCGGGAGTGGGAAGCCAAGGCGCTGCGGCAGGCGCGTGAAGGCTATCGTGTACTCGCCCTCGCATGGGGACACGGTGAACAAGACGATGACGTGACATTTCTGGGATTGGTCATGCTCTGGGATCCGCCCAGGCCTGAGGTATCAGATGCCCTGAAACGCGCACAAGCCGCCGGTATTCGCGTACTGATGATCACAGGGGATCACCCGGCGACTGCCAGGGCAATCGGTGAAGTGATCGGCATCGCAGCAGAGAGGGTCGTGACGGGCAGCGAAATCGAGCGAATGTCTATAGAGGACATTCAAAACACGGCGCGCAACGTCAACGTATTTGCCCGCATGGCGCCGGAGCACAAGCTTCGGCTCGTGGAGGCGCTCAAAGCCAATGGCGAAATCGTCGCCGTCACAGGAGACGGTGTCAATGATGCGCCCGCGCTCAAGCGTTCCGATATCGGCGTCGCGATGGGGCAGAGGGGCAGCGATGTCTCGCGAGAAGTTGCCGACGTCATACTTCTCGATGACAACTTCGCCACGATCGTTGCCGCTATCGAGGAAGGCCGGAGCATCTACGAGAACATCCAGAAATTCATCCGCTTCTTCTTTTCGACGGATCTGGCGCTCATCGCTTTGATGATAGCGGGCCTGGCGATTGCATTTTTTTTCGGCGAGAGAGATCCCGCGGGTGGCACGTTCCTGCTGCCGCTTACGGCGGTTCAGTTGCTGTGGATCAATGTCATTGCGGATGGGCCGCCCGCGCTCGCCTTGGCGTTCGACCGGAACCCTGGCGTAATGAACAGGCCTCCGCGGCTGCCGCGGTCGAAGCTTTTGGATACCGTCTCGCTCCGATTCATTGTCGTTAGTGGCGCAGCGAAAGCAGCGGGGGGTATCGGCATTCTCGCGCTCATGCCGCTCATCGGCTTTGCCTTGGAAGAGATGAGGACATCTCTCTTCTTCTATGAGTCCTTGCTTCAACTGGTTTTCGTCTATCCCTGCCGGCGCGTCATCGCAGTTCCGCCCCCGAATATCTGGATTCATTTGGCTGTCGGTTTTGGGGTTGTGCTGCAGGTGCTGGCTGTCACGGTGACGCCATTTGGAAAATTGCTGGGCTTGGCTCCAGTCAGTGCGGGCGCTCTTCTTGCCATCGCACTGATCGTTCTGTTGACTTGGACGGTCGCTGAGCTCGTCAGTCATGGGACGGATGTCCGCGCTCACGGTGAGGCGCAATCCCGCTAAGAATCCCCTATCGCTTTTGGGGATCAACGTCGTTGGGCAACGCGGGGCCGACCGAGTGCCAATGCGTTGAATGCACCTGAAGCCTTCGGTTCTTTATGCCGCCGTTTCAGTTCACTGTGCTGCCCGTCTGGATGCTGGCTTTGGCTTGCGGCGGCGGCGCAGTCAGAGGCTGCACGGGTGAACCAGGGCCGATCTTCTGAAGATTGCCTGTTATGACGACATCCTTGTCGTTGAGCCCAACGACGCTTACCAGATCGCCCTCGGACGGCCCGAGCGTCACCAGTTTCTGCGCGACGATGTTCTTCTCGCCGACGACATAGACATATTTTCCGAGCTGGCTGGACCCGATGGCCGTTTGGGGGACCATGAAGGCTTCCGGATTTTCCCCGGCATGGACTCGAATGCGCACATACTGTCCCGGCAGCAAGCCATGGTCGGCATTCGCGATCGTCGCCCTGGCGGTGAGCGTGCCGGTCATCCGGTCGACGGCGTTATCGACGAACGTGATTTTCCCTTTGTAGGAACGCTTGTCTTCCCCGGGCACGAATACCTCTGCGGCGACCGTGCCGCTTTTGCGTACTTTCTCGATCGTGTCGAGATCGGCTTCCGCGGGATTGAACGTCACGTAAATCGGATCGAGCTGGACAAGCGTATTAAGCGGAGCTCCAGCCACGCTGATGAGCGTGCCGATGGGTGCTTGGTTCTTGCCGAGCCGTCCCGCAAACGGAGCGCGGATCTGAGTGTACTCCAGATTGAGTTCGGCGGTCCGGATGGCCGCATCATCAATATTGATGGCGGCCTCGGACTGGCGGAGTAAGCTCGACCGCTGATCGAACGTGTCTTTGGCAAGCCAGCCGCTCTTCGACAACTCCGTGCCGCGCTGCAGGTTCGAACTTGCATAATCGCGAGCGGCAACGTCGCGCTGCTTCTCCGCCTTAGCGCGGTCGAGCGCGGCCTGATAGTCACGCGGATCGATCGTGTAGAGCAGATCCCCTTGTTTGACGTCGGACCCATCTGGAACGTGTTGTGTTTGCAGATATCCGGCCACGCGTGCCTGGAGCGTGATGTCGTTGATCGATTCCGTGCGTGCCGCGTAATCGAGGTATATGCCAACCGCCCGTTTGACGACAGGCGTTACCGGCACCGGCATGACGAACGCGTGGGGAGGCGCCGCGCCTCCTTGGCCTTCGACTTCGGCGAGAAGCATTGGGAAAGTCTGCCGATAGTAATAGGCGGCGCCTACGCCGAGAGCGACGATTCCCAGAAGAGCTACTTTCCAAACGCGCATCGCGAATTCCTCAGTTATTCGGCGGCAACGGGTTTTGAAGGATCGTGCGTCGGCGGCGCCGCGCCTGATTTGTCGGCTTCACGTCCTTCGCGCCACCTTTCGATGGTGGCATAGAATACGGGAACGAAGAGAAGGGTCAGGAGCGTCGCGGCCAGCATGCCACCGAAAACGGTCGTTCCGATGGATTGCCGGCTTGCGGCGCCCGCACCTGAGGCGATCATCAGTGGAACGACGCCGAGAATGAAAGCAAAGGCCGTCATAAGGATCGGCCGCAGGCGGAGCCGACCGGCTTCCATCGCGGCTTCGACGATCGACAATCCTTCGAGACGCCGCCTCTTGGCGAACTCAACGATCAGAATGGCATTCTTCGCGGAAAGACCGATGAGCATCACGAAGCCGATTTGAGAATAGACGTCAATCTGCATATGGCGCACCCAGATCGCCAGCAGCGCTCCGAACAAGGCAAGTGGCACCGCCAGAAGCACCATGAACGGCATCGACCAGCTCTCGTACTGGGCGGCGAGAATCAGGAAGACGAAAACACTCGCGAGCGCGAACACCATGATCGCGATAGAGCCGGCTTTGAGTTCCTGGAACGTGATGCCGGTCCATTCATAGCTGAAATCGCGAGGCAGGGCAGTCGCAGCGGCTCGCTCCATCGCTTCGATGGCCTGGCCGGTGCTGTAGCCTGGCGCCGGTCCTCCATTGATGAGCGCGGACGCATAGTTGTTGTAGTGGGGCACGGTCTCCGGTCCCACGATGGGCTTCAACGTTCCGAGCGTGCTGAGCGGTACCATCCCGCCGGTGGCGTTGCGGACATAGAGCTTCGAGAGATCGGACGATGACGATCGAGATGCATTGTCCGCCTGCAGCGTCACGCGGAAGGTTCGTCCGAAAAGGTTGAAATCGTTGACGTAGAGCGAGCCGAGATAGATCTGCAACGTATTGAAGACATCCGGCAGCGTGAGGCCCAGCAGTTTCGCCTTCGAGCGGTCGAGATCGTATTTGAATTGCGGTGTCGACGTGGAGAAGGATGTGAAGAGCTGTTGCGCATCGAGTTCCGGCTGTTTGCGCGCCTCGGCGATCAGTGCCTGTGTCGCCTCGTTGAGCGCTTCGCTGCCGCGGCCGGTCAAATCTTCGACCTGGAATTCAAAACCGCCGGTCGTTCCGAGCCCGGGAATCGAGGGCGGATCGAAGCTCAAAACGACCGCATCAGGTATCATGAGAAGCTTGGGCCGCACGGCGGCGACGAGGTTCGATGCACTCTGCCCGGGCGGACGCTCGTTCCACGGCTTCAGAATGGCGAATTCGACGGCCGAATTGGACTGGGCAGCATTCGTCAGGAAGTTGAGGCCGCTGATCGATCCGACGATATCGACCCCGGGTGTACTTTCGAGAATGTCTCGCACCTTCGTGGCGACCGCGTCCGTTCGTTCAAGCGATGCGCCATCCGGAAGCTGAACGACGACGAAGAAGTAGCCCTGGTCTTCGACCGGCAAGAATGTGGAAGGAATCCGTTGCGCGATGAAATACGTCGCGGCAAGCACACCGGCGAACAGCATCAGCATCACCCAGCGAATGCGGATGAGGAAGTGCACGAGCCGCGCGTAGCCGTGCGACAGGTGCTCGAAGCCGGCGTTGAACCAGCGGAACAGGAAGAACGTCGATGGTGGCTTGTGTCGCAGGAATGCTGCCGCCAACGCCGGACTGAGTGTCAGGGAGTTGAACGCCGAAAGGCCGACTGAAATCGCGACCGTCAGCGCGAACTGATTGTAAAGACGTCCCGAGACCCCCGGTATGAACGCCACCGGGATGAAGACGGCCATGAGGACGCCTGTCGTCGCGATGATGGGGCCGGTCACTTCCGACATGGCCTTCAACGCGGCGTCCATGGGCTTCAGCCCATTTTCGAGCTGCCTTTCGACGTTTTCGACGACAACGATCGCATCGTCGACGACGAGCCCGATGGCGAGCACCATCCCGAGCAGGCTCAGCATGTTCAAAGAAAACCCGAGCATCTCCATGATCACGAGCGTCGCAATCAGGGAGACAGGAATGGCAATTGTCGGGATGATCGTCGTGCGCCAGCTTTGCAGGAAGACGTAGACGACGAGAACGACCAGAAAGAGGGCTTCGAGCAGTGTAAAGATGACGTCGTGCATCGCAGCCGAGACGAAGCGCGTCGTATCATAGTGCATTGCGTAGGCAATGCCCTTCGGAAAGCGCTTGGACAGCTCCTTCATTTTTTCCATGACGCGCTCTTGCAGATCGAGCGCGTTCGACCCCGGCATCTGGAAAACGCCGAGAACGACTGACGGATCTTTTCCGAAGAATGCGGTCGAGGAGTATTGCAAGGCTCCGAGTTCAATCCGGGCGACGTCGCGCAGGCGAACAATCGCGCCCGTCGTCGGATTGGCCCGTAGAACGATGTTGCCGAACTCTTCGGGACTGCTCAGACGCCCCGTGGCGTTGACTTGCATTTCGAAGGGTGTGCCCGGAGGCGCAGGCGATTGTCCGATCTTTCCGGCGGCGACCTGGATGTTTTGTTCGGCAACGGCGTTCTGGACGTCGACGGCGGTGATACCGAGCTGCGAAAGTTTATCGGGGTTGAGCCAGACGCGCATCGAATAGCGCCGCTCGCCGAAGATCTGTACGTCGCCGACGCCGGGCAACCGCTTCAACGGATCGACGATCTGAAGATAAGCGTAGTTGCTGAGGGTCACGGCATCGACGGAATGGTCCGGCGACGTCAGATTGACGATGAGCACGAAGTTGGGATTTTGTTTACGGATCGTGACGCCGGCCTGATTGACGATCGGCGGCAATGACGACGCGGCTTCCGACACGCGGTTCTGCACATCGACGGCGGCGATGCTTAGAGGATAGCCGACGTCGAACGTGATCGTGATCGTCGAGGAGCCATCGTTCGAACTCGTCGACGACATGTAGGTCATGCCTTCGACGCCGTTGATCTGCTGTTCGAGGGGTGTCGTGACTGTGTCGGCGACGACCTGGGCGCTCGCGCCGGGATAGATTGCGCTCACCACGACCTGCGGGGGCGTCACGTCGGGCAACTGGGAAACCGGCAGCAGGAAATAGCAAATAGCCCCGGCGAGCACCATGATGACGGCGATGGCGGAAGCGAAGATCGGCCGGTGAATGAAGAAATTGACCATGCGTCATCCGTGCTAAAGGCGCGGGAGCTCATCGCTGGCCGGAGAGGGCTCTCTCCCCCTGAGCCCGCAGCATCTCCTTAAAGCCCGAAGCGCCGCCCACCTCAAGCGCACAATGGGACCGTCCCGAGGCAAGTTCTAGAACGAAACTATGGGTTTAGCTCTACGGTGGCCATGGAATCCCACGATTGAGGCGCTTTCTTCAGCAGCTTGGATCGACAGGACCCTGTGCTTCGATGGAGCCTCAGGGCAGGCGTGGCGAAATGTCATCCTCCAAGGACGCGCACCGCTGAGGCGGGCTCAAACTGCTTGGAGCGGGCGAAGGGAATCGAACCCTCGTATGCAGCTTGGGAAGCTGCCGTTCTACCATTGAACTACGCCCGCAGGGCTCACCGATTTGCCATGTTTCGGTGGTTTGTGCAAACTCCTGGATGATAATGGGTCGGCCGTTCGGCTGGCTAGACGACACGCCGGTTGGTGGCATCGTCTCTTGAAAGTTTCAGTCGCGCGCGAGTCCTGGACTGCCTGGGGGGAAGGGACCATGAAGTTGATCGTGACGTTGTCGGGAATTGCCGTTGCTGGCATTTCGCTCGCAGGTTTTGCTTATGCTGGCGATGCTGGTGCGCCGAGTTCCAATAGCGCTCCGCTGGCCTCGAAGGTTGACCAGGATATCAATCAGGCCGTGAGCGGCGACGCCCGTACGTCTTCGGACGTCGATTCGCGGGTTAAAGATCTGGAAGAGACACGCACGGCCATCGATCAAAAAAGACCGCCGATCGTCAGCCTCAGTGTCAGCGGCTGGGTCGATCAGCAAGTGCAATACAACATGAAGCAATAACGGTTCGTACGGGAGGCGGGCGCGCTTAGCAATTCGACGCGCCCGTGTCCGTCACGCTGCCGTTGGGATCAGGCCTTCTTTGCGAGCAGGTCACGAATCTCCTTGAGATATTCTTCCGTTGGGGTCGGCGGCGGAGGGGCAGCGGAGGGCTTCGGCTTCTTCACTGTGTTAACGGCTTTGACGAGCAGGAAGATTGCGAACGCAGTGATGATGAATTTGATCACGGCGTTTAAGAAAACGCCGTACTTGATCAGCACTGGATTTGTCGGGGTCGGAATCGCGACTGCGAGGCTGGAGAAGTCGATGCCCGCCAACAAATAGCCAATCGGCGGCATCACGATGTTGTCCACAAGGGAGGAGACGATGGGAGCGAAGGCTGCGCCCATGATCACGCCGATGGCGAGATCGATGACGTTTCCTCTCATGGCGAATTCTTTGAATTCGTCGATTATGCTCATGAAGACAGTCCTTCCCAACAGTTTGGTGTGCCCTAGCAGGATCGGGGACGCGGACGCAGAATCAGCCGGCCGCGGTTTGATCCAGCGCAAAATGTTAGGGGATCGCTGCCCTCGCGACAACGGAGGGTTTGCGCAATTTCGCCGTGGGGACCGTTGGACAAAGGTCCCAAGCGGCGGGCATAATGGGGGGTATTTCCGAGGTCGGGCGCTCGCACCGGGAACCTCAGGAATACCGGGGGAGAACGGACGGCATGATTGAACGCAAGGAACGCAAACCCTATTGGCGGCATACGAAATGGCAGGTTCTTGCGAGCCTCATTCCGTTCCTGGCAATCGTCGTCGTTCTGCCGCTTTACGCGGCGCAGCTGAACGCCAGCAGGTTTCTCGGTTTTCCGCTGGGCTACTTTCTCGCCGCCCACGGATTTTTCGTCATCGCCCTCGTGACGGTCGCGAGCTACGTCAATCGCCAGAATGCCATCGATCACTGGCATGGCGCGCATGAAGATATGTGAGGCGAACCATGGCGTTCGGCGCACGCGCGAGGATGATCAATCCGCGCCTCGGCACATACTTCAGCATCTTCGCGGCGCTTTATGCGGCGCTTTTTCTTCTCGTTCTGATTTTCGAGCAGCTGAACTTCAATGAACATCTCCTGAGGGTCGCGTTCCTCCTCGGTCCGATCTTCATCTATGCCGTTATCGGCCTCTGCGTTGGGACGAACGATATCCTGGGTTACTTCGCGGCGGGCCGCCGCGTACCGGCTGCCTACACCGGGCTTTTGCTCGGCGTTTCGGCGTTGGGCGGCACGTTCATCGTTGCGGGAACGGGGGCCTTTTTCTTTTCGGGTTTCGACGCGCTCGTCCTGTTGGTGGGCACGCTGACGGGCTTCGTCATCATGGCGATCGCGCTGGCACCGTTCTATCGCAAGTTCGGTGCTTTCACCGTTCCCAGTTATCTCGGGCGACGATTTGAGAGCCGGAGTCTCAGGGTCGTTACGGCGGCGGTCGCTGCGGTCCCCATGCTTCTCGTTCTTTCGGCGGAGCTGCGGATCGGGGGTGAGGTAGGGGCGCGCCTGGTCGGAGGGAGCGCCAACGGCATTACGCTGTTGCTTGCCGTCGTAATCGCGTTGTCGACTGTCGCGGGAGGCATGCGCTCGTTTACATGGTCGGGCGTTGCGCAGTCGATCGCGCTCTTCCTCGCTCTCATGGCTGTCGCCACGACGGTAAGCGTCATCGTCACGAGTCTTCCCATTCCGCAGCTTGCCAACGGGCCGATGGTCCGCGGTCTCGTGCGCAACGAAATCAATGAAGGCCTGCAAGTCGTCAACGTCTGGCCGCTGGCCTTTCAATTGCCTCCGGAAGGCTTCGCCACGCTGACGAAGCCCTATACGCAGCCGTTCGGATCGGTGGGCCCGCTGGCGTTCATTATCGGCACGTTCGCGCTCGCGACCGGCATCAGCGTGGCTCCGTGGCTCTTGCCGCGCGTGGCAGCCGCACCCGGGATTTATGAGGCGCGGAAGTCGCTCGGGTGGGCTACGGTGTTTTCGGGACTTGCCCTTCTGACGGTTTCGTCTGTCGCCGTTTTCATGCGGGATTTCACCCTCGAAGCCGTCATGAGCGAGCGGCTTGGGCCGCTGCCGCAATGGCTGTTTCAGGCTGCAGCCCATCATATCGCGGCCTTCGATCAATCGGCCACGCGCCTTGGTTTCGAAGGACTGAAGTTTGATCGGGATGGCGTGCTCTTCGCGCTGCCGCTCGCCGTCGGATTGCCGTCAGCCTTCTCCTATCTGCTTCTTGCGGGTTCGCTGGCGGCGGCGCTGGTGACGGCGAGCGCGACGACGGTATCTCTTGCTTCGGTGCTCGGAGAGGATGTCGTACAGGGCATGTCGTGGGAGCCTTCGTCGTCGCAAAACCGCGTTTGGGTAGGGCGTGGCTTCGTCATTATTGCAGCGCTTTGCGGCGCGACCCTTTCCATCGCGGCGCCGACCGATCCGCTGCGCCTTGTTTTCTGGGCGCTCTCCATCACCGGATCGAGCCTGTTTCCCGTGATGGTGCTGTCGATCTGGTGGAAGAGACTGACCGCCGAAGGCGCGACTATCGGGGTGTTGTCAGGGTTCATCGCGGCGGCGCTGGCAATCCTCATCAGCGAGATGGGGGCCATTTCGACGCCGAGCCCGATCGCGGGTATTCTGGGACTTCCGGTTTCGCTCGCTGTGGCCCTGGGCGTCAGTCTAATGCGGCCCGCCGCCAATCGCCGTGCGCTCGAAATCGTGCGCGATATCCGAATTCCCGGCGGCGAAATCATTTACGATCGCGAGATGCAACGGTTGCAGCTCAGGAAACATGCCCGCACATAAGTCGGTGCCAAATGTGCCCGGATGGTCGTCCGAGATTGATCCATCGGTCCGGGCCAACTAAAGAGCAGTCATGACCATCCGTGATCGCCTCGATCTCTATCCGCCGCTCATGCCGCTGCGGGAATATCGTCTGCCCGTCGGCGGCGGACACACGCTCTACGTCGAGGAGTGCGGCAATCCCAACGGGCAGCCGGTCATCATTCTGCATGGCGGACCCGGAGGCGGCAGCAACCCGACCATGCGGCGGTTTCACGATCCGGACCGCTATCGGATCGTACTGTTCGATCAGCGCGGATGTGGCCGCTCGACCCCGAACGCATCGCTGGACAACAACACGACGCAAGATCTGGTTGCGGATATCGAACGCATCCGGACCGAGCTCGGGATTGGGCGCTGGCAGATTTTTGGCGGCTCCTGGGGGTCGACGCTCGCGCTCGCTTACGCCGAGACATATCCCGAGCGCGTCAGTGCGATGGTGCTGCGTGGTATCTTTCTGCTGACGCAAGCGGAGTTGCGCTGGTTCTATCAGGATGGCTGCAGCTGGATTTTCCCCGAGGCCTTTGCTGAATTCCAGAGGCTCATTCCGCCTGCCGAGCGCGACGACATGATCGGCGCCTATCATCGGCGCCTGACGTCGAGCGATCTCAGCCTGCGTCTGGCGGCGGCGCGTGCCTGGAGCATGTGGGAAGGAACGACGCTCTCGCTCATTCCGGAGGCGGATCGCATCGCGCGTTTTGGCGCCGACACCTACGCGCTCGCTTTTGCGCGCATCGAGAGTCATTTTTTCGTCAATGCCGGCTTCTTTCGCCGCGACGGCGAACTACTTCTCGAGGCGCAAGTCCTGAAGGACATTCCGGGCGTCATCGTGCACGGTCGGTACGACGTCGTGACACCTGTCAAAAATGCTGTTGCGTTGAGCAAGGCATGGCCGATTGCCGACCTGCGTATCGTTGCCGATGCGGGGCACGCGATGACCGAACCCGGCACCGTGCATGAACTTGTCCGAGCGACTCGCAAATTCGCGGGCTGATGAGGTTCGACGTCTTGCCTCGGAAGCCGATCTTAGAGCGCGCCTTTCGGTGGCGGCGGGGCATCTGCTGGCGGCGGCGGGACGGCGTGGTCATCCTTCGACTGCGGTTTGTCCAGATCTTTGATGTGATCGCGGATCTTCTTGTAGACACGCGACATGTAGTCGAGCGCCTGATCGACCTCTTCCTCCGTCGGCAATTGCGAAACACCGCCCGGAGGTCCTTCGGCGAGCGGCGGCACGTCATGTGGCGGTGGACCGACGGGTCTCGTTTCGAGCAGTTCTTCGAGTTCCCTGATACGGTCTTTGAGATCCCTGTTTTCCGATTCGAGATGCGAAACCTTGTCTGAAGGAGCGCTCGCGGTTTCGTCGTCGACCGGCTTGCACGTCCAATCGGATCCGGACTTTGCACACATTGCGACGGCGCCCGTCTGCGTATCGAGGCGCAGTAACCCGCCTTCGACGGGAGACATCATGAAGCGCCCGCCTTCCGGCGCCGACGTTTCGGCTGCTCCGGCCACTGCCAGCGCCGGCAAAATGAACAGGCCAAGCACGGCTGCTCGCGAAGCCTTGGGGCTCATTTCAAACTCCTCCACATAGGCAATAGGGCCGAAACGGTCATAACCTCCGACTGTGGCAAGCGGCTGGCTTCCTGCCGGCGTGGCGAATCGGTGGCAGGAAGCGATTGCTCTCGTGGGGTGCGCGCATAAAAATCTACTTTAATAAGTCTTTGAAATTTCTAAATTTTTATAATTCTGACACGGCCCTTAACCGGCCGTTTACTGGCCAGGCCCGATTGTTCCCTCGAGCTGATTTGTGCCGCGTCCGCCCAATGATCGCATCTGCCTGCGTGCGGCACGGACCTCTGCGGATGTCCCTAGCCCGCTGACAAGCGCTCTCCCGGACCGTCAGCGATTGCGCCGCCTCGAGGGGAAGATGTCGAATCCGGAAATGAGCGCTGAACGTCGACGTGGACAGGAGCCGCTCGAGTCTGGCGACGACGGCCGCGCCGAGCTCAAAAGCATGCTCGATACGATTTCCGCACAGCTTCAAGATGCCGACAGGCGGCACATGGCGGCGCTCAGCGAGATGCAGGATCGCATTTCGGTGATGGGACGCGAGGCCGACTTGCTTCGCGCGCGGATTCCCGATGAGTTCGTGCCCGCCTTCGAGCAGATCGAAGCCGGTATCGGCGAGTTGGCGCACCGACTGGCGGATGCCGGGCAGGACGTCCATCGCACCGCGGCTCATACACCGCCGCGACGGAGCACGGGAGCTTCAAAATACGGATCGCACGTCGATCCGTTCGATGTGGTAGGGTCTGTAACAGAGGATGCGGTCGATCCGTGGGATCGCCAGTCGGCCGAGGCGCTCACCAGCGTTTATGAGACGGCAGGTTCAGACATAGCTTCGCATCGCCGCGCGCCGTCCGATGCGCGTGGTACCGACGCCGCGACTTCGCACATAGACGAGGCTTGGCTCCAGAGCAGGTTTGCGGAGATTGCGAGGGGCATCGAGTATTCGCTCGCTCACGTGAAGCCCGAACTCGGGATTTCCGAGTTGGGCGATCGCTTCGACCAATTCGAGCGGCAGTTCGGGAAGTTGTTCGCAGGTGTCGCCACCCACGATGATCTCGCCGGCGTCCGGCAGATCGAGGCGCATATGAGCGCGGTGGTGAACCAGCTCGAACATACCCAAGATCAGCTTCAGCGGCTGAACACCATCGAGGCGCAGATCGCGAGCATTTCGAAGACGCTTGCGGAAATGCAGTCGGCGCGCACGGGCGAAAAGTCCCTGGAGGACATCGACGCCATTGCGCGAGCCGTCGCGGAGGAAACGGCACTGCGTTTTGTCCTATCGCGAGAGAACGACGAACATTCGGCCGCCGATGAGCTGCGTCCGCTGATCGAGCAGCTGAGGTCAGAAAACCGTCAGAGCGACGAGCAGACTGCGGTTCTTCTGGACACGATGCAGCAGGCCATGGTGCGCCTTCTCGATCGCGTCGATGCGATCGATGTCACGCAACAGCCGGTTCCGCCGCCATTCGAACCCGGTTCCGCTCCCAACATTGTCGGGCCGGCAACGTTTGGCGAGAATGTCGGGTATGGTCAGGATTGGATGGCCGGCGGCTATGACGTCGCGTCGGACGCAATGGGTGCAGGCGCCCCTTCGGCAATGCCGGCTCCGTCTGCACACTTTTCGCCATCCGACGACGACCTTGGCGAGTCGCTGGACGAGGCGGCACGGAGAAGCGAAAGACTCCGCCAGGAATTCGTGGCGGACGCCCGACGGGCCAGGATGCGGCTCAGCGGGGAAAGCGATGACATCCGGGCTGCGGTGCCGCCGATGCTTTCTTCCTCTGCTGCCGCCACGCATCCTTCGGGAAGCCGGCCGATCCGGCCATCGGCGGCGCCGGTGAAAAATACCTCAGGCCCGTCGGCGCCGTCGCCGCGCCTGATGCTCGTCGCTGCGCTCGTTCTCATTGCGCTGGCGGGACTTTGGTACACCTTCGGATTCGGCGGCTATCGCGGCGAGCCGGCGGCAGTGCAGGAGATCGCTCCAGGTTCTTCGCCGAGCGGCACATCGGATGCAGCGAAGGCTGCTCCAGCGGCGTCGGGCCCATCCGTCGACAGGCCGTCGGCGCCGTCTTCCGATGTCAACGGTCCTCGTGGTGATGCCGCTTCTTCGAACGAGGCAAACGGGCAGAAAACAGCGTCCGACGATGCTGCGCAGCACCCCAAGATAGCGCTGCCGATGCTGGGGGTTGCGGTCGATCTCGGCGAGCCGATTTCGGAAGCCGAAATGCAGACTGCACGACGTCATCAGGCCATGGCCGCAATGTCCGGCGAACTCGGGACTGCCATGACCCGCCCCGGAGAGGCAGCGGCAGTTCCCAAGTCGATGATCCCGAGCGAAAGCGAAACGGAAGGCACGGTTTCTCCGGATCGGACCAGCGCAGCCATGGACAGCGGATCGAAATCGTCACCGCTCGATCTGCCTGCGGCGACGATCGGACCGCTTTCCCTTCGCCTTGCTGCTGCCAACGGCGATTCATCGGCGGAGTTCGCAGTCGGATCGCGGCTTGCGTCGGGCCAAGGTGTTCCGCAGAATTTCAAAGAAGCAGCCAAATGGTATCAGCGGTCGGCGGACCAAGGTTTCGCGCAGGCGGAATATCGTCTCGGCACGCTCTATGAGCGCGGGCTCGGTCTGAAGCCCGACCGCGATCAGGCTACGCAGTGGTACGAACGGGCGGCGCGACAGGGCAACGTCAATGCTATGCATAATCTCGCCGTTTTGAGCGCCAATCAGATCGATCAGTCGCCGGACTACGTCACGGCCGCCCAATGGTTCGAAGAGGCCGCCAAGCGCGGTCTTCCCGACAGCCAGTTCAATCTCGCGATCCTTTACGAGAACGGTCTTGGCGTGAAGCGCGATATGACGGCGGCGTTCATGTGGATCTCGCTGGCCGCGCGTCAGGGCGACACGGATGCTATCCGGCGGAGAGACATTCTTCGCGGCAAGCTGACGGCGCAGGAAATTGCCGACGCCAACAGGATGGTCGACGCGTGGCGGCCGACGCCGACCGATCGGACGATCAACGACGCGTTGGCGGCGAGCGAACTCTGGAAAAAGAATCCGAAGAACGGCGTCAACGGCTAGGCTCTCGCGCCTGTTTGTTTCTGGCGAATGGAAGCCCGCCTTGCCGTGGCGCGGCGATTGGTGTCCCCTGACGGAAATCCTGGTAGACGCTTCTGCTAATCTGCGCTGCCCGCCGTTCAGGATACAAGGATGACCCTTTACCTGCCGATCGCCGAGATGTCGGTTTCCGTCATCGTCTATCTCGCTCTCGGCGTGAGCATCGGCTTTCTTTCGGGGCTTTTCGGCGTCGGCGGCGCCTTTCTGCTGACGCCGCTTCTGACGTTTCTTGGCATTCCTTCTGCCGTGGCAGTCGCGACGAGCGCTTCGCACGTCGTTGCGTCATCGGTTTCGGGCGCAGTGACCCACTATCGGCGTGGCAACGTCGACATCAAGATGGGGCTCGTCATGCTGGGTGGCAGCCTTGCGGGAACGTATCTCGGTGTCAGCGCCGTGAAGATCCTGCGCGTCGCAGGATATTTCGAGCTGACGGTCTCGCTGATGTACGTCATTTTTCTCGGGGTCGTCGGCACGATCATTCTGGTCGAAGGGATAAACGCATCCCGTCAGGTGCACGCGGGCGGAGGCACCGCAACGCGCAAATCCGGCCAGCACGGCTGGCTCGAAGGCCTGCCCTTCAAGATGCGATTTCCCCGATCGAAACTCTATATGAGCGCCGTGCCGCCGGTGATCATCGGCATGTTCATCGGCTGCATGTCGGCCATCATGGGTATCGGCGGCGGCTTCGTGCTCATTCCGGCCATGATCTATCTGCTCCGGATGCCCACCGGACTGGTCGTCGGGACGTCGCTGTTTCAGATCGTTTTTGCAGCGGCCGTCGCGACCGTACTGCACGCGGTCGAAAACAAAACGGTCGATATTGTGCTCGCGCTGATCCTGATCATCGGCGGTGTCATCGGCGCGCAATTCGGTTCGACCGTCGGCACAAAGCTGCGCGGCGAACACTTGCGCGTCCTGCTCGGAGCGGTCGTTCTGCTTGTCGCGGCACGCATGGCCTTCGAGCTGGTTCTACCGCCCGATGATGTCTTTTCGCTCGCGACCGTGGCGGGAGCATCATGATGCGCCGTCTCATTCGTGCAGCAGTCATTCTAGTCGTTGCGCTCGGCGGGAGAACGCTGGCAGAACCTGCGAAGGAGGGCGTGGAGGCGGACGCATCAACGCGGCAGGTTGCGATCACATCGAGCTTCACGGGCACCGAGATTCTGGTTTTCGGCGCCGTGCAGAACAGCGTGCAGCCCAGTCCCGAAGCCGGGACTTACGACGTCATCGTCGTCGTCGAAGGGATGCCGGCGCCGGTCGTCGTTCGCAAGAAATCAAGAGTCGGGGGCCTCTGGATCAATACACGATCGATGCGCTTTGCGTCGGTCCCAAGCTATTACGCCATCGCATCGACGCGCGCGGTCGACGAAATCGCGGACAAGGCCGTGCTCGATGCACATGCGATCGGATTTCATCATGTGAGGATGGTTCCCGCTGCACACAGTCGAACGGAAGCCACTGATCCTGACGAACTCAAATCCTTCAAGGAGGCGCTGATCCGCCTCAAAGAGAACGAGCGCGTCTACATCAAGTCCGACTTCGGCGTATCGTTCATTGGGCGCAGTCTCTTCCGGGCGACGATCGCTCTGCCGCCGAACGTTCCGGTCGGACCGCTGACGGCGCATGTCTACCTATTCAAGAAGGGGCAGATGCTCGGCGAGTACGACAGTCGCGTCATGCTGCAGCGGGAGGGCGTCGAGCGCTATATCCACGAGACGGCGATGTCGCGGCCGTTTCTCTATGGACTCGTCACGGTGCTCCTGGCGGCGGGTTCAGGTCTTGCGGCGGCGTTTGCGTTCCGCAAGCCGGCTTGAGGCTCAATCGTCTCTGAGGAGGCGCGGTGCCACGGGATAAAGACCCTCATGGCCGAGCATCCAGACATCCAGGCCGTCCATCCCGAACAGCGGTTCGAACACGCCGTCGAGAATGTTCAATCCGCCCGTATAGGCGCCGAAGGCTGGCATGACGAGGCGAAGGCGATTGCCGACGAAGCACGGGCGGCGCAGCGACGTGCCGTGAAAGACAAGCCGAGCTGCGGGGTGGAAATGTCCGGCGATCTCGTGCGTTGCGGCGCCGGGCAGCGGTTCGTGCCGGAACGCGAGCCCGCCCACAATGATTTCTTGTACGACGTAACCTGCGAGGGTGCGATCGATCTTCGGATCGTGATTGCCGGTGATCCAGATCCAGTCGCGGTCCTCCTGCAGTATGTGCAGGCTTTCAATATCAGCCGCGTCCATTCGGGCGGCGCCGTCGGAATCGTGCAGGCTGTCGCCGAGCGAGATCACCGTTTCGGGTTGATAGCGGTCGATGAGGGTTGCAAGCTTCCGCAAGGTCTCGCGGGTATCGTAGGGCGGCAGCATCTGGCCCCGCGCGGCAAAGGCAGAGCCTTTTTCGAGATGAAGGTCGGAGACGATGAGTGCCCTTTCAGCGGGCCAATAGAGGGCGCCGAACTTGTGGGCTACAAAGGCCTTGCCGCAGATGTTGACGGGCTGATCGGCGAAATCATCGAGGCCGATCCGTTCCGGTTTCAGCATGTTCATTGCGCGGCGTCCCCCGTCGCTTCGCGGATCAATTCGTCGGCCGCCGCACGCAATATCGCGTCGCGATCCTGACCGTAAACCAGCTCGACTCCGATCTCCAGCAGCACCGGCACGGCGAGCGGAGACACATGATCCAGAACTTGGTGCCTGATTCGGTTCTTTATGCGAGCGAGAAACGTTCCGAGCCGCCGGATGTCGAGCAGGCCTGTGGCGGCGTCCGTCCAGGCAGCTTCGAGCAAGAGGTGGTCGGGATCGTGGCGGCGGAGGACATCGTAGATGAGGTCCGTTGAGATCGTCACCTGGCGTCCCGATTTGACCTTGCCGGGATGGCGGCGCTCGATCAGCCCCGCGATGACAGCAGCCAAGCGAAACGTGCGTTTCATCAGGGCACTTTCGGCGAGCCAGGCGTCGAGATCGTCGCCGAGCATGTCCTCATCGAAGAGCTCGGCGAGCGAAAGCTTCCCGTCGGCAATGAGACCAGAGATATCACCATGGCCCCAGACGGCCAGCGCGTAGTCGTTCGCGACAAAGCCGACCGGATGTGCGCCGATGCGGTCGAGGCGGCGCGTCAGCAGCATGCCGAGCGTCTGATGCGCAAGCCTGCCTTCGAAGGGATAAGCGACGAGGAAATGGCGATTGCCTCGCGGAAATGTCTCGACGAGGACTTCGTCCTGGGCCGGGATGACGGAGAATTCGGTCTGCAGCTCGAGCCAATTGGCGACGGGATTTGGCAATCCCGACCAGACGCTCGGGTCCGACAGCATATCGCGAACGCGGCGTGCGAGGTGCGTCGAGAGCGGAAACTTGCCGCCGTCGTAGCTCGGCACCATCGGATCTTCAGTGGCGGCGCGCGTGACGAAGACTTCGGTGTCGCGAATGCCCTCGAAGCGCAGCACCTGCCCGGCGAAGACGAACGTGTCTCCGGGCGTCAGTTGTTCGGCGAAATACTCTTCGACCTCGCCTAAGACGCGGCCGCCCATGCTGGGCATTCGCTTGGCGCCGCGATGGGCGATGAGGCGGACTTTCAGATGGGGCGCGTCGACGATGGTTCCGATGTTCAGGCGGTATTGCTGCGCTATCGCGGGATTGGCGACGCGGAGCTTGCCGTTGTCCGTCGGCCTGAGCTTGGCGAAGCGTTCGTAGGAACGGAGTGCGTAACCTCCTGTCGAAACAAAATCGACGGTCCGGTCGAACTGGCTTCGCGTGAGACCAGCGTACGGGAGGGCCGAGCGCACTTCATCGAAGAGCGCAGCGGGATCGAACGGAGCTTCGCACGCCATACCGAGCACATGCTGGGCGAGGACATCGAGCGCGCCGCTGCGTGAGAGCTGGGCGTCCTGGTCTCCGGCTTCGGCGGCCTGCTGAGCGGCCCGGCATTCGAGAACCTCAAAGCGATTGCCGGGGACGAGGATCGCCTCGGACGGTTCGTCGAGGCGGTGATTGGCCCGGCCGATGCGTTGAAGAAGGCGGCTCGCGCCTTTCGGTGCACCAAGATGGATGACGAGATCGACGTCGCCCCAGTCGATGCCCAGATCGAGCGTTGAAGTCGCGACGATGGCGCGCAGGCGCCCTTCCGCCATCGCCGCTTCGACTTTCTTGCGCTGGGCGCCATCGAGCGAACCATGATGCAACCCGATGGGCAAACTGTCGTCGTTGATCCGCCAGAGTTCCTGGAAGGCATATTCCGCTTGCATTCGCGTGTTCACGAAAACGAGCGAGAGTTTGTGCGCGCGGATCGCATCGTAGACCTCGCGCATGGCGTAGCGGGCGGTGTGGCCCGTCCAAGGGATCTCGTTTTCGGCTTCGAGAATTCGGATGATCGGTTTGGCGCCGCCTTTGACCGTGACGATGTCGGCAAGGTGCGTCGTCGTTTCCGGTTCGGTCTGAGCGACGAGATAACCGCGAAGCTCGCTCGGCCGCGCGACGGTCGCGGATAATCCGATGGTCATGACGTTCGGTGCGAGCTTGCGCAGTCGTGCCAGATCGAGAGCGAGCAGATCGCCGCGCTTCGATGCCGCGAGTGCGTGGAGCTCGTCGAAGATGATCGTATCGAGATCGGCGAAAAGATATGGCGCGTCCGGGTGGCTCAAGAGGAGCGCGACCTGCTCGGGCGTCGTCAGAAGGATGTGGGGCGGTTTCACGCGCTGGCGTTGCCGCCGCGCGAGAGAGGTGTCGCCGGTGCGCGTTTCAGTGCGAACCTTGAGACCCATCTCTTCGATTGGGTGCGTGAGGTTGCGCTCGACGTCGGCAGCGAGAGCTTTCAGCGGCGAGACGTAGAGCGTGTAAAGGCCCGCGCCGGTCTTTTTTCGATTGCCATTATGGATCGAGATCAGACTCGGCAGGAAGCCGGCAAGCGTTTTGCCGGCGCCCGTCGGAGCGATGAGAAGCGTCGATCGGCGTTCGCGTGCGGCTTCGAGAAGCGCAAGCTGATGTGGCCTCGGGGTCCAGCCGCGGCGCGCGAACCAGGCCGCAATCTCGGGCGGCAGTTGCACCGTCGCCGAAGAGGTGCGCGGGGGGCGCGACTTCTTCTTTTCGGACGGTGCGACCAAAGCGGCGCTGCGCGGCTTGCTTTTCGCGGGCCGCGCTTTCGGCCGCAGCTTTTGCGGAGGCTTTTCGGTGGCTTTGCGCGGCACGTGTCAGACTTCGTTCCGATAAAGGTGACTGTACCGCCCCGCTGTCGTTATATGCCTAAAGCGGTTGTTTCGCCCAGTAGTCGGCGTGGCGGCCTCGGATGGCGGTGAGGCTCGACTGTCCGCCGCTCTTCAGCGTTTCGGCGAGGAAGGATTTGATCTCTCCGATGAGGCCGGGCCCTTCATACACAAGGCCCGTGTAAAGCTGCAACAATGTGGCACCGGCCTCGACTTTTTCGAGCGCCTGCTTGCCATTGCCGATGCCCCCAATGCCGATGAGCGGAATCTTGCCCTCGGTTTCCCGAAAAATCCGTGCGAGCATGGCGGTCGAGCGCCGGAAAAGCGGTTGGCCGGACAGTCCACCTGCCTCCCTCGCGGCGGACGATTTGATGCCGTCGCGTGCCAGAGTCGTATTCGATACGGCGATGCCGTCGACGCCGTGCGCAAGAAGCCGTTCGACGATTGGCCTGATATCATCTTCTGCGATGTCCGGTGCGATCTTGACGATGACGGGGCGACGGAGAGCGCCGTCTTTGACCAGACGAGACCGCGCGGACATGATGCGCGTCAGGAGTTCGTCCAGTGCTTCCGGGGCCTGAAGGTCGCGGAGGCCCGGAGTATTCGGAGACGAGATGTTGACCGTGAAGTAGCTCGCGACCGAATTGAAGCGCATCACCCCAAGAACGTAATCTTCGCCGCGGTCCAGACTTTCCTTGTTGGCGCCGATGTTGACGCCGACGATGCCACCCCGGCTTTTACGGGCTTCAAGGCGCTTCAGCGCGGCGGCATGTCCACCGTTGTTGAAGCCAAGACGGTTGATGAGAGCTTTTTCATCAACAAGGCGAAAAACGCGCGGGCGTGGATTGCCGCTCTGCGGCTGCGGCGTGATCGTGCCGATTTCCGCGAAGCCGCAGCCCATGCCGAGGATCGCGTCGGGAACACGTGCGTCTTTGTCGTAACCGGCGGCGATGCCGACGGGATTTGGAAACTCGAGCCCGAAGACCGATTGCGCCAGTACCCGATCATCGGCCTTGATGGAGCGCGGATAAAGCCCACATTCGAGCGCCATCAGAGACGCTTCATGTGCTTCCTCGGGGCCGAGCGTGAAAAGGGCAGGGCGCGCAAAACGGTAGACGTTCTTCAACAAGCGAACCATTCCTCTTCGATTTGTGGAACTCCGCTTTCATTGTTGATCAACGGACGCTGCCACAACGCATCTGAAACTGATATATTGGCGTAGAGGTGCGGGAAAAGCTCTCCGCCGCGAGATTGTTCCCATTTGAGTTCGGGGCCTAGCTTCGAGGCTTCGAATGCGATGAGAACGAGATCGTCTTTGCCTTTGAAATGCTTTTCTAATGTACCTGGCAACTGATGTTGGGTCGAAAAATGGATAAATCCATCCCGGCGGTCGTCGGACGAGCCTTCAAAATATCCGGTTCTGGTCGCTTTGGACCATTCCGTCGCGGACGTGATTTTGTAGATGATATTTTGCATGAAAGAGATTGAGCTTTGACGATGCTCGCAAAGGGATATCATTAGGTCGCAGCCGCAGGCGGGGAGCGGCGCAGCCACATGGCCGTTGCTATCACGGTTGGCCATTCGCGCAACCCGTTTCGACTGTCGAGTGTTTATTCCGTTCGCGGGCAGCGTCCTTTTCCGCGAGTGGCAGGTAAGGGGTCTTGGTTTTCGTGTATCCGACGGCGTCGCTCACAATTTCAGAATTGTTCTCTGGACCCTACCTGCTGAACATTCCGCTTTTTCAGAGGCCCTATTCGTGGGGTCGCGAGCAGGCCGAGCAGCTTCTCGACGATCTGATGGAGGCGGCCGGCATCGCTTCCGAGCAGGAGGCGGATCAGACTTATTTTCTCGGCGCCGTTGTGTTGATGGACGGCCATGGCACCGAGACCGTGAAGCTGTCGCCCAAAATGACGCCCCGAGAATTCGGCGTGATCGACGGACAACAACGCATCGTGACGCTGATGACGCTGCTTGCGGTCTTGCGCGATCTCGAGACCGATCAGCGCAAGCCGATCGGCAAGCGGGCACAGAGCATGCTTGTCGCGCAGCTCGGAACTCGGTTCTTCAGGACCGAGCGCTTCCGCTTGCATCTTTCGACCCGGGAACGCGCTGTTTTCGAGGACAACGTCCTGCTTCCGGGAAGCTCAATCCTGCCAGCTTACCTCGCGGCGCCCTCGTTGGCGGAGGCGACACTTCTCGAGGTTCGCGATCGCTTCAGGGCGGTGCTGTCGGAGGTGCCCGCCACGGCGCGGCGAACGCTGGCGGATTTCATCGCGGACTGCTGCTACGTGGTGGTGATCGTCGGGCGGGATATCGATCGTTCGCATCAGATGTTCGTCGTTCTGAACGAACGTGGGAAAAGGCTGCAGCGCGACGATATCTTAAAGTCGGATATCCTGGCTCGCATGTCCACGGGTGATGCCAAGTGGGCGGTCGGTATGTGGGACGAAATGAGCTTGGCGCTCGGTGACGGGTTCGAAGCCTTTTTCGGGCATGTGAGGACGATCTACGGTCACGGGCGCCTCCAGATCGTTTCCGGCGTGCGGCAGGTCATCCGTGACAGCGGCGGCTCGGAAGCGTTCTTCAAAGACGTTTTCCTGCCGCTTGCGAAAGCGTACGTGCTCGTTCGCAGCAACGGCGAAGGCGTGCTGCCCGTGGAGATGCAGCGGACGCTCATCTATCTGAACCGGCTTCCCGAGGCCGATTGGGCACCGGCTGCGATCGTTGCCTTGAAAGACTGGAAGCGCGATCCGGCACGATCGGCCTTCCTCCTAAAAGAAATCGAGCGGCTCGCCATGTTGACGCGGCTTTTGTGCGCCGGGTCGGGGAAGCGTGTCCGCCGCTTTGCGGAACTCATCAAAGTGATGCGTTCGGGAGTGCCGATCGATGCATCGCATCCTGTCCTGCAGCTGTCGCGCGACGAGCTTCGCGGCATTGCGTTCCACCTGAAAGACTTCCACAAGCGCAACCCGAAGGTCTGCAAGCTGCTTCTGCTGCGGCTGGGCGATGAGATGGCCGGAAGGATGGATACGGTCGACCCTGATTGCTATACGGTCGAGCATGTTTTGCCGCAGCGGCCTGCCGCGACGAGCCCGTGGCGACACACGTTTGCGAGCGCTGAAGAGCGCGCACAACTCGTCGAGAGCCTCGGCAATCTCGTTCTGATCACGCAGCAGGATAACGACCGCGCGCGCAATGCGTCGTGGGAAGACAAAAAGGCGATCTACGCAAAGTCTTTGGACAAGTCCGCGCCGCTTGCAATCACACGAGATGTTCTCGAAGAGCGCGAATGGCGCAGGTCGCAGATCGAAGCGCGTGAACTGCGCCTCATCGCGTTGATCGATCAGCTCTGGCGGACTGATGTGCTCAGTCAGAGACGGGCAGCGCGGGCAGCATCGGATCCTGTGGGCGAGCCAGAAACAGTCCGGCGCATCGCATAGAGACCGCGCCGCCGCTCAGCATCAGGCAGCAGCCAATTCCCCCGCGAGCGCTTTTGCGATCAGCGCGCGCGTCTCCGGGATGCCGTAGAGCGCGATGAACGTGCCGAGCCGCGGCCCGCGTTCCTGACCAAGAAGGATTTCGTAGATCGCCTGGAACCAATCGAGCTTGACACCCGGTCCACCGCTGGGGCTCGTCTTGGTCGTATCCTGGTAACGGGGAATGGCGCGACCCACATCAAGCAGCGCATTCTGGATCGTGTCGCCATCGCTGCCTGCCGGCAACGCCGCGATGGCCTTGTCGAGAGTCTTCAAGGCTTCGACCTCGACCTCGTCAGGCGCGCGGAATTTCTTCGTCGGCTTCACGAAGTCTTCGTAATAGCGGATCGCATAGCCGGCGAGCTTATCCAGAATTGGAGCGGTCTCGGGAGAGGCGCCCGGCGCATAGCGGCGCAGGAAGCCCCACAGCACGTCCTTCGTATGGGCATGCGACACGGAAACGAGGTTGAGCAGCAACCCGAACGTCACCGCAATTTCCGGCTTCGGCGGTGTGCCGGCATGGATGTGCCAGACGGGATTGTCGATCTGCTGCTTGGCATCCTGCTTCGGGAACGAGGACAGAAACTGCAGGTATTCATCGACCGCACGCGGGATGACATCGAAATAAAGACGCTTCGCGCTGCGCGGCTTCTGGAACATGAAGAGCGCGAGGCTTTCGGGAGACGCATAGGTCAGCCATTCGTCGATCGTCAGGCCGTTGCCGCGCGACTTCGAAATCTTCTCGCCCTTGTCGTCGAGGAAGAGTTCATAGACGTAGTGCTGCGGAGGAACGCCGCCGAGGATCTCGCAGATCTTGTCGTAGACCGGCGCGTTCGTCTGGTGGTCTTTGCCGAACATTTCGAAATCGACGCCGAGCGCAACCCAACGCATGCCGAAATCAGGCTTCCATTGCAGTTTTACCCTGCCGCCGGTGACTGGGAGTGTTACGTCGCGACCGTCCTCGTCCGCGAACGTAATGGTGCCGGCCTTCGCGTCGACGTGCTTCATCGGCACGTAGAGGATACGACCGCTTGTCGGCGAGATCGGCAGGAAGGGGCTATAGGTTGCCTGCCGTTCGGCGCCGAGCGTCGGCAACATCACCTTCATGATGTCGTCATAGCGCTCAACCGCGCGCAGCAGCATCGCGTCAAAGCGGCCCGACTTATAATACTCGGTGGCGCTTGCGAATTCGTACTCGAAGCCGAAGGTATCGAGGAAGCGACGGAGCATCGCGTTATTGTGATCGCCGAAACTTGCGTAATTGCCGCCGAAGGGGTTGGGCACCGAGGTCAGCGGCATCTGCAGGTAAGGTTCGAGCGCCTTACGGTCCGGGACGTTCTCCGGGATCTTCCGCATGCCGTCCATGTCGTCGGAGAAGCAGAGAAGGCGGGTCTTGCGCTTGCCTTCCGTCAGCGTTTCGAAGGCATGCCGCACCATCGTCGTGCGCGCGACTTCGCCGAACGTGCCGATGTGCGGCAGTCCGGACGGGCCGTAACCTGTTTCGAAAAGGACCGTCTTGGTCGCACCGTCGGGGAGCTTTTCGAGGCGCTTGATGAGCCGGCGCGCCTCTTCGAACGGCCACGCCTTTGAATCGATGCTGGCGGCGGATTGGGCGGGTGTGAAGACGAGGGCGGTCATCAGGGTTCTGCTATGGTCGCGAAAGATCGAATTACGAGGTTCGTTTGTGGCGAAGGCGCGCACCGTAGGTGGCCGGGCGGGCAGCGTCAACGCGCCCTTGGAAGCTTCGCGACAAATGCCGCAACGGCGTCGGCGGCGGCAGCAAGATTGCCCTTGCGCGTGAAGCCCGATCGACCGCGCGGTCCGAAATCGTGATCGCCGTCGCTCATCCAGGCAAATGCGATTTTACGAGAAAGCCCGATATTTTCGATTTCCGTCCGGCTGCCGAAGGGATCTCGCTCTCCCTGGACGATGAGCGCGGGACAGTGCAGGCGTTTCAGATGCTCCGTCCGCAACTGGTCTGGTTTGCCCGGCGGATGAAAAGGGTAGCCGAGGCATACAAGGCCCGCAATTTCGCCGTGCGCGTAAAGTTCGTCGGCGATGAGGCTCGCAACGCGTCCGCCGAGAGATTTGCCGCCGATCACCAGCGTCTGACGCGGATGCTTTTTTCGGAGGGCCGCGACGGTCGCGCGGTATTCTTCCACAAGAGCCTCCGCGCGGGGAGGCGGTCGCTTTGGGCCGCCATCGCGACGGCCAGCCATGTAGCCGAACTCGAACAGCGTCAGCGATAATCCGCGCTCGACAAGAAGGTCGGCGACTGCAGCCAGAAATGGAGAAGTTATCCCCGCCCCCGCACCATGCGCTAAGATCAGCCGGGTTTCAGCTGCGGCGGGGCCGTGGTCGATAGTGACGGCGGGTTTGTCAGCTTGAATTTGAACACGGGTCATGGAGCTCACATTGCGACGGGAAAGGCCGTGATACCGCGGCTTTCGCGTGCGCGTCCCGGAAATCGCTCTTTCGCCCATGTGAAAGTCGGCAACACTGCAGCCTGGAATTGCACAGCGCGTCTGAATTTCGCCCGAGAATGGGCTAGAGTGAGGTTTCTAAGGCGAAACGGGGACGAAGCATGAGAGCCGCGAAAATCCTGGCCCTCACGGTCGTGTGCCAATTTGCGATGCTTGGCTTTTCGCTTATTTGCGCGCGCGCGGAGCCTGCGCACGGCGATGACGCCGTTTCTGTCCCGACTGCTCCCGATCCCACGCATCCCGCGCCGGCGAAAAGCGCGACGCTGCCGGATTTCGTGCCACAGCCGCATGCGCTCAGCCGCTCCGATGCAAGCACGCCCGCCGCCGAGGACCCGGAAGGGCCGACGCCACCATCCGATGACGTCACTACGCCGCCGCCGGACACGACGACGGGCTCGGCTGCCAAACAACCAGCCTCGGGCGAGAGCCCATCTGATGCTGCGCCGGCGTCGAAGGTTCGCCAGGTCGAAATCAAGGTCGAACCGATCCCAGGTATGGCAAGCCCGAAGAAGCCGGTGTGGCCGACATTCATCGGCGCGAAGACCCTATTCGGGGAAGCAAAAAAGCCCGCTTCGATGGAAGCCCGTTCGATCGGCACTTATGCGCGGGGTTGTCTTGCCGGTGCCGTGCCGCTTCCGATCGACGGTCCGGCATGGCAGGAGATGCGTCTCTCGCGCAACCGGAATTGGGGCAATCCTAAGCTGATCGCGCTCATCGAGAAGTTCGCGAAAGATGCGAAGAAGCTTGACGGCTGGCCCGGTCTCCTCGTCGGAGATATTGCACAACCGCGTGGCGGTCCGATGGTTACGGGACATGCCAGCCATCAGATCGGTCTCGATGCGGACTTCTGGCTGACCCCGATGCCGGACCATCGTTTGAGCCGGAAAGAGCGAGAGACGATGGAAGCGACATCGATGCTCGACGACACCGGACTGAAGGTCAATCCGAAGGTGTTCACGTCGAAGCAGGTGGCTCTCATCAAGCGTGCCGCGTCTTATCCTGAAGTCGAGCGGATTTTCGTGCACCCTGCGATCAAGAAAGCGCTGTGCGAGATCGCGGGAACGGACCGGAAGTGGCTTGGCAAAGTTCGCCCCTGGTACGGGCACTACTATCATTTCCACATGCGCATCAAATGTCCGGTCGGCGTGAGTGGCTGCACGCCGCAAGTGCCGCCGACCGGCGACGACGGATGCGGCAAGGAAGTGACGCAATGGCTCGCGAAAGTGATCCCGGCAAAGGGCCCCCCCGTGCCGCGCCCGCCCGGACCGCCGAAGGCGCCGCGCCCGCCGATCATGCTCTCGGAACTTCCGAAGGACTGTCAGGCCGTTCTGGCGGCGGGGCCGGATCCGGTGCCGATTCCGCAAGCTGCTCTGATGACCCAAATCCAGGTGAAGATTGCGCTGAAAAAGGCTTTGGCAGTCCATCTGGCGCTTTATAAGGCGTCGGCCATCGCAGGCGGGAAGGGATCGCCGGCGGCGCTGGCGAAGAGTCCGGCTTTGCGCCCCCATCTGCACAAGTCGGCGACCGCCGCTTCGCAGTAGGACGAACTTGATCTTTGGATCGGCTTCATACCTCGGGTTCGTTGCGGCGCTCGCGGCAATCCCCGACGCATCCTCGGGACGAGCCCGAGGATGACATCAGGTTTCGAGTGCTAAGGTCTAACCCTTCAGCGCTTCGGACGTGGTGCCTGGGCACGAGACGCCTGTGCCCTTCAAGCCGCAATAGCCGTGCGGAATCTTGGCGAGGTACTGCTGATGATACTCCTCGGCCAGATAGACCGGAGGCGCCGGCTTGATCTCCGTCGTGATCGCGCCATAGCCCTTGCTGGCGATTGCCGCCTCGTAAGCCTTTTTCGAAGCCTCGGCCGCAGCCAACTGCTCTGGCGTCGTCGTGTAGATCGCGGAGCGGTACTGCGTGCCGATGTCGTTCCCTTGACGAAAACCCTGAGTCGGATCGTGGGCTTCCCAGAACGTCTTCAGAAGCGTCTCGTAGGACAACACTTTCGGGTCGTAAACGACGACAATGACCTCGGCGTGCCCGGTGCGGCCGGTGCATACTTCATCGTAAGTCGCATTGGGCGTGTAGCCGCCGGCGTAGCCGACCGCCGTGATCCAGATGCCGTCACCGAGTTGCCAAAAGAGTCGCTCGGCGCCCCAGAAGCAACCGAGTCCGAAGATCGCAACCTCCAAACCAGCCGGATATGGGCCGTGGAGAGGCCGCGAAAAGAGAAAGTGCTCGGCATTCGCCGAAAGGATCGGGCTCGGGCGGCCCTTTGGTGCCAACTCGGGTGTCGGCATCGCAATGTGTTTGCGCGCGAACATGGATTAGCTCCTTTTTATTCTTTGGGGATTGTACCCCGATATACGATGGCCGCCATTCGTTCGTTTCAGGCATCAGCCTAACGCTGCCCCGGCGCTGACGGCTTGCGAAATGTCCGCTTCAATAGTCGTTGGCGAAGATCCGGATGCGCCGTCGTGGACGCCCCAGGACGCCGCAGCCGATGGCGAGCACCAGGAAAATCATGGTGGCCGGCAACGACAAGACCGTCGTGAGGACGGGGTTCCAGGCTGCCGGGCTAATTGATCGCGACACAGTCCGTTCGAGTGCGGTGAGGAACGCCGGGGCCAGATTCTGGAGATGCTGCATCAGAGAAATCGCGCCTTCGCCGTCCGTGGCAGGCCTCGAAACGTCGGCCGCAAAAGAGATGAGCGTGACCAGGGCGAAGAGCGCGGCGAGAAACCGCAGCATCAACCGGGGCCGGGTTTCGGCATTTACGACGCTGGCGACAAGCGCGATCAGAAGAGAGGCCGCCGCGGCGCGCAGCAACCAGGGGTTGGCGGGCTCTCCAGTTGAGTACCAGAGCCAGAAATATGCTGTGGCGGTCAGGCCCGCGAGCCCGGCGAAGACCTTGAGGAGTATCGAACTGGTCATGAAAGCGCATGCTCCTGTCGCCACACGCAGTTTTGCGGCTCCGGGCTGCAAGGGTCAAGTTCCCAAGTTCATTTCAGCTGTGCCGTTGCGCTCGAAGCGCGGATGCGTATAGTGCGCCGCTTCGCGACCGGACGGAGAGATGGCCGAGTGGTTGAAGGCGCACGCCTGGAACGCGTGTAGGCTCGTAAGGGTCTCGTGGGTTCGAATCCCACTCTCTCCGCCACGAACACCTTGAGACTTCCGCTGACGTTCCGGACGGTCTCATCGGAGCCCCGAAGCTCATTCCGTTGAGCATGCGTGTCGGCGTTCGATTTGCTGCGTGCGGATTTCGGCGCAATGGATCTTCCGTGGGGCGACTTGCTTTCCGCTGTGCATAAGGCGGCCGCGCGCGTTGCGCCTCTTCATCCGCACATACTAGCTTTTGGCCTAGGCCGTTCGGAGTGCCTTGTCGCAGCGAATCGAATTGGGGGGATGACGGCTCTGCGGAACGCGATTTTCATGCATACCCAGAAGACGGCTGGAACTTCCATCATCCACTTGGCGCGCGCTCGATACGGGGAAGACAATGTGGCGAGCCACGCAGACTGGCTTTCCCTTCCTCGGGGCACGGTCGAAGAGAAGGCATTTGTTTCAGGGCACTTCGGCTTTGCATTTGTCGAACGGCTGCTCGGCGAGCGCTACTCATTTACTTTTTTGCGAGACCCGATTGATCGGATCATTTCGCTTTATTCATTCTGCCGGAGCCAGCCGCCTGAAAAGTACGCGATCTATCGGGCTGCGTCGCGATTGAATCTCGAAGAATTCATCGCTCTCGGAAGCAGATTTTCCGAGACACCCGTGGAACAATTTCAGTGTCACAGCATGATTTGGAACAACCAAGCGTGGCAGTTGGCTCGCGGCTGGGATTATAAGCGAGAGAACGTCGACAGAGACCCAATCATATTGGATTACGATGAAAATGATATTTTCAAGTTGGCGAAAGCCAATCTTGAGAAGTTTGATTATGTCGGATTCACGGAGACGTTTGCTCAGGATATCGGCATCATTCATCAGAATTTGGGACTTGGGGATCTGCAAAGCGTTCCGCATTCAAATGCGAGCAGCCGCGAATTCCAGCCAGCGCTAAGCCCAAGGGCTTTGGCGGCGATAAAAGCAGTCACGCAACTCGATCAAGAGATCTATGCATTTGCAAAGAAGCTGTTTCGGCGACGATCCCGGCGCTTCTGGAATTTTCGTTTCGGCATATAGCAAGCGGCGGTTTCCGCTCTCACGCATGCCGCTTAGGTCGGATCGTACGTTTGACTTTGCGCCAGGTTCGCCTCAACCAAGACTTTTGCGGCTTCGCGCACATTTCCATTTGAGGAGCAGGGCGTGATGGTGGACCTCGATGTGTCCAGGAACGCAAAGCCGATCCTTCTTTCGCCCTGAGCGTCGCTTCCAAGAAACGACGGCCATATTTCCGGTCGGGCTCGAGGTGGCAGCCCTCCGCCCATTCGTTCCACGCATTGATGAAAACAAATCGCTCCTGCCCAGGAAATTCTTCGACGGTCTTTCTCACAGCCCGCGATAACCAGTATTCGTAGTTTTCAGGCGTTCCGTTCAAAATGACGGTCGCCGCACTATTGCGCCGTGCGGTGTTGTCCCAGGACGGTAAAACGCCGCGAAAGCCGCTCGATGCTGCGCCATAGGATCGCGCGAGGTACATTTCCGCGAGTTCAGTGTAATCGGGACAATACCCGGAGAATGGTTCAAAAAAAAACATCTCGTGTGCCAGGTTATGGCACCTCATGTTGTGCGGCGGGAATTCGACTGCACTATCGAAGCCGAACTGTTCGTGGTCCCAATTTCTATGAGTTAGGGCGCACGCGACGTGAATCTTCGGGATGCCATTGTCGGCGCAATATTGGCGCCATCTGTTGAGCGTTTCACGACAGTCCGGCAGATGTTGCGGAGCGTAGACGATGATGAGCGGACCACCGTCGAAGTGAATATAGCGAGGGTCTTTCAGGTATTTGATGAGATCGGCGATGAAATCCCGGTCCATATCCGGACCGTAGGTCTGCTTGATCAGGATTTCCTGTTCTGCTCCATCCCATCTGCGGGTCCAATTCTCGTTGGCCCAGCAAAGACAGAACGGCATATCGCTCTCAGGATCCGCGAGCATGTCGTCGAGCGGCTTTTCGAGTAGCCGCTTACCGCCGAACCAATAGTAATGATAGCAGAAGCCGTCGATCCCGTACTCTTTAGCCAAACGTATCTGATCTCGTCGCGACTCTCGAACCCTGAGATCGTAAAAACCCAGCTCGGTGGGTAAATGCGGTTGGTAATGGCCGGGGAATAATGGACTGGCTTTCGTGACGTTCGTCCACTCAGTGAAACCTTTTCCCCACCAAAGGTCATTTTCCGGAATCGGATGAAACTGTGGAAGATAAAACGCGATAAGTTTGACCGCAGGTGGAGGGGACACGTTTTATTTCCGATGTTCGATTGGCTCTCGCAGTTCTGGCCTCTAAGCGGCGGTTGAAGCGATGTCTTCCCCATCTGGGGGCGGTACCCGAGCCATTATCTTTGTCCAATACTGGATCGTCGCGCTGTCCGGAAGCGAAACTTCCAAATCCATCAGACGAAGATCAGCTTTCGCACGCTCGGACGGTACTGCCCGGCTGACAACCTGGAATACGTGAGAAAAGCGATTGGTCTGGGCTGCTTCCTTGATGTTGGCGGGAAGTCTTTCCCAGCGAGCGGCAAATTCCGTCATCTCCGGTGTCCTTACAACGAATTCGGAATGCTCGATCGCAAGCCCCTGTGCGTTGTAAAGTTTTTGAATGTTCTTGATGCCGAAAAATCGGATGTGGGTCTTATCCAGAAGGCCCCAGGGCCGATACTCAAAATCCTCATCAAAAAGACATCCGATGACGGAAGCATGCGCGACGTGGGGAATGGATAGGATCACCGAACCCGTGTCATTCAAAAGCGACTTCATGCCGCCGAGGACGGTCCAGGGATCGTAGACGTGCTCGAGAACATCGGCTGCAATGACGGCGTCGAACTTGCCCTCTTCCGCTTCGAGAACTTTCGACCACGACGCATCATTCAAATCTAGCGGGTAGACCTTTCGCGCGAAGGGCGTCAGCTTCTCAATGGCAGACGGATCAATCTCGAGCGCTACGACATCGCAGCCCAATGTGCTCGAAAGATGCCTGGTGATGGAACCGGGACCCGCGCCGATCTCAAGGACCTTGGTTCCGCGATCCACCATCCTAATGACACGCGCGGGAGCGACGTCGCTGTCCAGATCAATGTCATACTCGTAGACGTGCTTTGGTCTGTCCGTCATGCAGAAAAGATTCTCGTGCCGTGCGTTCGATCAGTTTGGTCGGGCCAGCAAAAGAATGCTTTGGTGGTGCGGTGTCAAGGCCGTGCGGGCACCACAGTTGTTTTCTTGGCAGGGGAGAAAGACATTCGCCGCAGCTGATCTCTCCGAAGCAGTTGTCGGTTCGACGAGCACCAACTGCTCAGATCGTTTGCAACCGTGCGTCGCCTTCGGCGTTCGTGACCCGCGAGACCACGGTTCCGCGCTCCCTGTATAGCACGAAATCTACCGATCCTTCGCCAACACGGAGATTGCTGATTGATATTTCATCAAGCTGCTTCGGTAGGCGCGGCGTCGTCAGCGTCACGGTGTGGGATGCGCCGTCGATCCGCAAACCGAGCAAGGAGCTTAAGATATGGAGCATTGAGCCGCTCGCCCAGGCCTGAGGCGCACAAGCCACAGGATAGAGGGTCGGTGGCCGACCGACGCGCCGTCGAAAGCCGCAAAAGAGTTCGGGCAGCCGTTGATTCTCCATATTCAGCGCGGCATTGAGCAAGCCGTCGAAGATCGTCTCGACACCGTTCCCGCGGCCGTACCGTGCGAAACCGGCAGCGATCATGGCGTTGTCGTGCGGCCAGACAGAGCCGTTATGGTAAGACATCGGGTTATATCTGGCCTCGGATGCCGCGATCGTCCGGATTCCCCAGCCCGAATAGAAATTAGCTGACAGCATTTCCTTGAGCACTGATGCTGCGCGGTCAGGCGCCGCAATGCCGGTGCTCAGAACATGACCCGCATTGCTCGAGCGCGTGCGGACAGGCCTTTTATTGCCGTCGAGTGCGAGCGCGTAAATGCGGAGATCATCCAGCCAAAAGGTATCCTCGAATCTCTGGCGCAGCGTTTCGGCCTGTTGCGAAAGTTCGAGCGACAGCCTTTCATTTCCCTGATGAGACGCCATGCGCGCAGCGTAGATTTTTGCCGCATAGACGTACCCTTGCACTTCTACGAGCGCGAGAGGTCCTTCGGCCAAGCTTCCGTCACTATTGAAGACGGCGTCCTGGCTGTCCTTCCATGCCTGGTTGGAAAGACCATTCTCGGTCTCCCGCGCATATTCCACAAAGCCATCGCCGTCAGGATCGCCCGGTCCGTTTATCCATTCGAGCGCACGAAGAACTGCGGGCCATATCTCGTCCAAAAAGGCTTTATCGCAGGTCGCCTCCATGTAGGCGCCGGCCAGGACGATGAAGAGCGGAGTCGAGTCCACGCTGCCGTAATAGAGTCCGAAGGGAACTTCGCGCAGTGCCGCCATTTCTCCGCCGCGCATCTCGTGCAGAATTTTTCCAGGCTGGGCGTCGGCATCGGGATCGAAGCTCTGGGCCTGATATCGCGCCAATCGGCGCAATATGCCTTTGGCAATCGATGGATCGAGCCAAAGCACCTGAAGGCCCGTGATGAGGGCATCCCGTCCGAACGTGGTCGAATACCAGGGCGTGCCCGCATAAGGATAGGGACCATCCGCAGTGCTGGTCGTGAGAATTCTCAGGTCAGAAAGTGCGCGCTTCAGGACATTATCGAGATGGGGATCGGAGACACTTATGTCCGTTTCCAGCAGGTGGGTTCGACGAATGGATCGTCGCGCGTCTCTGAGGCCTTTGGCGTAAGAGCAGGCTGGCGGGAAGGTGCCGGCGTCGGCGTTAGCGGAAAGGAAGATCCGTCGTGACTCTTTAGGAGGAATATCGAGATAGAAAAGGGCCGAGGTGTCCTTCAGGAGATCGGGTTCCGGATCTATGTGTATCTCGCTCTTCCGGACGACGTCGTCCAGTCCGGTGTAGGTAAACACGACTGATCGAGGCGACTCGACGTGACGCCTCAGCGTTCCGCGTTTTTTGCGGCGCTCGCCACGAACTTCGAAGATGTCGGCGAAATCGCAATCGAAGACGATCGAAAGGGGCAACCGAAGACCGGTGGTGCCGTGGTTCGTGACGACGAGCCGTTGGCGGAGGCTCGCGTCGCGGACATAAGTCGTTCGATAGAGGTGCACGATGTCCTTATGAAGCCACAGGCCTCCGTCGACGTAGACGTCGCCGTTCGTCAGATCGCAACAGAGCTGCAGGTCATCGCCGTCCAGCGTCGATCCCAACAGAAGGGGAGCGCACCGCCCTACAAGCAACTCGAGTCGCGAGAGGTGGCGCGTATCCTTGAAAAAGAGCCCGCTCGAGGAATTGCCGAACGCACCTATGTCGCCATGTGCGTCGATAATCGCGAATGCGTCATCGTGCTTGAGTGTTTCATGGGCTCGGGGCGAGCTGTCTGCGCCGGCATGAACGCGCTCAGCTGCATGCTCGCCAAAGTTCGGCCGAGCCTCTGGCGTCATTGCCATGGGAACTCCATTCAAGTGAGACCGCACCGAACCCTATAGGCTCTATGGAGCGCTGGCCACCGCGGCGGTGGACAATCTCAGTTGATGAGAGCCTGGTATTCGGAGCCGACCGTCTCGTCATTGGAGGGGACCAAGCGCGGCGTGCGCATGAATGCCCGCGCGTAGAGCGACTCATAGGACCGCGCCATTGCCGAAGCGGTAAACCGCTTCTCAAATTGCTGTCGGACCCTTCCTCTATCGAGACCAAGGAGGCTTGGCACCGCCGCGATCGCTGCTTCGATATCGTTGGCGATAAACCCGGTAATTCCTTCGTCGATGACCTCGCGGACGGACCCATGATCGAATGCGAGCACGGGTGTGCCACACGCCATAGCTTCGATCATCACCATCCCGAAAGGTTCCGGCCAGTCTATCGGGAAAAGGAGCGCGGACGCTTCTCCAAGGAAAGACGATTTTTCGCCGTCGCTGATCTCGCCGATATATTCGACGCCTTCCGTCTTCAACAGCGGGGCAATCGCCTTTTCGAAATACTCGACGTCGACAGCATCGACTTTGGCGGCGATCTTAAGCGGAAAGCCGACCGCGCGAGCAATCTCAATGGCGCGATCGACGCGCTTCTCGGGCGAAATTCGTCCGAGGAAAGCGAGATAGCCGCCATGCGGATGAAGAACCGGCTTATGAAGGCTCTGCGGCAACCCGTGATAAACGGTTCCCGCAAAATTTGCGAAAGGTATCGGACGGCGCTGGGCGTTCGAGATCGATACGACGCTCATCTCCGGAAATGCCCGATAGAGCTTTTGCAGATCAGGGAGGTCCTGCCGTCCGTGAAGCGTCGTGAGCGTTTTCTCCGCGATCGTCCGAAAAATCGGGAAATGGAATTGATCGATATGAAAGTGCAGGACGTCGAAATCCGCTTCCATTCGGCGAACCCGGTCCAGCATCATCATGTAGTAGGGAATGGGATCTCTAACATCGGGATCTGAGCGCAAAGAGCATTCGCAGCAAGAGACGAGTTTCGCCGAAGTTTCCGAGTCGCCGCTAGCGAAGAGCGTTACATCGTGTCCACGATGAACGAGTTCTTCAGTCAGATATGAGACGACGCGTTCGGTACCTCCGTAAAATTTGGGTGGGACACTCTCAGTCAAAGGCGCAACTTGTGCGATTTTCATACGCGGCCCTTTCGACGCTCCGGTTCCGGGCGACTTAACGTTATGACGCAGAAATTGTTCCGGAAGTCCGGTGCACGTCGGCGTCGGCGTCTCTCGTTCCGATTTCTTCCGAAGACGAAGGAACCTTAGCCGAGGACATTAGTAAGTGTTGCGGTGACTGGTGGGGTGGCGGAAAAGCGAGAAACGAGCATGAAACTTCGCACGGAAGGCGCCTTCGTGCTGGCGTTGCTTTGCATCGTTTCCGCCGGCTCCTTCACCTACACGTACGCGCAAGAGGCTTCTCCGACTCCCGCGCCCACGCCGGATGTAAATGCGAAAGCAGCTGCTCCGGCACCCGCCGCGCCTGCTGCCGCGCCTGCGGCGAAGGTCGAAACGCCAGCGGTTCTCGTCGACGACAAGCACGTCGAGAGCATTCTCGGGAAGAGCATCTTATCATCTTCGGGAGAGACGCTCGGGAACGTTACAGACATTCTGGTCGATGGTGATGGACACGTCCGGGCGGCGATCGTGGATTTTGGCGGCTTTCTGGGCGTAGGGGTTAGAAAGCTTGCCGTAGCTTGGTCGGCACTCCATTTCGTCCAAGGCAAGTCGGCGATAACGGCGGTCCTCGACATGAACAAGGATCAACTTCGCGGCGCACCGGAATATCGCGCGGGCGATCCTATCGTCATAGTGGGCGCGGCGCCGAAGCCATCAGGTCCATCTTCACCTGATCAAAAAAAATGAGTCCTTGCGGGAGGACGGTGAAGAGAGATGGCCGCCCCTGATCTGTCGCGTACTCCCCGTGCCCGAAGAAGAAGGGGTGCCATCGGTCTCGACTGGTTTTCGTTTTTTCTCGCCGACGTTCAGACCTGTTTCGGTCCGTTCATGGCCGTTTATCTCACGAGTGAGAAATGGGCGAACTCCGATATCGGCCTTATGCTAACGGTCGGAAGCATTATCGGGCTCGCCGGACAAATTCCTGCGGGGATGCTTATCGACGCGACACAGCGCGAACGGCTGATAGCGGCGATCGCGGTTGCCTGCGTCGGTTTGAGCGCGCTCTTCATCGCACTCTCATCCCGCTTTCTCTTCGTTATTCTCTCCCAGATCCTGCACGTTGCCGCGAGTGTCTGCATCGGGCCGGCATTGGCGGCGATGAGCCTGGGCCTGGTGGGCCATTCACATTTGGGGCTGCGTCTTGGCCGGAATGCACAGTTCGCGTCTGCCGGAAGCATCTTCGCAATCATCGTGATGGGAGGCTCAGGATATTTCCTGTCGAGCCAAGCGGTTTTTTTTATGACGACCGCAATGACGATCCCGGCACTTCTGGCGCTTTCGCTGGTATCGTCGCGCGATCAGTATCATCATCGTCCGATCAATCAGCAAAACGCACCCTATTCCGTCGTTTCGGCGCTTCGGACGCTCGCTACCAATCGCGACCTTCGCGTGCTCGCAATCGGTGTCTTCTTCTTTCATCTCGCCAACGCCGGGCTCATGCCATTGGCGGCGAGCATCATAACAATGCGTTCCGAACAGGACGCGACCATTCTCGTCGCGCTTTGCCTGATCATCCCCCAACTCGTGGTCACGGCGAGTTCCGCGCGGATCGGGAACCGCGCCGACGTCAGTGGCCGAAAGCCGCTATTGCTGTGCGCTTTCGCCGCTCTGTTTCTGAGAGCTCTCCTTCTGGGCTTTTTTCGTGAGCCCGTTGCATTCGTTGCCTTGCAGATTTTCGACGGGATCTCCGCGGCGATCATTGGCGTTTTGGTTTCCGTTTGTGTCGCCGATCTCACGGAAGAATCGCACAATTTTAACCTAGCCCTTGGCATCGTCGGCGCGGCGATGGGGCTCGGGGCCGCCGCGAGCACAATCATCGTTGGAGATCTTGCCGACTGGGCCGGCGCCCCCGTTGCGTTTATTTCCATGTCGATCATTGCGTTCGTCGGGTTGATCGTCGTGGGAATTTACCTGCCGGAGACCAAGCCGGAAATCGCGGTCGATTGACGAATTGCGACGAAACGTACCGCTTTTCCAATGAACTCCTGCGCTCCGGCCAAGTTAGCCCTGGAGTGCTTGTGGCCGACCGTGGAGACAGATGGGCGATGCCAGAAATTTCGGGGTATTCGGAACGGCCATTCCGGTTCGTTCGGGACACATTGGCGAAATACAAGCTTTCTCACCTTGTTATATTTTTCGCGGTTTTGGGGGCTGTGACGTGTTCGGTTTCGACGCAGTATGCGGTCAAGTACCTTGTTGACGCGTTGGCGAAATCCGCTCACGGCCAAGAGGTCTGGATCGCATTCTTCTTCGTCGTGGCTCTCATTGCGGCGGATAATTCGCTGTGGCGCGTCGCTGCCTGGGTCAGCCACTCGGCTTTCGTGAACGTCTCCGGCAGCGTGAGGCGTAAGCTTTTCAAAGATCTGACGGGGCATCCGCCGAGCTTCTTCGTCAATCAGAATGCCGGTTCGCTGACGAGCCGGATTACGGCCACTTCGAATGCCCTCTATACCGCGGAAACGCTGATTACGTTCAACGCCCTGCCGCCTCTCATCGCGACGATCGTTGCCATTTTCTTTCTTGCGACCGTGAGCGTCTCGATGGCGCTCTGCCTTATGGCGGTCGTCGGGGTCGTGGTCACGGTGATCTTCCGCTGGGCGGCACAAGGCAAGTCGCTTCACCGTATTTATGCCGAGGATGCAGCCGCAGTCGATGGTGAGATGATCGACATCGTTTCGAATATTACGCTGGTGAAGACGTTCGGGCGCATCAAAGGTGAGCGCCTTCGGCTGGCAAGCGTCGTCAGCCGAGAAATGAGATCTCGTCGGGATAGCCTCTATTATCTCGAAAGACTTCGGATCTTCCATGCGATCGCAACCGCTGTTCTGACGTGCGGACTGCTTTTTTGGGCGATCTCCCTTTGGCAGAATGGCAAAGCTTCGCCCGGTGACGTCATCCTGGTGTGCACGCTTGGTCTTTCGATCCTCAGCGCGACACGAGACTTGGCGGTAGCTCTCGTCGACGTAACGCAGCATTTGGCGCGCTTGTCCGAGGCCCTGTCGAAGCTGCTCGTCCGCAGTCCGGACATCGTTCGCGACGGCCAAATGGAAGAGACCGGAACGAATTGCGCTCTGGAGTTCCGCGATATCGATTTCTCATACCCGGGCAGCAAGCAGGTTTTCTCTGCTCTCAATTTCCAGATCGAGGTCGGTTCCAGGGTCGGCGTCATCGGTCCATCGGGCGCGGGCAAATCGACCATGTTCTCTCTTGTGCAGGGGTTCTACGCTCCTCAAGCCGGCTCGATCTTGATGTACGGTCAGGATATCAGCCGAATGTCGGATGAAGCATTGCGCAAGCTGGTGGCTGTTGTGCCGCAGGATGTTTCGCTGTTCCACCGGACGCTCCGGGAAAACATTCGCTATGGACGCCCCACCGCAACTGATGACGAAGTGTGGCGGGCGGCCGAGATGGCGCGTTGCGACACCTTCATTCAGCAATTTCCCGACGGCCTCGATACGATCGTCGGTGATAAGGGGGCCAAGCTCTCCGGCGGGCAACGCCAGCGTATCGCGATTGCCCGAGCGTTCCTTAAAGATGCTCCTATCTTGCTTCTCGACGAAGCAACATCCGCCCTCGATCCGCATTCCGAAGAGCTCATCCGGGAAGCGCTCAACACGCTGATGCGTGGCAGAACCGTCATCGCGATCGCCCATCGCCTCGCCACGTTGCGGACCTTCGACCGCATTTTGGTGATCCAGAACGGGCAAGTCGTTCAGGATGGAGCGCCGGATCTCCTGCTCAGCAAGGCGGGTGCTTACAAATCGCTCGTCGATTTGGAAGTTGGCCGCCTGCGGGGGGTGGACGTCGCCGCTTGAGAAAACCCCGGCTTCCCCGTGCCAATTGAAATTTGACCGCGTGCGCGGGCGACACGGGCACGACTGCCGCGACGCCCCGTGATCCGGCATCTCCGGGCGAGATTTATGGGGTGGTGCTCTGGTGAGCGGGAGTGACGGTTGCTCCCGTTTGTTGCTGAGGCGTGGCACGCAGGAACGCAATTACGAAGCCCCCCAGGATCAGCGCCGTTAAAATCGTCGAAATGATCAGCACGCGAAAATTGGTTTTTCGAGGCGAGGCTTGGCGCACCTCGGTCGGCGTCCGCTTCTCGTTCATTGATCACCTTACCAGGAAGAAAGCGAGGAGTGCCAAGATCACTGCGACGTGGGCCACAAACAATCCCACCCCTCGCAAAAAGGTTCGATAGTTACGAACGTGCTCGTCGAACTCGGCTGCGTTCGGCGACATCTTTGGATCATTGATACCTCTCCGATCACCTTCGGCGCGGAGGAATTCCATGGAGGTTGGTTCGCGTGCATATGCCATGGTGAACAGCTTTATCTTGAGCTTCGTGAATTAATACACACTGGCGCGATGCGGAGCCCATGCACGAGAAGCAAATCCCGGCATATTCTTCCATTCATCTCTATATGGGCTTAACGGACCCTCGACCCTTATCGTTCCAACGCGTCGGCCGATAGCCGTTCATGATCCGTGGCGGGCATTTGTCCACGTACCGCACAGCGATGCTTTACGTTGGGTGAGCTTTTGCAGCGATGCGGGAGCGATTAAAATCCAGATCTCGTAACGCTTTTTGTAGGCGCGCGCGAATTTCGAGAAGGAACCTGTGCAACACGCGAGGTGTTGGCGATCCAGGGCCCTATTTGGAGAAACCGCGCCGTGCTCGAACTGGTCTTTACCGTTTGCTCAATCGTCCAAGGAGCGAACTGCCATGAGCTTCAGCCCATCCGGCTGCAGGAGAATACGATGATGGTGGCCTGCCTGATGGCCACGCAGATCGAAGGTGCGAAATGGGTCGACGAGCATCCGAACTACTATGTCGTTCGCGCGACGTGCCAGCCGGCCGGTCAGTTTACGAGACTGTGATCCTGATGGCCGAATTTAAGAAAGATCTTCGAGCCCACTGAAGGCCATCGTTAGTAGTCTCATTCAGGCAACTTCATCCACGATCCCAAAGAGGCGGATCGCGATGTTGCTCATCTCCTGCGGATCCATGTCCGTGCGCGCCGTAGCGAGCGAGAGCACGATCGTCGCTAGAGTTTCTCGCCTGCGGGTGCGGTCAGCAACATCTACGGTGTGGGAGACAGCTGCCCAGCTGGTATCGAAAGTCTTTTGAAGGCGGGCGAATTCTTCAGGAGTAAAGGCGCCACGCTGGAGGATTCGATTAGCGCGCACTTGGCACTCCAAATTTCCAAAGAATGTTTCGGGGGGCAGATAAAATGGGGAGAAGAGGGCCGCGTCTGTCCGATACCGGACATAAGGCCCGCAATTTTCAGCTTCGCCATTTGGACGCGGGGCAGGCGGGGGAGAGCGCAAGATTTCTCTTCCTGAGCGCCCGCTCGCAAAAATGGCCCGACGCGATGTCGGGCCGAGTGAATATTTTGAAGATAAATCCTCAGGTGCTGAAAGTAAGACTCTTAAAATACTTCACTCGTGCAAACGGCGCTAAGAAGCGCGTAGATTTTTTGAATGTTTTTTGTGCATGCGGTCCGTCCGATAACGGACAGAACACTAATTTTTCTGGGGAAGAAGCTGATCGTAGATAATATTCACCATGTCGTAACACTCGCACGCTGCTTCTTTGAGCGCATCTCGATCGAGAATTTCCACAGTGCCGCGCCGGTAGGCGATCAATCCCGCTTCTTGCAAGGCTCCGGCAGCAAGCGTCACCGATTGGCGGCGCACGCCGAGCATTTCCGCGAGAAGCTCTTGCGTCAGAGACATACGAGCGCTCGAAGCCCGATCCTGCATTTGCAGCAGCCATCTCGCCAAACGTTCGTTCAGCGAGTGCCGGCCATTGCAGGCTCCTGAAATGAGAACCTGATATGTAAATGCCTGTGCGTAACTGGCGAGTAGCGCTTTGAATGATACGAGACTGGAGGCCAAACGATTGAAATCCGCGAGAGGCAGCGCAAGGGCGGTGCCTTCAGCCTGGACCAATTGAGTGGCAAGTTCCCGATTTCCACCCAGGATGACGCCGATACCCGTGCAACCTTCGCGGCCTATCGTTGCCATTTCTATGGAGCTGCCGTCGCGATAGCGGGCGATGGTCGACACGACACCTCTGGTCGGAAAGTAGATATTCCTCGGAGCGTTCTGCGCTTCAACGAGGATCTCGCCGAGCCTGAGCGGTACTTCCCGGCAGCTCCGCTCGATCAGTGAGCGGTCGCCTGGAGCAAGAGCCTGCAGCATTCGGGAGGATTCGAATATGTGTCTGCCGTTCTCGACGGTCAGTCGTGGAATATCTTCTTGCATTTCGATTTAACGCGCACGTTCGGCTCGCGGTTTCGATATGTCTTCTTTCAGGGCCCACATTGGCAATTGGAACACAGAATTCGGCTGTGCGTTGGGTAAATGCCACAGCGATCCCCCCGTTATCTTCGACTGTGGTGGGCGCATTGCCCGGCGCCTTGGTTCCCCCACCAAGGCGCTTCTCATCTTTGCTTTCGTTGTGAGCGCGCGGGTTTCCGAGAAGGGCCTGAGCGTAGCGGAGCTATCGGGAAGCGCAAGCTTGTGAAAAGAAACGCTCAGCAATTGAATGGCGATTAGCGCGGAGACCTGCACGATGGCATTTTTCGTGACGTTTGGAGCCGTTCCCGCCGCAATCGGCCAGGATCATCCAACTCTCGAATCGGCCTTGGAAGAAGCCTGTCGTCTCATCAACGAAGGCGAAAAAGACGTCGCCATTCAATCGGGTGATGGACGATCGATCAGCGGAGACGTGCTGATCCGTTGCTGTGGTGGCGAGGAACCGTTAGGCGAGCATCTGTTCAAATAGCTTTGCCCATTCTGTGCCCGGCAACGATGCGTTAATGGGATTTGTCTAAGCTGCGCAGCGATTCTCCGCGGGGGGAAAATCCTACATTGTTGACGAGGTTCGAGGGAGCGGCTTATATCCCGCTGGCCGTTACCCGCGAGCGCCTGCCTGCACTTTCGAGGGCGCGGGCAGGCGTGTCGGTGTGTGTCAGCTCACACCGGTCAGCTTGCGGAATATCAACTTCGGTCTACGGGATCCTCATCGTGATCCGTTCTCATGGCGCTGGTGTCCGGTCGCGCTTTGGGTGCGCGCATGGTGTCGCCCGTGTGCTCTTCGTACGGCAATCTCATAACGGCTACTCCCATCGTGACACCTGAAAACGTGAATACGTTAAAGGCATAAACCAGGAAGAGCGGAAGGAGGGGTTCGCTCGACTGGGCAATCAGATCCTTGAGCCCAGCGATGTCCGTCAACAGCACGACAGACACGAATGCTACACCGATTGCTGATCCGAGCAGCATGTTGAGGCCAAGAAATCTCAGCAGCTCCGGGAGCGGTTGTTTGAAATTTGGCGTCCTGTTTTTGGGGTTCGCCATCGACGCGCTCCGGGTCAAAATCGCAGTCCCAGATGATCATCTCTCAGAATAGATCGGCCAGGGTGGTCCGGCAAATCTCGCGTTTCTGCAGGCAGCGAAAACGTGTCAGGCCGTCTTCTTGCTTCTCAAAACGACATAGATTGCCGGAATGACGAGAACGGTCAGGATCGTCGAGGATGCGAGGCCAAACAGCAGGGAGATCGCAAGACCCTGGAAGATCGGGTCCGCCAGGATCACCGCAGCGCCGATCATGGCTGCGAGGGCGGTCAGCAGGATCGGCTTGAAGCGGATGGCGCCCGCTTCGAGCAGAATTTCGATCAACGGACGATCCCGGTTAGGCGCATGGCGGATGAAATCGACAAGCAGGATCGAATTCCGGACGATAATGCCCGCGAGCGCGATGAAGCCGATCATCGACGTTGCCGTGAACGGCGCTCTGAAGAGCCAGTGTCCGAGCATGATTCCGATGAGCGTCAATGGGATTGGCGTCAGGATGACGAGCGGCAGCTTGAACGAGCCGAACTGTGCGACGACGAGAATGTAGATGCCGATGATGGCGACTGCAAATGCAGCGCCCATGTCGCGGAACGTAACCCAGGTCACCTCCCATTCGCCGTCCCACAGCAGCGTCGGGTGCGTTTCGTCATCGGGTTGGCCATGAAGGGCGATCACGGGTTTCGGGAGCGTGCCCCAGTCTGCCTTGTCGATGGCATCGGTGACGGCGAGCATGCCGTAGATCGGTGCTTCGAATGCTCCGGCAAGTTCGCCCGTGACCATCTCGGCGGTTCGCCCGTTATGGCGGAAAATCGGATATGAAGCAGGTTCGCGGACTACCGAGACGACGTCTCCCAATTCGACGACATCGCGACCGCCGGGAAGCGCGTTGGCGGGGACGGGCGTTGTGAGCGTGCGCTCGTTCACCACGCGCTCGCCTTTCGGCATGGCGACGCGGATTGGAATCGGCTGGCGGCCGCCGCCACGGTGCGAATAGCCGACCGTCGTGCCCGAGCCCAGGGTTCGGATGGCGTCGTAGACGTCGCTCTCCTCGACGCGATAGTATTCGAGATTGTCCTCGTTGATGGCGATCCGCACGCGCTCGGGCAGGTTGTGGTAGCTGTCGTCCACGTCGACGATGAACGGGATGCTTTCGAAAATCTTCCGCACCTTTTCCGCAACCTTGCGTCGCGTTTCGGGGTCCGGCCCGTAAATCTCAGCGAGCAGCGTCGCGAGTACTGGCGGTCCTGGCGGCGGCTCGACAACCTTGAAGACCGTGCCGGGTGGCAGGGCCAGGTCTTTGATGAGATTGCGAAGCTCCAGAGCGATCGTGTGACTGGTGCGGCTGCGATCTCCTTTGGGAAGGAGATTGACAGCTACGTCTCCCTGCTGGGGTTCATTGCGTATGTAGTAGTGGCGCACGAGACCATTGAAGTTGAACGGCGCGGCGGTGCCGGCATAGGTCTGGAACGATACAACCTCAGGAACTTTGGCAAGTCGATCGACGATCAACTGGAGGGAACGGTCGGTGTCCTCTACAGAGGCGCCCTTCGGGAGATCGAGGACGACCTGCAAATCGGCCTTGTTGTCGAAGGGAAGAAGCTTGACCGTGACATGCTTCGTATAAATCAGCGAAAGCGACGCGAGCGTCGCGAAACCAACGATCAGGAGAAATGCCCAAGAGCGTGACTTGGAACTCAGGATCGGACGGGCGACCATCACGTAAAGGTGTCCCAGCCTTCCACCGCCTGCGGTGTCGTGCGCGTGGGAGGTTCCGTCGGCAGGTTTTCCCAATTTCATCATCAGCCAAGGCGTGACCGTAACGGCGACGAAGAACGAGAACACCATCGCGGCTGAGGCATTCGCCGGAATGGGGCTCATATAGGGTCCCATCATGCCCGAGACGAAGAGCATCGGCAGCAATGCGGCCACGACCGTTAGCGTTGCGACGATCGTCGGATTGCCGACTTCCGCAACCGCTTCGATGGCCGCCTGCATGCGGGGCCGACCGTCTTTCATTGCCCAGTGGCGTGCGATGTTTTCGATGACGACGATCGCATCGTCGACGAGAATGCCGATCGAGAAGATCAGGGCGAAAAGGCTGACGCGGTTCAGCGTATAGCCCATGACGCGGGCGGCAAAGAGCGTCAGCAGGATTGTCGTCGGAATGACGACGGCGACGACGAGAGCTTCCCGCCATCCGATGGAGAAGCCGACCAGCAAGACGATCGAGATCGTCGCCAGTCCAAGGTGGAACAGAAGCTCGTTCGCCTTCTCGTTGGCGGTTTCGCCATAGTTGCGCGTGATCGTCATCTCGACGTCGGACGGGAAGATCTGTCCGCGAACCTGTTCAAGACGCTTCACGACATTGTCGGCGATTACGACGGCGTTCGTGCCGGGACGCTTGGCGATGGCGAGCGAGACCGCCGGGACGCGCTCGAGACCGGTCTTCACCTTGCGAATGTCGGTTACGCGAGTTTCGTTGCTATCGGATGCGAGGATCACCTTTGCAACGTCACGGACGTAAACGGGACGTCCGTCACGAGAGGTGATGAGCAGGTTTCCGATCTCGGACGCCGTCTGAAGCGTTTGACCCGCGATGAGCGTGCGCTGTTGCGTCTCTTCACGGACGGTACCGAGTTGGAATGATCTATTGGCGCCGGAAATCTTTGCCGTGAGCTGCTGCAGCGTTATGCCATAGAGAGAAAGCTTTTCCGGATCGGGTTCGACGCGGATCTCGTCCGGCTGATCACCCACGATATAGGTGAGGCCGACATCCGGCAGCTTGGCGACCTCGATCTGCACTTCGCGCGCGAGGCGGGTCAGGTCGGCGGATGTCCAACGCGATGCGGCCGCGCCGGTCGGCGCAAGCGTGACAACGACAATCGCGACATCGTCGATGCGCCGCGAGACAATGAGAGGTTCCGGAATGCCGACAGGAATGCGATCCATGTTGGCGCGAACTTTTTCGTGCACTCTCAGGACTGCGGCATCGGGATCGGTGCCGACGAGGAATCGTGCGGTGACGATCACGCCGTCGTCCTGCGTCTGCGAATAGACGTGCTCAACACCGTCGATGCTTTTCACGATGGTCTCGAGCGGCTCGGTGACCAGCTTTTCGGCGTCCTCAGCCTTCAAACCGTTGGCGTCGACGTGGATGTCGACCATCGGCACCGAAATTTGCGGCTCTTCCTCGCGCGGAAGCGTGACCAGCGCGACCAGACCGAATGCGAATGCGGCGAGCAGAAAAAGCGGCGTCAACGGCGAGTTGATGAACGCGCGCGTCAGGTTGCCGGCAATTCCATATTTCATTGCAAGGACCCCGGCACCGCAATTCGATCACCGTCCTTAAGGCCGGTGAGGACCTCAATGCGCGGTCCGTCCGCGGACTGGAATGGAGCGCCGACTATAACGGCCACATCGAGCGGCCCGGAGGTGGTCAGAAGGCGGATATAGTCGATACCATGACGGGTGACGACGGCTTCGGGAGGAACCGAGATTACGGGCCGTTTGGCGACAGGAATCCACACTGCGGTGCGCTCGTTGACGAAATAGTTCCCGATGCCTGAGACGTCGACATCGGCGATGACCCGACCGTCGGATATTTCCGGGTAGACTTTGACGACGCGTCCGGATCGTGCAGCGGCAATCGCGCCAGCGTCGGCAAGTGCGAGCCCGCGCTCGCCGATCAGAACCGTCCCGCCCTCCTTGATGTCGGTGGCGTGTCGCTCGGGGAGCGAAAGGCGGAGGTAATAAGCGCCGCTTGCAATGCTGGCGAGGGAGTCGCCCGCGAGCACGACGGAGCCGAGAGTCACAGGGACTTTCAACACGCGGCCATTGGCTGGCGCCAGGACTTCGCCTTCGCGCGCGCTCTGTTCGATTACCGTCTTGTCGGCCTCGGCTGCTGCAACTTGATTGGTCGCGACGTCAAACTGCGTCTGGGCCTGATCGAGTCGACTTTGACTCGCGACGCCGCGGGATACGAGCTGCTTGGCGCGATCCAACTCGATACGTGCGTTGTCAAGCTGGGACTTCAAACCTTTGATCTTGGCGTCCGCCGCATCGAGCTCAAGCGCCAGCTTGTCATCGACGACGCGCGCGATGATCTCGCCTTCCTTGACTTCCGTCCCCTCGGTTACGCGGATCTCCCGCACACTGCCCCCGATGCGCGCCCGAGCCGGGAGGATGTTGTAGCTTTCCACTTGGCCGAACACGGCTTTCATGTCGGGGACCATGGCTGTCTTGACGACAAATTCCGTGGCGTTCGCGCAGGAAATGCATGCGCCGAGCGCCGTCAACAAGACGATCGCCCCTATTCGGAATCTGCGTCGGGACATTGGTTTACCGGGATCCTTGCGAGGCTGCGGGCTTTGGACGCGACTAAAATGCCGTTCCGCTCGGAAAGCCGAGTTTCCGAAAGATGATGGCTGCCGGACAGAATCCTGTGACCGAGGCTTGCATGAGGTTGAGGCCCACGAAAGCCGTAAGCAGATACCAGTAATCGGAGACATAGAAGCCGAGAGCCAGGGACACGAGAACCATGAATCCGGCAAACATCATCACCGCTCGATCTACAGTCATCTTTTGCCTCTCCTAATTTGTCGCTTCGGTGCGAATTTCTTTGAGCTTCTTGATGCCCAGAATATCAAGCGCGAGATTCTCGTAGAATGTCTCGCTCTTGCCCTCTCGGACTTTATGTAGAAAATACTTTTCAAAACCGATTTTCGCCGCATGCACCCATTGGCCTCGCGATGACCAGTTGACATTTCGCGGCGGAATTTGCGGCTGCGCAACAAAGGCGATGCCTTCGTCGCCGAAATCTGCGAGACAGATAGCGTTCCAGGTTGCGACGGCGTGTGGCTCCTTTCCCTTGAGAATTGCAATGATATTGTCAGCCGTCGCGGTGACCATCGATTCAATCATGAAGCCTGTTTTCGGCACGCCAACCGGAACGGGCGTTGCCGCAATTGGGGGAATCGCAACGCATACACCGATGCCGAATATATTGCGGTACTTCGGATTGCGTTGATGCTCGTCAATCAGGACGAAACCACGCGCGTTCACCAGCCCTTGAACGCCTGTCATGGCCGCCACGCCGCGAAAAGCTGGCAGCATCATCGAAAATGCAAACGGCAACTCGTGTTGGGCCGCGACCGAACCATCATCGTTGACGGCCTCGGCGAACATCTTGCCGGGCTCGACCTTCGTGACGCGTGCGCTGGTGATCCACTTGATGTGACGATCACGTAGGGCGCTCTCCAGAAGCCCTTTCGTATCGCCGACGCCGTCGAGACCGAGGTGACCGACGTACGGTTCGGGGGTCACGAACGTCATTGGCACCCGGTCGCGCACGCGGGCGCGCCGCAACGCCGTATCGAGGATGAATGCGAACTCGTAGGCAGGCCCGAAGCAGGATGCGCCGGGCGCGGCGCCGATAATGATGGGACCGGGAGCCTCCAATAGCGCCTTGAATGCCGACTGCGCCTGCAAGGCATGGTCGGTTTCGCAGACCGAATGGGTATACCCTTGAGGGCCGAGGCCTGAAACCTCGTCGAATGCGAGGGCGGGTCCTGTCGCTATGATCAGGTAGTCATAGTCTATCGTTTCGCCGCCATTCAGCTCGATCCGGTTATGATCAGGATCGATGCTTTTGGCCCCTTCGCTTCGAAACTCGATCTTTCGTTTCTTAAAGGTGGCCGCAAGATCGACCGTGATTTCTTCGGGCTTGCGCCAACCGACGGCAATCCATGGGTTCGAAGGAACGAACGTATATTTCGATCCGAGGTTGACGACCGTTATCTGATGCCCGGCGGGTAGTTTGCGTTTCAATTCATAGGCCATGATCGTCCCACCAAGGCCAGCTCCGAGCACGACGATCCGCGACATGACCATTCCTCCCTGCTTTTTTATCCGACCTACGTTCTGCCTAGCGATTGCTCGGCGGAATAGCCTTTGATGCAGGACATGACGTCGGGCTCGGTTGAAGTCCCGGCGGCACATTTCATCTATGGAGGCAACACGGCGGATGACGAAGATCAAACCTCGTCTTGTCTTAGGTAGCCGTTTCGTCGAGAAAGTATGTGATCTAGTCACAAAATCCCGAACATGCCGGCATAAGCGGCATTCGGACTTCAGGGAGAGAATGAATGGGAATTCGTCTGTTCGTGCTTGCGGCTGCGGCGCTTGCGTGGCTCTCGTCGGGTGCAGCTGCAGAAGAGGCCTTCTACATGTGCGACGACAAAACAGAACTTACGGCAACCTTCCGCACTGATCCCAACGCTGTCGATCTCGTGTTCAAAGGCACCAACGTGCGCGAAAATCTTCCTCAGGTGCTTTCGGCCGACGGCGGACGATACGCGGCGGGCGACACCGAGTTCTGGATCAAAGGTCGTCAGGCGACGCTCTCACGCGGGCAAAACAAGACGGTCTGTGAGACGAAGCGTTAGGTGCTTTCCGGAGTGCGGCAGCCTCTACTGAGGCGGAATTTCTTGTCTCAGCTTTGATATGCGAATGCGCGTCGAGGCACCGACGCCGGTAGTGGTGGTGCACTCAAAATGGGTACGGTTGACGTTATAGACAGCCGTGCTTCCTTCGGCGGTCATCGCTCTTTGGGCACAGAGGACTGCGCCGCCGCGGATCGCAGGTTCGCGTTGGGCGGCGACGACCGCGCCCGCCGCCGCAACGAGATCGTAGAAACGCGACGGAGGCCACGTCGCATCCCACCTTGCCGTCAGCTGAGCCGTCTCGTGCACATCATTGTTGGTGCAGGTTACCGAAAGCTCTGCTGCATCCGGATGCTTGAGATTGACGGTCACAGTCTGGTCGCTCGCAACGCGATCCGAGACCTGGATTTGCGGAATCTGTTCACCAAGGTTGGCTGCAACGGTATCGCATTCGCCTGCACGGACGGACGATGCCGTAGCAATGGTCATGAGCCCCGCCAGAAGTGCCAATTGCCTGACCACAGTCCCGTTCCTTTCCCAGTCCTGATCCCCTACCCTTTGAAGCTCTCTATAGAGGGAATGCTGATCGTCAACTAGGCCATATGAGATTCGCGCTATGGCTGATCGATGGACGAATTGCGGCGCATTCCGCTCTACCAAGTGGAGGGCGGCGCAACCCCTGGCCTAAATCCCAAATCCGTCAATTGAGAGCTGCGAAGCCAAGCCTTTGGAGGGCGCTCTCTCCCAGCTTTCGATCATCGCCGCCGCGTCTCACGAGCCCGTCGAGATGCCTGACAGTGCGCGTGAGATTCCGACGCATGGTCTGCTGAAAGAAAATCTTGACTACGTCGTCGTCGGCCAGATCCAGGATGACCTGGGCTTCGGATCGGGCTTCTTCGAGATCGGTTTCCGATGTCATCGCTCGCCACCTGACGTTTTCATTCTCCGCACGCAGGTCCCGAGCCTATAGCAGATTTCTCCGTCGCGGTCTTGCGACCGGTCAAGATAGATCGAGAAATCTAAGTGCAACTGTCATGTTCTGTCATAAATTGCAGACCGTCTTCGCTGCATTCGGCGAAAGATTCTGCGGCTGGCTCTTCGCTTCGGTTCGGCCAAGGCGGCAGCGGCGGTAGCCCGAGGACGCTGCGGACCAGACCGAACGAGCGACGGTGAATTGGCGTCGCTCCAAGCTTTTCCAGTGCAACGCGGTGCTCGGGAACGGGATAGCCCTTGTGGCCCTTGAATCCGTATCCGGGATATTCCGCATCCAGTTCGCACATCCGTTTGTCGCGGGACGTCTTGGCGATGATGGAGGCGGCGGCGATCGTCAGGCTTTTTGCATCTCCCTGGACAATTGCCTGCTGCGGGAGGTCGAGCTCTTTGATTTTCCGGGCGTCGAGCAACACATGGTCGGGCCGGGCGGAAAGACCTTCGACGGCGCGACGCATTGCGAGAATGCCGGCCCAATAGATATTCAGCTCGTCGATCTCGTGGACCTCGGCCCATCCGATGCACCACGTCACTGCGGCGTCTTTGATTTCACTCGAGAGCCGTTCACGAGCCGCCGCATCGAGCTTCTTTGAATCGTCGACGCCGGGAATGCGCGTACCTGGTTGGAATATAACCGCGGCGGCGCAAACAGGACCGGCAAGAGGGCTCATTCCGGCTTCGTCGACGCCTGCGACGAGCAAAGCGCCCGCCGCCCACAATTCGGTTTCGAAGCGCAACAGCTTGCGCAGACGCTGGCCCTCGGACCGATTTTCGAAGCGCCGACGTTCGACTGCCGCGAGAATAGCCTTTGCGCCGGCGCGAGCGTCGCTTCTCAGTGCGTCTTCGACAGCCTTATCGAGGGGCCGTCCTTCGCGCACATAACGCTGATTGAGCTCTGAAAGGTTGAGTTTCACGACGCCGGACTAAGAGTGCCATTCGGCAAGATCGTGGCACGCGGAAATAGGCCCCGTCAATGTGGCGGGTCTCCTGGGCGTTTTGCCGAAGCCAGTTCCGGTGGTTACAGGCTCCTCAGGATTTTTCTGGCAAACACGTTCTGCCTCCCTTGCTTGTCTTCACAAACAACAGGCTTGGCGGCCGGGCACCTCTTCGCGCATCTTGCAACCAGGGGGTGCCCGTCATGCTCATGTTTTGGCTGCCTACGGAAAACCTAGGCCGAACGGTCGCGAGAGTTCTTCTCGGCGCACAGGCGATCGTGGTGCTTTTCGTCTTGACCGGTTGCTCCGGGCAAAGCGGAAGCATGCCATCTCTCCAGGCGTCGAATGACGCCCAGCCGGCGAGCGTGGCCGTCCGAACGATGCCGGTGGTGCCGGGCCGACGGGCCCGCGTCTTCATTTTCGCCGGTCTCGGAGACAGATGTGAGCCGGTTGCGGCGCCGGAGATCTCGATTGTCCAGCCACCTGCCAAGGGCGATGTGACGTTCGTGCGCGGACAGGAGACCACGATCCAATCGTCCGCCCATGGAACGTGCCTTGGGCAAAGGGCGACCGGCACCGGCGTCTATTATACGGCGCGGGACGGGGAGCAGGGCGCCGACCGTTTTGCCGTGACAGCCAAGCTCGCAAGTGGCGAGACCGTGACGCGAACCTTCGAAGTGACCATTGCCGATTGAGAACGGCGAGCACCTCCGAGTCCAAGTAAGCGTTTCCTTAACTTCGCTTCGGCACAGTGTTTTTGCGTTTGTTCAGATTTGGAGCCCAGGCGTCATGCGTTGCTCGCTGCGGTCAATCGGCCGTACTGCCGTCGTTGCGTTTCTCGTTCTTCTGCCGCTGACGGGCGCTCTCGCGGAAGACGTTGAATTCGATAACGCATCGGCGGAAGGCTCGCAGATCGAGCCGGCCGGAGCCGACCCTTCCGTGCCGTCGGCCGAGAAAAATCTCAATAGCGTTCCCGAAGACGGCGAGAGCATGCGTCAGATGACGATGCCAGACAATCCGCTGGTGAAGAAGATCCTTGCTTCCCGTCCGAACGAAGACCTCGTGATCTGCGTCGCGGGCTGTTACACCGGACAAGATCGGGTCGTTTACGCTCAGCCTGCCGTCAGGCTGCCACGGGCCACGATCGGGCCGCAGTCGATGCTTCAATCTCCTGCCGTCATCAATCGGGCGAACTGACGTTTTTGGCGTGCCGCCAAGGTGCGTTTTCCTCCGCCATGCGCGGTGTCGACGGGACTGAATTCTCCGCCGATTTTCGTTCATCTTGTTCATGAGGCCATCGCAGCGCACGCCGGCGACGGATCGCGCGGATGTTTACGTTTTTAACTCCGATGGCCGGGCATTTCCCCCAACGCCTCTCCCCGGCCCGAAGGAGATTATCGATGAAGAACTTATCGCGCGGCGCGTGGCTTGCCATTGCAGCGGTCGCCGCAGTTCCGGCTACTGTTGCCATTGCGAAGACGGCCGACTACGGCGGCTGGCGCATGATGTCGCCAGAAACCCGCTCGCGTCTCGAGGACGGACGGCTCGCGATGGTGAAGACCGCGCTGCAGCTCACGCCGGATCAGGAAAAGCTTTGGGCGCCCGTCGAAACACAAGTTCGCGATGCCTTCAAAGCACGCGAAGCCCGGATGGAAGAATGGAAGAAAAAGCGCGAAGAATGGCGTGCGGAGCATGAAAAAGGTGGCGATCATAAGCGGGCCGATCTTGCTACTCGCTTCGAGAAGATCAGCCAGCGCATGAGCGAACGTGCGGAGCGCATGAAGGCCTTCTCGACGGCATTCTCGCCGTTCTATGCTTCGCTCAACGATGAGCAGAAGGATGTGCTGCGTCCGCTGATGCGTGAACTTTCGCCGGGCTTTGGCCATCGCGGCCATCGGTTCGCTGGCGGTTGGGGACCGGGCGGGCGTCATCATGGCTGGTTCGGTCATGATGGCCACATGATGGGTCCGGGCGGCCATATGGGACCTGGCGGATCGCAGATGCAGGATCAGGACAACAACGATGGTGGTCCGGATCAAACGCCGGCTGAACCCGACAAGAAAGGCTAAGGTTCAAGCAGCCTTTCCTGTTCTCTCTTCTCTCGATACTGGCCGGGCCCTAAAAAGCCCGGCCTTTTTATGGGCCGGGCTTTGAAATTTTCTGTCTCAGCCTGATCGCTTAGCGCGCAGGTCGCTCGCGATTGCGATCATCGTCCCGGCGCTTCATGAACTTCGGGGCGTCCGTGCTGCTCCAGGATGAACGGCCTTCGCCGTTGCGACGCGACTTTTGCGGAGCACGTCCCTGTTCGCGGTGCGCGGCGGCGGCATCACTGCGATGGCGTCCTTCCGCGGGGCGGGAGGCGTGGCGATGATCGCGACCCGTCTCAGCGGTTCGATGCTCGTTGCGATATTCGGTCCGATGGTCTTTGGGCCGATGATGCTCGCCGGGGCGCTGATCGCCGCGGCGGTCTCCATTGGGACGAGACTGGCTGGCATGCTGCTCGCGCGGCCGACGATCTTCGCGTTGCCGGCGCTCCTGGCGCGAAGATTGATCGCGATCGGTCACTCCAAACATTGCGGTGCCGTCGATGGCGTGACCGCTCTCCGGCGCCGCCGTGTGGCTTCGGCGCTCGGGTGCGCGGCGTGGGCGTTCGTCACGACCGTCGTTAGCCCTCGGTGCGTTCGGCCGGTTGTTGCCGGCGTGGCGTTCGGGCCTTGCGCGTCCGTCGCGCTGGCGGTGTTCGCCTTTGCGGCCACCGCGGCCGCGTTCGCTACGCGGTCCTTCGTCGTCATACTGGGGATGATTGCGGGGGAGCGCCGGAACGGCTTCCCCGCCGACATCGTCGATGACCTCGATCGGCTGTTTCATCATGCGCTCGATCGCGCGGACTTCCTGGCGCTCGGACGGGTCGCACAGCGAGATCGCTATGCCGTTCGTACCCTTACGGGCCGTGCGGCCGACGCGATGGACGTAGGTTTCCGGATCGAGCGGCATGTCGAAATTGATGACATGCGTGATGTTCGAGACGTCGATGCCGCGCGCCGCGATATCGGTCGCGACAAGAACACGGATATGGCCCAGCATGAAATCGTTGAGAGCACGCTGACGAGCATTTTGTGCCTTGTTCCCGTGAAAGGCGGCGGCGCTGATGCCGGCCATGCCAAGGCGTCCCGCGACGCGGTCCGCCCCGCGCTTCGTTCGCGTGAAAACAATGACGCGTTTGGCGGCATCATCGCCGAGAAGCGTGTGAAGACGGCTTTGTTTCTCCGGCGTCCTGACGATCATGATTTTCTGATCGATGCGGTCGACGACGATCTTCTTCGAGGAGAGATCGACGCGATAAGGGTCGTGGAGAATGTCGTAAGCGAACTTCTTGATTTCATCCGGCATCGTTGCAGAGAACAGCGCTGTCCGTCGTTTCTGCGGAATGAGCGAAACGATCTTCCGAATGTCGCGGATGAAGCCCATGTCGAACATGCGGTCTGCTTCGTCGATGACGAGAGTCTGCACGCCAGAGAGATCACAGCTTCGCATGTTGACGTGATCAAGCAAGCGGCCCGGCGTCGCGACGAGCACATGCACGCCGCGCTTCAAGGCGTTGATCTGCGGTCCCTTGCTGACGCCGCCAAGGACGACGGCGCGGCGGATGTTCATGTTGCGGGAGAGTTTGGCTACTTCCTGGTCGATCTGGACCGCGAGTTCGCGCGTCGGCGCGAGGATCAGAGCGACGACTTGCTTGTAGCCGGGCTCGATCGCGTCTGCAGCGATCTTGTTCAGGATCGGAAGAAGGAACGTCGCGGTCTTGCCGGACCCCGTCTCGGCCATGCCGAGGAGGTCGCGGCCTTCAAGCTGCGGCGGGAGCGCCTGCGCCTGAATGGGCGTCGGCGTCGTGTACCCGCACTGCGTCAGGGCACGCGAAAGAGGCTCGGAAAATCCGAAGGCCTCGAAAGTTTGTGTTGTCAAAGTGAAAGATTTCCCAAGGGCTTCAAGGCCCGTGCATCTGGTGCCGGGGCTCGTCCCATGGCCCACACCGGCGCTTTCGGGGTGCGGCCTTGTCTATAAGGATTGATCTCAATGCAGGGTCGAGCGCGGTGATTGAACCGCTTTTGAGTGGCACGAGGACCCGAGCGCCATCGAAGAGCAATAGCGTGCTGATGACGGTGTTTGGGGGCAAAGTCAAGGCGGTAGAGTGAACTTACATTCAGCTGTGTCGCCAGGACGCGGAGAGATCTAAGTTACTTTTATCATGTTAGCCGCTGAAATTGCTCCGCGCATCGCGTCCATGACGCCGGGCTCGGTCATCGAGTGCCCGGCGTGATCGAGGATTTCGAGGCGAACGGTCGGCCAGACCGCTGCGAGCGCGTAGGCGCTTTTTGGGGGGCATAACAGATCGTAGCGCCCTTGAATGATGACGCCCGGGATGTCGCGAAGCCTGTGCGCGTTAGACAGCAACTGTCCGGGCTGCAGAAAGAACGAGTTCTTGATGTAGTGGGCTTCGATGATCGGAGTCGGTGGCAGGCGGCTCCCCTCTTTGAGGGTTTCAGGAATGGCTGCGTGCTTTGGGGCGAGTTCCGAAAGAGCGCGCTCGTATGCGTTCCAGACATGGGCAGCCCGTGTCCGTTCGGGGCCGTCGGGTCCTGAGAGGCGGCGCACGTAAGCAGACAACGGGTTGTTTCGTTCCTCGACGGGCAAGTGGCGGCAGAAGGCTTCGAAGAGTTCGGGGCGAAAAATCTGCGGTCCTTCGACGAAGGCCCAGGCGACTTCTTCGTCCGTACCGAGAAAGAGCGCTCGGAGGACGAGGGCGGAGACACGCTCGGGATACTGCTCGGCGTAGGCAAGCGCCAGCGTCGATCCCCACGAGCCGCCAACCATCGTCCACTGATCGATGCCAAAGTGCATGCGGACGCTTTCGAGATCGGAGACGAGGTGCCCTGTCGTGTTCGCGTCACACGACAGGTAGGGGTGACTGCGCCCGGCACCGCGCTGGTCGATCAGCAGGACGTGATCCCGGGCCGGATCGAAAAGCGTGCGGTGGAGGACTTGCGCGCCGCTTCCCGGGCCGCCATGCAGGAACACGACCGGGCGGCCGCCTTTCAGACCGATCTCCTCGACGTAAATCCAATGGCCGTCGCCAACGTCGAGCATGCGGGCATCAAAGGGGCGGAACGATTCGGGTAAGGTCTTCATTCATCCTGCTGAACATGCTTTTTGCTAAACGACAAGTTCCGCCGGTAAGCAGCCCGCAACCAAAGGGAAAGACCGGCCTGACTTCCCGTCACATATCAGTCATGACGTCTCGGCAGTTCAAAGCGGTAACGGACCCGTCTCATGCACAGCTTCGGTTGATGCGCAGACGGCCCATCCTCGAAAACCGGAGTTCAGAGAATGCAGCCGATTGACGAAACCTACCTCGATCACTACCTGCTCCCGGCCTGCAAATCTTTGCAGCGGTGCGCTATATGTATCTTCGAAAGGGCACCGGTTTCATTGGAGTAACAGAGAATGATCCAGAGCCAACGCCGGAGAGCGCGCTACACTACCGCTTTTGCTTCAATGCTCGCTGCCGTCTTGGGCTTGAGCCTCGTAGGTGTCACGGCCGCTGACGCCGAGTCTGCAATGCTTGTCGGCACGTGGGCGGGGAATGGTTCGATCAATTTTTCATCCGGCAAGAAGGAGCGGGCACGTTGCCGGGCGCACTTCGCAAAAACCGGTGAGACGAGCTATGAAATGTCTGCAACGTGTGCCACGCCTTCAGCCAAAGTCGATCAGACTGCCCAGCTGACGAAAGTCGGTGCGAGCAGCTACGTCGGCAGTTTTTTCAACCAGCAGTATAACACTGGTGGAACGATCCGCATCAGGGTCTCAGGGCGTACCGGATCCGTCAATCTCGCGGGTGAAGCGGGCACCGCTTTCTTCAGTCTGCGGAAATATTGAGGCTCATGACACGATTGTCATCCTCGGACTTGCTCCGGGGATCCATCCGGCAGCAGTGCACTTAGCAGAACGGTCCTTGGCATGAAGCAAGCCGAGGATGACAGGATGAGTTCGGTTGCTGCCCGTTGCCGTGGATGGCCGCCTTTGCGGCCATGACGGTATTGCTGCCGTTATTCGCCTTCGCGCTGGTCGCTCGCGAACTCTTCTTCGAGTTCGCGCTCGAGCGTAACGAGATCCTCCGGCAACGGCATGCCGGTTGCCTTCAGCTGATTGAGCTTCTCAACCAGCGACAGATAAATCTCGTGCTTGTCCTGGGGCTGGTTCTGCATATCGGTCAAAAGCTGCTCGATTTCGAGCTTGATCTGGTCGAAAGCCATGATCCCGTGCCTTTCGTGAAATGGGACTTGGGGTGAGTTATTCCGCCGCCTGTTTGTCGGCGTAGCCTAGTTGCGCGTTGAGTTTTTCAACGAGATCGGCAGCGGCTTCCGGAATGTTCGTGCCGGGTCCGAACACCGCCTTGGCGCCCGCCGCATAAAGCGCGTCGTAATCCGCAGGTGGAATGACGCCGCCCACGACGATCATGATGTCGCCGCGGCCTTCCTTGTCGAGCGCGGCTTTGAGTTCCGGCACGAGCGTGAGGTGTCCCGCCGTCATGGTCGAAACGCCGACGACGTGCACGTCGTTTTCGACGGCCTGGCGCGCAGCTTCGTCGGCGGTGGCGAACAGCGGTCCGATATCGACGTCGAAGCCCAAGTCAGCGAAGGCGGATGCGATGACTTTCTGGCCGCGGTCGTGGCCGTCCTGGCCGAGCTTGGCGATTAGAATGCGCGGTCGGCGGCCGTCGTTCTTATCGAATTGCTCGACGAGCTTCTTGACGCGGTCAAGGCTCGGATTCATCGCCGCTTCCTTTTTATAGACGCCGCTGATCGCGCGGATTTCAGCCTTGTGGCGCGAGAACACTTTTTCGAGCGCGTAGGAGATTTCGCCCACCGTCGCTTTCACGCGAGCAGCTTTCACCGCGAGGTCGAGCAGGTTGGCGTTGCCCTTGGCGCCTTCGGTCAACGCGTCGAGCGCGGCTTGCGTTTCCGCCTCGTTACGCTCGGCGCGCAGCCGCACGAGCTTCGCAAGCTGAGCTTCGCGGACGGCGTGGTTGTCAACCTTGAGGAAGTTGATCTCCTTGTCGCCCTTGATCTGGTACTTGTTGACGCCGGTGATCGTTTGGCGGCCGCTGTCAATGCGGGCCTGCGTGCGCGCGGCGGCTTCTTCGATACGCAGCTTCGGAATGCCGGCGGCAATAGCTTTCGCCATGCCGCCTTGCTCTTCGACTTCCTCGATATGCGACATCGCTTTCTTCGCGAGCTCGTACGTCAGGCGCTCGACGTAATGGCTGCCGCCCCACGGGTCGATAGTGCGGCATGTGCCGCTTTCCTGCTGCAACAGAAGCTGGGTGTTGCGGGCGATACGCGCCGAAAAGTCTGTCGGCAGCGCGATGGCTTCGTCGAGGCCGTTGGTGTGCAGTGACTGCGTGTGGCCCTGCGTGGCAGCCATCGCTTCGAGGCAGGTCCGCGTCGCATTGTTGAAGATATCCTGCGCCGTCAGCGACCAGCCCGACGTTTGCGAGTGCGTGCGCAACGACAGGGAGCGCGAATCTTTGGGTTTGAACTCTTCCTTGATGAGTTTCGCCCAGAGGAGGCGCGCGGCGCGCATCTTGGCGATTTCCATGAAATAGTTCATGCCGATCGCCCAGAAGAATGACAGGCGCGGCGCGAAGGCGTCGATATCCAAGCCCGCGGCAACGCCAGCGCGTGCGTATTCGATGCCGTCGGCAATTGTGTAGCCAAGCTCGAGGTCGGCCGTCGCGCCGGCTTCCTGCATGTGATAGCCGGAAATCGAGATCGAGTTGAACTTCGGCATGTTCGCGGACGTGTAGGCGAAGATGTCCGAGACGATCCGCATCGAAGGTGCGGGCGGGTAGATGTAGGTGTTGCGCACCATGAACTCTTTCAGAATGTCGTTCTGAATCGTTCCGGCGAGCTTCTCTGGCGGCACGCCCTGTTCTTCACCCGCGACGATGAAAAGCGCGAGGACAGGTAGTACGGCGCCGTTCATCGTCATCGAGACGGTCATGTCCTGCAACGGAATGCCGTCGAACAGAACGCGCATATCGTAGATCGAGTCGATGGCGACGCCCGCCATGCCGACGTCACCCTTCACGCGCGGATGATCGGAATCGTAGCCGCGGTGGGTCGCGAGGTCGAAAGCGATCGAGAGACCCTTCTGACCGGCCGCGATGTTGCGGCGATAGAAGGCGTTCGAATCTTCGGCCGTCGAGAATCCGGCGTACTGACGGATGGTCCACGGCTGCAGCGCGTACATCGCTGGATAGGGGCCGCGCACGAACGGCGCGATGCCCGGCAGCCCGTCGATGAAGTCGAGACCGGCCGTGTCGGCGTCCGTGAAGACGGGCTTCACGGGGATGCCTTCGGGCGTTTCCCAGACAGGCGCCTCAGGCGCTTTGATCGTGGCTGCGGACGTGCCAGGGCTTTCCGGATCGAGGGGTATTTGAGCAAAATTCGGGATCGAAGTCATTCGGGGCGCTGATCCGGGTCAATAAAGGACGGGTTCGCGGCAAGGTACGGCAAAACCGGGGGCGGGGACAAGTTTTGATGGCGCGTACATCGGCCCTGCGGGGCGGCGCCGCATGCGCTGTCCTGGCGCCGGGGGTTCCGCTCCGCGAAATCCCCGTATGCCGGGGGGCGGGCAGTCATCGGCCGACGACGGAGGCGATAGGGCCGAACCGCGCAGGATATTATTTACCTCGAACGCCAGCACCGAACTTTTCGAGGCTATTTCGCGGTATAATTTCCGGGTCGATTCTCGGAATAAAGGTCATGGGAAACAAAATCGCTTTCATTACTATGGTGATGGCCGCCGGGCTTGCCGGAACGAGCGCGCTTGCGGAAAGCGCCGAGGAGCCACCCATGGATCTTCTTGCGTCGCAGGCACGCGATCAGGGTTTCACGTGCAACCATCCGAAATCCGCGCGTTTCGACGCAAAGACTTCGAAGCCAAACGAAAAAGTCTGGGTCCTGCAGTGTGAGCACGACACCTTCCGCATGACGGTCATTCCCGACCTGGCGGCCAAGATCGAGAAGCTCGACAGATAGCTATTATCTCATCCGGACATTTGCGTGCCGATGTCGCTCGCTAGCGGCGCGATTGCGTTGTCACGCTCGGAACAGATCGGCCGCGCAGTATCGGGCATCTTCCTCTCACGAGATCGATTGCTGATCTCGATCCAATTCGAGAGGAGATCACGCCATGTCGGGTCTTGTTGCTGGTTCCGCCGCTGCTGCCATCACCACCGCCGTAACCGTCGTCGTCGCCTCGCTGCCTGACGCACAGGCGTTGCTCTCTCCTCTGACCGATGGCGGAAACGAATACGCGATCGCAACTGCATCGGTTCTCGCCTCCCTTCCGATGCTTGGCATCATGGCCGTGCTCGCGGTTTCAGGACGCGAATAGCCGACTGCTTTCCTTCGATTTCATGCTTGCCTCCCCCCGTGCCTCGGCCGGCTCCTTCGCGGAGCCGGCTTTTTTTTCGCAAGCGATTGCAGTGATGATTGCGCTCGTTTCGAGTATCGTCGGCGCCATTCTCCTGCCTTTGTTGCTGGCACAATAGTGATTGGGGCATGGGGGTTACGGGAGCTTGCTACCCAGCCTTTTGTTCGAAGGGTGCCGCGGCACCGGTGCGGGCCGGAGTCGACGAGCAGTCCCATCGCGTATCGTGTGGGGTGTGCGTCGTGAATCTCAAAGCAATGATCGTTGTCGCCGGCGCGGTGTTCGCGTCGTTTGCTTCTCCGACCAAGTTCGGCGCCGGCAGTCCGGCAGATGCCGCGGATGCGGTTCCGCCTGCCGCACGAGATGTGAAGGTTCCGGAATTCGTTCCGGTCATCAACTTCAGCCAGTTCGTCCTGGCGATGCAGTCCTTCGCGGCGGAAAATCCTCCAGCAGCGCGCCTGGCAGCCGAAGCTTTGAGTGCGAAGTTCACATCGGACCAGACAAGCCTGCAGACGGCCCAACATACGGCGGCTGAAATCGTCACGAGACCTGTCATCGTCACGAGGCCGGTCATTGTCGCAAGCGTGCCGGCTCAGCCGATCGCGCAGAGCGAACCTGCTCTGCCGAGCGCGCCGGATCCGACGGCGCGACCAGCGAAGGAAGCAGCAGATCCGGTCAAGGTCGCGATCGAGGCGGTCCGGGAACCCGTGGCGACGCGTCACAAACAGAAAACGGCCAAGGCCCGGCCGCGCTCCGAGCGGCGCTTTCAACCGGCAATGGGACTCGGGATGACGATCGAGTCTGCCGAAAATGCGCCGCCTATTTCGGCCCTCTCTCAAAAAAAAAGACCGGCGACAGGCGAATAGGATCGCGCTCCGCCGATTAGCTTCGTTGAGCCCTGCAGCGGGTGCCGCGCCGAACACGCATGGTCCGCAGGATGCGCCGAATGGCGGCTCGGCATCGAAGCCGGAATTTCAGGTGGGCATTCCGGGCCAGTCGATGGAGCCGCTCATTTCCAAGTGCGCGAAAGCCGAAAGATCGTGCTTGGGGATCTTTTGCGGCTGCTGAAGTGAGCCCGCCGTTCCGTTAGTGTCTATTTCTGCATTTCGTGCGGCAACGGCATGAACCCACGCGAAAGAGCATGATAAAGCGGCTCGCGCTGGATGAGACGCGAAATGCCGGCGGCTAGCAGCGACGTCGCCATCAGCGGAATGACCATGTTTCGCTCGCTCGTCATTTCCATCACGATGACGACGGCAGTCAGGGGCGACTGTACGACCGCGGCAAAATAACCGACGGTCATCATCAGCATGAGGGCTCGCGGCTCGATGAAGGTGAAGATCGGTGTCACCATCGATCCCAATCCAGCGCCGACGGCAAGCGAGGGCGAGAAGAGGCCGCCGGGAATCCCGCTGGCCGACGACAACAGCGTCGAGAGAAGTTTGAACGGGCCATACCAAACCGGAATGAGGTCGCCGGAGACGAGGCCGGCGTGCGTTTGCCCATAGCCGTTGCCCGAAGCGTATCCGCCGGTCGCAACGCTCAATGCAGCGACGATCAATCCACAAACGCCTGCGAAGAGCGCAGGATTTCGGCGGAGCCGCGCGATGAGCTGGGGCGGCCGGCGTGTGAGAACGACGAGGGAGCGCGAGAAAATTCCGCCCATGACACCGCCGATCAGAGCGCAAACAGGAACGGCAACCCAATCGGCGGCGTGCGTCATCTTTGCCGAGACTTCGCCGAAATAGGCATAGTTGCCGAGCAGGAGCCAACTGACGCCACCAGCAATTGCGACCGAAGCGATGACGAGTTCGTTGATGCGTCCGGCGAAGGATTTTGCGACCTCCTCGATCGCAAACAGGATTCCGGCGATCGGTGCGTTGAACGCCGCGGCGATGCCTGCCGCCGAGCCTGCGAGCACGAGCCCGTTGTGTCGCCCGATGCCAGCGAAGCCGGCAACAGCGTACATAACGGACGCGCCGACTTGCACTGTCGGTCCTTCACGGCCGACGGACGCTCCAAAGACGAGCGCGATGGCCGTCATGATGATCTTCGCGATCATCGTCGGCCAACCGAGCAGCCTTTTGCGGAATGTCACATTCTTGCTTCTGCGCGCCGCGATGACTTGCGGAATGCCGCTGCCTGTCGAAGCCGGGAACCACCGCGCGGTGACATAGGCCAGGCTTGCAAAGCCGAGTGGTGAGATGATGAAGGGCAGCCAAGGCGAGTAGAGAAGAATTTTGTCGTAGAGGTTCTGCGCGGCGTTGGCGAGTTCTGCGAAACCTACCGCCGCAAGACCGATGAAGATCGCGCCCAGAAGAAAGACGCCGCGTCGAATCCAGACCCGACGCGAAAGACTGACGTAGCGATAGCGGCGCAGCCGTAATATTCGGCGACGCGTCGCCTTGCGGATGTCAGGTGCTTTCGAGTCCACGAGCGGTCGTCGTCCTCGGCTTCTTCAATTCGTGATCAGGTCAGCTTCTGCTGCAAACCTTTGAGCGTGGCGACGGCGTCGGCGCCGGCAAAAAGGAATTGGTCGACGCCCGCGGCCTTGAGCGTCGCTTCGTTGTCGCCGGGCTTTCCGGCCATCAGCACGAGTGCGGCACCGGCAGCCTTCAATGCCTTCGCCGTCGGTTCCGCAAGCGTTGCGTTGACGGCATCGGACGAGCAGATGCAGGCTGACGATGCCCCAGATTTTTTGAACGCCTCAACCGCTTCCTCCGGCGTCTTGTAGCCGTCGCTGACGAGCGCCGCGATGCCGCCGGCGGCCAGATAGTTTTTCGTCCAGGTCGTGCGGATGTTGTGATCGACGATCTCGCCCATGCTGGCGAGGAAGACATTGAAGCCGCCATGGGCGTCGGCGGCATCGCGCAGCTCTTCGAAGGCTTCTCCGAGGCGGTGCGGTTTCAAGAGGGTGATTTCGATCGCTGCTTTGCCGGCAGATGCCGGCGGCTTGGGCCATGGCTCTGCATGGACGCCATCGTCGCCGAGAAGCGGGAACGCGTTCACACCGGTCAATTCCTGGCGGATGGTCGCCACAGATCTGGCGCGCGTCTCGGCTGCCTTTGCGATCGTCTCCTGGATGAAACCGGATTGGAGACACGCCAAGAGTCCACCTCGTGCCTCGATATCCTGAAAAATCTCCCAGGCCTTCTTTGCCATCTCGTCCGTCAGATTTTCGACGTACCATGAGCCGCCCGCCGGATCGTCGACGCGGCCCAAATGGCTTTCTTCCTGGCAGACGATCTGGATGTTGCGCGCGACACGCCGCGCGAATGCGTCGGGCTTGCCGAGTGCGAACGTAAATGGAAGGACGACGATGGCGTCGGCGCCCCCGAGCGCTGCTCCGGCGCAGGCAATGGTGGTGCGCAGAATGTTCGTCCACGGATCGCGCTTCGCCATGATGCGATAGGAGGTCGGGCAGTTGAGCGTGACGGCAGCCGCGGCGTCGCCGGCGCCTGAGGCACCAGCGACGCGCCAGATCAAATGCCGAGCCGCGCGCAATTTCGCGATCGTCGAGAATTCATCGATGTCGGCCGCGAGCGAGACGTTGATTTTCGGCAGCGCTTCGGAGGGGGGAATGCCGCCTTCCTCCGCAGCTCGGAGATACGAGACGAGAGCCGCGAGCATGAACGCGAGTTCCTGGGCCTCGCTGGCGCCGGCGACGTGAGCCACCACGCCGTCGGCCGTCATGACCTGAACACGCGAACTGTCGGCCGTCGTCTTCATCAATGCGACGGCGCGGGCCAGCGCTGTCTCGACCGGTTCGGAAAGGCGGCCAGTCATCGCGAGCGTTCCGAGAGGGTCGGATCCGAATGATCCTTGCCGGTCGGACTGCTTGATGCGCTGCGCATCCCATTCCGCCACGAGCGCCAAGGATGCATCAAAGACGTTTTCGCCTGCCACTAGGATGATCGGGCAAACGTCGAGGAGCACGCCTGCGAGCGCCGCGCTGAGCGCTTCCCGGGTCGGGGGCAGGCCTATTCCGCCGATCTGAAGGCCTATCGAGGTGACGCCGCCTTCAAGATCTTCCAGAATAGCAGCGTTGGCCGCCTTCGGATCGGATTCGATGTGAAACGTCCGGATATCCCAGCCGAGGCCGTCTCGGGCGGCCTTCATGCCGCGGGTGAAGGGTGCTTTCCCCGGCAGAGCGTTCACTACGCTCGCAAGCGCGTCGCTGCGGGTATACAGGGGGTCGATTTTGATGCCATCGGTCGTGCGGGTGACGAGGCGTTTCTCGAAGTCTGCGCCTTTCAGGGCCTTTTCGACCAGTGCGCGCCATTCCGAGAGGCTTGCTGCCGGAAAATCTTGAGCCAAATGCAAATCTTGCGTCGTGGTCGTCATACAACTTGGTTCCCAGAGCCGATGGGCGCTATTGATGCGATAGGGCTTCGATATACCCCCTCAGGCGGTGGGCGCGAGCCCGAAATTTTCATGCGCACCAGCCGAATTGCCGCGCTTGGAGGTTGAAGCCGCACGATTTGCGTCGGTGCGTAGCGCGTGGCATCACAAAAAATGTGGATCGGGACGAGTCGGTCGGCATGATGAGGAGGCGAAATGGCTGAAAAACATGGCCCCGGGGAGACGGGCGAAAGCGTCGCCGATCCTCGCGACTATGTGCAGGATGGCCTGATCCTCATCGGCGTCAGCAAATCTGGGCGGGATCTGGCGCCCGAGTGCATCGAATTGGCGCTCGCCAACCGCCATGGCCTCGTCACCGGAGCGACGGGCACGGGCAAGACGGTCACGCTTCAGGTTCTGGCCGAAGGATTTTCGGCAGCAGGCGTTCCGGTTTTCGCAGCCGACATCAAAGGCGATCTTTCCGGCATCGCGGCGAAAGGCACACCGTCGCCAAAGCTCGTCGCGCGCGCTGAGGAAATCGGTCTGACGCGATACGGCAATACGGCATTTCCGACTGTGTTTTGGGATATCTTCGGCGTCGACGGCCATCCGGTGCGCGCGACGGTGCAGGAGATGGGGCCCCTGCTTCTCTCACGTCTGATGGAACTGACGGAGCCGCAGGAAGGCGTGCTGAACATCGCGTTCCGCTGGGCGGAAGATGAGCGGCAGGCGGGCGACGCGCGGATGACGATCCTCGATCTTCAGGATCTCCGTTCGGTCATCGATGAGATGGGAAAAAAGGCTTCGACCCTGCGCAGTAAATACGGGCACATCGCACCGGCGACGGTTGGCGTCATTCAGCGGCGGCTGCTAGTGCTTGAAGAGCAGGGTGCTGGTAAATTCTTCGGTGAGCCGGCACTCGACATCATGGATTTTCTTAAGACCGCTGATGATGGCCGCGGCATGGTCAACATTCTTGCCGCGGAAAAGCTGATGAATACGCCACGCCTCTACGCGACGTTCCTGCTTTGGCTGCTGACGGAATTGTTCGAAAAGCTTCCCGAGGTCGGCGATCTCGATAAGCCGAAGCTCGTCTTCCTGTTCGACGAGGCGCATCTGCTCTTCAATGAAGCGCCGAAGGCGGTGCTGGAACAGGTCGAGCGCGTGACACGGCTCATTCGCTCGAAGGGGGTCGGCGTCTATTACGTGACGCAAAGCCCGGGCGACGTGCCGGACCGCGTTTCGGCGCAGCTTGGCAACCGTATTCAGCACGCGCTGCGCGCCTTCACGCCGAAAGAGCAGAAGGCCATTCGCGCGGCTGCCCAGACCTTCCGCCCGAACCCGAACATCGATACGGAGCGGACTATTCAGGAGCTCGGGGTGGGCGAGGCGCTGGTGTCGCTGCTGCACGACAAGGGCGAGCCTTCAATGGTGCAGCGTACGCTCATCCGGCCGCCGATGTCGCGTGTCGGGCCGCTTACCGCCGACGAGCGGGAAAAGCTCAAGCAGGCGGATGTCGACAACCATAAGAAATACGGCACTTCTCTTGACCGCGAATCGGCGCATGAACGTCTGCAGGAGCGCAATACGATGGTCGGCCAGTTGAAGCGCAAACTGACGTCGTTCTCGAATATCCTCCGTGGCAAAGGATGAAACGCTCCGAATGCGTTGAAAGTCACATTTGGAACCATTAGCCTTTTTTCGAGGATTCGCAGACTACGCGTTGGCCGCGGATGAACTGGCTATTCCAAACGGTGGACGCCGAGGAGGAGAATGAGATGGGTTACTTCCGGTTTCGCAAGACGTTCACGATCCTGCCCGGCGTTCGCATCAATCTCAGCAAGACCGGTGTCAGCGGCAGTCTCGGCGGTCGAGGCGCGACGCTCAATGTAGGCAAGCGCGGGGAGCAGGTGACGCTCGGCATTCCGGGCACGGGGCTCAGCTATCGCACGCCGGTGGGGATGACGCTGTTTCTCATTCTGATTGGTGTGGTCGCGCTGATCGGCATAGCCTATGTGATCTCGCCGACCACGGTCCGGGCACTCCTGCACTGGTGGCAACCGCACTGGTTCTGATCCAACATATTCGTCAGATCATATCGAGGGCGCTGGCGGTGACGCTGGCGCTTTTACTTTTTACGTCGTGCTGCAATGAATTGACGCTCAGCCGCTGCCGGCCGCCGCCAGAGGCGTGGGAACTTCTGGCCTTGGTTGCTCCCCATTGACTTTGATCGGCGCCTGACCCGGCGGATGTTTCATCCAGACGCCTCGGCGACCCACGGCAACACCCTCTGCGTAAAGCGCTGCCTGATATTTCGGGTCGTAGATCTCCTTGGTCTTGTAATCGAACGAGGGCGGCACCGCGAGGAAGTTGAAATCAGCACCGCCGTCCAACGCGACACGATAGATGTGGTAGACCTCGCCCGTGTTCTGGCTCTTGATGAGCGTCGAAATTGCGCGGCCTGCAATCTGAAGTGTTGTCGGTTTCACGACTTCCTGGTCGGGCGTCGCTTTTCCGTTCTTGATGATGAAGTATCGCCGTATCGGTGGCTTGTCGTACAACACGTCGAAAGCTTTGAGAGGCGCTTCGACTGGACTCACAAAGACCTCGCGCGTCGTCCCTCCGTCGACATGCAGCTCATCATACATCCGGCCGTCCGCTTCGACTTCGATCTTGACCGGCGGGAAGGCCGCCGGGATCGCTGCCGACGCCAGAATGACCTTGCGGAAAAGCTCGACCGCTTCAGGGGACCTGTTGAGAGCGATCTCTCCCATGTTCCAGACCACGGGGCGCTGGGCATCAAGGTTGGTCGTCAGAACCAGCAGAATCCGACCGCGCTTGTATTGTGCCGCGATGCGGTCGATGAATTTACGATCGACATAGTACGCGATGAGATTTTGCAGCGGTGCGGTGCTTGCGAGCGCCGGTCCGCCAAAGAGTCCCGACAAGATCTCCGGTGTGACGACCTGATCCTGCTTGTACTGTGTCCAGATGGCGTGCAGCTTTTCGTCTTCGGACGGACCGAGGTAAGCGAACGGTGCGATGATCGCGCCAGCGCTGACACCGGTGACGACCTGGAACTCAGGCCGGTCGCCCCGCTTTGTCCAGCCCGCAAGGACGCCGGCGCCGAAGGCTCCGTCGGAGCCGCCGCCCGACAGTGCCAGGGTATCGATCAACTTGCGGCCGTTTATTGTTTTCGCGTCGCGGGCAATCGGCGGCATATGCGCGGTGCGCCGCCGAACCTCGACAAGCGGATTCTTAGGAACCTCGTCGCCCCAGAAGCGAACGCCGGGCATTCCTGGGATCTCGGCAGTTTCTGCAACCTTCGCGCTCGTAATGCCGTTGCGGGGAATCGTCGCCGCGCAGCCTGTCAGAGCGAACGCGGCCAACAACATGAGAGCGACGTGCAGTTTCCGCACGAGCACCTTGTTTCCCCCAAACGCGAAATGCCCCGTATACGGCGTTTGTTTTACGGCACCCATAAGGCCGCGGCAACGGCGGCAAAATTCCCTTGCGCATCCAGCGTGACCCGCGAAGCACTAAGTTGCTCGGCGGCATCACTTCCCGGCGGGACATCGCGCGGCCGCCCTGCGGTTTCTGAGTTCGATCGCGGAACGTGTGTATTCATACGCTGAGGTCATAATCTTTGTGTGGCGGCGCCAGTCGAGTGCTCCAAGGTCACGCGGGGTCGGTGGGACGAGCAGCCAATCCTCCGGGGCCAGATGACGTTCAAAGTGGTCACGGTCAGCCATCAGGCTACGAACCAGCACCGTTGCCGCGGATGGCGCCTTTGGCAGCATGCGGCGGGATATCGGATTCAGCGCGCGCCAGAGAAGATCGCGACGACCTGGGAGAGAGGCATAGTCGACATCGAATCTCTGACCTTCGCCGGTTTGGAAACTGACGACGACATTGGGACCGTTCTTCAGTTGGTGCATCGTCCCGATCGGCACGTTGGACAGCACGGATCCATCGACAAGCATGCGTCCATCATCCGTATAAAGTGGCGGAAGCAGACCCGGAATGGCTGCGCTCGCTCGAATGGCGCGCCACAACGATCCGTCGCGATGAACTTCCGTCTCGCAATTCGACAGATCAGTCGACACAGAAAAGTAGGGCGTCCAAAGATCTTCGATGCGCCCGCTTCCGTATTCGCGTTCGAGATGGACGTCGAAATGTGTGTGGTCGAGAAGGCCATACCTCGGCAGCGTATACCGCGAGAGGGCGTGGCCCTTGATAAACATGCGGTGAATGCCGGCATCTATGGCGAGCGGATCGAGATCTTGCGCAAACGCTGCGGCCATGGCCGCGCCGCCCGATGTTCCGCCGACAATATCGAATGGAATACCCGCTTCGCGAAACGCCTGATAAACGCCGACATGCGCGCAGCAATAGGCGCCGCCGCCACAAGCAACGAAACCAAGAGCCTCGCCGCTCAGAAAACGCCAGAGGCGCGCTATGTCGTCGTGGCTGTCGAGCGCGACGTGGTGATGCATGGCCGGATCCCGAAGCGCAAGCCAATGCCGGGTGCCGGTAATGGACCCGCGGTGGGCGTGAATGATCGCGAGTCGCCGTGAGGTCGATTCATGCAATGAGAGGGCGAATGCTTCCAACGGGCCGAGTGGAACGGGAGCGTCCGGATTTTCTTCAAGCGCCGATGCGACGATCAGCACGTCGTCGGCTTGGCGGATCGACTTCTCGCTCCAAGGCGTGATGCCCTCGTCAGTTACGAAGACAATCGTGTCGAAACGGCTTTCGAGATCATTCAAAGCGGCCGTAAATTCCAGATCCGATGCGCACGAATCGCTGATCACGCGGGCCACGTTTTTGCTGGAGAGCACGCATGTGCCGCGTCTTGCTTCAGAGGCCGCGATGAAGGCTGATAAGAATGTGGGTGGAATGGATCCGGATGTGGCACCGATGATCGCGATCGTGCGTGGTCGCGGCCGCGCCGCAATAACGGGTATAAAGCCATTGCCCGCGACGTTGCGCCGGGTTTCTGCGGCAAGCCGCTCCGCGAGAGAGGCTGTAATCGCAGTCAGAATGGCAGATGATTTTTCCGAAATGGCGTCGAAGTCGGCGCGCGTGAGGCGGACCACGATGGCGTCCCTGACTGCGCGCACGGTAGCGGTACGCGCGCAGCCCGCGAAGAAAGCGATTTCTCCAATCGTCGATCCTCGCGAGATTTCGGTGACGGGCTGTCGGTGGCCTTCGACCTCGACGGCAAAGCGACCAGAAACGACGACGTAGAGAGCGTCGGCCGTCTCGCCTTGCTTGACGACGCATTCGCCGCGGCGAACCGAAATGAGCTGCAGGCGATCTTCGAGAAGCTCAAGAGCTTCGGCGGGAAGGCCCTTGAACGTCGAAACGCTGGAAAGCGTGAACCTTGGAGACGACATCGGGGCGCCGCATGGCAGGCGTTATAAGCGCACCTACCATAGCGGCGCCCCGAAGAATTGAAACGCTGCGCCGCAATAAGCGCGTCAGCCCGCCAGAGCCTCGACGTGCTCCCAGTTGATGAGATTATCAAACCAGGCTTCGAGATACTTCGGACGGGCGTTGCGGTAATCGATGTAGTAGCTGTGCTCCCAGACATCGACGCCCAGGATCGGCTTAGAGCCATACATCAGCGGGTTTTCGCCGTTCGGTGTCTTTACGACCTCCAGCTTCCCGTCCTTGACCGCGAGCCAAGCCCAGCCCGAACCGAACTGGCCCTTGCCTGCTTCGATAAAGTCCGTACGCATCTTATCGAAGCCGCCGTAGCCATCGACGAGCTTCTGAACGTTGCCGGGCAGCTTCTTGCCGCCGCCGCCCTTTTTCATCCATTGCCAGAAATGGAGATGATTATAGTGCTGGCCGACGTTGTTGATGAGGCCGGCGACCTTATCAGCGTAGGCGTTCTTTACGATGTCTTCGAGCGACTGGCCCTCGTATTTCGAGCCAGCGAGCAGCTTGTTGCCGTTTTCGACATACGCCAAGTGATGCTTGTCGTGATGAAACTCGAGCGTTTCGGCCGACATGAACGGCGCGAGAGCATCATAAGCGTAAGGAAGATCAGGAAGTTTCAGCGTCATAGACGGCCACTCATTCTGATGTTTGGGGGTGGATTGAAGCAGCGGGAACGTAGCTTTTGAAAACGCGTTGCACAAGTCGATGGCTGAACTGACGCCGGGCGAGCTGGTTCCGTCCCGAACTTCCGAGGAGAAACCGGCAATTTCTACATATTTGATCTCCGGATCGTGCATGAGCAGTAATGGCCGCTTTCCATTCCGAAACCCGGCGGAGACTGAACATCTGCATAATGAATAGTGTAATTGCTTTTTTTCGGGATCAAATGCAGATTAGAGCCCTTTTCATTTGTGTTGATCAGGCGCTATCGATTGTTTGACTGACGTCTCTTTCGTTTGTCGCCTTTTATCGTCCGAAAAAAGGAAGTTTCGCAAATGTTGGAGGCTATGGCCGATCACTTCGCGCTATTTCTCAACCTGAGCGTTTCGGCTTCCATGTTCAAAGCGCTGATTGAGATCTGCTTTTCCCAAAAAAGGCGTCCGGAATTGGCGAAGGTAATCCCGTGTTTGCCGAATATTCACGAGTAGCGGCGAGGGTCCGTTGACACGGTGCCACATCTTGGAGATTTCTGCTGCGCAGGCGTCTCGATGTGACTAAATCGGCGGACAGAAAACTTAGTAGAGGTTGGCGTTGGTGATGCGAAAGGTAAAGAAAATGGCGACGATCAATGTCGACAAGCTTTCTCTCAAAGATCTCGTTGATCTTGAGGCGAAGGTTCAGAAGGCGATCGCCGTCGCTCGGGACAGGGAACGTTCCGAGTTAAAAAAGAAAGTCGCGGATCTCGCCGAGACACACGGATTTTCGGTTGCGGAATTGTTTGGGGGTACACGGGGCCGTGCAGCCGTAAAAGGCAAATCGGTTGGGGTGGCGAAATATGCAAATCCCGAAAATAAATCCGATACCTGGACGGGACGGGGAAGAAAGCCGAACTGGTTGGTCGAGCGGCTAAAAAAGGGCGCCAAACTCTCGGACTTTTCCATTTAAATCATCGGTTGGCATCAGAAGCTGTGCCGAGAAAGATTCGGTTTGTTGCGATCAATTTCTTGAAGCCGAATGGCGAATGAGAAAAAGATCGTTCAGCCTGTCCTTTACCTTTAAGAGTTGCGGCGCGAGCGTTCGTTTGTACGCATTCGCGCCGTAATAGCGTTCGATATCCTTTTCTTTGTTGCTGCAACCTGTTGTGCGGTGTGCGTCGAGACGCACCGAGCCGCCACCGCTCACTTTCAGTCCGGTTTTTTGTTTTGATCTGTAGCACTCAACTATTGACAGTGCTAACAGCCCAAAGCATATATCCGTCGCGTTCGGGCTCACAAGCGATCCTGCTTGCAGAGAGCTGGCGGCACAATGTCGTTCGCCGTCGGCGGCCTGGTATCGCCAAGCCGCGAACCGAGACAATCGTCTAGCAAAATCATGAGGTTAATCCCATGGCGTTCCGTCCTCTCCACGACCGCGTCGTCGTGAAACGCATCGAGGAAGAAGCAAAGACCGCGGGCGGGATCATCATTCCCGACACCGCCAAGGAAAAGCCCCAGCAGGGCGAAGTTGTTGCCGTCGGCCCGGGCGCCCGTGATGAAGCGGGCAAGGTCGTTCCGCTCGACGTCAAGGTCGGCGACCGCGTCCTCTTTGGAAAGTGGTCGGGCAGCGAAGTGAAGATCGATGGCGAAGATCTTCTGATCATGAAGGAGAGCGACATCCTCGGTGTTCTCTCTGCGCCTTCCAAGACCAAGGCCGCCGCTTAATTCATTCCCCCCAATCGCAAAGCTCAGGAGTTGCTCCCAATGGCAGCTAAAGACGTCAAGTTTGCTCAAGACGCACGCGAGCGCATGCTCCGCGGCGTCGACATTCTTGCCAATGCCGTGAAAGTCACGCTCGGCCCGAAAGGCCGCAATGTCGTCATCGAGAAGTCGTTCGGCGCCCCGCGCATCACCAAGGACGGTGTGACGGTCGCGAAGGAAATCGAGCTCGAAGACAAATTCGAGAACATGGGCGCGCAGATGCTGCGCGAGGTCGCTTCGAAGACGGCCGATCTTGCCGGTGACGGCACGACGACGGCGACGGTTCTTGCCCAGGCGATCGTTCGCGAAGGCGCTAAGTCGGTTGCGGCCGGCTCCAACCCGATGGACTTGAAGCGCGGCATTGACCTCGCCGTTCAGACCATCGTCGAAGACCTCAAGACCAACTCGAAGAAGGTCACGAAGGACCAGATCGCCCAGGTCGGCACGATCTCAGCGAACGGCGACGAAGTCGTCGGCAAGAAGATCGCCGAAGCGATGGACAAGGTCGGGTCGGAAGGCGTCATCACGGTCGAAGAGTCGAAGACGCTCGATTTCGAACTCGATGTCGTCGAAGGCATGCAGTTCGACCGCGGTTATCTATCTCCATACTTCATCACCAACGCCGACAAGATGATTGCCGAACTCGAGAGCCCCTACATTCTCATCCACGAGAAGAAGCTTTCGGGTCTCCAGGCGATGCTGCCGGTTCTCGAAGCCGTCGTGCAGTCGGGCAAACCGCTCCTCATCATCGCTGAAGACGTCGAGGGCGAAGCCCTCGCGACGCTCGTCGTCAACAAGCTGCGCGGCGGCCTCAAGGTTGCTGCCGTCAAGGCTCCGGGCTTCGGCGATCGCCGCAAGGCCATGCTTGAGGATATCGCCGTCCTCACGGGCGGCCAGGTGATCAGCGAAGACATCGGCATCAAGCTCGAGAACGTCACGCTTCAGATGCTCGGCCGCGCGAAGAAGGTCACGATCGACAAGGAAAACACCACGATCGTCGACGGCGCAGGCAAGAAGGCAGACATCGAAGCCCGCGTGAAGCAGATCAAGGCGCAGATCGAGGAAACGACCTCGGACTACGACCGTGAGAAGCTCCAGGAGCGTCTTGCGAAGCTTGCCGGCGGCGTTGCCGTCATCAAGGTCGGCGGTGCGACGGAAGTCGAAGTCAAGGAGCGCAAGGACCGCGTCGACGACGCTCTGCACGCCACGCGCGCAGCCGTCGAAGAAGGCATCGTCCCGGGCGGCGGCGTTGCGCTGCTGCGCGCTGCGAAGGCTCTCGACTCGGTGAAGCCCGAGAACGACGACCAGAAGGTCGGCATCAACATCGTCCGCAAGGCGCTGCAGTCTCCGGCTCGCCAGATCGCTGCGAACGCTGGTGAGGACGGTTCGGTCATCGTCGGCAAGATCCTCGAGAACGCGAAGTATGCCTTCGGCTACAACGCCCAGTCTCACGAGTACGGCGATCTCTATGCACAGGGCGTCATCGACCCGACGAAGGTCGTGCGTTGCGCGCTGCAGGATGCCGCTTCGGTGTCGGGCCTCCTGATCACGACGGAAGCCATGATCGCCGACGTGCCGAAGAAGGACGCGGGCCACTCGCACGGCGCTCCCGGCGGCGGCATGGGCGGCATGGGCGGAATGGACTTCTAATTTGATGGCGCCGGGCGACTTCCTCTTTTCGGCGCTTCGGATGCCCACTCGCATCCGCGCCGCGGGGAGCCGGCCGCCCGGCGCAGTCAGTCCTTTTGCTCGCGCCTTCCGACTCTCCTACGTCGAGCCGGCCGGAAGGCGCAGTCGTTCCTCGAAAATCAAAAAGCCCCGCATTGCTGCGGGGCTTTTTTGTTGGTAGGCGGCTTCTCGGGACGATATTGCCTTCAGAAGCATTGACACGGTCGCTGTTGGCTTTGCTCGGATGTTCCTTGGCCCAGAAATCGAAACATCTGGTCCTCGCTACAATTCATGGCGTCCGTCGCGAAGGCGTGCGGACCATCGAACAATGTCCCGTTTTGCGATGTTCAACCGCTCAACATATGTCGACACATAGTCCTGATCGTACTGATCAGGTTTGATCGCGCATAAAATGTCAAAGTTGATGTCGTTTTTTATTTCGCGCCATGGGGTGTCGTGATCGCTGACTACCGGGAGCACCACACTCAAATTCGGGTAGAGGGCACTTATTCCTAGGTTGCACCCAAGCATGTAACGGCGATTAACCTCGATAGGTGGTTCACTAGCGAGCAAGTCTGTGTCCATCCTTTCGCCAGTCACATTATCGATAGTCGGGCCGCTGACAGGTACGCTTTCTCCACCTACTAGCCGATATGTCGAAGCGCCGTTGAGCCACAATCGCGATTTGCCATTCCTCGATTCAAATTCTCCAGCCCAAAAAGCCTTTAACAGAGCATGTATCAATTGGCTTCTAGTCAAGCCAAAACCATCCACTCCAACAAGACCATCTGCGACTTCCCCGAAAGTCAGGGATTTTCGGCGCATCATTGAAGCTGGAATTGCCATTTCGACTTGGCTTTGAGCCCACATGAGCCATGCCCAAATGAGCATGGCCGAAAAGACAAAAAAGATGCGTGTCGCAGGATGAATGACCCATGCTGGCGGGTCGAGATAGGCCACCAACAACCGCTCGGGCGTTAAGCCAAGAGCTAGCAAGACGGCGCCCGCAATCGTGCTTCCGATCGCCGGCCCCAGCGATCGTCCAATGAATGCTGCGAACCTCCGCATTTTGGCGCTCCCACCGAACCACGACGCGAACCCTACCGCGCCGCGGCGATTGAGGAGAACGTCCACCGCCCACGCGCACAATTTATAGCTGTGTACAGTCTGTCGCAGGGGTTCGGCCGGGCGAATAAATCCTGTACATTTATTCTTGCGCATTACTGGAAAATTTGAAGACGAGCGTCCGCATGTTCAGTCATGCGCAGGCGAAGCGGAAACTTATTCTCGAAATCCCAAGAAAAAGGAAGAAGAGATGTCGGCCGATATCCTGTCCAAGCTCAAGACCTTACACGATGACGTTCGAGCGCGCATCGAAGCGACGCCGGACTTCAAAGCCATGAAAGCCGTCGAGCGCGCGATCAGCGAACTCGATGAAATTCTTGCAGTGCCCGTCGCGGCCAATACCGACGCCGGAGAGACCGAGTCTGCGGCGGAGACAGCGTCCGACCCCGCTGCGGAGATTGCCGCCGGAGCGGCTCCTGAGGCGGCGGAGGAAGCTCCACCCGCGGAGGAAGCTGCCGCAGAGCCCGCCGTCGAGGAAGCTGCCGCGGAGATCGTCGAAGCAGCGGTCGTCGAGGCCGAGGCGGGGGCTCCTGAGGCGGCACCAGTGGAGGCAGAGGCTTCCGCTGCGCCAGAAGAGGAGGCGCCAGCCGCCGAACCCGAAGCCGCTGCCGAGGTGGCGTCGGACGAGCCCGCCGCGGATGCTGCGGCCGCTTCAGAAGCAGAGGCCACGGCTGCGGAAACGGCTCCGGAGGAAGCGGCCGTCGCTTCCGATGGTGCTGCGGAAGCAACCCCTCCTTGCGCCGCGAGCGAGGCGCCCGCGGCTGCTCCCGAGCCCGCCGCGGAACCGGCTGCCGCCGAAAGCTCGGCACCCGCAGACGCCTCCGCTGACGGATCGGGCGAGGAGGCGGCCGTCCCGGCCGCTGTCATGACAAACGGCGCGGCTCATCCTTCAGAATCGCCCGCGACACCTCCAGCTGCAGGTTAAGGTCCTCCAAGAGCAGGTGAATGTCGTGACGACGGAAGCCCCGGTTGAGCGCCGGGGCTTTTGTGCACAACGCCAAGGGGAACGCCGATGCCGTGTTCCGGATTTGAGGTTTTGGGAGCACGGGCATCTGCCCTAAATAAAAGTGGCCGGAAAAGAAGCCCAGGGAGGTTCAGTCATGAATGCTGTTGAAATCCATGATCATGCCCGCAAGCTTTACAGCTCGCAGGGGGCGAAGGCGCTCGCGGAGGCGGCGCAGATGGTCCGGAAGTACGAAAAAACCGATGAGCGCCTCGCGGAAGACTGGCGCCGCATCGAACAGGCGTTACGGCAATTGCACGGGCCGCACGTCAGCTAGGTTTGTCGCTTATCGTTGTTTGGCGCCGATGCAGGCAAGGGCCGCGTAGTCGAAGCGGCCCTGGTGGAGGGCCGCGCTGCGATCGTGGCGGCGTGCGGTTTCCCGAACGACATCCTCTAGATCGAGTCGCGGCGTGACGCTGAATTTCGTCAGCCACGCACGCATGCCGTGTCGCGCCGGGGCAGGCATCGACGCCATCGTGCCGAAATCGACGATATGCAATTCGCCGTTCGGAGCGAGCTGCGAAACGGCGCGGTCGATGACGGCTTGCCAGGGCGGGATCATCGAGAGCGCGTACGAAATGAAGATGCGGTCGATGTCTTCGCGGCCGAAGAGCGCACTGGGAGAAAACGTCGTCGCATCGGCCTGTGCAATCGAAATCCTGTGGGCAACGCCGTGGCGGTCGATCGTAGCACGCGCCGTCTTCAGCATTTCTTCCGAGACGTCGAGACCGAACAATTTTGTGTTCCGATAGCGGCGCGCGGCATGGAGCAGATTGCGGGCGGTGCCACAGCCGATCTCAAGCACCGTGCCGCCGACCGGCGGTTTGAGGCCCGCGATCATCTCATCGCGGCCGATAAGATAGTAGCGGCGGCTCAAATCGTAGATGTAGCGCTGATAGCGATACATGCTATCCATCGCGCTTGCTGCAGTTTCAGCCATGGAACCGGTCAAGCTGTCTTCATGTAGAGGTGGAAGCCGCCGTAGATTGCCGAGCGATCCTTGGCGTGGATCGCGGCGGATTTTTCGGCGTCGTAGCGCCATCGGTTCAGGATGACGTCGGCGACGCGGCCCGGCAAGATGCTTTCTTCGCCGGCGGTTCGGAAAATCACACGCGCGCCCGGACGCGCGGTTCGCGTTATCTGCTGCCAGAGCGCATTCAACGCGGCGTCGTCCATCCAGTCCTGGGCGTCGAGCAGGATATAGCGGTCGAGGCTTTCGGCTGGCTCGCCCGAGAGGAAGCGGATCATGTTGTCGTGGACGACATCGATCCGATTGGCGCGGACTTTGACCGCCATGAAATTCGCCTTCTCCAAATAGGGCGGGCAGGGACCCTCGCCCTGTGCCGGATAGGAGCGGCCGAACGCCTGCCAGGCGAAATAGTTGTCCTTGAGGTCGAAGCCCGTGGCGAGACGCTCGGCGCGCTCTTTCAAGACTTCGGACATTGGCCGCGCGCCGCCGCCGGACAGCGCATCATACTGGACAGGTGGGATGCCCAATCCGAACAGCGATGCGCGCTTCGACGTGATCCAGCGCAGGAGCGGGTGATTGAATGCCGGGGCGATGTCGCGCGCGAAGATCTCCCGCTGCTCCTCGATCGAACGGGCTTCGACGAGCCGCTTCGGATTGGCGCCGAAGACGCGAGCCGCGAGATGGCCTGTCGCGATGAAGCGTCCGAGAAGTCCGAAGTGATAGAAGTTGCGCGCGAACCGCGAGATGCGGCGGCGTCCGGTCAATTCTCGCCCTTCCCAATAGGCACGCGTTTCCGCGTCGAGATGCGGGGCAATGAGGTCGTTATAGAGCGCGATGTTGCGGCGGTCGTTGGCGGCGCCGAAGAAGCGATAGAACGTCCCGTGATTGGGGAGATGCTGGGCCGCCGCGATCTTCAGCTTCAACAACGCGATATGCGTCTCGTTCAAGTCGATGGCGGTGATGCGGGCCGGGTTCGCGGTCAGATAGCTCATGACATTGCAGCCGCCCGAGGCGATCGTCATGATGCGCGTCTGCGGCGTGATTTCGAGCGCTTCCATATCGGCGCGGGGGTCTTCCCAGATCTGGGGATAAACCATCGACCGGAAGGCGAATGTAAAGGTGCGCTCGAGAATTCCGGCGGGGCTCAGTGCGCGATTCTGGTGCACGGCTTCGCGCAGCAGATCGACGCTGGTCGGCTCAAGGGCTTTTGCGGTCGCGTTCACGTGGGAGTCTCCGTTCGCCGGCGTGCTTGTCGTCCGGCCTAGCGCCGTTTCAAGCGGCTTCGATAAACCAGCGGCCGGATGGCGCCTGCGAAGCGCGCGCGGCCAAATGCTCTTTCCAACGAATGATCTCGAACCGGCCATCAAAGCGTTCACCGATGGCGGTGCAGCTTTCGACCCAGTCGCCGCAGTTCAGGTAGTGGACGTCGCCGATCATGCGTTCATTGGCGTGGTGGATATGGCCGCAGATCAGGCCCTGCGCGTCGCGGCGGACCGCTTCTCCCGCCAGTGCTTCCTCAAATTCGCCGATGTAGTTCACGGCGCTTTTGACCTTGTGCTTGAGGAATGCCGACAGCGACCAGTGACCGAGGCCGAGCATCCGTCGCGCGAAATTCAGCGGGACATTGAGCGCCAGCGCCGCGTCGTAGGAACGATCGCCGAGGAAGGCGAGCCAGCGCGCGTAGCGGACGACGACGTCGAATTCGTCGCCGTGCAGAACAAGATATCTTTTGCCGTCCGCGGCTTCGTGGATGGCGTCCCGCCGGATCTCGATGTCGCCAAAGTTCATCCCGGCGTATTCGCGCAATGCATCATCATGATTGCCGGGAATGAACGTAACGCGGGTGCCCTTGCGGGACTTCCGCAGCAGCTTCTGCAGGACATCGTTGTGACTTTGGGGCCAATACGGTCCGCGGCGCACTTTCCAGAAATCGACGATGTCACCGACCAGATAGAGGCTCTGGCACTCGACGTATTTCAGGAAATCGAGGAGTGCGGTCGACTGGCAATTGCGCATCCCCAGGTGGACGTCGGAAATGAAGACGGTTCGGTAGTTCAGTTCCGGGTTCGGTGCGCTCAAAGTCGGCCCCCAGTCAGTACGCTTCCCATAAAGGCGTCTATGCATTTCATGGGAAAACGTAGGACCGGATTCATGTAACAGGCGTATGACGAACGCCTGCGGCGGAGCGCGTGGGCAAGGTAAAGGCGTGCACCGCGTATTTACCGGCGGCTATCCGAAAGACGGCGCGCTTCAGAAATCACTGCGCTCAAAAATGTGCTCCCAGGCGTAGAGGAGGGCCGTGTCCACGGCACCGACCAGCAGGAACGCGAGGGCGATTGGGGACGTGGACGCTTCCGGCAGCCCCAAATCCGTTCCCCGGATCGAGACGGTCAATGCTGCAACGAGGCTGAGAAGAGCAAGGACGGCGAAGACGATTTGAACGAATTTGAGCGAACGCTCACGCTCACGGCTGATGCTGTTCATCAGGTCATTCCTCAACGCGATACAATTGGCCGACCCCGCGGCATGGGACCTTAGTCGGAGCATAAGCCAACGTGAAGTGAAAATTAATGCTTTGTTAATTAAGTGCCGTGCGTGCCAGCTCTTTGAGCGCATTGCGCTGCTTGTCGGCATCGATCGGGAAATCGTTCCGGATCCACCAATTTTCGAACTCCGCGAGAATTTTGCCGACGTTCGGACCGGGGGAAATTCCGAGAGCGAGAACATCGCTTCCCGAGAATGGCATTGTCGGCGCTTTCCAACGATCCGGAAGCAGCGCGAGAGCGCGCCAGCGGGGATCATTTGCCGGCTTGGCTGAATGTGCCCACGCAAGACGGGCGGCACGCGAGAATGTTTCTGGCCCAAGCTTGTAGAGCGCGGTGCGCGCTGCCGTTTCCGCCGCGTCGGGATCGATGGCGCCGTCTGCAGACGTTGCGCCGGCGAGGCGCGTCGCCTCGGCGTTCGACAGTCGCAGTTGCCTCGCAAGGAGCGCAGCGTCATCCGGTTGCGCGACTGCCAGGGCCGCTAGGCGGGTCAGCGGATCGGGTGGTTCGCCGAGAACGGCTTCGATCGCAGCCAGGCGCGCGAACCGCTCCGGTTCGAGCCGGGTCTTGATGACGCGTTGCAGGATGCCGCTTTTGTGCATGGCGTTGATTACGTCAATGGCTGCGGGTGCGACCAACAACTTTAAAATTTCCGCACGCAGGCGCTCGGCGGACAGCAGCGTGAGGCCTTCTTTCAAATTGTTGGCTGCAGCCAAGCCTGCCGGGTCCAAGCGTCCGTTGCCATACTCGGCGGTGAACCGGAAAAAGCGAAGAATGCGCAGATAATCCTCGCGGATCCGCGCCTCCGCATCGCCTATATAACGCACGCGGCGCTGGCGCAGGTCGTCCACGCCGCCAACCGTGTCGTAGATCGTGCCGTCTGCTCCGCAGTAGAGCGCGTTCATCGTGAAGTCTCGCCGTGCCGCATCGGCTGCCCATGACGTCGTGAACCTGACGACTGCGTGACGTCCGTCCGTTTCGATGTCGCGGCGAAGCGTCGTCACTTCGAATGGCTGTTTGTCGGCGACAATGGTGACGGTGCCGTGATCGATACCGGTCGGGTGGGCCGTCAGTCCCGCCGATTTCGCGAGGCGCATGACTTCGTCCGGTGTTGCTGTCGTTGCAAGGTCGATGTCTCGGACTGGCCGATCCAGCAATGCATTGCGGACCGCGCCGCCGACGATGCGAGCCTCGGCGCCTTCTTTCGCGAGTGCCGCGAACACTTTGGTCAATGCGGGCGACCGAAGCCAAGCGCCGCTTACCCGCGGCCATTTGATTGCGCCTTCCGACATCGTTCAGGGCTTTGTGGTTTGGGGTTCGGTTGCTGCGGGCTCGTGTATGCTATGAGCGGGTTCGAGCTTTCCGTTTTCGTCCGAGGCGGGCACGTAGACGTCATCCGGGCTGTTGTAGGTGTGCGAAGAAAATACCAGGAGCGTTCCGATCATCAGTGCGGCGCCAGCGACGAAAAGGCGAATGAGGGGAGCGCGACTTAGGGTCGGACCCAGTCCTCTCCACTGGTTGTCGTAAAATGCGATCCAGATGATGTAGATGAGCGTTGGCAGCAGGAAGAAAAATATATTCTCGATGACGATGCGGATCATGCGTTGAACAGTCTCCGGTAGAGTGTGCGGATTATTCCCGCGGTCGCTCCCCAAATATAGCGCTCTCCGTAGGGCATCGCATAGAACCGGCGCTCGGCGCCTCTCCACGCTCGGCTGTGGATCTGGTGATTGGCCTCATCCATCAAAAAGGCAAAGGGTACCTCGAAGACGTCGGCGACTTCTTCCGGATTGGCTATCAGATTGAAGCCGGGGCGAACGAGCGCGACAGAGGGCGTGATGATGAAGCCGGTGCCGGTGCGATAGGGCGAAAGATAGCCGACAGGCTCGATGAACGCATCATCCAACGCGATTTCTTCTCGAGCCTCCCGCAGTGCGGCGGCAAGCGGACCCGAATCGTATGTTTCGACCTTCCCTCCGGGAAATGCTATTTGTCCGGCGTGAGACGGCAAGTGCTCGGTCCGCGCCGTCAAAAGGACGGTCAGCGGATCGCGGGCGACGACGGGCACGAGCACTGCGGCGTGCCGCAGGCCAGCAGCGATGCCGCCGGTTCCGGGATTGAGGTCATCGTCACCCGGCGAATGCGGCTCATTCAGCAGGGGCGGATTTGGAAGCAAGCGTGCGCGGGCCAGCCCCTCGAACGCAAGGGCGTCGAGATCAGCGGCTGCCATATTGGGGGCGGAAAGCGGGTTCATTTCGCAACATGGCTCAATTCGAAGTGTAGAATGACCGGGTGGCCGGGCGCCGCTGAATCACGTTACCTTGTGATTCTTTATCGGATACTGCCCTTTTCTACAGGCAAATGGGACTGCGGGTGGCTTACTTTCGTATGACATCGCTGTTTCGAATTCGCGGCGCCGCAATCATGCTGGCGGCGATCGGTCTTCTTTGTCCGACGGCGAGCCCGCGCGCACAGGCGATGTCAACGATCGATTTTTTGACGTCGCTCTCGGACAGCGAGATCGAAGCATTTCAGATTTGGAAGACGGCACGCCAGAATTTCGAGGACCGGCTCGACGCATACTGGAGCGAGGTCGAACGCAAGCGCCAAGTGCGTCGGCGGAAACGGGCGAAAAATATTTCGTTCGAGCCACGCGACTACGTGATGAGCTTTCCGCCAAAGTACAAAGGGCCATCGTTAGCGGGGGACCTCGCTCTCAAATACGATCGGTTCCTCGACGCGCAAAGGCAGAGCAACATATCACCGCCGAGAGAACTTGCGACAATCCCGGATTATCTCGCGGCAGCGAAGCGTGTTTACAACTTTGTGCCCGAGCGCGTCTCTGAAAAAGAATTCAAACTGCGGTACGCCGCGGAAGCCGCGGTTCTCGGCCTTTCCAAGGAGCAGGTCGTGCGCGTTTACGCGCTCGAAACCGGCGGGATGGGAACCTACGATACGCAAGCGGGGATTCATCCGGTCAAGAAGACCGGCCGTCCGATCTCAAGCGCGCTGGGATATGGCCAGTTGCTGGATGCCAACTCGGTCAACGAGCTTGCCCGAAGCGGTGCAATCTTCATCCGCCGGCTTACGGCGAAATATCAGGACCCCACGAATTCTCCGGTGCGCAGGGCGCAACTGAAGCACAAGATCGCCGTGCTGAGGCGGATGTACGCGAACGTCAAACATCAGCCGTTCGAATGGGACGTGCAGCAGGCGTATGCAAAGACGCCGGCCGGAATGGGAATTCATACGCTCAACATCGACGGCGATATCGGACCGATGTTGCAGGCGATGAAGCTCAAGACGCTTTTGGATCTTGCGGAAAAGAACGGGCGTCCTTCTTTGTCGGGCTCCCAGCTCGAACTGATGAATCTCGCGGGGCCGGTGACGGGCCTGGAGATGATGCGGCACCCGGGCACGGATGCGCCGACCTCAAACTTCTTCTCGCGACGGGCCTATTACGTCAATCGCATGGTAACGGGGCTGACCGGCACGCAGCTTCAGGCCGAGCTTGACCGTCGGATGACACAAGCGATCACGGCGCCCGGTTCGCAGGAGTTTGCAGCCGCCTTCGACACGGTGTCGGTTCGAAGAGACGCCGAGCGCTGAGCGCTCGGCTGTTCAACCGCGGCGGCGCGCCTTCAGGCCGAAGCTTTTTCCGGCTCCAGTGCGGGATAATCGATATAGCCCCTCTCGTCGCCGCCATAGAACGAGGCGGGCTCGGGCGTGTTGAGGGGAGCATCGAGCTTGAAACGCTTCGGCAAATCGGGATTGGCAATGAATGTCTTGCCGAATGCGACTGCGTCGACGGTCCCGGCGTCGATTGCTGCCTCGGCCGTCTCTTTCGTGAACTTCTCGTTTCCGATCAAGATGCCACCGAACAGCTTCTTAAGCTCAGGGCCAATCGAATCCGGGCCCTGATACTCGCGCGTGCAGATGAAGGCGATCTTGCGCTTCCCGACTTCCCTTGCGACGTAGCCGAACGTTGCCAGAGGGTTGCTGTCGCCCATGTCCTGAGCGTCACCGCGCGGCGCGAGGTGGAGGCCCACTCTGTCGGCACCCCAGACGTCGATGCACGCATCGACTACCTCGAGCATGAGGCGCGCCCGATTTTCGATCGGACCGCCGTATTCGTCCGTCCGCTTGTTCGTCGAGTCCTGTAGGAACTGATCGAGGAGATAGCCATTGGCGCCGTGAACCTCGACACCGTCAAAGCCGGCTCGCTTGGCGTTCTCGGCGCCGCGACGGTAGTCGGCGATCACGCCGGGGATTTCGCTCAAGTCCAGTGCGCGTGGAACCACGAAGGGTTTCAGCGGGCGTACGAGACTGACGTGACCCTTGGCGGCGATGGCGCTTGGCGCCACGGGCAGTTCGCCATCCAGATAGATCGGATCCGAAATGCGGCCGACATGCCAAAGCTGCAACAGGATCGTGCCGCCAGCCGCATGGACCGCGTCGGTAATTTTTTTCCAGCCGGCAACCTGCTCTTCGGACCAAATACCGGGCGTATCGGGATAGCCGACGCCTTTCGGGGTCACGGCCGTCGCCTCGGTCAGCATCAAGCCGGCAGATGCGCGCTGTACGTAATATTCGCGCATCATGTCGTTGGGGACGCGTCCGGCGCTGGCACGGCAGCGGGTCAATGGGGCAAGAACGACGCGGTTTTTAACCGTGAACGCGCCAGCTTTGAGCGGATCGAACAGCGATGTCATTTTGAAATATCCGGATTTGCCGATGGGAGACACCAGAGCGGCCGGACTCGCAAAGTCCGGAACCGCCGAACTAGCGAAACATGTGGCACGGGACGTAGGCCAGACAACTGCGGCTTTCGACCGCTCCCAAGCGATAGCGGACTATTGGCGGCACCTCACGCCGCCTCCTCGCTCGTGGCTTCATCGGCGGGCGGCGGAGACTCCGCTGTCGCCGCGCGGTTTAGGAGAGCGACGAGTGTCGGTGGCTCATAGAGGATGTCGCGAACGACGTTGCCACGCATTTCCTTGACGGGCTGTCCAAAGCGCTGAAGCACGCTCTCGTGGACTGTCTCGTTCAAAGAGACGAGGCCGCGGGCCAACCTGCTCGTGCGCCATTTCCGGGGTGCCGAATCCTTCAAGCTCTGCTGGATGAGGCGAACGTAGGGTTTGATCCGACTGAAGGCATAGAGACGGCCGGTCGAGGAATCGTGCTGGAGACCCAGATAATCGGGCCTGCACTCGCGCTTCAGTTTTTCGACGTCGATTGCGAGATCCGTCGTCGCCTGGACGCGCTCGACCATCCAGAGAAGCGCGATGTCGGAAAGTTCCGTTTCGCGCCAGCCGCCGCCGATATCGGCGTGCGTCCCTGCGAACCATACCTGCTCCACGTGTTGATAGCGAGGAAGCATCGTATCGTCGGGATAGGTCAAAAGCGACGGTCGGAAGGGGCTGCGGGCCTCGTCGATCGAGAGTGCATGAAGCGCGACGTCGATCGTGTCGTGCAATCGCATGTCGTGATAGTCGAACCGGCGGCTGAGCCACGCCCAACGCCAATAGGGATTACCGACGTTACCGACCGTGTCCCAGACGCCGAGACAACGGATGCGCACCGGATAATGGCAATCGGCGCCGATACGCGCGATGGCGTTGAAATCGCGTTTGTGCTCTGATTTGCGATAGAGGGCCCATGCTTCGTCGATCGGGAAGTCGGCGTCTTTGCGTGCGATGCCGAAGAGCGATATGAAGCTTGTCAAGCTGCGGGCTTCATAAGCACCTCGCGAAAATCCGAAGAGATAGATTTCGTCGCCAGGTTCATAGGTGCTGCTAAGGAACCGATATGCGGCCTTGATGCGGTCGCTGATCTCAAATCCGATCGCGCCTTTGAGGAACGCCAGCCCCTGGTCTTGGGATCTGGCGATGCCGACGACATAACGGACAAATTGGCGAACGCCGTGATTGTCGGTGAACGGTATGGCGCGAGTGAGTTTCGCGACGTTCGTCAACGGCGCCGTGCCGTCATCATCGTTCCAGGTGCCGTCGAGCAAGCAGACAAGCCGTTTCATGCTGCCTTGCCCCCACGGGCCTCCGCTGCCGACACGAGGTGTTCGCGTCGCTTTGCTCTCGGCGCGTATAAGCCGAGGTTTCAGATCGCTCGGAGGTTATACGGACGTGGGCGGAAGGGTAAACCATTCCGGGCATGGGCAGCTTATCAGCGGCTCGCAGGAATGGCGAACGGGCAACAATATTTGTGATCCTCGGGTTCGTCCCGCGGACCCAAGAGGCAGCGAATGACCTGCAAAATGGGTCCTCGGGATAAAGCCAAGGACGACGGTTCTGAGGCTCAGGGCCACTTCACGACAGGCGGCATGGACGACAGGATCGACTCGACGTTGCCGCCGGTTTTCAGCCCGAACGTCGTGCCGCGGTCGTACAGCAAATTGTATTCGACATAGCGACCGCGGCGGATCAATTGCTCCTCGCGCTGGGCATCGGAGTAGGCCATCGTGTAGTTTCCGCGCACCAGCATCGGGTAAACGCTGAGGAACGCGCGCCCGACGTCCTGGGTAAATGCGAAGGCCGCATCCCATCCGCCTTCGGCATCCGATGGTGTCAGGTAATCGTAGAAAATGCCGCCGATGCCGCGCGGTTCATTCCGGTGCGGCAGGAAGAAGTACTCGTCGCACCAATTCTTGAGCTTGGTGTAATCGACGATCGGGTGATTGACACAAGCGCCATACATCGCCGCATGAAAGGCGAGCGTATCGGCGTCCGTCTGTGTGCGGCGCTTGTCGAGCACGGGGGTCAGATCGGCGCCGCCGCCAAACCACCATTTGTCTGTCACGATCATACGCGTGTTCATGTGTACGGCAGGCACGTTCGGATTGATAGGATGTCCGATAAGGGAAATGCCGGACGCCCAAAATTCGGGATTTTCCTCGGCTCCCGGGATCTGCTTTCGGAACTCCGGTGCGAATTCGCCATAAACCGTGGACGTGTGGACGCCGACTTTCTCAAAGACGCGACCATGCATCAGGCTCATGACCCCGCCGCCCGCCTCGGTGCCGCCCTCAGGTGCGCGATTCCAAGGCGTCTGGACGAATTTGCCCGGAGCGTCCTTTCCGTGCGGAGCCGTTTCGGGAAGATTCGTCTCGAGCGTTTCGAACGCTGCGCAAATGTCATCACGCAACTTTTCAAACCAAGCACGAGCGGTGGCTTTTTTCTGACCTAGTGGCGAATCGGGAGCGTTCATCGAATATTCTGCGCCATGTCTTGTTTTTGACCGAAAAGACCCTTAGCTCCAACCGGTATCCACGATCAACACATCCGGTCGCCGTCGCTAGTCGGATCAAGCCGATTTTGCGACGCCGTGCCGATATTTCGTTTGCGATAGATCAATAACATGCTTCGCCGTCTCATGAACTGGGGAGAGACCCGCATCAAGCCGTTCGACGCGCCAGCGATCGTACGGCCACCGGATACCCTGTGGGCTTTCTATTGGTTCTTCATCAAGCCGCTCTGGCCGTTTTTCCTGCTGCTTCTGGTGGCGGGCTGCCTCGGTTCGACGATCGAGGTTGCGCTGATGGGCTTCGTCGGCGCCATCGTCGACAAAATGCGCACGCACGGCGATCCATCGACATTTGTTTCAACATATAGCTGGATGCTGGCCGGAATGGCGTTCGTGGCGCTGGTACTTCGCCCGGCGGTTTCGGTGGCGCATGACTTCATCAAGAACCAGATGCTGTCGGCCGGATGCACGTCGCGCATTCGCTGGCAGACGCACCGCTATGTGCTGCGACAGAGCCTCGGCTTCTTCCAGAACGATTTCGCAGGACGCGTCGCCAACAAGATCATGCAGACGGGCAGCTCTCTGCGCGAGAGCGTCGTGCAGCTCATCGACGCGCTCTGGTATGCGAGCGTCCAGTTCGTCGGATCGGCGTTGCTGTTTGCAGCCTCGGACTGGCGACTGACCATTCCGCTGCTGTTCTGGCTCGTCGCCTATACGGTGGCGCTGCGCTATTTCGTGCCGCGCATCAAGGAGCGCTCGACGGAAGCTTCGGAGGCCCGCTCGATGCTCGTCGGGCGGATCGTCGACAGCTATACGAACATCATGACCGTGAAACTCTTCGCGCATGCCGAGCGCGAAGATGTTTACGCGCGCGAAGCGCTTAGCGAGCAGATGCAGAAGTGGCAAGCGTCGCTCAGGCTCATTACGGGCATGGAAATCACGCTTTATATGCTGAACGGCATATTGCTTGTCGTGACGACGGGTACGGCGATCTGGCTGTGGACGCTGCATCATGTTTCGGTCGGCGATATTGCCGTCGTCGGCGGACTCGTCATCCGGATCGTGACGATGTCCGGCTGGGTGATGTGGACGATCGCAGACGTGTTCGAAAACATCGGCGTCGTGCACGAGGGCATGGAGACGATCTCGCGGCCGAACCTCCTCGTCGATGCGCCGGATGCAAAGCCGCTACGCGTTCCGCGCGGAGAAATTCGCTTCGACCACATTCATTTCCATTACGGCGCGGGACGCGCATCGTCCGACGATGTGTCGCCGCGAGTGATCGAGTCGTTGTCGCTGAAGGTGCGTCCGGGCGAAAAGGTCGGGCTGGTCGGCAGGTCAGGTGCCGGCAAGTCGACGCTCGTCAATCTGCTGCTCCGGTTCTACGATCTGGAAGGCGGGCGCATTTTGATCGATGGGCAGGACATCGCGCATGTGACCCAGGATAGTCTCAGGGCCGAGATCGGAATGGTGACGCAGGATACGTCGCTGCTGCACCGATCGGTCCGCGACAACATTCTTTATGGCCTCCTCGATGCCACCGAGGCTGATGTCATTGCGGCGGCCAAGCAGGCCGAGGCGCACGACTTCATCCTGAGCCTTGAGGATATGAAGGGTCGCAAGGGGTATGACGCGCACGTCGGTGAGCGCGGCGTGAAGCTCTCCGGCGGCCAGCGGCAGCGTATCGCCATCGCGCGCGTGCTCTTGAAGAATGCACCGATCCTTGTGCTCGACGAAGCGACCAGCGCGCTCGATTCCGAGGTCGAGTCGGCCATTCAGTCGAGCTTCGAACGGCTCATGCGCGGCAAGACCGTTATCGCGATTGCGCATCGGCTCTCGACGATCGCGGCGATGGACCGTCTCGTCGTGATGGAAGATGGCCAGATTGTCGAAGAAGGGTCGCACGCGGAGCTTTTGAATCGCGGCGGCCTTTATGCCCAGCTCTGGCTTCGGCAGTCGGGTGGCTTCCTCGCGCGCGAGGCGGCGGAGTAATCGGACATCCGCCCGTTTGCAGGGCGTTGTCATCCTCGGGCCTGTCCCGAGGATGACCGAGCGATGTAATCGACGCGAACTAGCGCTTGCCGCGGTGGCTATTTGCAAATGCCGGGATGCGGTCGGCGAGCAGCGCGTGCATTTCGCCGATGGCGCGGCGAATGTTGAAGAAGCGTGGCACCTGCGACTTGTATTCGAGGTAGGCGCGGCCGTAGCGCGCCTCGAGCCACACTTCCTCCGTGACTGCCATCATCGCATAGACGATGACCAGGGCGCAGGCGAGAAGCGTCGCGTCCCACGACCAGGCGGCGAGCCCGAGCGTCGCGAAAGCGAGAATAGCCGTCGCGTATTGGGGATTGCGCGTCCAGCGGTAGACGCCGCCGGTCTCAAGGCCGCTCGCCTGGCAATAGGTTGCTTTCCGGCCAAGAGACCAGAGCGTGAAGAGATAGGCGACGCCCGCAGCGGATGAGACGACCGCAAGCGCGATCCTGAGGGGCAACATCGGACCAGCGAGAGAGGAAAGAAAGCGTTCGCCCGCGAGGATCAGGACCACGACATTCAAGGTCCGAAAAAGCGTCCAGAAGCAGAAGCTTTTCAGCGAGCCGACCGGCGGCGCGGGCCATATCCGCCAATCGCTGCTCACCCGGCCGGCCGTGATGCCTGCAATCAGCAGAAGCGCCGATGTGGCGCCGGCAATTGTCAAAAACGTATCGATCGGCATGCCATCGTGCGGATTTGAAGCGATCCGACAGAAATGCAGCATTCGCGTGTCACGTGTGCGACAGAGCCGCGATGGTGTCAGGCCCGCGGAAACCCATCCGTCTGGCGCAGCGCTTCCCCAAGGACCATCGCGGCGGCGACGGCAACGTTCAGCGATCTGAGGCCGGGTCGCATGGGAATCGTAATCCGTGCGTCGGCCTTCTCGTGCACGGCGTCCGGCACGCCGGCACTTTCGCGGCCGAGCATCAGCGTATCGTCGGGCGCAAATTCGAAATCGCAATGCGCGATCGTAGCCTTGGTCGTTAGTAGGATAAGGCGGCCGGGTGTGCAGGCCATTGCCGAGCGCTGCTGCAGGAAAATCTCGAAACTCAGGTGACGCGTGAGATCGACGAGCGGCAGATAGTCGAGCGCGGATCGCTTCAGGGCCCGATCGCTCATGTCGAAGCCGGTCGGACCGATGACGTCGACGGGCACGCCAAAGCAGGCGCAGAGGCGGAGAATCGTTCCGGTGTTTTGTGCAATGTCAGGTTGATAGAGGGCGAGGCGCATGCGTCGGGGTCTGAGGCATGGCAGACTTTCGTGTCTAGTGTCACTGATGCGTTAAATTGCCTCTCGCTTTTTGCCGCGCTGTAGATTGCGAGAGACGCGAAACGCTGTCAAAACGATCAAACAGGGAAGAAACGAACGAACGAGAGTCTAAAAAGCGGGCAATCGGCGGAGGGCAACCTCCTAGGCAACCGATAAGCCCCGCGGCTCTGGTTCCCAATGCGGGAGACACCCGTTGAGCACAGATGCCTCAGAGCCAGACCGCCGGGATTTCTTGGTGGTTGCAGGCAACGCATTCGCCGCTGTCGGCGCTGCTTCGCTTCTTTGGCCATTCATCCAGCAAATGAATCCCGACGCCAGCACGAAGGCGCTGTCGTCCGTCGAGGTCGATCTCGCCCCGGTCAAGGAAGGCCAGGCGATCACCGCGATGTGGCGGGGCAAGCCGATCTTCATCCGCAATCGCACGAAAGCGGAAATCGAGTCGGCCAAGGACGTGGACGTCAAGACGCTTCCCGATCCCCTCGCGCGTAACGAGGATCTGCCGACCGACGATCCGGCCACGGATGCCAACCGCACGAAGGCCGGTCACGAGAACTGGATCATCATCATCGGAATCTGCACCCATCTCGGCTGTATCCCGAAGGGGCAAGCCCTCGGGGATGATCGCGGTGAGTACGGCGGCTGGTTCTGCCCTTGCCACGGCTCGCAGTACGACACTGCCGGACGTATCCGGAAGGGCCCGGCACCGCGGAACATGGAAGTGCCGCCCTACGCGTTCACGACCGCGACCAAGATCAAAATCGGCTAGGAGGGGAAGAGCAGATGGGAGCGCACACCTCGACCTATGTGCCAACGACGCGATGGGGAAAATGGTTCGACGAGCGCCTGCCGATCGCACGCGTCGTCAAAAATCAATTCATTGATTACCCGACCCCGCGAAACCTGAACTATCTCTGGACCTTCGGCGGCATTCTGACCTTGATCCTCGTCGGCCAGATCGTGACCGGCGTGATCCTCGCGATGCACTACCAGCCGAGCGCGACCGGCGCCTTCGATTCGATCGAGAAGATCCGGCGCGACGTGAACTACGGCTGGATGATCCGGGATTTCCATTCCGTCGGCGCGTCGATGTTCTTCCTCGCCGTCTATATCCACATTTTCCGCGGCTTCTATTATGGCTCGTACAAGGCGCCGCGCGAGGTTCTCTGGATTCTCGGCGTCCTCATCATGCTGTTGATGATGGCGACGGCGTTCATGGGCTACACGCTTCCCTGGGGCCAGATGAGCTTCTGGGGCGTGACGGTCATCACGAACCTCTTCTCCGCGCTCGATACGATCTACAACGGTCTCGGAACGGCGATCGTCGAATGGCTGTGGGGCGGCTATTCCGTCTCGGGGGTGACGCTCAATCGCTTCTTCTCGCTCCACTACCTCTTGCCCTTCGTGTTGACGGGTGTCGTCGGGCTCCACATCTGGGCGCTTCACATCGCGGGTCAGAACAATCCGACAGGGCTTGATCTCAAGGAGCCAAGCGACTGCGTACCGATGCATCCTTACGCGACGTCGAAGGATGCGGTCGGTATCTTCGCGTTCCTGCTGCTTTATGCGTGGTTCGTCTTCTTTCTGCCCGACTATCTCGGACATGCCGACAACTACATCGAGGCAAACCCGCTCGTAACGCCTCCGCACATCGTGCCGGAATGGTATTTCCTGCCGTTCTACGCAATGCTCAGGGCGTTCACGAGTTCGTTCCTCGGCATACCGCTGGGTCAGTACGCCAAGCTTTGCGGCGTCGTCGCGATGTTTTCGGCCGTGATCATCATCGCGTTTGCGCCCTGGCTCGATACATCGCGCATTCGGTCGTCGAAATACCGGCCGATCTTCAAGTGGTTCTTCTGGTTCTTTGTCATCACGTGCGTCTCGCTCGGCTATCTCGGTTCCAAGCCGGCGGAAGGCATATATGTGACGGCGGCCCAGATTTTCACGGTCTGCTATTTCCTGTTCTTCCTCGTCATCATGCCTATCGTCGGGCTGATCGAGACGCCGCGGGCAATGCCGCGTTCGATCACCGAAGCGGTGCTGGGCAAAGGCGGGGCCGGGCTTCCCACGGGCGCGACTGCCGCGCCGGAAGTGCGCTGAGGGGAAAAGCCATGAAAAAACGTGTTCCCGTCACGCTTCTGTTCGCACTCGCGGCCGTTTTTGCGATTACCAGTGTTTCGGCCGAGGAAGCGGGACATCCCACAATCGAACGGCAGCCCTGGTCGTTTTCTGGCTTCACAGGCCAATTCGACAGGGCGCAGTTGCAGCGAGGCTTCCAGGTCTACAAGGAGATCTGCTCGAACTGTCATGCCTTGAAGCATCTCGACTTCCGAAACCTCGTACAGCCGGGTGGACCCGAATTTCCCGAGGCGGCGGTCAAGGCGCTGGCGAAGAGCTGGCCGAACCAGATCACCGACGGACCGAACGACCAAGGCAAGATGTTCGAGCGGCCACCGCTGCTCTCCGATCCGATCCTCGGTCCCTATAAAAACGATCAGGAAGCGCGCGCTGCGCAGAACGGGGCTTTGCCGCCGGACCTTTCGCTTGTGGCGCGGGCACGCGATGTCGAGCGAAATCCGAGCTGGTGGATTCATCCTTTCCTGATGCTCGGCGATATCGCGAACGGCTATCAGGAAGGCGGCGCGGACTATATCTACGCTCTGCTCACCGGATTCTCGGATGCTCCCGCCGACTTCAAGCTGGTGGAGGGTAAGTTCTACAACAAGGTGTTTCCCGGCCATCAGATCAGCATGCCGCCGCCGCTCAGCGATGGGGCGGTCGCCTACCAGGATGGAACCCCGCAGACGGTCGATAACTATGCTCACGACGTCGTCGCATTTCTGTCATGGGCCGCGGATCCGTCGCTCGACACGCGGAAGCAGATCGGCTGGCAGGTCATTCTGTACCTCATCGTCACCACTGCTTTGCTCTATCTGGGCAAGAAGCGCATCTGGGCCAGCATCAAGCACTGACCCGGACGCTTGTGACGATTTGCAAACTGGAAGGCCGCGCTTGCGTGGCCTTTTTTCTTTTTTGGCGGCGGAGTATCGCGACGAGGGAGAGGTGGGATGACGGCATCGGTTCTCGGGATCGTGGGCGGCAGCGGCTTCTACCATTTGCCGGGCCTTGCAAATCCCGAATGGAAGGCGATCGAAAGCCCATGGGGGGCGCCGTCGGACGAAATCCTGTTTGCGGACATCGACGGGCTTCCGATCCGTTTTCTGCCGCGTCATGGGCGCGGGCACAAGCTGTCGCCGACGGGCATCAACTATCGGGCAAACATCGATGCGATGAAGCGAGCGGGCGTCACCGATCTCATATCGGTGTCGGCGTGCGGGTCGCTCAAGAAGAAATACCGGCCGGGCGATTTCGTGCTCCCGGACCAATTCATCGATCGGACATTCGCGCGCGAGAAATCGTTTTTCGGCAACGGCTGCGTCGCGCATGTGGCCATGGGCGATCCGATCAGTCCGCTGCTTCTGAAGGCGCTGGAGAAGTCAGCGAAGGCCGAAAAGATCAAAATCCATCGCGGCGGGGTCTATCTGGCGATGGAAGGGCCTCAATTTTCGACCCGCGCCGAGAGCAATCTCTACCGTTCATGGGATTGCGATGTCATCGGCATGACCAACATGCCGGAAGCCAAACTCGCACGTGAGGCGGAGATCTGCTACGCGAGCGTCGCTATGGTGACAGACTATGATTGCTGGCACAGTGATCACGCCGACGTCGATGTCGCGTCGATCATCGCGGTGATGCAGGACAATACGGAAAAGGCCCAGCGGCTCGTCGCGCATCTCGCTCGCGATTTTCCGCGTCAGCATCCACCTTGCCCGATCGGTTCCGACAGGTCGCTGGATGTTGCGATCATCACGCCGCCCGAGGCGCGCGATCCGGAGCTCTTGAAGAAACTCGATGCTATTGCGGGGCGCGTGCTCGGATAGACGGATTCTTCGTCATCTTCGGCGGAGCGAGCGTTGCTTACGCGATCGAGGATGACGGAACTGAATTGCACGAAACGAAACGTCAGTTCGGGAAGCTGATCAGGATCTTCATCTTAATCAGCCACGGGAAGATCAGCTCCAAGGCGGTGCCGAGCATCCAGAGAATAGCGCCAAGCAGGATAAGGGCCGGGATGCTCGCGACGACTGCCCTGAGGAAGAACAGAACGAGGTCCGGAAAGGGCATGTCAATGCTTTGGACTGAAGCGGGGACGCGCCTTTCGATGATGTCCGGGCTGACATCGGCTCCAGCGTAAATTCGGGGCTCAGGCCTCTGACGGTCGTCCGATCCCATCGGAAGTGTCGGTGCGGCGGCGCGCTCCTGAGCCGCCCGTTCACGCGCCTCGCGGGCTCGTGCTTCCTTTTCTCGCCTCAATGTACGCGGCAGGTCTTCCGTGTCATCCGAAAGCGGATCGAAATCGGGTCCCGCCATCGCCGAGGAGCCTGAAACTGCCATCACGAATATCCCTCAAGCCATAAATCTTCCGACACTGCCAAATGATTCAGCACGAGAGCGTTGCTCTAAATCTACCTAGAGCGCAGGGATATTGCTATTTTGCGCCGTCAATTTGGCGGGAGTGCAGCACGTGAAGAACATCGACGGCCTTCAAGACCTCATTCGGACGATCCCCGACTATCCCAAGCCGGGGATCATGTTTCGCGATATCACGACGCTGCTCTCCGATCCCAAGGGCCTCAAAAAAGCGATCAAGGGCATGGCCAAGCCGTTCGAGGACATGAAGATCGACGCGGTCGCGGGGATCGAAGCGCGGGGGTTCATTCTGGGCGGCGCGATCGCGGACCGCCTCGAATGCGGCTTCGTTCCGATCCGGAAAAAGGGCAAGTTGCCGTGGAAGACGATCGGACAGTCATACACGCTCGAATATGGTGTCGATGTGATCGAGGTCCACGAGGATGCGATCATGAATGGATGCCGCGTGCTCGTGGTGGACGATCTGATTGCGACCGGGGGCACGGCGGAGGCTGCAGTCAAGCTCGTCCGTCGCTCGGGCGGAGAGGTGATTGGCGCGACTTTCATCGTCGATCTGCCGGATCTCGGCGGCATGAAGCGGCTCGACGATCTCGGCGTGAGCAGTCATGCGCTCGTCGCGTTCGGCGGGCACTAGAGGAGTAGTGGTGGACCTCAAAAGCGAACATCTTTCCGAAGCACTCGATCGAATAGCCGCTTGGCGTACCGATCCGGATACGGTGCAGACTTGCCCCGTTTGCGGGGCGCCCGGCGTCGAGATCATCGACAGGTCCGCGCGGCCCTATTCGGAATGGTACGCACTAAGGTGCGCCGCTTGCGGTCTCGATTCCGCGCTCCATATCCCGCTGCCTGGGCCGGTCCACTCCTGATGATCAAAGCGGCCGCTGCTCCCGAGATCGTTCTGTTGCCGGGTCTGGACGGCACAGGAGATCTTTTCGATCGCGTGGCTCAACGGCTTGCGCCGGAACTGACAGTCACGATCGTCCGCTATCCGCAGGATCCAATGCTCGGATATGCAGGCTACGCGGAGCTGGTGCGCAAGGTGATCGGGAATAGGAACGTGTTTCTTTTGGGAGAATCCTTCTCCGGGCCGGTCGCCATTATCGTCGCGACGCAGCTCAAACGCCAGATCCAGGGCGTTGTTCTCGCGGCGACGTTTGTCAAAAGCCCCTGGCCCGGGTTTATCCTCCGGCGCGCGACGCACATCGATCCGCAAAAGACGCCATCGAGGCTCAGGGATGCCATCCTGATGGGGCCTTATGGTGATCCGGAACTCGTGAGAAAGGTCGACGAAATTGTTCGCACACTGTCTCGTTCCGTTCGGAATGCGCGTATCCGAGCCATCGCAGAAGTGGACGTCCGCGCCGATTTTGCGCGCCTCACCTGTCCAGTTCTCGTGCTTCATGGTCGTGGCGACTGGCTTGTACGCAAGTCGCCGATGCAGAAAGCGGTTTGCGAAAAGGGGAGGACACGGATGATCATCATCCCTGGTGCTCACATGCTATTGCAAACCCGGCCGGCCGAGGCAGCGGCCGAGATCATTCATTTCGCCAAGTCGTCCGCGGAGGCACATTATGAAGCTTGACGGTGTGCCCTCGCGCACGATCTGGCTCGAGAGCGACGGGTGGTCCGTCGGGATCGTCGACCAGACGCGCCTGCCGCACGAGGTGACGCAGCCGACGCTCCGGACCATCGAGGATGCGGCGCGCGCCATCAAGACGATGCAAGTGCGTGGGGCGCCGCTGATCGGGGTGATGGCCGCCTATGGCGTGGCGCTCGCGATGCGCACGGATGCTTCTGACGCGAACCTCGAACGTGCCGTGACATTTCTCGGTGCGCAGCGGCCGACGGCTGTCAATCTGCGCTGGGCGCTGGACGACCTTCGGACGACGCTCGCTCCGTTCGCCCCCAGCGTGCGCGCCGCGGCTGCTTACGCGCGCGCGGCCGAGCTTGCGGAGGAGGATATCGAGACGTGCCGCCAGATCGGCGTCAACGGACTTGCATTAATCAAGGAGATCGCTGCGAAGAAAGGCGGCCGTCCGGTCAATGTGCTGACCCATTGCAACGCAGGCTGGCTCGCATGCGTCGACTGGGGGACCGCGACATCTCCGATCTATCATGCGCATGACGCCGGAATTCCGATCCATGTCTGGGTCGACGAAACCCGGCCGCGCAATCAGGGCGCAGCGCTGACGGCATTCGAGCTTCTTCAGCACGGCGTTCCGCACAGTCTGATCGTCGACAATGCGGGTGGTCATTTCATGCAGCAGGGTGAGGTCGATCTTGTTATCGTCGGAACGGATCGGGTAACCGCGAATGGCGATGTCGCGAACAAGATCGGCACATATCTCAAAGCGCTTGCCGCGCGCGACACTGGCGTGCCGTTCTACGTCGCGCTTCCCTTTTCGACGATCGACTGGTGCACGAAAAAGGGCAGTGATATTCCGATCGAAGAACGCGGCGAAGACGAAGTTCTGCGCGTGCAAGGACGATTGTCGGACGGGAGCGTTGCGTCCGTCCTGATATCGGCCGAGGGTACGCATGCGCGTAATCCGGCGTTCGACGTGACGCCGGCGCGGCTCGTCACAGGGTTCATCACAGAACGCGGCATCTGCGCGGCGTCACGCGAGGGTCTTTTATCGCTCTATCCCGAAAAAACGAGCGCGGCGGCGTGAGCGCGTGAAACAGCCAAGCGAGAAAGCGCTGCGAAAAGACATCATCGCCACGGCGCTGACGATGAGCCGTTCGGGATTGTCGCCCGGGCGATCGGGAAACGTCTCGTGCCGCTTCAAGGACGGGATGCTGATCACGCCGACAGGCAAGCGATATGAAGATACGGAGCCCGATGACATCGTCTTCGTGACACTCGACGGACGCGTGCCGGACGGTCAACGCAAGCCTTCAAGCGAATGGCAGTTTCATCTTTCCGCGTACCGCGCGCGTCCCGACCGGAGCGCGCTCGTACATACGCACTCGACGCATGCGACCGTGCTTGCATGCGCGCACCGACCGATCCCGGCGTTTCATTACATGGTCGGCGTCGCTGGCGGCAACGACATTCCCTGCGTACCTTATGCGACGTTTGGGACGGAGGAACTGGCGGAGTATGTTGCCGTCGGTCTTCGCGAACGCGACGCGTGCCTCATGGCCAATCATGGCCAGATCGCCTGCGGGACTTCGCTGGCGCACGCGCTTGAACTCGCGCTTGAAGTGGAAGTCTTGTCGGAACAGTATTACAAACTACTTGTCCTTGGTGAGGCCCACGTTCTCGATGAAGATGAGATGGCCCGGATTGCCGAACGGTTTAAAGCGTATGGCAGGAATGCGGAGCTAAATCAGAACGCCCATAGAAAGGGCTGATCGCCCCATAAAGGGGTGCTGGCACGATAAGATTGTCTTATAAGATTTTCCTGAAGATTCGATTGGTCGATTAACTTTTTCTGATCTTAGGTCTCTTCGGTTTCCTCCAGGAAGGACGATCACAATGACCGATACCACGAAACTCACAACATCGGCCGGGGCACCGGTTCCTGACAATCAGAATTCGCTATCAGCGGGACCGCGCGGGCCTTTGCTGATGCAGGACTATCAGCTCATTGAAAAACTCGCGCATCAGAACCGCGAGCGCATTCCGGAGCGCACGGTGCATGCGAAGGGCTGGGGTGCATACGGCACACTGACGATCACCGGAGACATTTCGAAATACACGAAAGCCAAGGCTTTGCAGCCGGGCGCGAAGACCGACATGATCGCACGCTTCTCGACGGTGGCGGGTGAACTCGGTGCGGCCGACGCCGAGCGCGACGTTCGCGGTTTTGCCCTCAAATTCTACACGAGCGAGGGCAACTGGGATCTCGTCGGCAATAACACGCCGGTATTCTTCGTTCGCGATCCGATGAAGTTCCCCGATTTCATCCACACGCAGAAACGTCACCCGAAAACCAACATGCGCTCACCCACCGCGATGTGGGATTTCTGGTCGCTCTCTCCCGAGAGTCTGCATCAGGTGACGATCCTGATGTCGGATCGTGGTTTGCCGGTCGGCGTCCGGAACATGAACGGCTATGGTTCGCATACCTACTCGTTCATCAATGCCAACAACGAGCGCTTCTGGGTCAAATTCCACTTCAAGACACTGCAGGGCCATAAGCATTGGACCAACGGAGAAGCGACCGAGATCGTCGGCCACACGCGGGAGTCGACGCAGGAAGATCTGTTCACGGCGATTGAAAGCGGTGATTTCCCGAAGTGGAAAATGCAGGTCCAGATCATGCCGGAGGCCGAGGCTGACAAGCATTGGTACAATCCATTCGATCTGACAAAGGTGTGGCCGCACGCCGATTATCCGCCGATCGATGTCGGCATTCTGGAATTGAACCGCAATCCGGAGAACTATTTCGCGGAAATCGAGCAGGCGGCGTTCTCGCCGTCGAACATCGTGCCGGGAATCGGATATTCGCCCGATAAGATGCTGCAGGCCCGCGTCTTCTCTTACGCCGACGCGCACCGCTATCGCCTTGGCACGCACTACGAGCATCTGCCGGTGAACGCCGCCCGCTGCCCCGTTCATAACTATCACAAGGACGGTCCGATGCGGTTCTTCGCTGCGGAGACAGGCAATGCGGACGCTTACTACGAGCCGAACTCCTTTAACGGCCCAGTGGAAGACAAGTCGGCCGCCGAGCCGCCGCTCAAGATCTCCGGCGATGCCGAGCGCTACAATCACCGCGACGGCAACGACGACTACCGGCAGGTGACGGCGCTCTTCAATCTGTTCAACAAGGATCAGAAGGCGCGGCTTTTCTCAAATGTCGCCGAGGCGATGTGGGGCATCCCTGATTTCATCATCGAGCGTCAGCTCGGGCATTTCAGGAAGGTGCATCCGGATTACGAAACGGGCGTGCGGGCCGCGCTCGATCACATGACGCGATGGAAAGCTTCAGAGACGGCGCAGCAGCAGAAGATGCCGCAAGGCGCCGAAGCCGCGGAATAGCCGCAACGGCCACGACGACAAAAGAAGAGGGCCCTGCGCATGTGGGGCCTTTTTTATTGCCTGCATGAGTGACGTGGCAATCTATAAATCTCGTCGAAGTGGTTCGGCATTCCACGCATCCGCAAGCTCATGCAACTTCTGAACTGTTCGCGCGTTGCAATGGCGGCGCCCAGCAAAAGAAGGAGAGCTCCCATGCCGAGAGGCGACAAATCAAGTTACACGAGCAAACAGAAACGGAAAGCCGAGCACATCGAAGACGGCTACGAGAAGCGCGGCGTCGGAAAAAAGGAATCGGAGCGGCGCGCGTGGGCCACCGTTAACAAGGAGAGTGGCGGCGGCAAAAAAAGCGGTTCCGGCCGCGGAAAGAAAGGAACGCACGTATCGTCCCGGCGTGGTGGGCAGATCGGTGGCAAGGCAGCAGCATCAAGGCCAGCGGCTGCACGCAGTGCATCAGCCCGTAAGGCCGCTGCGACGCGTAAACGGCGCGGACATTGAGCCTTTCGATCAAGCGCCCCTGACGTACGGCTCGACCTTGCCTTTGAGCTTCAGCGTCATGGGCCGCCCCATCCGGTCCTTCGCGTTTCCTGCCGCAACGCGGATCCAGCCCTCGCTGACACAGTACTCCTCGACGTTCGACTTCTCGACGCCGTTGAAGCGGATGCCGATATCGCGCTTCAAGATGTCCTCATCAAAAAAGGGGCTTTTGGGATCGTTGCAAAGACGGTCAGGCAGTTGATCGGCCATTATTCGTTCGTCCTGGTCAGTTTGCGAAACGAAAGTGCATGACGTCGCCGTCCTGGACGACGTACTCCTTGCCTTCGAGACGCATTTTTCCGGCCTCTTTAGCACCCGTTTCGCCGTTCCCCGCAACATAATCGTCATATGCGATCGTCTCGGCGCGGATGAAGCCTTTTTCGAAGTCGGTATGGATGACGCCTGCGGCTTGCGGGGCTTTGGTGCCCCGTGTGATCGTCCAGGCGCGGGCTTCTTTGGGTCCGACCGTAAAATAGGTCACAAGGTCGAGAAGCGAATAGCCAGCACGGATCAGACGGTTGAGCCCCGGTTCATCGAGACCCATTTCGGCGAGGAAGGCGTCACGGTCTTCGGGGGCGAGGCCCGAGAACTCGCTTTCAATCTTCGCTGAAATGATGACGACCGCAGCGCCTTCAGCCTTCGCGCGCTCTTCCACCTGCTTCGAATATGCATTGCCGTCGGCTGCGGAAGCTTCTTCGACATTGCAGACATAGACGACGGGTTTCGACGTCAACAGTTGGAGCGCGCGGAAGGCGGGCGTTTCTTCCGCCGTCATTTTGGCGAGGCGCGCCGGTTTGCCTTCGCGCAATAGAAGCAACGGCTTCTCCATCACCGCATATTGCGCCTTCGCTTCCTTATCTCCCGTCTTGGCTTTCTTCTCGATCTGAGCGATGCGCTTTTCGAGGCTTTCGAGATCGGCCAGCATCAATTCGGTTTCGACGACGTCGGCATCGGCCAAGGGATCGATGCGGTTTTCGACATGGGTGATGTCTTCGTCGACGAAGCAACGCAGCACGTATGCGACGGCATCGACCTCGCGGATGTGCGAGAGAAACTTGTTACCGAGGCCTTCGCCTTTCGATGCGCCGCGGACCAGGCCCGCGATGTCGACGAACGTCAGGCGTGTCGGAATGATTTCCTTGCTGCCTGCAATCTTCGCAAGCGTGTCGAGGCGGGGATCGGGAACCGCCACCTCACCGACGTTCGGTTCGATTGTGCAGAAAGGATAGTTGGCTGCCTCGGCCTGCGCAGTCTGTGTCAGCGCATTGAAGAGGGTTGACTTGCCGACGTTCGGCAAGCCGACGATGCCGCATTTGAAGCCCATGGTGGGGAAATATCCGTTGAGGTTGTGGTTCGTGGGTTAAGGGAGCGGAGGCTCAATGTGAAGCCTTATCGGCGCAATCTGCGGCCCTATGGCTCACTGCTGGAATTTCGTAAAGGCAAACGTCGAATAGCGTGAGGGTGCCGGCAAATTCGTGGTGCCGGACATCGCATCGGCGAGAGCCTCGGAAATATGCGTCCCGTCGTCCGCCTGACGCACAGCGATGACGATGAATGGCCGTTGCCAGCTCGTATCGGAATCTTCGCAGTCGGTGCACGGATCGACATAGCGGCCGAGGTTCAGCGTCCACATCGGTACTCGGGCGCCGAGCGCTTGCCGCACCCATTGTGCGGTGCGGATCGCGCGCAGGCCGCCGCGCTGCTCTTCACGCGCAACATCGCCCTCCTGGCTCGCAAGCCCGACAGCGATTAAGCCGCGCGCGGAACCCAGTCCCTCGCGAAGCTGCGGCGCCAAAACCTCGTTCTGGATTTGGTCGGGGGACAGCCGGCGATCGTTCTTTTCGAGTTCCGTCGTCGAGCCGCGGACCCAGCCGTAGTCTTTCGTCAACACGACGACATCGAAGAGCGCATGGCGGCCGGCGCGATCCTCGCCTTCAATGGGAAATACCAGAGTGCGATCGTTCCAGCGTTTTACGATAATCCGGCGGACGCCGGACTTGTCTTTGGCATTCGACAGATAGGCGTCCCAGGCGACGCTGCCAAAGACCGCGATGGTGAACAGAAGGATGAACGTGCCGGCGAGCAGGTCAAAAAGAGAGCGAGAATTCACGTCTCTTCGTCCGTCTTCCTGATACTCGGACATCAGCTGATCCCACTCATCACGACTGTAGACGGCTAGTCGTTTCCGTCACTCGATTTTCGCGCGCCGAGCCATTTTTTCAAGTTCTCGGCGAGAGCGGATTGGCGTTTCGACGCCCGTTCACCTGCGGGGTGTGGCCCCGATGCCTTCGGAGGCCGTGGGGTCTCTTTAGGAGCGGGGTCCGATTTGCGCGAGGGCGTTTCAGGTTCTTCCTGCGTAAAGCGTGCGACGTCGCTGAGAAAACGTGCGTCATCGCCTTTGGCGAGATAGGGCGCGGCATCGGCAACAGCATCAAGCAGCGCCCCGACCCATTCGCGGTCCGATTTCGCGAAATCGTTCAGCACGTGATAGATCACGACGTCTTTCGAACCAGGATGTCCGATGCCGAGGCGGACGCGCTTGTAGTCATTTTCGATGTGCGCCGTGATCGAACGCAGGCCATTGTGACCGGCGTTGCCGCCTCCGGTTTTGACCTTCACCTTGCCGGGTGTGAGGTCCAGCTCGTCGTGGAATACATAGATGTCGGAAAGCGGGATCTTGAGAAAGCGCTGCGCTTCGCCAACGGCGCGGCCACTCTCGTTCATGTACGTTTCCGGCTTCAGAAGCGTGACGCGTTCGCCGCCGAGCGAGCCTTCCGAAATGACACCTTGAAACTTCTTGCGCCAGGGGCCGAAGCCGTTGCGCTCAGCGATGCGGTCGACCGCCATGAAGCCGATATTGTGGCGATTGGCGCGATATTTCTCGCCTGGATTCCCAAGTCCAACAAAGAGCTTCATTTCAATCGCCCCATCCGACTTTTCTCCGGGGAGCCGGCCGGAAGGCGCAAGGCATGATCGGGCCAGTCGCGGGATGCACCGTTCCAAGTAGAACCGGCGCAATCTTAAGATTGCGCCGGTTTTTTCTGTTGTTACTTCTTCGCGCCGGGCTTGGCGGCTGCGGCAGCCGGAGCGGCTTTGGCCCCAGCAGCGGGGGCGGCGGCCTTCGCGTCGGCAGCGGGTGCCGCGGCGGCTTCCGTCGTTGCAGCGGCGGCTTCGTCGTCGCCCTTCAGCGCGCCCGCGATCGTTGCGATCGTGAAGTCGCGGTTCTTAATGACGGGCGTGACGCCTTCCGGCATTGCAACAGCCGAGACGTGGATCGAGCGGCCGATCTCCATGCCTTCGAGGTTGATCTCGAAAAAGCGCGGGATCTTGTCATAAGGACAATACACCTCAACCTCGTGGCGCACGATGTTGAGCACGCCGCCGCGCTTCAGGCCCGGAGATAGAGATTCGTTGACGAAATGCATCGGGATCGCGACGCGGATGACGCCGTCCTTCCCGACGCGCTGGAAATCGACGTGCAGCGGCGTATCGCGGACGGGGTCGACCTGCACGTCGCGGGCGAGCACGATGTGCTTCTTGCCCTCGACATCAAGCTCGATCGCGGTCGACGTGAAGTGGCCACGCAGAACCTGCTTCCAGAGCTCGTTGTATTCGAGGCTGATCGTTTCGGGGGTTTCCTGGTTGCCGTAGATGACGGCAGGCACATTTCCTTCGCGGCGAGCTTGGCGTGCGGCCCCCTTGCCGGCACGCGGGCGCGCCGTCGCCTTGAGCGTAATCAGCTCAGACATGGCATCGTCTCCGAGTGTTAAAGGCTCCGCTGCCTATCAGAAGAGCCAAAAGCCGCTTGCCGGCCTCCAAGGGTGCCGGGCGGCGTCTCAGGAATATCTTCATGAGATGGCGCGTGTATACCCGGGGTTGACGGGACACGCAACGGCTGTGAAAGACCAGGGGGAGAGCCTGAATACTTGGGCATACTGGAAAGTTGCCGAGAAAATCAGCATATTAAGGGACGATTTACAGAATCCCGATTGCAGCTTGCAATTCTGGGTGGTGGAGATGCCCGACGTGATGACGAAGAAGCCGACCAAACGCCGTAGCGCGGCCGATCAGGACAAGATCATCGTCGAGGCGCTTCGGGGCGTCGGGCGGCCCGTCAGCGCTTATGAACTCATCGAGCAGGTGCGGGCGAAGGGTGTCAGCGCGCCGCCAACGGTCTATCGGGCTCTGCAGCGTCTGATCGACGATGGCCTCGCGCATCGGCTTGAAAGCCTTAATGCGTTCGTTGCCTGCGATCATCCTCATCATAGCGGCAAGGCGGTCTTCGCGATTTGCGACTCCTGTGGGACCGTCAAGGAATTCGACAGCCCGACCGCGGTCAAAAGCCTGCAGACCTGGGCCGGCAAGAATGACTTCAAAATCCGGTCGATGACGATGGAGATCCGCGGCCGCTGCGGCGATTGCACAGCGGGCCACGACTGAGGGCGCGCCGAGAGCAGCCGGAACATTCAGTAGAACAGGCTCGAGACGCTTTCTTCGCGGCTTGTGCGTAGGATCGCTTCGCCGATCAGCGGTGCAATCGAGATAACGCGGATGTTGCGCGCGGCCTTGACGGCTTCGGTCGGCAGGATCGAATCCGTGATGACGAGGGATTTCAGCCGCGAGTTTTGAATGCGGCTGACGGCGCCTCCCGACAGCACGGCATGAGAGATATAGGCCGAGACTTCCGTCGCGCCGTTCTTCAGGAGGGCTTCGGCTGCGTTGACCAGTGTGCCGCCGGAATCGACGATGTCATCGATAAGGATGCAGCGCTTGCCATCGACCTCGCCGATGACGTTCATGACCTCGCTTTCGCCCGGACGTTCGCGCCGTTTATCACAAATGGCGATCGGCGCCGTGATGCGCTTGGCAAGTGCACGCGCGCGAACGACGCCGCCGACGTCGGGTGAGACGACAACGATGTCGTCGGTGTTGCCGTAGTGCTCCTCGATGTCACGCGTCATGACCGGAGCGGCGAAGAGATTGTCGGTCGGGATATCGAAGAAGCCCTGAATCTGACCGGCGTGCAGGTCGAGCGTCAGAACGCGGTCGGCGCCGGCGCGCTCGATCAGGTTGGCGACGAGCTTCGCTGAAATCGGCGTTCGGGGACCGGGCTTGCGATCCTGCCGGGCATAGCCGAAGTAGGGGATGACCGCCGTGATCCGCCGCGCAGACGAACGTTTCAGCGCGTCGAGCAGGATCAGAAGCTCCATCATGTTGTCGTTGGCGGGAAACGACGTCGACTGAATGACGAAGACGTCCTGGCCGCGGACGTTCTCCTGGATCTCGACGAAGATTTCCATGTCGGCGAAGCGCTTCACCTGGCCCTTGGCCATAGGAAGCTTCAGATACGAGCAGATCGCTTCGGCGAGGGGTCTATTGCTGTTTCCGGCAACGATTTTCACGCCCAGCTTTCCTCGGCCATCCTGGTTCCGGGAGTCACCCTTGGAATCGAAAGGCATTTGCGCTCCAGAAACTTCACCATTCGCGGGCTTGTAGCAATTGGGCCCGGACGATTCAACATCCGAGCCCAGGGTTATCACAATGGCGATCCGGCGGGTTACCCCGCGCGGCATTTGCTTAATCGACGCTCTTCGCCGGTAACAGCTTGATAATGCCTTGTGCAGCCGCGGCCGCTGCGGCATCGGCCGTCTTACCCCAGGCGCCGTCAAGGGAGCCCGTCGGCACGTCGTTCTTCTGCGACACGGTACCGAGCTTCTTGCCGCTCGGGTCGATCACGTTCCAGTCGATCTGAATGGGTTGCTTGCCGTCCTTGCTGGCGCCCATCGCGACTTTGCCTTCGACCTTGTACGCCTGCGCGTCGCCTCCCCCGGACAGCTTCAGACCATTCTTCGACAGCTCGCGCTGGATAGCGGAGGTCAAGGTTGTGCTGCCGTCACCCGGTGCGCCCGTCACCGCCGGCACGACGGCAGTGATCGGTCCCGCCGGCGTGATGCTGCCGGTCGTCGGCGCAACCGGCGTATTCGAAGCGGTCTGGTAGCTGGAAGAGGGCCGTGGCGCCGATGCGACGTCGGTCGACTGCGTCTTGATGTTCGACGCGACAGGAACGCTCCCGGCCGTGGACAGCCAGCTTGTGATCTGTTTCGAGGTCTTATCGGCGATCTTTTCGATCACCGGCCCCGTGACGGCCGACCAGGGATCCTTACCCGCGCTCGCGACGACCTCTTCACCCGTTATGCGGTGAACGCGCTTGCCGCTCTGATCGGTGACGTCCCAGATGTAGGAAATCTTGGCCTTCGTTTTTTCACGGGCGGCGACGATATAGCCCCTGACGACATATTCTCCGGTCGCGTTATTCGCGGTTACGACCGTGATGCCGTTACGCCCGACCGCCGATGCGAGCTGGGATTGCAGCTCGTGTGAGACGTTATCCGGTGACCCGATGACAGGTGCGATCTGGAGCTTTGCGGTCTGCGTTGCCGACGGAGGTGTCGTCGGAATCGCGAGAGAAGTTTGAGACGGGGGCGAACTACTGCCGCCGCCCAACAGGTTCGAAGTTGATCCGCAACCTGAAAGTCCAACCGTGACGAGCGATGCCAACAGCATTGACCCGATCGTCCAAAGACGCGTCCTGCGCTCGCGCGCCCGAGTAGAGCTTAAGGTCGCCACTCGACGTCCCCCCTTATCCAACCGCGACTTCCCGGCGGCCGGAACACATTACCCCCGCGGCCTGAACTCCCTAAATGACTACCGGAACTGACCCTTATCCCTCTAGATCAGCCCGGAACTGCCCGTCCAGACGGCAGCCCGGCGAAACTGTTATCGATCCGGTAAACGTTGGCGTCATCTCGGACTTCGCTGTGGATTATGCCGTTAAGCCACGACGATGGCGGAGATTTGGCGGCCATAATCCGGTTCCCCGCGGTGGATTTTACGCCTGTAACTGAAGAAAAGCGATTCGTTCTCGTATGTGCAGAGCGATAGGGCTTCGACGCTGCCGACGCCGGCCTCAGTGAGGCGTCGCGCAACAAAGCCCTGAAGGTCGAAATGGGGCCGGGCAGCGAAGCCTTCACGCGTGAAGAAGGCGCCAAACGCCGGATCCTGATCAAGAAACGTTGCCTCGAATTCCGGGCCGACCTCGTAGGCCCGCTGACCGATACACGGTCCGATTGTGGCGGCGATCCGCTCCCGGCGAGCGCCAAGGCGTTCCATTTCGTGAACAGCGCTCGATACGATGCCATTCAGCGCCCCGCGCCAGCCGGCGTGCGCTGCGGCAACGACGCCGGCTTCAGCATCAGCCAGGAGGATGGGTGCGCAATCGGCAGTCAGAACGCCGATGACGAGACCAGGCGTAACCGAGACGACGGCGTCGGCATGGGGAAGTGCATCGCGCGATGGCGGTGTCGAAACCACGAAGGCGGTGGTGCCGTGCTCCTGATAGAGTGTGATCACCCCGCCGCCAAAACTGTCATCGTTGCCGCGTAAGTATCGGCCGATCCGCTGTCGGTTTTCGAGGACGAGGCTTGGATCGTCATTCGAGCCGAGGCCACAGTTGAGGCTGGCATACAGGCCGCTGGAAACGCCGCCGCTGCGCGTAAAGAAGCCGTGGCGGATACCGGAAAGGGCACTCAGATTTTGGGCCTTTACGGGGGCGAGGGTCATGACGCCGGTTCCTTACGCCGGTCCCGGGGCGACGCTCGCAACGCGCGCGGCACTGAACCCGGGAAGTGAGGCCAACCCAGGAGAGCGAGCCGCGAGTACCTTGAACCGCGAGCCCATGCCGTTCGGCGCGAGCAGTCGCGCGACACCGGTTTCGATTTCGCCAGCGCGCACGGGATTGGCAGCCATCAGGCGGGACGCTCTTTCGACGATGCCGAGGGAACCGAGGAATTCTGCTTGTGTGACCGGGCCATCGAGCGCCAAGCCTGCTCGGTGCAGCGTCGAGGCGAGGTCGTAGAAATTCACGTGGACGGTAAGATCGGCCTCTCCGGGTGAGGTCAGCGGGCTTTCGTACTTATGCTCGCGGATCGCCTGCAGGGTGTCTCCGGCGGCTGGCGTCGTGTGTCCGTAGTCGATCATCAGGAAAGCAATAGGCCCCCGATCGGCAAGGGCCTTCAAAGCTTCCGCGAGTTGATCGAGGCGCTGAGACTCCACCACCGTTCCCGGCGGTGCATCGGGCAGCAGCGCTTCGAACGCTTCGCGCGGACAATCGCCGTTGATCGCTGCGAATTGCAATTCGCCTGATCCGTCCACCGTCACGGCGCGGATATGCCAGCCAGAGACCGTCTTGATCCATTGGGCCGCCGGCCACGCGTCGAGGAACTCGTTGGCGAAAATGATGGCGGGGGGATTGAACTCGTCGAGCTCGCGACCCCAGCTCAGCATGTCCCGGAAGTCGGCGAGCGTCGCGCCCTGCATTTCGATCAGGGCGCCGCTGGCCTCGACAAGATGCACGCGCGCAACTTTGGCGAAGCCCGGAACGATGCGCGCGGCACGGAGCACATCGCGCATCATGGTGCCACGGCCGGGACCATATTCAACGAGCGTTATCGGGTTTGGGGCTCCGAGAACGCCCTGCCACACAACGCCGGCCCAGACGCCCAAAAGCTCGCCGAAAACCTGCGAGATGTCCGCCGCGGTGATGAAGTCGCCGGATGCGCCAAACACGCGCTGATGGCGATAGTAGCCATAGTCCGTATCCCAAAGGCAAGCGGACATGTACGCATCGATCGTCATCGGCCCGTCGCGGCGAATCCGTTCCTTGATCCGTCGGGAAAGCGGAGTGTCGCGGCGCAGCCCGTTATCGATCACACCGCCGCCTTTCCAGGCTCGCTCTTACGGTAAGCGGACCAGATCAGATAGATTCCGATCAGAAGCATCGGAACGCAATAGACTTGGCCGGCGGTGAAAGGCCCGATGTTCAAGATGTGGTCGGTCTCGGGTTCGCGGAAGAATTCCGAGATGCTGCGCGCGATCGCATACCAGATCGCCCAGATGCCCGTGGTGACGCCGGGCCGCTTGAGCGTATCGAAGTGATGGGTCGCAATCCGGATGATGATGAACATCACGATGCCTTCGAGCGTGGCCTCATAGAGCTGGCTCGGATGACGCGGGTTATCGCCGCCATTGGGGAAAACCATTCCAACCCAAGCATCCGTGACACGGCCCCAGTGTTCGGAATTGATGAAATTGGCGATACGGCCGAAGAACAGCCCGAATGGCGATGCGGCACAGCAGATGTCCATCACCGATCGTGCCGACACTTTGTAAACGCGCGCGAAGACAATGAGCAAGATGCCCGACGCGATCACCGCGCCGTGGAAGCTCATGCCGCCCTTCCAGACCTTCACCATTTCGGCCGGATGGGAAAAATAGAAGTCGGGATCGTAGAGTAGGATCTGTCCAAGGCGACCCCCGATGATGACCGCGCCCGTCATGAAGAGCAGCAGATCATCGACGCGTTCGAGGGTCAGCGGGGCCTTGTCGCCGGCCCAAAGCCGGGGCGTCGAGATCAGGCGGCGGATATACCACCACCCGAGCAAAAGCCCCGCCATGTAGGATAGGCCGTACCATTTCACCGAAACGGGACCGAGATGGATCGCGACCGGATCGATATTAGGATAGGTCAACAGGGCGAGAGGTGTCATCGGCGCTCCAAGCGAAGTTTACGCGTGGCCGTATCGAGCTCGGTGGAAAGCCCGGTTGCGGAGGGTTTGTTTGGGAACCACCCCGTAATGTCAAGCGGGCAGCGGCGGCCATGAGGTCGGAATGTCGCGCGCTTGCAGCCATCGGCGTCCATCGCCATAGTTGTGTCGAACCCTAGTCCGAGATTTTCATATGACCCAAACGACCAACAGACTCTTCGACGACTTTGCCAAGCTCATGACGGATGCAGCTGGCGCGGCCGATGGCCTCAAAAGGGAAACCGAGGCACTTTTTCGCGGCCAGGCCGAAAAGTTTCTTCGAGACATGAACGTCGTCTCCCGGGAGGATTTCGATGCTGTTCGCGACATGGCGCAGAAGGCCCGGCAGGAGAATGAAGCGCTGGCTGCGCGCGTCGCGCAGCTCGAAGCCCAGATCGCAAAGCTCACGACACAGGGCGGTTCGATGTCCTGAGAGCATCCACAGCTTCGGAGGCTTTTCACCAGCAATCGTCGGGCGGATCGGCCCTGGACCCCATTTGGCCTGCGCTTTGCCACTTTGATCGTGGACAAGGTCTGAGGCTCGATCTGGTCAGCTTGCGACTCGCAAGTGCGTCTGGTTTGGTCCGGCGCAGTACGAAAGCGGCGCAATTGTTTGAACTGTCTCGCGCCATTTCATTGTTGCCATCCCGGCGCGCGGCAGACTGGAGAGCGATATCTATGGCAGTTGCGGAACAGGGTTCTGACCGCGTTCTCAATCCGATCGATCTCATCGAACAGCTTGCGCACAGTCACGATTGGCCATGCGAACGAGCAAGCGACGAGGAGATGACTCTCATCGTGGCGGGGACCTGGGCCGACTATCACATCTCGATCAATTGGCGCGACGATCTCGAAGCGCTGCATCTCGCGTGTGCGTTCGATTTCAGGGTTCCTGACAATCGGCTGACCGAAATGTACCGCCTCATCGCGCAGATCAACGAGCAGCTCTGGCTTGGCCACTTCGATCTGTGGACGCAGGAGGGGCTCGTGATGTTCCGGCATGCGCTGCTTCTGAACGGGGCGGTCGCGACCGTCCGGCAATGCGAGGCGATGCTGAAAGCGGCGCTCGAAGGGTGCGAACGCTACTATCAAGCCTTCCAGTTCGTCGTGTGGGCAGGTAAGGAAAGCCGGGAAGCCCTCGTTTCGACGATGTTCGAGACGCAGGGGCAGGCATAAGCCGGGCCGTCATCTCTGCCCGGCCACTCCCAGGGTGTCCGGGTCATGTCTCTCACATTCAATGGTTCCGTCGTGCTCGCAGGGGCGGGCAAAATGGGCGCTGCGTTGCTCGCAGGCTGGCTCGAGCGCGGCCTCGATCCGGCGCGGATCATCATCCAGGAGCCGAACCTTTCCGGCGCAGCGCTCGATCTCGCTCGCAAGCACGGTATCCGGTCGGTAGCACGCTTGGAGCCTCAAACGGAGGCGCCTGCCGTCATCGTCGTTGCGGTGAAGCCGCAGGTGATGGACGAGATCTTTCCGGCATTGGCGAAGATCGCGGGATCCGAAACTGTTGTGATGTCGATTGCAGCGGGCAAGACACTCGCAAGCTTCGAACGGCATTTGCCCGAGGGAAGCGCAGTCGTCCGTGCCATGCCGAATACGCCGGCCTCCATAGGACGCGGAATAACGGGCGCCGTCGCGAATGCCCATACCACGGCAACGCAAAAGGACATTTGCGAGACTTTGCTGCGCGCGGTCGGGGATGTTGTCTGGGTTCCCGACGAAGGTCTCATCGACGCTGTGACGGCGGTCTCGGGCTCCGGACCTGCTTATGTGTTTCTGCTCGCCGAGGCGCTCGCGGACGCCGGTGTGGCAGCGGGCCTCGATGGAGCGACTGCAAAGCAACTGGCGCACGCCACGGTCTCAGGGGCGGGCGAGCTTTTGCGTCAGTCGAGCAGTGATGCGGCGACGCTCCGCCAGAACGTGACCTCGCCGGGCGGCACAACAGCCGCAGCGCTGAGCGTGTTGATGAAGGAAGGACATGGGCTCAAGGAGCTGATGCGAGAGGCCGTTCTCGCCGCACAAAAGAGGGGCCGCGAGCTCGGGCAGTGACCGGGGCTGGGTTCGGTCTCCGTCGAGGCTCGCGGCCTGGATTGTCGTTCCGCTGGGCTGGCGACCCACGGCGTGCGGAACTTTCAGTTCCGGTGACTGCAGCCTTGGAGGACACCTTCGCTGAAGTCGGACGGGAAATCATGCCGGAACCGATGCCACCCAAACTGTAACTTCATAACATTACAGTCAAATCACAAGGATGTGTTTGCGGGGCAACCCGGTGCAGATCGAAAGAAAAAACGCTACTGCGGCAAGGAGATAATCGCTCGCAAGCCGCCCATGGAGCTTTGGCCCAAAGCGATTTCACCACCGTGACTTTTGGCGATGTCGCGGGCGATCACCAGGCCTAGACCGCTGTTGCCTTCGTCCTGGTTGCGGGCGTGATCGAGACGGTAGAAGGGGCGGAAGACGTTCTCACGCTCTTCCTCTGGAATGCCGGGACCGTCGTCGTCGACCTCGATCCGGATCCAACCTCCTTCGGGCGCGACGCGGATCACGATGCGGTCGCCGAAGCGGGCGGCATTGGTGACAAGATTCATGATGGCGCGCTTCAGTGCCTGCCGCTTCAACGGAAGCACGATGTCGCCCCTGCTCTTGCGGATCTTCAATTCAATCGAGCACGCGTAGATGGAGGCGTCATCGACGATTTCTTCGAGCAGCTCCTTGAGATTGGTGGGCTTGGCTTCCTCGCCGCCGTCGCCCTTTGCAAATGCCAGATAGTCTTCGAGCATGTGCTGCATCTCGTCGACATCGCTCGACAAGGCCCTGGTTTCGGGCGTGTCGTCGAGAAGCGCCAGCTCCAGCTTGAAGCGGGTCAGGACCGTCCGCAAATCGTGGCTGACGCCCGCGAGCATCGTCGTGCGCTGCTCGACATGCTGCTTGATGCGATCGCGCATCTGCAGGAAGGCGAGTGCGGCCTGGCGCACCTCGCGGGCGCCGCGCGGTCGGAAGTCATCGGGAATGCCACGACCCTTGCCGAAAGCATCTGCAGCATCTGCGAGCCGTAGAATGGGGCGGATTTGATTGCGCAGGAAAAGGATCGCGACGGTAAGCAGGATGACCGACGAGCCCACCATCCACAGCAGGAAGATATGGGAGTTCGAGGCGTAGGTCTGGCTGCGGGTCGCGACAAAGCGAAGGATCGCGTCATCGAGCTTGACGCGAATTTCAACGTTCTGATCACCGACAGTGTTGATCCAGAACGGCAGCTGCACGTGCTTGCGCAACTCGTTGGAAAGGGCTCGGTCGAGGAGGCGGAAAAAAGGCTTCGGTCCCGGTGGCGGAAGATCGCCGCTCGGCAAAACCTCCATCGTGAGGTTCAGGCGCTCACGTGCGAGGTCGATGATTTTCTGCGGCCCGTCCTTCTTCGCCATCTCCTGGTAGATTTCGATGACGGCCGCAATGTCGCGCGCGGTGGCTTCGGAAAGCCGGCGCGTCACAGCCTGCCAGTGGCGCTCCATGAAGGCGAATGCGATGACCCCTTCGAGGACCACGATCGGCGTTATGATGATGAGAAGAGCACGCGCATAAAGGCCCTTCGGAAGCATTTCGGAGCCAAGTCCGAGAATGCGGACGACGGCGGGATGCTCACGAAGACGGCGATAGCGAGAGGCCAGGCTGCCGGTTTCCGGAGTCGTTTCGGGCATTACCGCCATAAAAATACTATCCGTGTTGCGCCCAGCCGGAAGCGCGCCCTTGCCGCGGTCAATCCGTATAGAGGATGTAGCCCTTGCCTCTGACCGTCTGCAGATACACGGGGTTTGAAGGGTCTGCCTCTATCTTGCGCCTCAGACGGTTGATCTGGACGTCGATGGCGCGTTCGCTTCCGGTGCTGTCGTCGCTCGAAAGCTCGTGACGAGGCACGGCGACGCCAATGCGCTGGGAGAAAAGACGCAAAAGATCGCGCTCGCGTTCGGTAAGCTTGATGGCTTCGTCGTCGCGCTTCAGCTCACCTCGGGTGATGTTGAAGACGCAGCCGCCCATGCGGATTTCATCGCGCGGCGTCGATTGGGTTTGGCCGCGACGAAGGATGTTGCGAAGGCGGAGCAGCAACTCACGCGGTTCGAAGGGCTTCGAGACGTAGTCGTCGACACCGGCTTCAAGGCCCGATATGCGATCTTCGGCTTCGGCGAGCGCTGTCAGCATGCAGATCGGCACCGGGCGTGTGAGTTTCAGGTCGCGGGCCAGCGAAAGGCCGCTTTCGCCGGGCATCATCACGTCGAGCAGCACGAGATCGAATGCAAGTCCGCGCATATAAGCGCGTGCCGCAGCGGCGTCGGACGCTTCTGTTACGCGAAAGCCGTTGCTCGACAGGAAGCGGCCAAGAAGTCCGCGAATTTTTTGGTCGTCGTCGACGACGAGGATGTGCGGGGCATTATCGGCCAATGGCTCGGTACGTTCCTGCTGCATCACGGTTCTCATTGGTTGTTATCGTGCCCTTCCGACGGCGGCCGGCCGCGCTGCCCTCGAATGAGCGTCTCGACTTGGAGTCTGTCCTTGTCGGCGATCATCGCGAAAAGAAAACTTCGTGCGACGGCGTCGGCGCCCGGCCCCAGTTTCGCAAGCGCGCCTTCGATCCGTTTGGCTTGGATTTGTGTCAGTTTGTCGGTCAAGCGCGTTCCCTTCGCCGACAGGTAGAGGCGCCGCTCGCGCCGATCCTCGTTCCCGGCGCGCTGAATAATGAAGCCTTCGTCCACGAGCTGCTTTAAGACGCGTGCCAAAGATTGCTTCGTAATCTTGAGAATATCCAATAAGTCCGCGACTTTCAGCCCCGGATTGCGATGAACAAAATGTAAGACGCGATGGTGCGCGCGGCCGAAGCCATATTGCTCGAGGATGGTATCGGGGTCGCCCGTGAAGCCGCGGTAAGCGAAATAGAAAAGCTCGATGCACGCGATCAGATCGGCGCCAGGGGAACCGCGGACTTCCTCCGTCACGGGGACCTGATGTCCCTGTGCGGCATGGTGGTTCAGCGGGCCTTCGGAAGTTATGTCAGTCATGTTGACTTATTGGCCTCGATTGTATTCTGTTGCAAGCCAAAATGCCGGTTCGTTACCGCCGGTCTCGTCCTTGTGCGCGGCACCCTGAAAGACCCCGTTCCGGAGATTTCGGTCTGCCCGCCTGCTCAATCGGGACCGCGCGACATTGAGCGGCGCACCACTTTGCCAACGATAAAGACCAGAAGGATCAGACTGGCATGGCCGACCTTATTCCGTTTCACGATCGCGATGGGTTCATCTGGATGGATGGGGCTCTCGTGCCCTGGCGCGAGGCGAAAGTGCATGTATTGACGCATGGGTTGCATTACGCCAGCTCGGTTTTCGAAGGCGAACGGGCGTACGAAGGCGAGATTTTCAAGCTCACCGAGCACACGGAGCGGCTGGTCGAAAGCGCCCGCATTCTGGACTTTACAATTCCTTATAGCGTCGCCGAAATCGATCAGGCCTGTCGCGATGTGCTCGCGGCCAACAAGCTCTCGGATTGCTACGTGCGGCCTGTCGCGTGGCGCGGCAGCGAGCAGATGGGCGTTTCGGCCCAGAACTCCAAGATTCATCTGGCAATCGCTGCGTGGAACTGGGGTTCCTATTTCCCGATGGAGCAGCGTCTGAAGGGCATTCGCATTGCGAACGCCGTCTATCGCCGTCCTGATCCGGCTTGCGCGCCGACCAAGGCGAAGGCCGCTGGTCTTTATATGATCTGCACGATCGAAAAACATCGTGCGGAGCGCGCTGGCTACTCGGACGCGATGATGCTCGACTGGCGTGGTCGGGTCGCCGAATGCACCGGCGCCAATATCTTCTTCATCAAGGATGGCGTCATCTATACGCCGACCGCTGATTGCTTCCTCAACGGCATCACACGGCGGACGGTGATTGATCTCGCGAAGGCGCGTGGCATTCAGGTCGTGGAGCGGGACATCATGCCGGAGGAGCTTCCAACTTTTTCGGAGTGCTTCATCACCGGAACAGCGGCGGAAGTGACGCCCGTCTCGGAGATCGGCGAACACACGTTCAAGCCGGGCAAGATCACTGAGACGCTGCTCAACGATTACATGGAACTTGTGAAGCCAAAAAAGCAGGTCGCGGCCGAGTAGATCGCGAATGCCGGGGAGGAGCGCGTTTCCCTCCCCCCCCGGTTTTCCGGACGAGGCGCTTAGGCCTTTACGCGCGGAGCGGGACGCTCAGTGCGCGCCCGAGAGGTCGTCGCACCTTCGTCGTGGGCTAGCGTCGGGGCCGGGCCGCGCAACATGAGCGGTGCGCAAATGGCGAACAGGAAAACAGCGATGCCGCTTCCGATCAGCGCAACTGATCGGGTTGAGAGTGGATATCCGAGCCAGTCAGAACCGAATTCGAGGATCGCGCACCAGAAAATCGCGGGAGTCAGCGAAGCAATGGCAATCCCGCCGAGGCGTGCGGCGAACGACCAGCCGACGGCTCGATCCGGAGAATCGACCGCTGGAATTGCTGATGTCGTCGCAGTTCGCATTGCGGCTCCTTCAGCTCTCTCGTGTAATATGATTCCCATCACTTAATGGCCGAATTAGCGTTGATCGATGCAACCCATCCACAGGCTATGGTTCGGGCATTAAATGTCTGTAAACGCTCTAAATAGTGCTCGGACGCGGAGAGATGCCGACCCCGCGGCGCAGCATGTAATCCGTATGCGCACGAATTGGGAAACGCGGTTCGAGGCCTGCTGTTCCATTTTTTTCGCATCTGCGTACGATAATGCCGTTATCCGTCGAACCGACGGGGCATCTGAAGGGATTTCGACAACTGAAGATTGCCAAAACGTCGGCGGCCCGAGCAAAAAAGAGGCAGTGGTGCAATTCCAATCTGGCGTGCCGATTTTGCGTATCTTCGACGAAGGCAAGGCCAAAGATTTCTATCTCGGCTTCCTCGGGTTCGTGCTCGACTGGGAGCACCGTTTTGAACCCGGAATGCCGCTTTACGCGCAGATCTCGCGAAGCGGGTGTGTCCTGCATCTCTCCGAGCATCACGGGGATGCGTCGCCTGGCGGTGCCGTGCGGATCGAAGTCGACGATATCGACCGTTATCACGCGGAAATCATGGCGAAGGGCTACCCGTTCATGCGTCCCGGGATCGAGGCGATGCCGTGGGGCACGCGGGAGATCAAAGTCATCGATCCCTTCTTCAACCGCCTGATGTTTTTTTCTCGTCAGGCGCGAGGCTGATCCAGGATGCGCGTGGGCAGCAGCGTCGAGATCGACGAAGCAGAAATTGAAGAGCGCTTCGTCCGCGCTTCGGGGCCGGGCGGGCAGAACGTCAACAAAGTTTCTACTGCGGTCGAACTTCGTTTCGATTTTCGGGCGAACACGTCCATTCCGGATTATGCGCGCGAGAGACTCAAGCGTCTTGCAGGTCGCCGCCTGACGACCGACGGCGTCATCGTCATCCAGGCTGATCGTTTCAGAAGCCAGGAGCAGAACAGGGCCGATGCCCGCGCGCGCTTGATCGCACTGATCGAACAGGCGCTCGTGCGCCCCAAGATCCGGATCAAGACCAAACCCTCCCGCGGGGCACGAGAGGAACGGATCAAGTCCAAGACCGTGCGTGGACAGGTCAAGAAAATGCGAAGCCGCAAAGTCGATTTCGACTAAGCGCGAGCAGCTCGTTTTTCGAAACCTTGCCTCAGGCTGCGACCGTATCGGTCGTCTTTTTCACGACATCGGCGAATGCGTCGAGAGCCTGAGTGAAGGGATCGTTGCTGCTTGTCGTTCCGTCTGTCGTATCGGTGGTGCTGTCGGGATCCGTTAGATCGGTGTTGTCGGTGGCGAGAATTCCGCCGCCCCCGCCGTGATGGTGGTGTCCGTGTGCACCATGCGGACCCGCAGTACCGCTTGGGGGTGCGTTCAGAGCCGACAAGTCGGCCTTGAACTGCGCTGCATAGGAACCCGATGAAACGGGATCGGGTGCGGTCGCGGTGGGATCGGCCGAGTCCGTCGAACTTGTGGTTTGAGGTGTCAGCACCGTTTGGCTGTTGGCCTGGCTTGCCGAAGCGAGGAGGTCGAGCTGCTGCTGGCGATAGCGATCATAGGCGTCCGAATTACCGACGGGGGAGATCGACATGGGGGGATGTTCCTTGGGATCGAGGGAGATGCACTTTGCGTCCCTTGGGCAATGGGACGTGGCGAATTCCGCATTGAAAATAGTCCAGCGAGCTGTCCCGAGGCTGACGTGAAGGATACGGAAGGAGCATTTCTGAGGATGAGGGCCGTAGTGTCGCGCCGGTAATAGCCAGGGGCTGGCGTGGCCATATGCTGTTTGTCGGCTGGTACGAAAAGAGTTGAAATGGGTCGGCTCATGATGACTGCGATTTCGAACGTCGCCCCGACGAGATGCGCATTATAAAGGGGGGATCGTCGATGACGCCGAGCATGACAGCGATGGAGATCAATCGCTATTGTGAGCTCTTGAACGGAGCGACAAATATCCTGGAATTCGGGGCTGGCGGCAGCACCCTGCTTGCTGCCGAACGGCCTGGATTGCAAATAACGAGCGTCGACAGCGATCCTGGTTGGTTTGCTAAGCTCCGGGAAAAGCCAGCCATCAATCGTGCGGAGAAAGAAGGTCGTTTGCGACTTTTGCACATCGACATCGGTCCAACCGGCGAGTGGGGCCACCCGATCGACGATACTAAGAGAGAGCTTTGGCCAAATTATTCTAATCTGCCTTGGGAAATGCTGGATCAGAAACCCGACCTTGTATTCATCGACGGTCGGTTCCGCGTTGCTTGCGGCCTATGCACTGCGCTCCATGCGAAGCCTGGCCAGACGGTCGTTGCCGTTCATGATTTCGAGAGGCGCCGGTACCGCGCTTTGAAATTCTATTTGAAGAAGACGGAAATGGTCGAGCGCTTGGCGATTTTCGAGCCGCGTCGTTTCATGCCGCCATTCGTGATCGAAAATGCACTGCGCAAATACGCGGCGGATCCACGATAGACGAAGTTTCGCCGCTCGGTGCAACGCTGTTTCACTTACACCGGATGACTCGGCTGAGGCTCATCTGAATGAGCTGCATGCCGCTACGCGTCGCGGACATAATTGGTAGCGGGAGGCGGACTTGAACCGCCGACCTGCGGATTATGAGACCGCCGCTCTAACCACCTGAGCTATCCCGCCAGACCTGAGCGACGCGCTGTCGCCAAGCGACCGTCTATAGGGAGCGCCGCGGTTCCCTGTCAACACGGCGTGCCGCCACGGCCGGTCCGGAGCTGCATATTTCAATACATGATCGCCAGTGGGGGGTTGCCCCCTATTCTGCCGCCTCGGGGCGCAGCGAAGCCGCCCCCTCTTCCTTGCGAAACCGCATCATCGTGAAGATGCCCCAGGGACGCAACGCTTTGCGTTCCTCGAGCTTCAAATCAGGGCACACCATGACACGCGAGACGTCAAATACGGAATGCCAGCCGACGAGATCGGCAAATGGCGCCATCTGGCGCTCAACCCAGCCGCGGACGCCCTCGTCCTGGCTGAAATGATTGACGAGCATCACTTCGCCGCCGGGCTTCGTCACGCGGGCGAGTTCCAGCATCACCTTGCGCGGGTCCGGAACCACCGTGATCACATACATCGCGACAGTGGTGTCGAACGCGTTATCCGGAAAGCAGAGATTGCTTGCGTCCATTTCGTGGAGGCCTGAGATGTTCGTCAGATTCTCGGCCTTGACGCGCTCACGGGCCTTTTCCAGCATCTCGGGCGCGAGATCGATGCCGACGATGTCGAGATGCTTTTTGTAGCTCGGAAGGGACAGTCCGGTGCCGACGCCCACTTCGAGCACACGCCCCGAACTGCCGTTGATGATTTCGACAGCGTGCTTGCGGCCGGCGGTGGAGACGGCGCCGAAGGTGTAATCGTAGACCGGTGCCCACCGACGATATGCGTCGCGAACCTGGCCTTCGTCGAGTTGAAGAACTTTCGTCCCTGAACGCCCTTTCTGTGCGTCCGACCGCGCTGCTGCGGCACGGAAGCTCGAAGGCTTGTTGTCACTCACTGCCGATCTCCATCAGTCCGCATTGCCATGGGATGAGCCTAGCGTCCAGCCGGGGCCATCGTTTTGCCGGCGCTACGCGGCGGCTCGCCAGCGTGCGCCTTGATGGTCTTGGCGATCCACCCGCCGCCAAGGACGCGCCCTTCAGCCCCGTCGTCGGCATAGAACACGCACGCCTGCCCCGTCGCAATACCTTCCTCGCCATCGTGGAGTTCAACTCTGACAACGCCATTTTGTTCTATTTTGAGCAGAGCGGGGCGGAGTTTCTGCGACGAACGCATCCGAACATAGAGGGGAAGACCGCCAGTCGCGAGATCTTCGAGGGGCTTTTCCCCGAGCCAATTGACGTTGCGCAGCATAAGGCCCGCGGTCGTCAACGCAGAGCGGGGACCGACGATGACCTCGTTTCGCGAGGCGTCGAGGCGGACCACATAGAGCGGCTCGGCCGCAGGAATCTTGATGCCGCGGCGCTGTCCCACGGTGTAGTGGACGATGCCATCGTGACGTCCGAGAACGCGACCGTCCAGGTGAACGATATTCCCCGAATCGAGCGCGGTCGGTTTCAGCCGTTCAATAACGTCCGTGTACTTGCCGGTCGGCACGAAGCAGATGTCCTGACTGTCCGACTTGTCGGCGACCGGCAGATCGAACGACCGGGCAAGTTCGCGCACGTCGGCTTTCCGCATGCCGCCGATGGGAAACCAAAGCGAGGCAAGCTGCTCTTTCGTGATGCCGAAAAGAAAATAGCTCTGATCGCGATCGGTATCGACGGCACGAGCAAGCGTCGGCCCATCCTTGGTATCGATCCGCTGGACGTAATGTCCCGTGACCAGAACTTCGGCACCGAGATCTTTGGCTGTGTCGAGGAGATCGCGGAATTTGATCTCGTTGTTGCACGTGACGCAGGGAATGGGCGTCTCTCCCGCGACGTAGCTTTCGGCGAACGTTTCGATCACCTTGGCGGCGAAGCGCGTCTCGTAGTCCAGGACGTAGTGGGGGATGCCGAGTGCTTCAGCAACACGGCGAGCGTCATGGATGTCCTGGCCCGCACAGCAGCTGCCTTTGCGGCCAGCGGCTGTTCCATGATCGTAGAGCTGCAGCGTGACGCCGATGACGTCGTGACCGGCCGCCTTCATGATGGCTGCTGCAACCGAGCTATCGACGCCGCCGGACATCGCGACGACGACGCGCTTTCTGGCCGCGATGTTCTCGGCGGAGCCAAGCGTCGTGTCATTCTCGGCAGATGACGTTTCAGTATGAGTCATGCGGGTCAACAGGGTTCTGACTGCTCGGGCCGGGCTCAAACGCCCCTACAACGCTATTCCGATGCCGCCATCCTTCCAAAAAGATCAACAGATTCAGGCGATTTCCTTAGCGCGAGTCCAGTGAGCTCCGTACCAAGGCGGATAGCGCGTAATCAATAGTTCTCAAAACGTCCACCCGCAAGGCGGCGTGTCGTTTGATCCCGGCGTTGGCCCGTTTCTCGCTTTTAGAGATGACGGTTAGCGATTGTTTCGCGCTGAGACGGTTTGCCTCAACGGCGCCCCAATTCAGTGGCGGCAATAGCGGAATTGGCACGCCTATTTAAGTCTTTTTCACTCAATGGGTTAGTGCTAATTTAATCGCAGCCGGTTATAACCTTAGCCGTGGTCAAGAGTGTGTATCGAGTATCATGACCGAACAGCAGATGAGAGCGCGCGGGCGCTATGTGATCGGACCCGATGGGTCGCCGCTCACAGTTGCAGATCTTCCCCCGCGGGATACGAAACGATGGGTCATTCGGCGCAAGGCTGAAGTGGTGGCTGCCGTGCGCGGCGGGCTTCTCAGCATCGAAGAAGCTTGCGAGCGATATACGCTGACCGTCGACGAATTTCTGTCGTGGCAACGTTCCATCGATAAGCATGGTCTTCCGGGCCTGCGCGCGACCCGACTGCAGGACTATCGCGACTGAATTTTTCGCCAGGATCAGGCGAAGTGACGGCTCGGATGCCCGAGCCGCGATGCGGGTATTTGCCTTCCTAGGCTATCTTCAAGGCTGAGCTGCGGATTTCTGAGCGGCTTTGCCTTGTGCTGCCTTGGGCTTCGTCTTCTTGCTTTTGGTGGAGGCTTTCGGCGCGTCGGCGACAGCTTCGGGGGGCTGCGGCGCCCAAGCGACCGGCGTTGATGGGCCTGTGCATCCTTGCTCGCCCTTCGACCAGCGTGAGATGTCGTCCGTCATCGGGGTCGCGTAGGCATCCGACATTTTGCGATTTTCGACGGTGACGTTGGCCGAGGCCTCGCCCGTCGGCTGAATTTCAACGATGTAGGCCTTGAGGCCCCGCGGATTGGCCTGCGAAGGATCACGCCGGTGGATCGTAATGACGGCCTTACCCCCTCCACCGCGCGACGGTGCGTCTGCCGCCGCGTGGAAAATGTAGTCCTTCTTGAGAGGGCCATTCACTGCGAACCAGCACGCCATCGCACCGCGGGCGATGTCAGCGTAGATGTTCGTCGCCGATCCAACGGCACCCGGCACCGGGATGCCCGGCGGCTCGCCGCCGCTTGGTGATGATGCGACGCCAGCAGAAGAGGGCGCATCGGCGGTAGGCTCGGCGTTCAACGACTGTAATTCGGGAGCATTGCCCGCACAACCCGACAGTGCCGCCATGGCGAGCAGCACCGGGACCCTGCTGGATGGGCGGCGAACGAGCATTTTCCCCCGAGTGGCAAACCAAAGCGAATCATCGGTATGGCACGAAAATCGTCGAGACTCGTGCCCGCCGCGCCTGGTTTCGGCAAGGGGTCACAGGCGCATCACATCGCGCGGCCAACAGAATTTGGGACGAAAAAGACGGCGCCTTTCGGGCGCCGTCCAGAAAACCGTGTTCCGTTTCGATACGCTCCGAGAGGAGCGTAGCGCCGGGTCGTCAGCGCAGAGCCGTGAAGCCGAGGGGCCGATCACGGCGGCCGGCGCGGGCGTCCTCGATGTTCGCGGTCTGTTGGGTGGCGCGGGACAACTGTTCGACGGTATCGTCGCGTTCGCGGACGGCGGCGACGAGCTTTTCGCGCAGGCCTTCCGTGGATTGGCGAAGTTTGTCACGGCGCTGTGCCGCTGCCTTTGCGAAGGTCGAATACGAGAAATGCGAATGGTCGCGAATTCCCGTCCGGTCCTCTTCAAGCTGAATCTGGCGTTCGAGATCGGCTGCCATTTGATCGAATTCGCGAATAATTCGCTCTAAATCGTCAACCTTTCTGGACTTCTCTTCAACTTCGCGACGCTTCAAGCGCACGGCCAAGTCACGTGACTTCATCGTTCGATACCCCAAACTCATTCGAACCCCCGGCTTCAAAAAGCATGCCAAACGAACAGGCCAGGCTTTGCCGTTGTAGCTGCCGGGGTGAATACTTGAAATCCTGCAAGACGCCGCGTTGCAACAGCGCCCAAGGACCCTCAATACTCTGAATAACATAGTGCACTTAAGTTGCGGTAAAGCAACGCGTAACTAATTCTGATACGGCGTTTCGTTTGGGGGCAGATTTCAGCCCTAATCGGCCTAGGGCAATGACGCGAATTCTGTTAGCTCTTGATTCGAGCCGTATGCGGGTTGCAAAGCGATTGTATAGGCCAATCAACGGGGTGGGCGCCTCTGAGATCGGCTTCGCGGAGGGATCTGTTAGCGGGTCGAGAGGGGCATAGTTCAAATATTCGGATTACTTTCGCGGGCCGTCGTTGGCACGATCAGGGGAATTTTGCCCTGTGGCTGCCGGTGCGTGACCTCGGAAAGCGAAGGCCGTATCATCGGCGGCGTTGGGCTGGCTTGTGCCGGCTCTCTGCCGGATGGTGAAATAGCTAACGCGGATTAGGGTTTGTTAACCTCTCGTCGCTAACTTCCTAACGATCGCTTAGCTCGACAGTCGTGCGTTCACTTTGAGCGAAGAAGCAGACATAGCGCGGACACGGATCGGATAGGGCACCAGAGGGACGGTCATGCGGGTTCTACTCATTGAAGATGATAGTGCCACGGCGCAAAGCATCGAGCTTATGCTGCAGTCGGAAGGATTTAATGTTTATACGACGGATCTTGGTGAAGAGGGCGTCGATCTCGGTAAGCTTTATGATTACGACATCATTCTTCTCGATTTGAATCTTCCCGACATGAGCGGCTACGAAGTGCTGAAAACGCTTCGTGTCGCGAAAGTCGGAACGCCAATTCTCATTCTGTCGGGATTGGCCGGCATCGACGACAAGGTTCGTGGCCTCGGCTTCGGCGCCGACGATTACATGACGAAACCGTTCCACAAGGACGAGCTCGTTGCGCGCATACAAGCCATCGTGCGCCGCTCGAAAGGGCATGCGCAGTCGGTCATCGAGACGGGCGATCTTCGGGTCAACCTCGATACCAAGACCGTTGACGTCAACAATCAGCGTGTGCATCTGACCGGCAAGGAATACCAGATGCTTGAGCTGCTCTCGCTACGCAAGGGCACGACGCTGACGAAGGAGATGTTCCTTAATCATCTCTACGGCGGCATGGACGAGCCCGAACTGAAGATCATCGACGTCTTCATCTGCAAGCTCAGGAAGAAGCTGCAGGCGGCGACCGGCGGCAAGCACTACATTGAAACGGTGTGGGGGCGCGGCTACGTCCTTCGCGATCCGGGCCATGAGGGTTCCGAAGCCGCCTGATCCAGCACTACCGTAGCTTATTGAATTCTTTCACGCGCACAGGGGCCATGATGGCCCTTGTCGTGTTTTTGGAGAGCGAGCGGACCGCTATTTCAGCGGGGCAGCTGGCTCCGAATGCGCTCCAAATCGCCAGTTGATGGACAGCATTCCGATTTGCATCGTTGGATCGAACGTCGTGCGTGCGAATATGACGTCGGGAATCGAAGCGGCGCTCATCGACATATCTTCGCTGCCGAAATCGATGTAGCGATATTCGGCTTTGAGCGACAACGCGTCGGTGATCCTGGCTTCGATGCCGCCGCCGACAAAGCCGCCAGAGAAGCGTTGGCCATCAAGGGTCACTGACTCGCCCGGTGCGTCGCTCACATTGAAGCTGACGCGGGTATCGCCTAGCCCGGCATTTGCATAGCCGCCGCTGACGAAGATGAGCGTTCCGGGAGACGTGAGATATCCAACACGGCCGCCGATCATCAGCAGGTTTCTGAAATTGTTGTCGAGAGTTTCGCTCATGCTCTCGGGGTCGCTTGTGACGCCGAACGCGCTTTTATAGCGGAAGTGTGTGAAGCTCGCGTCCCCGAATGCCCCGACGACGAAACGCGAATTGAGCTGGTAATCGTAGCCCGCTGTGAAGAACAGCAAGCCGCCGTCGCTACCGAGGTCGGTGGATCCGACCTCGTCGGGAGATCCAACCCGCGTGTCGGCCGTTCCTGCGCCGCCTCCGAGGCCGATATAGGGTGATGTCCAGTCACTGGTGATCGCGATCGCGGGCGGCGATCCGCTGTCTTGGCCTTGCTCGTCGGCGCCAAAGCGGTAGTTGAGCGACACGCGAGCCGTCTGGATCGCGGGTTTGCTCGACGATGAGATGGACTCGTCAGGACTGAACGCGAGCTTGTCACCCTCGGACCCGAACGAGGTATAGCGATATTCGGCTTTGACGCTGAAGCCCCCGCCAATCAGCGTTTCGGCGCCACCGCCGACGAAATAGCCATCGAAGCTGCGCTTGCCGTCGCCCGTGTCGCCAAACACGAAACCGACGGATGGGTTTGTCGCATCGGTGTGTGCGTAGCCGAACGTCGAAAAGAACAGCGTCGATGGAGATATGAGGTAGCCGAGGCGACCGCCCGCGGAGATTTGATTTCCGACTTCGTACGTCGATGCCGCCCCGATGCCCGAAAAATCGTAATCGACAAATGCGCCCGCGACCAGCGACTGGGACAGTCTGTGATCATAGCCGGCGCTCAGCGTGAAGAGGCCACCGGAACTCGGAAGTCCATCGGTCTTTGCATCGAGGCCGCTATCGGGAACGCGTGCCGAGCCGTCGATGCGGGTGTTCGCCATCCCGTACCCACCGCCGATACCGACGGAAAACCCGTTCCAATCTCCGGCGTTGGCCGGCCACGACATGGTCCACGCCGCTGAACCAATAAGGAGGGCCATTGCCACCGGCTTGTGCATTTTTCTTTTTCTTTCTATGGGCCGCGCAGCAAATCGCTCACCTTGCCCCTCATAGGCCGATTCGACGGGTTTGCTGGGTGCGCGGCGGCCTCAGCATCAAACAATGATGTGAGCATTTCTCGCTAAGACCTTTCTGGATTGGACCGGTCTTAATCTGAATGATCATCCACCTCTCCCTTGCGGGGAGGGATTAGGGGCGGAGGTCTTCATCGAAATATCACGCGTATTCCCCCAAACCGGGGGCTTCGCGGCATCCTCCCCACAAGGGGAGGGTAAAAGTGCAATCAGATCGCGCATGAATTCTCTCGATTTCAAGCAATGCTGAAAGGCTCTCGAATGCGGGTGCGCACACCAATCGGAGGCTTTTGGATTTTCCAGGGATATGCACTAAGACAGCGCCCAGCCTTGCAGGACGTTTTTCATGCCCAGTGACAACGACAATCCTCCCAAATCTCCGCTCAAAGCCGCGATTGTTCGCGTCACACCTTTCGAGCAGAACTGCACGTTGATCTGGGATGAAGCGACGAAGGTCGGCGCTGTCGTCGACCCCGGCGGTGATCTCGACCGAATCGAAAAGGGTCTGAAAGAAACCGGGATTTCAGTCGAGAAAATCCTGCTGACGCATGGCCATATCGATCATGCCGGGGCCGCCGCAGACTTGCGCGACCGTCTTGGGGTGAACATCGAAGGGCCGCACAAGAACGATGCGGTCCTGCTCGACGCACTCGAGAAGCAGGGTGAGATGTACGGCATTCCAGGTGTTCGGAACGTCACGCCGGACCGCTGGCTGGAGGAGGGCGATACGGTCACGGTCGCCGGACATACGTTCGAGATTTTCCATTGCCCCGGACATTCGCCGGGCTCCGTCGTCTATTTCAATCGGCCGCAGCGGTTTGCGCTCGTCGGCGACGTGATCTTTCAAGGTTCGATCGGACGGACGGATTTCGCGTATGGCGACCACGATGCGCTGATTTCGTCGATCAAGGAAAAGCTACTGCCGCTTGGAGACGATATCGCATTCATCTGCGGGCACGGGCCACCGAGCCAATTCGGCCATGAACGGCGAACCAATCCTTTTCTCGTTTGAAGAGCGGTTTCTTCAGAAGGAGAATTCGTAGGAGCCGCCAAGGCAGCCGAAAATCCCGCATTCACGCTGAAGCGTGCCGTAGCCACCGTCGTCAATCGAGTTGCCTTCGTAGAGGTCGACGGTTTTTACGCGCAGCGTTTCTTCGCAACTCCGCCGACAATCCGTCCAAGCACCACCCGGCAGCCGCACCTGCCAGCCCCAGCGGCCCGGCCTGACGATGCTCTTGATCGAGCCGTTGCCGAAACGGCTTTGAGCGACGATGACTTCGCCGGGCTGGTAGTCGGAGCGCAGGCGATGAATACCTGTCGCGTCTGATGGAACTGCCGTCGCCGTAGCGAACAGCGCCGCGACGACAGGAAAAACGGCCAGCAGTTTTGCGCGCATTGCGAACTCCATATCTTCGAAGCTTGGCCTATTCCCGTTAACGCGACATTGAAATGTTGACGCCCTTGAATGACGGTCCGCTCGTCGCGACCGTGACAGAGTGCGTGCCGCCAGAGATTGCGACCGTCATCGATCCCGTAATGCCGCCGCTGATCGTGAGCGTCATTCGGCTGGCCGTCGCCCGTCCGGTCACAGTCCCGGACTGGTTATAAGTACGCTCTTCCCAGGTGCCGCTGATCGCGCCGTTGGTATCGACGAGGCTCGCGCGCAGTTCGACCTTCGCCGAAGCATTTGCGCAGCGGATCGAAAGGCCCAGATTATGTGGGTTGCCGTTGTTCGTGTAATAGCCGCGGCAGCGCAGGCTTTCCGTCTTGCCGTTGTCGAAGCGTGCTGTGCCGGATCCGCTCCACGTGCCGGCGAGCGTGACGAATGGATTTGTCGACGCAGCCGATGCGGGTGCAGCAGGCGCGGCCAAGGCCATTGCGGTGGCTGAGGCCCAAACCCACATCGACGCTGCGAGTCTTTTATTGCGCATCACCAATGTTATCCTTCCCCAGATTGCGGGCCTTCGAAGCGGCGCGCATTATTGTCCGATGTTTGCACTTTTGCGAGCCATATGGATGTAGACCGTCTTCACGTCCGAAAGTGTGGCCTCAAGGCGACACTCCTCGGTTGTCGGGCTTGCCCTGGCCGTGAGGCAGCACTCCGGATCGTGCGGAAACATTTAGAAGGGTTGGATGATTCTGGCGACGATCGGCGGGGAATCCGATTCCGGATCATAACGGAAATCCAGAATTAAATTGAAAACGTCCTGCGGCCACGGATCGGGAAAGGAGCCCCTCTGGCCACCGAGACGGGCCGCGATTTCGGGCAGTTTCCCGTGATGCCAACAGACGAGGATGGTTTTGCCGTGATGCTCGGACTTTGAAAAGATCTCCGTCACGAGCAATTCAAACTCCTTGTCCTCGATGTGGTACTGCATCTCGATACCGAGAGCTGCCGCAAGGGGCTTCATTGTTTCAATCGAGCGCACAGAGCGTTTGGAACGCGCAGCCGCGTAGGCAAAATCGGGATGGCCAAACGTCCGCGGAAGGTAGGTGACGAGATTCTCGGCGCGTCGCATGCCCTCGGCCGACAGGTAGAAGTCATCGGCATTGCCGGTCTTTTCCGCGTGGCGCATCAGCAGAATGCGGCTCGGACCGCGTCCCCGATAGCCGGTCGTGCGTATTTGCGGGCGGCCAAGCCAGCCATCACAAATCGAACGCAACCAGCGGCCTCTGCTGCAGGTCTCTAGAGCCTTCTGCACGTGCTTCCCTCAAACTGCATCCGGTCGTCGTCTTTTCGCGACCCCTTGATATTTGCGCGCTTGTTCGGCGGCGCAGGCCTTTGCAGGCCAGCTTTCATCACGCCGTATCAATTCGAAAGTTTTTGCATGCTCATCAAAACGGTTCGATGACGCGTGTGACCTTCGGCGGATTGCCTGAGAACGGATCGTATTGAAGATCGAGAATGAGATTATAGGCGTCGTCCGGCCACGGGTCGGGGTAGCTGCCCGCGGGCGCACCGAGAAGAGCCGCGATTGCCGGCAGCTTCCCGTGGTGCCAGCAGATGACCACCGTCTTTGTCTTATAATCGGGGTCATTGAAGATCTCATCGACGAGATCTGCGAATTCCTTATTCCGAAAATAGTCCTGGACCTGGAGGCCGAGGGCTTCGGCCAGCGGCTTTACCGTATCTTTTGGCCGATCGGAATGCTTCGATGCAGCCGTTGCAATGATGACGTCCGGTTTGCCGAACGTCTCTGGGATATAGGTCGCGAGCCGCTTGGCGCGATCCCATCCAGCGTCCGACAGATCCTCATCATTCGGATCATCCGTCTTGTCGGCGTGGCGCATGAGAATAATGCGCTTCGGTCCGCCTAAGTAGTGATCGGCCGGTGTGTAGTCGCTGGCTCTATCGCGCGTGAGCGTGCAGAGCGCGCATGGTCGAGTGTTGACGATCCTCGGGATGCCGAGCGCGAGCAACCCTATGTGACCGCCGTCGATCGTTTCAGCTGCCGCGGGAAGACCGGCGGTCGTGGCCATCACGATTATCGAGACCAGAATCAGCGATGCTGCCACGCGCGTATAAGGAAAAATGCGCTCCATGCTTTTCACTCCTGTTGGCCTCAAACCCACGTCTCGCCGTCGGTGGCATCAGGCACCGGCCGGGGGCGGCCATTCTCGTCGAGCGCGACAAAGGTGAAGTGAGCGCGCGTGACACACGTTTGCAATTCGCCATCGCGCGGACGGCGCCATGCCTGGACGTCAAAGGTCATTGAGGTCCGTCCGCGCTTGATGAGACGCGCCCAAACCGTGACTTCGTCTCCGACCTTGACCGGGGAATGGAAGATCATGCCCTCGACGGCGACTGTCGCACAGCGGCCCTGGCTGATCCGTGCGGCGGCGTTGCCGGCCGCCAGATCCATCTGGGACATGAGCCATCCTCCGAAAATATCGCCCGCCGGGTTCGTATCGGCGGGCATAGCGATGGTTCGGATGACGGGATCGCCGGTCGGCATCGGCATGCGCGGTGCCGTCCGGTGCCGATCGGCTTCAGGTTTCTTAACCGTCATTCTCGCGAAACCTTCCCTAATCGCTGCTGTCGGCAGCGCAGCGCCGCTGCGACGACAGTTACCCGCCCGCACCCAAAAGGGCCATGTGCCGGACGCGCGCGGCTTGCGGCCAACGCGAAAAAAGACGTGGCGTCAACCCTTGCGCAACCTTCGTTGCCTAAATTTTGGCGAATGAGCCGTTTTTCCGATTCGAATTGAGACCGTGCAATGCCATCGGCCCCTCTTGATCGCGAACTGCTAGAGCAACTTTCGGATATTCCGGAAGTCTCGCTAAGTGGCTTTGCCGTGCGGGAGGGCCTCGCGGGGACTGGCGTGACGGTCCTCAAGGGGCGCGATTATTTCGGGAGCTGGCGAAGGGTCGACACGCAGCTCGTCTGGGTGCCGGCCAATCTCACGGACCCCGGTCATATCGTCGAGACTGTCGACGAAGCCGTCCGGCAAACGCTCCTGATGATTTTGAAGAGCCTCGAAGTGTCCTCGCGCAAGCCACCGCGGGCGCTTGCGGGCTGAGTGACGCTGCGCAAACGAAATGGCCGCCAGTGGGGCGGCCATCTCAAAATCGATCTGCAGACAGTTGTGCTGCGTCACGCGGCGAGGACGGCACGGTCGTGTTTGCCTTCCTCAATCTCCTCGATGATCTTGGCGACGAAAGCTTCGAGATCACCGGGGTTCCGACTCGTGATGATGCCTTCGTCTGCCACCACCGGCTCATCGACCCAGTTGGCGCCCGCATTCATCATATCGGTCTTGATCGAATTATAGGATGTCGCCTTGCGGCCGCGGACGGCGTTGGTTTCGATCAATAGCCAAGGCGCATGGCAGATCGCGGCAACGACTTTGCCTTCGGCGAGAAACGATTTGATCAGCTTCAGTGCATCAGGATTTTGGCGAAGGGTGTCGGGATTCATCTGGCCGCCCGGCAGGACAATGGCATCGTAAAGCGAAGTCGACGCTTCGCTCAATTCGACATCTACTTTGATGGGTTTGCCCCAATCCTTGTTCTGCCAGCCGATGATCGAATCCTTTTGCTTGCGATCCTTTGGCGCGGCGACATGCACGAGTTGCGCAACAGCCTTGAGCTTCTCGCGCGGAACGTCGAGTTCGGATTGCTCGAAGCCGTCAGTCGCAAGGATGAGAATTTTTGCTTTCGAGATCTTTGGCATTGGAGGGTCCTCGATTGCTGTACAACTCAGAGACAACCGATCTCGCTTGCCGGAGTTCCGCGCTCTGACGCTGCGCGTTTCGAAGCGGCTTCGGCACCGTTACTCACACCATTTTTCCGAGTATTCGCCCCATTTCTGCTGGCGTGAAAGCGCGCAGCGTTTGCATTCGGACATTGCCGCGCGTGGCTATGCTCAGCGACAAAGCCGTCGCCGTTTCATCGTCAGGCGCCTCACAAATCGAGACGACATCAAACGCGCCGATCGTCCAATACATGTCTTTAACCGTGACGCCTGCGTGCTCAGCCATGGCCTTGAACTTATCGGCGCGGCTTATCGTGTCCTTGGCGTCGTGAATGCCTTTATCCGTGAATTGGGCAAGAATGACATATGATGCCATGAGAACCTCCTTGTGGCGGTGCTCCCCTGGCGGCGGATGTTAGATCCGCAGGTGCTGCAAAAGTAGGGCAATCTTGAGCTATTGTCCGGGCCGGCCCGTTTTTCGTGGTCTGCCGCGCCGGCCCTTTTTCTGCGAAGGGTCGTCAAATTCGCGCGTCCGAGTTGGAATGGTGATGCGCGACGGCTTTTCTCCGGATTTCACGGGAAGTGAGGCGTGCGGGCCCATTTCGTCGAGCGTGGGTTTGTGCGGGCCGGAAATGCGTTCACCGAACGCGCCGGCCTTTGCGCGGCTGTCGACAGTCGGCGTGCGAGCCGGCACGGGACGATCCGTGCCGGGTCCCATTTCGTCGAGCGACGGTTTCTTAATTCGCGACGTGGACTGCGCGTACGTCGGTTGAACCGGCTCGTACTCATTCTTCACGCGCGACGAATTGGGTGACGGCGGAACATTCGCTTTCGGGCCGTACTTGCGGCCGCCTTTGAAGCTTCCGGCTTTGTCTTCGATCTCGGATTGGCGCGCGAGCGGATCGTCGGAGACGGCAAGCTCTGTTTGTTGCAGGCGTTTGATCTCGTCGCGGAGACGCGCGGCCGTTTCGAATTCGAGATCGGCGGCAGCTTCCTTCATGCGCCGTTCCATGTCGGCAATGACGGCGTGCAGGTTGTGGCCGAGCACCTGGACGTTCTCGCCGTCGGCCAGTCCGGCATCGACGGTGACGTGATCCTGCTCGTAGACCGACTGCATCACATCGGCGATGTTCTTGCGTACGCTTTCCGGAGTGATGCCGTTGGCTTCGTTCCACGCCATCTGCTTCTCGCGCCGACGATTTGTTTCGGCGATGGCGCGGTCCATCGATCCGGTGATCTGGTCGGCGTAGAGAATAACCTTGCCATCGACGTTGCGCGCGGCGCGACCGATCGTCTGGACGAGTGATGTCTCGGAGCGCAGGAAGCCTTCCTTGTCGGCATCGAGAATGGCAACGAGCGCGCACTCGGGAATGTCGAGACCTTCGCGCAAGAGGTTGATGCCGATCAGCACGTCGAACGCGCCAAGGCGGAGATCGCGGATGATCTCGATGCGCTCCAATGTTTCGATGTCGGAGTGCATATAGCGGACACGCACGCCATTCTCGTGCATGTATTCGGTCAAGTCTTCGGCCATGCGCTTCGTCAGCACAGTGACGAGCGTGCGATAGCCTTTCTGCGAGACCTGGCGGACTTCGTCGAGCAGATCGTCGACCTGCGATTTCGCCGGGCGAACTTCAACCACCGGATCGATGAGGCCCGTTGGGCGAATGACCTGCTCGGCGAAAGCGCCTCCGGTCTGCTCGAGTTCCCAACTTGCTGGCGTGGCCGAGACGAAGACGGATTGCGGACGCATTGCGTCCCATTCCTCGAAGCGGAGCGGGCGATTGTCCATGCATGACGGCAGGCGGAAGCCGTATTCAGCGAGCGTCGCCTTGCGCCGGAAGTCGCCGCGGAACATGCCGCCGATTTGAGGAACCGTGACGTGGCTTTCGTCGGCGAAAACGAGGGCGTTGTCGGGCAGGTATTCAAACAGCGTCGGCGGCGGATCGCCTGGATTGCGTCCGGTCAGATAGCGCGAATAGTTCTCGATGCCGGCGCAGGAGCCGGTCGCCTCCATCATCTCCATGTCGAACGTGGCGCGCTGTTCGAGGCGCTGGGCTTCAAGGAGCTTGCCTGCGGCGTAAAGCTCATCGAGACGCTGCTTCAGCTCGATCTTGATTGATTTGATGGCCTGTTGCAGCGTCGGCTTCGGCGTCACGTAGTGCGAATTGGCGTAGAGCTTCACGAGGGATAGGTCGTCGGTCTTCGTGCCGGTCAGCGGATCAAATTCGACGATGCTTTCGATTTCGTCGCCGAACATCGAGAAGCGCCAGGCGCGATCCTCCAAGTGAGCCGGAAAGACTTCAACGGTATCGCCGCGTGCGCGGAACGAGCCACGGACGAAGTTCTGATCGTTGCGCCGATAATGGAGCGCGACGAGATCCGCCAACAGCTGGTCGCGCGACAGTTGCTCGCCGACACGGACGGTGAAGGTCATTGCGGTATATGTTTCGACCGAGCCGATACCGTAGATGCACGAGACGGACGCTACGATGATGACGTCGTCGCGTTCGAGCAGCGCACGCGTCGCCGCATGTCGCATGCGGTCGATCTGTTCGTTGATCGACGCCTCTTTTTCGATGTAGGTGTCCGTGCGCGGGACGTAGGCTTCCGGCTGGTAGTAGTCGTAATACGAGACGAAGTACTCGACCGCATTCTCCGGGAAGAAACTTTTGAACTCGCCGTAGAGCTGGGCCGCGAGCGTCTTGTTGGGCGCCAAAATCAGCGCGGGGCGTTGCGTGCGCTCGATGACGTGCGCCATCGTGAACGTCTTGCCCGAGCCCGTGACGCCGAGAAGCACCTGGTTATGTTCGTGCTTCTGCACACCTTCGACAAGCTCTGTGATCGCTTGGGGCTGGTCGCCCTTGGGTTCGTACTCGGACGAAATTTTGAAACGAACGCCGCCCTCGCTTTTCTCCGGACGCTCGGGCCGGTGCGGAACGAACGTCGGCATGCCGCCGGAGACGATCGGATGCGTCGCCATCAGCGGCTGGCGGGAGAGAAGCTCCTTGGCCCGTTCGGAGCGCTCCTCGGGTCTGGTCAGCAGCGCCGTCAGGCTGTCGGTGAGGCTTTCACCACCCATCGGTGGCCGCGGTCCAGACTGGCGTAAGGCGGGCAGGCTCGGGAGCCCGTTTGCTGACGTCTTCCCTGAGAAGTCGGCGGGGGCGAAATAAGCGTGCGATTCCGCAAAACCGGGCGTGCCTGCTTCCGTTTCGACGGGAGGCGCAGCCGGTTTTCCCGATTTGCCGCGGGAAGGGCGGGGGGCTTTCGGACCGGGTGATTTCGGTGGTGACACGGACAGAATATAAGTATTCAGGCGCTCATCATAAATGCCGTTTTGACGCCACAGTGTCACGCCGAAGCAATAGTTCGATGTGTTCGGCGCCGGGAAAGGATCCGTTCTCCTTACCGAAGAGTATGTTCGGTGGCTCCGTTCCACGTGTTAGCGAAGCGGGGCTGCTCCGGCCGGTTCACCGTGCCGGGCCAGAAGGGGGCGACGACGCCGGGCTCGCGGCGGTTCGTCGTGAGTTATCCCTGAAAATGGAACACGGAGACCACAATGATCACGACCAGATTTATCGCTGCAGCGTTTGCCGCTACGTTCGTCCTCAGCACCGGCGCGGCGATGGCCGCGGAACGTTCGCCAGAGTCGATCGAATGCTCGAAGCAGGCAGACGCAAAAGGCTTGCATGGCAAGGAGCGCAAGAAGTTCCGCTCGCACTGCAAGCACGAGATGAAGAAGCAGGTGAAGAAGTAATCTCGCGCTTACGTCCAGATGAGAGACCCCGTCGCGCGCGGCGGGGTTTTTCTTTGGTGATTCCACAGCGCAGAGTTCACAACTGACTGCGGGAACCAGGCGAAAAGCTCGTGGCAAACCATGATGACAGACTTGCGCTGGTGACAGGTGCCAATCGTGGGATCGGTTTCGAGATCGCGCGCGGACTTGCAATGCGAGGCTTTCGTGTGCTGGCCGGTGTCAGGTCTGTCGAGAAGGCTTCGCAAGCGGCAGCGGATTTCGCATCGGCTGGCGCGAGCGTGATGCCGCTTGTTCTAGACGTGGCGGACGCCGAAGCCATTCCGGCAATCCTCGCCGAAGCCGAACAAGCGCATGGTCCGATCGATATTCTCGTGAACAATGCGGCCATTCTGATCGACGGTCCGGGCGGGTTCGGTGCGAGCCTTTTCGATATGACCGACGACATTTTCAGAAGAACTTGGGAAACGAACGTCCTGGGTCCGGCAGCCACGATGCGCGCGCTGATACCGGGGATGATCGCTCGCAGGTTTGGCCGCGTCGTCAATATGTCGTCGCGTGCTGGCCAACTGGACGGGATGGGCTCCGGCTTTCCCGCCTATCGCGTTTCGAAGGCCGCGCTCAACGCGCTGACGCGGATCGCGGCAGCCGAGGCGGCTGCGGCCCGAGTGGACGTGAAGGTCAACGCGTGCTCGCCGGGTTGGGTCAAGACGGCGATGGGCGGCCCCGACGCTGCCCGATCCCCCGCCGAAGGTGCGGAAACGGCCTTCTGGCTCGCGACGCTCGATCGCGAGGGCCCCCACAGCGGGTTCTTCGAGGACAAAAAACAGATCCGCTGGTAGCGGCCCGCAAAGGGTGAGCCGCCCGCTCCGGTTCGCTCGAATTTTAAAGCGTGCGACCGTTGCGGCCACCGGCGACGACCGGGCTGCCACCCTGCTGAATTTCCATCACGAACCGAATCGGGCGCGAAGCCGGGTCGCTCACGTCACGTGCGGTGACGAGCACGAAGCGGCTCGGACCCGACGACGTATCGATCTGCGTGATTTGCGGGGCGAAGTCTGCGACCGTCGCAACTTCAAGCGTGCGGTGGACGCCGCCGAGAGTCAGAGAAATGCGATCGCCTACCGAGACGGTTTTATTGAGGGGGTCCGTCCCGTCGCGCATCGCGGAAAGCCAGAAGTCCTCCGAACCTGAGATCGGCGGCGCGGCGGACGCAACGACTTCCTTCGTCGGCGCGCCGACGCGATTATTGATCGCCGTCTGGAAGCTCGAGCGGAGAACCGTTTCGCTGCTCGCAAAGAGGAGCCCCACTGCGGCGACCGAAAGAGCGGCGCCGGCCGTCAAGCCCAGCCAAAAAGGACGCGCGACATCCTGCTTCGTCATGCTTCCGTCTCCAGCATTCCTGTCAGGCTAACAAATCCGGCAACGAACCGGTTGCTCATCATCAGACGTACAAACGAGATTACGGCTTTTCAATAGCGCGCCTCGGCCCATCAGCCAACTGCCCTATTTCCCGGTGGGGAACGACGGGAAGGCGTTGCATACGCCCGCCTGAGATGGCGAAGGACCGCCAAATCTAGCGCCGCCATGAGGGAAAACGCAACCCCAAGTAGTCCCCAGGCGGCTGATATGCTCGTCTGGCGGTAAACGGCGTCGGCCGGTGACGTGGCCGTTGCGATGTGGACGATGGGAAGCGGGGCCTGCTCAGCCACAGCTGTTACCATCAGCGGTTTGGCTGCGTGTGTGATCCCGGAAAAAGCGGCAGGCGTCGTTCCAGCTCTCGCATGATTGCAAATCACCGTTGAGCTGACGAGCGTGAACACGAGTCCCGCGACGACCGCGTCGAGCAGCGGACGCAACATCAGCCTGCGAAACCTGGGCCGCTTCACGCTGGCCGGTTCTCGTGCAGGAGCTCCCGTCTTTACTCGCATCGCTCATTCTCCCGCTTGCAACAAAGTTGGTAACGGCACCCCGTTAATCGGAAGTTGATCCTCTCTTCTGGGCGGCGATGGGTTTGGAATGTGGCGCTCGCAGATCAAATACCGTTTCGAGACAATTCCCCCGACGCTTGTTGCGCGGCGGCATCAGCCTATCGCCGCACGATGCCTTGCCCATGACGCAGACCAGAAAACGCCTCCTTGCAGCATATAGCCATTGCAATTACGGTCCGCGCCGAATATTTCGCCGGTGCGAAATACGGAAATCTCTGCTCTGACCACAGGCCGCTTTCATCATGGGCTTCATCGCCGATAGTCTGAACCGCATCCAGCCTTCCGCCACCATCGCCGTCTCGACAAAAGCCCGTCAGCTCAAGGCGCAGGGCCGGGACATCGTCTCCTTGTCGGCAGGCGAACCGGATTTTGATACGCCGCAGAACATCAAGGACGCAGCGAAGCGCGCGCTCGATGAAGGGAAGACGAAGTACACCGACGTCGACGGCATTCCGGAACTCAAGGCGGCGATCGTCGCGAAGTTCAAGCGTGACAATGGCCTCGATTACAAGCCGAGCCAGGTTTCGGTCGGCACCGGCGGCAAGCAGGTGCTTTATAATGCGCTGCTCGCAACGCTCAATCCGGGCGACGAGGTGGTGATCCCCGCGCCTTGCTGGGTATCCTATGCGGATATCGTGCTGCTCGGCGGCGGCAAGCCCGTATTCGCCGAGACGACGCTCGAAAACGGCTACAAGCTCACGGCGGACGCGCTTGAAAAGGCGATCACGCCGAAGACGAAGTGGTTCATCTTCAACTCGCCGTCGAATCCCACAGGGACGGCCTATTCGGCCGCCGATCTCAAGGTGATCACCGACGTCCTGTTGCGGCACCCGCACGTATGGGTGCTGACGGACGATATGTACGAGCATTTGCTTTATGACGGCTTGGAGTTCGCGACGCCGGCGCAGGTCGAGCCGAAGCTCTACGATCGCACGTTGACAATGAACGGGCTGTCGAAGGCCTACTGCATGACAGGCTGGCGTCTCGGATATGCGGCAGGCCCCGAGATTCTTATCAATGCGATGCGCAAGCTGCAGTCGCAGTCGACATCAAATCCGTCATCGATCGTGCAGTGGGCGGGCGTCGAAGCGCTGAACGGGCCGCAGGATTTCATCGCGGCCAACAACAAGATCTTCGTCGAGCGGCGCGATCTCGTCGTCAGCATGCTCAACCAGGCGAAGGGTATCCGGTGTCCGAAGCCGCAGGGTGCATTCTATGTCTATCCAAGCATCAAGGCGACGATCGGAAAGACGAGCAAAGGCGGGGTCGTCATCAAGGACGATGAAGCTTTCGTGACGGCGCTGCTGGAGGAAGAGGGCGTCGCGGTCGTTCATGGGGCGGCGTTCGAGGGATCGCCGTCATTCCGTGTTTCCTATGCCGCCTCGACTGAATCGCTAAAGGATGCCTGCACGCGCATTCAGCGGTTCTGCGGAAATCTTTCCTGAAAAACAAAAGCGCGCGATTTATATCGCGCGCCTCAACGTCCGATCGCCAGCTCGGCCCGGCCTTTAGGCCGGTGTCGCGCCGTGATGGACGAAGCGTTCGGTGAACCAGTCCCAAGCATTGGCGATATGCCCGGAGATCGGCTTGCCATCGAGTGCCGGGACAACCGGCCGCCAAATGGCGATAGCCGTCGCTGGCTGGGATTTGAACTCGAAAACCGTTGGCTCAGCACCGAAGGTTTCGGGGAGCTGTTCTTCGGCGGCCATGACGTATCCGGCAGCGTTGGCTGCGGACATCAGAGTTTCGATACTCATAACCTTGCCTCGCATTTCTGAGCCAATTTCCCTCTGGCCCATCCTGCATCTCTCGCCAGTACCCCTAGAACGCGCGAAACACCGGAGAGTTCACATTGCGGCAAGAATAAAGTTATTCAAGTTATTTTTGCCTTTCGAACCATGTTCGACATACATGTGCCGCAAAGTAAGTTTGGCAGCGCAGTAAAAAATTAAACAACGGTAGAAGATCTACCGCGTTGCAATAGATCAAATTCACGAAACTGTGCGGGGAAGGGCGTTGTGCCGCCCGGTCTTTGGAGCGAGCATCTGCCAGCCGCTCCCTTCCGAGGTGCGGGGTGCGGCCACAAACGGTCGCGCGCCTCGCAATCGGAGGCAATCATGACAAGTTCAGATGGCCCAAAAGGCGGAAACGGCACTCAAAGCGGCAGAGCAGGGGTCCGGAGCGCACGGTGCATCGCGCTCATCGGACCCTTCGCAAGCGGCAAGACGACACTTCTCGAAGCCATCCTCGCGCGTACCGGCGCAATCCAGAGGGCGGGTTCAATCGCAGCGAAGTCGACGGTCGGCGATAATACACCGGAGGCCCGCGAGCATGTGATGAGCGTCGGCCTCAACGTGGCGGATGCATCCTTTCTCGGAGATCAATTCACCTTCATCGATTGTCCAGGCTCCATCGAATTCGCGCACGAAGGCGCCCTTGCGCTGCCGGCGTGCGACATGGCCGTCGTCGTGTGCGAGGCCGACCCGAAGCGGGTTTCCGCTTTGCAGGTGATTCTGAAGCAGCTCGACGACGCGGGCGTTCCGCATCTTCTGTTCCTGAACAAGATCGATACCTCTACCATTCCGATACATGACGTCATTCCGAGCCTGCAGCCGGCGAGCGCGAAGCCTTTGGTGCTTCGCCAGCTTCCGATCTGGGAAAACGGTATTGCCACCGGTTTCGTCGATCTCGCGTCCGAACGCGCCTACGTCTACCGTGAGCATGCGTCGAGCAAGATCGTCGAACTTCCTTCCGCAGTTGCGGCGCGCGAAAAGGAAGCCCGCTTCCAGATGCTGGAAAAGCTCGCCGATTATGACGACGAGTTGATGGAGCAGTTGCTCGTCGACATTCCGCCGCCGAACGACCGGGTCTTCGACGATCTGACGAAGGAGCTTCGAGACGGTCTGATTTGCCCGGTGCTCATCGGATCGGCGGAGCACGGGCACGGCATTCTGCGACTGCTGAAGGCTCTCCGCCACGAATGCCCGTCGGTCGAGGATACGACGAAACGGCTGAAGATCGACGGCGCGAAATCGGCGGCCTACGTTTTCAAGAGCGTGCACACGAAGTCCGGCGGCAAGCTGTCGCTGGCGCGCGTGTTTGCAGGCGAGATCGCCGACGGCGCGACCGTGACGGGTACGCAGGGTCAGGAAGAGCGCGTTGCGGGCATTTTCACGGTTCGTGGCGAAGAGCCGACGAAGCGCGGCACCGCCAAGGCCGGGGAAACTGTGGCGCTCGGGCGGCTCGATTCCATTCGATCAGGCGAGACGATCGCCGTCGGAAAGACGGCGGTGGCGCAGATCGCTGCGCCCAAGCCGCCGCAGCCTGCACTCGCCATCGGGCTTGGCCTCAAGGACCGCAAGGATGAGGTGAAGCTGTCATCGGCCGTTACGAAGCTCACCGATGAAGATCCATCGCTGACGCTCGAGCATAACGCCGAGATGCATCAGATCCTGCTGCATGGGCAGGGTGAGATGCACTTGCGTGTCGCGCTCGAACGGCTGATGCGCAAGTACGGCATCGACGTGACGCGCGAGAAGCGGCGGATCGGATACAAGGAAACGATCCGCACGGCGACGGAAGTTCGTGGCAGACATAAGAAGCAGTCTGGTGGCCACGGCCAGTTCGGCGATGTGAAGCTCGATATCAAGCCGTTGCCACGCTCCAGCGGCATCGCCTTCGGAGAGAAGATCACAGGCGGCGTCATTCCGAAGAACTTCATTCCTTCGGTCGAGATCGGCGTCAGAGATTATCTCAGCGAAGGGCCGCTGGGCTTCCCCGTGGTCGACGTTGCGGTGACGCTGACCGACGGTTCGTACCATTCGGTCGATTCCTCCGACATGGCGTTCCGTCAGGCCGGACGGCTCGCGATGTCAGAAGGGATGCCGAAGTGCAATCCCGTGCTGCTCGAGCCGATCATGGCGGTATCGATCGCGGTCCCATCGGAAGCCAACGCGCGCATCAACAGCATCATCTCGCAACGCCGCGGGCAGATCCTCGGCTTCGACGCACGGTCCGGCTGGCCCGGATGGGACGTGATCGAAGCCCATATTCCGGAGGCCGAGATGGACAACCTGATCATCGATTTGAGGTCGGCGACCGCCGGTGTCGGATCCTTCACGTTCGGGTTCGACCACCTGTCGGAAGTATCCGGGCGGCTCCGGGACCAGGTGCTGGCGGCTAGCCGCGCCGCGGCGGAGTAAAGGAGCCGGCAGCATCGTCATCCCCGACCGAATGAGCGAAGCGAATGAAGGGCGGGGATGACGGATCAGATTGATTTCCGGAACCAGGCTTATTTAGCCGGCATCCCCGCCACCGTCAGCGACGCTGGGCATCGCGCCCGTCGGCGCCGTCTTGTTTTGGCTCTGCATGACGGCTTGCTTCACCGGTGATTTGGGACCTTTGTAGTAGGACGCCATGGCTTCGAGGAAGAGGGGTGAGAGGCTCTCGCCGCCCTTGTCGAGATACGCCTTCAGCTCGTTGCGCATCCGCGGTTCCCAGAAATTGTGGATGTGCATCGCGATGCCGTCGAGCGCTTCTTGTTTCGGATAGGCTTCGAAATAGGCGGCAATCTGATTGGCCATGCGAACGAGGTCGGAGCTTTGCATCTTGAGACTGATTTCCGGTTTGATGATGTTTTCAACGATTGAAGACGACGGGACCGCCTGGACCAAGAGCCGCGAGGAAAAGATTGGCGTTTGTCGCGAGGTCAAGCGCCAGCGCTGTCGGAGCGGAGACCGTCACCAGCGCGCCGATGCCCGCAGTCACGGATTTCTGCACGAGTTCGAAGCTGCAGCGGCTCGTCATCAGCACGAAGCCGTTGTTCCGGTCGAGGTTATTCCTGTAGAGCGCGCCGATCAATTTATCGAGGGCGTTGTGGCGGCCGACATCTTCGCGGACCAGGAGAATGTCTCCGTCCTTGGACACCCACGCGGCCCCGTGAACCGATCGGTTGAATCGGTTCATCGGCTGTTGGCCGCCCAGATTTTCAGCTGCGCGCCGAATGGCATCCGATGACGGCGCCCATGTCCGATCAAGCCGCTGCAGAGGTCTGACGGCGGATTCGATGTCCTCGACACCACAGAGCCCGCAGCCAGTGCGTGCCTCGATAGTGCGGCGAGACAATCGTGTGGCCTCGATTGCGTTTTCCGGCACGGCGACGTCGACAGCGATGCCCCCGTCGACCGGCATGACGAGAATGCCCTGGATTTTGCCCGGATCGGGAACGATGCCTTCGCCGACTAGAAAGCCGATCGCGAAATCGCGAAGATCCGCGGGCGTCGCCATCATCACCGTATAGGGTTCGGAGTTGATCTGCAGCGCCACCGGCGTTTCTTCGGGAAGCTGCCATGTGATCGCCTGCGTTCCCGAAGCCGTCGATAGCTCTCCCGCAGCGGCGCGCGAACAGAGATCCGCGCCGCCCTTTGGCTGAGATACGGCTTTGGGCACGACATTCATCAAGTCAAACTCCGGGCGGAGCTTTCGCTACTCCGCCGGTTCCAGCTTCTTCTCTTTCGCGATGCGCTTGTTCTCGAACTCGCGCTCCTGCCATTCTTCCTGCCATTCCGACGGGTGGTTCGAGACGTGCACCTGCACGGCTGTCACCTTGTATTCGGGACAGTTGGTTGCCCAGTCGGAATTCTCGGTGGTGATGACGTTGGCGCCGGTCACCGGGTGGTGGAACGTCGTGTAGATGACGCCTTGCGGCATGCGGTCGGAAACCTTTGCCGTCAACGTTGTGGCGCCGACGCGGCTCGCGAGCGATACTTTCATACCTGTCTGGATGCCGCGCACCTCGGCGTCGTGCGGATGGATTTCGAGAATATCCTCGGGATGCCACGCGACGTTGTCGGTGCGGCGGGTCTGGGCGCCGACGTTGTACTGCGAAAGAATGCGTCCCGTCGTCAGGATGAGCGGGAAGTTGCGGTTCGTGCGCTCGGCCGTCGGGACGAAGCCCGTCAGCATGAAGCGGCCCTTACCACGGGTGAACTCGTCCGTGTGCATCACCGGCGTGCCAGTCGGGTGCTCCTCGTTGCACGGCCACTGGATGGAACCCAGTTCATCGATCCTGTCGAAAGACACGCCCTCGAAGGTCGGGGTGACGCGCGCGATCTCGTCCATGATCTCGGCGGCAGAGTTATAATGCATCGGGTGGCCCATCGCGGTGGCGATGCGGGAGACGACTTCCCATTCGGCCATGCCCTGCTTCTCGCGCATCACCTTACGGACGCGGTTGATGCGCCGCTCGGCGTTGGTGAAGGTGCCGTCCTTCTCGAGGAACGACGTGCCCGGCAGGAAGACATGAGCGAAGGCCGCCGTCTCGTTCAGGAAGAGATCCTGCACGATGACGATGTCCATCGATTCCAGCGCGTGCTCGACGTGATGGGTGTTCGGGTCCGACTGGGCGATGTCCTCGCCCTGGATGAACATGCCCATGAACGAGCCATCGGCGGCGGCATCGAACATGTTCGGAAGGCGAAGGCCAGGATCGGGGTCGAGTTTCGTGCCCCATTCCTTCTCGAAGATCGTGCGGACTTCGGCATTTGAAACATGCCGGTAGCCTGGGAACTCGTGCGGGAAGGAACCCATATCGCAAGAGCCCTGGACGTTATTCTGACCGCGCAACGGGTTCACGCCGACGCCTTCGCGGCCGATGTTGCCGGTAGCCATCGCGAGGTTGGCCATGGCCATGACCATCGTCGAGCCCTGGCTATGCTCAGTCACGCCCAGGCCATAATAGATCGCGGCGTTGCCGCCGGTCGCGAAGAGGCGCGCGGCTCCGCGAACCATTTCGGCCGGAACGCCCGTGACGGCCTCCGTCGCTTCCGGAGAGTTCTCCGGCCGCTTGATGAACTCTTCCCAGCGGTAGAAGTCGGCTGGTTCGCAGCGGCGCTTCACGAACTTGGTGTCGATCAGATTTTCGGTGGCGATCACGTGGCCGATCGCATTCATGATCGCGACGTTGGTCGACGGTTGAAGCTGCAGATGATAAGCCGCTTCGACGTGGGGCGAGCGGACCATATCGATCCGGCGCGGGTCGACCACGATCAGCTTGGCGCCTTCGCGGAGGCGCTTCTTCATGCGCGAGCCGAAGACCGGATGGCCGTCGGTCGGGTTGGCACCGACGACCATGATCACATCGGTCTGGTCGATGCTCTTGAAGTCTTGGGTGCCGGCGGATTCGCCGAATGTCTGCTTCAGGCCGTACCCAGTCGGGGAGTGGCAGACGCGTGCGCATGTGTCGATGTTGTTCGTTCGGAAGGCGCCGCGGACCATGCGCTGGACGGCGTAGACCTCTTCGTTGGTGGTGCGCGACGAGGTGATGCCGCCGATCGAGTCCTTGCCGTACTTCTCCTGGGTGTCCTTCAGGCGCTTGGCGGAATAGCTGATGGCTTCATCCCACGAAACGACCTGCCAGGGATCGGTGATCTTTTCGCGGATCATCGGTGTCAGCACGCGATCCTTGTGCGTCGCGTAGCCGAAGGCGAAGCGGCCCTTCACGCAGGAGTGACCTTCGTTCGCTCCACCGTCCTTGTAAGGCATCATGCGGACGACTTCCTCGCCGCGCATCTCGGCCTTGAACGAGCAGCCGACGCCGCAATAGGCGCAGGTGGTGACAAGCGAATGCTCGGGCTGGCCGTGGTCGAGAATGGATTTTTCGATGAGCGTCGCGGTTGGGCAAGCCTGCACACAGGCGCCGCAGGAGACGCATTCGGATGCCAGGAACTCTTCGTCCATGCCAGCCGAGACGTGCGATGCGAAACCGCGGCCGTCGATCGTCAGAGCGAACGTGCCCTGCACTTCTTCGCACGCGCGGACGCAGCGAGAGCAGACGATGCACTTCGACGGATCGAACTGGAAGTAGGGGTTCGACCCGTCCTTGGCTTTGAACATGTCATTCGCGCTGCCATCCTTGGCTTTCGCAAAGACGTGGTTCTCGCCGTCATAACCGTAGCGGACTTCGCGGAGTCCGACGGCGCCAGCCATATCCTGCAATTCGCAGTCGCCGTTGGCGCCGCAGGTCAGGCAATCGAGCGGGTGGTCGGAAATGTAGAGCTCCATCACGCCACGGCGGAGCTTCGCAAGCCGCTCATTCTGCGTCGTGACCTTGATGCCGGGCGCCACCGGTGTGGTGCAGGACGCAGGCGTGCCCTTGCGGCCTTCGATTTCGCAAAGACAGAGCCGGCAGGAGCCCCAGGGGTCGAGGCTGTCGGTCGCGCAGAGCTTCGGGATCTGGATGCCGAGCTGCATCGCGGCGTTCATGATCGAGGTGCCTTCGGGCACCGTAATCATCTGGCCATCAATTTCGAGCGTCACCATCTTGGTGGCCTCGTGAATTTCGGGCGTTGGCGTGCCGTAGTCCGTCTCTTTGATGAGGGTCATCGGCTTAATATGCTGATTCATCGTGCGTCCTCGTTGAGGTCGACTGATCCTGAAACTCTATTCTGCGGCATCTGCAAGAAACCTGTCCGGCGACGGCTTGTGGAAGTCCTCCGGGAACCCCCGCAGCGCGCTCATGACTGGGAACGGCGTCAAGCCGCCCATCGCGCACAGCGAGCCGTCCGTCATCGTGACGCACAAGTCTTCAAGAAGTGCCAAATTTTTCTCGCGATCGACGTCGGCGATGATCCTGTCGATCACCTCGACCCCGCGGGTCGAGCCGATCCGGCACGGCGTGCACTTGCCGCAGCTCTCGATGGCGCAGAATTCCATCGCGAAACGCGCCTGCTTTGCCATGTCGACGGTGTCGTCGAAAACGACAAGGCCGCCGTGGCCGACCATCGCGTCGACCTTGGCGAATTCCTCGTAATCCATCGGGACGTCGAACTTCGATTCCGGAATATAGGCGCCAAGCGGGCCGCCGACCTGAACCGCGCGGACCGGCCGGCCCGTCGCGGTGCCGCCGCCCCAGTCCTCGATCAGCTGGCGTGTCGTGACGCCGAATGCCTTTTCGACGAGGCCGCCCTGCTTGATGTTGCCGGCCAGCTGGAACGCCAGCGTGCCGCGCGAGCGCCCAACGCCATAGTCGCGATAGAACTCACCGCCCTTGTCGATGATGATCGGCACCGCAGCGAAGCTCATCACATTGTTAATGATCGTCGGCTTGCCGAAGAGGCCCTCTATGGCGGGAATCGGCGGCTTGTAGCGCACGATACCGCGCTTACCCTCGATGCTTTCGAGCATCGAAGTTTCCTCGCCGCATATGTAGGCGCCAGCGCCCATACGAACAAAAAGTTCGAAGGAGTATTTCGTTCCCTGGATATTGTCGCCGAGCCAGTTAGCCTTTTTCGCGATTTCGATCGCCTCGCGCAGGACTTTGACGGCGTGGGGATATTCAGAGCGGACGTAGATATAGCCCTTCTGGGCGCCACCGGCGACGGCCGCGATCGTCATGCCTTCGATGAGGCAGAAGGGATCGCCTTCCATCAGCATGCGGTCGGCGAAGGTACCGCTGTCGCCCTCGTCCGCGTTGCAGGCGACGTACTTTTCGCCGGCCGGAAGATCGTGAACCGTCTTCCACTTGATGCCCGTCGGGAAGCCGGCGCCGCCGCGACCGCGAAGACCCGACGTCGTCACTTCGGTGACGATATCGATCGGCTTCATCTGAAGCGCCTTCGCGAGGCCCGCAAAGCCGCCGTGCGCCCGATAATCTTCTATCGAGAGCGGATCGGTGATGCCGCAGCGCGCAAACGTCAGCCGTTCCTGGGTTTTGAAGTACGAAATCTCTTCGGTTGCGCCATGAGCCAACGCATGCGGCTTGCCTTCGAGGAAGCCGGCGTCGAAAAGACCGGCAACGTCGCTCGCGGCGACCGGGCCATAGGCGACGCGTGCTTTCGGCATTTCGACTTCGACCAGCGGCTCGAGATAGAGCATGCCCCGCGAGCCGTTCCGAACGATCTGAATATCGAGATTGCGCTTTTTCGCTTCGCTGGCGATCACGGCGGCAACTTCGTCGGCGCCGACGGAGAGGGCTGCGGCATCTCGGGGAACGAAGACTCTGATCATTCCGCGGCCTCCTTTTCGAGGCTTCCTATGATCTCGTCGAAGCGTTTGGGATCAACCTTGCCATAGAGCGTTTCGCCGACCATCACGGCGGGGGAGAGTGCACAGTTGCCGAGGCAGAAGACTTGCTCGATCGTGACCATGCCGTCTGCGGTCGTGTCGCCGAGTTTGGTTTTCAGCGACTGCTCCGCGTGCCGGCACAGCGTATCGGTGCCCATCGACTGGCAGGCCTCGGCGCGGCAGATCTTGATGACATGCTTGCCGACCGGGTGTCGCTTGTACTCATGATAAAATGTCAGAACACCATAGATCTCGGCGCGCGATCGATTGAGCGCTTTCGCGATAACGGGCAGCGTGGCGTCTGGCACATAGCCAAGCTGATGCTGCAACTCATGGAAGATCTCTAGGAGCTCATCGGGCTTGTTCCCGTGACGGGCGCAGACGCTCATGGCAGCGACCTCGACAGGGGTCAGAGCCGGCGTGGGATCCGTCATCGAGCCGTTTGGTTTGTTTCCGGCTTTCTTCGCCATTGTTCGGCGTTTCCTCAGGGTCTGTTTTGACGGCCGTTCATCACGCAGATGCGCACTTTGCCGCACGATTTCTAGTGGGTCATTCCGACCCGCCATTCAAATCGATATGGTCGATCCCGTCATAGATCAAATCAATAGTGCGGCGCGCCAACTATGGCAAATCGTATGATTGGGTTCAGTGCTCGTATGTAAGCCTTTGTGCCTATCAGGAAATCTCTTTTACTGAAAATGCCGCCGCAGCTTCCCGGAAGGCCCGGACAAGTGGTGCAACCGGGTCACGATCTGGGATCACTAATCCGACACTATGAGCAACCTCGGGCTCGACGAGCCACACTGCTTTCAGTCCTGAGTCGTTGCCGAGCAGGTCGATCAAATAATGGGGCATCACGCTTGCGAGCCCCATCAGGCGGACGTTCGAATAGAGATTAATGACGGAGTTCGTTTCGAGGGCCGGCTCGGGATGGCATCCGGCGGCCCGGAAGGCGCGGTCGATGATGCGGCGGTTCTGCATGTTGGTGGTCAAAAGACCGAGCGGCAGGTCGGCTACCTCGCGCCACGTCACTGTTTCGCGAGGGGCGAGGGGATGGTCTTCTGGAATGAACAGGCAGTAACGTTCGACATAAAGCGGTGTCGCTGCGAAACCGTGGATCGGCTCGTTGTCGAGGTAGGTAATGCCGGCGTCGATCGAATATTCGTCGAGGCCGCGAAGGATTTCCTCCGAGCTCATCGACATGATGGTGAAGTTAATTTTGGGGTGGAGGCGCTGAACGTCGCGCGTGAGGTAAGGCAGGATGGGAAGCGCCGACGGAATCGCCCCAAGTGCCAGACGACCCGTCAGCCCGAAGTCACTGACCGCGAGCTGTGCCAGCTCCTGATGCATCGACGACCAATTGTTGAGGATGAGCTGGGCCCATTTGAGGACGCGCTCGCCCTCTTGCGTCAGCCCCTGGTAGCGTTGTCCGCGTTCGACGATCGGGACGCCGAGTTCAAGTTCGAGCTGGCGGATGCGTCCGGACAGCGTGGGCTGCGTAACGTTGCAGGCCTGCGCAGCGCGCGTGAAATGCTTCTCGCGCGCGAGCGCGACCAGATATTGCAATTGCCGGATGTCCATCCGAGCCTCTTATGCCCGAGAACGGCGGTTGTCGACGCTCCGGCATCGAAATGCAATTGAGGGTGCGGAAGGATTGGCTCAGTCGTCGAGCCCGCATGCGTCGAACACGTAGCCGGAAAGCGAGCGACCCCGGCGCGACGCGAGATGCAGCGCAAGGGACGCAACATCGGGCTCGTTGGCAAGATAGGCTCCGGAAGTGCTCGGCTCGAAATAGGCGCGGGGGCCGACGCCATTGATGCGAACGCCCTTATCGGCCCAAGCGCGGGCTTCTTCGGCAATCATCGCGGCCAGCGCCGTTCGCACATATCCAGCGACAGCAGCCGTGCGGGAATCCCGCGGCTCCGGCATGCTCAAGACGTTCAGCACAAGCCCTTCGCTCATGACGACGCACATGCGGTTGGCAATAACGCGCGTCAGTTGCGCAAGCGGGGCAAGTTTCGATTCGATCAGGGTGTGGAGATCGTCGTCGGATTGAATGTTTTCGATTTCCTCGGCGGAAACCGACGTCATATTGATTGCCGCGTCGAGGCCGCCGAAGGCCTGCGCCGACGTTTGGGCGAACCTTGCAGCCGCGTTCGCGGCCGAAATATCAAGCGTATGCAGCCGGATTTCACTGGCGCTCTGAGATAGGAAGGCAAACAGTTCGACGAGATCGGGAGACAGCTCGGTCGTATGGACAACGAGGCGGACATTGAGGTCGGCGAAGGTGCGCGCAACGTCAACGCCTGCGGCACCTGTTAAACCAGTGATGAGAATTCGCGCCCGGGAAAGCTCACTCGATACTTCATCTTCGACGCTGGTACCAACTCGATCCATGTACATGGCGCTCTTCCCCTCCTGACAACACGCTAAACCGGCGAACGCGAGAGGCGCCGTCGGTCGCATGATAGCACGCCGATTCGCCTAACGAGACCTAAACAGACAGCCGATTCGGGTTTGTGGGAGACGGGTCAAGGGCGCTTTTGCGACTATGCACGGCCTCCATAGTTATAAGGTTGTGACCTCGGCGCCCCGACTGAGGCCAATAGGGCCAAGCGCGGTGCAAAAGGTGGTGATAGGTCATGGACCTGACGTTGCTTATCTTTTCATGCGTCTGCGAAAGTTAGCAGACACGAATCGATTGGGCGGTGTGGAACACGATGACAAAACAGGACAATTCAAAGCCGCAGGCTGGTGTCGCGCCAACCGATACCGCTGCACCCATGGCGGCTCTTGGACCTGCTCCGACCGGCGGTCCCGCCGCTCCTAATGCCGTTCACGAGGCCGGTCCGCCTCGTGAACCTAAAACACGTGACGGTCTCATCTTTGCTTCGATCCTCATCGTCTCGGTGGCCGTTTCGATGATGTGCCTGTCGCAATTCGGGCTGTCGCTTCCGATTTCGGGAGTAGTCGGAGTTGTGACGCTGGCCCTGCTGATGCTCGTTCACAAGCAGACGCAAAAGACGGCGCAAATCGCCGAACTCAAGGCCGAGCTTGCACGGACGCGGCAACCAGCCAAACCCAAAGCAGCGCCTCGCGCGGCGGCTACTCCGACTTCCGCCGAGGCCCGTATCCGCGAACTCAGCCGCGATATCGGAAATCTCGTGCCGCGACAGGACGGTGAGTCGAGCGTCGGACCGACGGCGCAGCCTTCGGCTCCGGGACAAGTGCCGTCTGATCTCCTCACTGAGCGCGCTGCACGAAAGCTGCAGCGGACGTTGCAACAGGCTCCGACTGAAACGCTCCCGAAAGCCGAAACCGAAGTCGCGGCCGATATGACTGCGGCCATGTCGGCCCCGGCTTCCGAAGCTGCAACTCCGGCCGCTCAGACTGGAGCAAGCGAACCGGTTCGCGAGCAATGGTCATTTCGGCCGCGAACGGACGCACAGGCATCAGCGCAGGAACCCTATGGCCCGATGGCTGCCGGCAGCATGGGACCGCAAGCTCCCAAAGCTCCGGCCGCGACCACGATTGAAGGTGATCTCGAACTCGTGCAGCGGAAGATCAGGGAGCTTGCCGACGAGGTGAATGCCGCAGAGGCGTTGAGGCCGAAGCCGGCGCGTGTAAGTCCGCGTCCGGCATCGCCGTCTTCAGCGCTCGAAGACTCGATCGGAGCTCTCCGAGCTGCCGCGAAAAATATGCGCGGACGGCCGTCGCTCGGCGATTTCATTCCGAAGCTCGAAGCGGAGGCTTTCGCTCCGGCGCCGGCGAACAATCCCGAACCGCCAAGAGAAGGTCTTGGCGAACTCGTCATTCCGGCAACGGCTGAACGCATCGCGGGCTCGGATCCGGCCGGCCCACCGGCACCTCACGCTAAGCGGGACTTTGCATCGCCGGATCTCGAATTGCCGCTTCCTGATTTCGTCGCGCAGCCAGGCCCGGCGCTTCCGCCTCGCGATGCCGCGATTGCCCGCGCGGTCGAGGAGGATGCAATGGATGTTCTGCTCGGGCCAATCGTGACCCTCGCGGCGCATTCCGTCAGCCACTATGAGATGAGCGTGAGGCTTCGTTCGCCTGCCGGTGAACCGCTCGACGCCAGCGAGGACGATTTCGCAGTCGTCGGCAGCGAAATCGAGATGCAGTTCGATGTTGCTCGTCTCAATCGCGCCGCATCGCTGGCTGCACGCATGGATGCGCGTGACCGCGAGGGATCTCTGCTTGCGGAGTTCCTGGGTGCGTCGATGACGAGTCGATCCTTTCTCGAGGCTTTCGCCCATGCCTACGAGGAGCGGCCCCGCATTTCGGCCCAGCTCGTGCTGACGTTCTCGCAGCGTGCGGTCGAAGCGTTCTCGCCGTCTGCATGGCAGGCCATCCGCGACATGCATGCATACGGGTTCCGCCTCGCACTCGATAAGGTTCAGCATATGGGCACCGACTTTGCCGCGCTGCAGAGGTCCGGGTTCCGCTTCGTCAGGCTCGACGCGCGCGTCCTGCTCGACGGCATGGCGACGGCCGATCGCTTCGTGCCTGCCGACGAAATCCTACAGCGGGCGACACTGGCGGGGCTCTCCATCGTTGCGAGCGGCGTCCAGGATGCGGAGATGCAGAAACGTCTCCTGGAAGCGGGCGTCTTGCTGGGACAAGGTCCTCTGTTCGGGACGGCGCGGCAGGTGCACATCGACAGCACGGTCAACCAGCCGCCGGACCATTCGGCGGCGGCCTGAGACCCATCGTATTTGGACTGTGACGACGGCGCCGGATGACAGTCCGGCGCCGTCTCGGTTATAGGGCCGCCCATCGGGACCGCACGAAGCGGATTCCGCGCAAGGCTCGCCATGACCGCTCCTCCTATCCTCACGTCAATCGCGCCGCTTGCTGCGACATCGGATCTTTGGTTCGTCGATATCTGGGGCGTGATGCACAACGGTGTCCGGCCGTTCGCATCATCGGTTGCTGCGTGCGAAGCCTTCCGAAAGCAGGGCGGAACAGCGCTGCTCGTCACTAATTCGCCGCGTCCGAACGAAAGTGTCGCCCGGCAGCTCGACAGCATAGGCGTGTCGCGTGAAGCTTACGACGGGATCGTCAGCTCGGGAGACGTTTCTCGCAGTCTCATCGAGGAATGGGCCGGGCGGCCCATTCTGCACATCGGACCGGCGCGCGATCTCGCGACGTTTGCGGGATTGCAGGCGAAGCCCGGCGCTTCCGTCGAGGACGCCGCCGTTGCGGTTTGCACGGGACTTTATGACGACGAGACCGAGACGCCGGAGCATTACTCTGGATTGCTCGCGGAATTGCGCTCGCGCGATGTACCGATGATCTGCGCCAATCCCGATGTGAAGGTCGAGCGTGGCGGCCGCATCATTTATTGCGCAGGCGCTATTGCCGCTGCCTATGCGGCGCTGGGGGGCGCTGTCAGCTATGCGGGCAAGCCCTATCGGCCGATTTACGAACTGGCACTCAAGACCGGGGCGGCTTTGCGGGGCACGGCGGTCGGCAAGGACCGCGTGCTCGCGATCGGCGACGGCGTCGCGACAGATATCGCCGGAGGGAGCGGATTCGGCGTCCGTTCGGTGTTTATCGCGAGCGGCGTCTACGTGCAGCCCGGCGAAACGATCGATCACGCGGCGAGCCGATTGTTTCCGAACGACAGCGCTGCAAACCCAGTCGCGGTGATGAAGGACTTTATCTGGTGATTTGCGCGGTTCTTGTTGCGCAGTCCGAGACGAGTTCTTTTGTGTGACGCTCGCTGTCGCTGTCGTGGATGGCCACCTTCGCGGCCATCCAGGAGCATAGACCAAGGAGGACGCCTCGAAGCAGGTTCGAAGCCTAAACCGTCAGCACGATCTTGCCGATATGGGTGCCGCTATCGATACGCTTGTGGGCTTCCGCGGCATCGGCCAGTGGATACGTGCTGTCGATAGGAACCTTGATTTGTCCCGCAACGACAAGCGGTACGACCTTTTTGGCGATCGCAGCGGCGATCTCGCCTTTCACCTCGTTCGAGCGAATGCGCAAGGTCGAGCCTGTGAGCGTCAGGCGCTTCAGCATCACGCGTATGAAGTCGACAGTCGCGGTCGAGCCCTTCTGGAACGCGATGTTGACGAGACGACCGTCGTCGGCGAGCGCCCGAATGTTCTTCTCGATGTAGTCACCGCCGACCATGTCCAGGATCACGTCGACGCCTTTGCCTGCCGTCTCACTCTTGATCACCTGGCCGAAGTCTTGTGTGCGGTAGTTGATGGCGACGTCCGCACCGAGCGCGCGGGCTGCCTCGCATTTCTCGTCCGAGCCAACGGTGGTGAAGACGGTTGCGCCGAAAGCCTTCGCGAGTTGAACGGCCGTGGTGCCGATGCCGCCCGAGCCGCCGTGGACGAGAAATTTCTCGCCTGCTTTCAGGTGCCCGCGCTGGAAGACGTTATGCCAGACCGTGAAGAACGTTTCCGGGATCGCCGCTGCTTCGACGAACGACAGGACGTCCGGTTTTTTGATGCACGAAAGTTCTGAAACGGCGGCGTACTCGGCGTACCCGCCGCCCGGCACCAATGCCATGACGGGATCGCCGAGTGCGAAGCGGGTTGCGCCTTCGCCTAACGCCGCAACGGTCCCTGATACTTCGAGGCCCGGCAGTTCAGAGTGCCCTTTCGGTGGCGGATAATTGCCCTGCCGCTGCAAGACGTCGGGCCTGTTGACGCCAGCCGCCGCGACCTTGATGAGCACTTCACCGGACTTCGGCTGCGGAACCGGCACCTCCGTCAATATCAGAACCTCCGGACCGCCTGATCCATTGATCGCCACCGCTTTCATCGATGTGGGAAGGCTCATCACATTTTCTTTCTTCATGCTTCAGTGACGAGAGACATGCACCGCGACCGAGATCACGGCAAGCCGGTTCGATAGGCCGCCCGTTTTGCCTCGACCGTTCGTGATGTGTTCAATAGACTGCGAGAAAAATGAGATGGAGGACGTCGCCATGGACCTCGATGATCTTCTTCCGCCGAAAAGGCCGACGGGCGCCGGCATAGGAGAAAGTCTCGAGACGTTATCGGTCGCGGAACTTGACAAACGGATCAAGGATCTCGAAGCAGAGATCATTCGGGTGCGCGCAGAACTCGATCGCAAGAGGCGGCATGAAGAGGCTGCACGCGCGCTTTTCAAATCGTAAAGCCGATCCTAAGCATCTATTGGAAATGCGAGAGGGCGTGTTCGATTTTGGGATTGCGCTGACTATCGCTGCACAGCAGGAATCCTAATTCGATCTCTGCGCGTCAGGCTTTCGATTTAACTGAACCTTAAGCATATGTCGGCACTCTGCAGTCAATCCAGGCCATCTGGATCGAAAGCGGCGCTCTGCCGCTTTGTTTGACGCCTCCCTGTTGACTTTTCGAGCCGCTCCTCTGGGCGGCTCTTTTTTTGCACTGTCCACAGGTGTCTCGAATTGTGCCCCGTTTTGGGCGATGTTGTTAACTATGGTGCTGTAGTGATGGTTCGTGGTAGCAGTTGCGCACGGGTAAGCGTTTGTATCGTTGAGGGTCATGAGTAACGTATTTCGCGTGGACGGCGCGCCGGCTGGCAGCGCCACAACGGTCTCGTTCGGAGAGCGGTTTCAGTCCTCCGAACAGTTTGACCACATCTTCAAGGAAGGCATGGCGCTCGTGGAGCGCACGGCAAGCTATCTTGACGGCCCCGGCCGCAAGGAAGCGAAGGCTCTCGCAGGCGGTGTCGGCGTTCTCTATGCAACCGAGAGCATGCGATTGACGACTCGCCTTCTGGACTTGGCATCCTGGCTACTGATCCGCCGTGCGCTTCGCGAAGGCGAGATCACAGAAGATGAAGCGAAGAAGAAGCGCCGTCGCGTGAAGCTGCAAGCCTTCGGCCGACCATCACACGTGAAAGGCTATTCCGAGCTTCCGCAGGGCTTGCAGAACCTCATCGAAGAAAGCTTCATTCTGCACGATCGCATTTCCCAGCTCGATCGCGTTCTGACGATGCCTTCGGCGGCCGAGATGCCGGAAGTAGCTGTCAATCCGGTCGCGCATCAGGTGGGTCTGCTGCAGCGGGCGTTCTCTGCCAAGGTCAGTTGAGACCTAAACAGCGCATCAAAATCAAAAAGGCCCGCTTGCAAGAGCGGGCCTTTTGATTTCGGGATCCGATGCCATAGGGCAATCAGAACATGCCTTCGAACTTCTTCTTGAAGCGCGACAGGCGACCGCCACGGTCCATCAGCTTCTGATCGCCGCCGGTCCAAGCCGGGTGCGTGTTCGGATCGATGTCGAGAGTGAGCGTGTCGCCCTCTTTGCCGTAGGTCGAGTAGGTCGTGAATTCGGATCCATCCGTCATCACCACGTTGATCTGGTGGTAATCGGGGTGAAGGTCGGCGTCTTTCTTCATGGTCTTTGGTCCGTCTGATAAATACGTTTTTCGCGGCGAAGCTCCTACGAGCCCCGGCCCCGGTGATTGCAAAAGGGGACTGAATTGGCGCGTTGTTTAGCCGAGATGGGCGCAGCGCACAAGGCGCGCTGTGGCGCAAACCTAAGCAAATCGTAATTTTTCCGAGGCCAAACAGCGGCCCATTGCCACTTGAGCGATAGGCTCACCTCGGGCATGGTCGCCGCGGCTTCAGGGTTGAAACATCTTGTTTCCCCGTGACTTGGATCAGAACTCCATGAGCAGCGACGTTGCAGAACAGGATACGGCGACAGCTCAACCGGTGGATGAAAAAACGCAACAACGGCAACGGTTGTCACTCCGGCCTCTTCTCGCACTGAAGCCGCTAATCGTCGCTTACAAAGGGCCGCTTTGGGGCGCGATCATTTCCCTCGTGGTGTCGGCGCTCGCGATGCTGGCGGTTCCGCTCGCCGTACGCCGCATGATCGACAAGGGTTTCGGCGGCAACGATTCCGCGCTGATCAACAACTACTTCCTCACGCTGATCGGGATCGGCATTCTCATCGCAATCGCGAGTCCGGCCCGGTATTATTTCGTCAACTGGATCGGCGAGCGGGTCGTCGCAGATCTCCGCGCCAAAGTGTTCGCGCAACTCGCCAAGCTCGGGCCGGCCTATTTCGACGTCAATCATTCCGGCGAGATCATGAGCCGGCTGACGGCGGATACGACACAGATCAAAGCCGTCGCTGGTTCGTCGCTCAGTCAGGCAGCGCGCAACATGATCATGCTGATCGGCGCGCTGATCATGATGTTCATCACCAGCGCGCAGCTTTCCGCTCTCGTCTTTCTCGCGATCCCGATCATCGTGCTGCCGCTTGTCGGCTTCGGACGTCTCGTTCGCCGCCTGTCGCGACAAGCGCAAGACACGCTGGGCGAAGCCTCGGCGTATGCTGCCGAAAATCTCGGCGCCTATCGGACGATGCAAGCCTACGTCAACGAGAAGACGGTGTCGGAGCGCTATTCGCGTGCGGTCGAGCGGACGTTCGCAGCGGCGCGCCGCCGGATGCAGGCGCGAGCGGCTTTAACGGGCATCGCGATCTTTCTGACGGTTGCGAGCGTCACGGGTGTGCTTTGGTATGGAGCCTCGCTCGTTATTTCCGGCGATATGACGGGCGGGCGGCTCGGACAGTTCGTGCTGTACGCACTCTTCGCGGCTGGCGCGCTCGCGGAAGTTTCGGAAGTCTGGGGCGAAATCAGCCAGGCTGCCGGCGCCGCAGAGCGTCTTTCAGAGATGATGGCGACGGTACCAGAGATCCGGTCGCCCGAGCATCCGACGCCGTTGCCGCAACCGGCAATCGGCAGCATCGCTTTTGAAAATGTATCGTTTTCCTATCCGGCAAGACGAAACGAGAGCGCGCTCGACGGCATTTCGTTCCGTGCCGATCCGGGTGAGACGCTGGCTCTCGTCGGTGCATCGGGAGCGGGCAAGACCACGATCTTCAATCTGCTCTTGCGGTTTTATGATCCCGACGCGGGCGTGGTTCGCGTCGACGGCGTGAACGTCCGCGATGCCGATCTCGACGCCTTGCGCAATCGGATCGCTCTCGTTCCGCAGGATGTTGCGCTCTTCGCCGACACGGTTGCCGAAAACATCCGATACGGAACACCGAGCGCGACTTTGTCGGAAGTTCGCCGGGCCGCAACGGCCGCGCAGGCGGATGAGTTCATCCGGCGCCTCCCGGATGGTTATAACACGCGGCTCGGGGAACGCGGGACGTCACTCTCAGGCGGTCAGCGGCAGCGCATCGCTATCGCACGCGCCATTCTCAAGAACGCGCCGATCCTTCTGCTCGATGAAGCGACGAGTGCGCTCGACGCGGAAAGCGAAGGCGCTGTGCAGCGTGCGCTGGAGGATCTGATGAAGGGCCGAACGACCATCGTCATCGCGCATCGCCTCGCGACCGTGCAGAAGGCAGATCGCATTCTGGTGATGGAGAAGGGCCGCATCACGGAGGCCGGCACGCACGATGAGCTTGTACGCCGTGGCGGCATCTACGCGCGTCTGGCGGAGCTGCAATTCGGACGCGAAGCGGCGGAATAGGCTGAGAGGTCGATCTCGACGTTAACCCGGCGTTAATGGCTGTGTACGGATCATCAGCGCCATGAAGGCGCTTACGGTCATCTGTGTCGGGTTCGCGATTTTCGCGTACGACCTGTCGTTCAACGACGGGCAGATCGCGCACTGGGTGGGCGCGTTTCTCGGGCTCGCCTGAGTTCCTAATCCACGTAGCTTCGCGCCTGCCCGCTCACCCGCACATCATCTAGCGACTCGTCAGCTTCAGCTCGATACGGCGGTTCTTCTGATAAGCTTCCTCGGTATTCCCGTTGTCGACGGGATCGAACTGTGCGTAGCCCGCCGCGACGAGACGGTCCGGCGGCACGCCGCGCGAGACGAGGTACTTCACGACGGATGCAGCGCGAGCGGTCGACAACTCCCAGTTCGACGGGAATTGCGAGTTCGAAATCGGACGCGCGTCGGTGTGGCCGTTGATCTGCAGCGTCCAATTGATATCGGGCGGGATCTCCTTCTGCAGTTCCAGGATCGCTTCTGCGATCTGATCCATTGCCGCCATGCCTTCGGGCGTCAGCGTCGCGGAGCCTGACGGAAACAGAACCTCCGATTCAAAGACGAAGCGGTCGCCGACGACGCGGATGTCTTTGCGGTCCTTCAGCAGCTCTCGCAGGCGGCCGAAGAAGTCCGACCGGTAGCGTTTCAGCTCCTGCACCTGCTGGGCAAGCGCGGTGTTCAAACGGGCGCCGAGGTCCTTGATCGTCTTGTCGCTGGCTGAATTCTTTTTTTCGGAAGCGTCGAGAGCGTCGCTCAGCGCGGCGATCTGGCGACGAAGCGCAACGAGTTGCTGATTGAGCAGATCGACTTTCGATAGCGCCTCGTTCGAAATGCTTTTCTGCTTTTCGAGATCGGCGGTGAGACCCGCAAGGCGTCCTTCGGCGGTCTTGGCGCGCTCGTCGGCGCCGAGGCCGACGCCCGTCAATTTCTCGTTCTCGGCTTTGAGGGAGGCAAGGGAAGCCTGCAGTGCCGCGAGTTCATCCTGTGCCGATTGGGACTTGCCTTTTTCGAGCGAGAGCATCGAGGTCAACTCGCTGATCTGCTGCGTCAGGCGCTGAAGGGCGGAATCCTTGCCGGTCACTTCCTGAGCGGAGAAATACTGCGCGATCATGAAGATCGACATCAGCAGCGTGACGACGAGCAGCAGCGTCGAGAGGACGTCGACATAGGCCGGCCAGAACTCGCCGTACTCGCCGCCGCGGCGGGATCGTCCGCGCGCCATCCGTTAGCCCCCGCGCTTCATCGCGTCGGCGAGGCTGCGCAGCATGCTGGCGACCTCCTGCTGCTGCTGCGCCTGCTCATCGACCCACTCGCGAACGACCTTTTGCTCGGTCCGCATCTGGGTGACGAGCTGATTGACGCCGCGGGCGAGTTCGCGCACCTCGTCCTGGGATTGTTGGGGTGCACCATGGGCCGGCGCCGAAGGCTGCTGATCGGTAATGCGGTTGGTGAAATCTTCGAGCGAGCGCTGCATGTCGACGACGGCCGACAAGAGTTGGCGATTGACGTAATCGCTCGATGATACACCAACGGCCGGGGTGAGTTCGGTGATGCCCGAAAGCCATTCCTCCAGCTCGTTGTAGAAACGATTGTGGGCGTGGCTGGCCTGCAGTTCGAGAAAGCCCAAGACGAGCGAGCCGGAGAGACCCAAGAGCGATGACGAGAACGCCGTGCCCATGCCTTTGAGCGGCGCGGCCAAGCCCGCTTTCAGATCGCTGAAAAGCTGGACGTTGTCGGTCGCCTTGCTGTCGAGCGTGTCGATCGCAGAGCCCACCGACTGGATGGTCTCAAGAAGGCCCCAGAAGGTGCCGAGCAGGCCGAGAAACACGAGCAGGCCAACGAGATAGCGGCCGGTGTCGCGGGCTTCATCGAGGCGCGAACCGATCGAATCCATGAACGAGCGCATCGCGGCGGTGCTGAGCGAGAGCGTGCCGGTGCGGTCGCGGAGCATCGTCGCCATTGGAGCAAGAAGCACGGGGCGCGCGCTGATAGAGAGCCCAGGGTCCGAGATGCGGAATGCGTTGACCCAGCGGATTTCGGGATAGAGACGCATCACCTGCCGGTAGGCGTAGACGATGCCGAGCAGAAGCGCCCCGACGATCAGGCCGTTGAGGCCCGGATTATTCAAAAACGATCGCTTGAGCTGATCGAAGAGAATGGATGCGAGAAACCCGACAAGCGTCAGGAAAATCGTCATCCGCAACAGAAAGACACCGGGCGGTGTCAGGCGCCGTGAAACCGGCGCGAGTGCCGCCGCATCGCCCGGGCGTATCTTGGCCATTCGTCGTCTCCGGAACGTCCCCGCTGTCCCATTGCGAGACCTTAGCGCAACGCTGTGTCATCGAAAACCGGCAACATCAAGCCGGGTCCGGGGCGTTCCGGCGCCGTCAGCCCAAATCAGGCCTTCTTGAACAGGACCGAGCCGAATGCCTTGTGAAGGTAGAGGTTGGATGCCAGTACGTCGCCGCTGTCGAGCATCTTGTCGCCGCCAGCGAGATCGCTGACGAAGCCGCCGGCCTCGCGGACGATGACGATGCCGGCCGCCACGTCCCACGGCTTCAGGTTATGCTCCCAATAGGCGTCGAAACGGCCCGCCGCAACGAAGGCGAGGTCGAGCGCCGCCGATCCCGTCCGCCGGATGCCGGCGACTTCGCCCATCAGCAACTCCATTTCCTTCAGGAAGCGCGGGTGCCCCTCGCGGCCGCGGTGGGGGATACCGGTCGTCACCAAGGCATCGCCGAGCGATTTGCGGGCAGCAACGCGCAAGCGACGGTCGTTCAGGTAGGCACCTTTGCCTTTTTCGGCCGTGAAAAGTTCATCGCTCGCCGGGTTATAAATGACGCCCGCAACGAGCTGGCCTTCCCGCTCGAGACCGATCGAGATCGCGAACATCGGATTGGAATGGAGAAAGTTTGTGGTGCCATCGAGCGGGTCGACGATCCACCGATGGGATTTATCGGCGCCGATGACCTCGCCGCGCTCTTCCATCAGAAAGCCGTACCCGACGCGTGCCTTCGAAAGTTCCTTGAAAATGATGTCTTCGGCCTTGTGATCGGCGGCCGAGACGAAATTGGCAGGACCCTTGACCGAAACCTGGAGGTTCTCGACCTCGCCGAAATCGCGATTGAGACTGCGCCCGGCTTTTCGTGCCGCCGAGATCATGACGTTGAGGGTCGGAGATACGTTGCTGCTCATGTCGTGATGTCCGGGAATGGCGCGCAGGAAGCGGAGTGCCGGGCTCTAAACGCTCTTCCCATCCCTGGCAAGGCGACGGAAAGACTATGGGACCGGCGCCATCTCTGGATCGACTGCGATGCGGTCGATCCAAGCAGAGGCTTCCGTCTCGGCTTTCAGACGGTCGGCCTTCGACATCTTGGCGATGATGTCGTCGAAAGATTTGTCGTCAAAGCCATTCTTCTTGGCGATGAGGCGCCATTTCGCGGCTTCGATGGGATCCTTCTTGACCTTGATGCCGTCAAGGTAAACGTAGGCCAGCCGGTTCTGTGCGCCCGGAATTCCCTTTTCCGCTGCGGCCTTCAATAATGCCGGAATTTTTGGCTCGTCCTTGGTCAGGCCGAAGCCCTGGAGCAATCTCACAGCATAATCGTACTGAGCAGTGGAGAGGCCCTTCTCGGCGGCGCGTGAAAGCCAGCGCGCCGCCTCGAGCGCATTGGCATCGACGCCGGTGCCGGTCTGATAGAGTTCCGCGAGATCGTACTCTGCCTGCGGGACGCCTTTTTCGGCCGCATAGCGGATGTGCTGGTAAGCCCGGATAGGGTTCAGCGGCTTGCCGTTGCCATTGAGGAAGAGCAGGCCGAGATTGTAGTTGGCCTCGGCATTGCCGGTAAGTGCCGCCTTCTCGAACAGCTCTCCTGCCATCTTATAATCTTTTTTGACGCCGCGGCCCTGAGCATAGGACATGCCGAGCGCAAAGGTGCCCTGGACGTCACCCATGTCGGATGCGCGCTGGAAAAACTCGAAAGCTTTCCGGTCGTCCTTCTGAACGCCAAGGCCGTCGGTGTAGATGCGGCCGATAAGCGTATTCGCCTGAGGCTCGCCGCGTGCGGCCGCTTCCTGCGCGAGTTTCAGCGCCGTCAGATATTGGCCCTGGTCGAAAGCCGTATAGGCGGCATCATCTCCGGTGGCGGGCACCGTCGAGGGAATGTTTTTCTGAATGGTCGAAGAGCCGGATTGGCCAGACGCGGATGGCGGTTCGCCCGATTTCTTCGGCGATGGTGCAAGTTTAGGAACGGGTGTTTCCGTATCGCGTGAGAACCAGGAACTCGTCTCTGCGGCAACGGGCATAGCGGCGGCTGCCCCAAGAACAGCGGCGCATGCAAGACGAGAGGCGAATTTCAAGTGATGCCAGCTCATTTCGCAGGCTCAGGCATTTTCAAAGCCTCGGAGAATTCGCGAACGCGTGCCGCGGCGGCTTGCTCGGCGTCGGCGCTCGTTACGCGGACGCTCACGAAGTCGGCGCCTGCGGCGGCTAGCCGATGTGCGGCATCAGCGGTTTCGATGTCGAAAGCGACGCAAGGGATCTCGAAGAGTTCGCTCCACCAAGCGATCAGATCACGCTGGCGTTCGGCGGCTTTTCCGCGATCTTCGACGTGAGGCGGAATGCCGAACGCCACATAATCTGCGCTCCCTTCGCCCATCTCCATGGCGTCGTGGCGGCTGCGTCCGGCATCGGCCCCGATGATCGTTTCCTGCGGCGCTGCCTGACGAAGCGTTTTGAACTCTCGGACGATATCCGATGACCAGGGCACATGAATGCCGTCAGCGCCAAGTTTCCTCTGCGTATCCATTCCTCCAACGGCGAGTGCCGCGATGCCTGCTTCCTGCAACGTGGTGATGAAGGGGCGCGCGGTTCTTGCATCCAGCGTCATTCCCGCCGCGGGCCGTAAAAGGCCGCTTGCGATCGGAGCGGCCCCGATCGCGGCTTTCAAAACGCGCAGTGCCTCATCGGGGGCACCTCGATCGAGTTGGAAGTCCAGGTATAAACTGGTGGTCGTGGGCACGCGGTTGGGCTCTCCGATGTCTGGTCGCTCAATCGAGGCGGATTGCGGCGGAAACAAGAAGCGGCGTCAACCCGCGCGGTTTCGGACCCTCGGTTGCAGCAAACGGGTCTATACTCAAGCCGAATCGAGTTTTAAGGGCCACAGCGCGGTTTTTTCGCCGGATTTCGGCTGCGTCGCGGTTTACCTGACTACGGGAACGGGTCATGGTTTGCCTATCTCTGAGTTTAGGCGTTTTTCCGCCAACTTGAGGGCTCACGTAGTGTCGGCAAAGTCGGCATGCCGCGCCTCTCGCCTATCGGAGCCAAACGGGGAATGATCAAACAATCTGCGCTTCGCCTTGTCGGCATCAGTGTGTTGGGGGTCTTTTGGGCTGGAAACATCCCAGTCGCAATGGCCGAGCCGACCACGGCGGAGTCATCGAGCGGGACGACGACGTATTTCGCACCGTCCAACGCGCCGGCGACGACTGCTGCTATTCCAAAACCATCCGATCCGCCGAAGACCGTTCTTCCCGACGCCGCAGCGGTTCCTCCAAAGGCGAGCCCACCGGCTTCGACGGCCGCAGTCGCGCCTGCAACGCAGCAGGCGCCTACGGCAGATTCGAAACCCGCCGACACGCCCTCGACGACTACGGCCGTCGTGGCGCCCGCGGCCGACAACGGGTCAGCTCCGCAGTCGCCTGCTACGGATTTGTCCGCTGCGACTGCGCCGGACGCGAAGCCGGCGGATGCTTCGTCAGCGCCGCCGGTGCAGGACACCGCACAACAGCCGAAGCCGGCTGAAACGACGCCAGCCGTCGCTGCTCCGCAGCCGCCGCCTGTCAGCCCGATCGTCGAGGCGGCGCGCGCGAAGCTTTCGGATAAATCGCTCGTCGGGCGAAGCAATACCTCGGACGACGTTGCTGCCGCGCGCGACTACTATGATACGCATACCGAACCACTTTGGTTGAAGGACGGGGCCTTCACGCATAAGGCCAAAGAGGTCATCGAGACGCTGAGGACTGCCGACGACTGGGGACTGGAGTCGTCTGATTTCGTCATTCCGCCGGTCGGAAGCGGCGCGTCGGCGGAAGGTTCTGCGGAAGCTCAGCTGACGCTGTCGGCTTTGAAATACGCGCGATTTGCGCGCGGCGGTCGTCTCGACCCCGTATCACTGAGCAACATTCTCGATCTGAAGCCGCCGGTCAAAGATGCAAAGTCCGTCATGCGGGAGCTGGCGAGCGCCTCGGCGCCCGGCGCGTTCCTGCGTGGGCTCAATCCGAAGCACATCGGCTTCGAACGACTTCGCCAGGCTTTGCTGAAAGCGCGGGGCGGCCGACAGGAAGAGGACGAGCAGGTCGATCCGGCTCTTCTCGTGAAGCTGCCGAACGGCAAGCTGCTGAAGCGCGGTGTCAAGGACGATCAGGTCTCCCTTCTGCGTCAGCGCTTGAAAATTCCGGCCAATGACCCGGCAAACGATCGCGTCTATGACGATCAGCTCGCGGCTGCCGTCCGTGACATTCAGCGCGACAACGGTCTCAAAGCGAATGGCGTTTTGAGCAATCGGGTGCGCGCCGTTTTGAATAAGGCGGGCCAGCCCAAGAAGGTGGATTCATCGCGTTACATAGATCGCCTGATCGTCAATATGGAACGTTGGCGCTGGCTGCCCGCCAATCTCGGGCCGTTCTATGTGATGAACAACATCCCGGAGTTCACCAGCGAGATCTGGAAAGACAATCGTATCGAGTTGAAGCAGAAGATCATCGTCGGACAGGCGGCGTGGCCGACGCCGTTGCTTGCCGCAAAGATGCAATACGTGATCTTCCACCCAAGCTGGGGCATGCCGGACGGGATCAAGGCCAAGGAATTGGCGCCGCGTCTTCGCCGCGCTTCGAGCACCGGGTTCGGCTTCTTCGACCAATTGTTTGGAAATGTCGGCGGCAACGGCGGTGCCGAGGTGCTGCAGGCGTACAAGCTGCAGGTCTATTACAACGGACACCAGATCGATCCGGATTCCATCAACTGGAATACGGCCGACCTCCGGCAATATAGCTTCATCCAACCGCCGGGACCGGACAATCCGCTGGGACTCGTCAAGTTCCGCTTTCCAAACAAGCATGATGTCTACATGCATGACACTCCGGAACGCGGACTCTTCGGCCAGACGTTCCGGGCGCTGAGCCACGGCTGCATGCGCGTCGAGGAGCCACGTCGGACGGCTGAGGTCATTCTGGCTGAAGACAAGGGATACTCGCAGGACAAGGTCGGACAGCTCTGGGATTCGGGCGCCAGCGTCACGCTCTCGAAAGAAGTGCCGGTCTATCTCGTCTACTTCACCGCCCGCATCGGGGATGACGGACAACTCGATACGTACCAGGACATCTATGGAATAGACGATCGGGTGATGTCGGCGCTGCGTGGGCATCCGGTGCGCTTCGTGGCGCAGGAAGCGATCGATCCGACGGAAGCCGCCGAGCCGGGCGGTGCTCCGAGCGCGTCGAATGATGCGTATTTCAACGACGCCGGATCGGATGATCTGCAGGATGCGCCGCCATCACGGAAGACCAACCGGAGCAACAAGAACAGCGCGTCGGCGAAGAAATCAGGATCGACCGGGAACGCCATCCAGGACGCACTGTCGAATATTTTCCTGAACTAGCCTCGAAAAGCGAGGGCGAAAAAAGAAAGGGCGGATCACGCGATCCGCCCTTCTTATTTTCAGTTCTCGAGTTGCGCTTCAGGCCGCTTTTTCGAGCGTCTGGCTCCACTTTCCAAGCGCGGCGAGGCTGTTCATTTTCGCCCGGTGCGTGAAGGCTCGCTGACCGGCGGCGACATTCTCCGGCTTGCCGGCCCAGGCCTGAATGGCAGCGGCCTGTAGCGCGCGGCCATATGAGAAGGTCAACGGCCAGGGCAGCGGACCCGATGCATTCATCAGTGAGAGATGCTCGGTCGCCACTTCGTCGGACTGGCCGCCGGAAAGGAACGCGATGCCTGGAACGGCCGAGGGGACCGTCGCCTTCAGACACTTGATCGTTTTTTCCGCGACTTCGGCGGGGCTCGCCTGTTTCGCACATTTCTGGCCGGAGATGATCATGTTCGGCTTCAGAACGATCCCTTCGAGTTCGACGCGCGCGTCGTAAAGCTCGCGGAAGACGGTGCGAAGCGTCCATTCGGTGACGCGATAGCACTCATCGATATCATGGCCGGAGTGCGGGCCATCCATCAGCACCTCGGGTTCGACGATCGGCACGATGTTGGCTTCCTGGGCAAGTGCTGCGTACCGCGCGAGCGCATGCGCATTCGCCTTGACGCAATTCCAGGACGGCAGGCCTTCGGCGATGGTGATGACGGCGCGCCATTTTGCGAAGCGGGCGCCGAGCTTGTAATATTCGGCGAAGCGTTCGCGCAGGCCATCGAGGCCTTCGGTGATGGTTTCGATCTTTGACGTCGGACCGGGAAGCGGTTTGGCGCCCAGGTCGACCTTGATGCCGGGAATCGAGCCCGCGGCCTTCATGACGTCGACAAGCGGTGTGCCGTCCTTGGCTTTCTGGCGGATCGTCTCGTCATAAAGAATGACGCCTGAAACATAGTTCTTCATGCCGTCGGTCGCGCGGAACAGCATCTCGCGATAATCGCGACGGCTGTCCTCGGTCGAGGTAAGCTTGATCCTGTCGAAGCGCTTCTTGATCGTGCTCGTGCTTTCGTCGGCCGCCAAAATGCCTTTACCCGGCGCAACGAGAGCGCGGGCGATATCCTGGAGTTTTTCGCTCATAACTTTGTCTCCGTGGGCCGTTTGCTTAGCAATACTCACAAGAACGGGCGCCGTTCACAGGCGCCCGCCAAAATTCCGGATCAAATCAGTTTGCCAATCGCGACCGCGGTATCGGCCATGCGGTTCGAAAAGCCCCATTCGTTGTCATACCAGGCAACCACACGAACGAAATTGCCGTCGATGACCTTGGTCTGGTCGAGTGCGACCGTCGAAGACGACGGATCGTGGTTCAGGTCCATCGATACGAGTTTTTCTTTCGTGACCGTCAGGATGCCTGACAGGCGGTTCGACTTCGCGGCATCGAGAATGGCGTTGTTCACTTCGTCGGCGGTGGTGTTGCGTTTCGCGACGAACTTGAAGTCGATCAACGAGACGTTCGGCGTCGGAACGCGCATCGAGGCGCCATCGAGTTTGCCGTTAAGTTCCGGGATGACGAGCCCGACAGCTTTCGCAGCGCCTGTCGTCGTCGGGATGATGTTCAGCGCGGCGGCACGGGCGCGGTAGAGATCCTTATGCAAAGTGTCGAGGGTCGGCTGGTCGCCCGTATAGGAGTGGATCGTCGTCATGAAGCCATGCGCAACGCCAATGGCATTGTGGAGCACATGCACGACGGGGGCGAGACAGTTCGTCGTGCAGGACGCGTTGGAGATGACGAGGTGATCTTTCGTGAGCTTGTCGTCGTTGACGCCATAGACCACGGTCAGATCAGCGTTGTCCGCCGGCGCCGAAACGAGAACACGCTTGGCGCCTGCATCGAGGTGCGCCTTCGCCTTGTCCTTGGACGTGAAGATGCCGGTGCATTCGAGTGCGATATCAACGCCGAGAGCCTTATGCGGAAGCTCGGCCGGATTTTTGACGGCCGTCACTTTGATCGAGCCGGTTCCTGCGTCGATCGTATCTCCGGAGACTTTCACTTCCTTGGGGAAGCGACCATGTACGCTGTCGTACCGCAGGAGGTGAGCGTTCGTTTCGACAGGCCCGAGATCGTTGATGGCGACGACTTCGATATCGGAGCGGCCACTCTCGACGATTGCACGCAGCACGTTACGACCGATGCGGCCGAAACCGTTGATCGCGACCTTCACAGCCATTCTTTGGAATCCTCCAGAAAAAATTGCGACGGATGCGGACGAGTTCACGATGTCGTCGCCGTCGGTCTAGGTTTTGCGGGTCTTTAACGTCAGTTGGTAGGCGCCTGTCAATCAGGCAAGCCCCCGGGTTCACGTTACGCTCGCGGAATTTCTTTCTACGCGACAGGGGGCAAACACGGGGACGTTTATTGACGACATTTACCTTCGCCACGTAACGTGCCAAACCAAGCAGTGGTGATCGATGCGTCAATCGTGTCGCCCGAGAGGGCGATGAGAGGCCATGACTGAACGCAACACCGTTAAGATCAAACGCGCGGAAGACATCAAGTCTGCCCGCAAGCCGGCTGGCGACGTCGAGTTGCGGACCGAAAATGCGCGGCTCAGATCCGAGCTTGCGACGGCTCAGCAGCGCATCGCCGAGCTTGAGCAGCGGACGGCAGATGCGCTCAATCGCATTGATTGGGTTCTCGATTCGCTCCATAGTCTCCAGGGGAACGATTGAGCGTGAGCGTCGTTCAGGGGGAGAGCGGCGAAGCTGCCGGGCAGGATGGCTGAGGTTCCATTCACGTTCAACCAACGCACCTATCGCTTCCAATGCGAGGAGCATGATGCCCAGCGTCTGACGGACATTGTCGACTATTTCAGCACCAAACTGGACAGTCTGGTCCGCGAGCACGGGGCGGTCGGAGACGAGCGCCTCATTCTCATGGCGGCTTTGATGATTACGGATGAGCTCTTCGACGCGCGGGCCGACGTCGATGAGCTTCTGGAAGGCAGCACGGCCGAGCTTCGGTCGGTCGCCATTCGGAGCCTCGAGGCTGACGACGAAGCCGAGCCGAAGAAACGCCGGGCCTAGGAAGACGCATCCGTTAGACTCCCCTAGATTTTTCGGCCCGGCTCACATACATCAGCAGACGCTGCGGGGCTCGTCAGGGACAATATGACCCGGGGGCCTATAAGATCCGCACGGGCGCTGTCCCTGACCGGAGCCGTGGCTCCGGACACATGGTGCCCACCTACGCTCGTAGGGACCACGCGGGATCATCGTCTCAACGGCCTTCGCGGCATTTATTCCGTCTCCAGGGCGTGCAATCATTGAGAATGGCGGACGCTAAAAAAGATCTGCGCGCCGAAGCGCTTCTGCGCCGGAAGGAAGCCTTCGAGCGCCACGGCCCGGAGGCGAGCCGCAAGATCGCCGCCCAGGGCTTGGATTTTCTCGGCATTAAGCCCGATGCGATCGTGTCGGGATTTGCGGCCATTCGCGACGAGATTAATCCCGCCGCACTGATGGCGTGGCTGCACGCGGAAGGCTTCCGGCTTGCCCTCCCGGTGATGCAGGGTCGGGGGAAGCCGCTTCTGCTCAGGTCGTGGTCGCCCGGCGATATGATGGCGCCGGCGGCGTGGGGGATTGCGGAGCCTCTCGAAGACAAACCGGAAGTCGAACCCGATGTCGTCCTGGTGCCGCTGCTGGCGTTCGATGCGCGGGGTCACCGCCTGGGCTACGGCGGCGGCTTCTACGACAGGACACTCAACAGATTGCGGAAATCGAGACGGGTCGTGGCCGTCGGTCTCGCGTACGACGAACAAATGGTCGACGCGGTGCCGGTCGAAAGCTATGACGAAAAACTCGATTGGGTCCTGACACCCTCAGGGCCGCACAAATGCAAAAACCTCTGATCCGGGATTTTCATGCGTCTTTTGTTTCTCGGCGATATCGTCGGCCGCGCGGGTCGTACGGTGGTTTGCGATGCATTGCCCGGACTCATCAATCGCTACAGTTTGGATTTTGTCGTCATCAACGGTGAGAATGCTGCGGGGGGCTTTGGCATTACCGAGACGATCGTGAACGATCTGATCGACGCTGGCGCGGATTGCGTCACGCTCGGCAATCATGCGTTCGATCAGAAAGAAGCGCTTGTCTTCATCGAACGGCAGGATCGGCTTGTCCGGCCGCTCAATTATCCGAAGGGGACGCCGGGAAAAGGCGCAGCGCTTCTGAAGGCGAAGAGTGGCGCCGATGTTCTTGTCGTCAATGCCATGGGCCGCGTTTTCATGACCGAGCTTGATTGTCCGTTCCGCGCGATCGATGCGGAGCTGACAGCCTGCGCGTTGAAGCGAGGGGCCGATGCGATCCTGATCGATTTTCATGCCGAAGCGACGAGCGAAAAACAGGCGATGGGTCTGTTCCTCGACGGCCGGGTCAGCGTTGTCGTCGGCACGCATACACATACGCCCACGGCAGACGGACGAGTCTTGCCGGGTGGGACTGCTTACCTTTCCGACGCCGGAATGTGCGGGGACTACAACTCGGTACTCGGCATGGAGGCGGACGAGCCGATAAACCGTTTCCTCACCCGGATTCCGCGCGGCCGCTATGAGCCCGCTCCGGGACCTGGGACGATTTCTGGCTTCGCGGTCAATATCGATGACAAAACGGGTCTTGCCGTGAAGTCGGGTCCTTTGCGGCTTGGGCCGCACCTCGAACCGGCTACGCCCGAATTTTGGGTCGATGGCTGACGTCAGGGGCTGAATTTCAGGCCAAATAGCGGGCTCCCTTGACCGCCGCGCGGCCGTTGCGCAAAAGACGAGCTTCAGCACAATTCCCATACCGAGCGAGCACGAGCATGGCCGGCCATTCGCAGTTCAAGAACATCATGCACCGCAAGGGCAAGCAGGACGCGATGCGTTCGAAGCTCTTTGCGAAGCTTGCTCGTGAGATCACGGTCGCCGCGAAATCGGGGACACCCGATCCGGACATGAACCCCAGGCTGCGCCTGGCGATCCAGGAAGCCCGCGCCGAGAACATGCCGAAGGACAATATCGAGCGCGCCATCAAGAAAGCGCAAGGGGGCGATCTCGCGAACTACGAAGCCGTTCGCTACGAGGGTTATGCGCCGGGTGGCGTCGCTGTGATCGTTGAAGCGCTGACAGACAACCGGAACCGAACCGGCGGCGTCGTCAGAAGCGTCTTCACGAAATTCAACGGCAATCTCGGTGCGACCGGCGCGGTCGGGCACATGTTCAACCACATCGGCGAGATCACCTATAAGCCTGAAGCCGGATCGGCCGAGGCGGTTCTCGAAGCATCCATCGAGGCCGGTGCGGACGATGTTCAGTCGGATGAGAACGGCCACGTCGTCACGACGGCTTTCGAGTCGCTGGGCACCGTCGCGGCCGCGCTCGAAAAGACGCTTGGCCAGGCGCAGAGTGTGAAGGCCGTTTGGAAGCCGAACCTCACGACATCGGTCGACGAGGACAACGCGCAAACCATCATGAAGATGCTGGCCGCGCTCGAGGACGATGACGACGTTCAGAACGTCTTCGCCAATTTCGAGATTTCGGATGACGTCCTGAAGAAGCTCACAGCTGCCTGAGCAACTCTATCCTGCGGTATAAAAAATCCCGAAGACGATCAGGACAGGGCCCGCGATGATCATCAAGAGCCCAACGATACCGAGGAACTGCGCCATTGCGTTGCGAAAGCGGGCGGCTGCGCCGATTTTGGCAGCGGGAGGGGGCGGGACCCGAGTTTTTCCCGGAGAATTTTTGCGGAGTTTGTTAATTGCGGCTTCGGTCGCGGCCGCTGCGATCGCATCGCGGTCATCGTTGCGTCGGCCCCAGCGAAATAGCCAGAATCCGCCCAGGAGCAGCAATACGCCTGCCACAATCCAATGCGGGTGAGTGAAACTCAGGTCCATCCCATCCTCATCGACGGCGGCCTGTTGCCAGTTTCTTATTCATTCCGCAACACTAAAGCCGAAATCTTGGGTTTTTACGAGGCCCGGTGCGACTGCAAGGCGAGGGACGCGTGCTTTGCGGGGAAAACGCACTATGGTTGGGGCGTACACGGCGTACGGGAGTAGGCATGTCGGCGGACGGACCATCGGGGGGAAGGGGCCGGGTTCGTGTAGGGCTGGTCGTCGTCCACGGGGTGGGCGAGACCGAGCCGGGTTATTGCGTCAATGCGGTGCTTGATACGCTGGCCCAGACGCGGCCGGGATATACAGTCTCCCCGGCGAACGAATACAACCGCATGCCCGAGGTCGAGGTCGCCAATCCGCCTCCGGTCTTTCCGGTCATCCGGCGGGGAGCGGCACATAACAGCGGCATCGAAATCGAGGCCGTCGAACTGCATTGGGCGGATCTGACCGAAGGCACGCCCGGTCGCGTCAATACGCTTCTGCAACTTTTCCGCGTCATCTTCGAATCCCATCATCTTGTGGACGCGATGCTCGACCGGTCGCGGGATGTGACCTCCTGGATTTTGCGCAAGATCCTATGGGTTGCCGGTTGGCTCATTCGCGGACCGAGCGCGGCGCTGACCATCGTGACATCGGCAATCTGCGCGCTGTTTCTTTTCGAGCCGGTGACGGTGACCACTGAAGTCATGGACGTGCGATCGCAGGTGTTGATCGTGACGGGCGTAATCTTTGTCTGTGCACTTTACCTTTTCTATCGCATCAGCCGGAAGCAGGACTACTCCTGGTACGACACGGTCTTCTGGCTCGCGGTCGCAGCGTTGTCGGTTTTCGTATTGACATTCAATAACATGCTGCTGCCGCTGCTCAAGCATGTTCCCGAACTCAAGCTCGGGCCGCAACGCCTCGTCAGCGCGCAAGTGCCGGACTGCCCGCCCGGCGTTTCGAACGCAGCGTGCTACATCGACGGGCTCTATAAGGTCATCATCTGGGGCTGGCGGTTCTGGGGCGCGTTGCTCGTCTTCTCGACGGTCCTGCTCGTGCTCTCGTGGATCCGTGCCCGGTTCACCGGCGATCGCTCGCGCCTTTCGACAATTTCGACGAGCATCGCGATCTTGATCATGCAGTTCATGCTTTGGACGACAGTCGTCGTCAGCGTGATTTATCCGGTGCTCAATCGCGCCGAGGCGATTTCCATTCTGAAAGAGGCGCAGCCGGTCATCCAGCATGCCGTCGATGCGCATCAGATCGCGCCCGACAGCCCGATCGCGAAGCTCGTGCAGGTTCCGAACATCGAGCTCGACTGGATCGGGCGGTTCAAATTCATCTATGCGTCGGCCGCCTTCACGGTGCTGATGCTCATTCTGGCCGGGATTCTTCTGATCGAACTTCGGCAATGGCGCGCGCGGCGCGGCCAATCGGATCTCGAGAGCACATCGCGGAATATGCCGCGGCTGCTTTTCAATCCGTTTCTCGTCGGGCTGTTGATCTTCGCATTCCTCGTCGTTTTCGCGCTGGTCTTCATCCAGCCCTATCTCGATCGCAACCAGATGTTCGTGACCCTCAGGGGATATATTCTCCCTGTTGCGGCGGTCGTTGCGTTGATCCTGCCGTTCTTCTTCGGACGGCGTGTCGCCAACGTCGTGCAGTTCGCACGCGAATTGATCGATCACCACTACCAGCCGCGGCAGGAAACGGCGGCATACTTCATTCCATCGGTCTTCCGGATCCGGATGCGGAGGCTCAGGCGCGAGCGCATTCAGGGACGGCTCAACCTGGTTCTTGAACACTTCGTGCAGAACCAAGGCTATGACGGAGTGGTCTTCCTGGCCCACAGCCAGGGTTCGGTCATCGTCTATGACTATCTGCGCGACAATGGCCCGCACTACACGCGGCTCGGCGATGCGGCGCCCGCTCTTCTCACTTTCGGCTCGCCGCTCGGCAGCATCTATCAAAAATATTTTCACGAGTACGCGGCTTCGAAGGCTGTGCCGCTCGGGATTGCCGCGAAACTCAAGTGCTGGATCAATCTCTACCGGGTCGATGACTACATCGGAGGACGGATCTCACCGCCGCCTGGTCTTCGCGTCGACAACCACGTCATGGCGATGGGCGGCCACACGGGATATTGGACCGAGCCCGATGTCGCCGAGGCTCTCGACGCGATCCTCACCGGCAAAGTTGCCGACGCCACCAAGCCGCCGCCTCTGCCGCCGCCGCCCATGACGCCGTCGGTGTCTTACGCGGTTCGTGCTATGCCCAGAGCATGACTGGGGGAACGATTCGCATCATCGGATTTGATCCGGGGCTTCGCCGAACGGGATGGGGTGTCATCGAAAGCGATGGCGTCCGCCTGATCTACGTGGCGTCCGGGGTCATCACGCCGCCGAAAGAGGACGATCTCGCTTATCGCCTCTCGGCGCTGTTCGACGAAGTGACGAGCGTGATCCGGAGCTTCAGTCCATCCGAGGCCGCCGTCGAAGAGACGTTCGTCAACGAGAACCCGCGCTCGACGTTGAAGCTCGGGCAGGCGCGGGGAGCGGTGCTGCTGGCGCCGGCACGACTTGGGCTCCGGGTTGCCGAATATACGCCGAACCTCATCAAAAAATCGGTGACGGGTACCGGGCATGCCGAAAAACAGCAGATTCAGGCGATGATCGCGTTCCTTTTGCCGAAGGCGACGTTCGGCTGCGCCGATGAAGCCGATGCGCTGGCGATCGCCATCACGCATGCGCATCATCGCGTCAGCCGCCAGCGGATAGCGGCCTTCGCGTCGAAGGTCGCCGAAACATGATCGGCAAGCTCAGGGGCAAGGTCGATGCGATCGGCGAAAGCCATCTCGTGATCGACGTCAACGGCGTCGGATACGAGGTCCAGGCGTCGAGCAAAACGCTGCGCAACCTGAAGGTCGGCGACGACGTGGCGCTGACGATCGATACGCATGTGCGCGAGGATGCCATACGGCTCTTCGGATTTCAGAGCGAGTTCGAGCGGAGCTGGTTCCGGACGCTGCAGACGATCCAAGGCGTCGGCGCCAAGGTTGCTTTGAGCGTGCTTGGGGTGCTGGCACCGCAGGATCTCGCGAACGCTGTCGCATTCGGAAACTGGGCGGCCGTCGAGGAAGCACCGGGCGTCGGCAAGAAGCTGGCGCAACGCATTGTCGCCGAATTGAAGGACAAGGCACCGAGCCTTTCGCTCAGCGGCTATAACATTCCAACGGGTAGTGGTCCGACTGTTCCGGCGCCCAACGTTCCGCCGTCGGGCCTCGCTTTTGCAGAAGCCCTCTCGGCGTTGACCAATCTTGGCTACAATCCGGCTCAGGCGAACGCCGCCGTCGCGGTCGCATCGCAGGAACTTGGCGAGGCCGCGGATACAGCGGGGCTCATCAAGCGCAGTCTCAAAGAGCTGGCGCGGTAGCGCTCGATCGTCTTATCTGCTCACCTCAACCGGAAACGTACCGTGGCTACAGAAAAGAACAAACCCAGCAATGCCATGCGGGCGCTCTGGATGGTGCTCATCACGTCGCTCGCTGCGCCATTCTTCGCAGGGCTTATCGTCGTGGTGCTGATGCTCTTGAGCCCGGCTACCGATTTTCTGTTGCCGCCGCCGAGCGGAGAAGCACTGGGCGACGTTGCGGTCGGCGCATTCGTCTGGAGCGCGTTGCCGGCGACGGTCGCGGCGTTGGGCCTGACGCCGTTCGTCCTGCAGCACGGCACTTACGGCTGGCTGGAAGCGTCGGTTGCGGGCGTCGTGGCTTTCGCGGCGGGCGCGATCATCTTCCCATTCGAAGCCGGCCACGCATTGCCGTTGCTGGCGTTCCTCGCGGGCCTTCTCGCGATCGGCATGCGGTCGCTGCTGATCATGGGCGGAATCCTGCGCGACGCCCCGAAAAGTTGAGCCTCCCACCGCGATTTCCGCCGGCGACTTGACGAGTCTCCCGAATAGCCTCACGAACAAACCATGACCGACCGGCTCGTCAGCAGTGCGCGCAAGGATGTGGACGCCTTCGAGGCGACGATCCGCCCGCAGTCGCTCGATGATTTCGTCGGGCAGGAGCAGGCACGCGCCAATCTGCGGGTTTTCATCACGGCAGCGCGGGGGCGCGGCGACGCCTTGGACCATGTCCTTTTTGCCGGGCCGCCGGGGCTCGGCAAGACGACGCTGGCGCAGATCCTGTCTAAGGAACTCGGCGTCGGGTTTCGCGCGACGTCGGGACCCGTGATCTCGAAGGCGGGGGACCTTGCCGCGCTCCTTACCAATCTCGAAGAGCGCGATGTGCTCTTCATCGACGAAATTCACCGGCTCAATCCGGCGGTCGAAGAAATTCTCTATCCGGCAATGGAGGATTTCCAACTCGACCTGATGATCGGCGAGGGGCCTGCCGCGCGGTCGGTTCGCATCGATCTGCCGAAATTCACGCTGGTCGGAGCGACGACGCGGGCCGGACTTTTGACGAACCCGCTGCGCGACAGGTTCGGGATTCCTGTCCGGCTGAATTTCTATTCCGTTGCCGAACTCGAGCAGGTCGTCGGCCGTGGCGCGCGTGTTCTCGGCGCGGCGATGTCGCCGGACGGTGCCCGGGAAATCGCCAAGCGGTCGCGCGGGACGCCGCGTATCGCGGGTCGACTCTTGCGCCGTGTTCGCGACTTCGCCGCGGTCGAAGGGGCTGCCGTCATCAACGCGGAAGTTGCGGACCGGGCCCTGACGATGCTGGAGGTTGACGGCGAGGGGCTTGATGCCCTCGACCATCGCTATCTCGGCTGCATCCTGAAGAATTACGAAGGCGGCCCTGTCGGCATCGAGACGCTTGCGGCGGCGCTGTCGGAACCACGCGACGCGCTTGAGGAGATCGTCGAGCCTTACCTGCTGCAGCAGGGATTCATCGGCCGCACGCCACGCGGGAGGGTCGTCACTCTCAAGACGTATCGGCATCTTGGCGTAAGCGGACCTGCGAGGGGGACGACGCCCGAATTGCCGATCTTCGAGGACGACGGGGAAGAGACGTAACGTCGCGATCGGCGTTTCAACGCGAAAATTCACTGTTTTGACAGCTTTGCTTCGTGAATGTCCGGTTGGTTGCCAGCTTCCGGCGAACAAAAGGAATTTTTCGTGATCAGCCGTCGTGATCTGCTAAAATTCGCTGGCGCCGGGGGTGTCGGCTCGACCGCTCTCAGCGGCTACGCCGTTGCCGAAGCCTTTCGCGAGCACGTCACCACATACGAGCTGACGCCGCCGAATTGGACTCCCGGTCTTCAAGTGCGCCTTGCGGTGCTGGCGGATCTGCATGTCTGCGAGCCGTGGATGTCGGTCGATCGGGTCGAGCACATCGTCGCGCAGACGAATGCGCTTGGCGCCGATGCCGTCCTGATGCTCGGCGATTTCGTCGTCGGCTCGACGCTTGGCAGCTATTCAAAGCGTGTCAGCCACAAAGCGTGGGCCGAAGCTCTCGCGAAGCTCAAAGCGCCGCTCGGGGTGCACGCGGTTCTCGGTAATCACGACTGGTGGGAATCGCACGAGGTACAGCGTCTGCGATCGGGCCCGACACCTGCCGGGTCGGCGCTGCGTGACGTCGGCATTCCTGTTTACGAAAACACGGCGGTGCGGCTCGAAAAGGACGGACACGCCTTTTGGATTGCAGGGCTCGGAGATCAGTGGGCGTTCCGCACCAACGACGACGACAGGGATGAAGTGGTGCCCGACAGCCATACGGCTTACATCGGGGTCGACGACCTTCCGGCCACGATGCGGCAGATCACGGACGATGCGCCCGTTATTCTGATGGTGCATGAGCCGGACATCTTTCCGCACGTCTCGAAGCGCGTGTCGCTGACGCTCGCGGGCCATACACATGGCGGCCAGGTGCGCGTGTTCGGATACGCGCCGGTCGTTCCATCGATTTATGGATCACGCTATGCCTACGGTCATAAGATCGAGGACGGACGGCACCTGATCGTCTCGGGCGGTCTGGGCTGCTCGTCGCTGCCCGTCCGGTTAGGATCTCCGCCAGAGATCGTCGCCCTCAATCTCGGCGGCGCGCACGGGAGCGAAGCTTGACGGACGAGAAGTGGCCGGACCTCGCCGGTCGTATCATTCGGGACGAAGACGGGCAGCGGCACGTCTTGCCGGTGCGGGTCTATTTCGAGGACACCGATGCCGGCGGCGTCGTCTATCATGCATCGTTCGTGCGCTATGCCGAACGCGGACGCACCGATTTTCTTCGCCTTCTCGGAACCGACGCCCGCCGTTTGATCGATGGCTCCGACAGCCGCGAACCGGCAGCGTTCGTCGTTCGCCGCATGACCTTCGATTTCGCGCGTCCAGGACGCATGGACGATCTTCTTGAGGTCGTGACGCGCGTGAAAGAACTCGGCGGCGCCAGCGTTACCCTCGAGCAGACGATCATGCGCGATGGGGTGCGTCTCGTGACGGCCGACGTCGTCGTCGTGCTGATCTCAATCTCGGGCAAGCCTCTGCGTCTGAGCGATGCGGTGCGAGAGGCATTCCAGGCGCATGTGGCGGCGGCAAAAACGCCATCCGCTTAGTTTATGAGCCTTCTCAGTCGAGCCATTCGAGGTTTCCTCCGCCAACGGGCGCGTCGGCAGATGCCTGCAATTGCTGAAGTCGCGTGAAACTCGTCGGCGTAACATCGAGGCTCGAGCCGTCTTCAAACGACAATCGGGCCGAGCCGTATTCGAACTGAAGCGTGAGTGAATCGCTCGAATCCTTGAATGTCACGGTCACGCCGTCATCGCCGCGCGTGAGAGTGACATCGTTTGCACTGTAGCCACTGATCTTGATCGTGGCATTGGCCGGCGATCGGATGTTCGTTGTGCCTATCCCAATAACGTCTTGCCCGTCGCCCTTCTGGAAATTGACAGTTGTGCCATCGCCCAGAATACGAATCGCGTCGTTGCCGATGCCACCTGTCACGGTCGAATTCGCATTCACCTGGATGTAATCGTCTCCATCACCGCCATCGACCGTTGCGTTGTCGAAGGTCGAATTCTCCTCGCTTCGATCAGAGGTGACGACAAGAGTGTCATTGCCGGCCCCTCCGTCGATCGTAGAGCCGCCGAGTGTGACGACCACGTCATTGCCGTCACCGCCATTGACCGTGGAATTATCGTAAGCGCGGATTTGATCGTCGCCGGCGCCGCCATCGATGTTCGCGTTGCGATAGACGCTGACCCAATCGTTTCCGTCACCCGCATCGATCGTTGCGTTGTTGTAAGCGCGCAGGACATCGTTGCCGCCGCCGGCGTAGAGAGTCACGTTGTTCTGCAGGTCGGTATAGTCGTTGCCGTTGCCGAGGCGGATCGTGACGTTGTTTATTGCAGCGAGCGCCGCTTCGACATCAATTGTGCTTCCCGAAGAATTCTCTCGCGCGTTGGCCGAAGCGCTCGGCACTCCGTGGGCGGAAAGGTCGATGGTTGCGCCGCTTGTCTTGAGAATGTCGGCGGCCTTCTCTGCAGCCTCTTTGCTGGCGTTGCTGATGGGCTCAAGCGGTCCGAGGACCGGCACCGAAGCGTTGGCTGTCGCGTCCCCATCCGTTCCCTTTGCTCTGGCCATGCGCTGAAGGATGGAAAGGGCGGTTGCATTCGTGCTGCTGGCAATCGGTGTCATCGGACGTGTTCCCGAAAGATTCGAGGTTCGGCTCTCACGGTGGGTGATTCGGCAGGCCTAGATCTTTTGGCATAGGGGCTGTTAACGGTCCGCTAACCAATGGCATGGCGGGCCGCTGCAGGAATTTGCATTGGGAAGGCAGCAATGCGCGCGACTGTCGGCTTCCTCCGAGCGTGGGTTGGCAGCCGCCATGGCTCGCGGCGAGGCCAACGTCAGCGTTTTTCGTGGATAAACACCGCGATGCGTCGTTGCCACAGGCTGTGGTAAGCCCTCGTTTGGTCATATTGGGCGGCAAAAGCTCTCAGCCCAGACGCATGGGCGGGGTCGCTCGCTACCGGGGTGGACGTCATTACGCCGTCATACGCTTTCTGCATCGGGCCCACGCCGGGCGCGTCTCTTGTCATTGGGGCTGCGCCGACAGGCGTTCCCGGTGCTACCGGAATTTCAAGTCTCGTGCGGACACGCACGGGGATCGCAGTTCTTCGACACGGATGGTGAAATGAATCCCGCGGATGTCGCCCAAAGCGCCGTTGCCCCGGTCTCAGCGGGTGGTTTTTCGTTTGTCGAGCTTTTCTTGCACGCGAGCATCGTGGTCCAGATCATCATGTCGGGGCTCGGGCTCGCCTCGATCTGGTCCTGGGCGATTATTTTCGAAAAGCTTCTCGCATTCCGCAAGGCGCGCGTCGAAAGCGACCGCTTCGAGCAGCTGTTCTGGTCCGGCCAGTCGCTTGACGAGCTTTACGCCAACCTGTCGCGCGGGCGCACCATTACAATGGCCGCGCTTTTCGTGGCGGCAATGCGTGAGTGGAAGCGGTCGGTCGAAGGCAATATCCGCGCCCTTGGCGGCATTCAACTCCGCGTCGAGAAAGTCATGGACGTGACGATCAGCCGTGAGATGGAACGGCTCGATCGCCGGCTGCTCTTTCTGGCGACGGTCGGATCGACGGCGCCGTTCGTCGGCCTGTTCGGCACCGTCTGGGGCATCATGACGAGCTTCCAGTCGATTGCGGTGTCGAAGAATACGTCGCTCTCGGTCGTCGCGCCCGGCATCGCGGAAGCGCTGTTCGCGACAGCGCTGGGTCTGATGGCCGCTATTCCTGCCGTTATTTTCTACAACAAGTTCTCGGCGGATTCGGCTGCCATATCGCAGCGTCTCTATGCATTTTCCGATGAGTTTGCCGCGATCGTGTCACGGCAGATCGACGTGAGGGCCTGAAGCCATGGGTATGAGCGTCAAGGCAGGCGGGGGCGGTGGTCGCGGACGGCGACGCGGCAAGCACATGCCGATGAGCGAAATCAACGTCACGCCGATGGTCGACGTGATGCTCGTGCTGCTGATCATCTTCATGGTCGCGGCGCCGCTCCTGCAGACGGGCATCGACGTCAATCTGCCGGAAGCCAAGGGCCAGCAGATCGAACAGCCGAAGAAGGATCCGGTGGCGGTAACGGTCAAGTCCAACGGTGATATCTACATCGGAGATTCGCAGGTTGCGCTCGATGATCTCGCCACGAAACTCAAAGCGATCGCCGGGAACGGCTACGACGATACGATCTTCGTGCGCGGCGACAAGGGCGTGAATTACGGCACCGTGATGGAGGTCATGAGCCGAATCAATCAAGGCGGCTTCAAGAAACTGTCCTTCGTTCTCAATGGAGAGAAGGGAGGCACATAGCGGGATGCGTGCCATGACGTACATGCCGCTCCTGCCGGTTCTTCGCAGGTATCGGCGACAAGGCGTGTCGTCTCTCAGAGATCGTCTTACAGATCGCGGGTGCTAAACCGTGCCCTTCGGACTTGTTCTGTCCCTCCTCTTGCACGCCTCGCTTCTCGCGTGGGTGCTTATCGACCTGCATTCTTCGCCGCCGCTTTCGCCCGACACGCCCGCAATTTCAGCGGACATCATCACGCCGTCGGAATTCCTGCGCCTGAAGCAGGGGAGCGAGGATTCGAAACACCTCGAGACCAAGGCGAACGACAAGCCGAAGCCGGACGACAGCAAGAACGATACCCAGAAGCCGGCCAATGCGCCTCCGCCCCCGCCTCCGGAGGAGCAGCTCGCCAAGGCCGAGCCGCCGCCTGAGCCCGCGCCTCCCGAGGCGGCAGAACCTCCGCCACCGCCGCCCCCGGCCGAATCGGCGAAATCGGAACCGGATCCGATAGCGAAGAAGCTCGAAGAGACGCCGCCTCCGGTTGCGGCTCCGCCGCCGCCTGAGCCGCAGCCCGGCCCAACGCCGGAGGAGAAAAAGGCCGAGGAAGAGCGTCAGGCGGCAGAAGCGAAGAAGAAGGCTGAGGAAGACGCGAAGAAAAAGGCCGAAGAGGACGCCAAGAAGAAAGCAGAGGCCGAAGCCAAAAAGAAGAAAGCCGAAGAAGAGGCGAAGAAGAAAAAGGCGGCCGAACTCAAGAAGAAAAAGCAGGAAGAAGCGCGGAAGAAGGCTGCTGCCGCCAAGAAGAAGTTCGATCCGAGCAAGATCGCGGCGCTCCTCGACAAGTCACCCGACGATTCGCCGCCGAAAGCGCTGCTCGACAAGGACAAGCGCAAGAAGGGCCAGCAGGCGTCGGGTTCGAAAGACGATGCGTTCGACGTCGGCAAGGAAGCAGGCACCGCAACGGGCTCCGATACCGTGCTCTCGGCACGCGAGCAGGACCTGCTCAAGGGTATGCTCAAACAGCAGCTCAACGGCTGCTGGCGGCCGCCGGGAACAGGCGGCGGGGACGAAGTTCCCGTCGTCGAGCTCCACTGGGAACTCAATCCCGACGGCACGCTCGTGGGTGAGCCTCGGGTGACCTCAGCGCCAAATACGACGGCGGGGCAAGTTTACGCCGAGGCGGCCCTACGCGCCGTCAGAATGTGTTCGCCTTTCCACCTGCCAGCCGACAAATACGAGGGTGGCTGGAAGTACATCGACTGGACGTTCGATCCGCGGCAAATGTTGTAAACGCCCAAAAGTTGCTTCATTCGACCGCGAAGCGAAACACCACCTGAATTCGGAATTGCAGCCGTGACGCATGAGAGAGCATTCATGACATTGAAAGTCCGCCTGAAACGGCTGTTTTCCGCAGCAGCCCTCGTCGCTGCCGGCGTTTGGCTTGTGCCGGGCTTTGCAACGCCGGCGCTGGCACAGCTCAAAGGAACGCAGACGGAAGGAACGATTGCGCCGATTCCGATCGCGATCCCGACCTTTCTCGGCGACGATCAGCAACTCGCGGAGCAGATTTCCGGGGTGGTCGAAGCCGATCTCGAGCGCTCTGGCCTTTTTCGCCCACTCGACCACGCCTCATTCTTGGAGCAGGTGCGGGATGTCAATGCACTGCCGCGCTTCAACGACTGGCGTTCCATTCAGGCGGACGCCCTTGTCGTCGGGCGCGTGGTCAACGGCGGTGACGGCCGTGTCGGGGCGGAGTTCCGGGTTTGGGACGTCGCGGGTGGAAAGCAGCTCACGGGGCAGCGATTCTCGACAGCAGCCCGGAACTGGCGTCGCATCGGCCATATGATCGCCGACAGTGTCTACGAGCGGCTCACGGGCGAAAAAGGCTATTTCGATACGCGCATTGTTTTCGTCGACGAAACGGGCCCCAAGGAGCACCGCATCAAGCGGCTTGCGATCATGGACCAGGACGGCGCCAATGTCCGGCTGCTGACCAAGGGCGACGAGTTGGTGCTGACGCCGCGGTTCTCTCCGACGAACCAGGAAATCACCTACATGTCCTATACGGCGGACGGCCAGCCCAAGGTTTTCATCATGAACCTCGAGACCGGCCAGCGGGAGCTTGTCGGCGACTTTCCGAACATGACGTTCGCACCAAGGTTCACGCCGGACGGGCAGCGGGTCATCATGAGTCTCGGCAGGCCCGACGGCGGATCAGATATCTACGAAATGGACCTCAGATCGCGGCAGCCGCGCCGCCTGACCCAGTCAAACGGGATCGATACGAGTCCCAGCTACGCGCCCGACGGCAGCCAGATCGTCTTCGAGAGTGACCGGGGCGGGCGCCAGCAACTCTGGGTCATGAATGCCGACGGATCGAACCAGCACCCGATCTCGATGGGTGACGGAAGCTATTCGACGCCCGTCTGGTCGCCGCGTGGAGATTATATCGCGTTCACCAAGCAGACGGGGGGCGAGTTCATCATCGGCGTCATGAAGCCGGACGGCTCGGGCGAGCGGACGCTGACCGAGGGGTTCCATAATGAGGGGCCGACCTGGGCGCCCAACGGCCGCGTCCTGATGTTCTTCCGGGACCTCGGGGGAGAGAAGGGAGGGCCTCGAATCTTTTCCGTCGACATCACCGGCTACAACGAACGCAAAGTGGACACCCCATCGTTCGCTTCCGACCCCGCGTGGTCACCGCTTCTCAATTAACACCCCGTTTAGAAATGGTTTGCCCAAGTTATTAACGCCGGCTTTTTGGAGTGCGGAAAAGAGGCGTGGAAACAGGCTCTTGGCTATCTTAACGGAAGCGGAAAAAGTGTTGAATTTTGCGCACTAAGGCCCGTTGCATTTTCGCACCTATTCGCTTGGAAAACTTGGCTTTTGCCGCCTCCGTTCTTGATCGCCGCGCGGCCTCCCGGTACCCCAGAGTACGGCTTTTGCCGGAATCGTATCAGGAGATATGACCATGCAGGGTGTGAAGGGGCTGATCCTTTTGTCAGCGGTTGTTGCGGCTGTCGCTCTCGGCGCTTGCCGTCGCGAAGCTGAGCATACGCCTTTGAAGCTCGGCGGTCCGACCGCAAGCGACCAGGCTGTCCGCTAATAGCGGGTAGTCCGGAATTCAAAGGAGACTACACATGAAGAGCGCAATCGTTCTCGCTACAGTTTTGGTTGCTGTTGCTCTCGGCGCTTGCCGCCGTGAAGCAGAACACACGCCGCTGAAGCTTGGCGGGCCCGTCGCTTCGGAGCAGGCTGCGCACTAAGCGCATCCTGTCTTCTTAGTACTGCGTTTTTCATCCTAATCTTCAAGACCGAGTTGTTGGCACTTAACCTGCCATCATCTCGGTCTTGAGCTTTTTTGGGGCAAGGTGCGTTCTGTTCTCTGTGCTGACGAATCGTTAGGAAATTCGGACCACACTGGCCTGGTCGTTGCTCCCCAAAATTTCTGGGAAAAACGCAGAGAAAAGTGCTCGTAAATCAAATTAGTCGCACACATATCTTCATGCCTGATGCTAGTAAGCACGGGAACTGGTGCCGAGCGGCAGCACCCGGATTGTCCGACGCGTTTTTGCGACAAACTCGGGGTTACTCCCGCAGAATCGGCCACATTTTGGGCTGAACGCTCCGCTATGCGCATAACTGACAAAGCATCTCTCGCGGCGGAAGGAACGCAATGCGACTCGCACGAGAGACGAGACCGATACGAAGGGGATTAGCGAAATGATGGGCACGTTCGCGCGGAGCTTGGGTCTGCGCCTGGCCGCCGTTACGATTCTTGCCGCGACGCTCGGAGCGTGCGCAAACAAGGACGTTCAGCCTGACGCGCTCAGCAGCAAGTTCGGCAACGCGACGCCCGGATCGCAGCGCGATTTCACGCAGAACGTTGGTGATCTCGTTTACTTCTCAACCGATTCGGTCGACCTCACGCCGGAAGCGCAGCAAACGCTCACGAAGCAGGCGCAGTGGCTGCAGCAGTATCCGCAGTACACCATCACGATCGAAGGCCATGCCGACGAGCGCGGCACGCGTGAATACAACATCGCGCTGGGCGCACGCCGCGCGACGACGGTGCGCAACTTCCTCTCGCAGCACGGCGTCAATGGCGCGCGAATCCGCACGATCTCCTACGGCAAAGAGCGTCCCGTCGCGGTGTGCGACGACATCTCCTGCTGGTCGCAGAATCGGCGGGCGCAGACCGTTCTCAACAGCGGCGGCGTCGTCAGCCAGCGCTAGAATGGCGCTATCGATCGTCCATGCGCTGCCGCATTCTGAGGCTGTGCCGAAGAGGATGGCTCAATTCGGCAACACGTTAACAATGCTTTAACGCCTTTCCGATTTAGCAAAGTTTAGCCCAATTGGACTCGCATAAGGGCGCCGTGACTTCTTTGTGCGGCGCCTCTGTTCGATGTTGAAATTGCGGCCTCTCCTCGTTGCGACCAGCGTCCTTTGCTGCGTCCTCAGCTTTCTGTTCGTGCTGACTCCGCGTGTCAGCGCTCAGGATCGCGATTCGGACGGCGAGACAGCTACCGAACTCCTCGAAGATGGGCTGGACGCGCTTTCGGATCACGCTGAAGATTCGGGACGGCGTCTCCTGGGCCGTGTCATCAGCGATTATCCAGGTTCGCCGGAAGCACGGCGGGCAAAGCGCGCTCTTACGGCACTCGATCGCGGCGAGCTCGACCCCGAATATCAGGCTCAATTAAAGGCCGACGAGGCTGAGCGGACGGCGGAATACCGGCACGCATTCCTTTTAGACATCGGTGATCGGGTATTCTTCGCGGAAGGCAGCGCGGCCATCGGTGGCCGCGCGCACAGCATCATCGAGCAGCAGGCGCGATGGCTCAATCTCAGGCCAGATCTCTCGGTCGTGGTCATCGGACGGGCTGACGGCGAAGGTGATCTGAAGTCGGCGCGGGAACTCTCCATGCAGCGGGCCGGAGCCGTCCGGGATCGCCTGGTGGCGGCTGGCCTTTCTCCGAGCCGAATCGACATCAAGGCAGCCGGCAACGAGGATAGGGTGGCGATTTGCGGCGGCCCGCTTTGCGAAGCCCAGAATCGCAACGCGGAAGTGCTGATCAACGCCTGGCATTTCTCGAACGGCTGGCGATCCAGTCAGCAGGTGCAAGGTTTGTCGAAGTCGACGGCCGGGGCCGCCAGTTCCCCCCGATCTGAGTCTACCAGTTCGGTTGCGCAGTAGTTGATGATGGGTTGAAGAAGGCCTGCGACCCGGCGTAGGTGGAGACCTGGGAGCGCCTGGGGTAAGGTTCGGCCGTCGCGGGCCGTTGCCAGTGCTCCGCCGGCAGACACGTATTTCATGATCCGAGGGGCATAGCCGGATATGGCCAAATTTGCGCAGATTTTCCGAGGCTGCTTGCGATTCCAGGTCGTCGCTTTGGCATGCGCCCTCACAACGGCACCGGTACTGGCGCAGACGAAGGACGCGCGGGCGGCGAAAGCGGGTGCTGCGGTACCCGCAGCCGCATCGGCCGATGCCGGTCTTAAATCGCGGGTCGAAGCCCTGGAAGAACAGCTCGTTGACATGCAAGTGGTGGTCGGGACGCTGGAATCGCTTGCCAAGAATGGTGGCGGAGCGGCGCCTGCCTTTGCGTCTTCCGGCGGCGGGGCCGACGCGGCGCGCATCGATAGCCTCGAAACGCAGGTTCGGGCCTTGACCGCGCAGGTGCAGCAGCTGAGCGATCAGATCCGGAGCATGGGCGGCACGCCACGACGATCGGATATCGAGACGGGAACGGACACGGCTTCGAATGGTGCGGGTTCACCGGATTCTCCTGCTGTCCCAGGCTTTGGTTCGACGACCGTCTCGTCGGGCAATGGTGGCAATGACGCCATTGGCGGTCTACTGAACAATCAGGGGCAAGCCGGCGCGGGTGCCGGGTCACCTCCGGCGGCTGCGGTCGCGACGGCTGCGCTGCCGGCGGCGAACGAGATCAGCGGCGATCCCAAGCAGGCTTACGAGACGGCCTACGGCTATCTGCTGCAGCGGGACTATGGCTCTGCGGAAACGGCCTTCACCGACTTTCTCAAGAAGTTTCCCAACGATTCACTTTCGGGAAATGCCCAATATTGGCTCGGTGAAACATACTTCGTGCGTGGCCAATACAAGGCTGCGGCCAGTGCGTTCCTGAAGGGCTATCAGACCTATTCCCAGAGCGGCAAGGCGGCCGACAGCCTGCTCAAGCTTGCGATGTCTCTAGACAGGTTGGGCCAGAAAGATGCAGCCTGTTCGTCGTTCGCGGAGCTGTCGACGAAATTTCCGACCGCTCCTCAAAGCGTGAAGGCCCGCGCCCAGAGCGAACGTCAGCGGGTCGGTTGCCAGTAGAGAGAACCATCGGTCCGCTTACCGGCCGATCGTTAGAGAGCCGTGGCCGCAGAATCTGAGTTGCCGATCACCGACGCGGAAGTAGATGCTGCTTTCGCAATGTTGGCGCGTTTCGATCGGTTGGTTCTCGCCGTCTCCGGCGGTCCGGACAGCATGGCTCTGATGGCGCTCGCGGCAGCCTGGTGCGCGCGCGCCGCGATGCCGACAGCGAATATCTCCGTTGCGACTGTCGATCATGGACTGCGCGCGGAGTCGCGGCGCGAGGCGGAGATGGTGGCCGAAGAGGCGCGGCGCCTCCGTTTGCCGCACGCTATTCTGACCTGGAGCGGACTTAAGCCCCAAACGGGTTTGCCGATGGCGGCGCGCGAGGCGCGGTACCGTCTTCTCGAAGATCATGCGGCCGCACTCGGAGTCGGAGCGGAGCGCGCGGCGATTGTGACGGCGCATCACCGCGACGATCAAGCCGAGACGTTCGCGATGCGGCTCGCGCGCGGCGCGGGTATCGATGGGCTTTCGGGAATGCGAAATGTGCGCCCGCTTCGCGACGGCTCCCCGATCGTCCTCGCCCGTCCGCTTCTTGCATTTCCGAAAGCGCGTCTCGTCGCGACCCTGGATGCACGCGGCATTCCTTTCCTCGAAGATCCGACGAACGGCGACCACCGCTACGAGAGGGCACGCGTGCGTTCACGGCTGAAGGATCTCGCGGCCGCGGGACTTTCGGCGCACGCGTTTGCGACCGCGGCACGCCGCCTCAACGATGCGCGCGATGCGCTCGCCTATGCAGAAGGCTTTTTTGTCGGCTCTCTTTCGCTATCGTTCGGCAATGAAGTTTTTGCCTGCTTCGATCGGCGTGCCTTTGAAAACGGGCCCGTGTTCTTGCGGCAGAAGCTTATTGCGCGGCTGATCGGGCGCTATGGCGGCGCCAGCCCGAACGCGCAGCTTTCGGAGATCGAAGATCTGGTGGCGCGTATGCAACGCGATGGTGCATCCTCTGCAACACTCGGCGGCGCGCAGGTTTCCTGGGGCCCGCGGGCTATTCGCGTCTGGCGGGAAGCGGGCCGGCTCAAGCAAGCTCCCGTCGAGCTTTCTCCCGGGGCGACGCACGTTTGGGATCGTCGCTTCGTTCTGCGATGGCGGGCAGAGATGGCGACGCTGTCGCCGCTGCGCGAGGTGTCGACCGTGACGGTCAAACCGCTGGGCGCAAAGGGATATGCGGCAATCCTGCCGCGATTGGCCGCCGGACGCCGCCCACCCGCGCGCGCCGCGTTCGCCCTCCCGTCGTTTTGGACAGCGGAAGACCTCGTCGCGGTTCCATCGCTGGCGCCTTTTGCCCTTGGGAATGCGCCGCCTCTCGATCCCCTGGGTTTCGAGCTTGATCCGCTGCCCCGCTCAGCGGCATTTTAAGAAATCGGGTGTATGCCCGTGCGGCAAAGCTTGGTAAATGCTCGAACTTGTGCCGCGATCCGCTGGCACCTATGTTAGGGTCTCACTTTGGGGGCACACGTGCCGCCGCGTACGCGCCGTTTTGGTGCCGATGGCACCATCAAGGAAAAAAATGAACCCGAATTATCAGAAACTTGCGATCTGGGCGGCGCTTTTCGTCCTGTTGCTGGCCCTTTACAACCTCGTCAGCAATCCGAGTACGACGCATCGGACCAACGACATTCAATATTCGGAATTCCTCGACGCCGTCGAGAAGGGTAACGTGAAGGAAGCGGTGATCGCGGGCAACCGTATCACGGGTACGAAACACGATGCGACCGGCGACGTATCATTCTCGACGTACGCTCCGGAAGATCCCAATCTCGTGACCCTTCTGCGTCAGAAGGGTGTGACATTCAAAGCGCGACCCGCCGAGGACGAAGTGCAGTCAATCACGAGCATTCTTCTGAGCTGGTTCCCGATGCTGCTGCTCATCGGCGTGTGGATCTTCTTCATGCGTCAGATGCAGTCCGGCTCCGGCCGCGCCATGGGTTTTGGCAAATCGCGCGCGAAGCTCCTGACGGAACGGCATGGCAGGGTGACGTTCGAAGATGTTGCGGGCGTCGATGAGGCGAAGGCCGATCTCGAAGAGATCGTCGAGTTCCTGCGCGACCCGCAGAAGTTCCAGCGTCTCGGTGGACGCATTCCCCGCGGTTGCTTGCTCGTTGGACCTCCCGGCACCGGTAAGACGCTGATCGCGCGCGCCGTTGCCGGTGAAGCGAACGTGCCGTTCTTCACGATCTCGGGCTCCGACTTCGTCGAGATGTTCGTCGGCGTCGGTGCGAGCCGCGTGCGCGACATGTTCGAGCAGGCGAAGAAGAACGCGCCGTGCATCATCTTCATTGACGAAATCGACGCCGTTGGTCGCCATCGTGGTGCGGGCCTCGGCGGCGGCAACGATGAGCGTGAGCAGACGCTCAACCAGTTGCTCGTCGAGATGGACGGCTTCGAAGCCAACGAAGGCATCATCATCATCGCGGCGACGAACCGCCCCGACGTGCTCGATCCCGCATTGCTGCGTCCGGGCCGTTTCGACCGCCAGATCGTCGTGCCGAACCCCGACGTGCTTGGTCGCGAGAAGATCCTCCGCGTACACATGAAGAAAGTGCCGCTGGCTCCGGATGTCGATCCGAAGGTGATCGCGCGCGGCACGCCGGGCTTCTCCGGCGCCGATCTCGCGAACCTCGTCAACGAAGCTGCTTTGCTCGCTGCGCGCCGGAACAAGCGGCTCGTGACGCAGGCCGAGTTCGAGGACTCCAAAGACAAGGTCATGATGGGTGCCGAGCGCAAGACCATGGCCATGACGGAGGAAGAGAAGCTCGCGACGGCTTATCACGAAGCGGGCCACGCGATCGTCAATCTCGTCGTGCCGGGCAACGATCCGTTGCACAAGGTGACGATCATCCCGCGCGGCCGTGCGCTGGGCGTGACGATGAGCCTGCCGGAGCGCGATCGCCTCAGCTATTCGAAGCAGTGGTGCGAGGGCAAGATCGCCATGGCATTCGGCGGTCGCGTCGCCGAACAGCTGATTTATGGCCGCGAACACCTCAATACTGGTGCATCGAGCGACATCAGCCAGGCGACGAGCATCGCCAAGCGGATGGTGACCGAATGGGGCATGAGCGACAAGCTTGGTCCGCTGCTCTATTCCGAGAACCAGCAGGAAGTGTTCCTGGGCCACTCGATCACGCAGCAGAAGAACATGAGCGATGAGACGGCCAAGCTCATCGACGAAGAGGTGCGCCGCATCGTGACCTCCGGCCAAACGACGGCTTGGGAAGTGCTGACGAAGCACAAGGCCGAGCTCGAGGCCATGGCGCAGGCGCTAATGGAATACGAGACGATCTCGGGCGACGAGTGCCAGGCGATCATGCGCGGCGAGAAGATCGTCCGTCCGACGGATGACGACAGCACGAAGGGTCCGGCCGGCTCGGCTGTTCCGACTGCCGGGCGCCAGCCGCCGCGTCCGCGCGGCGAGCCGCAAGGCGGCATCGATATCGGACCCGAACCTCAGCCGCAGTAAGCGGACGATGGTCGGCTAACAATCTTCAGGCGGCCGCAATAGTTTCGCGGCCGCTTTTTCTTGAGCCGGACCTGCATCTCAAATGAAACGCTCCATCTATCTGCAACCCACCGCGATCTTTTGGGACCGGAGCGAGCGCCGGCTCGTGGACGAGGCCGATGTTCCCGAGTGGAAGGGTTTGCCGCTCGCAGGCGGGCGCTTGTCCTTTGCTGCTCTCGACGTTCTGACGCGAGCGGTTCCGGTGACGAAGCGGCGGACTGTCGTCCTCGGCGACGCCTTCAGCGGAGACTGGGGACGGGAAGCGCTCGCCGCAGCCGATATTCTGAAAGAGCTTTCCGAGCCGCGTGCGCGCCTCGCGGGACTTTCACTCGAACGTCCGCGCATCATGGGCATCATCAACGTGACGCCTGACAGCTTTTCCGATGGTGGCGAACTCTCTTCGACACGCGATGCCATCGACCACGGCTTGAGGCTTATCGAAGAGGGCGCCGATATGCTCGATATCGGTGGAGAGAGCACGCGGCCGCAGGCCGATTACGTTGCGATCGACGAAGAGCTTCGCCGTGTCATTCCAGTTGTCGAAGGGCTCAGGGCGAAGACCGATGTGGTCATTTCGGTCGATACGCGGAAGGCTGAGGTCATGCGCCGAGCCACGGTGGCCGGCGCGGATATTCTGAATGACGTTTCGGCATTCACGCACGATCCGGAGGCCCTGGAGATTGCGGCCGAATCGGGCCTTCCCGTGATCGTCATGCATGCCCTGGGCGATCCGAAGACGATGAACGACAATCCGCAGTATGACGACGTCGTGCTGGATGTGTTTGATTATCTTGAAAGCCGGGTGCAGGCGTGCGTCGCCGCCGGTATTCCGAAAGCGAAGATTATTGCCGATCCTGGAATCGGATTCGGAAAGCACCTGCATCACAATGTTGCTGTGATGGCGGGTCTGCCGCTTTATCACGGACTGGGCGTGCCGATCCTTCTCGGTGCGAGCCGCAAGAAAATGATCGGTCAGCTTTGCAACGTGGAGGCGGCAAAGGATCGCGTGCCGGGTTCGCTTGCCTGCGCGATCGCAGGTGTCGCTGCTGGGGTGCAGATCATCCGTGTCCATGACGTTGCCGAGACGAAGCAGGCGGTCGAAGTCTGGCGCGCCTGCTCGGCGGGGACGGAAAAGGGACTGGACTGAACGGCACGATGGCCGATCCTATCCTCTCATTATTCGGGAAGGTCCTTGCTGGAAATGCGTACTGCTGCCGTCGTTTAGAATGTCTTACTTCATGGCGGCCAGCGACGCTGAGAGAGGGCAGGGGCGATGAAATTATACGATCTCGATGTTTCCGGAAATTGCTACAAGGTCCGGCTGCTTTGCTCACTGCTCAGCGTACCGGTCGATCTCGTTCCGGTCGACTTTATGGGCGGGGCGCATAAGCGCAGCCCGGTGATCGATCTCAATGCCTTTGGTCAGGTGCCTGTCCTTGAGGACGGCGGTCTGATCCTCCGAGATAGCCAGGCGATCCTGGTGTACGTCGCTCGTAAGTGGGGTGCCGAGACTTGGCTTCCCACCGACGCCGAGTCGATGGCGCAGATCATGCAGTGGCTCATGGTAGCTGAGAACGAAATCCCACGCGGGCCTGGCGATGCGCGCCTGCACGACAAGTTCAAAATGCAACTTGATATTGCTGTGGCGCGCGAGAAGGCGGCGCGCATTCTGGCGCTCATGAATGCGCATCTGGAACAGCGTCAATGGCTAGTGCTCGACCGGCCGACGATCGCCGATATTGCGTGCATGCCGTATGTCGCTCTTGGATGGGAAGGCGGCGTGCCGCTCGATCCGTATCCGGCCGTGGCCGCTTGGGTCGGGCGCATCAAGGCGCTTCCACGTTTCATTCCAATGCCGGGTCTTTAAATGAGGATGACATGGCTCATGTCGCTTCCGACGTTGCGTTTACGGCATCGGTAAAGGCCGAGCAGGCGCGGCGTGGCTCACGACTGCAGTACGAGCGCATGGAGCAACTCCATGGCTGGCGGACGACAATCACCCCGGACCTCGCGGCGACAATAGCGGAGGTCCGCTCGTTTTATTTCGCGACCGCCAGCGCGAATGGCCAGCCCTACATCCAGCACCGAGGCGGTCCGGAGGGATTTCTGAAAATCCTCGACGAGCGGACGCTGGCATTCGCCGATTTTGGCGGCAACAAGCAATACATCACCATCGGCAATCTTGCGGAAAATCCGAAGGCGTACATCTTCATCATGGATTACGTGCACCAGCGCCGCACAAAGCTCTGGGGCACGGCGAAAGTGATCGAAGATGACGAAGCGCTTCTGTCGAAGCTCAGCGATCCGGGTTATAGGGGGCATCCTGAGCGCGTCATCGTATTTACACTCGAAGCGTGGGATCGCAACTGTCCGCAGCATATTCCGCGCATGTTGCCGTTCGAGGAGGTAAAGGACGCCATTGCCCGGCTCCAGGCTCGCATCGTCGAACTCGAAGCGGAGAATGCCCGTTTGCGGAATGGAGAGGGAGTGGAACCCAACTGATCAGCTTGCCGCGGCTTTGCGGTCGGCGAGGCGGCGCTCGACCCCTGCGACGATCGCTTTGCGGATTTCGTCCGTCCGCTTGAGTGCGGCATCGACGGGAACGTGCTGCGCTTCGGCGAAGGCACGAAGATGGTCGGCGGATTTGATGTCCTTGAGCCGGCTCATCAGTCCATCGCGGCCGTGCTTGGCAAGCGTCACGAGGGCCGAGAAGAGATAGGGATTGAAATTCTCTGCCCGTTCGTGGCGCTCCAGTCCGTTACTGACGCTTTCGGCGGCAGGGAGAGGCGCCGGTTCGATCGACGGAATGTCGACTGGAGTTTCCCAGACGAGCATACGGTTGACGGCTTTCGTCAGTGCTGCAGCGAGCTTTTCGGTCGACTCGGAATCGAGCGACGTTTCGCGCCGGATATGGGCGCGAAAGAAGGCGAGCATGTCATCGCCGGGCCAGAGCTGTTTGCCTTTGCTCATGATCGACGTCTTCTCGCCCTCAACCGTTAAGAAACAGCGACTTTTGCTTTCTTCTTTGCCGCGACCGCATCGACGAGGCGCGAGATCTCCTGATGGAGCTCTTTCACATCGCCGGCCGCATCTGAATATTTGGCGTCGATCGGGCGAAGCTTGCCCAAATAGTCGAAGGCGTTGGCGATGCCGTTGCGCTGCGGCAGGAAGGTCTCGAGCACGGGATGCACGAGGCTGATTTCCTCGATCATCATATAGTCGCGATCGTCGTTGCGCACGTAATTCGCGAGGCATACGTAGCGACGGTCCTCCGGCGGCATTTCGGCGAGATCGTCGAGGCTGCGCATGTCCTCGATCAGCATTGCAACGCGGTCGACGGCAAGCTGCGAGACGTAGTCTGGCCGGAAGGGCACGATGACTTTGTCGGCGGTCTTCAGCGCGGCGAGTGCCGCGAACGACAGGCCCGGCGCACAATCAAGGATGACAACATCATAATCGCCCTCGAAACGACGGATGAGGCTTTCCATGCGGCCGCGGACGCGGTTCGCCACGACCTCGGGCACGTTGCTCTGGTTCGCCTGCTTCAGGTAAAGCTCGCCCTGGATGTCTTCGAGCAAGAGAGATCCCGGAACCAGAGAAATCGGCGCCGGCTTGCCGTTGGCGGCCGCCACATCGCCGACGTTCTTCGCCACATAGTCACGCGCATTCGCCGGAATGCCGTCGAAGAGATCGTAAAAATAGTCGGCAATCGTCCGGCCAGCCTTTCGCGCCTCATTCCAGCCCTGGCCGCCCATCAAAATCAGCGAGGCGTTGCATTGAGAGTCGAGGTCGATCAGCAGGACGCGCTTTCCCCCGAAAACGCTTAGGCCATGTGCCAGCATCACCGCGACTGTGGATTTGCCGACGCCGCCCTTGCGGTTCGCGACCGCCAGAAAGACTGCCATAATTCAGTTACCTCTCCGATCGCGCACGCCAATTCGAAGTCCCTCGTCGGCGCGCGATACATCCTTAGCCGAGCTATGGGCCGATTCCATGTCTCGTTGCCACCCTGCGCCGCGAAGCCCGCCGTCTGAGACTTTATTAGCGCTGTTTGCAACCCTCAGTGGAATTCCGTGCAAAAATCCAGTTCATTCAACCAACGGGATGGAATGCTAACGCGTGCTCGGGCATCTATGATGACACGGGACGAGGGGCACGCGCGTTGGCTCGCGATGATCGAGCGTGGTGCGGCGATTTCCGGATTGATGAGTGTGGCCAGTGGCGTCGACTTCGGATTTCCGGTCGGGACGGGAGGATAGCATGGCACGGCGATATTTCGGGACCGACGGCATTCGCGGACTTGCCAATCGTCACCCGATGACGTCGGAGATCGCGCTAAAAGTCGGCATGGCAGCCGGCACTGTTTTCCGGTCGGGAACGCATCGCCATCGCGTCGTCATCGGCAAGGATACGCGCCTTTCCGGCTACATGCTGGAAGCGGCGCTGATGTCCGGCTTCACCGCGGTCGGAATGGATGTTTTTCTGCTGGGTCCGATGCCGACGCCAGCGGTCGCCATGCTGACTCGCTCGCTGCGCGCGGATCTCGGCGTGATGCTGTCGGCGTCTCATAATCCGTCGAACGACAACGGCATCAAGCTTTTCGATCCGGACGGCTACAAGCTCTCTGACGAGATGGAGCAGCAGATCGAAGAACTGATCGAGGCCGATAGCCGGACGCTGCTTGTCGATGCCGAACGCATCGGCCGGGCGACGCGGGTCGAGAGCGCGCAGGAGCGCTATATCGAATTCGCCAAACGGACGATGCCGAAGCAGCTCCGCCTCGCGGGCCTCAGGATCGTTATCGATTGCGCCAACGGAGCCGCCTACAAAGCGGCGCCGGAAGCTTTGTGGGAACTCGGCGCGGAAGTCATCAAGATCGGTGTCGAGCCGAACGGTCAAAACATCAACCTGAATTGCGGCTCCACGCATCCGCAGACGCTCATAGACAAAGTGAAGGAGCTTCGTGCCGATATTGGCATCGCGCTCGACGGAGATGCCGACCGCGTGGTGATCGTCGATGAGAAGGGCGAGCTTGTCGACGGCGATCAGTTGATGGCCGTGATCGCAGAAAGCTGGCACCGGACGGGCAAGCTGACGGCCGGGGGCATCGTCGCCACGGTCATGAGCAATCTCGGTCTCGAGCGGTATCTGAGGTCCATCGGGCTGACGCTGGCGCGGACGCCGGTCGGCGACCGTTACGTCACTGAGCACATGCGCAAGCACGGCTACAACGTCGGCGGCGAGCAGTCGGGCCATATCGTGCTCTCCGATTTCACGACGACCGGTGACGGACTAGTCTCGGCGCTTCAAATTCTGGCCTGCGTCGTCGCGACCGGAAAGACGGTATCGGAGGTGTGCAATCGCTTCCGGCCGCTGCCGCAGATTTTGCAAAACGTTCGTTATGCGAGCGGGCAGCCGCTCGAAGACACCCGCGTCGTCAAGGCAATCGAAGGTGCTAAGGCGCGACTCGGCGAGAACGGTCGTCTCGTCATCCGGCCGTCGGGCACCGAGCCCGTCATTCGCGTGATGGCTGAAGGGGATGACGAGAAGGTTGTCTCGAGCATCGTTGGCGATATCGTCGACGCGGTGAAGTCGGCCGCCGCCGCCGCGTGATCGCCACAGCCCTCAAGTGTCATCCGCGGGCTCGTCCCGAGATCCATTTTCGTCTGTGTATATGTCAATGGATTCCCGGCATGCAGCCGAGGATGACCGATGCGTGGTTCAATATTTACTTTTCGTTAGGGCTCGGGGCCGTGGGCGTTCCGCAATCCAACGGCAATTAATGCTCCCTTAAGCACTCTCGGCAATATTCGGGACCGGCTTTTGTGTTGCCCGGCGCACCCGCGCTGGATCGACACCTATAGGGATCCCGCATGTTCCTTGCGCGCAAAGTACCGTTTCTCAGCGCTGCACTTGTCGTCGGGAGCGCCGTCGGCGCGTCTGCTGCCGACCTCGGCTCACCCGATCTCAATACGGCACCGGCCTTGGCGCCAACGCCCGCTTTCACGTACAAATGGTATTTGCGCGCCGACGGCGGATATAGCTGGTATCCGACGCCCGACATGACCCTCGGTGATTTCGACAATCACAATACGAAGCAGAGCGGCGCTTGGACGGTCGGTGGCGGCATCGGCCAATATTACGCCTGGGGCTTTCGCGGCGACATCACCGTCGATCATATGTTCGACGCGACGAACGAAAGCGATTTCGACTTCGGTTCGACGAAGGTGGACTTCAACAGCACCGTCGTTCTCGCCAACCTCTATTACGAATTCAATCGCGGCGGCCGCTTCGTTCCGTATATCGGCGGCGGAATTGGCTGGGCGCACAACCAGACGAACTCAGGGTCGGTGATCGACGGCGGTATCGCATCGTCATATCTCGGACAATCGACCGACAACTTCGCAGCGGCTGCGATGGCCGGTATCTCGTGGAAGCTATGGGGCGGCCGCGACATGTACGTTTCGAGCGCAAAGGACGATGAGCCGGTCGAGATCAATACCGGACACGCCGTCTACCTCGATTTTGGATACCGCTTTCTCTATCTCGGCGATGCCAAGACGGTGGCCTTCGATGCCGATGGAGAGACCGCAGCTGAAAAGCTGAAAGAAATCACCGCGCACCAGTTCCGTATCGGTGTGCGTTACGATCTGAATTAGGTTTGCTGGTTCGGATGCGTTGAAGTGCGGAAGTTGCGTCGAGTGCAGGCGCTGTTGCGTCTGCTCGCGTTTGAAATGCCAAAAGGTGTGGTTCGTTCTGCGGTGTTTCGCGTTCGCGTGTCCACGTAAAGCGTCGTGCGCTCCTCTCGGAGGAGCGCACAGGACACCGACCGGAACTCGTTCTTCCCTCCCTAGGCTTTGTTAGCGCAAGCGTAGCGTTGAGCAGAGTCTTCAAGTGGCGCGCGTCATGTGCAGCGCCGATATCAAGGGGCGGGGATGATGAAATCTGCGGGATCGTGGATTGCGATAGGATGTGCGCTGGCTTTCTGTGCGGCGCCTGCGATGGCTGCCGACTGGGGTGGCATCAAGGACATGGGCGGCGGTGTTCCTATCCCCGTTCCGGCACCCGCGCCGGTGCCGACGTATGACGCGGATTCCGATTGGTATGTTGGGCTGGAGCTTGGCGGAAACCTGCTGACGGATGCGACGATCAGAGATTCCGATCCCAACATGCCCGTGAGAGGCGGCAGCGATATCCCAATGTCGCCGACATTAGGTCTGATGTTCGGTCGCTATATCACACCGTCGCTCAGATGGGAGATCGCGGTCGATTATACGCCGAACACAGATCTCACAAATGGCGGAACGATGCTTTACGAAGAATCTGTTTCGGCGCCGAATAGCGGTGGCACGACCGATTCAATGAACTACGGAATTGCGCGCGCTGACACGGTCAAACTATCACGCACGACGGCGCTTTTTAATTTGCTCTACGACATTCCGACGGGCACTCGCTTCACGCCGTACGTTGGTGGCGGTTTTGGCTTTTCTTGGCGACGGCTTCAGCGGAGCTATACGGAAAGCGCTACTTGTAGCCAAACTGCTGACTTTTCGGGTCTTCCTGTTAGCTGTCCGGTAACGGGCAATCCCGCACTTCCAACTTCGCCTGCGACAATCCACGGCTCCAGTTCCAAAAACCAAATCAACGTGGCTGCGGCTGTTCAGGCGGGCATCGCGACAAACATTACCGACCAGATCATCTGGGACAACGGCTGGCAGATGCTTTGGGAAAGCGGCGGAATCTCCATCGATGGAGATTCTATTTCCGGCGATAATCGCCTTACCTTCAAGGACTCCGTCCTGCAGCAGTTCCGCTCGGGTCTTCGTATTAAGTTCGATTAGAAAGCGTGCACCCTTGTGTTGCTTTGGTGCCGAAAGGCGGTCGCTTGCGACCGCCTTTTTCTTTATGGCGGCGCCATGCTAAGAGGCGCGGATGCTCAAACCTCCGAAGCCCATAACGAAGCCGAAAAGGCCGTTCTTTTCGTCCGGTCCGTGCGCGAAGCGTCCGGGATGGCAGCCTGACGCACTGGGCGGCGCCCTTGTCGGGCGGTCGCACCGTTCGGAGGATGGCCGTGCGCGATTGAAGCTTGCCGTCACGTGGTCGCGCGACATACTCCGGCTGCCTGCAGGATACGAGGTTGCTATTGTTCCGGGCTCCGACACAGGCGCGTTCGAACTCGCGATGTGGAACCTCCTCGGTGCGCGCGGCGTCGATCTTCTGGCGTGGGATGTTTTCGGACGAAACTGGCTGCGCGATGCAACGGCTGAGTTGAAGCTTGCCGATCTGCGCACGTTCGAAGCCGAGGCGGGACATCTTCCGGATCTCTCGAAGGTCGACTTTTCGCGGGACGTGCTGTTCACATGGAACGGCACGACGACGGGCGTCAGGATCCCCAACGCCGACTGGATCGCAGACGACCGTGGCGGTCTCGTCATCTGCGATGCGACTTCGGCGCTTTTCGCGGAGGATATCGATTTCAATAAGATCGACGTGCTCACGTATTCCTGGCAGAAGGCGCTCGGCGGAGAGGGTGCGCATGGCATGATTATCATGTCGCCGCGCGCGCTTGATCGTCTGGCCTCTTATCGGCCGCCATGGCCGGTGCCGAAGCTCTTCCGGCTGACGAATTCGGATGGCATTCTTCGTGGCGTCTTCGAGGGCGTAACGATCAATACGCCGTCAATGCTCTGCGTCGAGGATTATCTCGACGCGCTCGGTTGGGTGGATGAGATTGGCGGCCTCGACGGCGCCATCGCACGGGCGCGGGCCAATGCATCGGCGCTTTACGACTGGATCGACCGGACGGATTGGGTGGAACCGCTCGCTGTCGCTCCCGCCACGCGATCGCATACCTCTGTCGCGATGCGCTTCGCCGCTCCTGACCTGATCGAGAGATCGGAAAGTGTCCGGCTCGACATCATGCGTGGAATGGTAAGGCTCCTCGAGGGCGACGGCGCGGTATTCGATATCGCGGCGTATCGCGGCATGCCTGCGGGCCTTCGGGTCTGGTGCGGCACGACCATCGAGACGCAGGACATCGTGGCGCTTCTCCCATGGCTCGATTGGGCTTATGCGGAAGCCCGTTCCGTCATGTGACGCGGACCTGAAATTCCTGCGATCCATCGCGCAATCTGGTTAAAACCGGCCGTGTCAATGCCTTTTTCTCGCACCGTCCATCGGCCATACTCCGCGGCGTCTGCCGGCTCGGCAGGGACAGCACCTTCCCGACTCGTCCCGAATGTTCGAACAGAGGTTACAGCAAGATGCGCCTTGTCTTAGCGGCAGCTTTTTGGGCCGCCTTTTGCCTGAATGCTTTTGGGGCGCAGGTTTCGGCAGATTCAACCGTCGACGCCGTTACAGTTTTCCTGTCCGGAGCGGAAGTGACGCGCCTTGCGAAGGTCCATCTCGACAAGGGCGAGCACACCATTGTCGTGCGTGATCTGCCCGCAGGTGCCGTGCCGGGTTCGATCCGGGTTGAAGGCCGAGCTACGGGCAAGCTCGACATCGGATCGGTAGACTCGGCGACGAAGCTTTTGCAGCGTGCCGAAAGCGAGGCGACCGACGCACAGCGCAAGGTTCTGGAAAGCCGAATTCAGACGCTGAAGGATCAGAAGACGACGGTGGCCGCGCAGGCGCAAGCGGCCAAGACACAGAAGAAGCTCATTTCCAATCTGGCGCAGCTTCCGACGCGGCCGGCATCGCAATCAGAGCCTGCGACTTCGGTTGACGACTGGACGAAAATTTTGGGCTTCATCACCCAAGCTTCGGCGGACGCAGGCAAGCTGGCACTCGATGCCGAGCAGAAGACACGCGATCTCGATCGGCAGATCGCCGACGCCAATGTCCAGCTTTCCTCGCTCGCTCCGGCGCGCACCGAGCAGACGGAGGTTCGAATTCACGTCATTGCGCAAAGCCCGCTCGATGCTGACTTGAGCATCCATTATCAGGTTCCCGATGCACACTGGGCACCGCTTTACGATGCGCGACTGGTGACGGGATCCAAGACGGAGCCGCCAAAACTGTCGCTCGATCGGCGCGCGGCCGTGACGCAGCGGTCCGGCGAAGACTGGACCGGCGTGACGATCGCCCTCTCGACGGCACGGCCGACGGATGGCTCGTCTGCTCCTGACATCGAATCGCAGTTTGTCGATTTCGAACCGGAGCCGAAGCCGGTTGCGGGGGCGGCCCCTCCGCCCGCGCCCACGCTGATGGCGAAGCGCGCCGCTGCTCCCGAGAATGACGCGATGGCGGAGCTTCTCGAAAAGCCGGACGTGCCGGTGGCTGCCGAAGAAACCGTTGCCCAACTCAAGACCGCCCCATTCGATGCGACGTTCGAAGTTCCGGGTCGCGTGACGGTTCCCGGCACCGGGGAGGCGAAGCGCGTGCTTCTCTCGTCGGAAGACATCGAGCCGACGCTCGCCTGTCGCTCGGTTCCGAAACTCGACACGAACGCCTATCTCTATGCAAACATCAAGATCGCGAAAGGGACGCCGCTCCTGCCGGGGACGGTCTACCTGTTTCGCGATGGAACGTTCGTGGGCACCGGAGATATGCCGCTGTTGCGGCCCGGCGAAGACCATGACCTTGGCTTTGGCGTTGACGATCAGGTCAAAGTCAAGCATGCGGTGCTGGAGGACAAGCGCGGGGAGACGGGTCTCATCTCAACGTCCCATGTCGACAGCCGGAATTTCCAGGTCAACGTGAAAAACATGCACGAACGTGCGATCGACGTCAGGATTCTCGATCGCGTTCCCGTTTCGCAGAACGACGACATCAAAGTCGAAGCGACCGGCAGGGCATCTCCAGAGGTCCAGGACGTCGACGCGAAGCGCGGCGTTATCGCTTTCGACGCACACCTCGAGCCTGACGAAGAGAAGATCTTCGAATATGGCTATCGCGTCTCGTGGCCGGCGGCGAAATCCATCGTCTATGGGCCGTGAGGCTTGCGTCTAAGTCCTCGGTTTCGGTAAGCGGGTAAGCCGCAGGCCCTGGCAATGCCGGGGCCAAATCATGAGAAGGCTGAAAAGGTTTAACGGAAATGGCGAATGTCGTCGTGGTCGGTGCCCAATGGGGGGACGAAGGCAAGGGCAAGATCGTGGACTGGTTGTCGGAACGCGCCGATGTCGTCGTGCGCTTTCAGGGCGGCCACAACGCCGGGCACACGCTCGTCATCGGCGATAAGACGTTCAAGCTTTCGCTGCTGCCGTCCGGTGTCGTGCGGCCCGACAAATTATCGGTCATCGGCAACGGCGTCGTTATCGATCCGTGGGCGCTCGTCGACGAGATCGGGCGGCTGACGCAGCAGGGCATCGCCATCACGCCGGAGAACCTGCGCATCGCGGAGAACTCGACGTTGATTCTGCCGCTGCATCGGGAACTCGATGTCGTGCGCGAGGCGGCGGCGGGCACCGAGAAGATCGGGACGACGGGTCGCGGCATCGGTCCCGCCTACGAAGACAAGGTCGGACGGCGCGCGATCCGGTTCCAGGATCTGGCGTCACCAGCAACGCTTGGGCCGAAGGTCGACCGGCTCCTCGCGCACCACAATGCACTGCGCCGGGGCCTTGGGCAGCCGGAGGTCTCAAAGGAGAAGCTCATCGCCGAGCTCGTCGAGATCGCCCCCAAGGTTTTGCCTTACGGAGATGTGACGTGGGAGCTTCTCGACCAGTCATGGCGGCAGGGGAAGCGTATCCTGTTCGAGGGTGCGCAAGGCGCGCTGCTCGACGTTGATCACGGCACGTATCCATACGTCACGTCGTCGAATACGGTGGCGGCGCAGGCAGCGACGGGGTCGGGCATCGGCCCGCGCCACGTCGGTTATGTGCTGGGCATCGCCAAGGCTTATACGACGCGCGTCGGATCGGGGCCTTTTCCTTCGGAATTGACCGATGCGGTTGGCGAGAAGATCGGCGAACGTGGACGCGAGTTCGGCACCGTGACGGGCCGCAAGCGGCGCTGCGGCTGGTTCGATGCGGTTCTCGTCCGGCAGGTCGCAAAGGTATCGGGGATTGACGGTATCGCGCTGACAAAGCTCGACGTCCTCGATGGCTTCGACACGATCCGAATCTGCGTCGGCTACAAGCTCAACGGCGAGCGCCTCGATCGCTTGCCGGCAAGCGCGACCGCACAAGCGGAGATCGAGCCGATCTATGAAGAATTCGAGGGCTGGTCGGAATCGACGTATGGTGCGCGACGTTGGGCCGATCTGCCGGCGCAGGCGGTGAAGTATGTCCGTCGCGTTGAAGAACTGATCGAGTGCCCGGTCACGCTTCTCTCGACAAGTCCGGAGCGCGATGACACGATCCTGATGAAAGATCCCTTCATCTGATCTGAGGGGTTACGACGCGGGGGCGGATCCGATGTTTTTCATCGCGTCGAAAGTCGTCTTCTTCTGCATTCAGCCGTCGAGTCTCGCTTTTTTTGGCGTTCTCGGCGGTGCATTGCTCCTCAGGTCTTTTCCCGCATGGGGACGGCGTTTCCTCTATGCCGGTCTCGGGATCATCGTGCTTTTTGGGTTTCTTCCGGGCGGAAATATTCTGGTACTGCCGCTAGAAGAGCGGTTCGGATCGCATGTGCCGGGGATACCGCAGGAGAAGGTCAGCGGAATCATTCTGCTCGGAGGGTTCGAGGACATCTCGGTGACGAACGCGCGCGGCGGTCTTGCCCTCAATGAAGCAGCCGAGCGGTTGACGGAGACATTGCGCCTCGCCCGTGCGCTTCCCGACGCGAAAGTGATTTTTACCGGCGGTAGCGGATCGCTCCTTGGCGGCGAAGGCATCGCAAGCGCGGTCCGGCAGTTTCTGATCGACGCCGGCATTGCACCGGATCGCATCCTTGTCGAGAACAACTCGCGCAACACTTATGAAAATGCGACGTTCACCAAAGCGCTTGTGAAGCCCACCGTCTCAGATCGCTGGCTTCTGGTGACGTCGGCCTATCACATGCCGCGGTCGATCGGTGTGTTCCGGAAAGTGGGCTTCGACGTGATCCCCTATCCGGTCGATTTCCGCACGCGCGACTGGGGCGATGCCTTCCGTCCGTTCGACAGTTTCGCTGCGGGACTACAACGCACGGATCTCGCCGCAAAAGAATGGATCGGTTTGGTCGCCTATTGGCTGACGGGTCGCAGCTCCGCTCTTTTTCCGGGCCCCTGAGTTCTTCCGTTCAATATCCGCACCCCATCTGCCGTTGTGCGCCGCACGCTGACGAAGCGTCGCCGTCGCATTTTTTCGAGGCTGGAACAAACATCACGCGAGCACTGTTTGAAGAAGCGAGACATCGGTGAGGAGATCTGCGGTGCATGAGATCATCTATCTTATCGGACTGATCGTGGTCATTTCATTTCTTCTAAGTCTGCTGGGTTTTCGGTGATCAGGGAGAAGCGGTGATGGCCGATGTAATTGAAGTTCAAACAACCGGCTCGATGGAGTCATTCCTGAGCTGGCGGGGCATATTGGCCGGCGCGGCAGCGGGCTCGGCGGTATCGCTCGTGCTTTTGTCGATCGGTGTGTCGGCTGGTCTTTCGCTGCTGTCACCATGGCCCGGCCAATCCTATACGGGGTTTGCCGCCAGCGTCGCTGCGGCTTGGGGTTTGATCGCGACCATCGGTTCATTCCTAGTCGCTGGGTTCGTCGCGGCGCGCGTTCGCCCCCGCGTCGCTGACGTCCCTGCGGACGAGGTTGAATTTCGGGATGGGTTGCAGGGTCTCGTGGCGTGGGCCGTTTGCGTTTTGTTTGCAGCCTTCGTTGCGATGAGCGCCGGGATTGCTGTTCTTCACGCTGGGTCTGCAGTCGCGAAGTTTTCCGATCGTACGGCGTCCAGTCCCCTCGCGGCGATCGTTTCGACAATGGCTGCTCCGCCGGAAGGCAAGCCAGTCACCGCCGTGCCTATGTTGACCACGGACGAGACGACGACGATCGAGGGCATTTTTCTCAAGTCATTCGGCCATGATGGTCTCACCGCGAACGACAGGACGTTTGTCGCCAATATCGTAGCCGCAAAGGCCGGCATTCCGCTTTCCGAAGCTCAGACGCGGGTCGACACGGCATATACCGATGCCGTTGCCGCTCTCGATAAGGCCAAAAAGGCGACAGAGCTGTCCGGGCTTTTGACGGGATTGGCGCTGCTGATCGGTCTCGCCGCGGCGTGGTACGGCGGCGTGCGTGGCGGCAGCAGCAGGGACAACAACACCCTTGCCCGCATAGGCTTCAGCCGCTTCTGAGGCGGCTCCGCCGCTACTGGCCGAGTATGATCCGCGGTTTATGGCGGCGGGTCGGTAGTGTCGGGAGCGGCGGTCCGAACAGCGGTTGCACGAGATTGTAGTTTGGACCAGCGGCGCCGCCGGTACTCCGCTGGTTCCATCCGGAATCTGGGAGCAACATCGTATCGGGCGGCAATGTCGGCCCGAGACGGTCGACCGGGGCGAACGGCACATCTCCTGCGGCGGCCCGGGGACCCGATCCTGATCGAGGTTCAGCGCCAGCCGTTCCGACGGACAACACCAAAGCGGCCGCGGCGGCACCTGTGAGGAATAAGGATCTCATCTGGCTGTCCTTCCGGCTCCGGGAGCTGGTGTTTCCTTGAAGAGATTAACCCCTGCGGCGCGTTACGAAAAGAACCATCCGGCCTTATCCGCCAGGCTGCTGCTTTAAAGGCACAAGCCCGGATTGCTGCGCAAATGACGCCCTATCGAGCCACCCGGCCCCGTAACGGAGCTGCAGATCGGGTGCGGGAGAACCTATAACTCAAAAAAGACGCGGAACTGTTAAGCTCCGGTCGTCAATTGCAAGTGTCAGACGTTCAGAGGCGTCGTGATCGGATCGATCGTGATGATGCCGCCCGAAGAGCTGGAATTGCCCTGGAGGATCTGGACGACGGGCGACGTCTGGCTCAAATCGGAATTGTTGACGTCATACAGGGCCGAAAACTGAGCGATGAGCTTGTTCAGTTTCTTCGGGTCCTGAAGATCGGCGATATTGAGCTTCTTGGTGATCATCGCGGCCTGCGTGTCGATGTCGGCCTGAGACATCATCGAGGAGAGGCCGAGCGCCGTCTGCGCGAATTGCAGCAGAGCCTTGTCGGCGAGGATCTGGTAGGCCGATGTGATGCTCGGCGCCTTCTTCAGGAAATAGAGGGCGAGCTGGACACCTGTGCCTTGGTCGCCGGCCTCGGTCTCCATCGTCTGCTCGACATAGTTGTCCATCGTCGCCGAAAGTTGGCTGCGGTCCTGGACTTGCGATGTCGGGACATCGAGCGTTTTTCCGTCGGTTCCGAAGTTGAATGCCACGTCGAGGGCCTTGTATTTGGCATTCGCGGGCTGGTTGATGAAGCTCGTAGGGTCGAGCGGATCGCTGGTCAGGATTTTGCGCAGGTCGGTGGTCGTCAGGTTGTCACCGGTCAACCCATAGGCGCTGAGGGCGTAATTCACGAGTCGCTGGTCCTTGAGGAAATCGTCGACGTTCGTGATCGTACCGATGGTCGAGGCGTAATAGGTGCTTTCGGTCTGGGCCAGCGTTTGCTGCTGGGTCGCCGTTGCGCCGGAGGCGACGCTGCCGCCGTTGTTCGCCGTGTAAAGCTTCACAGTCGCGGAGAGGTTCGTATTTGTCTGCGCGAGGTTCGCCGTCTTTGCGTTGCCGTTCGCATCGAAATTGAAGTCGGACGCGATCTGAAGATAAGCCGCGTTGTGCGACTGGTTGGCGAAGCTGTGAGGATCGCTCGGGTCGCTCTCCAGGATCTTGGTCAGCGTATATTTCGACATCGTGTCGGAATCGAATCCGTACGCGCTCAAGATGAAATTGTAAGCGGTGCTGTTCAGAAGATCGCTGACGGTCGTAACGCCGCTGACGGCGTCCTTGTAGGCCGAAATGGCGTTGTCGTTCGAGGTTTGCAGCGCTGCGTCGTAGTCGCTGGAATAGAGATTGACGACGCTGTTGAGCTGGTCCGTCGACTCTATCGTTCCGTTGATAGAGCCATCCGTGTTGAAGTTGAATGCCGCTGCGAGCTTCTTGTAGGCAGCGTTCGTCTGCTGATTGGCGACACTATTCGGGTCAGAGAGATCGCTTGTCAGCACCTGACGCAGCAGTGTCCTGGATTCCAGATTTGGATTTAATCCGAAAGCGGTCAGCGCGACATCGACCAAGGCGTTGTTGGCGAGAAAATCGTCGACCGACCCGACGCTCGAAATCGTCGCCTTGTAATACTGGGTCTTATAGGCCGCGGCCGCCGGGCTCGAACTCGTCCCGGTTGCGTTGAAATATTGATAAACGGTCGTCGCGATATTGGCGGAGGATTGCGCGGTTCCGTTGACGCTGCCGTCCGTGTTGAAGTTGAAGGCTTTCGCGAGAGCGACGTAGGCGGAGTTGTTCAACGTATTTGCGACACTGTTAGGATCGGACACGTCGCTCGTCAGAACGGCCCGGATTGTCGCCTTCGACACCATGTTCGGATCGAGCCCATAGGCTGAGACGGCATAGTTCAGCAGGCGCGAATTCGACATCAGCTGATCGACTGACGTGATATTTCCGATGTTCGCCTGATAGTACGTCGCTTCGTCGGACGCGGCGGTTCCCTTATTCACCTGTGTCTGCGTATAGAGGTCGACGGTGTCGTCTTCTTCCGTCGAATTCTGCGCGATGACGGCCTGGCTTGCCACGGTGCCGTCCGTCGAAAACTGAAAGGCCTGCGCAAAGGCCAGGAAGCGCGGATCGGTCAGTTTGTTGACGAAGCTGCTGCTGTCGGTGAGGTCGCTCGTCAAAACCTTCTTCATGAAGGCTTTGGCGTAGGTCATGTCGCTCAAGCCGTAAGCGTTCATCGCATAGGAGAACAGCTTCGGGTCATTCAGAAATTGATCGACCGAGGTCACCTTGTCGATGTTGGCCTGATAATATTTGGCGGCGTTGGAAACATCCGTCTCCGAACCGATCCGCGCGAGCGTTTTCGGAAGGTCCGCGGCATAGGTTTGATAAAGCAGGTACGTCGATATCATTGCCGGCCTTCTGCCTCGGGTGACTCGGTTTCCTGAATTTTCGGCCGCGCGCCTTGCGTGAGCCGTGCCGGTTTTGTGTGGCGATGCAACTCGCGCGACGTGCGCCGCCCGCCGGAATGGTCCGCGGATTCGGTTACGACGAGGTTACGCTTTGTCCCGAGCGGTGGCCTCAGGCCGGTTTTTTGGCGGGTGGCTCGGCAACGATGAGGCCCCGGAATTCCGCCAATGACTCGGGCTGCAACTCGCAGGCGAGGATACGTTGCGGATTGACCGGTCCCGGAAAGACGATCTGGCCCATCGGGACGGTCTTGAAGCCGAAGCGTCCATAGTAGGGCTCGTCTCCGACGAGGACGATGAGTTTCGCTCCGGCAGTCCGCGTGGCGTCGAGCGCTGCCGCGATCAACTGGCGACCGAGGCCGTTGCTCCGGTGCGTGTCGTCCACCGCGACGGGACCGAGCAGGACGGCGCCCTTCTTGCCGCCAATGGAAATCTCCGTCGTTCGGATCGAGGCGATGATCTCCCGGCCCAGGGAGGCGACAAGGCAGAACCGGGACAGGTGGCCCTTACCCTCGCGCACGCGATAGGCCGAGCGCGCAAAGCGGCCGGGCCCGAAGACGCGTGCATGCAACTTCGATATCTCGGCGATATCTTCGGGCAATGCAGGTCGAATCGTCAGCGATGGAGACATGCGTAAGTGTCGGAACCTAGGAACGGAGTGTCGGCGCGGCTTCTATCACACTTCAGACGTTGTGCGATGCTCAAGGCAGCGGCGAATTCGCTCGGCAATGCCGGGAGCGGTGCCGGGCGGCAAGGAGTCCGGGGAGAAAAAGCGCTTCTCGCGGAAATTGGTGCTTGAGACCTCGCGCCAATTCCGGACGGTGAAAACGCCTGTTTGGTGATCCTCGCGGCACGCGTAGAAAAACGCCAGTTCCGGTTTGCCGTTAACTTCGATGCCGCTGGCGTCGCGCAAGATCCGGCGCAAGGCCGTCTCGAGCGTTTCATCTTTCAGGACGCGCCCTGCGGGCAATTCCCAGCTGCCGCCATTTTCATTTTCGATCATCAGGACGCGACCGCCCTTGTCGAGGACGCAGGCTTCCGCGAACAGGTGCAATCCCCGGGCGACGCGCCAATATTGCTGGAAGGCCCGCGCAATCCATCGGCCGAGCAGTGGTATGTCTTCCCTCAACGGCAAATTCTCCTTTTTTGCGTCTGCCGCTGGACTTTTGCCCATCCAGAGAGTGTTCTAGGCCGTGCCCCTCGCAAGATATCCATCATTCCCCACATGACCGAGACGTTCACGCTCGCGCACTTCTCCGACGTGCACCTGCCGCCTGCCTTCGGCGGTGCGTGGCCTTATTGGAATGCCAAACGACTGCTGGGGTATGCGAACTGGGTTCGCAAACGCCGCCGTGTTCATCAACCCGCGATCGCAGACAAGCTCGTTGCCGATGCCCTTGCGCTGCGTCCCGACCATATCGCAATCACGGGCGACCTGATCAATCTCGGACTGCCGTCCGAATACAAGTCGGCGCTATCTTGGCTCAGGGGCGTGGGCGCCCCGGCGGACGTCACGGTCGTACCGGGCAATCACGACATCTATTCCCGGCTGCACGGCGATCCCGGTATCGCCCGGTGGGCGGAATACATGGGCGGGGAAAACGATACGCTGGCGTTCCCATTCGTGCGACGGGTGGGGCCGATAGCGCTCGTCGGATTGAACTCGGCGGTCGAGACGCCGCCGTTCGTCGCCAGCGGCAAGCTCGGGCGGCATCAACTCGAGATCGCCGGTGAGCTGCTCGACGCGCTGGGGGAAGAAGGCTTCATTCGCGTCGTTCTGATCCATCATCCGCCGCTACCTGATCTCGCGCCACCGCGGAGGGCGTTGAGCGACGCGGCCCATCTCGCCCATCTCCTCGAACGGGGAAATGCCGAACTCGTTCTCTACGGGCACAATCACCAGACGCGCCTCGATTGGCTGGCCGCTGGAGATAGCGATGTGCCGGTCGTCGGTATCAGTTCCGCGTCGGCCGCGGTCGGGCATGGCGACGAGCCGACCGCGCGCTACAACCTTTTCACGTTTTTCAAACACGACAACGGGGTTCGCATTCGCCATGTGGTGCGGGGAATTGAAGGAGCGGATATGCCCGTCAAAAAAATCAGCGAAGCGATTTTGACCGCGCCCAGGTGAAAGTATGACGGTGTCGCGCTTTGTAGCGGCCAAATGCCACGCGCATTGTGACGGCTCAACGATGGTGCCGCATCGTGACGCGGAGGCTCGTTTTTCTTCGCGCATTGCAGGCGTGTTGACCTCTCGTATCGGCGCAGGTCACCGGCGAATGCCCGCGCGATGAGCAGGCTCTCAGCGAGGCGCCTGTGTAACATTCACGCGGTAGTGACCAATATGAGTCAAAGCCTGTCGTTCTGCCGCGGCGCCGATGACACAAGCTTGCCGCTCGCAATAATGATATGCCATCGCAATGACTTTCGAGTGAGTGGCTTGCGGGGAGCAATGCGGTTTTGCCGAAACCTGTCGATATCAATCTCGCCCTTCAAGGCGGCGGCGCTCACGGCGCCTTTACGTGGGGCGTGCTCGACCGTCTCCTAGAAGATGACACGCTACGCTTCGGCTGGATCAGCGCGACGAGCGCCGGTGCGGTGAATGCCGTGGCGCTTGCTGCGGGACTGGCGCAAGGCTCCCGCGCCAAGGCACGCGAGAACCTCTACAAGATCTGGCATGCCATCCATCAGGCTGGCGTTCCGGATTTGACGCGTCTCAATCCGTTTCTCAATGGACTGGTCCGACCCTCGCAATTGACGACGCATCTCGCGACGATGCTGTCGCCTTACGAATTCAATCCGCTCGGCTTCGATCCGCTGCGTCGGCTGATCACGGATCATGTCGATTTCGATCTCATCCGATCGAAGTCGCCGGTCGAGCTGCTGATCGCCGCGACGCATGTCGCAACAGGTCGGGCGCGCCTATTCCGGCAGGATGAGATAACCGTCGATGCGGTTCTCGCGTCCGCGTGTCTGCCGGTGATGCACCATGCTGTCGAGATCGAAGGGGCCGCCTATTGGGATGGAGGCTTCTCAGCAAATCCAGATATTGTCACGCTCGCAAGCGAGAGCCCTATCGGTGATACGCTGCTTGTCATGGTTTCTCCGCGCGTCAACGAGCGATTGCCGACGACGGCGCGGGACATCTCCAATCATGCCAACCGGCTGACGTTCAACGCGCCGCTGTTGCGCGATATCGAAGTGGTGAACGCGGTGCGGGAAACATCGGGGCCGCTCCTGGCGAAAGGGCGCTTGGCTCCGCTCTGCCGTCATCGCTTTCATCTGATCGATGGCGGTCCGATCACAGGAACGCTCAATCCCGAGACGACGCTGAAGCCGGATTGGGACATCATCACGTATCTGCATGGCGCCGGTCGCGATCATGCGGAAAAGTGGCTCGACGTTGCGCGCTCGGCCGTCGGCCGGCTCGAGACCGTCGATCTCGCGAACTACTTCTTCCCGCCCGTCGAAGACGGCGTGACATTCCGCACGGCCGCTCCTCCTAAAAGGCCGACGCAGAAGCGCGGCATCGGCGGCAAGCGCGCGAAGTAGGCCATATCCCGGGGGCTTCTGACAGCCGTGCGGCCGCATGATGATCTTCGGTGCGAGCGCGAGGCGACAATAAAGTTTAGTAATTCGGGCAACTCTCTCTTTGCCGGTCGGTTTTATTGCTATGAGTTCACGCTGGAATATCATTCTTGGGCTGCTTGCAGCCTTCGCGGTTCTGCCGTCGCTTTCAATCGCCAGCGAGGCGGCTGCGCCCGAGCGTCTCGCCTTTCTCGGCGTGCGGCTTCAGAATGACAACGAAGGCCTCGAACCGACGACGACCGCGGAGCGCGAGCGGGTGGCAGCGCTCGGACGGCAATTCACGTCAGCGCTCGCGAAGTCGGGTTCCTACACGATCGTACCTCTGACCGACGAGATCCGTTCCGAAATCGCGAGCGGACAGCCGGTCGGCCACTGCGGGGGTTGCGAGGCAGATTACGGAAAGAAGCTCAAGGCCAATCTCGTGGCCTGGATCATGGTGCAGAAGGTTTCGAACCTGATCCTGAACATGAACCTCTATGTGGCCGATCCGAATACGGACAAGTACACGTTCGTCAAGAGCGTGGACATTCGCAGCAATACGGATGAATCCTGGTCGCGAAGTTTGACGTATCTGCTCAACAATTATTTCTTCGAGCAGAAGTCCTAGCAGATCAATCTACGAGGCGGGCGTAGCCTTCTGCAATTGTTTCCTGAAGCAGCCGGTTGTAACCGACGTAGGCCGCGCTCTTTGGCGTGACTTCGCCGAACGTATCGCCATCGAAGCTCTGGCGCTGGGCATACAGGATCGGTGTCGAGACCGGGATGAATGTCGCCCGCTGTTTGTTGAGCGTCGTGATGATGCCGCGCATCTCGCCTGCGCGATCAAGCTGCGAAACGAGCACCATCCGCATCGCGCCTTTCGTCAGCGACACGAGGTGAATGAAGCTCGAGGATGCAGGGATATAGAGACGGCCGCGATGGGCATAGGGGGCGTCGGGCCGGTCGCGCTCCTGAAAAAGCAGGCTCGGCCACTCGGGGTCCCAGCTGATATCGGTGCGATAGGCGACGATCGTATCGGGCAGAGCGAACGATCGCCGGAGGGTGAGGTAGCTGCCGATGTAGTGGTCGACGGCGGCCTGTGTATAGGCGCCCATGTAAATCGGCGCGATGGCGCCGCCGTTACCCGCGAATTCAAGCGGACCGTTCGCGCTCTCGACGGCGACTGTCTCGCCGTGCCAGGCGTCCCGGAGGCCGTGAAAATCGAGACCCAGCACCATGCAGACATCGAACAGCGTTTGATCGCGCACCGAGCGGCCGCCCAACAGGTTTTGGATCGTCTTTTCGTGGCAGTCGGCAGCGTCGGCCAACTCGGCTTGCGTCAGCTTTTTCTCGACCATCGCCGTCTTGATACGGTCGAGCGCCTCGGCGCGGGTCGTAGCAGGCGCGATATGGGCGGCGGCTTTCATCTTGGACCACGAATGCTGATGCTGGCGACGGACGCCGCCGTTGCCGAAAATTACCGATTTTTATCTGCCGGAGGCAATCGGAATCGAAGGGCAAATTCGGGCTTCCTTCGGTTGTCGCCTACTGGCGCCTGACGGGCTCCTGTTTCCGCGCGGATTTCCACATTCTCCACTCGCCACCGCTGGGGTGGCAACGACGCGCGGAGCGGCGCGGAACGAGGAGATGGGCACCATGTCGGAGACATTCACATTGAAACTCGCGGCCGCGATTTCGGCGGGATCGCTGTTGGCGCTTGCTGCGATGGCGGGCTTCGCCCATTCGGTCTCGGCTCAGGAGTTCGATTGTCGGAATGCAGAACTCGCCTCGGAGCAAATGATTTGCCGAAACGATCGCCTGGCCGCCCTCGACGAGCGCATGAGCGGCCTCTATGCCGATCTGAAAGCGGCCTATGGCAGCCGGTTTCAGCGCAACAGCCTCAAAGCCTACCAACAGCAGTTTCTCGACGCTCGCGACAGCTGCGGTCGGGACGTCGAATGCATCAATGGCGCTTATCTCGATCAGATCAGCGTTCTGGAATCGCGTCTCGAACGCGCTTACCGGCGCAGCGAGCGTTGAGCGACGTTCTCAGCTTGCCGGGGCTCTTCCTCCCGGTCGAGCACTTCGAGCTTAACGGCGGTCAGGCCCTTGTCGGTCATTCGGAGGTCTTCGGCGGCGCGTTGCGAAAGATCGATGACGCGTCCTTCCTTGAAGGGGCCGCGGTCGTTGATCCTGACAATGACGCTGTCGCCGGTGTCGACCCTCGTCACACGAACGCGGGTCCCAAAGGGCAGCGTTCGATGCGCCGCGGTCAGGCCCCGGGGGTCGAAGACCTCTCCGGTCGCCGTTCGTTCGCCTTTTCCATAGTAGGATGCGAGGCCATGCATCGCGTCGGCTGCCTTTTTGAGGGCGTGCTTCAACGTCGGCTTGGCTAAAATGATCTTGGCCTGCCAGTGATCGAACGTCGGCTTCGGTGGGTCCTGCTGGGTCACGGTTGCCCACTCTCCCACCATAGCCACCTGGCTCGCGGGTCCTGCCAGGGCGTCAGTGAGCGACTGAGCTTTCGACGAGACCGTTCCAACAAGAGTGGCTGGACCAACTAAAACGGCAACATAAGCCACACGAATGCTTCGGTGCACGCACATCCCCCCGGAACTCCTCCCCGAATCATCATGATTATGGCGATTCGGGTGGCGGAAAAACGTCGGGAGACGCCGGTTATCCAGCGCCTCCCGAAGAAGCAGTCGGAGTATAAGTCTTAGTTCAGGACCTGAAGGGAAACGCGTGCCACACCGGCACCCGTCATGCTGATCGCGCGCGCAGCGCCGCGCGAGAGGTCGATCACCCGGCCGCCGACGAACGGTCCGCGGTCGTTGATCGTGACGACGACCGACTGGCCATTCGAATTGTTCGTGACGCGAACGCGCGTTCCGAACGGCAGCGTGCGGTGAGCGGCCGTCAGTCCATCAGGATTGAAGTGCGCGCCGGACGCCGTGCGCTGGCCCTGCCAATAATAAGAAGCTAAGCCGCCGCCGCCCGAGCCACCGCCGTAAGCATAGTGACGCTTGCGCGACGGAGCCTGTGCATAGTGTTTCCGGGACGTCCTGTAAGCGTACCGCGAATTCGAGGTCTTATGGTAAGCATACCGTGACTTCGACGTCTTGTGGTACGATCTATACGAAGCTTTGCGATAGGTGGACTTGTGATGCGACGATCCGCAAACATAAGCTGCGCCTTCGCACTTCCAGGCCGCATTTGCCGGCATGGCAGCGACCGTAACCCCCGCCAGCGCGAACGCGGCTACCGCAAGAGTTGAACGCATAAATGCACTCCTTCATCAAGGAGCAGCAGTGGTTTGGGGTCGAATGGGCGGTTTCCCCCGTCCGTGGTCAGCTATGGCGACCGCGGATCAACCGCCCCTCAGGCGGCACCGTCCTTCACGTTGGGAGAAAGTAGCCCGTAAGCCGGAATACCCCGTATGACCCGAAACAGAACTCCAGAACCCAGTTCGTACTGCTGCCCGTGCTGTTGACTGGGGTTACCCCCGTCCTGGCAGCGCACAACGAGCATCCCGGATGGTGGCCGGTCAACCCATGGCTGATACCACCTTTTAACCACAATTCGTAACTGACGGAAAACTATCATCTAATTTGACTGCACTTTTAAGTTGCGCGACGCCACGTCGCAGAAACCGAGTGCTTTTGGGGAATACGCATCGGCTTGGGTGCGTCCGCAATAATTTGTTTACCATTCAATCGCCTATCCCATAGGGCGAGCGGGGACGGTCTGCATACGCCCATTGCACGCCTTCGTTTTGCGCTGCCGAGATAGAGCGTCGAGGTGCTGTTCTGTTGCGCTCATGAACCGCCTAGTGTCGGCTCGTTTTCGCGCGGGAACCTTTGGACGGGACACGTGAACCGATGAGCGACGTTCGACCCGAGATGGGAGAAGAGCGGCTCAGGGCTCACCCCACATTCTCCGAGGCAACCGGGACCTGGATGCGCATCGGACTGCTGTCGTTTGGCGGCCCGGCCGGCCAGATCGCGCTGATGCATAAGGTCCTCGTCGATCAGAAACGTTGGATCGACGAGGCGACGTTCCTGCTGGCGCTCAACTTCTGTACGTTGCTGCCGGGACCGGAGGCGATGCAACTCGCAACGTACACGGGCTGGCGGCTCCACGGCACCCGGGGCGGGCTCACCGCCGGGCTTTTGTTCGTTGTTCCTGGCGCCGTGGTTATCCTTACGATCGCTGCCCTGTATGCGAGCTTCGGTAGTCTGCCGCTCGTAGTGGGCGTTTTCGAAGGTATCAAAGCAGCCGTTCTCGCGATCGTGGTCGAAGCGCTGCTGCGGATCGCCAAGCGGGCGCTCATGAGTCCGATCGACTGGCTGATCGCGGCTTTGTCATTCGTTGCGATCTTTTTTCTTAAAGTGCCGTTTCCGTTAATCGTTCTCGCCGCGGCTTTGACCGGCCTCTTGCGCGCGGCCGGTGTAGCGCACGAAGATACTCAGAGCTGGCGAACGCCATCTCCTGTGCGGCTCGCATCAACCGTCAAAACAGTCGCCCTTTGGCTTTCGATCTGGATCCTGCCGCTCGTCGCCGTCGCTCTCATCTTCGGATTCGATCACGTCCTGACGCACCTCGCGTTCTTTTTCTCGAAACTCGCCATCGTCACGTTCGGCGGCGCCTATGCGGTGCTCGCCTACATGGCGCAGGATGTCGTCGATACGTACGGATGGCTGAAGCCCGGAGAAATGCTCGACGGGCTCGGACTTGCCGAGACGACACCGGGGCCTTTGATCCTCGTGACGGAATTCGTTGGATTTATCGCCGGAGCGCGCCATGGCGGTGCTCCCGCCTTCTTGTTCGGGCTATCCGGCGCGGCCGTGGCGCTGTGGGCGACTTTCGCGCCGTGCTTTCTCTGGATCTTTGCCGGTGCGCCCTATGTCGAATGGCTGAAATCGGTTCCGCGGTTGCGTTCGGCGCTGGCGGCGATCACGGCCGCCGTCGTCGGGGTGATCTTCAACCTCTCGCTTTGGTTCGCGCTTCATGTCTTTTTCCGCGCTCGGCATGAGGTGATCATGGGGCCTTTGCGGTTCGAGATGCCTTCGGCCGCGAGTCTCGACCCGGTTGCCGTTGGGCTCGCGGCACTCGCCGCAGTCCTGCTCTTCGTGGTGCGGGCCGGAATTGTGACGACGCTCGGCGTCTCGGCGCTCGTCTCACTCGTCCTGAGCCTCGCATCGTGACGCTCGCGCGGGTGGCAGGAGGGGAGCATTGAACCAATTTATCCGCACGGGCGTCATAGATTGTTATGAATGACGGCAATCCGGCCACGCCCGGACGGTCGTGACGTCGCTAAAGTGGGACGGATGGATCTTATCGCGAGCCTTTTCATCGCGGGCGACTCCGTCCAAGTCTGCTGACGGCTGCGGTTTGCCGCGCGAAGTGTGACCGGTGGCAGGTCCTAGTGGCCGAAGAACTTTCCATGGAGTCGGCTCATGTCTCCACGATCGACGATTATCGGCAGCGCTGCGGGCTTCTGCCTGATGGGACTCGCCACGGCAGCCGACGCGAAAATCGTCTGCAACAACGGCAACCAGCTCGTGCAGGGTTCATGGCTTGCTACGCCGTATTGCCAGGACGCTTTGGTCGCTCAAGTTGCCCGCGAATATGGCTTCAAAGCAACGGCTGGGGCCGTCCGGAACAATCCGATGTTCAAGCAACGGCTTTGCCGTTTTGTCGGACAGGATATCCGGATCAAAGAAACCTGCAGCCAGGTAACGCCGGTTCCGGGCCGCGGATTTTACTAGCGCGCATCCGTCGCCTAACTGGCGATAAAAATCACCTGGACGAAAGAGCAATACGGTGACGATTGCTTCGAGCAAGCATCACCGCACCGGTACTGGAATTTTGAGCTCGTCGCCCGGTCGTCGCGAAGGACTTCTCGGGCCGGTTCAGCTGAGGTCCGGCGTCACTTCGCTTGGGTCCTTGGCGCGGCGGACGCTTCCGTCGAACTGAGCGCCTTCGTCGATCGACAGCGTCTGCTTGATGATGTCGCCGTCGACACGGGACGTCGCGTTGAGGTTCACAGAAGACCCCTTAAGCGCACCGCTGACCTCACCCTGCACGGTGATCGTTCGGGCGGTGATCGTGCCGACGACGCTGCCGGTCTCGCCGACGGTCACGGCCTCGCCGTGGACATCGCCCTGGATGTGGCCGGCGATGAGCAACGATCCCTTCGTCTTGATGACAAGCTGGTGGCCGGAGATCGTGATGTCCTGGCCGAGGACAGATGTCGGCGCGTCGATCGCGTGCGAGGTATGCGATGTCTGCTGTTGGATCGGCGATCCAAACAGCGGCGGAGCCGGGGTCTTGTGGGGCGTCATCGGAGACATCGACGGCGCTTGTGGCGAGAGTGACTTGGCTGGCTCTGCGGCGCGTGGTTCCGGCGTCGCTACGCGGTTGAACATCGTTTTACCCCCCAACAAAAATGAACTGCTGTCGCCCGTCCCGCTGCGGCAGTTCAATCACGCTAGTTTGCGCACATTATGTCCAACTGGACTGCCGCGCCAGGATTGTTTCGCCGCGGTTCGCTTTTGATTTACCGGCCAAAATCACACCAGCTTCAAGGGGCGGAAAAGAAAACGGGCAGCCTCTTCGGGGCTGCCCGCTTCTATTTCGAATTTGCGGCGTCAACGCCACAGATCGACGAACGGAGCCACGACATGCGTGCCGCGGGGACCGTCGTAGACGTGAGCGAATGGGGCGTCGACCACCGTCCGGCCCCCGCTTTCGACACGGGTGAACGGCGCGTGCACGACGTGGCGGCCGCGATAGTAACGGTGGTGGTAGCGGTAGTCGTCACGATCGTAGCGATCGTGAACCTTTACCAGGTTGGATGTAACGCCTCCGGTCGCGGGATTCGCCACCGGCATGGCGTTGGCAGCCGATACGGCCATCAGCGATGCGATCACCGCTGCAGCTGCTGTGAGGGGACGGAAAAATGCCGTCATGACAATACTCTCTTCCTTACTGCTTCCACGACAGGACAACTAAGGAGCGCTCTATTGGTTCGCAACCTCGGATGCGGCAATTGCCCGACTCGTGCAACACTTGTGCTTGCGATGAGGCAATTACTGGGGCCGTAATGCGACGTACCCTGCCGAATTTGCAAGGCTGGGCTGCCACGCAGAGGTAGCTCTGCTAGGCTGCTTAACAAAAGCGGGAGGACGACATGGTCATACGCCGGGCGGGGCTTGCCATTCTCTTGACGGCGCTTCTCGGTCTTCCGTCAGCGCGAGCGGCCGACGAGGGCACTTGTCCAAGAGCCGGAACGCTTGGCGTTTCGCGCACAGTCGAGATCGATACGACCGGCGGCCCGGGCTTCGGCATGGAGCATTACAAGGCCTATGACTTCCTCCAGGACAAGGAAGTCGTGCTGACCTTCGACGACGGCCCGCAGAAATACACGACGGAAGCCGTTTTGAAAGCGCTTGCCGACGAGTGTGTGAAGGCGACCTTCTTCTCCATCGGCAAGATGGCGCTTGGCTATCCTGAGATCATCCGCGAGGTCGCGAAGGCGGGTCATACCATCGGCACCCACACCTGGAGCCACAAGGCGATCGGCAAGCTCAAGACCTTCGACGATGGCAAGGACGAGATCGAGCGCGGCTTCAGCGCCGTTCATCGCGCGGTCGGCGGGCCCATCGCGCCGTTCTTCCGTTTTCCGACGCTTGTCGACACGCAGGAAGCTGTCGCCTATCTCGGCAAGCGCAACATCGCGATGTTTTCGACCGATATCGATAGCGTCGATTACAAGACGCAGACGGCCGACCATCTCGTCAAGTCGCTGATGCAGAAGCTCGACAAGAGGGGCAAGGGCATCCTCTTGATGCACGACATTCACAAGAGAACTGCGCAAGCTTTGCCGGTGATCCTCGCGCAGCTCAAGGCCAAGGGCTACAAGATCGTCCATATGACGGCGAAGTTCCCGGTGACGACACTCGCCGAATACGATCAGGCGATCGAGAAGGACGCCAAGGGCTTGCCGCAGGTCGGCGCCGAGCGGCCGATGTCCAGCATCGTGAAGACGGTCGGGGGAACGCCCCCAGCGAGCCAAACCGAAAACTCGAGCGGTGCGGAGCCCGAAGGATTGCCGGTGGAGCCCGAACCCGACTCCACGGCGTCTGCTCCGGCATCGGCGCCGCTCCCGGCATTTCCGGCGAAGCCGTCTTCCGCGACACCGCCGCCGGCGGCAGCGCCCGGGAAGCAGTCATCGATCGAGGCGCCAAAGACTACGAACTCCGTTGCCGATAGTTCGAGGACGGCAGTCGCTGCGTCACCCGTCGCGACAGTTCCCTTGACAGAAAAGACCGCGCAGCCTGCCGCGATGAGTGTCGCAGCGGTGGAGGCTTCGCCCGTCAAGACGGTTTCCGGATCGGCGCCAGCCGCTACGGTGCATGACGTCATCGAACCACCCTCCGCCATGCCGGCGCAGGGAGCGGCGCAGTCTTCGCCGCAAAAATCGATTTCGGAAAAACTGAAGGACACCTGGCGGTACTGGTTCGGGGAATAGAGACGACAAAAAAGAAATGGATGGCTTGATGTGCCACCCATTTCTTTTTGGACGCCCTGTAAGGCCCCCCCGGGCCCGCCGCAATCCAAGTGTTCTGCCCGAGCGCATGACAGCGCAACGGCTTTTCCTTGGGCGATCGCCACGGCCGATGCTGATGATCAGCGACGCAGCGTTTCCGGCATCACGTGGGCTGCTTAACCCCTCAGCCGACCCCCCGATCGACTGCCCACGAGCGGGAAGCTATGTGAGGTCTTGTGGCCATTCCACAGAAAACGATTCGTTTTCGTTCGAATTCGATGGCGTGTTGCGTCTCGGATACAACAAAAACGCCTGTGCCTATTGCTCTTTTTGCACAAAAGAAAAGGGCCGCTCCGAAAAGCGGCCCCGTGAGATCATCGTTCTGAAAGCGGAGTGCACTTGCAGCCGCCTCGGTCTCAGACGCACTCCAGGAGAGTTCCGGATGCAAACCTGAGCGACCACGACATCGTCCGCCTCAAGATCCCACTCGACATCGGATCACCTCCTCTCGATTGTTGAAAGATGGCTGTAAGCTTGCATTGTTCGCGGGCTTTGGAAAGGCTTTGTTTCGTGACGCTTTGTTTAGCTGCGCGACGCTCCGCGTGACTCGCGGCCGCGTCATTTGCCGGCGCAACTCGGATACGGCGGTTTCTCACCGGGCTTGATTGCGCAAACGCGGATCGGCGTGAGCTTCGTCAGCCGGCCTTTCCACTTATTCTCGTCGATCGTCAGGTTCTCGGCATTCGACGGCGCGCGCTCCGCCCATTGGACCGTGTAGACGTCGGCGGCTCCCTTGATCGCGACGATCAACGTCGTTTCGCTATGTTTATCCGGGCTCGCATCGACTTTGCCGCAACTCGCCACCGCGACGAAGGCGTCCTGGCCGCTGACGCTCGTCGGACCCAATGGTTTCACCGAGAATGTCGCCGGGCACGCCTTCTGAAATCCGGCGGCGATCCGGGCGGCGAAATATTGCGCCGACATTTGCGGCGTTGTCGCGAGCCCTTTCGCGCCGGTGACCGTGATCATCTGCGACCACCGATCGACCGTTTCGCCATTCGGGACCGCTTCGCGGATATAACGGTCGGCGGACGGCTGTTCGAACACAGTCTTGAAACCAGCAGGAAGCGTGAACATCACGAGCTGGCTAAAGATCGGCGAGATGACCGATGGCGCGGCGGGCGTGCTGCTTTCGGTCGTCGGCGCATCGTCGGCGGCGGCCAGGGCCGGCCTTGCGCACAGCAACGCAAGCACGATCATCAGTCTTCGCATGTGATCCATCCTCGTTGCCTCTGCAAAAGTTTACCGCTTCGATTTGGCGAGAGTCGGACAACGCACGCATCGGGTCTAATCGCGATGTGTGCGCATCTCCATTGCGCGGCCGAATCCTGCGAGGAGTGTTCCAAGGGCAAACAAGGCCAGGACGATATACTGAAGCTGATCCTCGATGCGTTCCTTCTCGACCATGAAATCAGAGATGTTCGCGTCGGCGGTCTGGAACCGTTGCAGCGTCGCATTGCGGTCGGCTTCGGCGGCCTTGATCTTATCGCCGGAGGCATTCAACGCCTGCAGCAACGCGATGCGCGTATCGAACGTCGCCTTGGTTTGCACCTGTGCCGATTGCTGGATGCTGAATGCCGCGAGGCGCCACTCGATCTCGCGCTTCAAGGGATCGAGATAGAACATCTGCATGGCGGTCGAGCCGAGAAGCAAAGCAATTCCGAGCAGCTCGCCAAGCTGGTACGGCCGGTAGCCCATTTCCGTTTCCCCCGTTCTGCGCATCGTGACATCTTGATGCGATAAAACGGGCCGTTGGGCTACGGCTTTTGAAGTGCTGATGGCCGTTCAGTTCGCCGCCCGGGCGTTGACCATGTCGTGGATGGCTCGGCAGTGGCGCGCGAGATTATCGTTGGCGTCCACGAATTTTTTCAACGGCGTCTCGATGTCATAGAAATAGATATTGGCGATGAAGCCGTAAATTCCGGCATCGATGCTTGTTGGCTCTGCTCCGTGTACGAAGCCTGTCGCGGGAATGAGATTGGACAGCACTCGGAGGTTCGCCAATCCGCGCGCCATTGCCTGATCGGGCTCGTAGCGGCCGATGCCTTGGAAATAATAGCGCTTGGCATTGTATTCCTTTGCAGCCTGGAGGCCGTCTTCGGTCAACTGCGGATGCTCGCGCAAAAGCGCGTCGCGGAATGCTCTCCAATAGCGCTCGTCCTTCCAGCGCGAATAGGACATGACCCAGTAGAGATCGTCGAGCAGGCGCGTGACGAGAAGGTCGGTGTCGCGCTGGGATTCGGTCAGTCCGTCATCGATTGTGAGGTGATACTTGCGTTTCACGTGCGCGATGATCGCTTCGCTGTCGCCGATCGTCTCGCCGTCGTCGACGATATAGGGCAGCTGGCCACGCGGTGCTTGCGACGCATCGAAGATGTGCTCGTGCCGGAATGGCACGCCCGTTAGCTTCAAAAATGCAAAGACCTTCAGGCCGTATCCGTTATTATCGGCAACGCCGAAAAGCGTCGGATAGGAATAAAGCGTCAGCATGCGATTTTCCGGCAGATTATCAGGTGAGGGCTAGCGCGGCGGTCACGCACCGTTCTCGCATCCGCAGCGTTGCGCTATATCAAAGGGCGTTGCCTTAAAGCCAATATATTTCCGATCGGGGGCGAGTTTAGCAAACGAGGAGTCGTTTCATGACCACTTGTGCCTGCGCGAACTGCCAGTTCTACGACATCCATACGAGCGCTACTGCAAAGCAGAAGGAAAAGGATACCGGGTTGTGCCGGTTCAATCCGCCTCTTCCCCAAACAGCATCTGCCGATGCGCGTGCTGCGTGGCCCGTCGTCGGCAAGCGAGACTGGTGCGGCCATTTCGCAGCGACCGTTGAGCGGTTTGCCACGGTCGCCGCCTAAGCATTCAAAGCGGCATGAGCTCGTTTGGCCATTGACGGCGCTTAACCGGCGATCGGAGGCACGCGCGTTGATGTTCGCTTTTTGACTTCGTCGGCGTCCAGATAGACCTCGCTGCCCATTTCCTTGAACTTCGCGCTCATCTCGGACATGCCGACCTGCTGATCGTTCAGCGTCGCGGCATAGTCACGGACATCCTGCGTGATTTTCATGGAGCAGAATTTCGGGCCGCACATCGAGCAGAAGTGCGCGACTTTGTGGGCGTCCTTCGGCAGCGTCTCGTCGTGGAACGACATCGCCGTGTCGGGATCGAGCGACAGGTTGAATTGATCCTGCCAGCGGAACTCGAAGCGGGCGCGAGACAGCGCATCATCGCGAAGTTGTGCGGCCGGATGGCCTTTCGCGAGATCGGCAGCGTGGGCTGCGATCTTGTAGGTGATGACGCCAGTCTTGACGTCGTCACGGTTCGGCAGGCCCAGATGCTCCTTCGGCGTAACGTAGCAAAGCATCGCGCAGCCGAACCAACCGATCATCGCCGCTCCGATGCCGGACGTGATGTGATCGTAGCCCGGCGCGATGTCGGTCGTCAGCGGTCCGAGCGTATAGAACGGGGCTTCGCCACAAGCTTTCAACTGCTTGTCCATGTTGGCTTTGATCTTGTGCATCGGCACGTGGCCGGGGCCTTCGATCATCACCTGACAGCCTTTGTCCCAGGCGATCTTCGTCAACTCGCCGAGTGTTTCGAGTTCGGCGAATTGCGCGCGGTCGTTGGCGTCGGCAATCGAGCCGGGACGCAAGCCGTCGCCGAGCGAGAATGAGACGTCGTACTTACGCATCAGGTCGCAGATCTCGTCGAAGCGTTCGTAGAGGAAGCTCTCCTTGTGATGCGCAAGGCACCACTTGGCCATGATCGATCCGCCGCGGGAAACGATGCCCGTGACGCGGTTGGCGGTGAGGGGCACGAATGGCAGGCGCACGCCAGCGTGGATCGTGAAGTAGTCGACGCCTTGCTCGCACTGCTCGATCAGCGTGTCGCGATAGAGTTCCCACGTCAGTTTCACCGGATCTCCGCCGCATTTCTCGAGCGCCTGATAGATCGGCACCGTGCCGATCGGTACAGGCGAATTGCGGATGATCCATTCGCGGGTGGTATGAATGTTGCGGCCCGTCGAGAGGTCCATGACCGTGTCGGCGCCCCAGCGGATCGCCCACACCATCTTTTCGACTTCCTCTTCGACCGACGACGTGACGGCGGAATTGCCGATGTTGGCGTTGATCTTCACGAGGAAGTTGCGGCCGATAATCATCGGCTCCAGCTCGCCGTGGTTGATGTTTGCCGGAATGATCGCGCGGCCGCGGGCGATTTCGGAACGCACAAACTCGGGCGTGATGTGTTCGGGTATGTCGGCGCCGAAGCTTTCGCCGTCGGCGAGCGCTTCTTTCGCGCGCGCGAGTGCCGTCTCGCGGCCGAGGTTCTCGCGATGGGCGACGTAGATCATTTCCTTCGTGATGATGCCCGCGCGTGCGTATTCGAACTGGGTGAGGGGTTGAGCTACTGCCCCCTCGCCCCGGCCCTTTCCCCAAGCGGAGAGGGAAGAAGAAATGGCGCGTCTTGGCTGATGGACGGTTGGGAACACGCGCGCGGCGTGGGCGCCTGTGACGTTGCCGTTGTCTTCGGGTTTGATGACGCGGCCGTCGTAGGATTCCGTCCCACCGCGTTCCGCAACCCATGAATCGCGGATGCGAGGGAGACCTTTGGCGACATCGATCGTCACGGACGGATCGGTAAAGGCACCCGACGAGTCATAAACGCGGAACGACGGTTCGTTCACGTCGGTGAGCGCAATCTCGCGGAACGGCACGCGGATGTCGTCATGGCCTCGGGGCGAGGAATAAACTTTCGCCGAAGCGCTGAGCGGGCCGACGGTGACTTTTGGTGTCTGAATATCAGCGGCGCGGGTTGGCTTGTTCATGACATTGCTCCTCTCGGCCTCTTCCTTGGTAAGGGAGTGCTCGTCGGCGGCACGCTCTCAGCGTGCGAAATTGCGTTGACCGGAAAGGTGCGGAAAGCGGCATCTGCCGCCGATTGCTCCGTCCCTTCGCCGGCATGACCCGGATCAGGTTCGAAGGGTGCTCGCGATGATTACGCGATCTCAGCCGGACAACCGGCGCCCCTCGGAAAACGCGCACATCTTCGCGCGGATGGCGGCGGATGGCAAGCGTTCCCGTCATCCTTGGCCGAGCGCGGCTGAGCCACGTCGAGGGCCGGGGATCCAGAGCAAAGCTCGTCGTCAGACGCAAATTTTGCGATAGGGGTCTTGCGCTGGATCCCCGAACGCCATCGCTAAGGCTCAGCCGTTCGAGGATGACGATAATCAGGCCGCTGCGGCTTGCTTGGCAAATTCGACCCAGGTCTTGATTTTCTCGATGTCGGGCGGGCGGCCTTCACGCAGGACGCGCTTGCCAGCTGAAGTCGTCGCGAATTTCAGGACGTTTGCGGACAGGGTCAGGGGATCGGCGTCAGCGACGGCCTGGGCCGTTTTGTAGCCCGCGCCGACCAGCAATTGCGCATGCGTGCCACGCAGTCCCGGAACGGCCATCACGAGCTTCGCCTGATCCTGCCATTCGAGCAGCGTCTCGGCGTCGAGATGTGCGTCGTCCAACTTCGCTGCGAGCTGTTCTGGATCGTGATTGAGGAAATCGGCGACCGTATGAATGCCGATCTCGGAGAAGCGGTCGGCAGTCTTCGGTCCGATCGATGGCGCGGCCTCCAGGTCGTCGCTCTCGGAGAGATAGACGCGGGCCTCGGATCGGCCTTCGGTCCTCTGACTGGGCGCAATGGGATGAGGCTTCGAAATATGGATCGGTTCCATGCGGGCCGCGATGCTCGGCGCGGGGCGAGGCATCGGCGGCGGCGTCTTGGAGGGTGGGATCGCGGGCGGCGGTTCGGAGATAGCGGTTCGTGCGACTGCCGATTTGGCGACGGCAAGTTCAAGCGGCGTATTGTCGACGCCGTCGATGCGCGCGGCGCGTGCGGCTTCCCGCTCGGCAAGCTTGGGTGCAAGGACTTCGGCGGCGTGAAGATCGCGGATGGTCTTGTCGTCTTCCGACAGCGAATGCTCGACGCGGCCGGTGGTTTTCAATTCATCATAGATCGCGGCGACGAGCTTGCGGTCTTCGTCGTTCGTCAGGCGCTTCTCGATGAACTTGCGCGGGATCCGCGTCATCGCGAGGAACGTTTCAGCGGTGAGCGTAACCTCTGGAGCCGAGACGCCTGCTTCCGCGACCGCCCTGTCGAGGACTTTGCCGAAGCTTTTCGACGCATAGATCAGCAGCTCCGCAACGATGCCCTTCGCGATGTCGTCGAGCCCTTCCTCGGGACGGCTCGCGCCTTTGTGGATGTCGTAATGCGCGATCAGCTTTTCGTAATAGCGATGCGAGAATTCGGCGCCGTCGCAGACGAATTCCGAAAGCCATTTCGGGCCCGACGGCGCCGTGACGCTGAGCTTGCCGAAGCGTTTTTCGCCGAGGGCACGCAGCGCATTGTAGGAACGGCTGATGCTCCATTCGGTGGCGCGGTGTATGGCGTTCTCGGCTTCCGTCTGGCCGGTATGAAACGGCATGACCGGATCCGTGAAATAGTGGCTCAGGACACCGGCGGCGAAGACGGCTTCCGGCCAGTTCTGGGATTTGAGCTCGAAGACGGTGCGGTCATACCATTCCTGCGCCTTCTCCGGTGCGCCGCCCCAATAGTTCTCCGAGACGTGGAGGACGTGGTTCTTGAAATCCTTGAAGGTGATGTCGGGCGCTTTGGAGCCTTGGAGGTAACCCTCAACGTATTTCAAAAAGACGCGCGTCCAGTCGGCGCTGTCAGGGCGCGTCATCGCTTCTAGCGCGTCGAGCGCGAGCTTATGATGCGTGCCATTGGCATGTGTGGCATAGACAATTCGAAACAGCGCCGACATCGACAGCCCCTGATCCTGTGGAAAAGGCGTTCGATGCTTACGCGAGTCGCGGCGCGGGCTCGATTGGGTCGTGGCCAGCGGCGGCAGGTCATCAACGGTTTTCGCGTTTGGAGCGTTCCTGTTTTGCCGCCGCGAGATCGATGACATCCGCGGTGCCGTTCCTGTCTCGGGCAATCCGGCGGGCGAGATCCGCGCGCCGTGCCAGCTGCACGACGTTCAACCCGTGCGGACCGGCTCTTTCGGTCAGGACACGCGTGACCATTTCGGGCGTCAGTCCGCAAGCGGCGCCGAGCGCCATCGCTTCTTCTCGGGCGACGGCATGGGCCGCTTCGACGTAGCCCATCAGCGCGGCGGCGGCGTGTGCGCTGCCGAGGGGGCCGGTGCGCTCGACCTGACCGAGAAGCGAAACAACGCTTTCGGCGATAACGACAGCTGCCTCTGCGCCGCCGAGAAGCACCTTCGAGCGGCCCTCGGCGGCGGCCTCGGGTCCTCCGATCAACGCGGCATCCGTCAGCGAAACCCCGCGCGGCTCAAGAAGTCCGAGGATTGCGTCGAGTTCGCGCGGCGTGCGGGCACCGAGATCGACGAGGACCGATCCCGATAGCGGCGCGAAATCGAATGCCGTGGCTTTCTGGCTTGTCAGCAGCGCGCGAAACGCGTCGGTGTCTTCGACGGCCACGAGCGTGACGGGGCATTGAGACATGTCGTTTGCGGCGGACGTTACCGGCTGCAGATGTTCTCCGTAGATCGCAGGAGGCGATCCGGGAAGGGCCGCGTACAGCACGGGTACTCGGCAAGCCGCAATGCGTTCGGCGATCGCCGGTCCGAATTCGTCATTCCCTATGACGCCGATGGGGCGGTTCTGCGCAGCCCTTGCCATAACGTGTCGTGCCCTCTCATTATCGGCCCTCGCGCCACCAGGCCAGAGCGATGAGCGCCAGAAGAGCCGAGAGCGCCGCAAAGCCCGTGAACATCGGTGTCAGTTTGACGCCGCGCGTCAGAAATGCCTGTCGGTCCTTGAGACCGAGCCAATCCGAGCCCGCCATCACTTTGGCCGCTGACATCATTGAAATACGCGGCACTTCGATATTGGTTGCGGACGCGAGGAGGCCAGTTGGCTTGGTCCAGAACACGCCGCCCCCCGTGGCATCGGCGATCGGCTTCATCTTCTGGTCGGTTGCGGTCACTTCGCTCATTTCGCGCGGATCTTCGACTCCGGCATTTGCGACCGCCGTGAGCGGCCCATTCGGGCCATCGGTCTCGACTTTGTAGAGGCCCGGCAGCTTCACATCGATCGCCGAGCGCCAGACACCAGGCTCTACCGGCACGGAACCGAGGGTGACGGTCGACGTATCGCCGCCCGGACCCATGACCTTCACGGTGCCGACCTTGTCTTCCATAGAGCGGCGCTCGATCGTCAGCTTCATGCCCTTGGCGGTGGCGATGAGACGTTCTTCCTCGAGGTCCGGCTCCTTCATGAGCCAATGGGACAAGCGGCGCAGCAGATCGGTATGCGGGCCGCCGCCGTCGTAGCCGCGTGCCCAGAGCCAGGCCTGATCCGACGTCAGGAGCGCAACGCGACCTTTGCCTTTGCGATCGAGAATAAGCAGCGGCTTGTCCTCGGCGCCGCTCATGACGACGCGGCCGCGTAGAGGTGTCACCTCCGCCTGCCGGAACCATTTGCCCCATGATGGCTGAGGCGAATTATCGGCGACCTGGGCGCCGTTCCAACCGGGAAGATTGCGCGTTACAGGATGCTTCTGGCCCTCAGGCGTTACCTTCGCCTTGAACGGCATCTCAAGAACACGGCCGGTCGGCGCAGCGGGAAGCACCGGTGCAAGCGGCGTATTATAAATGCTGTAGGGGCTCGCATAGTCATCGCCGGCCGAGACCAGCAGCGCGCCACCGTGCTCGTTCACGTAGCGGGCGATGTTGTCGTAGTAGAGAAGCTGCAAAATTCCGCGATGCTCGTACCTGTCGAAGATGATCAGGTCGAACTCGTTGATCTTTTCGGAGAACAGTTCGCGCGTCGGGAATGCGATCAGCGAGAGCTGATTGATCGGCGTGCCGTCCTGCTTTTCGGGCGGGCGCAAAATCGTGAAATGCACGAGATCGACGGCGGCGTCGGACTTCAAAAGGTTGCGCCAGGTACGCTCGCCCGGATGCGGTTCGCCGGAAACCAGAAGCACGCGCAGATTTTCACGTACGCCTTCGGCCGCGACGACGGCGCGATTGTTGGCGGTCGTCAGCTCGCCGGCGACCGGCTGCAGTTCGATTTCGACGATGTTCGTCCCGGTATGCGGGATCGGCATGTCGATCTTGACGTTGCGATTGACCTCGGTTCGGATCGTCTCGTCGGGTTGGCCTTCACGGCGAACCTTGAGCGTCGCGGCACCGGAATTCGCGGACGGCGCGCTGCCCGTTTCGCGAACTGCCAGCTCGATCTCGCGCGACTGGCCGACGAGGCCGTAGCGCGGAGCTTCGATTACCTCGATGCGGCGGTCGAATTCTCCGGGCTTGCCCGTCAGGAGCGTATGAACCGGCGCTTCGAAGCCGAGCGCCGCGGCGGATTTCGGAACGTCGTGGACTTGTCCGTCGGTCACGAAGATGACACCGGCGATCCGGTCGGGCGCGGTGTCGTTCAATGCCGAGTTGAGATCCGTGAAGAGGTTCGTTCCCGGCGCTGCCGATTCAGATGGAACGCCGCCCGTCACCCACTTGATGTCGAGGTTCGGAATTTTCGCGAACTTCGCTTCGAGGTCGGTGCGGATCGCCTCCATCTGCTTCGTGCGGTCGGCGAGCTTCTGGCTCGGGCTTTCGTCGAGGACGACGATCGCGACATTGGCGAGGCTCTCGCGCTGTTCCTGCTTCAGGATCGGATTGAAGAGCGCAGCGATCAGAGCGGCAAGCGCCGCAGCACGCAGAAGTCCGCCGCGCGAGCGACGGGCAAGCAGCACGAGGACAAGCACGGCCGCCAGCACCGTCAATCCGATCAGGACTGGCAGCGGAAGGAGGGGCGCGAATGTAATCGACCAGTTCAAAATCTAGACCTCTACTGACCCAGCCTTTCAAGCAGGGCGGGGACGTGAACCTGATCGGCTTTGTAATTGCCGGTCAACGCGTGCATGACGATGTTGATGCCGCCGCGGAACGCCATCTCGCGCTGCATCTCGCCGCCCGGTACCACGGGATAGAGAGGGTGGCCGCGATCATCGAGCGCCCAGGCAGCCGCCAGATCGTTCGACGTGATCATGATCGACGTCACGCCGTCCGAAACGCGCGCCTTGTGCGCGTCGTTTTCGTCCTTCGGTGTCGCCTCAACCCAGAGCTGGCCGCCATCCCAGCGGCCGGGGAACGAGCGGAGCAGGTAAAACGATTTCGTCACCACGTGATTTTCCGGGACCGGCTCGAGCGGGGGGACGTCGAGCTTGCTCAAAAGCCGCTGCAGGGCCGTGCCGCCGCTTCCGGCAAGCGGAAGAAGATCGGCGCCGCCTTGGCCGTAATCGCGCGTATCGAAAATGATGAGGCCGCCTTCCTTCATATAGGCGTCGATCTTGGCGATCGTCGCGTCGGGAAGTGCCTCGGCGGATTTCAGCACGGGCCAATAAAGCACCGGATAGAAGGCGATCTCGTCTTTCGAGATATCGACGGCCGCCGGTTCGCCGGGTTCGACCGCAGTGCGTGTCTGCAGGACGCGGCCGAGACCGCGCAGTCCGGCGCGGCTCGTCTCATCGGTCTCGCGATCGCCGCTCAGGACGTATGCGAGTGTCACTTTACTCGTCGCGTCGATCGCAGCGTTGTCCGCGGGTGACGCTGGGGGACGGACAATGGTCGGGCCTGATTGATCCGGATTTATCGGTGCGAAATTGTCGAGCTGGGGAATGGCGTCGCGGAAGTCGGGCGAGAGGTCCTGAGCCTTCGCGTCCTTTACGCCGGCCGCCAATGCGAGAACGCCAAGGATGATCACCGCAGCGCTTGCTGTCCGCGTCCGCGATCCCGGCCGACGTGTGAAGAGGCCACGAATGCCGCCCGCCTGCAGGATCATGACAGCGATGATGTCGAGGAAGAGAAGACCGAGCGCCAGCGCCAGCATTGCGGGCTTCAGCGATGTGCTTGCGGCGTTCTCATAGCTCAACCGTGTGACGCCGGATGGCATCCCCGGGAAGGGGACAAGTACGCTTTTCGGCGTCAGTACGTTGAGCGCGCGCGGACTCGCCGCCTGTCCGTAATAGCCTGGCGGGTGCTCGAAGCTCGGCCGTGTGGTTTCGATTTCCGACGTCTTCAACGGTTCGGCAGTCGGCGGCGGCGAGACGAGCGTGCCGATGCCGTCGAGTGTCTTGAGAGGCGCGAGCACGCTTGATCCGGACGTGTTGGCTTTTGCGGAAGTATCGGCGGCGTTCGCCGCGGACTGTCCTTCGACCGAAGCGGCGGCACCGACCGCACCCATGGTCGAAAGGCGGCGCAGCATCTCGACGAAGAGTCCCGACATCGGAAGGTTCGACCAGTCCGAATTTGCGGTCACGTGAAAGAGAACGAGGCGGCCATTCCCGTGTTTCGCGGCGGTAACCAGCGGCGTGCCGTCCTGAAGGCGCGCCCAGATCTCAACGTCGGGGGTAAGCTCCGCGGGGTCCGCGAGCACCTGACGTGTGACGGTGACATCCTTCGGCACGGTCAGCCCGGCGAAGGGACTGCTTTCATCGAAGGGCGCGAGCGCCTGCGGCGACGACCAGGAAAGGGCCCCGCCGAGGGAACGGCCACCGCGCCGCAGGACGACAGGCAAGAGGTCATCGCCGGCCTTTTCGAGACGCGGTCCGGCAAAGCGGACGAGCAGACCGCCGTGCTTGACGAATTCATCGACCTTTCTCGCGGCTTCGCCGCTGAGCGTGCCGATGTCTGCGAGCATCAGCACGGAGATGTTCTGCCTCAGGACGGAATCGAGGCCTTCGACGACGTTGGAATTTTTCGCGGCGACGACGTCGGCGTAGGGCTTCAGCGCTTTTTCAATATAGTAGAGCGGCGCCAGGAGCGGTTGCGCCTCCTCGCGACTTTCACCCGACAGCAGTCCGACGCGATGCCATTGCGTCATCGCATCGACGAGGCTGACGGCGCCTGCCGAACGTTCGCCTGCTATTTCTATGCGGGCGACCTGATTGCGCAATTCGAGCGGCATCTCGAAGACCGCTTTTGTCGACGTTGCGCCGGGTGCCAGCTTGAAGTGCGCTTCGCCGAGACGCTCGCCGCGTCCCGAATAAGCATTGACCATGCCCTCGCGCGCCGGTCCCCCGGTCGACAGCACCGTCGCTTCGAGCTTGCCGCGTTCGGCGAGATCCGCGACGAGACCCAATGCTTCATGGCCGCGCGTTTCGTCGATCACCGACAGCGTCCCGCTGCCGGCGAGATTTTGCAGCTTTCTCGCAACATCGGCAGCCTTGCCTTTGTGGTCGATGCCGTCATGGATCCAGGCGACCGAGGGATTTTTCACGCCGGCTTCCGACAAGCCGTTTTGAAGCGCCGTGAAGGCCGCTTCGCGGTCCGGCTCGAAGGGTTGCGGTGTAAGGGCCGCCGCGGTGGAGCGCGCTTCGCCGGGAGGCTCGATCTTCACGGTCGGCAGCTTGCTCGGGGCCGCTGTCGGCACGATGACGACGGGACGTCCCCCGCCTTCAGCTTCGCTGATGATGCGCCCGATCATGTTAGAGCGTTCGGCCCAGCGGGAGGCGGCTGCCCAGCCGTTGTCGACAAAGATGACGACGGGACCGGTGCCGGCAAGGCCGTGGTTCTTCGAGGCATTGAGGATCGGATCCGCGAGCGCGAGAATGACGAGCGTTGCAGCGATGAGGCGCAGAAGCGTCAACCACCACGGCGTCTTCTCGGCGGTCTTCTCGTCACTTTCGATGCCAACGAGAATGCGCGTCGGGGGGAATTCGATCTGCGTCGGGCGCGGTGGAACGGCGCGCAGCAGCCAATAGATCAGCGGCAGCGTCAGCAGGCCGGCGAGAAGCCAGGGATTGAGGAACGCCAACGGACCGAAGCTCATCGCGTGCGCTCCTTGCCGTCGGTCGTGACGGAGTCGGAACTCGACGCGATCCAGCGATAGCCTTGTGCCGAGCCGTTGAGGCGCATCAGCAGCGATAGCAGCGGCTCGGACGCGGGACGATCGGTGTGGTGGGTCAACAGAGACCAGCCGAAGCGTTTCGCCATCTCGGCCAGCTCGGCGCGATGGGCGGCGAAGCGCGCCTGGTATTTCGGACGCAGCGATTCAACGCGATCTGCGACCCACCGCTGGCTGCCCGATGGAGTCAGAAATTCGGTGCGGCCGTGATAGGGCAGCGTTTCTTCCGCGGGGTCGATGATCTGCACGAGGTGACCGCCGACGCCGACACCGGCATAGCCTTCGAGGCGTTCGCGGATGGCATGCACCGGCGCGAGGAAATCGCTGAACAGGATCAGACCGGAGAAGCGGTTCAATCCGGCATTTGGCGGCAGACTTTTCTGCGTGTGCTCGGAATTGGCGTTGGCGACGATCGTTTCGGCGATGCGCGTGACGGCGTTGCGGCTGGCGGTCGGCAACATCTGCGCGAGCAGCGCGACGCGTTCGCCGCCGCGCACGAGCAGCTCGGCGGACGCAAGCGCCAGCACAAGCGCGCGGTCTCGCTTCGTGACGGGCGCCAAATGGCTTTTGAAGTCCATCGACGGCGAGATGTCGGGCCAGAGGTAGAGCGTGTGCGCGGCTTCCCATTCGCGCTCGCGCACGAAGAGATGATCGGAACTCGCGGATCGGCGCCAATCGACGAGGCTCGCGTTCTCGCCGGACTGATATTGGCGGAATTGCCAGAATGTTTCGCCGGGGCCGGCGCGGCGGCGTCCGTGAATGCCCTGCGCGACGGTCGAGGCGATGCGCGCCGCTTCCATCAGCAATTCCGGCATCCGGTCGACGAGGGTGACGGCTTCGCGCTCAAGCGCGAGAACGCGCCGGCTCTCGGCGTTCGGGCCTTCGCTTCCGCTGTTTCTCCGCCCAAGTGGGCTCGCCATCCCGCACCTACTCCACGGCCGCCGCGAGACGCGCGATGATATGGTTCAGGTCTTCGCCTTCGGCGCGGGCGGCGAATGTCAACGCCATGCGGTGTTTCAGGATCGGCTCGGCAAGCGCGATCACGTCGTCGACGGACGGTGCAAGGCGGCCGTCGATCAAAGCCTTCGCCCGGACGGCGAGCATCAAGGCCTGGCTGGCGCGTGGGCCCGGACCCCAGGCGACGAACTTGTCGGTTCCCTCGTTCGCGCCGGTGCCGGGACGCGCGGACCGCACGAGCTTCAGGATGGCCTCGACAACCTTGTCGGGCACCGGGATCTGGCGAACGAGCCGCTGCGTCGACATCAATTCGGACGCCGTGATGACGGTATCGAGCTTCGGCGTCTCGGTTCCGGTCGTCGCGTAGAGCATGCGGCGCTCAGCGATGAGATCGGGATAGGAGACGTCGATCTGCAGCAGGAAGCGGTCGAGCTGGGCTTCGGGCAGCGGATAGGTGCCTTCCTGCTCCAGCGGGTTCTGCGTCGCGAGAACGTGGAACGGCGCGGGCGTATCGTGGCGCTGACCGGCGACGGTCACGTGATGCTCCTGCATCGCCTGCAGCAGCGCGGACTGCGTCTTGGGCGAGGCGCGGTTGATTTCGTCCGCCATCAGAAGCTGCGTGAAGATCGGACCCTTGATGAAGCGGAACGAGCGGCCGCGGCCCGGTTCGTCTTCGAGAACTTCGGACCCGATGATGTCGGACGGCATCAAGTCGGGCGTGAACTGAATGCGCTTGGCATCGAGCCCCAGCACCTTGCCGAGCGTCTCGACCAGCAGCGTCTTCGCGAGGCCCGGCACGCCGATGAGCAAGCCGTGTCCGCCGGACAGAATGGTGATCAACGTGCGCTCGATCACCAGATCCTGACCGAATATGACGCTCGCGGCCGCCTTGTGGGCGCGCTGTACGCGTTCGGCAGCGGCTTCGAGCCGCGGCACGATATCGGTCTGGGTATCAACGACAGTGCTCATAAAGGGGGCCTCGTGCAGCTGCGTATTGCCTGTCCCAGTGGCGAAATTCGCCTTGCAAAACAAAGGCCGAGCGGCTGCATTCCCGGCGCTGGGATAAGCCTAGACGATCCTGCCCGGCCCTCATAGGGTCAAGTGAATGTTACGTTAGGATGTGGTGCATCTGAAGGCACCTTTTGCAAGCGGGCGCAAATGCCGACTGAAAAACCGCAAGTTGCTTCTCCGAATGGAAATTCTGACGCACGGCCCTCGGGTTTGGAGGCGCTTTTGCGTGCGGCGTCGGAGGGCGGCGCCCACGGTGCGAGACCAGTGGAAAAGTGGGATCCGCCCTACTGCGGCGACATCGGCATGGCGATCCGCCGCGACGGGACGTGGACGTATCAGGGCAGTCCGATCGGGCGCATGGCGCTCGTCAAGCTCTTCGCGTCGATTTTGAGAAAGGACGACGACGGACGAACGTATCTGGTCACGCCTGCCGAGAAGGTGGATGTGGCCGTCGAGGACGCGCCGTTCCTCGCGGTCGAGATGGCGGTGTCCGGTGAGGGACGCGAGCAGGCGCTGACGTTCCGCACGAATGTCGATGACGTGGTGACGGCCGGCCCCGAGCATCCGTTGCGGTTCGAGGTGAGTGGGCCTGACGGCGGGTTGAAGCCGTATGTGTTGGTGCGCGGGCGCTTGGAGGCGCTGGCGACGCGGGCGGTTTATGCGGAGTTGGTGGAGTTGGCGGAGGCGGGTGGCGACGGCGCGGGCGATGATGTGGGCGTGTGGAGCGGCGGCGTGTGGTGGGGGTTGGAATAAGAGCGCCACTCTCCATTCGCGACGCTTTCGTCGACGCCGCGGCGTTTACAAACGAACCTTCGCATTCTGATTGCGGTCGATCTCGGGCCGCTCGCCCTTAACGTACGCCGCTGCGGCCCGAAAGGCATATTTTACGGCTTGTGTCCCGCTCGTATCCCAGAACTCCGCGTCGGTCGGATCGACGCGAATGAGCCCCAGATTGGGATCATCTTTGCCATCAGGGAACCACACGCGCCACGCTTCCGACCAGAGCTTGTCGATCAGCGCCCGATCGCGAACGAGCTGTGCGCGCCCATTGAAACTGACGAATTTGTGTCCGCTCTGAAACGTCGCCATGACGGCGGATCGGCTTCGATCTCACGAGCCTTGGGCGAATCCAGGCTCGTGGGGAAATAGAGATCGCCGCTGTCTTGGACGGACGCCAACGCCATCGGGCGGCCGTGCAATTGGCCTTCGGGCCGCGTAATCAGAATTCCGGTATCGAAGCTCTTGATGAGCTCCAACACATGTTTTTGCGGGTCTTCGGATGTCACGGCTTCAGCTCCGCTGTTGGGTAAAATGCCAACGCGCGCGGCCAACGCGGGGTTCCGGTGGGCGGTGGTGATGGTGCGGGCGATGAGGTTGGGGTGTGGAGTGGCGGGACGTGGTGGGGTGATCTCGACTATGAAACGTTTGGCCCTTCCCTGCGACTTCAGAGAGTCGCTTATATTAGTTTTTCCTGTAATCGGCGATCGCCCCCTCAATTAGAGAGAATAAGCTATCAAATCCTCCAAAATCGATCTCGCCAGCGTGCGTTTCAACCACTTTCTTTGCGAACGCAACTTTCCCAAGCGAAGTGTGGTCCCCGTGCTTTTTGGATGGATCGAATATTTTTCCATCGACCGAAAATTTAAGCCACTTCTCCGGAAATAATTCCTCAATACTCTTTGGACTTTTGCTTCCGCCGTGAGGAACTTTTACCAGATAAAGATTATCGCCAAGATGGTGCCAGCAATCATTCGATTCTATCGATATTTCGATGTCCTTCTTAAGCGTGGCTTTCGCAGCGTCTTTCGCAACCTTGAATATAGACTTTTTGCTTCCATCATCGTTGTCGATCAATATTATGATAGGAAAAGCAGAGGGGCGGCCAAATGCGGAAATCTCCTTTGCATATGTCGCGACTAGTTTTCCGATTCCTCCACATCCGTCGCCGAGTCCCAAAACCTCTTTAACAGTTTTTGAGTTTTTCAGAAATCGTATCTGTAGCGTTTTGTCGAATAGCAACGGAAATTTCTTCTTGGAATGCCGAATAGCTGTACGAAGATAAATTATATCGGAGGCACCCTCCGTAATAATTAATGGCCTCTCCTGCGCGAAAAAATTCTTATAAAAGAGAAATTTCTTATACAGACGTAACGTTCCGGGAGGTGGGTCGAACTTTCTCGATTTCTTCTGCTGATCCGTGAGATCAACGCGCGTTTTTACTGCATGGATATGACATAATTTGCCTTCCAAAATATCGAGATTCTTAATTAGCTTGGGCGCTTCACCCTCTTTCGTGTTCTGGAGAAAATATGCGTCTTTTTTAAATAGGTGATTGCACATAGCACGCGTTTGTCTGCAATATTCTTCCTTTATATTCACCTTTTTGTTGACGACCAAGCCAGTTGCGAGTTGTCGAGAACCGACGATCTGCATCCGCGTTTTTTGAGGGTTTATTTCAAAGCCCGCCTGCTTAATCAGGCCTTCGAGCTTCGTGGACACTGACCATTTACCTGGGTCTTGGGCGTCGCGAATTGCAATTGAAGATGGGAATTCTCGCTCGTTTGTGGAAAACGTCATGTCGTCGGCATATCGCGTATATCTACATTTGGATTCTTTGGCCAACTTGAGCATTTTCACGTCTAGGATATGCCCAATGAGATTCGATATGACGGGAGAACACGGGCTGCCTTGAGGCAGGGAGTTTTCCCAGCAGGCAATTTGGGCTATTGCGGTGCAAATTTCTTTATCGAGCAGGAATTCTCGGTCTTTGTTAAAAAATCCTCTGACTCGACCAAAATTAATCGAATCGAAGAAATCTTTGACATCCACATTGAAGACGTATCTTCTATTTTTATGTCGGTCGGCGTTGGTTATTATAGATCGGCCCGGCTGAAATCCGTGCGTTACTTTTTTCCTGTTAGGCTGCGCGTTTTCAATTTCTTTTGTGCATTCATAGAGTTTCGACGCAAGTCGCCTTTGGACTAATTTAATATGCGAATTAGGCGCGGATATTTCACGATGACCACCCGATCTCTTCGGAATTTGAAATTTATGATATTTTGCTTCCTGCGGAATTACAAACAATGCGTACGTAAGTCCTGAGGGAGTAACGCCTAGAATTTTCGCAAGATCGGACCGAGTTCTTGCATTCTTCAATTTTTGAAGTGTGGACATTTTGGAAACCCAAAAAGAGAAGCTTGTGAGCACTCCTCTGCGTGAGGTTGCGAGCGATAAAGAGTTGTAGCGTAGAGGCAGTACTCTGGACATTTCTGTCATAGATCGCGAAACGCGATCATAAATCTGCTCACAAGCTTGCCCCGATTTTGAGCCTGATTCTTCTTATGCCGCAACTCGGCGGCACGTTTTCGTTTCAGCCAGAAAAAACTTATCCCCGCTCTGAAAACCTCCCGCATACTTCCTCGCATCCCGCCGCGACTTGCAAGGGCGCGAAACTCGAGCATGGGGTTTTGCTTGCGGATGGGAGCGTGCCGGGCCGCCAGCGATATCGGCGCGCCTGGGGATTCCTGCCGGCCGCGAGAGGTCCTCCAAGACAGGTGAGGTGCCGCGGTTCAACTCCCGCTCCAACGCGAGATGCACGGGAGGATGGTGGGTTCACGGCTCGAAAGAACGCCTGCGTTCTTTCAGGTTGCGAGTGCCCGGGAATGCCGGTTCGGCCGCCGCCCGGAGCATGAACAAGACTTGGCACTGTCACGGGGCGGCGAAGGCTGCATCCGAAATTGAAAATGACAAGAGCGAGAGGCCCCGCCGTCCCGTCCCTTGTTTGTTGGCGCCTCCGACTCTGCTCCGCAGAGCCGGCCGTCGGCGCACGGATGTTTGAGCCGGCCGCCGATCAGTTTTTCGTTTGCGATCGGCGACTCGCGTTCCGCGAGCCGGCCGCCAATCGCGTGGGCCGTTGGGTCAGGGATGATCCTGCCGGAAATAGGTCTTCGACTTGATGTGCAGGAGCACGATCGGCATCGCCATCAAAAGTGCCGCAAGCACGAACCATCCGATGAGGTTCGTCGTGTCGAGCACGCCCGCGTCGTTCGCCGCCACGTAGCAGGCCATCCCCATCGGCAGGAACAGGATCACGGCCGTGATCAATCCCGGCGAGAAGCGTCCGCGCATTTTGAAAAACGGCGCGATGTGAAAGAAGACGGCGTTGATCAGCATCAGCGCCGGGAACGCCAGCGCGATCACGCGACTTCTGCCAGGGCGGATCGATCGCGCGCGGCTATTCGACGGGAACGGATCGCGGCGCTGCGATGCGGCGCCGGTCGGGATTGCGGCCATTATGTTCGTGATAGGCGCGCCGATAAAGTCCGCAATCGGCGCAGGAGAGTTTTACGCCGCACTCCACCGCCCAACAGTGAACCTCGTCAATCCTGTCGAGCAGAAGGCGATCGAGGTGCAGATTGCGCGCGGACTTGACGACAACGACTTCGCCTTCGACCGCCGTTTCCTTGAGGTGGATCGACAGGTCCCTGAGGCTCGAAAAGCTTCGGAATTTTCCGCTTTCGACGTCGGCGGCCGGGGCGCGTGCCTTATGGCCCCAAGGGCCGACAAAGCAGACCTCGTCGGCGACCTTCGACGCGGCGGCATAGGTGTCCTTATATTTTTTCGTCGCGTTGCCGGAGTAGTCGCTGATCTGTCCCATGACGAACCGCTTTTTCGGGGCGGCCATCGCATTCAGTGTTTCGAGCGGAAGATGGAGGCTGTGATAGGGCGCCTTCGCGGTATCGAGAATCATTCTCGTTCCGTCGGCGAGGGTATGCAGACTCATACGGCCGCGAACCGGTGTGAACGAGGCGATGCGATCTTTCACCATTGCGGGTGGAATGCCGAGCTCGAGCGCGCAGGTCGCGGCGGCTGCGACCGACAGCCAATTGTATTTGCCGAGAAGCTGCGTGTTGAGGGGCACGGTGAGATCGCCGTGCCTCAGCGTGAACGAGAGGACGCCGTTCTGGCAAATCGAAATGTTCTCGACGCGGTAATCGCCGCCGCTCGTTCCGAAGGTCACCGCGCGGGCGGCCGTCAATTCCGACATCGCGCGGACGTGGGGATCGTCGAAATTCAAAATGGCCACGCCGGTATGCGGAAGCCTGGCGACAAACGACGACTTCTCTGTCGCGACGGCGTCGATGTTGCGGAAGGCCGTGTAGTGCTCGATGGCCACGAGCGTGACGACGGCAACGTCTGGGCTGATGAGGGCCGCCGATTTCGGCAAATCGCCAGGACGTTCGGTGCCTTGCTCGATCGCCACGTAGCGATGGTCGCGCCGCAGGGCATTGAGTGTCTTTAGCGCGTCACCGTACATGTTGGTGGCTATTTGCGACAAGACCGGGCCGTCGCCGGAAAGAATGTGAGTGAGCAGCGCGGTCGTTGTCGTCTTTCCGCTGCTGCCCGTGACGGCAATTACAGTTGCCGACGTCATCTTGCGCTTGAGCTTTGCACGAAGCGCGCGCAGTTTCGATTTGATGCGCCTGCGGACGTCCTTTGCTCGCTGCACAGTCTTGCTGATCGCGCCGGTCACGTGGGGGCCCTTCGCAATGATCGATCTCGAATGTCAGCATACGGAAATCATACAGGCTTTGCCGATGCAACAGGGTGCAATTCCCAAAAAAATGCGAACGATCCACAGGTGCATGGGAAAAGAGGCGCCGGGTTTGGCTAACGACTTTTTCGACCCGGTACGACTTCGCCGTCTTCTTTTGTGAAGGGGTCGGGGCCTGCATTCGGCAAGATCTCGAGGACCGTTTCGGACGGACGGCAGAGACGGGTTCCAAGCGGCGTCACGACGATCGGCCGGTTGATAAGGACGGGATGCTCGAGCATGAACGTGACAAGATCGTCGTCCGTCCATTTGGGGTTGTCGAGGTCCAGCTCGGCAAAGGGCGTGCCCTTGCGGCGCAGGAGATCCCGCGGCGCGATCTCCATTGCACGGATGAGCGTCTTTAATTCGGCCCGCGTCGGCGGCGTCTTCAGATACTCGACGATGCGCGGTTCCTCGCCGGATTGGCGGATCATCGCAAGCGTGTTGCGGGATGTTCCGCAGCTCGGATTATGATAGATTGTGATCGCCATCGCTGCGGTCTATCTTGCTTGGACTTATTCCCAGAGGCCCAGGTCTTCATACTGGCTTTTGGGAATTTCCGGTCCAAGCTCGTAATCGAAGGACGTGGCTGTCATCTGGTCCTTGCCGACGCCGCAGGTGAATTTCAATCTGTACCAGCGATGGTTGGCCCGAACGGCGCCGCCCTTGGCGATCACCGTCTCTCCGTCGAACGTTGCGCGGGAGAGAATGCTCGTTTTGAGGCGGTCGACCTTCTTCAGCTTCTTCGAGCGGTTGAGGGTGTCGATCCCGCGGAGGATGCAGACCTGATGCGCACGCTCCTCAGGATCAAGCCTCATCAGCGTCTGGTCCATCGAAGCGGCGGCGGCTGGCGCAGTCATGCCAACAAGAACGAGTAGAGACCAGCGCTTCATTTCCCCTCCGTCGTCGCGTGGCTATGGCCCGACCGACTTAATGCCCATAGCGGCAGGCGTCAAAGTCTTGGTGCCGTTCGCAAGCGCACATGATGCGATCCGTCTCACTCGGATCCGAAGGAGCGCCTCACGCGAATAGGAACGGCATGACCGTTTCGTGTTTTCGGCGTGAGTCGTGGGGCCAGATTCCGATGAACAATTTGTTTGCGGGGCCAGAAAAGTTCTTTCAGATCAATGGTCCGCCGCAAAGGCAAAACGACCCTTCTGAACAATTTCGCGTTCCAATGCGTTTGGGCCATCATGGATAAATCGATCGCCGCGATACATCAGGCCGCACTTGCTACCCGCTCCATCCCCGTCGCCGTACGCTACGCGATAACGGTGCTCCTGGTAGCTCTCACAGTTTTGCTGCAGTACGCATGGGGAGACAACGGAAGCAGCCGCTATCCGTTTCTGGCCTTTATTCCCGTCGTGTTCCTTTGCGGCACGTTCTTGGATCGAGGGAACGGTTTTTTTGCGACCGTTCTCAGCGCGATCGCATGTGCCTACTTTTTCCTCGATCCGCGGCAATCGCTCAACCTGCTGCATGGGGAGGACCAAGGTGCCTTCGTTCTGTTTCTCGTTATCGGCTTCACCATTTCCTTCGTTGTCGAGGCGTTGCACGTCGGCCTTGTTTCCCTTGCCGTCGAACGGGAAAAGGCAAATACGACGCTGAGGGATCGCGATCTGCTTCTCGACGAACTCTCCCACAGGACTCGCAATGATTTTGCGAACGTGGTGACGTTGCTGAACCTGCAAGCGCGATCTGCGAATGAGGAGGCGCGCGAGGCTCTCATGTCGGCAGCGGAGCGCGTGCAAACGATCGCTCGCGTGCACCGGCGGTTGGAACTGCGATATGATCGCGTCGTCGTCGACACGAGGTCATACATCTCGGAGTTATGCGCCGACCTTCGGCTGTCCCGGCTGGCCATGCGGCCCATTGCGATCGATTGCGACATTGAGAGTCATTCGATCAGCCTGGAGAAGGCCGTTCCGCTGGGACTGATCATCAACGAGTCCGTCACCAATGCCGCCAAACATGCGTTTCCGGATCAGAGGCAAGGCAATATAAGCGTCACTTTTCGGCGCGAGGGCCAAACGTATAAACTCGTCATATCCGATGACGGCATCGGTGGCGGCAACGTTTCGAACGGCGGCATTGGCAATCGCCTAATGGGGATGCTCGCGGCGCAACTCGGATCGACGCTTGAGATCGTGCAACAGCCTGCGGGATTGGCCGTTGCCGTGGATATTCCCGTGAAGACTGAAAAATAATCTCCCGTATGCCCGCCTGCCGCCAGCCCTTGCGAAAAGGCGCGCGTCTTAAAATACTAACTAATGAACCTTCAACTCCGAGCCGATCAGCCTGAGTTCGCGCGGACGGATCAATTTCGAATGGGCCACCGTGACGCGATAAAGCTTTCCCTCAAGCTTTGCAGTCCAGAAATCGAGGAAGGATTTGAGCTTCGGAAAACGCGGCGCGGAATCGTATTCCTGCCAAATATAACTCTGAAGAAGTGACGGATGGTCCGGAAGACGATAGAGGATTTCGGCGGTCGTCAGGCTGAAGCCGGCCAGCTGAGCCTTAAAACCGTTATCGCAAGACATTTCCCGTTCGGTCACGTAGCAATCTCCCTTTGAATTAGGTGATTGGGCGCCCTCCCTGAAATGACGATGATCCAGCGAGAATCGTTCCTTGTCTACGGAGAAGATTGGCGGAATCTGATTGTTAGCACGCTGATCTGCCGAGTGCTTACGGTCTTCGCTGCAGCGCTAAGCATTGCGCCGAATGGATGTGCACAAATCCGTCTCGCGAGAATGCCTAGCGCGCCTCGTGGAGTGCAAGGCCATGCTTGAGGTGGTGCTCAAGAGCTTCACGACATTTTTCGCGACGGTCGGGCCGATCGAGGCCGCGGTCGTCTTTACGACGCTCACACCCAAGATGGCGGTTGCCGAGCGCGAGACGATCGCCGTGCGCGCAACGCTGATCGCATCTGCGATTCTTTTGTTTTTTACACTTCTCGGCGGACCGATACTCAATCAGCTCGGCGTCTCGATTGCGGCGCTTCAGACAGCGGGCGGCGTGATCCTTCTGATGATTGCCCTCGATATGATTTTTGCGCGTCCGGGCAGCTCGGTTAAATTGACAGCGCCGGAGGGCGCGGAAGCGCATTCTCGTGAGGACGTCGCAGTCTTTCCGCTCGCAACGCCGTTGCTCGCAGGACCCGGCGCAATGAGCGCAGGAATTCTGCTGGCGGCCAACGTAAATGGTCAGCCTCTGGGACTGGTGCTCGTCACGGCGGCCCTTGCTGCAGTGATGGTGCTGACGCTGATGTTTCTGATTACCGCCAATCAGCTCAATCACATTCTCGGCCTTACGGCGCAGCGTGTTCTGATGCGCGTCTTTGGGATTCTTCTCGCGGCCATCGCCGTCCAGGCGGTGTTCAATGGGATCAGTGCGTCGGGCCTTATTCCAGCGGCGGCAAAACTATCCTGATCAGCGCGAACGCCTCCCATTTTGAAATGCTGCAGACGTTAGGACGTATTTAACGCCCTGCTGTTTCAATCCCGCACAACCGTTGAGTTTCCGTAGCGTTCTGTTGCGTTGTCGAAGGCGTATCCGATGTCCGCGTTTGCCATTCGTCGCCGGGCGGTGAAAACCGCTCGCGTAAGTTTTGTTCTTTTTGGTGCCGGCGCCGCGGCGCTTTGCGCTGGTTGTGCGAACACCAATACTCATTATGCCGCCACTGTCGCACCGGCAGCGTATGTCGCGCAGGGACCGTCGGTGCCTACGGAAAGCGACGGTTTGCCCGTACAGGCGGCGCCCTCGTCGACGATCCGGCAGCTGCCCGATGATCCAACGCAACCCTTCAGTCCGAACTACGGCGGCGCCAATCCGGCGAGCACAATTCCGAAACAGCCGACAGTTAAAGCTTCAAACGATATTGCGCCCGTCAGAGCCTCCATTCCCGACGATCTCCCGCCGAGATTTCGAAGGCAGCTCGTAGCGGCCGTGGATGCGGCAGGTTGAACGCGATGTCCACGTCGCGGGCGGTGTGGTAGGCAGGGCAAATGCCTGGGCCCGTCAGCATTCGCCGATATCTCGATGTGAATCTGACGCCCGAACGGGTGAACGAGATCGATGCCATCTTTTTTGAATCGAGTAACACCAAGACCTTCGAGGACAACGCGGCACGTGCGGCGTTTCGTGAGCGCTGGCTTGGCCGCTATCTCGTTCACGATCCGAACTTCGCGTTCCTGGCGCAGGCGGCCGATGGCAAAGTCGTCGGATATCTTGTGGGCGCAATCGATGATCCGGCGCAGGCCGCGCGTTTCGGCGACATAAGCTATTTCGCGGAACTCGCTGAGCAGACAAAACGCTACCCAGCACATCTGCACGTGAACGTCAGTCCCGCTTTTCGCAATCAAGGGATCGGGGGTCGCCTGATGGATCGCTTCGTCGCCGCCGCCAAAGCCGCAGCAGCGCCGGGCGTACACGTCGTGACGAGCGACGGCGCGACGAATATCAGCTTCTACAACCGGAATGGCTTTTCGGAAATCGCGCGGGCGGGGAAGAGCGGTCGACTTGTGTTTCTGGCGCGTTCGCTGTGACGAGCTTTGTTCGTCGGGAGATCGAATTCCTCTCCGGTCACCGACTGCATTACAAACTGGTGACCGGAAAGGTGAAGTTGCGGCTCCTGGGGGAGGAGCCGTGGGGATATTTAATTCGGAAGGTCGGGCAGGCGCGGCGGGACGACGAAGCCGATCGGTTCGGACTTGGTGACCACGGTGCGGGGATCATCCTTGGTGCGGCGCGACTTGCCTTCGAACATGGCGCCCTGCTCGATCGAGAGCGACTGGTGATAAATGTCGCCTTCGACCTGGCTGGTCGTTTGCAACATCACGCGTTTGCCGCGAACGGATCCAATCACGTGGCCCCGGACGATGACTTCCTCGCCCGAGATGCTGCCGGTGACCGTCGCCTCTTCACCGACAACAACGTGACTCCCCTGGATGTCGCCCTCGACGATGCCGTCGACCTGGACTTCGCCCTTGCAGATGAGATTGCCGGTAATTGTGAGGTCGGCGCCGATCACGGATACCGATTTGGGGCTTTCAGCCGTGGCGCGCGGGACCGAAAGAAAGGGGCGCGGCTGAAAGGCTGGTGAAGCGGAACTCGTGTCGGCTGCGGAGGCCGTCGGCTGAGATTTCAGGGTGTCGGCGTCGGAACGGCGGAAATTTGGCAACATGTCGGACTTCCCTCTGACACAACTTAAGCAACAATCCGCACCCGAAACGACTCAACGCATCACAACATCGCTTTGCGACGAGCGCGTTTGATTCGCGTAGCATTTTTGCGGCGTCCGTCCACCGTAAAGCCAAAGTCTTTCCACCGGAAATTCTATGGTTTGCCGCCGCGGATTTTTTCTTCACGGAGAACTGTGGCGGAAGATCAACGATGAGACGAGATTCTCATCATTGTGGTTACATCTCGACCGTCCGGACCGCCTCCAGCACCTCCTCGGCATGCCCGGGAACTTTCACCTTGCGCCAGCTTTTGACGAGCTTGCCGGACTTGTCGATCAGAAACGTCGAGCGCTCGACGCCCATGTATTTCCGGCCGTACATCGATTTCTCGACCCATACGCCATAAGCCGTGGCCGCCTCTTTCTGCTCGTCGGCGAGCAGCCGGATCGAGAGGCCGTGCTTGGATTTGAACTTCTGGTGACTTGCCGAACTGTCGGGCGAAATACCAATAAGCTCGGCGCCCTCCGCGGCGAAGGCATCAGCGAGGCAGGTGAAATCTTTTGCTTCCTGGGTGCAGCCCGAGGTGTCGTCCTTGGGATAGAAATAAACGACGACCACGCGGCCCTTGAGCTTCGAAAGGCGGACCTTGTTGCCGGTCTCGTCCGGCAGATTGAAGTCGGGTGCTTTTTTGCCGTCTTCGATCATCTTGAAAGTGCCTTTCTTTTGTCGTTTTTGCCCTTAGTAGCTGACGTCACGCGAGCGGGGTGCAGAGGGTTTAGACTTTCCTTTGAAAGCGTTTTCTGTCCGTTCCCGGCTACTATACGGGCGACCGGGCCGCAATCGGTCCGCGGGGGTTTTTGAGGAGCGGAGTTGACGAAGCTGGCAACCGGCGGGCGGCCTGCCAATCGGCGGAACGCTGACCAGAGCGCGCAGCGGCACGCATCGCCACGCTTGTCGGTCTATGCGGAGCAGCATGATGCGCCGCAGACGCCTTCGCCTGAGCCGCTCCCTGAAACGGCGGTCGCATTCGGCATCCGGCATTTCTTTACCGGCTGCCGGGTCTTTTTCTATCTGGCGATGCCGCTCGCGCTTCTCGCGATGATGGCTGTCGGCATTCTTTACGTCCGCCTTCGACATGGGCCGATTGCGCTCGATTTCGTCGTCGCACCGATCGAACGTGGCATCAACGCGGAACTCGTGGCCAGTTCGGTCAAGATCGACGGCGCCGAATTGCGCGTCGGACCGACGGGTGAGCTCGAGTTCCGATTGCGCGATGTCAGCGTGCTCGAGCAGGGGGGCGATGTCGTCCTGTCCTCGCCGCTTGCGGCGGTCAATATCTCTATGGCGGCGCTGGCGCGCGGCCGTATCGTTCCCGCCCGGATCGAGCTGATCGATCCGATCATCGCGCTTGCCTATTCCGAGCAATCCGGCTTCGTGTTCGAACGCGCCATTCCGAAACCCGTACCGGCTGGTTCCCAACAGGGCACAACCGCTCAGATGCCCGCGAGCGGCGCGCCGACGACGACGATTGTCGTCCCGACCTCAGGGGCAACGGGAACCAAGGTCAACCTCGCCAAAATGCTCACCGAGTCCTCGCGGCGGGCACGGCAGCGGCTCGATGCAACCTCCTATCTGACCGAATTCGGCATCTCGAACGCGACCGTCGTCGTCGACTACGAAGGACAGCGAAGTTCCTGGCGGATCGACGAGGCGAGTGTCGATTTCGATCACGCGACTCGGCGCAGCGTGATTTCCGGACGCGCGACGGTCGCCTCTCCAAGAGGTCCCTGGTCGCTTTCGTTCCTGACAGATGAGAGCGAACAATCGGGGAAGATCGAGGTCAAGGCGACGGTGCGCGATCTCGTGCCATCGACACTGGCTTCAGCCGCGCCGCCGCTGGCATTGCTCGGCAACTTCGAATTTCCGGTATCGGGCGATGCGACCGTCGATCTTTCAACGGTCGGAGATATCGAGGATGCCGATCTCGCCATTCAGATCGGGCAGGGGCGGGCGCGGCTTCCCTACATGGTCCAGCCGATGGACATCACGGCAGGGCTTTTCAAGCTCGCATATGACGGCAAGACCCGACATTGGGATCTGAAACCCAGCCCCGTCAAATGGGCGGACGGCGCCATCATGTTCACCGGGAGCATGGCCGACGTCGCGAAAGGTTCGGATTCACCGACATGGACCTTTGCTCTCGACGGTAAGAATGGGATTTTCGAGGCGCCTGAGTTCAACGTCCCGCCGGTATCCATCGATCGCTGGACGGCGCGCGGCACGATCATTCCAAGTCGCGGTTATGTCGATCTCGCGGAATTCCGTCTCGCGGGCGGTGGCGGCGAGGCGACCGTGAAGGCGATGACGCAGGCGGGTCCGCACGGCCAAAGCATGTCGGCCGAATTCAACGTTTCGCCGATGCCCCTTGCCACGCTGAAGGCGCTCTGGCCACGTGCGGTGGCGACAGGAACGCGCGACTGGGTTGGCAAGAACGTCAGCGCCGTCGATTTCAAAGGCGGCACGCTTACGTTCTCGAACGGCAATGTCGGCGGTATCGAACCTGGAACCGTTCAGACGGAGACCGAGCGCGCTAGTGCGAACTTCGAAGCGGAAAACGCGGTGTTCACGCCGTTGCCCGGCATGCAGCCGATTACAGCCCCCACGACGCAGATCCATCTCGAAAACAATGAGCTTCAGATCGCTGTACCCGAAGGAACGGTCGCGTTGCCGGACGGACGTCAGGTGCCGCTGAAGAACGGCACAATGACTGCCGATAATATCATGTCTCCACGCCCAAATGGCGAAATCGTCTTCTCGGCCGACGGCGATCTCGGACCGTTCGTCGAAGCCATCGGGCGGCTGCCCGTTCGCACGCTGCGTGAAGCTCCGCCTCTTCCGAAAGCCGCGGAAGGCAAGATCGATGCGCAGTTTCACGTCAAACTGCCCCTCTATCCCGGGGTGACGGGAGACGACATGGCGATCACGGGCAAGGCGCGCGTCACCGATGGCCGCTTCGGCAAAGTCGCAGGACGTTTCGACATCCAGAATTTTTCGCTCAATCTCAATCTCACCGAGACCTCGCTCGACGCCAAAGGTGATCTGCTCATCAATGGCGTTCCTGCGAAAGTCGTCGGTCAGCGCCTCCTCGGGCCGGATGCAGGGCAACAGCCGCCCGTCAAGATCGTCGCGAGGCTCGACGAGGCGGATCGCACCCAGCTGGGACTCGATATCAACGACATGGTGCATGGTGTCGTGCCGGTCGAAGTTTCCTATCAGAAGGGCGAAAATCCCGAGCCCACGATCAAGGTGCACGCCGACCTGACGGATGCGGAGATCACGATCGACAAGTTGCAATGGCGAAAAGCTCCCGGGCGGACAGCCTCCCTCGATACCGATGTGATTTCCGCCCCATCGCGTGATACGGAACTGCAGAACTTCAAGGTCCTCAGCGATAACATCGCGGCTGAAGGGAAGATCGTTTTCGGGCCCGACAACAAGATCAAGGCATTCGAATTTCCCGACCTCAACCTCAACGTCATTTCGAAGCTCGACGTCGACGGCACGCGGAGCAAGGATGACTTTTGGACGATCCATATCAATGGATCGAACTACGATGGACGGAATTTCTTTCGTTCGCTGTTCAACGTCGGCAACGGTCCGGATCGTAATGCCAAGTCGGCTGCAAAGGGCTCGCATATCTCGATCGACCTCGCCAATGTCATCGGCAGTTCCGATGTCTCGCTGCGCAATCTGAAAATGGAGGCCGAGACACGGAACGGAAACCTGTCGAGCCTCGACGCTCGTGGAACGCTCGATGGCGGGGCGCCGCTGGTCGCGACGCTTGATCAATCGTCCGGATCACGCCGACTGGTCATAACGTCGAGCAACGCCGGGCAGGTCATGAAGCTCGTCAATTTCTATCCGAACATGAAGGGCGGGCAGATGCGCCTCGATGTCGGGCTTGATGGCTCGGGACCGGCAGAGAAGACTGGTGTCCTGGTGGTCGACAATTTCCAGATTCTCGGCGACCCGATCGTCTCCGAAGTCGTGAGCAGCGCCGACAGCGGCCGGCCGGCTATCAGCGGCAATCGGACCGTCACGCGGGAAACGTTCGATTTCAGCAGGCTTAGAGCACCCTTCTCGGTCGGATATGGGCAGTTCGTGCTGCAGGAATCTTATCTGAAGGGCCCGCTGCTCGGGGCGACGCTGCGGGGCAAAGTCGATTTCCGGACCAAGCGCGTCAACATCGGAGGCACCTACATTCCGCTGCAGGGCCTCAACGGAGCGCTCGGGGATATTCCGGTGCTGGGGCAAATTCTTTCGGGCACGCAGGGCGAAGGCATTCTGGGCATGACGTTCGCGGTGCAGGGGCCGACGTCGTCGCCACAGGTTATCGTCAATCCGTTCTCGCTCGTGGCACCCGGAATCTTCCGCGACATCTTCCAGATGACATCGATGGATCCGACCATCCAGGTCCGAGATGACGGACGGCAGGCGCCGGGTGCGAGTGCCGTTCGGGCGGCGCCGCCCGAAACCGCCGCCTCGACAGCCAAGTCGAAGAAGAAATCAAAGTCAGCGTCGAAGACGAAAAAGAGCGGGTCGAAGGCGGCGGCACAGGTCGACGGCTGGTCCTCGACGACGACCAGCCCATGAGGGTCGCGGCCTAGACCGGCTTCAGAAGCACGTGCTTCTTTTTGCCGAGCGAAAGTTTGATGACGCCGCTTTTGAGCACGTCGGCTGCCGTCAAATTCGCCTTGTCGCTCGAGACTGCCTGATCGTTGACCTTGAGACCGCCTCCCTGGATCTGCCGGCGCGCCTCGCTGTTCGAGGCGACGAGGCCGGATTTAACGAAGGCGGTCAGAACGCCGATGCCGGAAGCGAGTTCGGCGCCCGTGATTTCCACCGTCGGAAGATCTGCGGCGAGCGCACCTTGCTCGAATGTTTTGCGCGCCGTTTCGGCGGCAGCGTCGGCTTTCTCGCGGCCGTGGAGAAGCGCAGTCGCCTCGGTCGCCAGCAGCTTTTTGGCTTCGTTAATCTCGGAGCCCGAAAGCTTTTCGAGCTTGGCGATCTCGTCGAGCGGGAGAAAAGTGAAAAGCTTCAGGAAGCGCGAGACATCGGCGTCTTCCGTGTTCCGCCAGAACTGCCAGTAGTCGTAAGCGGAGAGCTGCGCTTCGTTGAGCCAGATCGCGCCGGCTGCAGTCTTTCCCATCTTGGCGCCGGACGCCGTCGTCAGCAGCGGGCAGGTCAGCGCATAGAGCTGATCCTTCACGCCCATGCGGCGGCCGAGATCGATACCGGTAACGATGTTGCCCCATTGGTCGGAGCCGCCCATCTGGAGATTGCAGCCGTAACGGCGGTTCAGTTCGACGAAGTCGTAGGCCTGCAGCAGCATGTAGTTGAACTCGATGAATGACAGCTCCTGCTCGCGCTCAAGGCGGAGTTTCGCGCTGTCCATCGTCAGCATGCGGTTGACCGAGAAATGACGGCCGACGTCGCGCAGGAAATCGATATAGTTCAAAGGAGCGAGCCATTCGGCGTTGTCGACCATCATGGCATCCGACGCCGTGTCGCCGAACGTCAGAAATTTCGAGAAGACCTGCCTGATGCCTTCCTTATTGGCCTCGATCTCCGCGATCGAGCGCATCTGGCGCGTCTCGTCCTTGCCCGAAGGATCGCCGACACGGGTCGTGCCGCCGCCCATCAGCGCAATCGGCTTGCCGCCGAGCTTCTGCAACCAGGTCAGCATCATGATCGAGATGAGCGAACCGACGTGCAACGACGGCGCGGTGCAATCGTAACCGACATAGGCGACGACGCGCCCCTCGCCCGCCAGCTTGTCCAAGCCTTCGATATCCGAGCACTGGTGAAAAAAGCCACGCTCAGTCATGGTCTTGAGAAATTCGGATTTCGGTGTCGTCATCGCAATTCAGGCTTTCGCTTCGGTCTTCGCGGGTTATGTTTCTTGGACGGTGGTGCTCGATGGTTTGCGGCTGCGCCGCGGGGCGGCGGCACCTTGCACGGGAAGGTCGTGATGAGCAAGTTGATGAAGGCGATCGGGCTAATGAGCGGAACGTCGCTCGACGGCATCGATGTCGCCCTGATCGAGACGGACGGCGAAGACCATGTGGTTCGCGGACCGGCAATGACATTTCCGTACGACGATACGATGCGTCGCATGCTTATAAATGCCATTGCGGATGCCAGAGATCTTCAGTCGCGAGACGAGCGTCCGGGCTCGTTGGCGGAAACGGAGCGTGCCCTGACCGAACAACATGCGGTGGCGGTCGCGCAGTTTCTCAAGGACACGGGCATCGAGCGGTCGTCGGTGGAAGTCATCGGTTTTCACGGCCAAACGGTGCTCCATAAGCCGGACCGCGGACTGACCGTTCAGCTTGGCCTTGGCGATCTGCTCGCGAATTTCACCCGCCGTCCGGTTGTCTATGATCTCCGGGGCGCCGACGTGGAAGCGGGCGGCGAGGGCGCACCGCTTGTTCCGGCCTATCACAGGGCGCTCGCGGCAAAGCTGCCGCAACGTCCGATAGCGGTCGTCAATGTCGGAGGCGTCGCCAATCTCACGTGGATCGGCCAAGACAAGACGCTGATCGCGTTCGACACAGGACCGGGGAATGCGCTGATCAACGACTGGATGCTGAAGAAGGCGGGCGCCTATCTCGATTCCGCAGGCGCCACAGCGGCGCAGGGCGCGGTCGACGAAGAGATCCTCCGCACGCTGCTGAGCCATGACTATTTTGCGGAAACGCCGCCAAAATCACTCGACCGCAACACGTTCGCGACCGATGTCGCCGCCGGGCTCAGCGTCGAAGACGGCGCTGCGACGCTGACTGCGTTCACCGTCCGATCGATCGCGAAGGCGCGAGAGCATCTGCCGGTCGAGCCGGAACTCTGGGTGATTGCGGGTGGCGGCCGACGCAACCGGACGATCATGCGGATGATCGCGGAGCAAGTTCTGCACGCCGTCGTTCCTGCGGAAGCGGTCGGGCTTGACGGAGACAGCATGGAAGCGGAGGCATGGGCCTATCTTGCCGTTCGTTCCATCCGCGGCCTGCCGATTACATTCCCGGGAACGACAGGGGTGTCAGAACCCATGAGCGGTGGCCTCAGAGTCGATCCCACCGCTCACGTCATTCACTGATTGCCGGGACGGGGGCTATTCCTCCTCACCCTCTTCTTCACTTCCGCCAGCTGCGGCGGCCGGAGCACTTTGCGCCTCGAGACGCTCAAGCTCACGCTGACGCTGGCGTTCGCGCTCACGCTCACGCTCACGCTCCTTGTTGCGCTCACGGTCGAGCTCGAACTGCGTCATGCGCTCGTCCAGGTAGCTGCCGACGATGTTGCCGAGTTCTTCGGTCTTGTTCTCGAAGAAGTGGTTGGCGCCGGGAACGATCTCGTGGGTGATCTTGATCCCCTTCTGGACCTTCACCTTGGCCGCCATTTCGGCGACGGAGGCTGTCGGGACGACGCGGTCCATGTCGCCATTGATGATCAGCCCGGAAGCCGGGCATGGCGCCAGGAACGAAAAATCATAGAGGTTCGACGGCGGTGCGACGCAGATGAAGCCGTCGACCTCGGGCCGGCGCATCAGAAGCTGCATCGCAATCCAGGTGCCGAATGATACTCCGGCGATCCAGCAGGTCTTGGCGTCGGGTTTGACCAGCTGCAGCCAATCGAGCGCGGAAGCCGCATCGGCAAGTTCGCCCGGGCCCCCGTCCCAGACGCCCTGGCTGCGGCCAACGCCCCGGAAATTGAAGCGGAGCACCGAAAATCCCCGGGCCGCAAAGGTGTGGTACAGATTATAGACCACCTGGTTGTTCATCGTGCCGCCGAACTGCGGATGCGGGTGCAGGATGAGCGCGATCGGGCTGTCGCTGTTGCTTTCGTGGTGGTAACGGGCCTCAAGGCGTCCGCCTGGGCCGTTTATTATGAGTTCGGGCATCAGAAGATCTCGGTTTTTGTTCGTGTGGGTATGGCTCTAGGCACTTTCATCGGCCCGCCTGCGACCTTTCGGCCTTCAAATCCTTGTGGGTCGAATTCTCAATCCTTGACTCCGGCACTCAGGATTTCCATAACTTTAGAACCGTTCGAAATGTAGGGACTGTCTTCGGTTACGAAGAGCCCTGCTGGCAGGGCGGCTCTCTTAGCACAGTCCGGGGTGCCGGATGCAAGCTAAGGATGCATGTGTTTGGATTCCGCCGCCATTTGGGGCGACGACAGTCCGGGGATTGAAACGTGGAATTGACGACCAAAGGCCGGTACGCGGTCATGGCGATGGCGGATCTCGCCGGTCATGCCGACGAAAGTGCGATACCTTTGTCCGTCGTGGCTGAACGGCAAAGCCTGCCGCTCGCCTATCTCGAACAGATTTTCGTTCCGTTGCGGCGGGCGGGCCTCGTGGAGAGCGCTCGCGGGCGTTCGGGCGGATACCGCCTTGCAAAACCGGCCAGCAAAATTTCCGTAGCCGACGTGATGGACGCAGTCGAAGAGGACACGCGGTTCACCCGGTGCTCTCATAACGATCCGCGCTGCTCGGCGGCGACCCCCTGCGTAACGCATGGTCTCTGGAATGCGCTGAGCGAGGCGACAAGCGAGTTTTTATCCTCGATCAGCTTGGCTGACGTCGTCGCAGGCGGGCGATATGCGGCGCGTCCCGTCCGGCAGACTTCTTTCGCTTCTACCGGGTCGACGCTTCGCCGCACGTACCTCGATTACAACGCCACGGCGCCGCTTCGGCCGGAAGCCAAGGCTGCCATGATCGCGGCATTGGACGTCGTCGGCAATCCGTCATCGGTGCATGCCGAGGGACGCCGTGCTCGCTCGATCGTCGAAAGCGCGCGCGAAAGCGTAGCGCGTCTGGTCGGTGCGAAACCCTCCGAGATCGTTTTCACCAGCGGCGCGAGCGAGGCCAACACCTGGGTTCTGTCGCAGCCGTGGGCGACCATCCTGACGAGCGGCATCGAGCATGAGTCCGTTCTGGCGCCGGCGCGGGCATCACAGGGGGAGCTGGTCTTGCTGCCGGTCGGCTCTGACGGCCGCGTCAATGTCGAGGAGGTCGCGGCGTTATTGGAGTCGCGCACCTTTACTGCTCCCGCGGTTATCGCCGTGCAGATGGCCAACAATGAAACGGGTGTTATCCAGCCCGTGGCCGAGATCTCGGCACTTGCCCGCACGCACGACATCAAAATGCACGTCGACGCCGTGCAGGCGGCAGGTCGAATGCCGATCGATTTTACCGCCCTTGGTGTCGATACGCTTGCAATTTCGGCGCACAAATTTGGCGGCCCGAAAGGGGTTGGCGCGCTCGTCAATCGTGACCATTTTGACCTTGTGCCGCTGATCAGAGGTGGTGGCCAGGAACGCCGGCGACGGGCCGGAACTGAGAATATTCCTGCGATCGCAGGTTTCGGAGCGGCCGCCAAAGCGTCGCTTAACGATGTGCCGGTGGTCGATGCGGTCGGTTTTCTGCGGGACGAACTCGAGACGGAACTCAAGCGGATCAGCCCGAATGCAGTGATCGTCGGCGAAGGTGCACCGCGTCTTGCAAATACGACGGCCGTGGCGCTTCCGGGCAAGCTTGCCGAGACTCTCGTCATTCGGCTGGATCTCGCAGGCATCGCGGTCAGCGCGGGTTCGGCCTGCTCGTCGGGCAAAGTCGGCGCGAGCCATGTTCTGGAGGCGATGGGCTTCGGCCCCGACATCGCGGCGAGCACGATCCGCATCAGTCTCGGACCGACGACCACAAAGGACGACATCGCGGCGTTTCTCGCTGTGTGGAAGACGATTGCGGGTGCGCCGGCGCTCGCGGCTTAAAAGATCAGGTTCAAAGGTGCGGCCGAGAGGCGGCGCGTAAGGAAGAGAGACGAGGAAATGGCTGCTGTTCAGGAGACGATCGATCAAGTTCGGAAGATCGATGTCGACCAGTACAAATACGGTTTCGAGACGCTGATCGATAGCATCCAGGCGCCGAAAGGCCTCGATGAGACGACGGTGCGCTTCATCTCGGCCAAGAAGGGTGAGCCCGAATGGCTGCTCAACTGGCGGCTGGAAGCGTTCGTGCGCTGGAAGGCAATGACGGAGCCGACGTGGGCGAAGGTCCATTATCCGAAGATCGATTTTCAGGACCTCTATTACTATTCCGCGCCGAAATCGACGGAGGGGCCGAAGAGCCTCGCTGAAGTCGATCCCGAGCTGCTGGAAACCTACAAGAAGCTCGGCATTCCGCTCAAAGAGCAGGAAGTGCTGGCGGGCGTACAGGGTTCGCGTGTTGCCGTTGACGCCGTGTTCGACAGCGTGTCCGTCGTGACGACGTTCAAGGACGAACTGGCCAAGGCGGGCGTGATCTTCTGCTCGATCTCGGAAGCCGTGCGCGAGCATCCGGAGCTGGTGAAGAAGTATCTGGGTTCCGTCGTGCCGCAGTCCGACAACTTCTATGCGGCGCTGAACTCGGCGGTGTTCTCCGACGGTTCATTCGTCTACGTGCCGCCGGGCGTTCGCTGCCCGATGGAGCTTTCGACCTACTTCCGCATCAATGCCAAGCAGACGGGGCAGTTTGAACGCACGCTGATCATCGCGGACAAGGGTGCGTATGTATCCTATCTCGAAGGCTGCACGGCGCCGATGCGCGACGAGCATCAACTGCACGCGGCGGTCGTCGAGCTGGTCGCGCTCGATGAAGCCGAGATCAAGTATTCGACGGTCCAGAACTGGTATCCGGGCGACGCACAGGGCAAGGGCGGCGTTTATAACTTCGTGACGAAGCGTGGCGATTGCCGCGGCCATCACTCGAAGATCTCGTGGACGCAGGTCGAGACGGGCTCGGCGATCACGTGGAAATACCCGAGCTGCATTCTGCGCGGCGATTACTCGCGCGGCGAGTTCTATTCGATCGCGGTTTCGAACGGCTACCAGCAGGTCGACAGCGGCACGAAGATGATCCATCTCGGTAAGAACTCGTCGAGCCGGATCATCTCGAAGGGTATCGCGGCGGGGTATTCGCAGAACACGTATCGCGGCCTCGTCTCCGCGCATCGCAAGGCGACGAACGTGCGTAACTTCACGAACTGCGACTCGCTGCTGATTGGCGATAAGTGCGGCGCGCATACGGTACCGTATATCGAGGCCAAGAACTCGAGCGCGCATTTCGAGCACGAGGCGACGACGTCGAAGATTTCCGACGACATGCTGTTCTATTGCCGCCAGCGCGGGCTTTCGTCGGAGGAAGCGGTGGCGCTGGTCGTCAACGGTTTCGTGCGCGACGTGCTGCAGCAGCTGCCGATGGAATTCATGGCCGAGAGCCAGAAGCTGATCGGTATTTCGCTGGAAGGAAGCGTTGGTTGACGAAGGTTGTTGGTATGCGTGTTTCGCTATGTGCGCGTTGTCGTTCTAGGAAACACACACATGGTCACGGACACAGAGATTTTGGACGGAGCTTTGCAAATTGGACTGAGAGATCTGGTGCGCGCAAACCGCGATATGGGTCTATCAACCTATGAGGAGCAAGGAGCATTCTATGTCGTTCGCGGTAAGAGCGTCATATGTCAGATTTCTCCCCATTATAAGGGCTTTTTCGCTCGCATTTTTGAATGGTGGAGAATCCCAGACGAATTTCGTTTACGCGGACTGAGCGTCAATGTGGATGATACTTCGAAGCACGCGCGGTTCGTGAAGAGAAATCCAAAATGCGTCGGTGACGTGGAGCGAGTAGTAGATAACTGTCTGGCCGCGTATCGGAAGGCGAAGTTTGAGAAAGAGGAAGAGGTTTGAGTCCTCGGAGTTGAGAAATGCTTGAAATCAAAAATCTGCACGTGAAGCTCGCGGACGAGGATCGGGAGATCCTCAAAGGCCTGTCGCTGACGGTGCCGAAGGGCGAAGTGCACGCGATCATGGGGCCGAACGGATCGGGCAAGTCGACGCTCGCGTATGTGCTCGCAGGACGCGACGGCTATGAAGTGACCGACGGCGACATCCTGTGGAACGGTGAATCTCTTATCGACATGGAGCCGGACGAACGCGCGGCGAAAGGTGTGTTCCTCGCGTTTCAATATCCGATGGAGATTCCAGGTGTCGCGGGCCTTACGTTCCTGCGCACCGCGCTCAATTCCGTGCGCAAGAAGCGCGGCGAAGCGGAACTCACGACGCCTGCCTTCCTCAAGCTCGCCAAGGAGAAGGGTGAAAAACTCAATATCGACATCGAGATGCTGAAGCGTCCCGTGAACGTCGGCTTCTCGGGCGGCGAGAAAAAGCGCTCGGAAATTCTGCAAATGGCGCTGCTGGAGCCGACGCTGTGCGTGCTCGATGAAACCGATTCCGGCCTCGACATCGACGCACTGCGGATCGTGTCGGAAGGCGTGAACGCTTTGCGCGACAAGGATCGCGCGTTCGTCGTCATAACGCACTATCAGCGGCTGTTGAATTACATCGTGCCGGACAAGGTGCACGTGCTGGCCGACGGCCGGATTCAGAAGACGGGCGGCAAGGACTTGGCGCTCGAACTCGAGAAATCAGGCTACGCGGAATATACCCATAAGGCGGCCTAGAGGAAATTCCCTCTCCCCATGCCTCTAAAGCATGGGGAGAGGGTTAGGGTGAGGGGCTGAGGCTGGCGCCGGAATTTGTGGCCGCCCCTCACCCCAACCCTCTCCCCGTAAAGACGGGGCGAGGGAGAAAGGGATCGAGATGAATGTTGCAGTGATGAAGACGAAGGCCGAGCAGGCCATTTCGGAAAGCTTCGAGGCCGTCGCCGAAAAACTTCCGGGAAGTGCTGCCGTCAAAGCGCGTCGTGCGCAGGCGATCGGCGCGTTCAGCGGACTTGGGCTGCCGCATCGGCGCATCGAGGAATGGAAATACACCGACCTTCGCGTCAACGTGAAAGAGGTGCTGGCGCCGTCTGTCGAAGACGAGACACCAGTGACAATTGCTGAGCTGCTGGTCGCGCTCGGGCCCATGGCGCACGTCGATGGGCATCGGTTCGTGTTCGTCAACGGGCATCATCGCGCCGAACTCGACGATGTCGCCGACGCAGGCGGGCTCAAGATTGCAGCAGTGGGTGAATTGCTGGCGTCGGCTACCGAGGACCTGAGCGCGACGCTAGCTGCGACGCCCGAGGGTGGCGATGCGGTCGAAGCACTCAATACGGCTTTCATGACCGACGGCGCTGCCGTTCGTGTCGCCGAGGGCGCATCGGTTACGAAACCGCTGATGATCGTCTTCGTTCGTGCGGGCTCTCAAGCCTCATCGGTGACTGTCCGCAATTTCGTGACAGTCGAGGCTGGTGCGACCGCGACGGTCATCGAAGCGCACGTCGTCCTGCCGGGCGCGTCCCCTGACGTTCAGCTCAATGCTTTGACGGAAGTGACGGTCGGCAAGGGGGCGACGCTGCATCATGCCAAGGTGGCTGTCGACGAGGGCAAGGCGCTCCATCTTTCCAACTGCGACGTGACGCTCGACGCCGATGCAACCTATCGCAACTTCCAATTCTCGGCAGGTCTCGGTCTCGCGAGGAACGGGCTCAATATCATTTTCGAAGGCGAGGGCAGCAAGATCGACATTTCGGGCGCGTATCTTGCTCGCCATTCCGAGCATATCGACACAACCCTCGTCGTCGATCATGCCGTGCCACGCTGCGAGAGCCGGGAACTGTTCAAGGGCGTGATCGACGGCCACGGCCGTGGGGTGTTTCAGGGCAAGATTATCGTCCGGCCCGACGCGCAGAAGACCGACGGCAAGCAGATGTCGCAGGCTCTGATGCTTACGGAGGATGCGGAGTTCGATTCGAAACCCGAACTCGAGATTTTTGCGGACGATGTCGTCTGTGGCCACGGTACGACGGCCGCCGAACTCGATCCCGACCTGCTTTTCTATTGCCGGTCGCGCGGCATTCCCGAAAAGGAAGCCCGCGCGCTGATGATCGAATCCTTTATTGGTGAAGCCATCGAGAAGGTGGAAAACGAGCCGCTTCGGGACGCGCTGGCTGCTTATGCCATGCAGTGGCTCGGGCACTCCCCGCGCGGATAGATATCATGGGACGTGAAGCAAACATCGCCGTCGCACGGAGCACCGCATCGCAGGCCGGCCTGACGGGCGCGCCCTATGATGTCGAGCGCATTCGGGCGGATTTCCCGATTCTGTTTCGCGAGGTCAATGATAAGCCACTGGTCTATCTCGATAACGGGGCTTCGGCACAGAAGCCGCTTCCCGTCATCGAGGCAATGGATCACGCGTATCGGTTCGAATATGCGAACGTCCACCGCGGGCTGCACTATCTGTCGAACACCGCGACCGATCGTTACGAAGCAGCGCGCGAGACCGTGCGGCGTTTCCTCAATGCCGAATACGCGGATGAAATCATTTTTACCCGGAACGCGACGAGCGCGATCAATCTCGTTTCGAGGTCGTTCGGGGAGCCTCGGATCGGCGCGGGCGACGAGATCGTCATCACGATCATGGAGCACCACGCCAACATCGTGCCCTGGCATTTCCTGAGATCGCGGAACGGCGCGGTTCTGAAGTGGGCGCCGATGACGGATCGCGGCGAACTGATGCTCGACAAGCTCGACAGCCTGATCACGAAGCGGACCAAGCTCGTTGCCGTCACGCACATGTCAAACGTGCTCGGCACGATCAATCCGGTGAAGGACATCATCCGGATGGCACACGCGAAAGGCGTGCCGGTGCTGGTCGACGGCAGCCAGGCGGCCGTTCACATGGGCGTCGATGTCCGCGATCTCGATGCCGATTTCTATGTCTTTACCGGCCACAAGACCTACGGGCCGACAGGCATCGGTGTGCTTTATGCCAAGCGCCAATTGCTGCAATCTATGCCGCCTTACGAAGGCGGCGGGGACATGATCGAAAGCGTAACGCTCGAGAACGTCACGTACAACGAGCCTCCGCACCGGTTCGAGGCCGGAACGCCGATGATCGTCGAGGCGGTAGGTTTAGGCGCGGCGCTCAATTACATGATGCAGATCGGGCGCGAAAAGATTGCGCGTTATGAAGCGGAGCTTGGTTCTTACGCGGCAGAGCGGCTGGCGGAGCTGCCCTGGCTCAAGCTTTATGGAACGGCGCCGGGGAAAGGCGCGATTTTTTCGTTCACCGTCGATGGGCTTCATCCTCACGACGTCTCAACGATCATCGATCGCTCTGGTGTGGCGATCCGCGCAGGGCACCACTGCGCGCAGCCCCTGATGGAACGCCTGGGCGTAACTGCAACCTGTCGCGCGTCCTTCGCGTTGTACAACACAAAAGCCGAGGCCGATGCGCTCGTTGTCGCGCTCACCAAAGCCCATGATCTGTTCGCGTAAGGAGCTTCCACATGGATGACAGGAAGCAAGTCGAGGATCGCGATGTGCTGAAGACGGCTGTGGAGGCGCTCGACGCGCCGGCGCCGGTCCCCCCTGACGGCGGGATTGCTCCGGACCCGGCGCCGAATATCGCCACATCCGATGAGCAGCCGAAGCCTGACGGGAACGCCTCATCGTTGCCGCCTGAAGAAATCGAACGGTTGACGACCGACATTATCGCGGCGCTTAAAACAGTATACGATCCGGAAATTCCGGCAGACATCTACGAGCTCGGGTTGATCTACAAGGTCGAGGTCGATGACGACCGCAACGTGGCCATCAACATGACATTGACGGCACCGGGTTGCCCCGTCGCCGGCGAAATGCCGGTGTGGGTGGAGAACGCGGTCAATGCCGTGCCGGGCGTCGCGGGGACCAAGGTCAATATCGTGTTTGATCCGCCCTGGGATCAAAGCCGCATGTCGGATGAAGCGCGCCTCGCCGTAGGCATGTTTTGAGGGACCCTCGCTTTTGCGCGCCGAATTCCCATATAATTTCTGCCAAGTCACGATTCAGAGCCACGGAGGCGCGCGTGCCCTCGCTTAGAATGATGCCAAAAGTCATGACCCTAACCGACGCCGCGGCGGCTCGGATTTCTGCTCTTCTCGCGCAGAAACCGGGCGTCAAAGCTCTGAAGATCGGGATCAAGAAGGGCGGCTGCGCCGGCATGGAATACACCATGACGTGGGCGGAAGAGATCGGCAAATTCGACGAAATCATCGAGGACAAAGGCGCGGTCGTGCTGATCGATCCCGCGGCGATCATGTATCTGATCGGCACGGAGATGGACTACAAAACCGACAAGCTGTCATCGCAGTTCGTGTTCAATAATCCGAACCAGAAGAGCGCCTGCGGGTGCGGTGAGAGCGTCAACCTCGAACCGGCGACGCCGGAAGGCTTTGCGCCCGCCGAGTGACAGGGTTTGCGGAGCCGTCCGCAATGTCCGCGAACGACGATCTTCTCGAAATCCTGAAAGAAGCCCTGGATCGCGCCGGAATCGTGAGCGGGCGGCGTATGTTCGGCGGTGTCGGCGTCTATTTCGACGGCACGTTCTTCGCCATTATCGACGACGGCGCGATTTTTTTCAAAACGTCCGCTGAGACACAGCTGGCGTTCGAGGCTGAAGGCTCGCGGCCGTTTTCTTATCAGACGAAATCGGGCGAGACGCATCTGACCTCTTACTGGCGGCTGCCGGAGCGTCTTCTCGACGAAGTGGATGAATTGCGCGAGTGGGCGTGCGCTTCAATCGCTGCTTCCCGCGATGCAGCGGCCAAGCGGCGAAAACCACCAATCACAAAGGCCGAAGCGGCGCGAAAGACGAAATCGGCGCGACGTTCGTCCCGGTGAATGTTGATCCTCGGTATAAAGCCGAGGGTGACTGGTTGGGGAGCGAGCCGACGCGGCGGCCCTGAGCGCTCCCCAAACGAAGACCGATCAGCCCCGGCCAGGGACTTTCATCGGGCGCGCGGGTCTGCGCATAAAGGCCGGAACGTTTTCCGCAAATCCCAACCGTTCTCCGCCCTTCTGCTGGGCGGGCGGCGGAGATTTGCGCGCCTGTTCGGGAGCCGCCTGGCGCTTTTCCGGTGTGCGCTCGGAGCGACGGACTGGTTTTGGCTCGTCCGTCCAGGTGTCGACCGTTGGCTGCTCATTGGAGGGCTTTGCCCGCTGTGCCTGCGCGCGCTGGGGCGGTGCCGACGGGCGACCACTCTGCTGCGCGCGAGGCTGTTCGGTGCGGCCTGAGGCCGGCCGAGCTTCTGCGTCGTCCCGTGGGGCGGGACCTCGCCTGTCGGCGGAGGGTTTCTGCTCGCGACGGCCGGCTTGAGACCCGCGCTCCGGCCTGGCTGACTTTTCGCGTCCGCCCGCGGCATGTCCATGGCTGCGACCGCCGCGACCTCGGCGTCGCTTGCCGGCTCCGGCAATGTCTTCCTCCGATGGCGGTTCGCCAAGCCAGACGGCGGTTTCGGCGGTGACCTTTTCGATGTCTTTGACGAACTTCAGGTCATCGGGGCTGACCAAGGAGACTGAATGGCCCTCATGTCCGGCGCGTCCCGTACGGCCGATGCGATGGACGTAATCATCGGCTGCCCACGGAAGGTCGAAGTTGAAGACGTGGGACACTTCAGGGATATCCAGGCCGCGGGCCGCGACGTCGGAGGCCGCCAACAACATGATCTCGCCGTTGCGGAACTTGTCGAGCGTCTCCATCCGGCTTGCCTGATCCATGTCGCCATGGAGAGCGCCAGCATTGAATCCGTGTTTCGTGAGTGATTTGAAGAGGACAGCGACGTCGCGCTTGCGGTTGCAGAAGATGATGGCGTTCTTGACGTTGCCGTTGCGGATCAGATCGCGGAGGACCTCGCGCTTAGCCCAATCCTCGCCGTTCGGACAGTAAACGAAGCGCTGTGTAATGGTTTTCGCCGTTGTCGCCGGTTTGGCAACCTCGATGCGTTCCGGATTGTTAAGGAACTGGTTGACGAGGCGCGTGATCTCGGGCGGCATCGTCGCCGAGAAAAACAGCGTCTGGCGGCGCGGGGGCAGCAGCTTGCAGATTTTTTCGATGTCCGGGATGAAGCCCATGTCGAGCATGCGGTCGGCTTCGTCGATCACCAGGATCTCGACGCCCATCAACATCACGCGACCGCGGCCGAAATGGTCGAGCAGGCGGCCGGGCGTTGCGATCAGCACGTCGACGCCGCGATCGAGCTTTTTCACCTGATCGTCCATCGAAACGCCGCCGATGAGCAGCGCGAGCGACAGCTTGTGATTGACCCCATATTTTTCGAAGCTTTGTGCCACCTGCGCGGCAAGTTCTCGAGTCGGCGCGAGGATCAGGGAGCGGGGCATTCGCGCTCGCGCCCGACCGGTTTCGAGGCGCGTGATCATCGGAAGGACGAACGATGCCGTTTTGCCGGTGCCCGTCTGGGCAATGCCGAGGACGTCTCGGCCGGTGACGGCGACGGGTATCGCGGCGGCTTGAATTGGGGTTGGCGCGACGTAACCCGCAGCCGTAATGGCTGCCTGGACCTTGGGCGAAAGCCCGAGGTCAGCGAACGTCTTGGTTTCCAAAAGCAGGTATCTCCATCTGCACACAGGCTCAGGTGTCCGGCGCAGGGCGCCAGACAGTCTTCGTAAGAGCGCAGGGGGACGGGTGCCGAAAGGACCTAAGCCAAATAGGAGTGCGGATCAAAAAGCATCAAAAAATGCGTAAATCGATCCCCTGCGCTCCGGCACGCTCGCGTGCTCGCATACATCTTGAAGAATCGCAAGGAAAACCGACCGGTTTTTACCTCTTAATCCGCGAGGTTCTGTCACAGGTGGCCAGCTGAGCCGCAAATTGGCGGTGTCTTCCGGTGCAGTGCCGCATGATGAAAGATTTAAGATGGCGGCATCGGATCAGGATCTCGCGAAGGGCGCTGATCGCGTTGGCGGCCTGCGGCCCGAATGTAAGGACTGCGATTTCCTGCTGCGGATCAGGAAAATTGCAATTCCATCAATGCGAAACAGTGCGGGAATGGAGCATTAATTCGGTATTACGGCGAAGCAGGGCTTATTTGTCGTATCAAAGAAATTGTCTTTCTGAACGATAATCCCTGCCGTAGATTCTGGCGCGTCGTCGTCGGCTACGGTCCGGATATTTGTGCCAGCCGAACAGATGGCGCTGCATCTGCTTCGCGTTGGCGCCGTGAGTGATGCCGGACAATGGATATTCGCAAGGACTTCGGGCGATGACAGTGAATGCTGGTTCCGCGGCGGACGGTTTAACCGCCCGCGAGGTTAAGGCCCCTGCATCAGGGTCGCGTCCGAGAGGAGTACGACGCGGGGAAGTCATCCGGGAACTCAAGAAGCGCGACAATTACACGAACTTCGCGCACATCGCGTTCGTCTACCTCGTCATCATTGCATCGATCGGCATCACGATCTGGAGCTACGGCGCCGTCGCGGCGGCCGGACTCGGATGGTGGTGGGACATTCCGATGACGCTGCTGTGCATCGCTGCGGTCGGCGCTTCGCAACATCAGTTCGGTGGCGTCATCCACGAGGGGACCCATTTCACGCTATTCGAAAACAAGATCATGAACGAGCTGGTGTCCGATTGGCTCGGCGGATTTCCGATCTATACGTCGACCTTCCAATACCGGCTTCATCATCTGGCGCACCATCAGTTCATCAATGATCCGCTGCGCGATCCCGACTGGGCGCAGCTCAACGAAAGCGGGCACGATCTCGATTTTCCGATCACGCATCTCGACATGCTGAAGGAACTCGGCAAGCAGCTCTGGCTGCCGAATTTATTCCGCTACATGATCGTGCGCGCGCGCTACAGCGCACTTGGGACGGATAACAACCCGTACATGGATCGCGAGCGTAAAGGCGAGAGATTGCCAACGACCGCGGGCGTGATCTACGCGATCCTGGCACCGGCTGCGGCCATCACTTTGATCAAGACTGGACATGGCGCATGGGCGTTCGCGGCGATCGCCGCACTCACGGCGATCGTGGTCGCGTATTTCTATTTTCTCGATGAAGACAAGCTGCCCCACGCGCACGTCGAAACGGTCATCTCTCATCGCGCGACCAATATCAGCCGCATCGTTTACATGGCGATCATGTACTCGGCGTTGACGACCGTCGAAGTCGCGGGATGGGGCCCGGCGTGGGCCTATTTCGGCTTGCTCTGGATCCTGCCACTGTTCACGGCGTTTCCACTCTTCATGATCATGCGCCAGTGGGTGCAGCACGGAAACGCAGATCGCGGGCGCTATACAAACACGCGCGTGTTTCTGGTCAATCCGTTCATTCGCTATGCGGTTTTTCCGTTCGGCATGGACTATCACCTGCCGCATCATATCTACGCATCAGTGCCGCACTACAAACTGAAGGCTTTGCACGAGCTGCTGCTGCAGGATCCCGAGTACGAGGAAAAGGGGATCGTCGTAGAGGGCTATTTCAACTCGCCGCATGGTAAGGTCGAAGATCGCAATCCGACGGTTATCGAAGTGCTCGGCGAAAAATATGCGCCGAAAGCCGACGGCGAGGTCTACGTCGATACCGATACACTCGAATATGCGAAGGTCAGCGACGCGGCTGCGATCCAGCGAGAGAACGAAGCCTCTGTGCGCGGGGAATAGGCGCCATTTTGCGAATAGAGACCTGCCTTAAATATCCAGATCCTTGGCGAAGGCGGCGTTCTCCTGGATGAAACGGAAACGTGCTTCCGGCTTCGAGCCCATCAACGCATTCACGACTTCCGATAGGCCTTCACGCGCGCCTTCGGCGATGGCGACGCGCAGAAGTGTGCGACGTTTCTTGTCCATCGTTGTTTCCTTGAGGTCTTTGAAGTCCATTTCGCCCAAACCTTTAAAGCGGGTGACTTTGGGCTTTTTGTTCTTGAAATGCGTCTCGAGAAGCTGATCGCGGTGGACTTCGTTGCGGGCATAGGCCACGTCGGCCTTATCCGAGATTTTATAGAGCGGCGGCACGGCCAGGAAGAGGTGGCCATTCTCGACGAGCTCCGGCATCTCCTGATAGAAGAACGTGATCAGCAACGACGCGATGTGCGCGCCGTCGACGTCGGCGTCGGTCATTACGATGACGCGCTCGTAGCGCAAGTCTTCGTCGCGATATTTGGTTCCGGTGCCGACGCCGAGCGCCTGGATCAGATCGGCGAGAAGCTGGTTCTGCGATAGCTTTGCCGATGACGCATTGGCGACGTTCAGGATTTTACCGCGCAAGGGAAGAATGGCCTGGGTCTCGCGGTCGCGGGCGCTCTTGGCGCTGCCGCCTGCGGAGTCACCTTCGACGATGAAGATTTCGGTGCCGGCGGCCTGCTGGATCGAGCAGTCGGCAAGCTTGCCAGGAAGGCGCAATTTGCGCGTCGCCGATTGGCGGCCGACTTCTTTCTCGCGGCGACGCTTCAGGCGCTCTTCGGACTGATCGATCGTCCATTCGAGAAGCTTTGTCGCCTGCTGGGGCGAATCCGCGAGCCAATGATCGAAGGCATCACGGACGGCCGTTTCGACGATTTTGGTCGCCTCGACGGTTGCGAGCTTGTCTTTGGTCTGGCCCTGGAATTCAGGCTCGCGGATGAAGACCGACAGCATCGAGGCCGCAGTTCCCATCACGTCCTCGGACGTGATCTGCTGAGCTTTCTTGGCGCCGACCAGCTCGCCGTAAGCGCGCAGCCCCTTGTAAAGGGCCTGGCGCAAGCCGTTCTCGTGTGTGCCGCCTTCCGCCGTCGGGATCGTGTTGCAATAGGATGACGAGAAGCCGTCCTCGTCGGCAATCCATGCGACCGCCCATTCGACCGAGCCGTGCCCGGCGTCCTTTTCGACGCGGCCTGAAAAGATATCCTTGGTGACGCGCGTCTGGCCCTCGATCGATGATGTGAGATAATCGCTGAGGCCGCCAGGGAAATGGAAGACGGCTTCGGCGGGCGTATCGTCTTTGATGAGTTCGGGCGCGCACTTCCAGCGGATCTCGACGCCGCCGAAAAGGTAAGCCTTCGAGCGCGCCATTTTCATCAGGCGTGCCGGCTTGAATGCAGCGCCTTTGCCGAAGATCTTTTCGTCCGGCTTGAAGCGCGTTTTCGTGCCGCGCCGATTCATGATCGAGCCGAGCTTTTCAAGCTTGGTCTGCGGCTCGCCGCGAGAGAACACCATGCGGTAAAGCTGTTGGTCGCGGGCAACTTGGACTTCGAGCGTTTCGGACAGAGCGTTGACGACCGAGACGCCGACGCCGTGTAGACCGCCCGAGGTATTGTAGGCCTTGGAATCGAACTTGCCGCCGGCGTGCAGGACCGTCATGACAACTTCGAGCGCGCTTTTGTTCTTGTATTTCGGGTGCGGTCCCACGGGAATGCCGCGGCCGTTGTCCGTGACGGTCAGAAAGCCGTCTGCCGACAGTTCGACCTCGATCCACGTCGCGTGGCCGGCCACGGCTTCGTCCATCGAGTTGTCGATCACCTCGGCAAAGAGGTGATGCATGGCCTTTTCATCGGTGCCGCCGATATACATGCCAGGGCGACGGCGTACCGGCTCCAGGCCTTCGAGCACCTCGATATCGTGCTCGCTGTAAGCGGCATCGACAGATTTGCGGGCACGCGACGATTTTTCAGCCATTTCGAATTCGAATTCCGGAAAGAGGTCAGTTTGCGATCGGCTCATCGGCAAGCCCTCAAGTCGTACACTGGCGTGACCACGCGTTCGGAGCGAAGCGGCGGGGGACGCATGACGGCTCAAGCCGCTGAAGCGAATCTTTGCAGGCTTCTTATAGCCCGAGGCGGCCGGCTGCTACCATGGCGTTTCAACCTTGTTGCGGCCCGGCCACGCGCGGGCTGGGATCAGACTGCGACGTTATCGATCAACCGCGTCTTGCCGAGCCAACACGCCGCGAGGACGCGTAAGGGCCGGCCACTTGCGGTTGCTGCGGGGTCGAGTGTTTCGGCGTCGCGAACCTCTAGGTAGTCGACTTTCGCGAAGCCAGCGGACGCGAGCTTTCTTTTGGCAGCGGTGACGGCCGATGGAATGTCCGCGCCTGCCGCGACTTCCGCTGCGAGAGCCGAGATCACGGCATAGAGCGCCGGTGCGATCTTGCGTTCGGCCTCCGACAGATAGGCATTGCGCGAGGAAAGCGCCAGTCCATCAGCATCACGTTTGGTTGGCACGCCGATTAATTTCACCGGGATGTCGAGGTCGCGAACCATCTGGCGAAGCACGGTAAACTGTTGAAAATCCTTTTCCCCGAAAAATGCGACGTTGGGGGTTACCTGGTTGAAAAGCTTGGCGCACACAGTCGTGACGCCGTCGAAATGATGCGGGCGGAACGCGCCCTCGAGGTCTTTCGCGGTGCTGCCCGCACGGACACTGGTCGAAAAACCTTCCGGGTACATCTCCGCGACGTTCGGTGCCCAGACGAGATCGGTGTCAGCATCGAGGAGCTTTTTGAGGTCACCTGCTTCGTCGCGCGGGTAGCGCGAGAGATCCTCATTCGGGGCGAACTGGGTCGGATTGACAAAGATCGACACGACGGCTCGATCGGTCTTTTTCTTCGCCTGCTTGACGAGCGAGATATGGCCGGCATGGAGCGCGCCCATTGTCGGGACAAGCCCGATCGTGTGGCCGCGATCGCGCCATTCGGCGGTGATCTTTCTCAGGTCATGAACGGTGCGGACAATTTTGACGATATCGGACAAAGTTCGGCCTCGGCGCGGTTTTCGGCAGAGGTGCCGAGATTAGGAGCGAGCCGTCAAGGGGATAAGGGGACGCCTGCGTTCAGGGAGGGAAGCGCAGGCGAGGCCTATCTGCTAATATCCATTAACGGGCGAATCGCATCGGGCGCCCACTATCAGCGGGAACGGTATGGTCGCGACATTGCGGCGTGAGGATAGCGTGACACAGCGGGGTCTCCCGTTCCGGGATGAGTTCGCAACCCAATATCTGATGGATGAGCAGCGGCTCGTCGGAGCGCTGATCGAGCGCGCGTTTTTCACCGAAGACGAGCGCCGCCGCACCGCCGACATCGCGCGGCGACTTGTTCACACCGCACGCAGCGACAAGGCGAGCCACGCAGGTGTCGACGCCTTCATGCACGAATATGGCTTGGCGACGGACGAGGGGGTGATCCTCATGTGCCTCGCTGAAGCGCTTCTGCGCATTCCGGATGCGGAAACGGCGAATGCCTTCATTGCCGACAAGATTTCCGGCGGCGCCTGGGAAAAACATCGTGGGCATTCCGACAATCTGTTCGTCAATGCATCGACATGGGGCTTGATGCTGACGGGCCGGATCATGCGGCTCAAGGAAGCGAAAGGCGCCAATCCGCTGCAGGCGATGAAGCGGCTCGTGGCGCGTTCGGGCGAGGGCACGATCCGGCTTGCGGTTCGCCACGCGGTGAAGCTGCTTGGCGAGCAATTCGTGCTCGGCCCCACGATCGAAAGCGCATTGGCGCGTGCGCGATCATACGAGGAGAAGGGATACCGGTTTTCCTACGACATGTTGGGAGAGACGGCGCGATCGGAGCAAGACGCCGAACGCTATTTCCAGCGCTACATGGCGGCGATCGATGTTGTCGGCGCTGGGGCGGGACCGTTCGCGACGCAGCACGCCGATGCGATTTTCGCGCGGCCTTCGATTTCGTTGAAGCTTTCGGCCCTGCATCCCCGCTTCGAACCCGGAAAGGAAAAGCGTTTACGCGCGGAACTCGGACCGCGTCTGCTGACGCTTGCGCGGGCGGCGCGAGCGAAAGGCCTCGGGTTGACCGTCGATGCAGAAGAACAGGACCGGCTCGATATTACGGCCGACCTTTTCGGTGAAACGCTGATCAACCCGCAACTCGACGGATGGAACGGGCTTGGCATCGCCGTCCAGGCCTACGGCAAGCGCGCGATCCCGATGCTGCGCTGGCTCAGGCGTCTCTCCGAACAGACCGGAAAGCGTATTCCGGTGCGACTGGTCAAAGGCGCTTATTGGGACAGCGAGATCAAATGGGCGCAGGAGCGCGGGCTCGAGGATTACCCTGTCTTCTCACGCAAGCTGCACACTGACGTTTCCTATCTCGCCGCGATGCGGCTCTTGATCTCCGATCCGGTCGCGTTTTTTCCGCAGTTCGCGACCCATAACGCTCATACGATCGCGGCGGCCGCAGTCGCCGGCGGCGCGGTTGAATTCGAATATCAGCGGCTCCACGGCATGGGCGAAGCGCTTTACGAGCAAATCGTCGGAGAGGGCAAGTTCGGACGCGTGTGCCGGATCTATGCGCCGGTGGGTGGCCACGAAGATCTGCTTGGCTATCTCGTTCGGCGTCTGCTCGAGAACGGTGCGAACACGTCGTTCGTCAATCGGCTGGGCGATGAGGAAACGCCGATCTCCGAGATCATTGCCGATCCCGTCGAGATTGCCGATCACGAATTCAGTTCAGGCGAGCGGCCAAAGCTGATCGCACGGCCGCGCGACATCTTTTTGCCGGAGCGCAAAAACAGCGCTGGACTTGCTCTCACTGAGTTGAGCGTGCGGAACGCACTGCAGAACGATCTCGTCAAGGTTCTGAAAACGCCTTTTGCGGCAGGGCCGATCATCAACGGCTTGGCGACTACCGGCGGAGAATCGGCAAGCGTCGGCGTTTCGCCGCACGATCACCGGGACAAAATCGGTACGGTGCGTCTTGCCACGCCGCAGCATCTCGAAGATGCGATTGCGTCGGCGAAGAAGGCATGTTCGCGCTGGGAAAAGACGGATGCCGCGGAGCGCGCTCGCATCCTGGAAGCCGCGGCCGATCTTTTCGAGCGGGATCGCCCCCTGTTGATGGCTGCGCTCATTCGCGAGGCCGGCAAAACGATCGAGGCAGCGCATTCGGAAGTCCGTGAGGCCGTCGATTACCTGCGCTACTACGCGATCGAGGCACGCCGTCTCTTTTCGGATTCCACGTTTCTCAAGGGTCCGACAGGCGAAGAGAATACGCTGACGCTTCGCGGTCGCGGCGTTTTCGGCTGTATTTCGCCATGGAATTTTCCGATCGCGATCTTCACCGGTCAGGTTGCGGCGGCGCTCGCGGCCGGAAACGCGGTCGTCGCGAAGCCCGCAGAACAGGCGCCGGTCTCGGGATTCCTCGCGGTGAAATTGTTGCACGAAGCGGGCGTGCCTCGTGACGTTTTGCAGTTTGTGACGGGCGGGGGCAAGCTCGGCGATGCGCTCGTCAAAGATGCGCGCATACAAGGCATTGCCTTTACTGGCTCGAACGAGACTGCGTGGTCCATACAGCGCGCGCTTGCCGATCGCCGGTCTGCCATTGTGCCGTTCATCGCAGAGACGGGGGGCATCAATGCGATGATCGCGGACTCCTCCGCGTTGCCGGAGCAGGTCGTGCGGGATGCCGTGCGGTCGGCATTCGACAGCGCCGGGCAACGATGCTCGGCTGCGCGCATCCTTTTCGTGCAGGACGATAATGCCCCGCGCATCCGATCGTTGCTGGCGGGCGCTATCGAGGCGCTGGACGTCGGCGATCCCCTCGATTACGCGACGGATATTGGCCCGGTCATCGACGAAGCGGCGCAGGACAATCTCGAGAGCCACAAGGTTTTCATGCAGCGTGAGGGCCGCGAGATCATCGATATCGCTATGCCGGAAGCATGTCGCGTCGGAACTTACGTCACGCCAGCGCTTTACGAAATCGACCGGCTCGATCGTCTGCAGAGCGAAGTCTTCGGCCCTATTCTCCACATGATCCGCTATGAGCGCGGACACCTCGATAAGGTCGTCGCGGCACTCAACGCCACTGGGTTCGGGTTGACGCTCGGGCTTCACAGCCGCATCGAAAGCGTCGCCGACTATGTCGCGGAGAACGCGCATGTCGGCAATCTCTACGTCAACCGCAATCAGATCGGGGCCGTCGTCGGCGTGCAGCCTTTTGGAGGGGAGGGGCTTTCGGGCACCGGGCCGAAGGCGGGCGGACCGCATTATCTCGCGCGCTTCGCGACGGAGCGGACGCGATCGACTGATATCACCGCGACAGGCGGGAATTACACGCTTTTGAGCGGAAAGGGCTAGTTCGCATCGGCAACACCGTCATGCCGACCTTCGTCGGCATGACGTAGTTTTGGAGTAAAGCGCTGGCGCGAGCTGCGCAGGGATAATTATTCGTACACCGCATAGAATTTCCTTGCGGGCTCGACGATTTCCCAAGTTCCGGTGAAGCCAGCAGGGGTCAGGAAGGCGTCGCCCGCGCGGAACGTTGCTTCCGAGCCGTCGTCACCACGGACAATGATGATCCCTTCCAGGATGTGGCAAAACTCCGTCTCGGTGAACACGACACGCCAGGTTCCGGGATCCCCACTCCAGATGCCGGCATTGAAGTGACCATCGGGGCTCTGGAACAAATTTTGTGAGCACTGCACGGGATCGCCCGCGACGACGCGGCCCTCGGCAGGGCGATAGACGTCTCCCGGCGGAAGGACGCCTTGAAAGAGCACGAGTTTCGGAAACTCTGCGGTATCAGCCACGAGCAAGCCCTGCGTTGCGAACGATCCGCGATGCTACGACCGCGTCGCTTGATCGGGCAAGCGTCAGTCGGCAGCCATGACGAAGCAATCGACCGATTGTCGGCGCAAGGCGTTGCAGGTCTTGGTGGCACGACCGGCGTCGAAACCTGTGAAGCGCGCCCGGAAGATCTGATGGCCGTTTTTCATGGTTGGATTCGTGACCGAAGAAATGCCGGCGAGAAGCCGTCCGGCGCGGCCTTGGACATTCGTCAGGGCGCGCTGGGCGTCGTCGATCGAGCTATAGGCGCCGATCTGGACGGCATATCCGCCACTTGTCTTTTGGGGTGCCCCGCGGCGCGGTTCGAATCCCTGTCCGGTTTCTGCTACGAGTGCACGGGCCTGGGCCCCAAGTGTGGACGGCGGCAAACCACGGATGACCGGTGCGGCATGCGTCTCCGCACTGGCCAATGTCTGCTGCATTCGCGGCGGGCTCGTCTCGGCGTTCGGGGACCGCACGTTGGCAGGAGAAGCGCCGACGTTGCGATTTGAAACCGTCGTCAAAGGCATAGGAGCGTTTGGCAGACCTGCAGGAGCGAAGCTGCGCAGTTGCGGAATTTCGGTGCGACCTGCCGCGGGCGTGTCGCCGGCATCTTCCATGTCCGTCGTTTCATCGGGTGACGGGGCCTGCCTTTGAGCCTTGGCAACAATCGGAACGGCGCGGACCTTGAAGATTTGGACTGGCGTTTCATCGCTTGCAGCGGAAACGGCGGCGTTGCGGTTCTCAGGCGGGGAAGGCGGCGAAATCGGGCGCGTCGCAGCGACCTCTACGGCAGGTTTTCGTGGACTTGGGCGATGGGCGATCTTGGGCTCACCCTTGAGCCGTGCGAGGAACATCGGTTTGCGGGTTTTGACCGGGGATGCGCGCGAAACCAGCCGGGTGAGAAGAACACGCATCTCGGCGTTTCTCTCGGCCGCGGTGTCGCCGCCGAAGACGACGCCGATCAGATGGCGGTTGCCGCGGTGCCACGACGTCACGAGATTGAAGCCCGACGCCCGCGTATAGCCCGTCTTGATGCCGTCGACGCCGGCAAAGGTGTTCAGCATCGTGTTGTGGTTGCGGTACGACTTGCCGCCGTATGAAAACACCTTCGTTGAGAAGAGCGGGTAGTATTGCGGGAAGTCGTCCTGCAGGTGCAGGGCTAGAATCGCCATGTCATGCGCGGTCGTGATCTGGGCATCGTTCGGAAGGCCGGAGGCGTTCTCGTAATGCGTGCCAGTCATTCCAAATTCGCGGGCGCGGGCATTCATCAGACGCGCAAAGTTCGGTTCTGAGCCGCCGACTTTTTCGGCAAGTGCCACAGCGATGTCATTCGCGGATTTCGTGACAATGGCTCTGATGGCGTCGGAGATGGAAATCTGATCTCCAGGGTCGAGGTCGAGCTTTGACGGTGCGGCCGCTGCCGCATGCTCTGACATCGTGAGCTTGTCCGACATCTTGAGCCGGCCGGACTGTAAAGTCTCGAACGTCAGGTAGAGCGTCATCATCTTGGTGAGAGACGCGGGGTGGCGTGGTGCGTCACCGGCGACATTGTGGAGGATGGCACCAGTATTGGCATCGAGGATCAGCGCAGCGTGGCGGTTTACGCGAGCGTAGGCGCTCGGCAGCGCGGCTGCGAAGACGACCGCAAATGTCAACGCGTAAGCTAACGCTCGTCGCAACACGACGTTGTATCCCTCTGGCCGCTCAGAAAAAGCGGCTTCGATGACCCATCCCCACGGGGCCTGACGGCTTCCGCGATCGCCCCACCCATCCATCTGACAGGGAGAGCATTGTTTTTAGGCACCTTTTGGGCGCCAAGGAGGCCTTTGGCGCTCGAAGATGCCGTCTCACTGTAGGTTCGGAGGGCTGCATTAGCGTTAAGGAACACGGTAAAATTTCCCTGTTTGGCCGTCCCGGAATTGAGCGCTAGGCTTGGCGCCGCGGCGCGCTAGGGTTTGGAGGAGAGGGGCTAAGGCGAACCTCGCCGCCGGCGGCTTCAGGCGCGCGCTGGACACGCCAGAGGGGGCTCGGCGCAACGGCAACGAGTGGTCGTTGTTCCAAAGCGCCGGAACCTTCGCGGCCGGTGCACTATTCGACACTTGGGATAGGTCCGATGTGTCGCTCAGCTCATTCTGTTTTTTTGCTCGTCAGCGTGCCTATATTACGGGCTTGATGAACACGGGTGTTTCGCTTGAACATTTACTCGAGAAGACAGGTGCCCGTCCGCGTGAGCGATTGCGGTGCGGGCGTCACTTTTCTGCCTCCAACATCTCGCGACTGCGGGATAGTTTCAGGAGATTCGATGGATTCGGGTTTTGCCCGAGGCACGCGATGAAGAAGGTGGAAATCAATTCCATACTGGGCGCTGCTCGCATGGCAGCGAACAATGATCCGCCCGATGGACCCCGCCACGACGATGGCGACGGCGAGTCCAAGACGGGTATTGTTACGAAGACCCGTCCAAAAACCAAGAAGCCGAACCTATATAAGGTTCTTCTGTTGAACGACGACTTCACTCCGATGGAATTCGTGGTTCTCGTGCTGCAGCGTTTTTTCAACAAGGGACAGGAAGATGCGACACGTATCATGCTCCATGTCCACCACAAAGGTGTCGGGATTTGCGGCGTCTATACGTACGAGGTTGCTGAAACAAAGGTGACGCAGGTCATGGACTTTTCGCGGCAGCATGGCCACCCTCTTCAATGCACCATGGAGAAAGAGTAGGATTCGATTGACATCGCTCTCCAAAAATCTCGAAGCCTCGCTGCACCGGGCGGTGCAGTACGCTAACGTTCGCCATCACGAATTCGCGACGCTGGAGCATCTGCTTCTCGCGCTCGTGGATGATCGCGATGCGGCGGCGGTGATGCGCGCTTGTTCGGTCGATCTTGAGCAGCTTAGAGCGCGGCTGATCGAATACCTGGACACGGAGCTTAAGCCGATCATCTCCAAGTCGGCGCGGGATGCGCATCCGACGAACTCGTTTCAGCGGGTTGTTCAGAGGGCGATCGTGCATGTGCAGACGTCGGGGCGCGAAGAAGTAACCGGAGCGAACGTTCTCGTCGGGATTTTCTCGGAACGGGAAAGCCACGCGGCCTACTTTCTGCAGGAGCAGGAAATGACTCGTTTTGATGCCGTGCAGTATATCGCTCATGGCATCGCAAAACGGCCTGGCATGTTCGAGCCGCGTACAGTCCGTGGGGTCGATGACGACGTGAGCGCTGCCGAGAGCGAAGAGAAAAAGCCCGGCGACGCGCTCAATACCTACTGCGTCAACCTCAACAAGAAGGCCCGCGACGGCAAGATCGATCCATTGATCGGGCGCGAGCAGGAGGTGATGCGCACCGTCCAGGTGCTCTGCCGCCGACAGAAGAACAACCCATTGTTCGTCGGTGATCCAGGCGTCGGCAAAACGGCTATCGCCGAAGGCTTGGCGCGCAAGATCATCAGCGGGCAAGTGCCTGACGTTCTGAAGGGTGCCACGATTTTTGCGCTCGACATGGGCGCTTTGCTTGCGGGTACCCGTTATCGCGGCGATTTCGAAGAGCGGCTCAAGGCCGTAATGAAAGAGGTCGAGGCGTTCCCGGGCGCGGTCCTGTTCATCGACGAGATCCACACCGTTATCGGTGCGGGTGCGACGTCGGGCGGAGCCATGGACGCGTCGAACCTTCTGAAGCCCGCGCTTCAGTCGGGCACGCTGCGCTGCATCGGTTCGACGACCTACAAGGAATATCGCCAGCACTTCGAAAAAGACCGCGCACTCGTTCGCCGGTTCCAGAAGATCGACGTCAAGGAGCCGACCGTCGAGGATGCGATCGAGATTCTCAAAGGCCTGAAGTCGGTCTTCGAGGACTATCATAAGGTCAAGTATACGAACGAGGCCATCAAGGCGGCGGTCGAGCTGTCGGCCAAGTACATTCACGACCGGAAGCTTCCCGATAAGGCGATCGATGTGATCGACGAGACCGGCGCTTCGCAGATGCTGCTTTCGGAGGGCAAGCGGAAGAAGAAGATCACCACTAAGGAGATCGAGGCGACGGTCGCGACGATGGCGCGCATTCCGCCGAAAACCGTCACAAAGAGCGACGCCGAGATCATCGCCCATATCGGCCGCGATCTGAAGCGGCTCGTGTTCGGTCAGGACAAGGCGATCGAGGCTCTTTCGAGCGCGATCAAGCTGGCGCGGGCCGGGCTGCGGGAGCCGGAAAAGCCGATCGGCTGCTACCTGTTCTCGGGGCCGACGGGCGTCGGCAAGACGGAAGTTGCGAAGCAGCTCGCCAACCTCATGGGCGTGGAGCTTTTGCGCTTCGACATGTCCGAATACATGGAGAAGCACACGGTTTCGCGGCTCATCGGCGCGCCTCCGGGTTACGTAGGTTTCGATCAGGGTGGTCTTCTGACAGATGGTGTCGATCAGCACCCGCACTGCGTGCTGCTGCTCGACGAGATCGAGAAGGCGCACCCCGACCTGTTCAACATCCTGTTGCAGGTGATGGACCACGGCAAGCTCACCGACCACAACGGCAAGTCGGTCGATTTCCGCAACGTCGTTCTCATCATGACGACGAACGCGGGCGCGTCCGACATGGCAAAGCCGCCCATGGGCTTCAACCGGTCGAAACGCGAGGGCGAGGATACGGAAGCGGTGACGAAGCTGTTCACGCCGGAGTTCCGCAACCGCCTCGATGCCATCGTGCCATTCTCCGGCTTGTCGCCCGAGATCATCGCGCAGGTCGTCGAGAAGTTCATCTTCCAGCTCGAAGCCCAGCTTGCCGATCGCGGTGTTTCGATCGAGCTTTCGGATGAAGCAACGCGTTGGCTCGCGGAGAAGGGCTACGACGACAAGTTCGGTGCTCGGCCTTTGGGTCGCGTCATCCAGGAGTACATCAAGAAGCCGCTCGCGGAAGAGTTGCTGTTCGGCAAGCTCGAGAACGGTGGAACGGTGAAGGTCCTGGTGGCCGGCAAGGGCGAGGATCGGACTTTGGCATTCGATTTCCTACCGCTCGATCCTTCGAAGAAGATGAAGACGCCGGAAGACGAAGAGACCGACGACGACGGTCCGCAGCCGGTTCTCGCTGATGCGACGCCGAAGAAAGCGCTGCCGGGTCCGAAGGAAAAGGGTGACAAGCCGAGCGGATCAGGCGCGGTGCCCAGTGTGCCCCGTAAGAAAAAGGAAGAGTAGTTTCGACGGCGCGGCCTAAGAACCGCGCCGTTGTTCATTTGGCGATCTGAGCACGCTATGCGAGCGCCGCTTTGAGCTTTTCGGCGTTGGCTGCAAGCACAGCGGAGTCTTCCATTTTCCGGGCATGCAATTGCAGCGGCTGACCGTCGTAGCGCGGCATGATGTGGAAGTGCAGGTGGAATACGGTCTGGCCGCCGGCCGGTTCGTTGAATTGTGCGATGCTGACGCCGTCGGCATTGAACGCGGCCTTTGCGGCGACGGCGACCTTCTGGACGAGCGGAATGACCTTTGCCAGAACTGCCGGGTCTGCGTCGAGAAGGTTGCGCGAGGGAGCCTTCGGAACGACCAGCGTGTGCCCAGCCGATTGAGGCATCACGTCCATGAATACGATGGCGTCGGCATCCTCGTAGACCTTGTGGCAGGGAATCTCGCCGCGCAGGATTTTCGCGAAGATATTCGAGCTATCGTACGACATGGCGGAGTTCCCATCGCAAAAGGCAATTATGCCTCGTCTTTGCGATAGGGGCCCATTTCGGTCAAGTCGGCATTCATTTCGGCGATCGCGGCACGCTCCTGGATGAGGAATCGTTCGACGGCCCGGCGCAGTGACGGATCGGCGATCCAGTGGGCGGAATGCGTCTCGACCGGCAAGTAGCCGCGAGCAAGTTTATGCTCGCCCTGGGCGCCCGCCTCGATGCGGGAAAGCCTGTTTGCAATGGCGTAGTCGATGGCCTGATAATAGCAGACCTCGAAGTGAAGGGCTGGGTGGTGCTCGATGGCACCCCAATAGCGGCCATAGAGGCAGTTGCCGCCGACGAGGTTCAGCGCGCCGGCGATATACCTGCCATTGCGTCGTGCCAGAATGAGCAGGCAGCTTTCCGGCATCGTTTCGCCAAGCAGCGAAAAAAAAGTTCGGTTGAGATAGGGACGGCCCCATTTGCGGTTCCCGGTGTCCATGTAGAACCCGAACATCGCGTCCCAATGGTCTTCCGTGATGGCACTCCCCGAAACCTGTTCGATCTCGATGCCAGCCGCCAATGCGGTCTGACGCTCTTTCCTCGTGGCTTTTCGCTTGCGGGAAGCCAGACTTGCAAGAAAATCGTCGAACGATCCGTAACCCTGGTTTTGCCAATGGAACTGTTGGCCAACTCTGGTGAGAAAGCCGAGTGCCTTTAGGCGCGCTGCAACCTCGCCGTCGAGAAACGTCAGGTGGACCGACGAGAGCCCTCCCTGTCTTGCGACTTCGATGGCTGCTGCCGCCAGAAGCTGCTCGTCGCTGCAGGCCTGCGGTCCCGGCTTCACCAACAGGCGCGGGCCGGGAACCGGCGTAAATGGAACTGCAATCTGAAGCTTTGGGTAATAGCGACCGCCGGCCTGCTCGTATGCGTCCGCCCAGCCGTGATCGAAGACATATTCGCCCTGGCTATGCGATTTAACGTAAGCGGGCGCAGCAGCGGTGATGTTGCCGCTTTCGTCGTTGATCACGAGATGACGTGGCAGCCAGCCGGTCTGGCGGCCGACGGTGCGCGACTCTTCGAGGGCCTTCAGGAAGGCGTGACTGACGAATGGATTGAAGGCGCCGGGATCGGGATTAGCACAGGCATCCCACTGGGTGGCGTCGAGCGTTGTAATCGACGAGACGAGGTTTGCTGTGGTGTCGGGAAAGATCGGCATCTCAATCGTTGTCGCGCGAGACTCAAGTCTATGCAACTTCCTGATATGGGATCAAAGCGATCCCAAGACAGAGCAGACCTGCAGGTTGCGCGCGATGTCGCGGGCCAATCAGGGGCGAAAGCCTTCGAAGATCATGGCGTCTGACCATTTCTCGGCGATCTGGCGCTGCTTTTCGGTGCGCACCGTCCACGCGATAACGGGAATGTTTGAGACACGGCGGACAAATTCAGTCACAGGCGTTGGCAGCGCATCGACTTCGTAGGAGAAAAAATCAGGTGCTACGGGCCCTGACTCAAGCAGATTTCGCAACGCCTCCGCGCGCGCCTTGCCGATCTTGCGTAGCCACCAGCCGGAGCCCCGATATCCTCCGGAATCGATTCCGCGGGGAATTTCCGGTGCGAGGCGGCGGGCGACGGTCAGTACGGCGGGATCGAATGAAATGAGCGCAAGGGGTCCTTGGTACTTTCTGACAAGAGCGGCGGTGTTCGCGATGAACCGCTCGTCGGGGGGATCCCATTCGCTCTTGATTTCAACATAGAGTGGAACGCGCCCCGCAACGAGATCGAGAAGCTCGGCAAGAGTCATGATCGGGGCGCCGCCGATACGATGCCGCAACGACTTCAGATCGCTTTCTTTCAGATCGGCGACCGCCTTCGGCGAATTGATGAGTCTCCGTAAGACTTGGTCGTGGAATACGATCGGAACGCCGCTCTTCATCGGACGGATATCGCATTCTATGCCGTAGCCTGCTGCGATCGCCGCTTCGAACGCGGGAGCCGTGTTTTCCACGATTTCACGTTTGACGTCGTGGAGGCCGCGGTGCGCGATCGGACGCAGGAATTTTGAGGGATCGAACACGGCGTCAGCGGATCTTGAAAATGGCGTCGATCTCGACGCAGGCGTTGAGTGGTAGACTGGCGACGCCCACGGCCGATCGCGTGTGGCGGCCGGCATCTCCCAATACCGCAACAAGTAAGTCGGATGCGCCGTTGATCACTTTCGGGTGGTCGGTAAAATCGGGCGCCGACGCGACGAAGCCCGTCAACCGCAAGACCTGGACAATGCGGCTCAGATCGCCGAGCGCAGCTTTCGCTTGCGCCAGCAAGTTGAGCGCACAATGGCGAGCCGCCTCCTGCCCCTCCTCGATCGAGACGCCGGCGCCGAGCGTGCCGGTCAGAATCGTGCCCATGCCGTCCTTGGCGACCTGTCCGGAGACGAAGAGCTGGTCGCCCGAGAGAAGGTAGGGGACGTAATTGGCGACGGGTTGGGGTGCTTCGGGAAGTTTCAAACCCAGTTCCGCGAGCCTTTGGTCGATGGCGCTCATTGCGAGATTACCCGATGTTTAGGATTGCGCTGGAGCTTGTGGCCGCGGGTACGCCTCTTTGCAATGCTTTATCTGCGGCTTCGATTGCTGTAGATAACGATATTCCGACGGGAGAGTGAGTTAGGCCGATGATGACGCGTTATGGCTTCGCCGTATTGGGGCTACTCATCCTCACACCGGGGAGTGCAATTGGATCCGCGTCAGCTGCTGAGCTTGCGCCGTTTGCACCGCATCGTGCGATCTATGATCTTTCGCTCGGAGATGCAACGGCGGGCTCCGGTGTTACCGGGATCACCGGCAGAATGGTGTACGAGCTCAATGGGTCGCCGTGCGCCGGTTATACGCAGAACATGCGTTTCGTCACGGTGATGACGAACCAGGATGGCGCGGATACCGTCAGCGACCTCAGGAATTCGAGCTGGGAAGAGGCTGACGCCAAGAAGCTGACTTTCTCTTCGACACAATATCAGAACGACGAGCTGGCAGACGCGAGTCAGGGAGATGCGCTGCGAACGAAAGGCGCGACGCCGGTCGTCGGTGTCGATCTCGTGAAGCCCGCGAAGAAGCGCGTGTCTCTCCCGACGGACATCTATTTTCCGATGCAGCACGCATCGACGTTGGTCCAGGCCGCCAAGAGCGGGGTGAAGATGTTCACGGCCAATCTCTACGATGGCTCGGAGAAGGGCGAGAAATATTACCTAACGAATACGATCATCGGTAAAGCGTTTGGAACGGGGACCAATGCGTCTCCCGGTAATTTCAAAGGCGCGGATCGGCTGGCCAATGTCGAATCTTGGCCGATGACGATCAGCTATTTCGAGCCGGGCAAAGACAAGCAAGATCAGACGCCGGCCTATGAGCTGTCATTCCGCTATTTCGAGGATGGTGTCACCAGCGATCTCAAGATCGACTACGGCGAGTTCTCGATCAAAGGCGAACTCAAGGAACTGACATTCCTTGATCCGGGCAAATGCCCCGCGACAAAGGATGGACAGTAGCCGCTCCTGGCGAAGGCGTTTCGGCAAGCGGGTCTACAACTCGCTTGGACCCGTCAAAACCCGCAGCGCGGGCGCGATCGTCGTAGGATCAACTCCGGTTTCCTGACAGAACGTCAGCAGAAGTCCTTCATCAGACAGAAGATATTCGAGTGTTGCGACCTGCAGCTCTCGAGTCGTCGCGACATCGCGAAGGTCCTGGGGTGCCGTTCCGGTAAGGGCTAAGAACCGCGAGATCTGCTTCGCATCTGCCAACAAGAAAGTCAGCACCTGCAAGGCGAGCGACTCTGCCTGGTCTTCAGATAATCGCTGCGATTTCGGTCGAAGCATGTATGGTTACCTAATCATCTGGCTGCCATTAACTGTTGGTTACCGCTTTGAAGCGCAAAGTCGGCGGCTGAAGCGGAAGAGAGAATCGGTGCACAACGGCCGCGATGGAGAGTGAGCGGTTGCTATGACGTATCAAGAATCCAGAACGAACGTCGAGCGTCGTGTGCCGGAGCCTCGCCTTGCAGCGCCGTCCGTTCTGATCGTCGAAGACAATGAGCTCAACATGAAGCTCTTCAACGATCTCCTGGCCGCGAATGGGTACAAGACGATCCAGACGCGCAACGGCTTTGAGGCGCTGGAACTTGCCCGCAGGCATCGGCCCGATCTCATTCTGATGGATATCCAGTTGCCCGAAGTTTCAGGCCTCGAGGTGACGCGCTGGCTCAAGGACGATGACGCCCTCTGTCAGATCCCGATCGTTGCCGTCACTGCCTTCGCGATGAAGGGAGACGAGGAAAGGATCCGCGCGGGAGGCTGCGAAGCCTACATTTCAAAGCCGATTTCCGTGACGTCGTTCCTTGAAACCGTTCGAAGGTTCATAGGAGCCTCGAGGACGTAGCCCTCTCCCAGATTTGATCCATGACCGCCCGTGTTCTCGTCGTCGATGATATCCTCGCGAACCTGAAGCTTCTGGAAGCGAGGCTTCGGGCCGAGTATTTTGAAGTTCTGACAGCCAGTGGCGGACAGCAAGCTCTGGACATCCTGGAGCGCGAGAGTGTCGATGTCGTGCTTCTCGACGTTATGATGCCGGGGATGGATGGGTTCGAAACCTGCCGGCGCATCAAAGGCAGTCACATAACCCACCATATTCCGGTCGTGATGGTCACGGCGCTCGACCAGCCTTCCGACAAAGTCTTGGGGCTCGAAAGCGGCGCGGACGATTTCCTGACAAAGCCGGTCGATGATATCGCGCTCGTGACGCGCGTCAGAAATCTCGCACGTCTCAAGATGCTCAACGACGAGATGATGATGCGGGCGTCGACAGGCAAGGACATGGGAATTCCGGACGATGGATCTCTCGCGCGCGCCCTTTCGGCGCGTTCCGGGCGCGTCCTCCTCGTCGACGATCATCCACGTTCATCGCCGCGGCTGCTCGAAGTGTTGTCACGCGCGAACGATGCGCACGCTGAAAGCGATGCACAGACCGCGCTGATGCGGCTTGCGGAAGGCAACTTCGATCTGCTGATCGTAAGTCTTTCCCTCGCAGGATCCGATGGATTGCGACTTTGCTCTCAGGTGCGGTCACTGGAACGGACGCGCCATCTGCCCGTCATCATGCTCGTCGAACCCGGTGATGAAGCGCGGCTGCTTCGCGGGCTCGATATGGGCGTCAACGATTATCTGATCCGTCCGATTGACCGGCATGAGCTATTGGCCCGGGTCAAGACGCAGATCAAACGGAAGCGCCATTCCGATTTTCTGCGGCATCGGCTTGCGGAAAGCGTCGAGCTGTCGATTACGGATTCTCTCACCGGCCTGCACAACCGGCGCTACATGGAAGGGCATTTGAGAACGCTCGTCTCGGAGGCGGCGCGAACGGGCCGGAACCTCTCGATGCTCGTTGCAGATATCGATTACTTCAAAGCCGTAAACGATACCTATGGCCATGACGCCGGCGATGCCGTTTTGAAGGAGTTCTCAGTCCGCCTGAAACGAAACACCCGCGGGGTCGATCTCGCGTGCCGGCTCGGCGGCGAGGAGTTTGTGATCATCATGCCGGATACCGACATCACCCATGCATACCAGGTGGGGGAGAGATTGCGGGCGTGCGTTGCTTCCGACGAATTCATGATCGGCGACGGGCGGAATATCCGCGTAACGGCCAGCGTCGGTATTGGCACGCTGGAAGCGCCTGACGATACCCCGGATACGATGTTCAAGCGTGCGGACAGCGCGCTTTATATCGCCAAGAGGCGTGGGCGAAATCGGGTCGTTGCCGACGCGGCGTAATTGCTACTTTGTGTCGATATCCCGTTGCGATTGTGCCATTTGCGTCGGCAATTCCGATTGCTATCCTGCGGGGATTGCAAACTGACAGATATTTCCGAGGGTTAGATATTTCGCTATTTTTCGGATCTCACGCCGAATCGTAGCCGCAATGACACAGTAAAGCAGTTGTTGCTTTCTGCTACGTATTCTGGCACCAATCTACGCGACAAAGTGGGGATAAACAGGAATTTTGCGTTAATTTGACGCCATCCTTGCGGAGCTTTGCTTTTGGGATGGCGATCATAAGATCCCGCGCTATTGGGCCCGCCGCATAGCCTGATAGAGTGGGGTATGATCGAACCGAGTGACCACACGAGTGGCCTCCTCGAACGGTTGCGGAGGGTCGATCGCGAAGCTGGGTGAGGAACAACGCCCTCTTTGAACCTCGCCCGGTCGTGGCCAGGGTTGCGAAGCTGTCTCGGAACGATTTACCCCGCTGCCGAGTTTGCTTTAAGCCCTGGCCACATTGTACTTAGCCAGTGCTTTTCACCCCCGATCGACCATCGTCAATCGCAGTTGCCATGGTAAATGCGCCCAGTGCGCTATTTACTTAATCTTTGTTTCTTTGAATTCGACGTGCTTGCGGGCAACGGGATCGTATTTCTTAAAAACAAGCTTTTCCGTCGACGTGCGCGGGTTCTTCTTCGTGACATAGAAGAAGCCCGTTCCGGCGGACGACAACAGTTTGATCTTTTGTGTAATAGGCTTTGCCATGGATCGTGGCCTTAAGTGAACTGCCAAGAAACCTTGGCCAAGGAGCGCGCAACATACGCGCCAACTTTGCCATGTCAAGGCGGCGAAGGTGCGACTTTACACGATATCAGCTCGCGGCGGAAGGACGAGTTGTCGTAATAATAGAAAGGTAGAGTTTCGCTGCTGTCATGGATGGCGCGCGCATTCGCCAGCACCGCTGTCACATCATTGAGAATGAGCCGAGTGATATTCGGTAAGTCGAGATTGGCGGCTTCGGAAAATGTGAACCAATCGAGATCGAGCAATTCGCCATCCGTCGTCGCGTGGTTCGCCGAAAGAGCATCGGCGCTCGCCATGAAGAACCAAGTGTCGTAGCGGCGCACACGTCCGGGCGGTGTGATTGCGCGTGCCAGCGGAAAGAGATGTACGGGTGCGGGCGTTTGCCCGGATGCTGCGAACATTTTCCAGACCGGCGTCGTGCTATCAAAAGGTTCATCGCTGCCGATCAGCAATCCGGTTTCCTCGTAAAGCTCGCGGATTCCTGCGAGCGCAAACGGCCTGATCTCGTTCGCAAGGTCGCGGGGCGAGAACACGCCTGAAAACAGATCGGCAAATCGGCGGTCTTCATCCTCGACGCGGCCGCCGGGAAACACCCACTTGTCCGGTAGAAAAACCTGATCTGCATGGCGACGGCCCATGAGCAGTTTAGGCTCCGCCTGCGAGAGGTCCACGACAAGGAGGCAGGCAGCGTCGCGGATCGCGGCTTCGGCCATCACCTGATCGGCTTGCCGTTCGGATTCAGGGATCGACGGCACGACTAGGATGCTGTCTCGGCCGGCGGTGGCGGCCACTCTTCGGGTTCATCGAGGCTCGGGTCGCCGAAGCCGTGCATGCGAAGCGCCCATTGATAACCGATCAATGTTCCCTTGACGCGAGGAAGAAGCCACAAGCTCAGCAGCACGAGCGTGGGAAGCCAGATCGCGAGTTGCACCCATGTCGGCGGCGAATACAGCTGCTCGAGGATCAGAATTCCGCCAACCACGATGTGCGCCGTGATCGTCATGACGAAATAGGGAGGCGCGTCGTCAGCCCGCTGGTGAAAGAGCTCGGTCTTGCACTCGGGACATACGTCGTTGACTTTGAGATATTTCCCGTAAAGGCGCCCGCTGCCGCAACTTGGACACCGCTGCCGCCAGCCGCGCTTCATCGCCGGCCATACGTCGCGGGGTGAGCCGTCGTCGATTGGATGCACTGTCTCGTGGAGGTCTGCCATTTTATGGTGATGGGCCCTCTCTGGACCGAGGTCAAGGCGGGGGGTTGTCCTGCGGCGTTAATGGCGGGTTTTCAGCGTCGCCGGCCGTGCGACTTTCCGAACTTTCTTTTGCCGCTTGTGCTGCGACGCAAAGCAGGGTTCGAACTGAAATGACTGCGCGACGGCTCCGTCAGCATTTCGAAGCGAAGCGCGCCTGCCGACGGGATCGCCTCAAGCAGACGAACCTCGACGGTATCACCGAGACGGTAGCCCTCTCCCGATCTGGCGCCGATCAACGCGTGCGCGGCTTCGACGTGATGGTAATAATCGTTTCCGAGGCTCGAAATCGGGATGTATCCATCGGCGCCCGTCTCCTTGAGGCGAACGAAGAGGCCAGACCGCGTCACGCCGGCAATGCGAGCAGTGAATGTGGCACCGATACGGTCGGCAAGATGGGCGGCGATGAGACGGTCCGTTGTCTCGCGCTCGGCGGACATCGCGCGTCGCTCGGTATCGGAAATCGCTTTGGCGATGTTTCCCAGACGCGGGATTTCGTCGTCCGTCAGCCCATCTGATCCGAGATTCAACGCACGGATCAGCGCCCGGTGCACGATGAGGTCGGCATATCGCCGGATCGGCGACGTGAAGTGGGCATAGCGGACGAGGTTCAGACCGAAGTGTCCGATGTTCTTCGGATTGTATTCGGCCTGGGACTGCGAGCGCAGAATGACTTCGCTGATGAGATCCGGCACAGGCAAGTCTTTTGCCTGCTGGAGAACGCGATTGAACGCTTCCGGCTTCAGCGCGCCCGCGTGGGGGATCTTCATGTCGAGCGTTTCGAGGAAATCGCGCAAGCCTTTGAGTTTCTCAGGGCTCGGCTGATCATGGACGCGGTAGACGAGGGGAAGGCGCTTTTCTTCCAAGGTTTCGGCGGCCGCGACATTCGCCTGAATCATGAACTCTTCGATGAGGCGATGGGCTTCGAGACGCTCGGGAATGACAACGCGCGCGACCTTGCCTTCCTCATTCAGCACGATCTTTCGCTCGGGCAGGTCGAGATCGAGGGGGCCGCGCTTGTCCCGCGCTTTGGCGACGATCCGGTAAGCGGACCAGAGCGGAAGCAGCGCGCGTTCCATCAAAGGCTGACATTTTTCCGACGGCTTGCCATCAATCGCGGCCTGCGCCTCCTGATAGGAGAGCTTCGCTGCCGACTTCATCATGGCACGCAGAAACGTATGGCTTCGTTTTTCGCCGTGGTTGTCGAAGACCATGCGGACAGCGAGGCACGGCCGGTCCTCAAGCTCGCGCAATGAGCAAAGGTCGTTCGAAATCTTCTCCGGAAGCATCGGCACGACGCGATCGGGAAAATAGACGGAGTTGCCGCGCAGTTGCGCCTCACGGTCGAGCTTCGAACCCGGGCGGATATAGTGTGCAACATCGGCGATGGCGACAATCACGACAAAGCCACCGGAATTCTTCGGGTCGGAATCCGGTTCGGCATGAACCGCGTCATCGTGATCGCGGGCATCCATCGGGTCGATCGTCAGCAGCGGCACATTGCGGAGATCCATGCGCGCGTCCATCGTCGGCGGCGAGAGCGTTTCGCATTCCTTCAGAACGGATTCTGGAAAATCCTCAGGGATGCCGTGGGCATGAATGGCGATAAGCGAAATCTTCCGCTGATCATCGGGATTGCCGAGGCTCTCGACAATTTCGGCGCGGGGCGTCGCAAAGCGACCGCGGCGATTGAGCTGGAAGCGGACAAGGTCTCCATCTTCAGCACTGCCCATGTCGTCGGGCAGTATGGGCCAGCTCTTCAATTCCTTGCGGTCGATCGGTTCGATGGTGCCGCCGCCGCGTTTTGAAGCGCGGAAGATGCCGAGCAGCCTTCGCTTCTCGCGGGGAAGCTTCTTGATCGGCGTTGCTTCGTAGGATGCCGGGCCGCTTCCACGCGGCAGTTTGTGGAGGCGCGCAAGAAGATGATCGCCGACGCCGATTTCGGCGTCGCGTCCGTCGCGGGCAGCGACAACGCGGACGACCGGGCGTCTGCCGTCGGATTCTTCCCACTGCAGCGGTTTCGCCAGCAGATCGCCGTCATCATCGCGGCCAGTAATTTCGAGTGTTGTGACGGACGCGAGCTTGCCCTTTTCGCGCAGGTGCTTCTTGTCACCCGCGAGCGTACCTTCTTCCGCCATTTCGGCGAGCAAGCGTTTCAACGCGATTTTTGCGCCGCCTGATACACCGAAGGCTCGCGCGATCTCGCGTTTTCCCGCTTTGCCGGGTGCAGAATTCAAAAATTCGAGGATCTGCTCTTTCGTGGGCAGGCCGCCATCGGCTGGGGCTCGCGTCGCACTGGATTTGCGGGCCACCAGGGTGCCTCGTCGTTTTGCGGTCAGGCTTTTGCCCTTGCAAGTTTCTTGGTCTCGGGGGAAGCCGAATCCGATTTCTTCGCCGGGGTTTTCCCGGATTTCGTCGCAGCCGGTTTCTTTGCGGCTTTCGTAGCGGCCGCCTTTTCCGCCTTCGATGCTTTCGCAGTCTTTGCGGGTTTATCTTCCTTTGCAGCTTTGGCCTTGGCACCGCGTGCAGGCTTGCCCTTCTTGCCGCCGCCGTTTGCGATGCGTTCGGCGAGAAGCGCCAGCGCTTCGTCCATCGTCAGATCCGCAGGGTTCTTGGCTCGCGGAACGGTGGCGTTGACCTTGTTATGCGTGACGTAAGGACCATAGCGGCCTTCGAGCACCTGTACCGGGCCGCCTTCGCTTGGGTGCTGTCCCAGTTCTTTCACGACCTTCGGGGCGTTGCGCTGGAATCGACTCTTGCCGCCGCCCGCGCGTTTTTCGGCAATAAGCGTGACGGCGCGATTGAGGCCGATGGTAAAGACGTCTTCAAGGCTTTCGAGATTGACGTATGTCTTCGCGCCGTCTTTCTCATGCAGGATGAACGGGCCGAAACGCCCGAGGCCGGCGGTGATCATACCGCCTTCGGGGTGCTCTCCGACATCGCGCGGCAGCGACAGAAGCTGCATCGCCCGTTCGAAGTCGAGCGTCGCGGCGTCGATCCCTTTCGGAATGCTCGAACGCTTCGGCTTCTCGTCGCCTTCAGCTTCGCCCAATTGGATATAGGGTCCGAAGCGGCCGGTCTTCAGCGTCACCGCGAGGCCGTCCTCATTGTAACCAAGGATCTTGCCGTCCAGCGCAGCTGCATCGCCGTCAGTGTTCTGTGTCAGTTGACGCGTGTAGTTGCATTCAGGGTAATTGCCGCAGCCTATGAAGGCGCCATATTTTCCCGAGATTTTAAGGCTCAGGCGGCCCGTGCCGCACTTCGGGCAAAGGCGCGGATCGCTGCCGTCACCCTTGTCGGGGAAGACGTGCGGCCCGAGCATTTCGTTCAGCGCTTCGAGGACGTCGCCGACACGGAGATCCTTGATCTCGCCAACGGCCGCCATGAAGTCGCGCCAGAAATCGCGCAGCACGTCTTTATATTCGAGCTCATCATTCGAGATGAGGTCGAGTTTTTCCTCGAGATCGGCCGTGAAATCGTATTCGACATAGCGCTTGAAGAAGCTTTCGAGGAACGCGATGACGAGGCGTCCCTTGTCCTCGGGAACGAGGCGCTTCTTTTCGATCCGTACGTAATCGCGATCGACGAGGACTGCCATCGTCGAAGCGTACGTCGACGGGCGGCCGATGCCGAGTTCTTCCATACGCTTCACCAGCGTCGCTTCGGAGAAGCGCGGCGGCGGCTGGGTGAAGTGCTGGTCGGCGCTGATTTCCTTGTCTTTCAAATGATCGCCAACGGCGAGCGGCGGCAAGCGGCGGTTGTTCTCGTCTTCGTCCGACGTATCGTCCTTGCCTTTTTCGATTGCGCGCACGCGATCGTCGCGGCCTTCCTCATAAACTTTCAAAAAGCCATCAAACAAGAGAACCGAGCCATTGGCGCGCATGCCATAGGTCTTGCCATCGGCGCCTTTGACTTCAATTTCAGCGGTCGTCTGCTCGATATCGGCGGGTGCCATCTGACTGGCGATGGTGCGTTTCCAGATCAAGTCATAAAGAGCGGCCTGGTCCTTCTCGAGGTGTTTGCGGACCTGATCGGGTGTGCGGCGCGGGTCTGTCGGGCGGATGGCCTCGTGCGCTTCCTGGGCGTTCTTGGCCTTGGTTTTGTACTCGCGTGCGAACGGTGTGTAGTTCCGGCCGTATTCCGCCGAGATCACGTCGCGGATGGCGCTGACGGCCTCGGGAACGATCTGGACGCCGTCCGTTCGCATATAGGTAATGAGGCCAACGGTCTCGCCACCAATGTCGACGCCTTCATAGAGGCGCTGGGCAATCTGCATCGTCTGCTTTGCCGAGAAGCCGAGCTTGCGGGAAGCATCCATCTGCAGCGTCGAGGTGGTGAACGGCGGAAAGGGATTGCGCTTCGTCGCTTTCTTCTCGACCGACGCGACGCGGAAATCCCGGCCGAGCAAGGCATTCTTGATCGCCGTGGCCGTCGCTTCGTCTTTGATATCCAGTTTTTTCAGCGCCGTGCCATCGATGGCAACGAGGCGGGAGCGTACATCTTCGTTCTTTGCAGTCGAAAGAAGGGCCTCGATCGTCCAGTATTCTTCGGTTTTGAATGCCTCGATTTCGGCTTCGCGGTCGCAAATGAGCCGGAGTGCGACGGACTGGACGCGGCCGGCTGAGCGCGAGCCGGGGAGCTTGCGCCAGAGAACGGGCGACAGCGTGAAGCCGACCAAATAGTCGAGGGCCCGGCGGGCGAGGTAGGCGTCAACCAGCGGCTCATCGATCTTCCGCGGCTCTTTTAATGCGGCAAGGATCGACTGTTTGGTAATGGCGTTGAAGGCGACGCGCTCGACCTCGGTGTCCTTCTTAAGCGCCTTCTTTTGATTGAGAATCTGCAGGATATGCCACGAGATCGCCTCGCCCTCGCGATCAGGGTCGGTGGCGAGGATCAGCTTGTCGGCCTTTTTGACCGCCTCGGCGATCTCACGCATGATCTTCTGGGATTTCGCGTCGACTTCCCAATGCATGTTGAAATCGTGGTCGGGCTCGACAGAGCCATCTTTCGCAGGCAAGTCGCGGACGTGCCCGTAAGACGCGATGACCTTGTAGCCTGAACCCAAATATTTGTTGATCGTCTTGGCCTTAGCGGCGGATTCGACGATGACGACATTCATCTGGCGATTTCGCTCCTGGCGCCGCAGAAACCCGCAGTTGCTGCGGATCAGCGGCTTCAATCTGGTGCCGCTCGGCGGGGCGGGAACATGGTTGATCGCCGCAGCGCTGTCAAATCCCTGGTTGTTCCATTTGGGATTGTGAAGCGTTAATATTGCAACTATAGAGAGATCTGGATACGTTAAGCATATCGGGTGCGGTATGGAATGAGTTTAGTCGCTATGGACGATTTGGACAGCGGTGGTGTTACTGGCGGGGCGGAGGGCGTTCGGCGGGAGAACCTTGAATATCTTGCTGATTTAATCGGAGAATTGCAGCAACTGGCAGAACGGGAGGGTTGCTGCACGCTCTCGCGGCTGCTCGCGATTTCCCACGCTGAGGCTCAACGCGAAACCCGCCGCGCAGGACCTTAGAGCAACGATCAGCTGCGCTTCAACGCAACGAGGCTGTGGCCCTGCCGCTCGATGCGGCCTGCCAGATCGAGTTCCAGCAGGGCGATTTGGACCGCCTGGGCGTTGAGGCCTGTTTGGCGGGCGATCGCGTCAGCTGCGACCGGAGCCGGACCAAGCGCGGTCAGAACGGCCTTCAGAACGTCTTCAGGAGCGAAATCGGTCGCCGCCGGGAGCGGAACTGAGGGTACCGGCTCGGCAGATACGCGGTCCATGTATTCGATGTGGCGTTCTTCGAGCCCGAGAATGGGGCGAAGAACCGCGATGGTGTCCTCCGCTTCCGTGACAAGCGTTGCGCCCTGTTTGATCAGGCGGTTGGTTCCTTCCGCACGCGGGTCAAGCGGGTGGCCTGGGACTGCGAAGACCTCACGGCCCAGTTCGTTCGCATACCGGGCCGTTACGAGCGTTCCGGAGCGAGCGGCTGCTTCTATAATGACAACACCATATGCGAGGCCAGCGATGATGCGGTTCCGTCGAGGGAAGTCCTTATCTCGTGGTTGAAGACCGGGCGGCCTGTCCGTGATGAGGCACCCATCGGAGCCTATGCGCGCCTGCAACTCGGCATGCTCCGGGGGATAGATCCAGTCTATACCTCCCGCCAGTACGGCTATCGTGCCGCTCTTCAGCGATGCTTCGTGAGCCGCGCGGTCGATGCCCCGGGCGAGTCCCGAGACGATGACAAAACCGACCCCGGCCAATTGGGTCGTAAACAACCTCGTCAATTGAACCCCCGCGGCAGAGCACTGCCGCGACCCCACGATCGCGACCGCCGGACGTTTCAAAAGCTCTAGGTTGCCTTTGACGTAGACCATCGGTGGCGGCGCATCGATCTGCGCCAGAAGTGACGGATAACCGGCTTCAACGGTGAACAGCGCGGCTGCACCGAGGCGCTCCGCCGTTTCGAGCTCGCGTTCGGCATCGGCCTTCGGGCAGATCCGAAGGGGACGGCCGGAGCCGCCACGCCGCGAAAGTGTCGGGAGGATCTCGAGCGCTTTGGCGGCGCCGCCGTAGTAGCTGATCAGATCGCGAAACGTCACCGGTCCAACGTTCTCCGACCGGATCAGCCGGAGACATGCCAATCTTTCCTCATCGGAGAGTTTCGCGGGTTGGGGGGACGCGGCGAAAAGCTCAGATTGGTCAGGTTTTGGAGCCAATTCTCGGCTCCTCCCCAGCCAGAAGACGTTCGATGTTCGCGCGGTGCTTGAAGATGATCATCACGCTCATCAGCGTAACAGCGACAGCGAGATTACGGTCTCCCCAGAACCACGATACAAGCGTGACCGCAAGCGTTGCGACGAGAGCGGCCAGCGAGGATATGCGGCCAAGCTTTGCGATTGCGAGCCATGAGACCGCAAAAACGGCGGCGAGTTGCCATGCGAGCGCGATCAGGACTCCGAGATATGTCGCGACACCCTTCCCGCCTTTGAAGCCGAGCCAAGCGGGATAGATATGCCCCAGGAATGCGGCAACGCCTGCCGTCATCGCAGGCGTCTCTCCGAGCCAATGCCTCGCTAACAGCACCGCAACCGCGCCCTTCGCTGCATCAAGAACGAGTGTGGCAGCCGCGAGTTTTTTGTTGCCGGTGCGCAGAACGTTTGTCGCGCCGATATTGCCGGAGCCGATCCGACGGATATCGCCCAATCCGGCCGCTTGGGTAAGCAGCAGGCCAAATGGAATGGAGCCCAGCAAATATCCAAGGATAAGTGCTGCGATCGTCGAGAGCCACGAGCCGTCGTCCGCCAGCAATGCCAAGGGTGACAAGAAGCTCATGACTGAAAATTCTCGCGTGCCGAAGGATCGAGCCCGAGCGTTAAAGCCTAGGTGCGCTCGACGCCAGCGTATTCATAGACCGTTTCACCGGCAACCACGGTTTTGAGCACGCGACCTTGCATTTTGGCTTCGTCGAAAGGTGTGTTCTTTGAACGCGAGCGCAGCAGATCCTTGTTGACGACCCAAGGTTCGCCGGGGTCGAACAGGACGAGGTCGGCAATGGCGCCCTTTGCGAGGCGGCCGGAATGGAGGCCGAGCAGCCGGGCGGGATTGATCGTCAGCGCCTTGAGCATCGCGGGTAGCGTGATATCGCCGGAGTGCACGAGGCGGAGAGCGGCAGATAGCAGCGTTTCGAGTCCGACGGCGCCGTCGGCGGCTTCCGCGAACGGGCGGCGCTTGGTGTCTGCGTCCTGAGGATCATGGCTCGAGACGATAATATCGATATCGCCGTTCGCGATCCCTTGAACCATCGCGGCGCGATCTTCTTCGCGCCGCAGTGGCGGCCGCACCTTAAAGAAGGTGCGGTAGGAGCCGATGTCGTTCTCGTTGAGCGTCAAGTGATTGATTGAGACGCCACAGCTTACCGGCAGCTTTCTGGCCTTCGCATGTCTGACAACGTCGAGGCTTTCCTGACAGCTGATCGTCGCGGCGTGATAACGGCCCCCCGTCATTTCGACGAGACGGACGTCACGCTCGAGCATGATGGTCTCCGATATTTTCGAGACGCCGGAAAGCCCGAGCCGTGAGGCGACCTCGCCCGAATTCATCGCGCCGCTCGAAAGATAGGGATCTTCGGTGTGGTGGACGACGAGGGCGCCGAAGTCCTTCGCGTAGCTCAGGGCATTACGCATCACGCGCGTATTCACGACGCTCGACTTGCCATTGGAAAACGCGATGGCGCCAGCGCGTTTCAGAAGGCCGATCTCGGTCATTTCCTCGCCCTGTAGGCCTTTCGTCATCGCCGCCATGGTGTGAACGTGGACAAGGGCGTTGTCACGGGCGCGACGCTGGATGAAATCGACGAGCGCGACCTGATCGATCACCGGGTTCGTATCAGGCATGACGACGATCGTCGTGACACCACCGGCAGCGGCCGCGTGACTCGCCGTCTTCAATGTTTCGCGGTGTTCGTAGCCCGGTTCGCCGGTGAAGACCTGCGCGTCGATCAGGCCGGGCGCGAGAACGTTCCCCTTGCAGTCGACGACGGTCGCCCCTTCCGGCGCGTTCCGGCGCAAATGCGCACCGAGATCGGCGATCACTCCGTCCTTGACGAGAAGGCCGCCGGGTTCGTCACGGTTCGAGGCCGGATCGATCAGGCGGGCGTTGATGAAGACGGTCGCCGGACCGACGCTTTTCGGCTTTTCGATCGGCTTTCTCATGGCGCGTCCTCCGAGAAGCCCGGAAGGTGCGCGGACAAGGCTTCGAGAACGGCCATGCGGACCGCAACGCCCATTTCTACCTGGTCGCGGATCACGCTTCTCGAATGATCAGCGATGGTTGAAGCAATCTCGACGCCGCGGTTCATCGGTCCTGGATGCATGACGAGCGCATCGGGTTTCGCGCGCGCGAGCTTTTCGTGATCGAGGCCAAAGAAATGAAAGAATTCGCGGACAGAGGGCACATAGGACGATTCCATGCGCTCGCGCTGGAGGCGCAGCATCATGACGATGTCGACGTTTTCGATGCCCTTCCACATATCCGTGAAAACTTCACAGCCGAGGCGTTCCGGTGATGAGGGCAGAAGGGTCGTCGGAGCGATGATGCGCACGCGGGCGCCGAGCGCATTCAACACATTGATGTTGGAGCGCGCGACACGCGAGTGGAGGATGTCGCCGCAGATTGCGACCGTCAGGCCTGCGACGCGACCCTTCGCGCGGCGGATCGTCAGGGCGTCGAGAAGCGCCTGCGTCGGATGCTGATGCGCACCGTCTCCGGCATTGATCACAGAGCAATCGACTTTCTGAGACAAAAGTTCGACGGCGCCCGCCGCGTGATGGCGAACAACGATGATGTCGGGGCGCATCGCGTTGAGCGTCACGGCCGTGTCGATCAGTGTCTCACCTTTGGTGACCGACGACGTTGCGACGTTCATATTCATCACGTCCGCGCTCAGTCGCTTACCGGCCATCTCGAACGAGGACTGCGTGCGGGTGGAGGATTCAAAGAAGAGATTGATCAGCGTTCGTCCAGCGAGGACCTGACGCTTGCGGCCGTTGTTGCGGATGTGATCGGCGTTCCGGTCGGCGAGATCGAGAAGAAAATTGATCTCGTTTGCCGACAGACCTTCGCAAGTCAGCAAATGGCGGCGCGGAAAAACTTTCAGCGCGTTGGCGTTCGATTTCGATGTCATTAAAGGCGCTTCTATAGGGGGAGTCTTGCGAGGCTGCAAGCGCGGGGGGCGACATCAATCGTAAAGACCTTAATGGAGCCTCAAATACCACGGCTCGTGTGGCCGAAAGGCGGGGATATTGTCTATCCTCGGACGAGCGCGGCTGAGCCCGTCAGCTTGTCGGAGAGTCAATATTGAGCCTTCGGCGCATTTTAAGCTGGATTCCCGATCGGTCTCGCAGGCTCAGCCGATCGAGAATGACGGGGGGCTGGCATCCGCGTGTGGTTGGGTCGGACTGCTATGTTTCCTGCTTCAGCCGGTCGAGTGCGCTTTGCAGAATGATTGTCGCGGCCAATTTGTCGATGACCTCAGCCCGGCGTTTTCGCGTCTGGTCGGCGTCGATCAGCATGCGCTCGGCCTCGGCTGTGGTCAGACGTTCGTCCCACAGCAGAATGGGCAACGGCGAGAGCTTATTGAGGTTGCGTGCGAGAGCGCGGGTTGCCTGGGCGCGCGGACCTTCGGTTCCGTCCAAATTGCGCGGGAGGCCGAGCACAAGTCCGGAAATCCCGTGTTCGGCGACGATGGCGAACAGCCGTGCGGCATCGGACGTGAACTTTGTCCTGCGGATCGTCTCGAGGGGGGACGCGATCGTCCGGCGGACGTCGGAAAGAGCGAGGCCGAGCGTTTTCGTACCGGCGTCAATTCCGATCAGCCGGCCCGAATCCATCGCGGCGGCGCGGAATTGCTCAGGGTCTTCCGTGGTTAGCCCTTGCGGGCCGGGCGTGGTGGTCTGTGTCACTCGGGAAGCCTGACGTCGAAAGCCGTGGGATCGAGAAGTGCCTCTAGCAGCTTCGGCGGCAAATTGGCATTGTCCGAGCGGCCGGATTTGGCTTTCCCGGCCATTTCCGTGGCTTAATGCCGGTGGGATGGCGCCTCTTGTTGCATTTGAGGCATCGGGCCGGTTATGAGAGCGGCGCGATCCCCCGATTTTCTTGAAGGGACTTTTCATGCAGGTCGACGAAGCGACCGTTCGCCGTATCGCGCGTCTCGCCCGGATCAAGGTGAGCGACGAGGAGGCCAAGGGTCTCGAGAAGGAGCTTTCCGGTATCCTCGACTGGGTGAAGCAACTCGACGAGGTCGATACGTCGTCGGTCGAGCCGATGACCCGGGTCGTCGACCAAAAGCTGAAGATGCGGGACGATGTCGTGACGGATGGCGACATCGCAGATCAGATCACGGCGAATGCACCAATGTCGGAGGATCATTTCTTTGTCGTGCCCAAGGTCGTGGAGTAAGCGGTGACCGATCTTACCAAACTCACGATGGCAGAAGCACGCGACGGGCTTCGCAAGAAGTCGTTCACCGCGCTCGAGCTGACGGACGCATTCCTCGCCGCGATCGAGAAGGGTAACGCTTCGCTGAACGCCTATGTTCTGCCGACGCCCGATCACGCACGCGCTCAAGCCAAGGAAAGCGACAAGCGAATTGCGGAGAACAAGGCACGCCCACTCGAAGGACTGCCCGTCGGAAACAAGGATCTCTTCTGTACCCAGGGCATCCGGACGACGGCTTGCTCGAAGATCCTCGACGACTTCAAGCCGACGTATGAATCGACTGTCGGGCAGAATTTGTGGAATGCCGGTGCTGTCATGCTCGGCAAGCTCAACAACGACGAATTCGCGATGGGTTCGTCCAACGAGACGAGTGCGTTCGGCAACGTCGTCAGCCCTTGGCGCCGGACCGGCAAGGACGGAAAGACATCGACGGACAAACTGGTGCCGGGTGGCTCGTCGGGCGGGTCCTCGGCGGCAGTTGCCGCCAACCTCTGTCTCGCAGCGACCGCAACCGACACGGGAGGCTCGATCCGGCAGCCAGCGGCGCTGACGGGCACCGTCGGCATGAAGCCGACCTACGGCCGCTGTTCGCGATGGGGCATCGTGGCGTTTGCATCGTCACTCGATCAGGCGGGGCCGATCGCGAAGACCGTGCGTGACAGTGCGATCATGCTGAAAGCGATGGCGAGCCACGATCCGAAGGACACGACATCCGTCGATGCGCCGATTCCGGATTACGAGGCGGTCCTCGGCAGGGGCGTCAAAGGCCTGCGCGTGGGCATTCCGAAGGAATATCGCGTCGATGGCATGTCGGCCGAGATCCAGAAACTCTGGGATGACGGGATCGCATGGCTCAAGTCGGCGGGTGCTACCATCCACGAGATATCGTTGCCGCACACCAAATATGCGCTTCCTGCCTATTACATCGTGGCGCCTGCGGAATGTTCATCAAACCTCGCGCGCTATGACGGCATGCGATACGGACTTCGCGTCAACGGCGACAACCTGATCGACACCTATGAGAAGACGCGCGCCGCGGGCTTCGGCAAGGAAGTGCGCCGCCGTATCCTGATTGGCACCTACGTTCTTTCAGCAGGCTATTACGATGCCTATTATCTCAAGGCGCAGAAAGTCCGGACGCTCATCAAAAAGGATTTCGATGACGCGTGGAACAAGGTCGATGTCGTGCTGACGCCGACGACGCCGTCTCCGGCCTTCGCATTCGGCGAGAAGTCGGGCGATCCCTTGGCAATGTATCTCGAGGACATATTTACGGTGACGGTGAACATGGCGGGTTTGCCGGGCATGTCCGTCCCAGGTGGGCTTTCGGCGCAGGGAACGCCCCTCGGACTGCAGCTGATCGGCAAGCCGTTCGATGAAGAGACACTTTTCCGAACCGCTCAGGTTATCGAAGATTCTGCCGGCCGTTTTCCGGTGCCGGACGCATGGTGGATGAAGGGCTGAGATCATGGATCCCAAACGTCCTTGGGAATGCGCAGACATGTCCCAGGTTCGCACCGAAATCGATCGCATCGATGCGGCGCTTGTCGACCTCATCGCCGAACGCTTCGGCTATGTAGACCGGGCCTGGCAACTCAAGATGGGGACCCGGGAAGGCGCAGTCGTTCAGTGGCGCATCCAGCAGGTCATCGATCGCGTGAAAGAGCGCGCGGCGGAAAGGGGCATGCCGGCCGAGATGATCGAGATGGTCGGGGCGCAGTGGCGCAATATGATTGGCTGGTTCGTTCAGTTCGAGGAAGAGAAACTGCGGCAGATGCAGGAAGCCGGCGAGAAATCAGGAGCGAACGGTGGGACCTGATTTCCAGCCGGACGTGCCTTTGGGCGAAGTTCTCCTTTATGGCATCCTCAATCCGGCAACGATCATCGTCGCTTTCATGCTCGGGCAGCGCGCCGACGATAAATCCAAGATCATGATCGCCGGATTCGGGGGTGCGGTCGCGGGATCGGCACTTCTTTACATCGTCACTTTGCTCCGCCTGTGGGACGCGCCTACACTGGGGCGCGCAGTGGCGGGTGTCTTCATCGTCTCGCTTGTCGCCGGCTTCGTCTATGCCGCGATCGGCTATGCCACGAAGGGTTGGACCGGAGGTCAGAAATGAGCTCTCAGAAAGTTGCTGAAAAGCCGAAGTCCAAGAACCTCATCGCGGGCGCGACGGGCGATTGGGAAGTGATCATCGGAATGGAGGTGCATGCGCAGGTCGCCTCCAAGTCAAAGCTGTTTTCGGGAGCCTCAACGGGCTTCGGTGCCGAACCGAATAGCCACGTCTCGCTTGTCGATGCGGCGATGCCCGGCATGCTTCCAGTCATCAATCGCGAGTGCGTGGCACAAGCTATTCGCACCGGGCTCGGACTCAAGGCGCAGGTCAATTTGAAGAGCGTTTTCGACCGGAAGAATTATTTCTATCCTGATCTGCCGCAGGGCTATCAGATCTCGCAATACAAACAGCCGATCGTCGGCGAAGGTGAGGTCGAAATCGACGTCGATGGGGAAACGCTGAAGGTCGGCATCGAGCGCCTGCATCTGGAGCAGGATGCCGGCAAGTCGCTGCACGACCAGCATCCGGATTATTCCTATGTGGATCTCAATCGCTCCGGCGTCGCGTTGATGGAAATCGTCTCGAAGCCGGATCTCAGATCATCGAAGCAGGCGCAGGCCTACGTCACGAAGCTGCGCACGATCTTGCGTTATCTCGGTACCTCAGACGGCGATATGGAGAAGGGCAATCTTCGCGCCGACGTCAACGTGTCGGTGCGCAAGCCCGGCGCCAAGCTCGGGACACGTTGCGAGATCAAGAACGTGAACTCGATCCGGTTCATCGGACAGGCGATCGAATATGAGGCGCGGCGACAGATCGACATCATCGAGGATGGGGGCACGATCGATCAGGAGACGCGGCTATTCGATTCCGCGAAAGGCGAGACGCGTTCAATGCGCTCTAAGGAAGAGGCGCATGACTATCGCTATTTCCCCGACCCCGATCTGCTGCCGTTGGAGTATACGCAGAGCTACGTCGACGAATTGAAGGCGGTACTTCCGGAACTCCCTGATGAGAAGCGTGCGCGTTTCATGAAGAGCTTCAGACTTTCAGGCTATGACGCGGACGTGCTCGTGGCCGAGCGCTCTTCAGCAGACTATTTCGAAACGGTCGCGAAGGGCCGCGATGGCAAACTCGCCGCCAACTGGGTCATCAATGAACTTTTCGGACGGTTGAACAAGGAAGGCAAGGCAATCGAAGAAAGCCCCGTTTCGGCAGCTCAGCTTGGCGGCATCGTCGATCTGATCGGATCGAACGCCATCTCGGGTAAGATCGCCAAAGATCTGTTCGAGATCGTATGGACCGAGGGGGGCGACCCTGCCGACATCGTCGAAAAGCGCGGCATGAAGCAGGTGACCGATACCGGCGCCATCGAGAAGGCCGTCGATGCCATCATCACGGCCAATCCCGAGAAGGTCGAGCAGGCGAAGGCTAAGCCTTCCATGCTCGGCTGGTTCGTCGGTCAGGTCATGAAATCGACGGGCGGCAAGGCGAACCCGGCCGCCGTCAACGAGATCCTGAAAGCCAAGCTCGGTCTTTAGCGATCGCCTTCAGCCGCTCCGTTGAGCCGTCGGAAGTGCCATTTGCCTGGCTCGTCTTTCGCGCAGTCCGATCATTGCGACGTGTGCAATCCCGTAGCAGGCCAACAGGACCAATCCGAACGGTACGATTGCTGCTACCACATAGGCTACTTTTGTCGTTGTCATTGGCCTCTCCTTTGGAGGCGGTCGTTTCATTGCGACAAATCATAGCACTGATGATTTTAGGTTCGGCTCACGAGCAGCCTACAAATGCGATAGCGATATTTGCCAGCCGGTAACGCGTGGTGGATGATTTCTTAACGCGTATCGTCCTGGCGAGGCCCGTCATATTGGCCGGACGATCAACGGCATTCCGCCCTTCGGCCGCAGCGTGACGCGGCTCACGGGCTCTGGCGCGTGGCGACCATCCCATTCAAATCGGGCATTTTGTAAGAGCGTGACAAGAATTGCCGTCGCTTCGAGTGTCGCAAAGGACGACCCGATGCAGATGCGCTGGCCATAGCCGAACGGCATGAACTGCGTGCGCGGATAGCGCGCTTCATTTTCCGGTAAGAAACGATCGGGATCGAACCGGTCGGGGTCGTCCCACAGCACTCTGTGGCGGTGGATGATGAAGATCGGCATGACAATCAGGGTCGGACTGGGAAGCTGCTTGCCGCCGATCTCGACATCGACGGCGTTCACGCGCGTCAGGACCGGTGCCGGCGGATAGAGACGCATGACTTCTTTCAGCACGCGGGACAGCATGGGGAGCTTCGTGACCGTTTCCGAGCTGATCGGCTTGTCGCCGACGGTCGCCGCAATTTCGTTGCGCACGTGTTCCTGCCATTCCGGTGCGCGGGCCAGAATGTAGAGCGCCCAGGTCAAAGCTTTCGCTGTCGTTTCGTGTCCAGCGAAGAGAAATGTCGCGAGATTATCGGCTATCAGCTCGTCGGACATCGGTTCGCCGGTATCAGGGTGTCTCGCGGCAAGCATGCGCGCCACAAGATCGGTGCCGGTGGGTGTCTCCTTCCGCCGCTGAGCTACGAGCCGTTGCACGATCGTTCGCAACTCGGTTGCGGATTTTCGCATTCGTGATTTGGCGGGATGCCAGTACGTCTCGGGGTATTGCAGGAGCGAGGCAGCGACCTCCCACGAAATCGGATCGAGATAGGCGCGGCCCGCACGCTTGATCGTGTCCCCATCTGCTTTACTGATGCCGGCCAGGACAGTCCGGACGATGACGGAGAACGTCGCCTCGGTCATGTCGTCTTCGACATTCGACGTGAAGGGCGAGGGCCCTCGGTCGCGCCACTCGCGGCAGCATTGGATCGCGGCATCGACCATCGCGGGAACGTAGGTCAGCAGTTCGGCATGTCTGAACGGCGGGCTTGCAATTTTGCGTTGCCAACGCCAGCTGTCGCCTTGGGCCGTCAGCAATCCATCGCCAAGCATCGGTTTCAGCACGCGACGATCGAGGCGCGTTTTCGGAAACTGTTCCGCGTTCTTGACGAGGATATTTTCGATCAGGGTCGGATCGGTAACCCACGCGACCAGCGTTCGCTTTCTTCCATACGTAACGACCGGCTCATCGTAGACGGACTGCGGGATCGCCCGAAGCGGATTACGAATGAACCGACCCAGGAATGGAAGCAGGGGTAAAGGCCGCGACGATGGCTTGACCGTCGGCGGATAGAGCGCAGCTATCATGGATCTTCGTGCTCACGTCAAAGCGATGCGCTGGCGTTGACGGAGTATAGGTCGCAAGAAGGCGGCAGCGCTATGTCTAGGCAGATGCCCTTTTGGCGCGGGTGATGCCGGAGAGCTTCTTCAGGCGCTTGCGGACACCAGCGGTGTTGCCTTGGATGCGCGTCTGGGCGGGACGGCCAATGGTGCGGCGCGCCTTCTTCTTCTGCTTCTGAATATTTTTCAGCGACGTCTTCGACATAAATGGCCTCGATATCGGGAGGGGATGGTTGGATGGCTACGCACTCTGGCGCAGCGTCGAAGCGATCCTCTACGGGATCGCGGTTCTTCGCGCAAGCTCAGGCTTCAGGTTAGCTATGGGGCGTGTTCAGTGCCCAAAAGATAGCCGAGGCCAAAGTAGGTGGGTGCGATAATGCCTCCCGCCCAGAGGAAGGCAGAGACAATATTGGCCAGCTGAAATTGCCACTGTGGCAATGCGTACATCCCGGCGACGACAGGGATAACGGCGCGCACCGGGCCGAAGAAGTGTCCAAAAAATACGCTCAGCGCTCCCCATTTGTCGAAGAATGCTTGTCCGCTGTCCACCATTGCCGGATTGCGGTTGAAGGGCCACAGCTCGCGAATGCCGTCCTTGTAGTAGTACCCGATCCAGTAGGAGAGGGCGTAGCCGAACGAGCCGCCGATACCCGCAGCGACAATCGCAGGCCACAGGACGGTGAGTTGGACGCCACTTTTTGCAAGGAGCGCGGAAATTCCAATCAGAATGGCGGTCCCGGGCCAAAGCAGCGAGAGAAAGCAAAAGCTTTCGAGGAAGGCCACGCCGAAAGCCACGGGCATCGCCCAGACTTCGTTGGCTCTCACAAACGTAACGACGGCGTCAACGAATTCCTGCACGCTCATGGCGAAGCTTTCGAAGTTGCTATTTTTTTTGATTCCGGACGTGCAAGGCGTAACGCATGCGGCCAAAAATGGGGTGCCGCTGCGCGGCTTCAAGTCTTAGCGACAGCGCCGCGCCATTTCCTGAGCGAGTTCCTTGGATACTTCGCGTGAAAGCATCGCCCCGCGTGCGACCTGGGCGGATGTCAAGCCAACGTAGGCGCCTCCGCTCAGTGCTGCAGGGCCGCGATCAGCTTCCTCCTTGCCGTGGGCCAATTCGCTGCATGTCAGCTCTTTTCGTTTCTTGCTGAGGGCCATGAGCCGCACGCCGGACGCATATTCGTGAGGGCCGGCTGGCTGATTCACCCACGCGTGGGATTTATCCGCCATATAGGAATCGTAGACCATCTTGCGCTGACTGATGCAGACATTGCTGTCGTCGACACATTTCAGCCCGCGCGCCGGGTCGCCAAGGGCTGCATCGTTGCCGGCGCAGCCTCCGATCGCGAATGAGATCAAAACCATTGCGATGGCGGCGTGTGGCTTTCTTGAGTGCGTCACTTTTTTCGGTCTATGCAAAGGCAGAATCCGTTTTCGCTTCATCTGCCGGTAGAAAGCCAGCGTGGCAGGCTCGTGGCATAGGGCGGTCCAAGATGTGGTCTTCGTCAAGCCACTAATGGGATTCGCGACGAAACGGCATCGCCGTGATTGGAAGATTGCCTGGGAAAGGGTGTGAAATGCCAAAATCGGTTCGTGTACATGCCTATGGCGGCCCCGAGGCGCTCATGTACGAAGATGTGGCGACGCCGGAGGCGGGTCCTGGCGAGGTGCTTCTTCGGCAACATGCGATCGGTGTCAATTTCATCGATATCTATCAGCGGACAGGGCTCTACAAGCTGCCGAGCTTTCCGGCGACGATCGGCTCAGAGGGGGCTGGGGAAGTGATCGGAGTCGGGCCCGGCGTCGAACGGTTCAAGGTCGGAGATCGAGCGGCATATGCAGGCGAGACAGGCGCCTATACGGAAATCCGTTCCATTCCGGCAGACCGGCTCGTCAAGCTTCCCGACGGGGTCGATTACGAAACCGCCGCGTCGATGATGCTGCGGGGGATGACAGTTCGCTATCTCCTTCGCGAGACGTACAAGGTTGATGCCGGAACAACCCTGCTTTTTCATGCGGCCGCCGGTGGCGTCGGCCTGATCGCCTGCCAATGGGCGCGGGCGATTGGGGCAACGATGATCGGCACGGTGAGCACCGATGAGAAAGCGGAACTTGCGAAGGCAAACGGCTGCAGGCACGTGATCAATACGATGCGTGAGGATTTCGTCGCGCGCGTCGATGAACTGACTGAGGGACGGGGATGCGACGTCGTTTATGATTCCATCGGCAAGGATACGTTTCCGAGGTCGCTCGATTGCCTGCGGAGGAAAGGTTTGTGGGTCTCCTTCGGAAATTCCTCCGGTCCCGTTCCGCCCTTCGCGTTAACGGCCCTCAAAGGCTCACTTTTCGCCACGCGCCCGTCGCTTTTGGCCTATACGGCGACAACTCAGGATCTGGAAGAAAATGCCGAAGACCTATTCGAGATGGTGTTGAGTCGGAAAATTTGTATCACGACCAATCATCGCTATCCGCTGGCTGGAGCGGCGGACGCACACCGCGATCTCGAGGCTCGGCGAACGACGGGATCCGTCATTCTCGTTGCCTGAGGCACCCTAATGCTGGACGACGGAGAAGAGGAGCCGATATCGCTCTATTTTCGGCCGACACCGGACGGCTTGAAAATTTCCATCCTCCTCGAGGAGCTTGGCGTCCCTTATGACGTCAAGGATGCGGATGTCGGCAAAAGAGAGCACTTCGCTGCGCAGTTTCACGCTGCTTCGGCCGATCTCGGTTTTCCGGCCATCGTCGACCCGGAGGGGCCGGACGGACATCCTCTCGTCATGTTCGAATCGGGCGCCATCCTGCATTATCTTGCCCGCAAATTCGGTGGATTTTATCCATCGAACGAACGCGCCAGGGCGGATGTCGATCAGTGGCTTTTCTGGCAGGTGAGCAGGCTCGGTCCGATCGCGACGCAATGTAATCATTTCCGGCACCATGCGCGGGAAAAGGACTGCTATGCCATAGATTATTATACAAATGAGGTCGGGCGGTTGTTCGGTGCCATGGACGTCCGCTTGCGCGACAGCGCTTATCTCGCAGGATCATACTCGATCGCCGACATAGCGAGCTTTCCGTGGGTGCGCAGCTGGAAGACGCTCGCACAGGACATTTCGCGATTTCCGAATGTCGAACGATGGCTTCGCGAGATCGGCGGGCGCCCGGCTGTAGCGAGGGGCCTATCAGTGACGAAAAAGGAGACGACAGATCCCTAGGGCGTCCTGTCGGGCGATTCCGAGAGCGAATCCGGATCAATCGTGCGGCCGGTGACCTTCTGGAACGCCATCGCGCTCAGGACCTTGTTCGATTGAACGTAGCGGAGTGCCTCGGGAATTTGATTGCCTGTAAGCGGCTGGGCCGCCGCCGCATCGTCTCCAGCGAGGTCCATAAGGCCGATGTAGGACGGGCGCGATCCGGCTTCCTGCGCGCAACCAGCGAGTGCCAAAACTCCTGCAGCCGCCAAAAAGCGGCAGAGCGTCGCGTTAAGCATCATCCCTCATCAAGCTGCGGTGCAGCTTGAACCTCCTCGATCTCGAGTCTCGCTTCGACCCGCGATTATTAACGTTACCAGCACAAGGCTGAACCCCGGCTGAACAGCGTGAACCCCGTCGTCCTGCAACCCTATCCGGACCGGCTTTTTGAAGCATGGTTAGCAAATGATGGCAAGCCGGGTTAACCGGCCGTCACTAGGTGTCGTCTTGTGGAAAAAGTGCACCGGATCTGGCCGGCGAATAAGAGGCACTCAACCAAACTTAGTCATAAGTTACTCGAAATTTGTTCGGCTTTTTACGAGTTTTCATCCAAGTCCTGAGATCGTTCTTGTGCACTTCATTCAGGGTTGCGAAGTGCGGAACACGGCCGCGTTCAACATCATGTGCGTAATGGCGGCTGAGCGGGAGTAGATGCCATGGCACGTATCGACGTGTTGTCACGCCAGATTGCGGAGTACGGCGCTCAAGGCGACCAGTCGGACGCTTTTTTTGAGCTAGGTCTTAGCTACTGCACTGGGCGGGACGGAGCAGTGGACCTCATCGAGGCTCACAAGTGGTTCAATATCGCTGCCATTCGCGGGAATGACGATGCGAAGCGATACCGAACGGAAATCGCAAGCGATATGAGCAAAAACGAGATTGTCCGCGCGCAAAAACTAGCCCGCGAATGGCTTGCGGCGATCCACTGAAACTGACGCGACCGCGTGCGTGGCGTAAGCGTCCCGTTTGCGTGATCGCATCAGCAGTTCGAAAAGAACGACGACAGACATTTCCACGAACTTTTTGCGGCTCCGCCGACTGCGGACCCTGCTTTCTCGAGGGCCGTCGTCGCTGATTTTGCCGCTTTGCCTGCGGATTTCTGCGTGACGCTCAGGCCATCTCCTGCCGATTGGGCGCTCTTCTCGACCATTTCCTGCACCGTCTTGGGCGGCTGATCACTCGTCGGCGCGACGGCGGCCTGATTATGCGGTTCAGGTCTTGGGTTGGTCTCCAATTCCGCAGGCGGCGCATTTGCCTCCCGCGTCCCGATCGCGGACTTGTTTTGCTCTGCCGCAGTGCTGTCTTGAGGTTGGTGACCACCGCCGCCCCCGTCAAGGAATGCGGGGATCGGCAATTCCTTGCGCTCGCCGGGGCAAGGAGGAGTAATCGCGCGATCAATCGAGCAGCTTGCGTGCGATCCGGCCTTTGCGAGCGTCGTGATGCAATAGAACTTGGCGACCGTATCTAGAGTCGCGTTGCCGCTGCCTCCGACGATACAGGCGTAACTGGCGTCCGGGCCGGTGCATTTGACGCAGAGCTCCGTCGCGTCGGCTGCAATCGAGGCCACCGGCGCCAGTGCACCCATCCCCAGCAATGTCATCAAACGAGCGTTCACGGCCCAGCCCAGTCGGAATACGCGGTATTGCTCTCAATAGACTAGGACGACTTTGCGGCAGTCGCCAGACAGCGCTGTAGGACTGTGCCGGCTTATCCCATTGCGTCTTGCATTGCCGTGGCGCGACCTCTATAGGGGCCATGGCCCTGATTTGGGGAGACGTGGCCGAGTGGCTGAAGGCAACGGTTTGCTAAATCGTCATACGCTTTAAAGGCGTATCGAGGGTTCGAATCCCTCCGTCTCCGCCATATGGGCCTTCGATGTATCGGTCCGGGCGCTCTCTGCGCGGCGGGCGGCCCATTAAGCGCGACTGGAGCGGGCGATTTTTCGCTCTCGCGTATCCTACGCATCGACCTGCGACAGGCCGAGCTTCTCGGCGGCGCGGACAAGGTCCGCCAGAGACCGGACTCCCATTTTCCGCATGACGTTGCCACGGTGGATCTTCACGGTGATCTCGCTCAATCCCATCTCGCCGGCAACCTGTTTGTTCATGAGTCCCTTGGTAACGAACGCCATCACCTCTTTTTCGCGCGGCGTGAGGCTCTCATAATGCGCAGCCAGATCAGCGATGCTGTGGTCGGAGTCCAGCTGCTTGCGGTCTGTCTCAAGGGCCGCGAAGACCGCGTCGAGCATGTCCTGATCGCGGAACGGTTTTGTCAGAAAATCGACGGCGCCCGCCTTCATGGCTCTGACGGACATCGGAATGTCGCCGTGCCCCGTCATAAAGATCACGGGCATGCGGATGCCTGATTTCGCAAGCTGAGTTTGGAAATCCAGGCCACTGACGCCGGGAAGGCGGATATCGAGAACCAGGCAGCTTGGAATGTCGGGGATCTTCTTTTGAAGGAATTCCGTGGCCGCCCCGAACATCTCGACTTGAAGACCGACGGATCGAAACAGGCTGCTCAGTGCTTCGCGTACGGAAGCATCGTCGTCCACGACATAAACGCACGAGGAGTGCGTCTCGACGGAGCGACCGGAACTCTGGTTGCCTTTCACGCTTTCTCCTCCTCTTTCATTGGCAGGTGAACCGAGAAAGTTGCGCCTTCGCCCACCTCGGACGAAGCGATGATCTTGCCACCATGGCTCTCGACGATCGAGCGGCAGATGGATAAGCCCATTCCCATGCCCTCGGATTTGGTGGTGTAGAACGCCGTGAAAAGTTTGTTAATGGCGGCCGGGTCGATTCCGGGCCCATTATCCGTGACCTCGACAACAACCGTACGCTCGGGAGGATCAGACGGCTGGACGCGGGTGCTAATACGCAGCTCGCGGGGGCGGTCCACGACGGTCATCATAGCCTGGACGGCATTCACGGCCAGATTGATGATCGCCTGCTGCAATTGCACCCGATCGCCAAGCACCGGAAGCGGTGCCTTTGCGAGGCTGAGGTTGAGCGCGACGTTCTTTGCGGCAAGTTCGCGGTCGACGAGGAGCAGGACATCGTCCAGCAATTCGTTCACGTCGACTGGCGCGCGGATGAGATCCGTCTTACGGGTAAGAGCACGCAATCTGGCGATGACGTCGCTCGCCCTCCGGCCGTTGGTGATCATTCGCTCCAGGGAATCTTGCACCTCTTTGAGATCCGGAACATCCCGCTGCAACCAGCGTAGCGCGGCCTCTCCATTGGTTACGACGGCGGCGAGCGGCTGATTGACCTCATGAGCGATCGAGGCGGTCAGCTCTCCCAGAGTCGTCAAGCGAGTGACGTGGGCGAGTTCAGCCTGCGCTTTGTGTAGTGCATCCTCGGCGTGTTTCTGTTCGGTGATGTCATTGTTGGTCACCATCGTGGCGATCGGTCTGCCGTTGTCGTCGCGCTGTTGAGACCATCGACTGGCTACGATGACTTCCGTTCCGTTCCGCTTGACGTGAGTGATTTCGCCTTGCCATCGGTCTGCAGCCGCGAGCTCCTTCGTTATATCCTTGAGCGGCATCGGGAACCTGGACTTCAGAAGTTCGATCGCAGGACGTCCGATCGCTTCTCCGCGTGTCCAGCCATACAGCTCTTCAGCTCCCGCATTCCAATATGCGATCACGTCCCTAGTATCGCGGACGTAAATTGCGTCATGCGTCAAATCGAGAAGAGCGGCCTGGTCGCGCAAGTTGAGAGTGGCTTGATTATTCTTCAGCGCGAGAAACGTGGTCACGAGGATAGCGCTCAAGCTGATCAGGCAGCGGACCATAGCTCCGCTTTCAAAGTCATCCGAATGGACGATGAAGAAACTCGATACCGTCAGAAAAATGCAGATTGCGGAGATCGCCAGCAGGCCTTCGCGGCTCAAGAAATTCGCCGAAATCATGATGACGGCGACATACATGACGGCGATCGCAATGTTGAATGGGGCGAAGGTGTCGATCAAAAAGATCGCAGCCGCTCCAAGAAGGGCGATCGCGGGATAGAATTGCAGACTCGACTTTGGCAACGACGGCTGTGTGAACATGCGTTCGTCCCACTCATGCACAGGCTCGCGCAGGGAGCCGTAAACGGAGTCCGCAGATTACGATCAACATCAATCGCGATGCTGCCGTATTGCTCATCGTGGAAAGCACGCCGAATGCCGGGCACGCTATGGGACAAATGGTATTGCTAGGTCGATTCAAATCATCGATCGGCGTGATCAATTCCTATTGATAGGCTTGCTTTCGAATATCGCGCGATCGTCATCGGGCGGTGAATCCGATGACGAGGGCGCGTTATTGGACGCCGTTCGCCTATGTTGTCATAGGGTGCGCGGCATTTCCCGCCGCGCTTTAACTCTCGTTAACCGCGGCCGGCTGTTCGCGGGACGGCGGCGGACCAAAGATATTTTTCGCTCTGCGAATTTTTCCGGACTCTTCAGGCGCAATCCGGTCGACGATTTCAATGTCGAAATGGATGACGTCCGCGAAACCTTCCGATGTCACGGATTGCTGAATGAGTTGACGCAGTTTCTCTGCCGAAAGCGTCCGTCCAGAGAGAGGGGCTGCGCGCAAGACGAACTTGTTCACCCCCGTCTGCAGGAATTGATGCTCGGCGAGATTGGTTTCCGTATGAAGCGCCAGCAGAAAAACATAATACGGCAGATCGCGGATCTCGCCATTTACGTCCACCCAGAACTGATCCTTCGAGCGTCCCTCTACCGCTTTGACGAGCGGTAGGAGGCTTCCGCATTCGCACCGTTCGGGGCTAATCGTAACGATGTCGTCGATCTCGTACCGGATGATCGGCTGCGCCATATTATAGAGGTTGGTGAGAAGCACTTTGCTTCCCGGTGTGCCATTTGGCACCGGCTGGTTGTCGGAATCCACGACCTCGAGGATCGCAAGCTCATCGTTCAAATGGCTTCCATGCGTCGCCTGGCACCCGCACGTCAGAGCCATGCATTCGGCCATACTATAGATATTCGTGATATGGACGCCGAACGCCTTTTCGACGCGTTGAGCGATCGCCTCGGGTAGCGGCTCGCTGATATTTGTCATCTGTTCGAGGTCGCCGCGGAGCTTCAAGCGGCCGGCCTTCAGCTCTCGCGTGATCGTCTCGAGCGCGCTTGTGTATCCCGTGATGAAATTCGGCTGAAAACTATTCAGCTTCTCCACGAGAACTTCGGGCGGATCGAATACCGAAAGACGCTGCAGCTTCAGAAAACGGCGCGCGCGCTCGGGGAAATAGTTGAAGAACGTGCTGCTCGGATAGAAGCCCGGCTTCTGCGTAATGATTGAAAAGCGTGCGGGCTTGAAGAGCCGCTGAAGGTGAGGAAGAAAGCGCCGCGACAGTGGTTTTCCGCGTGCGAATTGGGCGGCGAATGTCGTCAAGATGGCGGGCTTGTCCTGGACGATGATCGCAGGCTGCCCCTGACTTCCGGATGTATGGCAGACAGCGTAATTCTGCTTGTAGTAAGCGCCGATGTTTGCCGGATCGGACATGAACCGCTCGAGGTCGGCGCGCCGAAGGGCACGATCGGTGAAAATATCGTCGAGGTTGGCCATCATTTCCGACTTGGTGAGTGTCGGAAGATCGGTGATTGCGCAGGTCTTCAGGTCGATGCCCTGAAACTGCTTGCGGTAATACGGAGAATTTTCGTTGGCGTACTGAAGCAGATTGCGGAAGCGGGTTTCACGCGCGTCTGCGCGCGCTTGCATGTCTTCTGGTCGCGGCGGCAGAAGCGATCGGATCGCCAGCGCCAATTTCACTTGATCCGAGACGGCCCGGAGAAATCCTCTCATTCGAGATAAACCCTTGAAATGCGACGTTCCGCTAGAGGCAGGAGCCAAGCAAGTCGGTTAGCCCGCATGGCGGCGTTTGAGTTGGCCTAAGTAAGGCAAAGCCGCAGCGATTGCACCGAAAAGTGAGATCGGGATTCCTTTTCTTCGATAAAGAGATCGTATGTGCGACGTTCTTTCCGGAGCAGAGCGCATCTCTTATCGGGGCGGCGGCTCAGTCATGTCGCGGCGCTCGAAGCCAGGAAGCGGTCCTGGCAGAGCAGCCTCGGCTTGGGACTGGAGCTGAGCTTCATGTCGCCTCAAATAGATGAAGATTGTGATTACGATCGCCAAGGCGAATGCGATGCCGACTGCGCCGATGGGGCCCTGCACCCGGTGAATGCTTCGCCCGAGGGTATAGGCGGATATTCCTACTATGCTGGCCCAAACGAAACCTCCCAGTGCATTTGCGACGAGAAAGCGCGGCCATGCCAACTGATTGACGCCCGCGAGGAACGCAGCGAGGAAACGCAGCACCGCAAAGAAACGTCCAAAAAAAACGACCGTGCCACCATATTTCCGAAAGAGATACTGGCCGAGTTTGATACGGCCCTCCGTCAGCCCTAGTGAGGAGCCGAATTTAAGAACGAGCCGATAGCCGAATTCCCGACCAATCAGATAGCCGATGTTATCTCCCACGATAGCGCCGATGGTTGCAGCCGCGATGACGAATGCGATGTTGCCGTCGTGCGTCGCCGCGTAGACTGAGGCGATGATCAGGACGGCTTCTCCGGGCAACGGAAGGCCAAGGCTTTCCAGGCCCACGATCAAGGCGACTGTCCAGACTCCATACGTCGCAAAGAGATGGTGCAGTTGTTCCGGCGATAACAAAAAATTTCCCCTCGTGAATGCGCAGAAGCCCCTCGCGGCATCAGCAAGCTCTAATTGTCGCGGCAATTCGATGTCAATCGGAAGCCGGGATTGCAGTGCCGCGCTGTTATGGCAGCCCCTTTCGAAGCCTTCGAACCTTCCGCCTTCCAATCCTTTCAGCAGCCTGCATACGCTGGATTCTGCCCAAAAAGTCGGCAAAAATCGAAAACTGCGGGTTTGATCGTCGTACGCCGCTTGGCGGGTGAATGCAGTCAACACGCCGTCAACCATCGCGATACTTTGATGGGGCGGCTATCTTGCGAAAGGGGAAATCCAAATTCAGAGATGAGTCGTGATTTGGATACCGAAAGAATTCTGGTCGGGTCAAAGTTTGACGCAATTGCCATCCGGAATTGCGGGCGACGCGGCATTTCGAATTTTTTGCACGCCTGAACTGTCGCAGTATCGAGCCCGCAATCATCAGCAACTCGCTGCCAGAGCACGATTTCATCTGCGGCACGCGCGATGGGAGCGGATATCAACGCCCGTCGCTGACATTCAGGCGTATGTATTCGAGCCCGACCGCGATCGCCCGATCGGGACAGTGCTGGTCACACACGGCTGGACGGCTGAAGCCTCATTCATGACGGCGATTGCCGAGTCAATTCGGCGTGCCGGCTATCGCGTTGTGCTCTTTGATCTACCTGCGCATGGCCTCAGCGGGGCGATCTCCACCAACCTCATCGATTGTGCGCGTGCAACGTCTGCTATCGCGCAAATATTCAGCCCGCTCCATGCGATCGTCGCGCATTCTTTTGGCGGAATGATTTCTCTCGTCGCGGCGGAGGGGAGACCTCCCATGCCGCATCCGCTTGAAGTTCCGCGGATCGTGCTCATCGCATGCCCAAACCGTCTCTCGCAGGTCACATCAGCCTTTTCTCGCCACTGGGGTGTGACATTGGCTGGTCGACGCGCCTTTGAGCGACGCCTGGAGCGCGTGGGGGGACGGCCGATCGGCTGTTTTACAATCGCGAGGCTCTTACGGGTTACTGGTTGCGACGCCTGCATCATACATGATCGCGATGACGACGACGTGTCGTTCGAATCTGCCGAAGAAATCATTTCTGAAGTCGAAGAGGCGGAGCTGCGTGCGTTCGCGGGATTTGGTCACCGCAACATTTTATTCGCTCCTCCGGTAATGCGAACAATTGTATCATATCTTACGCGCGATCAAATTCCGGATGGAAACAAACAATAAATTTTATATAGCTCAATGACTATATCGCAGCGTGTAAATCGCGCAATTTCCGAACTTCTCGCTGCATTGATCAAAAAAATTATACCGGTAATATAACTTCCTCAGAACTGCGACCGGAAAATTCCGTCGCGCGTTGATCATTAAGCCGGGAGCTCGCAATGATCACACTCCAAATCAATGGACAACCTCACGATGTCGATGTGTCGCCAGACACGCCGCTGCTTTGGGCTTTGCGGGATGCGCTCGGTATGACTGGCACGAAATATGGATGCGGTATTGCGCAGTGCGGAGCATGTACAGTGCATCTTGATGGACAGGCGGTACGCTCTTGTCAGCTTCCGATTGGGTCGGTCGGAAGCCGCGCCATTACGACGATCGAGGGCGTGGGCAGCACGGATGCCGGGGCGAAGATCCAGAAGGCATGGCTCGATCTCGAGGTCATCCAGTGCGGCTATTGTCAGTCCGGGCAGATTATGTCCGCGGCTGCGCTTCTGGCTCAGAAAGCAAGTCCCAATGACGACGATATCGATGCCGCGATGGCCGGCAACATCTGCCGTTGCGGCACGTATGTTCGCATTCGGGCAGCGATCAAAAAAGCCGCCGCAGCTTAAGGGAGGTTCACATGCTCGCAAATGAATCTTCCAAAGTGCCCGGCCTTTCGCGGCGTGAACTTCTAAAGTCCGGTGCCGCAGGTGTTCTGCTTCTCGGTTTTCGAGTGCCCATCGCTCACGCTGCTAGCGATAGCTTCGCACCGAATGCGTTCATTCGTATCGGCGACGATGACGTCGTGACGCTCGTCATGCCGCAAGTCGAAATGGGGCAGGGGATTTATACTTCCGTCGGCATGATCCTCGCGGATGAACTCGACGCGGATTTTGAGAAGGTCGTTCTTCAGCACGCGCCGCCGGACAAGGCCTATATCAATCCGATATTCGGTGTGCAGGCTACCGGAGGCTCGACGTCCGTGCGGGCTTTCTGGGAGCCGCTTCGCAAGGCTGGCGCATCAGCACGCGCCATGCTGGTTGAGGCAGCTGCCCAGCAATGGAGCGTCGAACTATCGACGTGCCGGACGTCTAACAGCGTGGTGATCCACGACGCGAGCGGGAGAAAAGTCGGCTATGGCGCGATCGCGGGACTTGCCGCGACGATGACGCCGCCCAAGGAACCAAAGCTCAAATCGATCAAGGATTTCACGCTGATCGGCAAGCCGGTGAAACGCAAGGATACGCCCGACAAGACAGATGGCAAGACGCAGTATGGCATCGATGCGATGCCGGCGGGTGTCAAATTTGCAGCCATTGCCCAATGCCCGATCTTCGGGGGCAAAGTCGGGCGCGTCGATGACACGAAGGCGAAAGCGATCAAGGGCGTTCAGCAGGTCGTCGCCATCGATGACTTCGTCGCGGTTGTTGCGGACACGACATGGACAGCGCTGAAGGGTCTCGATGCGCTCGATGTCATCTGGGACGAGGGGCCCAATGCGAACGTCGATTCGGCGGAGATATGGCAAGCGCTCAGGACGGCGAGCCAAGGGCCGGCCGTGGTCGCCAAGGAAACCGGGGATGTTAAAGCGGCGTTTGCAGACGGTGCGCACTATGATGCGGTTTACGAACTGCCGTTCCTCGCGCATGCCGCAATGGAGCCGCTGAATTGCACGGTTCACTACACCAAAGACGCCTGCGAAGTCTGGACCGGATCACAGGTCATCGGCCGCGTGCAAGCGGATGTCGCCAAGGTCGTTGGCTTGCCGATCGAAAAAGTCACGGCTCACAATTTCTACATCGGCGGCGGATTCGGGCGACGGCTCGAGCAGGAGATGGCCGTCCGAGCGGCGCGACTTGCCATGCAGGTTGACGGGCCCGTCAAGGTCACATGGCGACGTGAAGAGGATATGCAGCACGACGTTTACCGGCCCCTCTATCATAATGCCGTGTCTGCCAGCGTGAAGAATGGAAAAATCGTCGGTTGGACGCATCGCGTTACCGGGTCAGCCATCATCGCGCGGTGGTTGCCACCGGCGTTCAAGAACGGCATCGATATCGACGCAGTCGACGGTGCCGTCGATGAGCCCTACGACTTTCAGAATATAAAGATCGAATACGTACGTGCCGAACCGTTAGCGGTTCCGACAGGCTTTTGGCGTGGTGTCGGGCCGAACAACAATTTCTTCACGCTCGAGACCTTCGTTGACGAGATCGCACATCGCGAGAAGGTCGACCCGGTCGCTTTCCGGTTGAAGCATCTGGACAACAATCCGCGTCTCAAAGCGGTGGTTCAACTGGCTGCAGAGAAATCCGGTTGGGGTTCCAGTTTGCCCGCGCGGATGGGCCGGGGCATCTCGGCGCAAAATGCATTCGGGAGTTTTATTTCTACGGTGTGCGAGGCAGAGGTTGATGAGAGCGGCGAGATTCGTGTCCATCGATGTGTTGCCGCGGTCGATACGGGAATCGTGGTCAACCCCGATACGGTTATCGCCCAATTCCAGGGTGGATTGATTTTCGGGCTAACGGCAGCACTCTATGGTGAGATCACGATTGCGAAAGGGCGTGTCCAGCAGAGCAACTTCAACGATTACCGGATGCTGCGGATCAACGAGGCGCCCAAGATTGAAGTGCATCTAATCCCGAGCATGGAACATCCCGGTGGGATCGGTGAAACAGGCACGACGGCATCTGCGCCAGCCTTGGCCAACGCGCTGTTTGCGGCAACTGGCGTCAGACTCCGACGGCTTCCGATTGACCGCGACGTGCTCGCCGGGAGAAAGCCCGCATGACACGCCTTTATTGGGCCCTTATTGCCACTGCAGCGGTTGCCGCGGTTGTTGCCGCCTGGATCATCTATGTACCTGGACCGACGGCCTTCGCCAGTGGCAGCACTGTTGCGCTCAACGATTACAAGGATGCGAATCCGACCGGCGTTCCGGCGAGCCTCGCAAGCGCGGATCTCGTCAAGCGCGGCGAATATCTGACACGCGCGGCTGACTGCGAAGCGTGCCACACAGCCAAGGGCGGCATTCCCTACGCGGGCGGTCTCGCGTTCAAGTTGCCCTTCGGGACGATGTATTCACCCAACATCACACCCGACAAGGAAACCGGAATTGGAAATTGGACAGACGCTGATTTCTTGAATGCCATCCACAAGGGCATTGCGCCGGATGGCTCGCGGCTCTACCCGGCGTTCCCTTATCCTTCTTATACGCTGCTGACCGATGATGATGCGCTTGCAATCAAAGCGTATCTTTTCAGCCTTGCGCCGGTTCGCCGGGTGACGCCAAAGAATTCGCTGATGTTTCCCTTCAATCAGCGCTGGCTGATGGCGTTTTGGTCCTTGTTCTACAATAGTAACGAGAGATATCAGCCCCATACCGACCAAAGCGCAGAATGGAATCGCGGCGCCTACCTTGCTGAAGCGTTGGGGCATTGTGGCGAATGTCATACGCCGCGCAATCTCATGCAGGCCGTGAACAACAAGAGGAAGTTCGCAGGAGCAGTTACGGCGGGTTGGCGCGCCTACAATATCACTCAGGACAAGACGAGCGGTATCGGGAGTTGGGACGTCGAAATGACCGAGAAATTCCTCGCGCACGGTCATGTTGAGGGTTTGGGCACAGCTTCGGGCCCGATGGGCGAGGCGGTTGACATGAGTCTCAGGCACATGACACCGGAGGACATCAAGGCGCTGGTGGTCTATTTAAAGACAGTTCCTCCAATCCCCGATACATCGCTGCCGGTGCCAAAGACGTTGTTGGCGTCTACCTTCCCAAGTGATCATGAGGTCAATGAGAACGCGCGAGGCGCTATGATCTTCGCTGGTGCGTGCGAAGCCTGTCATGGCTGGTCCGGTAAAAGTCCGGTTCTCAAGTATGCGGATTTCGTTGGCGGTCGCACGGTCAATGATCCAACGGCGCGCAATGTGGCTCAGGCAGTCATCTGGGGCGTAACGCGTCATTCGCCGGACGGCGTGGTTACCATGCCCGGCTTCGGCAAAGCCTATTCGGATGAGGAGATTGCTGCTGTCGTCAATTATGTGACGGCGCGCTTCGGGGCCGAAAAGTCCAACATCACGGCCGAAGAAGTACGGAAAATTGGAAAGCAGGCTTCGCAATAGTCGGCCGTGTGGAAGCTGCTTGTCTGTTCGGCCGTTGAAAGCTAGGAAGCGTCGAGCATCACGGCATCGGGCCCGCAGGTGCCCTTGAGTTTTTATGCCGAATGTCAACGAAAGATCGGTGCCGAATCCTTCCGCTTCGCGGATCGGTCCGCTTGCGAATTTGCCTGTCTTCTTCAAGCTCGACGGCAAGCGCGTCGTCCTGGTCGGTGGCGGCGAGCCGGCGCTTTGGAAGGCGGAGCTGCTGTCGGCCACCGGCGCGTTGGTTGAGGTCTTCGCCGAGACTTTTGTAAGTGGCTTTTACGAACTTTCTGCCGCTCCTCCGAATGGCCAGATCCTGTTGGTCGACCGGAAATGGACGGTCCGCGATCTCGCGTATGCCGCGCTTGCGGTGGGATCGTTTGGAGATGACGCGGAAGCAGCAGCTTTTGCCTCTGCCGCGAGGGATGCCGGCGTGCCCGTCAACGTCGTTGATCGTCCGGCGTTCTGCGATTTTCAATTTGGGGCCATCGTCAACCGCTCGCCTCTTGTGGTCGGGATATCGACCGATGGGGCGGCCCCTGTTTTTGGTCAAGCTATTCGTTCGCTGATCGAGAGCCTGCTGCCTGATGGATTCAGGCGCTGGGCCAGAGCCGCGGGCGATCTTCGGCAGAGACCGGGGGATCTCGGGGATACGGCGGACAAGAAGCGGCGGTTCTGGCAACGGTTCACCGATCTCGCGCTTCGCGCTCCTGACATGGCGCCTACGGAAGCCGATCTCGCGCAGCTCTTGGATGCGCCGACCGCAGATGTGCGCGCGTCAGTGTCGATTCTCGATATCTGCAAGGAAGCGGATGCGTTGACGCTTGGTGCCGTCCGGTTGCTGCGGACTGCGGACGATATTTTTTTCGATGAGGATGTTCCGTCAGAGGTGAGGGACTTTATGCGCCGAGAAGCGCGGAGACACCCCATCTCGCCGGGAGACGCGGGTTCGCAAGCGGCCGTCGACGCCTTAGCCTCGGCGGCGGCATCGGGTGCGCGCGTCGTCCGTCTGAGACTGCGGACGGAGCAAGACGACAGGGGGGCTGTGGCGGAAGTCGATGCGCTTCGTGCGGCCGGCTTGTCAGTCATGATCGTTTCGCGGACACGCGAGCCCTAAAGGATTTGGGCGTATGCTTGCGCGGGCGATTTCCCGTTCGCTGCCATGCGGTTGCCGCGAAGGCATGCGAGCAACAGTCCGTAGCGGCTCTGGCGCCACAGGGTTCGATCGCTTCGGCGGGGTCTAAATAAATCTTTGTTTGTCAAATAGTTAATGGACGGCTGTGCGGCTCGGCTCTGCTTGGAATGCCCATTCCTCTTGTCTATACTTCCGCCAGGGGGTCCGCTCGGATCAGAGTTTTGCCTTGCTGGGCGGGTTAGCGCATCGCTTCCCACGCGGTGGGGTTTTGCTCGTTTTGCGGCGGCGAGACGTCGGTAAGTAGTCGGAGTCGCGTGCGCATGCGCTGCAATCCATCCTATTGGCTTTTGGGACTCGTCCCGATCGCGATGTTGAGCTGGGTTGCTGTCCAACTCGAGCGTGCAGGGATCGAATTCGATCTTTCGCGGCGGGCTCAGGAAGTACTGCGGCGTGGCAACTTCGATTGGGCCAGTCTCCATTTCGTCGGACGTGATGCGGTGCTGGCCGGCCGGGCCCCCGATGAGCGCGATCCGGAAAGAGCTCTCGCCAGCTTGCGAAACGTCTGGGGTGTCCGGGTCGCGAACGACCGGTCCGGACTCATCGACCGCGTCGCCGACTATCGCTGGTCGGCCACGGCGAGTGGAGATGGGCGGGTCCGGCTGGCGGGCGACGTGCCATCGGAGGATGCGAGGCGTGCGCTTATCGGCGCCGCTCGCAAGGCCTTTTCCGGTGCCACCATTTCGGACGACATGCGGCTCGCCCGAGGTTCCATCGATCGGAATGCGTGGCTCGAAGGTGCCGTTTTCAGCCTTAGAAACCTCTCCGAGTTGAAACGAGGCGAAGCGCAACTCGCCATGCTCAATCTCTCTATCGGGGGGGAGGCTAAGACGTCCGATGCCTACCGCCACGTTCGCTCAGCCCTGCAAACCCGCCGGCCCTCCGGCCTTGCTCTTTCGCGCGACGCGGTTACGCCGCCGATGGTCCGGCCTTTTGTCTGGGACATCAAGAAGAATGGTGCGGGGATTGCTCTAACGGGCTTTGCACCCTCTGACGAGGATCGAGAGCGGATCGGTGCGCGCGTCAAGTCGCTCTTCGGATCGATGACGATCGCTGATGATACCGATATCGGCGACGGTGCTCCCGAGGGATGGAGAAAAGCGACTGCCGTCGCACTCGACCAGCTCGCGCAGCTCAGGACGGGTGAAGTTTCGATCAGAGATCGGGAGATGACATTCTCGGGCGAGGCCGCCGACGAGCAGATCGCATCGGCCGTCAAACGAACGCTGAAGCTCGATGTGCCGCAGAATTTCAAAATCGTTGAGCAAGTCCGGTTTCCGAAGCCCGAGATCGCGTTGCCGAGCAGCGGATACATGATGGGAATCGTCAACGATGGAGCATCGCTTGATCTGGTTGGCATGGTGCCCAGCGAAGCAGCGCGCGATGCCCTTATCAATGCCGTGAAGGCGCGCTTCCCAGGGCGTACCGTGAACGACAAATCGCAGGTGGCGCCGGGAGCACCCGACGGATGGCAGCAATGCGTCGTGGCCGGCCTTTCGTCATTGCCGCGCCTGAAGAAGGGCAAGTCCATCCTCACGGACCACCAATTGGTTGTATCGGGAGAAACGGAGGATTACGCCGCCTCACAGTCTGTTCCGGGCGATGTGAAAGCGGCTGCGGGTCAGACCTGCGAGACCACGACCCATATCGCATTTACCGGACAGATGAAGACGGACCTGTCCTGGAAGGCCACGCGAGAGCCGAATGGGATGGTGACTATTCAAGGCGAAGCGCCAGATGATGCGTCTCGGATTCGCCTCGTCGAGATCGCGCAGCAGATCTATGCAGGCTCGAGCGTGACCGACAACATGAAGATCGTCGGTGCGGCCTCCGAGCCGTGGTCGTCGGCGACGCATCTGGGCCTCGAAGAGATGGCGCGCCTCAAGAACGGCGAGGTTTCCATTTCCGGCAAGGAATTCGTGATCAAAGGAGCGGCGGAAAGCGATCAAGTCGCGAACGATATTCGCACCGTGCTCTCGACCGATCTCCCCCCGGGCTTCAAAAGTCATGATGAAATCACCGTCATGTCGGCGGAGGAGAAAGCAGCTGATAGCTGCCAGACGTTGATGCGGCAGGCGTCGGCCAAAGGTACGATCAACTTTGCGCGCGCCAAGGCCGATCTCACGGCGGACAGCGCGCAGACGCTGAGGGATCTCGCGCAGATTGCAAATGAATGCCCGAGCTTCAAAATTCAGATCGAAGGACATACAGATTCTGAGGGCACCGACGAGCGCAACCAAAGGCTCTCGGACCGCCGCGCGCGGGCTGTTGCAGATTTTCTGTCGCAGAGCGGGGTGGATCCCAGGCGACTTTCGACAATCGGGTATGGTGCATCTCGGCCAATCGCCGACAACGCCACCGAGGCGGGCCGCGCGAAGAACCGCCGGATCGAATTCACAGTCAGGGTCAACTGAGACAGGAGGGGGATCGAGCGATGGACTATCTCTTCATGAAGTTGATCTGGTGGATTGCGCTCGCATTTGCGCTCGGACTGGTCACCGGGTGGTTCTCGTGCAGCGAGAAGAAGGGTTGAGGGTGCTCGGAGATTATGAAATCCGACTTCCGGCATCTGTTGGGTAGGACATGACGTATCTGCTGCTTCAAACATTCCTGCTGTTGCTCGCGTCTTATTTTTTGGGCGCGTTCGTGGCCTGCGTGGTGAAGCGCGCGCTGTTCTCCGGCGATGCCGACGCATTGGTTCCCATCGAGGCCGACATTCCGATCCGGCCGCCGGTGGTCATGCCGCCGCAAACCGTGCGGCCGCGGATGTCATCGCCCATCGCTCAACCCGTTGCGCCGCGAGCGATCGATCCCGTGCAGCCGAAGATCGAGGTGCTGCGCAGGCCCGAGCCGCGCGCCGTGCCGGCGGTGCTCGATCCGTCCCGCTTCGAGCGTGCCCTTCATGGTCCAAATCCGAACGAAGGTATTCCGAGGATTGCGATTGTCGAACTAAGGCCCTCTGTTCTTAAGCCGGTCACGGGCATTTATCGTCCGCGGCCGCCCGAACCTCCTCCGGCTCCTCCTGTTATCGAGGAGTCCTTGCCGGAGGAGACTGTTCCGGAGGAGATTCAAGAGCGAGAGACTGCAGTCGAAACGGAAGCTCCCGCGCCGCGTCCTGGCGGCTTGGCAGCGCGATTGCGAGACGCGACGACTGCGGCCGCTGCCGGTGCAGTCGCGGCCGCAAAGGCGGCTGCGGCGGCATCTGCGGCCATTCCAGTCATGGTCTCCTCGCGGCGCGCTGCAGTTGACGAGCAAATTGAAGAGAAACCGACACCGGAGCCGGAGGAGCCGACACACGTTTCTGGCGAGGATGTGTCTGAGATCGTTGGTGAGACTGTTGAGGCGCCCTCTATCGAACCAGTGGACGATAGCCAAGGCGCGGAAACGGAACCGATCGATGACATGCCGGCCAAGCCGGAAGCTGAAGTCGATGTCGAGCCTGAGGCGGCGCCAGAACCGGCATCTGCACCGAAGCCCGAGCCGCCTGTCGTGGCACCTGCCGCAATCGAAGGTGGCGACGATTTCCAGCGCATCCGAGCCATCGACGGCGATATCGAACAAAAATTGAAAGCTCGCGGGGTCACGTACTTCGAACATATCGCGGCATGGAATACATCCGATATCAAGCGGATCGGACAGGAACTCGAGATCCCTGGCAGAATCGATCGGGAACAATGGGTCGAGCAGGCGCAGATCCTGGCCAAGGGCGGCGAGACCTATTATTCGCGCAATCGCCGGGCGATGCTCAACGCAGCGTCGCCTGCGCCGCCTTCGGCGAATATCGCGGGAGCGGTGCTACAGCCGCGCGAGGACGGTCCCGTCAGCTCTTCGTCTGTGCCGTCTGAGAATGTGCAGCGGAAGGAAAGCCTGTCTGGCGTTGCCGCCGCCAATCAGGGCCGGTCGGTCGCGGAGATGGCAGCGGCCGCGGCGGCGGCCATAGCGGCTGCTTCGGCGAGCGTCACACGCGGACTGAAGCCTATCGAACCAATTTCACCGCTTTCGAAGGTCGACCCGAAAATATCGATCCCCGCTCGGATAACAGACGCCATCCGGGAAAAGGAAACAACGACGGTCTCCGTATCGATCGCCAAAGAAACCGCGCCGCCAGAAGCCGGTGGCGACGGTCCTGCCGACGATCTCAAACGCATCCGCGGCATCGGCGTGCTCATCGAGAAACGCCTCAATGCAATTGGGGTCCGCCGCTACGAGCAGATCGCGAATTGGACCAGCGGCGATATCGATCGCGTCAGCCGGCTGCTGGAATTCAAGGGCCGCATCGAACGAGAGAGCTGGGTCGAGCAGGCGCGCATACTCGCAAGCGGCGGTCAGACGGAGTTTTCCCGTCGGGTCGATCGCGGCGAAGTCGATACTAGCCGCGAGACGTGACCGAAATCGCTGCCAGACAGTGTTCCGTAATGCATGCCATCGTTCGACTTATCCGATTGAGCAAAGAACGATGCCACTGCGGAGATCGTCGGCTCATCTCGCAGCAGAGGAGCATGGCCCTGCGCGGGGACCGTGTGGGCTGTGAGACGAGGGTGGCGTAGACCCATCTCTTCAACCGTTTTCTTCGACAGAAGATCGGAATTTTCTCCGCGCAGGACAAGGACAGGGACGCGCTTCATGGCTTCGAACTGCGGCCAGAGCTTCGGCGGCGGTCCATCAAGCGCAGATAGGCACTTGGAAAGCTTCGGGTCGTAGCCGCCGACCGGCTTGCCGTTCTTTTCATTAAAAATCTGATGCGCGACAGCCAGGACCTCGTCGTCAGTCATTTGCGGGAAGTCGCGTCGGAAAAGATCGCCGATGATGCGCGCGGCGTCGTCCCAGTTCTTAGGCACCGGGACGCGACCGACATAGCCTGCTATGCGCGCAAGCCCCTCCGCCTCGATCACGGGGCCGATATCGTTCAGGACGACAGCGCCGAGAAGGGATGGCTGCGCCGCTGCGAGCACCATCGCAATGAGGCCGCCTCGGGACGTGCCGATGATGCCGGCATGACGCAACCCCAGCATGAACATGAAATCGATGACGTCCTGCATTTCGATCGGCACGGCATAATTCTTCCAATCGGAATCGTACTCCGAAAGGCCGCGACCGCGGGTATCGAGCGTGAAGACGTCGCGCGGATTGGGGCCCTGGCTCAGGCTTCGGGCGATCGTATGAAAATCACGGCTGTTCCGCGTCAGACCTGCAAGGCACACGACGGGCCGCGCACGTGCGACGGTGTACGGGCGGTAGTGGCGGCCGTATAGCCGCAGGCCGTCGCGGCTGGTGAAATAGATCTCTTCGAATTCCTGGTCCGTTGCCATGCCCTGTAGCGCCTCGTGATGTGAGCTCTCAACCGTCGCTGTTGTTGTCGGCGACGCCTTCGCCGGGCTCGTTGTCCTTTGGGATTTTTGTGTCGCCGCGATCCCGCACGAGATCCTGTTGCAGACGGAGCGGGTTCTTTTCGCCGAGACGGGCGCGGTAGATTTGGATGTTCGCCAAGACTTTCGTCACGTAGTCGCGCGTTTCCATGATTGGGATGCGCTCGATCCAGTCGATCGGGTCGACTTTCGGATCTCGTGGATCGCCGAACTCCCGAACCCACTGGCGCGCCCGACCGGGGCCCGCGTTATACCCTGCGATGCCCAGAACGTAGGAACCGTCGAATTCGTTCATCCGGTCGGCGACGTAGGCGGAGCCGATCATGACGTTGTATTTCGGGTCCGATCGAAGCCGCGCGATCTGGCATTTGATTTTATAGTCGTGACAGACGTGACGCGCGGTCCCCGTCATGACCTGAAGGAGCCCTTTGGCGCCAGCGCCGGATACGATCTGAGAATCGAATTCCGTCTCCTGGCGTGCAATGCCAAGCAGAAACGCAAGCTCCGGCGGAGATCGCAAGGGCGTGTATCCCGGGAACGGTTTCAAAGGATAACCGTAGGTCAGCAAATTTTGACCCTTTGCAATCGCGACTTTCGCGATGCGTAGGGACATCTGCGGATCGCCCAGCTCTTCGGCAAGATATGCGACCATGCCGACCTCGGCTTCGGTCGGAGCGGCGTTTCGCAGCCCGGCAAGCAACGTCCGCGTGATCTCGCGGGAGAGGCCGGCTTTTTGGGCAAGAACGAGCGCGCGGGCCACGTCCGACGACGTCAGCTTCCGAATTTGCGGCGAAGTCGGATCGGCTGGCGGGGAAATATCGAACCGCGTGCGGCGCGGATCGAGCATTTGCATCGCGAGGAGGCCGTGGAAGGTATCGCGGTTCTTGGCGGCGAGCCGATATTGCTCTGCGGCGGCCACCTTGTCGCCACGCGCCGCTTCGACACGTCCAAGCCAGTAGTGCGCCTTGGCGCTGCTCAATGGGCCGTCGGCGGCAGTCACCATGTCCTTGAAATGGCGTTCGGCAAGCGCGGATTGCTTCAAGTAGCGGAATGCGATCCAGCCGGCCATGAACGTCTGTTCTTTGCGCGGATTGATCGTGATGGGGCCCGCGTCCTTGACGAGTTCATAAGCGAGCTTGGGGTTCCCGAGCTTCAACGCACCATAGGCGAGTTCGCGCCGTTCGGCCCACCATTCATCGAGAGCCGCAATCTTTTTCGGGTTCGGTGGAATCGACAGAATGATCTGAGCCGCTTCCTCGATCTTCCCTGCTTTCCGCAACAGTTGCTCTTTGTGGAATGCGAGTCCGGCATCGTTGCTGCCGTCCGGGAGGGCATTCATCAGAGCTCGGGCGTTCGATGCCTTATTGAAGACCGCAAGGCGTGCGGCAGCTTTCTTCCGCTCGCTTACTGGCAGGAGCGGTATGAGGCGCTTTGCCAGCGCAACGCGCTCCGCGCGGTTGCCGGCATAGCGCACATCGTCCGTTACCAAGCGATCGAAGCGCCATTTGTGATCGGCGGGCGTCAAAAGGCTTCCGAAGCGATCGAGAAATCCGTTTTCGAGGGTTGGTGGAATGGACATTTCACGCCAGACCCTGGCGGCGAGTTTGCGTGCCTCGGCAACATTGCCTTCGGCGAGACTGGCGGACGCGAGCGCAGCATAGCCAGCGCCGGTTTCCGGTTTGGCGTTTGCGAAGTAGGATTTGATCCTTGCCGCGCTGCCGCCGTGCGTGAAGAGGGCCTCCTCGAAGCCTTCCGTGATCGTGGGCCGATCGGGCCAGGAAGGGTTGTTCCTCAGGAATGCCTGGAATTCCTCCGGCTCGCCAAGGCCGTCACGTAAACGGATCCAGTCGGCAAGCTTGCGGGCGATGGGATCGCTGATTTTGCTCTTGGCTTCCGCAAAAGCATTCAAATCCTTGGCGCGGACCGCCGACGCCGCATCCCTTAACGCGGCAAGATCGCCGGGGTCGGGCGTCAGCGAGAGAAGGGGACTGAGGGCCGAATCAAGTTTCCGAAGCTGGGTCTTTTCCGCCGGCAGGGGTTGGGGCGCCGGAACTGCCTTGGTGGCACCGACGGCCGCGGCCGAGGCCGCTATCAGTGTCAGCCCGGCAACGATCATCCTTGCGGCAAGCCAGGACGTCGGCCGTGCAGGATAGCGAATTTGTGTTCCGGAATTTAGGCTTAGATGCATTGCTCCCCATTGGGTGAAACGCCCTACTTGCCCGATCTTGCAGCAGGCTTAACGAACGCCTAATCTTACGAGGCTTGCGTCGCGCGCAGCGATACCCCGTATTAAGGGGTGTTATGGATGCTGAGGCAAGCGGTTCACGCCGCACGGGTGGCACGTGCGTGCGGCAAGACCGTGACCCATCGCCAGTATGGCATGAGTCCTTTCACGTTGATTTCCCGATCGAGGTGGGGATGCGCAGCACCGCACGGTGCCGCTCTCTTTCTTCGCAAACCAAGGCGAACGCATGTTCAAGGGTTCAATCACGGCGCTCGTAACGCCGTTTCGCAATGGCAAGGTGGACGAAACCGCCTTCACGCGATTCATCGAGTGGCAGATTTCCGAAGGCACGCATGGTCTCGTGCCCGTCGGGACGACAGGTGAAAGCCCGACGCTCGACTATGACGAGCACAAGCGTGTCATCGAACTTGCCATCGCCACTGCCAAAAAGCGTGTTCCCGTTATTGCCGGCACCGGCTCGAACGCAACAGACGAAGCGGTCGAGCTATCGCAATTCGCAGAGCGTGCGGGGGCCGACGCTGTGCTCATCGTGACGCCCTACTACAACAAGCCGTCGCAGGAAGGGCTCTATCAGCACTTCAAGGCGATCAACGACGCCATCAACATTCCGATCATTATCTACAACATTCCGGGCCGCTCGATCGTCGACATGTCGGTCGCGACGATGGCGCGGTGCTACGAGTTGAAGAATGTGGTCGGCGTCAAGGATGCGACTGCCAACCTTGCGCGGCCGTCGCAGATCCGTGCCCTTCTCGGGCCGGAATTCTGCCAGCTTTCCGGCGAAGACGCGACGGCACTGGGCTTCATGGCTCACGGCGGCGCGGGCTGTATTTCCGTGGCATCGAACGTCGCGCCGCGGCTTTGTTCCGACTTCCAGAATGCCTGCATGGCGGGCGATTTCAAGAAGGCGCTTGCCATACATGATCGCCTGATGCCACTGCACGAAGTTCTTTTCATCGAAACCAATCCTGCGCCCGTAAAGTATGCCGTATCGCGGCTCGGTTTCGGAACAGCAGAGATGCGCCTGCCGATGGTGCCACTCACCGAAGCGTCACGGCGCGCGATCGACAAAGTCTTGAGCGATCTCGATCTCGTAAGTGCGAAAGCCGCCGAGTAGTAGGGACCGCTGGAAAGCGTTACGTCATGGCCTCCAAACGCGACGACGGTACGACGCTTGTCGCCGAGAACCGTAAGGCGCGGCATGAGTATTTCATCACCGACAGCTGGGAAGCGGGCATCGCTCTTCTCGGATCGGAGGTGAAATCGCTTCGCCGCGGTCAATCGAACATCGCGGAGAGCTACGCCTCCGTCGAGGACGGCGGCATCTGGCTGATCAACAGCTACATCGCGGAATATCCTGGCGCTGCACTCTTCCCACATGAGCCCCGTCGCAAGCGGCAGCTTCTTTTGCACGCGACCGAGATCCATAAAATCGGTATCGCCGTGGAGCGGAAGGGGATGACGCTGGTGCCGCTCGAGCTTTATTTCAACGAGAAGGGTCGCGCCAAGGTGAAGCTCGGTCTTGCCCAAGGCAAGAACCACGCGGATAAGCGGCAGGACGCTGCCAAGCGCGATTGGAACCGGCAAAAAGCGCGCCTCATGCGTGAAAAAGGCTGACGTTGCGCTTGGCGCGCAGAGCTAGCGATCGATCGTGCGGCAGAGAATGGAACCAGAGCAATGCAAGCAACTTCGCCCTGGGCAGCGCCGGTCGATGATAATGGGGCCCGGCATCTGATCGCCGGCACGCGATTGCCCGATATCAGCCTTCCTGCGACGCGGGGTGCCGATGTCAATCTTACGCGGTATCAGGAACGTGCCATCGTTTTCGTCTATCCGATGACGGGAACACCCGGGGTCGCAAATCCACCGGGTTGGGACATCATTCCAGGCGCTCACGGCTCGACACCTGAAGCGGAAGGCTTTCGCGACGCCTATGCCGAGCTAGAACTGATGGGATACGAGGTCTTCGGGCTCAGCGCGCAATCTTCAGAAGATCAGCACGCATTTGCGGTTCGGACCGGCATTCCGTATTTGCTTTTGAGTGATGAGGCGTTTGCCTTTGCTGACGCGCTCGATCTGCCTCGGTTTTCCACGGGAGGCGCTACCTATCTCAAGCGTCTCACCATGATCGTTCGAAACGGCATTATTTATCGCGTCATTTACCCCGTCTACGAACCAGCCGAGCACGCCCGCGAGCTTGTGAAGTCGCTCACCCCAACTCCTGCTTTATAGCGTTGAAGACGGCGCGGAACATGGCGGGCGTCAGCCGCCTCGTATTGGTGTTGTAGCGCGAGCAGTGAAAACTATCATAGAGCACCAGACCTTGTGAAAGTTCGTGGCGTGCGCCGTGCGCGAATGGATGAAGCGTCTTCCGCTTCTCCAAAGCGGTGAGCGTTTGGTCGTGCGCAATGCGCCCGAGGGCGAGAATGATCTTAAGCTTCGGAAGGCTGGCCAGCCGAGCTTCAAAGAACGGCCGGCAATTGGCGATCTCTTTCGGCTCCGGCTTGTTTTCGGGCGGGACGCAGCGGACAGCGTTCGTAATCATGCAATCACGCAGCTTGAGGCCATCATCCACGCACGCGCGATATTCGCCTTCGGCAAATCCGTAATCGATCAGAGTTTCATAGAGAAGATCGCCGGCATAATCCCCGGTGAACGGGCGACCAGTGCGATTAGCGCCGTTACGTCCGGGCGCGAGGCCCACAATCAACAGGCGCGCGTTGGGAGTTCCGAATGACGGCACGGCGCCGTTGAACCACTGGGGTTCCTGAAGCTCGTTTTCCTTACGATAGGTGACAAGTCGCGGGCAGCGCGTGCATTTCGGCGGAGCCTCAGGGCCAAAGGGAATCTCGGCCGCTGCGGCGCTCATCGATCCGTGCTCTTATTGAGGGACGGCTCAGACTTCTTCTTCGGCGAAGTCGTCGTCGCCCTGATACGTCGGCTCCCGTGACGCCGTAATGGGACCGCGGCCCGAATAGCCTCGTCCTTCGCGCGTGGATCGGCCGCCGTTGGCGCTGCCGCCACCACCCTGTGCTCGTCCAACCTGGTCTTCGAGTTCGGCCAGATCAATGAATTGGTCGGCCTGGCGGCGCAACTCATCGGCGACCATTGGCGGCTGCGTCTGCAAAGTTGAGACGACGCTAACGCGCTTTCCCTTCTGCTGAAGGGCTGCGACGAGGCTGCGGAAATCGCCATCGCCCGAGAAAATGACGATGTGATCAAGGTTGTCGGCCAAGCGCATCGCGTCGACCGCAAGCTCGATATCCATATTGCCTTTGACTTTGCGCCGGCCCGTCGTGTCGGTGAATTCTTTCGTCGGCTTCGTCACCATCGAGAAGCCGTTGTAGTCGAGCCAATCGATCAAGGGGCGGATAGAGGAATATTCCTGCTCTTCCGCAAGGGCGGTGTAATAGAGCGCCCGGATCAGATGGCCTTTCTGCCGGAAAAGTCCCAACAGCCGCTTATAGTCGATATCGAACCCCAACGACTTCGCGGTGGCATACAAGTTTGCGCCATCGATAAAGAGCGCAATACGTTCTGTGGGGTAAAAATGCATTGTCGTTTCCTGAGTAGACTTCGTACTGAACAGCGTCCAGATACCTCGCTTACAAGATCGTTGAGAAAACCACTTCGCTCCAGGCTACAAAGACTTGATGATCTTGGCGGATGAGGTTTCTACGGCGTAGAATGCCGCCTCTGCAAGGGCTATCAGATGTGAGTGTCAATCAACAATTGTGACAAATAGTCTGTATCGAATTTTTTGCACCAAATTTTCAGTATTACCAGCCCGTTTTTCACTGATCGCCAGACCTTCTACTTGATAAAGGAGGTTAAACGTGGCAAGCAGGCACCAACGCGGCGCTGAAAGGCTGTCTCGAACGCTTGTTTGCGCCCCCAACGCCCCTCTAGAGCACTGTTTTACCAAGGGAAGGTCCAGCCCATGGCTCGCGTCACCGTCGAAGATTGCGTCGACAAAATTCCAAACCGGTTCGAGCTCGTGCTCCTCGCCGCCCACCGTGCGCGCGCGATCACCAATGGAAGCGCGATCACGATAGCGCCCGATAATGATAAGAACCCCGTCGTCGCGCTGCGCGAAATTGCGGAGCGCACGCTCTCGCCCGACGACATGCGCGAAACGTTGATCTCTTCGATTCAGAAGAACACGGAGGTCGATGAGCCGGAGGCGGTCGCAGCACCGTTGTTGCCGCCGGAGAGGCGCGCGCCGATGCTTGGACGGGACGATCTTTCTTCCGACACGCAGGTCGATGTCATGACGGAAGAACAGCTTTTGCGTGGACTGGAGAGCATGACACCGCTCGAGCCTTCCGCAAATATCGGTTCGGGCTCGGGACCGCGCGAACGGGATCGGGATCCGCGCGACCGCTCGCGCTGATAAGTCTGCGGACAAATCCCGCTCGCGACATCACGCACGTCCTGTTCCACTTTAATCCGTCCTGCGTCTTCGGTTACGCTTGCGCCCAGAAGGAGTGCGGCGGGTCATGATGCGGCAATACGAACTCGTCGAGCGGGTTCTCAAATACGATCCCAAGGCGGATGAGGCGCTCCTCAATCGCGCTTACGTCTACGCCATGAAGGCGCACGGAAACCAGAAGCGTGCGTCCGGTGCTCCCTACTTCTCCCACCCGCTGGAAGTCGCGGCGATCCTGACGGATTTGAAGCTCGACGACGCGACGATTGCGACGGCGCTTCTCCATGATGTGATTGAGGACACAGATGCGACCCGGGCCGAAATCGATCAGATGTTCGGCCCAGAGATCGGCACCCTCGTCGATGGCCTGACGAAGATCAAGCGCCTCGATCTCGTATCGAAGAAGGCGGAGCAGGCGGAAAATTTCCGCAAGCTTCTCATCGCGATTTCGAGCGACATCCGCGTGCTCCTCGTCAAGCTCGCTGATCGCTTACACAACATGCGCACCCTCGAGCATATGAAGCCCGAGAGCCGGCGGCGCAATTCGGAAGAAACTCTCGACATCTACGCGCCTCTTGCCGGAATGATGGGCATGCAGGCGCTTCGAGAGGAGCTCGAAGACCATGCCTTTCGCTGGCTACACCCCGAGGCCTATGAGGCCCTCACGGAAAAGCTCGCGGATATGCGCCAGCGCAATGGGGGCTTGGTCGAGGAGATCCGCCAAGCGATTGCGCGCAAGTGTGAAGAGGCCGGAATCAAGGCAGATACGTCCGGGCGCGAAAAGAAGCCCTACTCCATCTGGAGCAAGATGGAGCACAAGCAGATCAGCCTCGAACAGCTCTCGGACATCTATGCGTTTCGCGTGATCGTCAGCTCGATTGCAGACTGCTATAGGGCCCTTGGCATCGTGCACACGACCTGGAGCACGGTCCCGGGCCGTTTCAAGGACTACATTTCCGCGCCGAAACGAAACAATTATCAGTCGATCCACACGACCGTCTACGGTCCAAGGCATCAGCGCGTGGAGCTACAGATTCGTACGCACGAGATGCATCACATCGCGGAGTACGGCATCGCGGCGCACGCGCTTTACAAAGCTCAACAAAACGGCCTGATGAACGGCCACGGCGTCAGCCAAGATGAAGACGTCGACGACAGTCCTTATGGGCGCCTGAGAAGCATGATCGCGTCACTTCTTGAAGCGGCCAACCCGGAAGAATTTCTTGAGCATACGAAACTCGAGCTTTTTCACGATCAGGTCTTCTGCTTCACACCCAAGGGACGCTTGATTGCATTGCCGCGGGGCGCAACGCCGCTCGATTTTGCCTATGCGGTTCATACCGACATCGGAAACGAAGCCGTGGCAGCGTATATCAACGGTCGTCATGTCCCGATCGATACGCATTTGCGCAACGGCGACGAGGTCGTCATCGAGACTTCAAAGGGGCATATCCGGCCAGCGGCATGGGAAGCTTTCGCCGTCACCGGGCGGGCGAGGGCGGCCATCCGAAGGGCGGCTCGGGAAGCCGAACGCAAGCGCTTCATCGAACTCGGGCGTCAGCTGGTCCAATCAACGCTGGCCGGGATTGAGGTCGACTATTCAGAGGAAAAGGTCAAAGCGGCCGCGCCCAGGGCCGGCTTTAGGACCGCCGATGATCTGTTTGCTGCGGTTGGGCGCAATGACGTGCAGCTGCCGGATGTGCTCGGTGCGATTTTACCGCAAGGACAGACACTCGGGGACACCTATAAGCCCACGCGCCGCTTTGGCCGGGCCCGGGAGCAGGATGGCTGGTTCAATATCGACAAAGTAAAGAGCCTTAAATTCCGCACGTCTGAGATCGATAGCATGACGGCCGTGTCGATCGGGGGGCCAAGTCAGGAACTGCCAGTCGCATTCGAGCCCGGAGGGGCTGTGCCGGGCGACAGAATCGTGGGGGTGATGGCACCGGGCGAAGGTATCCGGGTTTTCCAAATCCATTCGCCTCGGCTGAAGGAATACGAGGAGGAGCACTGGATCGACGTCACCTGGGACGTCGACCCCGAGCGGCCGCAGCGATTTCCCGCCCGAATCAGCGTTACCGCTGTTAACGCCCCGGGATCTCTCGCAGAAATCGCCAAAGTGATCGGCGAGACCGGTGGCAATATTGACAATATTAAAATGGCGCGACGTGCGGCAGATTTTACGGTCATGCACATCGAGCTTGAGGTTTTCGACTTGGTGCATTTGAACCACATCATTGCCGGGCTTCGCGCGAAATCGTCCGTTGCAAAGGTGGAACGGCTTTTCGAGTAAGCTATGGTGCACCCTTCGTGCAGCGGCACGGACGGGTCAGCCAGCAGGATCGTAGTCATTTGAACGACAGGCATTCAGCGTTCGCAGTTCGTGCAGCCGCTTGGCCGTCGAGCATCGTGCGGCTGCGTTCGCGATTGCGCTTTTTTTGGCGCAAGATCCTTCAGGTCCGCGCTACGCCCCATGAAGTCGCGCTGGGCTTTGCCATCGGCGTTTTCACGGCATGCACGCCGTTCCTCGGCATTCAAACCGTTCTCGCTTGTGCTCTCGCATTCCTGCTGCGTGTGAGCATGCCAGCAGCGCTGCTCGGAACGTTCGTCGGTAATCCGCTGAGCTGGCCCGCGATCTGGAGTGCCTCATATCTTGGGGGCGCGCTGTTGCTGGGGCAGGATCCGAGCTATGCCGCGGATCATTTTACCGAGACGGCAAACATTCTCGGAGCAACGTTGATGGCTCCCTCGCAAGATACCTTCGGCATGGCTCTCACCAATCTGTCGCCCATCGTTGAACCGATGGTGGTTGGCGGACTTCTGGTCGGCTTGATAGCGGCCGTCTTCAGCTACTATCCTACGCGCCGTGCGGTGCGCGTTTTCCAAAGGCATCGCAAGGCGGCGCGTGTTTAGACCGTCATAGAGCGGCAATCGCAATTCCAACGATCGGTTTGGTCAGGACGTGGGCATTACCCGCATGGCAATGGAAGTAAGCCCAAGAACGATGCCCGTGCGCGCATTGCGACTGGGCGTTAACATCGATCACGTCGCGACGCTTCGAAATGCGCGCGGGGGGCTTCATCCCGATCCGCTGCGTGCAGCCCACCTCGCGATCGAGGGCGGAGCCGATGGAATCACGGCGCACCTTCGCGAAGATCGCCGGCATATCTCGGATACGGATATCACGCGGCTCAAGAACGAATTGACGCGTCCGCTCAATCTCGAAATGGCGGCAACGGAGGAGATGCAGCGGATTGCGCTTCGCCATGTGCCGAACGCCTGCTGTCTCGTGCCTGAGCGGCGGGAAGAGCGAACGACCGAAGGCGGCCTCGATGTTCGGGGAGCGGCCGAGACTCTCAAGCCGTATGTGGCGAAACTGCGAGATGCAGGTATCAGGGTCTCGCTCTTCATTGAGCCGGATTTAAAAACCATCGAAGCGGCAGCTGCCGTCGGTGCGGACATCGTAGAACTGCACACAGGTCGCTATTGCAATCTTGCACTTGAACACGACGTTGCTGGCGTTGCTCGTGAGATCGAACGCCACAGGATGGCGGCGTCGGCGGCGGCCTCAGCCGGACTGGAAGTCCATGCCGGGCATGGCCTCACGTACAACACGGTCAAGCCGATTGCGGCGCTTCCAGAAATCGTGGAGCTTAATATCGGGCACTTCCTGATCGGAGAAGCGATTTTCGGGGGCCTGTCGATGGCTGTTCGGCGGATGAGAGTGCTTATGGATGAAGCGCGCGAATCCGTGACGGCTGCAGCGTCTCGCGCTCAATGATCATCGGCATCGGCAACGATCTTTGCGATATTCGGCGCATCGAAAAGACGATTGCACGCTTTGGGGATCGGTTTCTTGAGCGTGTGTTCACCGCCGAAGAAAGGCGCAAAGCGTTTTCTCGCGCCCATCCCGCCCGAACGTTCGCAAAGCGTTTTGCGGCAAAGGAAGCTGCGACGAAGGCGCTGGGCACGGGTTTTCGCACCGGGGTTCATTTCAAGGATATCGGCGTCGTCAATGCCTTATCCGGGCGCCCGACTCTGGCATTGACGGGAGGGGCGGCACGCCATCTCGCGCGACTGGTGCCTGCCGGTTTCACTGCCCGAATCGATGTCACACTCACCGATGAATACCCCATGGCCGAAGCGATCGTGATCATTTCGGCCATCCCGGATGACTGCAAGTAGCCTGCTTGACCTCTTTTCAGGCACAAAACGCTGAGCGTCCGGCGGCACTTGGCAGTCGCAAAGGAGATGCAGTCCCGGTTCCCTTAACGTTTCGTCAGGTTCATGGCCATCGTTGCGGCATCAGAGCAAACTCGCTATAGCGGACCGCTGACACGCAGCTAGCCCCGGCCAATGCCGCTCGGCGGCGCAAAGGAGCCCCCTGAATGAGCGTTGGTACCAAGGCCTCGAAGTCGAGCTGGGCCGAGACCGTCATCATCATCGTCGAGGCGCTCGCGATCGCAATGTTCGTGCGCGTTTTCTTCTTCCAGCCCTTCAATATTCCGTCGGGCTCGATGAAGGAGACGTTGTTGATCGGCGATTATCTCTTCGTCTCGAAACTGTCCTACGGCTACAGTCGATTTTCCTTTCCCTTCAGTCCGAATCTCTTTTCGGGACGGATATTTGGTGCCGAGCCGAAGCGTGGCGACGTCGCTGTCTTCAAGCTGCCGCGCGACAATTCAACTGACTATATCAAGCGCGTGATCGGGCTGCCGGGCGATGAAATTCAGATGCGGAACGGGCAAGTCTTCATCAACGGACAAGGCGTTCCGAAGGAACCTGCCGGGACATTTACGACATGGGAGGATGGTCGGGAACGGACGATCCCGGTGTTCGAAGAGACTCTGCCAAACGGCGTGAAATACAAGGTTCTCGATAGCGATCCGAATGGCCCCTACGACAATACGGGCGTCTATAAGGTTCCGCCCGGCCATTATTTCATGATGGGCGATAACCGCGATAATTCAACGGACAGCCGCTTCCGAAGCGCCGTGGGCTATGTCCCCTACGAAAACTTCATAGGCCGGGCGGAGATTATCTTCTTCTCGGCGAAAGTCGATGGACCCGATGCCATGCATTGGTGGGCTCCCTGGAACTGGCCATTTGACATCCGGTGGTACAGGTTCTTCACTCTTGTGCGGTGACCGCGAAGCGGCATTGGCGCCATGCTCAGACCACGCAAATTCAAAGAACTCGAGACAAAGCTGGGATACAAATTCAAGAATCCCAATCTACTTGAGCGCGCGTTGACGCATGCCAGCGTGCGGGGGGGCAAAGTTGCCCGATCGGACAACGAGCGCCTCGAGTTTATCGGAGATCGTGTCCTCGGCCTCGCGATCGCGGAAGCGCTGAACAAGCAGTATCCCGAAGCCAACGAAGGCGAGCTCGCCCGCCGGTATAATCGTCTTGTTCGCGGCGAAGCCTGCGCCAAGGTCGCGCGCAATATCGGACTCGGAACTCATCTCATTTTGTCCGAGAGTGAAGCAGACAGCGGCGGTCGCAACAAGACGACGATCTTGGCCGATGCCGCCGAGGCGCTCCTCGGCGCCGTCTTTATCGATGGCGGCTTCGAGAAGGCGCGGGCGGTCGTGAACAAGCTCTGGCAAGATCAATCGGAACCGGTGCCGGAGGTTGCCGTCGATGCCAAGTCGGCACTGCAAGAGTGGGCGCAGGGGCAGGGTCTGGCTCTTCCTAAATATACGGTTGTTTCTCGTAAGGGTCCCGATCATGCGCCGCGTTTCACCGCTGAGGTGCTGATCGCAGGCCGGGCGCCCGCCCAGGGCGAGGGCGCTTCGAAACGCATTGCGGAGCAGGCCGCTGCAAGCGCCCTTCTTTCACGTGAAGGCGTTGGAGCGCATGTCGGCGATGTCTGAAAGCAGTCTGCCACCCGAGACGACCGAAGGAGAAAAGCGCCGGTGCGGTTTCGTCGCCGTCATAGGGCCGACGAACGCCGGCAAATCCACGCTCGTCAATGCGTTGGTCGGTGCCAAGGTCGCAATCGTTTCGCATAAGGTTCAGACGACGCGCGCGCCCATCCGGGGCATCGCGATGGAGGGCAATAGCCAGATCGTCTTCATCGATACCGCGGGCATCTTCAATCCGAAGCGGAGGCTCGACCGGGCGATGGTCGAGGCGGCGTGGGGCGGGCTCGAAGACGCCGATGCCGCTCTCTTGGTTCTGGATGCAGCGGCGGGTCTCAGCGATGATGTGGCAGGTATCATCGAGCGCCTTGGATCCGTGCGGATGCCTAAAATTGCCGTCCTGAACAAAATCGATCGCGTCGAGGAGAAGCCGAAGCTTCTGGAACTCGCCAAATCTCTCGGTGACCGGCTCTCGCCGGATCGGGTGTTCATGGTCTCCGCGCTGGAGGGGCAGGGCGTCAGGGATTTGCGGACCTATCTGGCCGATCTCGTGCCGGAAGGGCCCTGGCATTATGCGGAAGACGATGTCACGGACGTGCCAATGCGGACGCAGGCCGCCGAGATGACGCGCGAGAGCATCTATCGCTTTCTGCACCAGGAACTTCCTTACACGACGACCGTTGAGACCACGGATTGGAAGGACCTGAAGGATGGCTCGGCTCGCATCGAGCAGACGATCTATGTCGAGCGCGATGGGCAGAAGAAGATCGTGCTCGGCAAAGGCGGCGAAACGATCAAGAAAATTTCAAGCGCCGCACGGCGTGCTATCGAGGAAATGGCGGGCCACCGCGTGCATCTGTTCCTATTCGTCAAAGTGCGCGAGAACTGGGAGAGCGACCCTGAGCGATATCGGGAAATGGGGTTGCCTTTTCCCAAATCCTGAGGCGCCTGCTACGAAGCTCCATGCAGTGGACGGATGAAGGCATCGTTCTTTCGGTCAGGCCGCACGGCGAGACGGCGGCGATCGTCGATTTATGGACGCGGGCGCACGGGCGTCACATGGGTCTCGTGCATGGCGGCCGGTCCCGGCGGTTACGCCCCATTCTTCAAGCCGGAAATCACGTCGATGCCGCATGGAAAGCCCGCCTTGCCGATCAGCTCGGATCTTTGACGGTTGAGATGCGCCGCGCGTTCGCGGCGGAAACACTGGACGATCCGCAGGCGCTGATGGCGTTGTCCTCGATTGCGGCGTTGACGGGGCTGCTTCCCGAGCGTGATCCGCATCCCAATCTCTACGAAATTACTCTCTTCGTTCTCGGATTTCTCAACGACGCAACGGTTTGGCCGGCGCTGCTCGTGCGATGGGAATTGGCTCTCCTCGACGAATTGGGGTTCGGCCTGGATCTCAGCCAGTGCGCTGCGACCGGCGTCAACGATCAGCTCATCTACGTTTCGCCGAAATCGGGCCGCGCGGTTTCGGCATCGGCGGGCGAGCCCTATCGCGATAAGCTTCTTGCGCTTCCCCAATTTCTCACAAAGCAAAGAACCGGGCCGGTGACGGCGCAGGACATCACGCTCGGATTCGCATTGACCGGACATTTCATCGAAAAGCATCTCCTTTCGCCTCATGGCCAGACCTTGCCGAGTTCGCGAATGCGCCTCGTTGCGCGACTGGCGGCCGAGTGCGGCGTATGAGTTTGCGATGTTTTTCGGGCTCTTCGGTGGGCGGCGACGGAAACGCGAATGCGAAGCGTTTCTTAATCTGACTGCGAGTTCCTGTGCCTTGGATTCTATCTCGTGGTCACGTGAACGCGTCGGCCGGGTTCTTGCCTTTGCTGAGCCGGGTGGTGCGTTGCAGACTGGCCGCGCATTGTGACCCACACCGCATGCCTGGCTAAAGATGCCCGTTCGGATCCCCCCTCCGAACGGGCCCTCTTTCATCAGAGAGAAACGGCATTTTCAGCAATCGTTCATGAAGGTGCGCAGACAACTCCCTGAATTGCTCGTTTTCAATTCCCACTGTGCATGCGGGAGTACGGTGGGTTAACGGGACCGCAGCGGGGAGCTGCGGTCCCGATACATCAGGGCAGTGCCACGCCGCCATAAGCGCCGTCGCGTCTTTTTCATTTTCCGACGCACCTTAAGGAGCAATTAAACATCGTTGCCTACGCTCATCGGCGTTAGTCGTGGCGTGGGGGACGAGCGATGGGCGGGCTGAGATCGCTGCCAGTTAATGACATCTTGAAGCGGCAAACGATCGGATTTGACGATGTTCTGCTCCTGAAGCGCGTCTTCTACGAAGACGGCATCGTTTCGTCCGACGAGGCCGATCTTCTATTCTCGATGAATGAGGCATGTTCGGTGCAGCATGCCGACTGGCCGGATTTCTTTGTCGAGGCGATCACCGACTATCTGGTCTTCCAAGAACAACCGCGCGGGTACCTGACTGCAGCAAATGCAAATTGGTTAGTTGATCGCGTCTCCCTCGACGGCAAGGTCCGGAGCAAAGTTGGGTTTGACCTCATCCTCAGTGTGCTCGACAAAGCGCGCTGGGCTCCCGCAAGCCTATCGAAGTTTGCGCTCTCGCAAGTCAAACACGCTGTCGTGACGGGCAAAGGCCCGCTTCGCCAGGGCAAGCACCTTGCGCCCGGCAAGATCAGCGAAGGCGAAGTCGAGCTGCTGAGGCGGATCCTTTATGCGTTCGGCGGCGGTAGAAACGTGGCGGTTACCCGTGACGAAGCCGATGTCCTGTTCGATATCGATGAGACCGTCGCAGGGTCGCTGCCCAATGCCGCCTGGACCGATCTCTTCGTCAAGGCCGTAGCGAATGTGATGATGTCGGCGTCGGGATATTCGGTGCCTTCACGGGAGGAGGCGCTAAAGCAGGAAGCCGATGTGGACGCGGATAGCGACCAGGCCTCGCTTCTCTCGTCGCTTCTTTCGATGGTGCAGTCGAACCTTTCGTCGATGCAGACCGCTTACCACGACCAGAGCATCGAAGAGCGCGCGCTGGCGCGGCTCGAACATCAGCGCATCGAGATCATCACGCACGAGGAGATTGCGGATGCCGACCCGAGCTGGCTCGTAGGCCGCTTGGGCCGTGGCGGTCGCCTGAGCCCGAGCGAGAGAGCGCTCATCGCGTACCTGAACCACGAAGGCCCTAAAATCCACCCGACCATCACCGAAGCGGTATGCCGGTTGGGGCAGGCGGCCTAGGCCCTGAACCCCGTCTCGACTGACGCCTTTCGTGTCGCCGGCGCTCGAATTGCCGGCGACTTTCGTTGTGCGGCAGCGGATCGCAGAGGCGCCGGCATTTGAGGCGCTTGCGGCTTGTTTACGTGGCCTTTCGCACGCACTAGAACGGCGTGTTGCCTTGCGACAAGCTGCGGCAGCCAAAACAGAGACGGGAAGGACCGGGACGCGCCGATGTTCAAGAAAATTCTGATTGCCAATCGTGGAGAGATCGCCTGCCGCGTCATCAAGACGGCTCGCAAGATGGGCATCAAGACCGTTGCGGTCTATTCGGACGCTGATAGGGATGCGCTGCACGTCGAGATGGCGGATGAGGCGGTGCACATCGGTCCGGCCCCTGCGGCCGAATCCTATCTGGTGATGGACAAGATCGTAGCGGCCTGCAAAGCGACGGGCGCTGAGGCCGTTCATCCCGGTTACGGTTTCCTTTCCGAGCGGGAGGCCTTTCCGCTGGCGCTTCAGAAGAACGGCATTGTCTTCATCGGGCCCAACGCCAAAGCCATCGCGGCGATGGGCGACAAGATCGAGAGCAAAAAGGCGGCCGCCGCAGCCAACGTTTCGACTGTCCCGGGGTATATGGGTGAGATCAAGGACAGCAAGCATGCCGTCCAGATCGCCAACGAGATCGGCTATCCGGTCATGATCAAGGCCTCGGCCGGCGGCGGCGGCAAGGGCATGCGCATCGCCTACAACGCCAAAGAGGCGGCAGAGGGCTTCGATCTGGCGCGCTCGGAAGCGAAATCGTCGTTCGGAGACGACCGCTGTTTCGTCGAAAAGTTCATCGAAAATCCCCGCCACATCGAAATTCAGGTTCTCGGCGATAAGCACGGCAATGTCGTCTATCTCGGCGAGCGCGAATGCTCCATTCAACGGCGAAACCAGAAAGTCCTGGAGGAAGCACCTTCGCCGTTGCTCGACGAAAAGACCCGCAAGGCGATGGGCGAGCAGTCGGTCGCCCTGGCGAAGGCCGTCGGTTACGACAGCGCCGGGACGGTGGAATTCGTCGCGGGCCAAGACCGCTCCTTCTACTTTCTTGAAATGAACACCCGTTTGCAGGTCGAGCATCCGGTGACGGAACTCGTGACGGGAATTGACCTCGTCGAGCAGATGATCCGCGTAGCGGCTGGAGAGAAGCTGCCGTTCAAGCAGTCCGACATCAAGCTGAACGGGTGGGCTGTCGAAAGCCGCGTTTACGCCGAGGACCCGTTTCGGAACTTCCTGCCGTCAATCGGCCGCTTGATTAAGTATCGGCCCCCGGCAGAGGGCACCAAGGACGGCGTGACGGTTCGCAACGATACCGGGGTCTTCGAGGGCGGCGAGATCTCGATGTACTACGATCCGATGATTGCAAAGCTCGTTACGCATGCGCCGAGTCGGCTTGAGGCCATCGACGCTCAATCGACCGCGCTCGATGCGTTCTATATCGACGGCATTCAGCATAACGTGCCGTTCGTCTCCGCCGTGATGCAGAACCCGCGTTGGCGGGAAGGCAAGCTCTCGACCGGCTTCATCAAGGAAGAGTTCCCTGAGGGCTTTTTACCGCGAGACCCCGAAGGCCCGGATCTGATCACTCTCGCCGCGGTCGCCGGAACGATCGACCATCTGAGCAACACGCGCCGTCGCGACATAAGTCACCAGATGTCCGGGCATGGGGTGAGCTTCGCCAAGCGGCGGATCGTCAGAATCGGGCCGGCAACAGTCGAGCTGGAAGTGTTGGGGGCCATTCCCGGTCCCTACTATGTGTCTATGCTCGGACCTGACGGTCAGCCCTCCAGAACGATGGAAGTCACTTCGGAGTGGTGGCCAGGTGAGCCTGTCTGGTACGGAACCGTCGATGGAGCAGAGGTGGCCGTCCAGGTGCGCCCCATCCTCAACGGCATGACGCTTTCCTTTAAGGGCATTCAGGCGCCGACTTATGTTTATACGCAGCGCGAATCGGAACTGGCGGCGTTGATGCCGGTGAAGGTTCCGGCCGACATGTCGAAATTCCTGCTTTGTCCGATGCCGGGGCTCGTCAAAGCGGTGAACGTCACGGAAGGGCAAGACGTGAAGGCAGGCGACAATCTCGCCGTCGTCGAAGCCATGAAGATGGAAAACATCTTGAAAGCCGAGCGCGACGGCAAGGTGAAGAAGATCGCGGCAAAGCCGGGCGACAGTCTGGCCGTAGATGCCGTCATCATCGAGTTCGCTTGACGGCGTGCGCGTTCGCGGGACGTGAAACAAAGTGTTACATCCGTGATTGCGGCGTCAGCTGAGCTTCGCTGCAGCCCGCCGCAATCCGCGTAGGATCGGCTCATACGCTTCTTCGTTCCGGGTCTCCGGATAGACCATATAAACGGGATAGACGAACTTGCGCGCCCGTTTCGGTTCACGAACGCGACCTTGGCTGATGAGCTTTCGGACCATGCGGGCAGGGAAATAGCCTGAGCATTCGTTGGCCAAAAGATAATCAAGTCCCATCGGGCCCAGATCAAGGCTGATCGCGGGATTGGCGTGCTCCGGAAAGGCGGCAGCGTGATCCTGGACGAAATCCATCCCCCAATCGACCAGCAGATAATCGTTCGCCGCACGGCGCGTCGACGCTTTTGCCGATGAGACGAGCACGAATTCCTCGTCGAAAAGATGTTCGATCGTGAGACCCGGCGGCGGCGACGGTCGGTACATGACCGCCAAATCCAGCGTTCCTTCGATGAGCCTCTGGCTCAGCACCGGAGAGGGTCCGGCGGTGGCAGACACCGCGATTCCCGGGATCTGGACGCGTAATCCGGCGGCCCACTTCAGCAAAAAGCCGCTCCAAAGGCTCAAAGGCGCGCCGACTGAAATGTGTTCGGGGTGCTGATCGGCGAGCGATACCTGGAGCTGCGCCTGCTGCCAGACGCGCACCATGGCCAATGCGTGCTTTTGAAAGAGTTCGCCCGCGCCTGTCAGTTCCGCCCCGGACTTAGAGCGCGTGAAGAGAGGCCGCCCGAGCAGATCTTCGAGCCCCTTGATGCGTGCCGAGACAGTCGACTGCGTGATGTTCAGCTTGCGCGCAGTGTCGACGAAGCTTCCCGTCTCGGCAACAACGAGGAAAGTGCGAGCGAGATTGACGTCCATCGCGTGAAATCCTCATCGATGAGGCGGTAACTCATCTATCGAAATTTCCGATATCACCAAACATCAAATTTCGTTTGTGCATTGTCTTGAATTTCATCAATGTCAAAAATGACCCGACTCGAGTCAGGTCGACGGACGTGTGTCTGTCAATGATCAAACGGAAGGACGATCTAAAATGGCTAAAGCTGCAAAGAAAGCCGCCAAGAAGGCCCCTGCCAAGAAGGCAGCTAAGAAGAAGAAGTAATGTCATTCTGCCGTGATCGCAGGAGCTGCCGATTCGACCCTTGGGGTTTAGCGGCTAGCGCGATCGCAGTTCTTCTTACGACCTCAGCTGTTTCAGCAGCCACGATCGCCAACCGAGGTGACAAAGAGGTCAAGCTCACCATCACCGAGGGCTCGTCCGTCCAGGATGAAGTCCTTCCAGTAGGGAAGGTGGTCGTCGGGGTCTGTCAGAAGGGCTGTATCATCCGCCTCAACGACAATGCGAAGGACGAGTACGAACTTGACGGTTCGGAAAGCGTTTCGGTCGAAGAGGGTTTTCTCTACTACGATTCTCCAGGCGATGGAGGCGCGCCGCCCGTTGGCAGCACCCCCGGAGACCAGGACGGAAAATGAGGTAGAGAGAAGATTGCGGCAACGTTTATCGGGCGCTTGTATCCCCCTCGGGTGCAAGCGCCTTTTCTTTTTGATCTCTGTTTAGGGCTCATTCCGCAAGTGTTCCGCCTCAAATTCTGCGGCGTCGATCTGTTTCGTCGGCCCGAATATCCGTTGAAAATGAAGCCGTAGAGCCACATCCACATCGTACATCGATACCGGCAGGCCGAGGTCGGCAAGGCTCGTTACGCCGTGGTCTCTAATCCCGCAGGGGACGATGCCCTGAAACCGCGAAAGATCGGGATCAACGTTGAGAGCTATGCCGTGGCTTGATACCCATCGGCTCACGCGGAGCCCGATGGCCGCGATCTTATCTTCGACCGGCTTTCCATGTGCGGATCGCTTGACCCAGATGCCGACCCGGTCGCGATGGATCTCACCCTTCACGTTGAACTCAGTGAGCGCGTTGATCAGCCACGTTTCGAGCCGCGTGATGAACTCCCGAATGTCCCGACCGCGCTTTTCCAGATCGAGCATGACGTAGGCGACGCGCTGACCCGGGCCATGATAGGTGAATTGGCCACCTCGTGCGGAGCGAAATACCGGCAGTCCGTTCGGGTTGAGAAGGTCTTCGTCCTTCGCGCTCGTGCCGGCGGTGTAGAGCGGCGGATGCTCGAGCAGCCAAACAAGTTCCCGCGCGTTGCCCTCGCGAATCGCCGTGGTGCGATGGCTCATGACTTTCAAAGCCGATTCGTAGTCGACATAGCCGCTGCTGATGGCCCAATCGACGGCGGCCGTGCCGCCTCCAATCGGAGTTTTTGATAGCTGTGCTTCCAACATCGAATATCGTAACCGGCTGCACGGAAGGGCGCTCCGCCAGCCTCACGGCGGGAGCGGGCATCTTATACGCGTGCCTATATATAGAGTGAGTCCCGCCGTTTTCCGCTGATGGGTACGTCCGGCCAATCTGCCGCTTGCGTTCCAGGAGACGCTCTGATACGTGGGCGTCTTCGCGGATTTGGGTGTGCCAGATGCCCCTTTCGTGATCTTCGGGCCTGAGGGTCTGAACTGCGGTTGTGGCGGAATTGGTAGACGCACTACCTTGAGGTGGTAGCGCTGGAAACGGCGTGGAGGTTCGAGTCCTCTCAACCGCACC
>JAFECG010000001.1 GCA_018242215.1 Pseudomonadota bacterium
AGCCTAGGACCTTCAAGGCCCAAGACCCCAACCGCGGCAACTTCAAAGCCTACAAGAACCTCAGGACCTCGTACCGCGACGATCCCCCCGCCTTCAACGGCCGCATCTCCATTCCCGGCAAGCCCGATGTCGAACGCCACGTCACCCTGTGGGCGGCGCACTCCAAAACGACCGGCAACCTGATCCTCTCAGGCCCCGTCACGGCGGACGCCAAGGCGCAGTGGGCGCGCCTCGGAAAGACCGCCGCCCCCGCCAACGACCAGGTGCGCCACGTCACGATGAAGGAAGGCACGGAACCATTTCCGGTGAAGCCGCACCACATGGTGCTTTTCACCAACCCCAACACCGAAGCGAAGACGCCGGGCAAGGAAGCCCCGCCGAAGATGTTCGGTTACTTCAACCCGGGCGGGGAGGACCCCGTCGTCGTCATCTCCGCCTTCGAGCGCACCGACCGCAACGGCAACATCATGCTGAGCGGCCCGGTCGAGGTCCATGACCCCGAGAAAACCTACGACCAGCAGCTGGCGCGGAAAGAGGGCCGGGACATGGCCAGCGAGGATCCGGACGTCTCCCACCTCATGCCGGAGAAGGGAACCGACCGCGACCGCTCGGCCGATGATGGGCCAAGCCGCTAGGTTTCACGCTTTTTGCTCACGCCGGTTACGGAAGCCGCACGACGGCTTCCGGTTCAAACAGGAGAGATTGATGCGGAACAGCCTTTCAACGCCGCCTTACGCCGGCGCCGATGACCGGCGGCTCGATGACGACATCGCCACTGCCGATCTATCTCCCGGTCCTTTTCCGGCGGCAGGCAACGTCGGCAGCACTCACGTCAACTCCTGCAACGGCATCGATGCCGTCGTCCGGGATTACCAAGCGGGACGCATAGACGCCGCCACGTTCCATCTCGAGGTCGCGGCCTGGAAGGATGCCTGGCATCAGCGCCTCAGCGGCATCATGCCGGATCACCATCTTTCCGCGGCGCTCGACCCCGAAACGTGCGCCGTCATCCTCCGCCTCACCCCCAAAAAGCGCGCGGACCTCGACCTCGATGGTCCGCCCAAGCATCTCCTGCCGACCGCGACCACCGACAAGGGCCGCGGCGGTCCCTCACGTTGACCGAACCTCAAGGGAGCACGCCATGACCACGACGCGCACGCTTGCCGACATCGAGTGGGACTACGCCACCGGCACGATGGGTTACGAGGACTACCGGGCGGCGATCCGAACCCTCTGGGCCCAGAAGAAGCAACCCCAAGACAAAAAGGAACAGTGCAGGCTGAGCTACGACCCGGCGCCGCACATCGCGGTGCGCACGACCCTCACGAGTGGCGGGGGGAGGGGACGATGAGCAAAGTGACCCATGCCTTCGCCGTGGCGCTGATCTTCGAGTGTTCCGGCGAGCGGCGCGTCGCCGAATATTGCCGGGAGCACGGCATCGTGCTCGCACCCGTGCGGTTCGTCCATCATGATGCGATGGGGGAATTGGTGGCGCTCGCGGACGACGTCTATTCCATCCAGCTGGTGCGGGAGGCGGCACCGGTGCAGCTCCGGATGTTGTGAGGCGGAGAAGCCCGATCTTACAGGTTCCCGCCGCGACGCCGCCGCAAGGCTTGAACAAGCATTCTCCGCGACCATTGGCGCAGACGCAACAGAACCGGACAGGAAATCCGCCTTCGTCCTGGAAATTGCCGTGCCTCGCTCCCCGCCTTCAGGTAGATTTACCCCATGATCCACCCGCTCTACACCATCGGCTACGAAGGCGCGGTGATCGAGGCGTTCGTGCTCACTCTTCTCGACGCCGGCGTCGACACGCTCATCGACGTGCGCGACCTGCCGCTGTCGCGCAAGAAGGGGTACTCCAATGCCATCCTCAAGGAAACCCTCGGAGTGAACGGCATCGATTACGTGCACCTTCGCGGATTGGGCGATCCCAAACCCGGCCGCGAGGCAGCGCGCGCGGGCAACATGCGGCTCTTCAAGTCCATCTTCGGCCGCCAGGCCCGTGGAAAATGTCTCGCGAGTTCGTGCAGTCCCACAGGATTTTCCCGTGAGGGTGTCGTCCTTCGTCCTGCCCAACATCCGTCCTATCAGAGCTTCGGCATTTTTCCAGACAACGGCCTCAAGCGAGGACACGACCGACACGCCGTGCTGGCAAGAGATCGGTTCGCTTCAGGCATCCATCAGCATGATTGGAGTTGGCTTCCCTAGCCTGGAGCAATTCACTCCATTATGTAAGATGACTGCCACAATCGTTTCACGATCAACGGGTGATAAACGTGAAAATTGGCTTTTCGCCTTTTCAATCCCCTGGAAGAAGTTGAATGGTCGTCGACTGGACTCACGCGTGGCCCACAGTCTTTGCTGCCTTCCTGGCGTCGCTGGTGGAATTCGTCGAGGCGCTGACGGTTGTTCTGGCGGTCGGCACCGTCCGAGGTTGGCGCGGGGCTCTGATCGGGAGCGGAGCGGCCATCATCGTGCTCGTCGCCATCGTCGCGGCGCTCGGTCCGGCGCTGACCCGCATACCGCTCGACGATGTCCAGCTCGTGGTTGGCGGCCTGCTTCTCCTGTTCGGCATGCGTTGGCTGCGCAAAGCGATCCTGCGGTCGGCAGGAGCGATCCCCATGCACGACGAAGCGGCCGCCTATGCCGATCAAGCTGAAGCGCTGAGCCGGACCGGCAAAAACGGCGCCAGCTGGGATACCGTGGCGATCGCGACGGCGTTCAAGATCACGATGCTGGAGGGGCTCGAAGTCGTGTTCATCGTCATCGCCGTCGGCGCAGGTGGCGTCGGGCTTTTGGTTCCTGCGAGCCTGGGAGCATCATTCGCGCTCGTGCTGGTCGTACTTCTGGGTATCATTGTTCATCGGCCCCTCGCGTCAATCCCCGAGAACACATTGAAGTTCGTCGTCGGCATTCTCTTGACAGCGTTCGGAACCTTTTGGGTGGGCGAGGGGATGGGCGTGAGTTGGTCTAGCGGCGATTGGTCCATATTTGCTTTGACGCTTGGGTTCCTCGCCTGCTCGCTATTTGCAATTGCGCTGTGCCGGGGGCGTGCGACGGCACGTCCCCCGCTCGCCAACGGATAGGAGATCCCGATGCAATGGCTGAGGTCAATCTTCAATGAGCTCTTTGGCCTCTTCGTCGACGACGGCAGCTTCGCGATTGCAATCGTCGTTTGGCTTCTAATCACTTGGTTTCTGTCCGCGCATATCCTCACTGACTCCAAATGGACCGGACTTGTGCTCTTTGGCGGCCTCGCGGCGATACTGGTCGAAAGCGCCCGGCGCGGCGCCCGGCGGTAGGAGCAATGGTGGCGGCTGATCAATCAGCAAGACCTTCGACCGATCAGAGAACTCGGCGACCGGCGATCACGTTCATTGTCCCGCTCGGCGTTGTGAGTTTCTCTGCCGACTTCACTCATGCGGCCTCACGCAGCGTACTCGGATGGTACCTCGGCGCTCTTGGCGCAAGCGCAACGGTCGTGGGCCTCGTCACAGGCCTTGGCAAATTGCTCGGATATGGCCTTCGGCTCGTCTCGGGGCGGTGGGCCGACGCGACGGGGCCTTACAATGGAGCAGCCCTTCAATGATAGCACGCAGTCACTTGAGCCTCTTCGTTCACAGAGCAGGAATCGCGCTCCTCGCCGCCCTAGCGGTCGGCGGCGCTTATTTGGGCGCGCTTCAGCTCTCCGGAAATTTCCACACGGTCGTTGCGGGGGAGTTCTATCGCTCCGGACAATTGAGCGCGACGCAGATTGCGCGCTACGCCCACGAATATGGCCTAAAGACGATCATCAATCTGCGCGGCGAGAGAGCCCGGCGGCCTTGGTATCAGGCGGAGGTCCGTGAGGCCAACCAGCTGGGTATTTCCCATGTCGACTTTGAGATGTCGGCTCGGCGCGAACTGACGATGATGCAAGCGGATGCTCTTGTCGTTCTCATGAAAAGGGCGAAAAAGCCCCTCCTCATCCATTGCGAGGGGGGCGCCGATCGGAGTGGACTAGCCTCGGCGCTCTATTTGGCGCGCGTCGCACGGGCGGGAGAAGGGGCCGCCGAAGCGCAGCTCTCCATCCAATTCGGTCACCTTCCGCTGCCCTTCATTCCCGAATACGCCATGGATCGTACCTGGGAAGCGCTTGAGCCTTCCCTTGGATTTCCAAACTCTTAAGACAGCTGGGTGGTAGGTCCATGCTTGTTTCAACGAGGGTTCAATCCAAATTTCTGGCGGATACGCTGCCTTTTGGCAGCATGTCCGTTCCTGTTGCCGAGGTGACGTTGCGCCGGACATCCCCGCGATTGTGCAAAAGGCAGTAAGCACACGCCCGGGACTTTAAAAAAATGAAATGCGCATGAACACATCTGTTACGGCCCAGAGCCTCGGTCCTGCTTTACCACCTAGTCGCCATAGATCAAGGATCGGCGAACCAACAGCCACGCGCCATTCCATGATTGCCGAGCTCAACTTGCGATTTCCGCTCGTGCCGCTCGTCATGCCCGCGCCCATCGGATTTCGCTACCGCGCCTGAGGCGGCGGACGAAGTCCTGCGGAAACGTGAAAGCCGATGCTAAGCAAGCCACACGGAAATCGTTGCATCATTCTGCTGGAAACTCCTCGGAATATTAGGAGCTTTCCCCCTACGAAGTCGATTGGCGCGTGCGTATGAGTCCGGAGATGAAAAAGAATTGGTTGCTGGCCCGTCACAGACAGCGCCCGATTTGGAGGCTATTCTTCACGAGCTAGACCAGAATTTGGTTAAGGGGAAATCTCGGAACGTGAGGCTTAAGATTTTCGTCGATTATTTCGGGTGCTTAATTGTCGGCGTCGGGCTTTCCGGTTGTGCCGACACTGGCGCGCTTCCCCCATCGCTTCAACACCTCGGTGCGACGGAGCAAGATCGCGAAGCTCTACCAGAGCAGGACGACACCCTAAAACCGATTGCCGACCCAAACGAGTCGTTCAATCGCGCAGTGCTCGAGCAAAATGAGAAATTCAATCACGCAGTCCTTTATCCCGTCGCCAAGGCTTACAACGAGAACGTACCGCAATCGGCGCGCGACCGGGTGGATGCGTTCACGGCCAATCTTGGCGAGCCTATGGTGTTCGCCAACGACGTCCTGCAGCTGCGATTTAAGGGGGCGGCAACGACATTGGGTCGCTTCGCGCTCAACTCGACGGTTGGCATGGCCGGCCTTTTCGATGTCGCGGCATCCCAAGGCCTCGCTAAGCAGTCAGGCGACTTCGGGCAGACGATGTACGTGTGGGGCTATCGCGATAGCGCTTACTTGGTGCTTCCGGTTGTTGGCCCGACAAACGTCAGAGACGCTATCGGCAACGGCGTCGAATTCGCTGCGCAAATGAACTCAGGCGGAATCATTCCGCCGCAACTCGCCTCGGCGAAAAGCGCGGCGGAGTTTGTCGAGGATATCGACCCCGTCACTGACGTTGTCGATGTGGCGGGAACGGTTACCGGCCCGCTCACCGATTTGAGCAAGGCGGGGGATATGCAGGATCTTGAGGAAAGTTCGATCGACTTTTATTCGATGCTTAGAAGCGTGACCCAACAGAAGCGGAAGGCGGAGTTGCAGGAGGCACTTGCAACAAGCGTTCTGACTGCGACGCCGACCCCTCCGGATCCGAATGCGATCGAGCCTGTGACGGAAATCGTGTCTTCGCCGACACTGCTTGAAAATCGGAATGTTACGAAAGTACCGAAGCTGTCTGACGCCGTAGCTTCCAGTGGCACATTCGTGATCGTCGGTGCGCCGGTCCCGACGTCGGCGCCATAGGTTGCACAATCGGGATTGACGACTTTGCGTTTTTGGTGACCGACATTGCGGAACTCCATCGCGCATCCATCACACTCGGAGATAACGCACTTGTTTTTCCCCGCTACTTGCGGCTCTTTTCCAATCTGTAACGGCGTCGAAACACCTTCTCGCGCTCTTCTGCTGGAATGTCGGGGCCGCCATCTCTCATCCGGACGCAAGGGGAGCTTCCTTCGGAGAGAAGCTCCACCGTGTTATTCGTACTACTTGTATGCCGGCTATGATAGCCGAGCCCGGAGCTTGAGAGCCTGTACGGGGTAGATTTAAGGGCGCGACTACGCCTACTGCGCGGCTGTTTCTCGCTGTGGAATATTCAGCGCGGCCTTCGTGGTGACGTGGTGACCGGTCCTCACTTGAAAGCAGATGTACCGCTTCCAGCGTTGGCCAGCCGCGCTCCGGCGCGCAGGCATAGGCGGTTTCGTCGGTGAAGTAGGTGAAGCCAGAACGATGAAAGCGCCTGTGCGCCGCAGCATTTGCTGCAGTCCATGCGACGCTCGACAGCTCTCCCAGACTTCCATTCCTTCAATACGATCACCATATCCAAAGCCAATCAGTCCGTCAGAGTCGCAGAATGCGCATCTTGCTTGTCGAAGACGACACGATGATTGGAAACGGACTTTCCAAAGCCCTTGCTGCCGAAGGAATGACAGTTGATTGGGTCCGTGATGGGGCGGATGCAGAAATTGCAATCCTCGATAGCGCCTATACCATCGTACTTCTTGATCTCAGCCTGCCTGGGGCAAGTGGCCTCGAGTTACTGAAAGCCGCTCGTTCAATCGGCGTGAGTACAGCCGTGCTCATCATTACAGCGCGCGATGGGCTGGACGATCGGGTCACCGGCCTTGATCTTGGCGCGGATGATTATCTCGTCAAACCCTTCGAAATAAGAGAATTGCTCGCGCGGATGCGCGCCCTGGCCCGCCGTAAGCTTGGCGCTGCTTCATCACGTGTGTTGGCGGGTTCGGTCGAACTCGACACGGAAACTCATGAGTTGTCTCATGACGACGTCGTTCAGGTCTTGCCCGCCCGAGAATATGCGCTGATGCAGGCGCTGATGGAGCGACCAGGTCGCATCCTGTCGCGGACGCAGATCGAGGAGCGAATTTACGGGTGGGGTGAAGAAGTCGAAAGCAACACGGTCGACGTTCTTATTCACTCGATCCGGCGCAAATTTGGTAAACATGTGATTCTCAATGTCCGAGGAGCCGGATGGATGTTGCCAAAATCATGATGAGCGTCTCCTTACGCAGGTCGACGCTGCTCTGGATGACAGGACTCCTCTCTGCCGTCGGTCTCGTTACGATGCTGATCGCATTTTGGTTCGTGTACCGTGAGGCGGCCGAATTTCTCGACGGGCAGTTGCGTCAGATCGCGCTGAACGCTGGGCCCGGAATGGTTGGCGCAGATGCGCCAGGCTCTCCTGACGAAGACCCGGAAGATCAATTCGCCATCACGATCTGGGGGGCGGACGGTCGCGTTGTTCATGCTTCGCTCCCGAACGTCCAGATACCGCGACAGAGACAGTCCGGCTACGCAAACGTTAGGGCAGTCGGTGACCTCTGGCGCGTCTATACGATCAGGGCTGCATCCCGGACCGTGCAAGTGGCACAACGTGATACTGTTCGCGAGGAGATTGCCCGCTCGACGGCGATGGGCGCAGCGGCTCCTATCATCATCGTCATACCGCTTTCCTGGCTTGTAGTCGGGTGGGCGATGAACCAAATGTTTGGGCGATTAAATACTTTGGCTAATGGTCTCGCGAAGCGCAGCGCCGCAGCGGCGGAGCCAATTCCGCTCGCGGGAATTCCGACGGAAGTTGTGCCGCTTGTCTGGAGTATGAACGGGCTGATCGCTCGGCTACAGGCGGCGCTAACTGCCCAGAAGCGGTTCCTCGCGGATGCCGCTCACGAATTGCGAACTCCGCTCGCCGCGATGCAAATTCAGGTCGACACGCTCGCTTCCAGCACGCCGACGACGCTCAATGAGCGTCGCGCTGCACTTGCGAGCGGGGTCAGGCGCGCCAGCGCCCTGATCAACCAACTGTTGGAGCTGGCGCGTCTCGACGAGCCAGTCGCGTCGTCCTCCGAGGCGATTGAACTCGGACCGCTTCTTTTGGAGTGTGTTGGCGATCACGTGCCGATTGCTCAAGCCAAAGGAGTCGACATCGGGGTGGACATAATATCTCCCGCGACAATTCACGGTGCAGTCGGGGAAGTGCGCACTCTCCTTGGAAATCTGATCGACAACGCCGTGCGATACACGCCTGCGGGCGAAAAGATCGATGTATCCTTGTATCGCCGCAACAACCGGAACATTGCCGAAGTCCTGGATACGGGACCGGGCCTACCGAAGGGCACGGAAGCGCGCGTTTTTGATCGATTTTATCGCGCAGCTCCCGCCGGCGTAGAAGGAACTGGCCTAGGCCTCGCAATCGCGCGCCAGATCGCCGACCGCAACGGTTTCGGTCTGACGGTCGAAAACCGCAAGGATGGCCTGACGGGTGTCGCCGCACGCGTCTCGATACCGGCAGCTAGAAGTCTCTCCGGCTAATTCTCTGCTAATTCTCGCAAGCCACAATCATTTGCGAAGCACCTACATCACAGTCCACTCCGTTCGGGCGGGTTGTTTTGTGCGGCAGCAACTGGAGAAGCAAATGAAAACCAAACATCTACGACGCATCGGCGCTCTTGCCGCGGCGGGAATTCTGCTGACGCTCGCAGAATCGGCCTTGGCCTACACCGGTGAAAAGCTTGCATCCGAGGCCAAGGTTGGCATCGAACAGGCGCGCGCAATCGCCCTGAAGACGCATCCTGGAAAAATCACGGACGAGGAGTTGGAGCGCGAGCCCGGCGGCAGTGGGCTGCGCTATTCGTTCGATGTCAAACGAGGCCAGGTCACTCAAGAGGTCGGGATTGACGCCGTGACAGGGAAAGTGCTCGAAAACATGCCGGAAGGCCCCAATCCGGACTGAGGATTTGAATCAATTCGGTTGACCCGCTTCGCATGGCGCGAAGCGGGTATTTCGTTCAAAAAATGGAATGGCCATGAACGACGCGCATAAGATCGCCTTGAGCAAAGTTCCCGAAGTCACGCTCGGGTTCTGGATTATCAAAATTCTGGCGACCACGCTCGGGGAAACCGGCGGTGACGCTGTCAGCATGTCGATGCACTTGGGATACGCCATCGGCACGATCATCTTTTTCGGAGTTTTCGCGGCAGCGGTGATCGTGCAGGTTCGCGCGTCGAAATTTAACCCTTATGTGTATTGGCTTACAATCGTCGCCACCACCACCGTTGGGACGACAATGGCCGATTTCGCCGACCGATCCCTCGGGATTGGGTATGCCGGCGGAACATCACTGCTCCTAATAGCGCTCATGGCGTCGCTGGCGATATGGCGATGGTCGGAGGGCACTGTTTCGGTGAACAGCGTTTCTACGCCGCGCGTTGAGACGTTTTATTGGGTGACCATTCTTTTCTCTCAAACCCTTGGGACCGCGCTTGGCGACTGGATGGCGGGCACAAATGGTCTTGGCTTCGGCGGTGGAGCCTTTGTCTTCGGTGCGGCGCTTGTCCTAGTCGCAATTCTCTACTTTTTCACGAATGTTTCCCGCGTGACGCTATTCTGGGCGGCCTTCATCTTGACACGTCCGTTGGGCGCGACCGTTGGCGATCTCCTCGATAAGCCCCATGCGCTCGGCGGATTGGCGCTCAGTCGCTATTACGCGTCGGCGGTTTTGGTAGCGGCAATGCTCGCGCTGATCGTGGCTATCCCGCAACGGCCAGGCATGCATCCTAAGGCAGGGTGAGCTAGATTCATCGGGATGGAGCAGCGCGACGATGTTTGCCGTCTATCTGGCACGCCTCAGGTCTTAGTTGCGATTATATTCGGGGCTGCTTCAGACTTTTTCACTTACCTCGCAGCTGCGTTATTGGGTGTCAGCCAACAAACGAGCCGCCAAAATTCTGGCGGAACGTCTCGGCGTCTTCATGCTTCGCGAAGCGATAGACACAATGTTCTTCTCCGCGATGACGAATGACATCGCATATGGGATAGACGCTGACAGTTCTCAAGAATTCGAAAATGGCGAATTGATTGGTGCGCAGCTCCTGCGAGGTTGGCAACGCCACTGCGAATGGCCACTTTCGTTCAACATCTGACATTTGATCGTCGAGTGAGACTTTGCGGACCGCCCCGCATCCTGTTTCCGCCATCCATGAGCTTTAGCACGAGCTTGCGGGACGTCACCTTGATTCTAGCGACTTCCTGTCCGCCGCTTACCGAGGCCCCCACTGCTTGCAGCCTTGTGAACAGACGGACGGACCCACTTACAAACGGCGAATCGACCCTTATTTGAGCAACGCCTAAACTCCACCGGCGCACCCAGCGATGCAGAGTGGGTGCTGATCGAAGGCACCATTGGATTGTGGCGTGGTCCAAAATGCCCGGTATCGGTCAAAGACGGCAGCAAAAAAGCGAAACACAGGATCGTGTGTTTTGGGAAATGTGCCATGGTCACAAACTCGTGGGACATGGTCGAACAATATTGGCAGTATATCTCCTCCCCGGCCGTCGCATGATTAAATTGCGCACCTCTTGAAAAATTGATTTTGTCGGTCGTCAAAACCGATGGCGAATTGTCTGAGCGGAGCTCATTTCCAATACAAAACTGTATGATTGGGCGGAAGGCGGATCATTCCCCCCGCACACCTGGCGCTAAATTGCCCGCAAGACTTGCGAAGAGCTAGAACTGCAGGCTTTTGCTTTTATCGAAACGTCCGCCCTAACCGTGAAAACAGCACCGGCATAATCAGCAGAACCAACGGCATCTGTATGATGAGGCCTGAGATGATAGCGACTGCCAGAGGCCTCTGCATTGCGGCCGCTTGATTGGTGGCGAGCGCCAGAGGCAGGAGCGCGAGAATTGCTGCCATTGTTGTCATAGCTATCGGGCGCGCGCGATTGACGCCGGCGTCGATAAGGGCCGCGCGCGCGTCGCGGCCTCCGGAAAGGAGTGCTTGGTACTCGGAGAAATAAAAAATGGCAACCTCGGTGACGATGCCTATGATCATCGTCATTCCCATCATTGCCGTAATGTTAAGCTCGATGTTGGCAAACCAAAGCCCGATGAAAACCGCGGCGACTGCCAATAGCGGCATACTCATGATGGCCACAGCGATTCTAAAGCGCTCGTACATGAAGAGCAATGTCGCGAAAACGAGTGCAGTTGCCGCCGCGAAGACGGCCATAAGACCTCGAAACGCCGACTGCTGTTCTTTATATAAACCTCCAAGCTCATAATAGATGGATCGCGGAATGAGAGCGGAGTTGTCGAGTACCTGCTTGATGTCGTGAATTGTAGATCCTAAGTCGCGCTCGCTGATCCTTCCGGTGACGGCGATCATCCCCTTGAGATCGTCCCTGGTGATTTCTGGCTGGCCGGATTGGATCGCCAGGGTGGCGATCCGTTTGAGCGGCACGAGGTGGCCATCGGGAGCCTGCAGCTGCAGATCCGCAATTGTCCCGGCTGTGCGCTGAGGGTCGGCGCCAAGCCAAACCCGTATACCAATAAGTTTGACGCCGCTGCGGATCTGCGAGGTTACGGTACCCGCGAGCATCGTTTGAAGCTGACGCGTGATGCTGTCGGCGTCGATCCCCTCAAGCGCCGCTTTGACACGCTCGACCCTTACATTGAGTGCATCACCGGCCAAAACAATCCCGTCCTTCACATCGACTACGCCCGCAACTTTCTTGATGGCATCCGCGACCTTTGGAGCTGTCGCGAGGAGTTCATTCGTGTCATCGCCGAAAAGCTTGATCTCGATCGGTTGCGGGACAGCCGTCAAATCGCCAATCAAATCCTCCATGAGCAAGGCGAATTCGGTCTCGAGGCCGGGCACGGCCGTGTCAACGTGTTTACGGATGTCGTCCATGACGACATCGATCGGCCGCCTCGGCTGAGGTTTGAGTCGGACAAAAAAATCGCCGCTGTTCGCTTCGGTTAAGTGAGCGCCAAGAGCCGCGCCGGTACGGCGCGAGTACGCCGCGACGTCTGGCGTTTTCGCGAGTATGTCTTCAACTTGCCGCAGTAGACGGTCGGTCTCGGTGAGCGACGTTCCGGGCGGGGCGACATAATCCAGTACGAAACCACCCTCGTCGATATGGGGCATGAACCCCGACCCAACTTTCTGATAAGCCACCAGTCCAGCAACAAGGAGCGGCGCAACCAACAATACGGCGAGCCACGATCGCTTGAGCAGCAGGCCTAAAACTCTGCGGTAGGACTGCTCAATAGAACGCCCGATTCTTCCGCGCCTTTCTGAGGAATCAGACGAATTCGTCGCAAAGAGCTCGGCGAGCAAAGGAACGACCAGCCATGCGATCAGGAATGACACGATGAGGGCGGCAGCCATTGTAAACGACAAGACTTTGAAAAAGGCACCGGTCACTCCGGACAGGAACGCGAGTGGCAAAAAAATTACCGTGGTCGATGCGGAAGACCCCAATAGGGGCGCGAAGAATTCGTCCGCGGCGATACTTACTCGAGGCCTTCCCGCCGTTCCAACGTCACGCAAGCGTCTGACGATATGTTCGATCATCACGATCGCGTCGTCGACAATCAGACCTATCGCTGCGGCCATCCCTCCCAATGTCATGATATTGAAGCTCATATCAGACACCAAAAGGATGAGTACGGTGGTCGTCAAAACTGCCGGCACGACCATCAGGACAATAAAAGTGATCTTGATGCTGCGCAAAAAAATGAAAAGCACCAGAGCGGCAAGCGCGACGCCTATAATGATCGCGTCGCGAACTGTGGCGGCCGAGCCGCTGATCAGTTCACTCTGGTCATACCAATTTTCGATCTGCACCCCGGCCGGAATCTTGCTTTTGATCGATGCTAGTTTTTGTCGAATTTCGGCGACGATTTGAACCGTGTTTCCATCGGGCTGCTGTCTTATTTGCAGCGATACGGCATCCCGACCATTGGCTGTTACGCGCAGCCACTGAGGCACCACGCCAAGGTGCACGGTCGCAATGTCGTTCAGCCGAACTATGCCGTTATTTCCGCTGCGAATGATTGTCTGCTGGAGATCCGAAAGGTTCTCCAGACGAGCATCCGAAAAGATCAAGAAGAGCTTGTAATGATCCTCGAACCTTCCAACCGCCTGAATGACATTGGCGGCCGTTACGGCCTTGACGACGTCATCGAACGACAAGCCGTACGCCGCCAGCTGCGTCGAGGAAATGTCGATTTGGTATTCCGATTTTGCCCCACCAAGCACCGTGACCTGCGCTACCCCTCCAATGGAC
>JAFECG010000020.1 GCA_018242215.1 Pseudomonadota bacterium
TTGACCGTGGCGCCATCGGCGAAGCCAAAGCGCTTTGTCGCGCGTTCGGCCAGAACCTGCAGGCGCTGCAACAGCTCTTCGTGAGTGAGTTCGTCCTTACCCGTCATCGCGGTTTCAAAATCCCGTGTGCGCTCCCTTATGAGACGGCCGACGGCCGCCTCTTTTCTTGTGACCACCCTACGAAGGAGCGGCGACGCGGACTTGACCACGCCGCCGCTCCAGTTGACAGGGGCTGTGCCTCGCGCGGCCCTAAAAATACGAGGCTTAGAGCTTCACCATCACGTGACGGGGCACGGTGTAATCCTCGAGGGCGTACATCGAGAGATCTTTGCCGTAGCCGGACATTTTCAGACCCCCATGAGGCATTTCGCTTACGAGCATGAAATGCGTATTGACCCACGTGCAGCCGTACTGCAGCCGGGACGCCACCTTCATGCCTCTGCCGATGTCGGAGGTCCAAACGGATGATGCCAAGCCGTAGTCGCTGTCGTTCGCCCAGGCAATCGCTTCTTCGACATCATCGAACGGCGTCACCGAAACGACGGGACCAAATACTTCCTTGCGCACGATTTCGTCTTCCTGCTGAGCGCCTGCGATCAGCGTCGGTTCGAAGAAGAAGCCCTTGCCACCAGCGGCCTTTCCTCCGGCCGCGACGCTGACATGGTTCAGCTGGGATGCGCGCTCGACGAAGCCCTGCACGCGTCCTTTCTGAGCGGAGGAGATCAGCGGGCCGAGGTCGTTCTCGTCGTCGTTCGGCTGATTGTATTTGAGGCTGCTCACAGCGCTCGCGAGATCCGCCACCAGGTTGTCGTAGATTTTCTTGCCTGCATAGATGCGGCAGGCGGCGGTGCAGTCTTGTCCCGCGTTGTAGTAGCCGAAGATCTTCACACCTTCGACCACGGAGGCAATGTCGGCATCGTCGAAGACAATGACAGGCGCCTTGCCACCGAGTTCCAAATGCGTGCGCTTGATGTTCGAAACGGCGGCTTGCAGCACTTTCTGGCCAGTGCCGATGCTGCCCGTCAACGACACCATCGCGACCTTCGGATGGTTGATCAGGGCCGAGCCCGTCGTTGCACCCTTTCCCACCACGATATTGACGACGCCTTCGGGGAAGATGTCCGCGATGATCTTGCCGAGCTTCAGAAGCGTCAGCGGGGTCTGCTCAGAGGGTTTCAGGACAATCGTGTTGCCGCCGGCAAGCGCGGGACCGAGCTTCCAGGCCGCCATCATCAGCGGATAGTTCCACGGGGCGATCGAGCCGACGACGCCCACGGGATCGCGGCGGATCATCGAGGTGTGGCCAGCGAGGTATTCGCCCGCAACGGGCCCGTGCATGCTGCGGACGGCGGCGGCGAAGAACCGGAAGCAGTCGGAGATTGCGGGCATTTCGTCCTGAAGGACGCGGATGCGCGGCTTGCCGGTGTTCAGCGCTTCAAGCGCGGCGAAAGATTCGGCGTCTTTGTCGATGGCGTCGGCGAGCTTCAGCAGCAGCGCCGACCGTTCGGCGGGCGTCGTTTGAGACCAGGTTTTGAAGGCCGAAGCCGCAGCGTTGACGGCGGCATCGACCTGCGCGACGGATGCATCCGGCAGATTGGTGATGACCTCTTCCGTTTTCGGATTGATGATCGGCTCCGGCGCGTCCGATCCGGCAACGAAGTCAGAGCCGATCAACATGTTGGTATCGAGCATTTTAACCTCCCATGGTCGCTCGGGCACCTCGCTACTTCGAGGTGCCGCCAGTGTGTTCGCCTTCTCGCGTCAAGTAGTAGGCCGCGAGAATGGGCAAAAGCGTTACGATGAAGACGAAGACGGCGACGACGTTCGTCACCGGCCGCTGACGTGGTCGAATGAGTTCCGACAGCATCCAGATCGGCAGCGTCGTTTGCTGTCCCGCCGTGAAGGTCGTCACGATCACCTCGTCGAACGAGAGAGCAAATGCGAGCATGCCGCCCGCGAGCAGCGCGGTTCCGATTTGCGGCAGGATGACGTGGCGGAACGTCTGAAAGCCGTCAGCGCCGAGGTCCATCGACGCCTCGACAAGATTTCCCGACAGACGCCGGAAGCGCGCGACCGCGTTGTTGTAGACAACGACAATGCAGAACGTCGCGTGGCCGAGCATAATCGTCCACACGGAGAACGGGATGTTCATGATGTCGAACGCCGAGCGGAGCGCGATGCCCGTGATGATGCCTGGCAACGCGATCGGCAGCACGAACAGGAGCGAGATCGTCTCACGGCCGAAGAACTTCGCGCGTGACAAGGCTGCGGCTGCGAGCGTGCCGAAAACCAATGCGAGGGCCGTGGCAATCGCTGCCACCTCGAGCGAGAGATAAAGCGGGGGCCAGATGTCGGGCCGCGAGTTCCAGGCGACGCCGAACCACTTCGTCGTGAGGCCAGGCGGCGGAAACTCGAAGCTCTTTTCCTCCGTGGTGAAAGCGTAGAGGAAAATGAAGAAAAGCGGCAGATGCAGGAAAAGAAGCCCAGCGGTTGCCGAAATGCGAAGGCCAAGCGGGGACGTGCTTTTCCCGTTAGAGGACATCGAAGGCCCCCATGCGTTTCGCCATCCAGAGATAGAGTGCCATGATGACCATCGGAACGACGGTGAAAGCCGCCGCGAGCGGAATATTCCCGGCGGTACCCTGGAGCGTGTAGACGGCCTGTCCGATCATCAGGCGCGAATTCCCCACGATCTGCGGGATGATGTAGTCACCGAGCGTCAGCGAGAAAGTGAAGATCGAACCCGCGACGATGCCCGGCAGGGCCAGCGGGAAGATCACGGTCCTGAAGGTCTGGCCGGGATCGGCGCCGAGATCGGCGGACGCTTCGATGAAGTTCGCGGGGACGCGTTCGAGCGCCGCCTGCGTCGGCAGGATCATGTACGGCAGCCAGATGTAGACGAATACGAAGTATGTCCCGAGATAGCTGAAGGATAACGACGGTCCGCCGATGACGGGCAGACCCAGAATTCCATTCAGCAACCAATTGAGATGCAAAGCGCCGGCAAACCACGTAATGACGCCTTCCTTCGCAAGGATCAGCTTCCAAGCGTAGACCTTGACCAGATAGCTCGACCACAATGGCATCATCACTGCGAGATAGAAGAGCGCTTTTTTCCAGCCCCGCGCATAGCGCGCGGCGTAGTAAGCGATCGGGAAGGCAATGACGGCGCTCGTGATCGTCACCAGCGCCGCCATCGTAACGGTTCGCAGGATGATCTGAACATTCGAGCCCTCGAAGAGCTGCTGGTAGGTTGAAAGCGTGAACTCGTGAATGACGACGCCGGAGAAATCGTCGAGCGAATAGAAGCTTTGCAAAAGCAGCGCGAACAATGATCCAATATAGACGACGCCGATCCAGAGAAGGGGCGGGGTCAGCAACAGGAACGTCAGAAGCTGCGGACGTGCAAAGAATACGTCCGAGATCGTGCCCCCGATGCCGCGCCGCGTTTCCTGCAGGGCCACCGTCACGCGCCGTCTCCCATCGCGACCATTGCCGATTTCGGCCATTGAAGCATGACGCGATCGTCTTTGTGCAGCGTTGTGCCGGCAGAGATCGTGGCGACGAGGGGTAATTTTTCCGTCACGACCGTCACGCGCGTCACGGCGCCCTGATAGCTGACGGCGCTGATGATGCCCTTCGCCGACGCATAGTAGGGCGGGGTGGTCGCGTTTTCGGACACGACGTCGATCCGCTCCGGGCGAAGGCTCGTCCACGTCGCAGTCCCGCCATGAGCGGCAGCAAATTCCGGCGGGAGCACATTCGAAGACCCGACGAAATCGGCGACGAAGCGCGAGGTGGGGCGCTCATACACGTCCGACGGGGTTCCGACTTGCACGATCTTACCTTCATTGAAGATCGCGACGCGGTTTGCCATCGACAACGCTTCCCCCTGATCGTGCGTCACGAAAACGAATGTGATGCCGAGGTTGGTCTGCAGTGTTTTCAGTTCCTCCTGCATCTGCTCGCGCAGCTTCAGATCGAGCGCGCCGAGGGGTTCGTCGAGCAACAGAACCTTGGGGCCGTTGACGAGGGCGCGGGCGAGGGCAACGCGCTGACGCTGGCCGCCCGAAAGCTGCACCGTGCGGCGATCCTCATAGCCTGCCAGCTTGACCATCGCGAGAGCGTCCTTCGCCTTCGCCTCCCGCTCCGCCCGCGGCACGCCCTTGATCATCAGACCGTAGGCGACGTTTTCTCCGACGGTCATGTGCGGAAAGAGGGCGTAGTCCTGGAAAACGGTATTGACGTTGCGTCGGTAGGGCGGGACGCCTTCGACCGTCTCGCCGAAGATTTCGACGTGCCCTTCATCGGGCTGCTCGAATCCCGCGATGAGGCGGAGGCACGTCGTTTTGCCCGATCCGGATGGGCCTAGAAGGGCGAAGAATTCGCCGGGCTCGATGTCGAGCGAAACGCCGTCGACGGCGCGCACGGAGCCGAAGCGACGCGATACGTTCTGGAAGCGGACAGCAGGAGACATGAAACTCTTTTAGGCTCTGCAGCCGGCAGACACGAGCCGGCTGCAGAAAGCGTAACTTCTACTTGCCGAGAATGGCGATATAATCTTTCGCCCATTGCGAATACGGCACGCAAGAGCTTTCCTTCTCGCATTTGGCCGTCGGCGTGCGCCAGAACCAGATCTTCTCGAAATTCTCGGATCCATTCGTCTCGCAGCCCTTCTCGCCCAAGAGCGCGTTACCTTTACATGCGGCTGGAACGGTCGGGACCGAGCCGAACCAGGATGCGAGATCGCCCTGCAGCTTGGGGTTCAGGGAATGCTCCATCCATTTGTAGGCGCAGTTGGGATGCGGGGCATTCACATGCATCATCGTCGTGTCGGCCCAGCCTGTCGCTCCCTCTTCCGGGATCGTCGATGCGATCGGCTTCTTGTCAGCCTGCAGAAGGTTGACCTGATAGGGCCATGATGACGACGCGACGACACCCTCGTTCTTGAAGTCATCGACCTGGACGGTTGCGTCGTGCCAGTAGCGCCCGATCAAGGCGCGCTGCGACTGCAGCAACGCAATGGCGGCGGCGTACTGCTCCTTGTTCAGCTCGTAAGGATTCTTGATACCGAGCTCTGGCTTTTTCTTGCTCAGGTAGAGCGCGGCGTCGGCGATGTAGATCGGGCCGTCATAGGCCTGGACCCGCCCCTTGTTGCTCTTGCCGTCGGGAAGCGTCTGCTCCTCGAATACGACGGACCAGCTTTTCGGCGCCTCCTTGAAGACATTCGTGTTGTAGGCAAGCACGTTCGGACCCCACTGATAGGGGACGCCATAGTGAACGCCATCAACGGTATGCCATGGCGCGTTCTGCAGCCTCGGATCGAGCGTCTTCCAGCTCGGGATCAAGTCGATGTTGATCGGCTGCACCTTCTTGCCGGCGACAAGGCGCAGGGAAGCGTCGCCCGAAGCCGTCACGAGATCAAAGCCGCCTTGGTTCATCAAGGTGACCATTTCGTCGGAGGTCGCCGCAGTCTTGACGTTGACTTTGCAGCCGGTCTCCTTTTCGAAGCCCGTCACCCAGTCATAGTTCTTGTCGGACTCGCCGCGCTCGATATATCCCGGCCAGGCGACAATATCGACTTCGCCTTCTCCCTTCCCAACGGACTGGAGGGGTTCTCCCCAAGCACTGAAGCTGCCCATCAAAAGAACCGCCGTCGACGTTACTAATGTCTTCCGAGTGGGCGTCATGTGTGCTTACTCCTCCGATTGCCACGCCGGACGAAGACGGTGGGCGCCGTATCAACCACCTGAACCTCTGCCGGGGTATACAGGACGCGATGTTAGTTCAGGAATTTCGGACACGCCAGAGAGGCGATTAGCAACTCGCCCCTAAAGTCGTTTTTCGAGAAGGCTCGATACGGAAGTGCACGGACTTTTGGCACCGGACATGGGAGCCGACTTTATATTGCCCACCAAAGTTGCGATGCACCCGCGAGAGGGGGTCTGTGGTCGCGATTGGTTGTCGCGTAGAGTTTACCAATCCCCGCCAACAATGAAGGCCAGCCAGATATGACACGGCCGCGTTGGCTTTGAAGCGAATATCGGTTGTTGAACTGAGAGCAGTGACAGATGACAGCAATAAAGATCCGCATCGACTTTGACGGCGAGCGATACATCGGCCATGGCCGCATCCAACTGCTCGAACTTATCGGAGAGCACGGCTCCATTGCTCAAGCGGCGAAAGCCATGGGCATGTCCTATAAGCGCGCATGGTACTTGATGGACGAGTTCAATTCGATGTTCGCCGATCCGCTGATCGAGCGTCAGCATGGCGGCCGCGGGGGCGGCGCGGCGAAGCTGACGCCATTCGGCGCCGATCTGGTCCGGCAATATCGTTATATGGAGGAGAAAGTCCTTACCGTCTTCGCGAAACCGCTTGCGTCGATCGAGAAACATCTTGCGGCTGCTGCCAAGCCCGGCCAAAAGGCGGGGAAGAAAGCTTCGCCGTCAGCACGGGCCTGATGACGATCCTCCTCCCAGCACCTCGGCGGGAGTTCCCGTGGCGATCACGCGGCCGGCGACGATCCGGACGACGCGCGACGCGAGGCGCCTCACCTCTTCAATATTGTGCGTGACGAATACGATAGGAACGGAGAATTCGTCCCGAACACGTTCGATCAATGTCATGATCTCGTCACGGCGTGCATCGTCGAGGCCCGACAGCGGCTCGTCCATCAGCAGAATGCGTGGGGATGACAGAAGGGCGCGAGCGAGGGCAACGCGGTGTCTCTCGCCGCCAGAAAGCGTTGCAGGACGTCGTTTCAATAGGGAACCGATGCCAAGCACGCCAACGATCACCTCCAACGGCAACGCACTCTTTCCTCCCTTCCGCGTGAACCATTGCCCGAACTTGATGTTCTGTTCGACGGTCAGATGCGGAAAAAGCTGGGCGTCCTGAAAGACGAAACCCACGCGCCGAAGATGCGGCGGCACGAAGATGCGTGCGTCCGTGTCGGTCAGCACGTGGCCCGCCACTGCGACGCATCCCTTGTCGGGCCGCTGAACCCCGGCGATCAAATTCAAAACGGATGTCTTGCCCGAACCCGACGGGCCGAAGAGAGCGGTCAGCGGACTGGCGCTCTCGAACGCGACGTCAAGCGTGAAGCCGTTTCGCTTTTGATAAGCCGAGACGCGCAGCGCCGGTTCCGAGTTCGTCATTCGAATACGGCGATCCGCTTCTGAATGCGGCGGTTCAATATCTCGGAGACAATCAGCGCGATCATCGCGATCGCGATCGAGACGCATGCAAGCCGGAGTGCTTGATAATCCCCTCCAGGAACTTGCGTGTAAGTATATATCGCGGATGGGATCGTCTGCGTTTCGCCGGGAATATTCGAAACGAAGGTGATCGTTGCGCCGAATTCGCCCAGAGCTTTCGCGAAGCACAGAATGACCCCGGCCAGAATCCCCGGAAGCGCGAGCGGCAGTGTCACGATCAGGAACGTCCACAACGCATTGGCGCCGAGTGTGGCGGCGGCAGTCTCCAGCCGACGATCGACGGCTTCAAACGAAAGCCGAATCGCACGCAGCATCAGTGGAAATCCCATGATGCCGCACGCGAGCGCGGCTCCCGTCCAGCGGAAGGCGAAGGTTATGCCGAACATTTCGTAAAACGCATTTCCGATTGCCCCCTGGCGGCCGAAGGTCAGCAGCAGGAAGTATCCCGTTACGACTGGCGGCATAACGAGCGGGAGATGGAGAATCCCATCGAGCACGACCTTTCCCGGGAAACGCCACCGCGCCAGAATATAGGCGAGGAACAATGCCACAGGCAGACCAAACAATGTCCCCACGGTCGCAACCCGCAGGCTCAGCATGATCGCGGTCCATTCGTCGGGTGAGAAACCAAGCACCGTTGCCCCTTTCCGTTCGCGGGCCGATCGAGAGGCTGCCTATTTGAGGATCGTAAATCCCTGCCTGGTGAAGAACGCCTGGGCGTCGGGAGTCTTCAGATAGTCGATGAATGCCTTCGCCGCATCCGCATTCTTCGTCGCTGCCGTGATCGCGATGGGATAAATGATGGGAGGATGCGTGTCGTCCGGGAAAACACCAACAATCTTAACTTTGGGTTCCGCGGCGGCGTCCGTTTCATAGACGATGCCGAGAGGTGCTTCACCTTGCGCGACGAGAGCGAGCGCGGCCCGCACGTTGGCGGCTTGCGCAACTTTGGGTTTGACGGAACTCCAGACGCCGAGCTTCTTTAACGCGGCCGAGCCATACTTGCCGGCCGGAACCGACTTCACATCCGCCATTGCGATGTGGTTGTCTCCAAGGATGGTCGCTAAAGGGAAATCCTTGGCGATTTTCACTGCGACCGTACTGTCCTTCGGCGCGATCAGAACAAGACGGTTGCCGAGCAGATTGAATCGCGTGTCGTTCTTGATGAGCTTTGCTTTTGCGACGTAGTCCATCCAGTCGAGGTCGGCCGAAATAAAAATGTCGGCCGGCGCGCCTTGCTCGATCTGCTTCGCCAGCGCCGATGATCCCGCGTAGGAGATCACGACCTTGTCGCCGGTGTTCTTCTCGAAAGCCTTAGCAGCGTCATCGAGTGCGTTTCGCAGGCTCGCCGCCGCGAAAATCGTCATTGTCGTCGTCTCGGCTTTTTGCGCCTGAGCCTCCACCAAAAATGCCGAGAGGAGAATCAAACCGACCAAAGCCGCCCGCAGAGATAGACGGGAGACATTCAACGCTGGAAGCATTCCGAACCAACCTTGCTTTTCAATGCGATATAGTCGCAAGGATATCTAGGTTGCGGGCATTTGCAAACGGGTCGTTTCGAAGCGGACACCGCAATCGAAAGTAAGCCTTCGGCGTACCGTTTTTTGCACTTTGGGAAAGGTTGCTTCCTGCATCAGCGGCTTCGAGGCGATTTTCCCCGGGCCGACGACTCGCGCTCGAGCAGTCTCCGCTTCCGTTCTGTTCCCCATCGGTAGCCCGCCATCTCTCCATTGGCCCTGACGACCCGGTGACAGGGAATGGCAACTGCGAGGGAATTTGTTGCGCACGCGCGTGCAACAGCCCGAACCGCCTTCGGATTCCCAAGCTTTTGGGCGATCTCAGTGTACGTGGCGGTCGTCCCCAGAGGGATGTTCTGCAGTGCTCTCCAGACGCGCTGCTGAAAGGCCGTGCCGCGAATATCGAGCGGCAGTTCGAACGGCGTCTCGGGACTCTCTACCTTGGCAATGACACGACGGAGCGATTTGGCGAAGCGTCGATCACCCGTTACGAACTCGGCCTTGGGAAACAGCTTCTTGAATTCGGCGGTCAGTTTTTCCGCGTCGTCGCCGATGAGGATTGCGGCAATGCCTTTCTCGCTCGCAGCGACAAGGACGCTCCCGAGCGAGCTATTTGCTATCGCGAATGTCAGAACTTCGTTCTCCCCGCCCGATCGAAATGTTTTCGTTGTCATTCCCAGTTGCTCCGCGGCGTTTTCATAGAAACGCGAACTCGAATTGAAACCTGCTCCGTAGATGGCGGCGGTCACCGAGGGGCTCCGTCGCAGTTCGCGGCGAACGGCATTGCGGCGATGCGCGAGCGCATAGGCTTTCGGCGTGACGCCGGTTACCTTCTTGAACATGCGGTGAAAATAAAAGCGGCTGATGCCGCTCGTCGCGGCGAGCTGAGCGAGGTCGGGCATTTCTTCGGCGGACTCTATTCTCCGGCATGCCTCCGCCACGAGGAGCGCGTGATGGGCGTCGCGCCGGAGCTCGTTGGGGCGGCATCGGCGGCAGGCGCGAAATCCCAGAGCTTCCGCTTCAGCGCAGGTATCAAAGAAGGCGACATTTTCCCGCTTGGCGCGGCGCGCGGGACAAGAGGCCCTGCAATAGATGCCCGTCGACGCGACGGAAAAAACGAATTTTCCGTCGAATGCTTTGTCGCGCGCGACGACTGCAGCCCAGCGCGCGTCCTCTTCGCCGGCCTCTCGTCCTGTGCCGGGGCGTTTTGTTTTGCTCGCCATTTCGGTTCCGCATGCCATGATCGCGCAGTCTAATGCGCATCTTGTGACAGCACACTCCGAACCTTGCTTTCAAATTTCCAGACCGCTTCCGCCCAATAGGCGGCTAGACGATCGCCTTTATGGCAACGGCCGGCTGGGAAAGAAGATTCGCAAGCTCCTTCAGCGCGTCGACAAGTGCGGTGCGATCCGGCGCAACCCCGAGTGAGAGCCGGAGCGCCTCGGGGCTTTCGGGACCGATCGCGAATGCTGACCCTGGCACGACGGATATTCCCGAACGCCCTGCGTGATCGACGAAATCAGCCGCGCGCCAATATGGCGGCATCCGGAGCCAGATGTGGTGGCCGCAGCGATCGGCTGAGATGTCTGCGTCGCCGAAGATCGTCTTTGCAAGGCGTTGACGAGCCATGTTTTCGTCGCGAATCGAGCCCGTCAAATCATCGACGATGCCGCTCAGGATCCAACGTGACACGAGCGCGGCGTTGATTGGAGGGACCATCAAACTGACGGCACGGATAACGCCGGCCAGCCGCATCGCCCGAGCCGCGCCCGGCGTCACGACGTACGCGATGCGCAGCGCAGGCGTCGTGCACTTCGAAAGCGTCGCAATGTGCCATGTCAGCTCCGGCGCGAACGTAACGATCGGGCTCAATGCATCAACCTGCAGGACCGAATACGGATCGTCCTCGATAATCTCGACGCCATAGCGTTGAGCGATCGCAGCGATCGCACGCCGCCGATCTTCCGGCAGCGTTGTGGTCGTCGGGTTGTCTATGGCGGGAATAACGTAGAGCGCTTTCGGTGGTCGGCCTCTGCAGCAGGCTTCGAATGCGTCGGGCAAAATGCCGTGCTCATCCATCGCAAGGGGGCTAAGCGCCAAGCCAAGCTGTTTTGCGACAGCCTTCAGACCGGGATAGGTGACAAAACCGGCTGCGATGCTGTCGCCCGGCGAAAGGAGCGTCGCACAGATGGCATAGAGCGCACTCTGGGCGCCATTGGCGAGAACGATCGACGAGGGCCGAACATGACCGATGCGCCTGCCGAGCCATGCAGCAGCCGCTGCGCGGTCGGCGTCGCTGCCGGTACTCTCCTGATAATGCAGGTTCAGCATGCCGTGTTCCTCCGAGAGGAGGTTGGCGATGGTCTCGGGAATGAGGCGCTTGAGATTGGCGCTCGCAGGCTGAGGAGGAATGTTCATGCTGAGATCGACGGCCGGCGGGGCACCGACGCCGAGCATTTCGCCGTCGTCGATACGGCGCCGGATGAAGGTTCCACGCCCGGCGTTTGCTTCGACCAATCCACGCCGCCGCGCCTCGTTGAACGCGCGCGTGACCGTCGTGAGATCGACACCGAGTTTCTCGGCGATGAGCCTTTGTGGGGGAAGACGGTCGCCCGGCTGAATCTGCCCCGACTTCAGATCAGCCTCGAGGGCTTCGACGATGCCCCGATATTTAAGCTGACTGCTCTCAACGAGCCACGGCTCCCAAGACATTTGGCCGATCCTGAAAAGCAAGAACCATACATTTGGTATCATGTATGGCCCGCATCCGCAAGACGTTTCTCGCCAATCGCTCTGACACGAGGCCTTTGAGACCATTCGCTAATTCCCAATGTCCCGAAACATCGTCTCTAAATCATGCCCATACATTCCTCCATGCGCCTTGCATTTTGCCATACAATGGACCTATATTGTCTGTGCCTTGTATGACCAGAAAGGGAGCCATAGTATGTGCGCGGACCATCGATGGCCTAAGCTTTCGCCATTCAGAACAGGGATTTTGGGACTTTGTCCGCGTTGCGGAAAGGGAAAGATCTTCGATGGCTTCCTGACGCTAAAGAAACAATGCCCCGTATGCGGACTCGACTTGTCCTTCGCGGATCCCGCGGATGGTCCGGCCTTCTTCGTCATTTGCTTCGCCTGCGTGCCGAGCGTCTTCTTCGCGGTCTGGCTCGAGGTCGCGTATTCACCACCGTTCTGGGTGCATCTCGTCACCAGCCTACCCCTGGTGTTTCTGACGTGCATTCCGCCGCTCAGGCCGCTCAAAGGGTGGCTCATATCCAGCCAATACTTCCACAAGGCCGAAGAGGGGCGGCTGGTTTTCGACGAGCCGCCGCCCGCGGCTTAGGCGCCAAGGGCTGCCCGGAGCGCTTATCTCTACATTCAAAGGATTGGCCTCTCGATCTATATTCATCGGATGCTAGGCAGGTCCGAATCACGACCGACAGTATTGCTGACCGGGTTTGGGCCGTTTCCGGGTGTTCGGGTCAATGCTTCCGCTGCGTTGGTTAGACATCTCGCCCGCGTCGCGCGTGGCCGCCTACCGGCTTTTCGTTTCGCCGCCGCCATTCTGCCGACCGAATGGGCGCGCGCGCCGCGCCGCATCGAGACGCTCTACCAGCGCTATCATCCGGTACTCGCCCTCCATTTCGGCGTTGCATCCGGCGCGCACGGCATTCGACTTGAGGCGGAGGGGCGTAATTTCTGTCGGCCATTCCATGATGCCGTCGGCGAACTTCCGATGGCGGCGACGCTATGTGCGGCAGGTCCGGCCCAGCGGCGTGCCACGATCGATGTCCCCTTGATCGCCGATGCGCTCAACCGCCGCGGCTGGCGCTGCTCGATTTCGAACGATGCGGGCGGCTATCTCTGCAACGCGGTGCTTTATCATTCGCTGACGATTGCCGGTGGCCACGGCTGTCGCGTCGGCTTCATCCATGTTCCTTCCGATCTTGCGACACAGCCACTCCGCATGGCTGAAGCGGAGGCGGCGGCCCTCAAGATTATCGAAGTCGCTTTGGAGCCGATTAGAACAGCGGCAGCAGAAACACCAGCGCAAGGCAGAACATCGTCCATGCTGCCGAAATGAACTGCTGGATGTTCGGGGAGCCGCGGCCCGGCCAAGCGGGGAAGACGGGGGGAGGTCTTGGAGCTTGGCCGGGCTCAGCAGCATCTGGTGCGCACGGGGGGATGTGTCATCACCAGCTTGATCATGAGAGTAGCGCGGCAAAGATGAACTCACTCTGAACGTGAGGTTAAATAGTCGCAATCTTGCGAGATCGGACAAAGCTTCCAATCGAATCAACGACTTTTCCGCGTTGCATGGGTCCCGAACTAAGACCCGCAGCATCGAATCAGATTAGCGTCCCTGCTTCGATGTTCTGTGCATAGGTCCTTCCCATGCCGGCCCGCGCCGTGCCGCTCTCCCTTCCCCTTGAGTCCGCCGCCGATGACATGGACACGGCACGGGCGACGCTCGAAAACGTGTTTGGCTACAAGGGGTTCCGCTCCCATCAGAGCGAGATCATCCGAACTCTGCTGAGCGGCGGCGATTGCCTCGCATTGATGCCGACGGGCGGCGGCAAATCGCTCTGCTACCAGATCCCCGCTCTTGTGCGTCCCGGAACGGGTATCGTCATCTCGCCGCTCATCGCTTTGATGCAGGACCAGGTCGACGCGCTACGCGATCTTGGCGTCAAGGCCGCGTTTCTCAATTCGACGCAGGATCGCGCCACGCAGGACCAGATCGAGCGTGAATTTGCCGGCGGCGCGCTCGACCTTCTCTATGTCGCGCCCGAGCGCCTCGTCCAGGAGCGCACGCTCAGCCTTTTTGAGCGCAACGACATCGCGATCTTCGCAATCGACGAAGCCCACTGCGTCTCGCAGTGGGGTCACGACTTTCGTCCCGAATACCGGCAGCTCAAAATCCTGGCACAGCGCTTTCCCGACGTACCGCGCGTTGCGTTGACGGCGACGGCTGACGAACGCACGCGCCAGGACATCGTCTCGGAACTGTCGCTTGAAAACGCGGCAACCTACATCGCGAGCTTCGACCGCCCGAATATCCGCTACACCATTGCGGAACTCGGCAGCGTGAGTGCACGGGAACGACTTTGGCAATTCATCGAAACCGAGCATCCCACAGATGCCGGCATCGTCTACTGTCTGTCGCGCAAGTCGGTCGAGGAGACGGCAGCATGGCTCTCGTCGAAAGGGCGGAAGGCACTCGCCTATCATGCCGGACTCGATGCGCCGTTGCGCGCGGCGGCACAATCGAAGTTTCTGACCGAAGATGGACTTATCATCGTCGCGACGATTGCGTTCGGCATGGGCATCGACAAGCCTGACGTGCGGTTCGTCGCGCATCTCAATCTCCCGAAGTCAATCGAGTCCTATTACCAGGAGACGGGGCGCGCGGGGCGTGACGGCGAGCCTGCGAACGCCTGGATGGCCTACGGCTTCCAAGACATCGTGCAACTTCGCCAATGGATCAACAAATCGGAAGGCTCGGACGCCTTCAAAAAGGTGCAGCGACAAAAACTGGACGCGCTGATCGGCCTTGCGGAGATGCCAGGCTGCCGCCGCCAGGCGCTGCTTGCTTATTTTGGTGAGACGCGGCCTGAGCCATGCGGTAACTGCGATAACTGTCTCAGTCCGCCTCATACGGAAGACGGCACCGTGCTGGCGCAGAAGGCGCTGTCGGCGGTCTATCGTACCGAGCAGCGCTTCGGTGTGACGTATCTTACAGATGTTCTGACCGGCGTTGCGGACGAGCGAATCATCCGCAACGGGCATGATCGCCTGTCGGTTTATGGCATCGGCAAGGATATGCCGCAGGCGACGTGGAAGGGTCTGTTTCGACAGCTTACCGCGCTCGGTTACCTGTCAATCGACGACGAAGGCATGGGGTCGCTGGAGCTCACCGATCGCGCGCGTCCCTTGCTCCGCGGCGAAGAACGCTTCCTTCTGCGCGTTACGCGGCAGATCGCAAAATCGTCGAAGCGTTCAGTGTCGGCGTCTTCGAAAGTCGCACGCGAGAACCAGCCGCTGTTCGACGCGCTTCGTGCCGCCCGGCAAAAGCTCGCCGCGAGCGCGAAGCTGCCGCCTTACGTCGTCGCGCAAGACAAGACGTTGATCGAGCTTTCCGAGAAGCGGCCAACGACGGAAAGTGCACTCCACGACATCATCGGTCTCGGCGCAAGCAAGATCGCGCGATACGGCGCGGCATTCATCGACGTCATTTCGCAGTTCAAGAAACATCCTGCGCTCAACAATCGCTTATCGGCGACGGTGAACGTGACGCTCGCCGCGCACCTTCGCGGGCTCGATGCGGAGGCGATCGCCACCGAACGGGGAATCGAGGTTTCGACCGTCTACGGACATCTGGCGGAAGCTATAGAGGCGGGCATCATCACCGCGGACGACGCACTGAAGCTTGATCCGGCGGAACGCGACGAGATCGAAGCAGCCTTCGATCGCTGCGAAACGCGCGATACCGGCAAGCTCGGGCCCGCCTTCGCGGCGCTCGATGGGCGCTACGACTATGGCATCCTCAAATGCCAGCTCGCGGATAGCGCGTAAAACTTCGCCGTCTTGTCATCCTCGGCTTCATGCCGAGCATATCCATTCTGCCGCCCTCGCCACCGCTTCATGGATCCTCGGACAAGCGCGAAGATGACACGGGATGTCTAGCGAACGGTCGCTTTCGAAGGAATGGAGTTCGCGAGCCTATCCGACAGCTCGGCGCGAAGGGCTTCAAGGTCCGGCGTCCATGCAGCGGCATTGGTCGCGAACAGATTGGCCTGCGATTTCAGAATTACGCCATCATCGAGAATCTTGAGGCCGTTGGCGCGCAGCGTTTCGCCGGTCGTGGTGATATCGACGATCAGCTCGGCCATGCCCGATGAGGGCGCGCCCTCGGTGGCGCCCGCGCTCTCGATGATGCGATAATCGCCGAAGCCCTTCGAACCAAAGAAGCGCCGGGTCAGGTTGATGTACTTCGTCGCGACTCGCGGCCAGCGGCCGTGCTGGCGGCGGAACGGAAGGGCGATCTCTTCGAGTTCCGCGACTGTCGTTACGTCGAGCCAGCACGCGGGCACGGCGACGACAACGTCGGCGAAGCCGAAGCCGAGCTTTTGCAGAAAGCGGATGCGCGTCGCGGCGTCGGAAATGTTTTCGCGGATCAGATCTTCGCCGGTGATACCGAGATGGACGCTGCCGGACTTCAAGGCTTCCGCTATTTCTCCGGACGAGACATAGGCGACATCGATACCGGGGAGTCCCTCGATCTCGCCGCGATAGCCGCGGACGTGACCGACCTTGCGGACGACGAGGCCGGCGCGCGCGAACATGTCGGTCGTCTGTTCCATCAGCCGACCCTTCGACGGAATGGCAAGCGTGAGGTTAGTCATGGCGACTTGCCTCCGGTGGCGGCTAGCAAGCGCTCCGAGTGAATGGCAGCGCCGACAGCCGGAACATCGGCGCCCGAGCCGGCGGCGCGCATCAAACCGTCGTAACGGCCGCCGCCTGCGAGCGGGCTTTTCGGATCGAGCGAGGGTGCGCTCACCTCGAACACGAACCCCGTATAATAGGCGAGCGTGCGCCCGAATTCGGCGGCGAACGTCACGCGGTCAAGGTCGATCCCGGCATTCGCGAGAAGCGCGAGGCGGCGGTCGTAGGTTTCGAGCGCGTAGCCCGATCCGTTCGGCGCGCTCTTGATCAGCGCAGAGATTTTTTCGCCGGCTGTAATCGCCGAGCCTGAGACACCGACATAACGCGCGATCAGATCGATTGCGCGGTTGTCGAGCGGCTTTTCTTTTCTGTCCTCCGCAATACCGATGAGATGCTCAGTGATGTCGGATAGCGTGCGCGTGCCGATCAGCTCGATCGCCTCTTCCTCGAGATAGACGGCGACGGCTGCTTCGCTCGCTTCCCTGTCGTCGCGACGCATGGCCGATAGCACTTCGTCCGGAACGCCGGATGAGGCACCGCGCACGCCTGTTGCGAACCCTTTCAAGGCTTCACGGAAGGAAAGCGGGCGAAGAAACGCATCGTCGAGGCGCTTTTTCCAATTCGGCGAAAGACCGGCCGCATCGAGCACGCTGGAAAAAAGGCCGAGGTCGCCGAGTTTCAGCGTCCAATCCTTGAAGCCGACTTTTTCGATACCCTTCAGGATGACGGACACCGTTTCGGCTTCGGCGGCTTCGCGCGATTTGTCACCGAAGCGTTCGATCCCGGCCTGGCGAAACTCGCGCGGATGTGCCGCCGTCGCGCCCTGCGGCTGAAAGCGGAAGGCCGGTCCGTTGTAGCAGTAGCGTGCGGGCGTCATCGGGTCGGCGTGACGTTCGAGGTGCAGCCGGCAGGTCGGCACGGTAATATCGGGGCGCAAACACAGCTCGGCACCGTCCTGATCCGTGAAGACATAGGTCCGCGCGCGCAGGTTCTCGCCAATGACGTCGAGGAAGACATCGGCAGGCTGGATGATCGCAGGCGCGACCGCATCGTAGCCGGCTTTGGTGAACACCGACATCAACGTCTGCGCCTGCGCAGCGAGCACTTCCAGGTTCTGGACCGTCTCGGCGGTCATTTTCGTTTTCTCCAGAGCGAGGGCATCGCCGCCCCCACCCCTAATCCCTCCCCGCGGAGGGGGAGGGGAACAGAGCGGAGAACAGCATCGCTTTCCTCGCCGCGTTCGGCAGAGAAAACAGAGCGGTCCGGGAAGTTGGCTCTATCCCTCGCGGAAGCGATACTCGACGTTCCACTTCTCCCCTCCCTTTGATGGGGAGTGGACGGCGGTCGGATGATGGAGTTGAGCGAGACCGACATCGCGCTCATCCCTGATGACGCTTGATGAGGTTGTGAACTTCCTGCACGAGGTGACTTTCAGAAACAGAAAACTGCGCGGGGCGCGCCGCTTTCCATTCCTTGTTGTCCTTGATCGCGGCAGCGGCTTTCGCGCCTTCGATCAGGTCCTTGATCGTCACTTCGCTCTTGGCCCGTTCATCCGAGCCCTGGATGATGACGCATGGGCTGTTGCGCTTGTCGGCGTATTTCATCTGCGCCTTCATGCCAGAGGAACCGAGGTACATCTCGGCGCGGATGCCGGCATTCCGCAGCGCTTGGGTCATTTTCTGATAGGTCGCGATCTCGCCCTTATCCATGACGAGGACGACGACGGGGCCGAGCGCTTCCGTTTTCTTTTCGTTGATCAGCGACAGCGCGGCTTGCAATCGCGAGACGCCGATCGAAAAGCCGGTTGCGGGAACCTTCTCGCCGGTGAAACGCGCGACGAGGTCGTCGTAACGGCCGCCCCCGCCGACGGAGCCGAAGCGGACTGGCTTGCCGTCGTCGCCTTTGACTTCGAACGTCAATTCAGCTTCGAAGACGGGGCCGGTGTAGTATTCGAGACCGCGGATTACAGTCAAATCAATACGGACTTGATCGTTGCTGAATCCCGCGGCGCGACAACGACGTTTAATATCGATGAGCTCTCCCAAGCCTTTTTGATATATTTCACTATCCGTCATTGCGCCAAGTCCATACGGGCGCTGGACGGCGATGCCGTCAAAATTCTCGTCCTCGATTTTTTGCGAAAGAAATGCCTGAACTAGAGATATTTGTTCGACATTCAATCGCGCACCGGCCGTGCGGTCACCGCTTTCGTCAGTTCTGCCTTCGCCAAGAAGTGCCTTAACCCCGTCCCAACCAAGTCGATCCAGTTTATCAAGAGCTCTCAGCACAGTTAACCGACGAAGCCAATCTTCTTCCAGGTGCAGTCCGAGTCCTTCAAACAATCCCTCGAGAATGTTTCGACTATTGACCTTGATAACAAACTTGCCTCTCAAACCCAGCGCTTCGAGCGTGTCCGCCGCGAGCATGCACATCTCGGCGTCGGCGGCCACGCTCTCGGCACCGACGGTGTCGGCGTCGAACTGCATGAACTGGCGGAAGCGTCCGGGTCCCGGCTTCTCGTTGCGATAGACGTTCCCGAACGCGTAGCGGCGGAACGGCTTCGGCAGCGTCTGGAAATTCTGCGCGACGTAACGGGCGAGCGGCGCCGTCAGATCGTAGCGCAGGCTCATCCATTGCTCGTCCTCGTCCTGGAACGAGAAGACGCCCTCGTTCGGCCGATCCTGGTCGGGCAGGAATTTTCCGAGCGCGTCGGTGTATTCGATCGCGGGCGTGTCGAGCGCTTCGAAGCCGTAGCGCTCGTAGACTTCGCGGATCTTACCCGTCATGTCGTTGAGCGCTTTGAGCTCCGGCGCTTCGATATCGCGAAAACCCTTCGCGAGCCGCGCTTCGGGGCGCGTGTTGGTATTTGCTTTGGACATGACGAGGATCGGAGAACCAGGGCCGAATAAAAAAGTTGCCGAGACACCTGTCGGGCATCCGGCGCGCGAGCCCGCCTTATATCGGATCGACCCGGATCAGGAAAGGCAGCCGGAAAATCCGCAAATTCAGCCGTTGAGACGCGGGATCGCCTTGCGGATGGCGCTCCGTAGGCGGCCGCCGGCGCGCAGATGGGCGGAAAGCTCGTGCATGACGGCCAGAGGCAGGGCCGTGACGTCCTGCGCGACAACCAGATCGTAGAGCGACACTTCCTCCGTGCCAAATCCGTGCTTCAGCGGATTGGAGCCGATGCCCATGTCGAAGCAGGTTACGCCACGGGGAAGGAGATGCTTCACGGCCTCAAGGACGACGAGGCGTCCCGGCGAAAGATGGCTCCAGCTTTCTCCGGCGGTCGAGATGCTCAGCAGCGAGAAGACGTTGCCGTGGATGAGGCCTAGAAGCGTCGCCAGGATCTTTCCATCCGCCTCAAGCGCGAAGAGTGCCGTCAGTCCGGCATCCGAGCCGTCCATTGCCAAGCGCTCATAGAAGGAACGAGTCGCAGGGTCCGCCAGAATGTCCTTCGTTCCGTGCGCTGCGTGCCAGACGGCCTGCTGTTCTTCCGACGTCGCGAAGACATGGGCGATCGCGTCGTCGGTCGTTGCTTGATAGAAACGCGGCTCGCCTTCCTTCTCCCAGAGGCGATAGCAACGCTCGACGTCCTTGCGATATTTCTTTCCGAGACTTTGCAAATAGTCGTCGAATGTTCCTTCAACGATCAGCCGATTGCCGAAAGCGCGTGATGGAGCGTTTCCGAAGAGCCCGAGAAGCGGGTTTGGCCAGCCACCGATCTCCGCCGGCATGCGTTCGAAGCGAATAAGGTCGATGTCGTGCATCGCGGCGCGGATGGAGCGCCACATGCGGCGTACGGCGTGGGCGTCGAGAGACGGGGTCGGACCCAGGATCGGCGCGCCGTAATCGGAAACGCCGAGGTCGGCGAAGATCGCCACCCTCAATGCTCCATCGCGAACGATAAGGAGCGGAAGGGCAAGAACGACTTCACTGCTTTCTGTTTCGGTGACCACGACGAGCCGAGGTAGAGCCCTGTGGGCGGCGGCAAGCTCCTCATAAAGGACAGTCAGCCAATCGAGGGTCTGAAATCCCGTCGAAGCCACCCCATGCTCGATGACTTCAAGGGCCGAGAGCGCTTCGTCGGCGCCATCAAAGACTTCGGTAACGAAAGACGTGCCGCGAGACGATTGCGTCCGCGTTCCCCAACTTTCGCCGTCCTGTCGGACGTCGTTCCCCGTTTGCCACGTCGCCATACGCTTTACACTCTCTGGCGTTACGAGCTTTACCTTAGACCCGGCCGGAACAGTTTACGCGATCTTGAACGATATTCAATTTAAAACGGAAAGCCGGTGTTGCCCAAAGTCCGTGGCGGGCGGCGGCCCTGCGTTTGCCACGCGTTTCAGCCCGGACCCGCGATGATCGCGGCGGCGCATACGAGAAATGCTGTCTCGTAAGCCTGTTCGACCGCACCCAGAACGTCGCCCGTGTAGCCTCCGATTTTCCGGCGAGCCATCCAAGCGACAGCGGCGGCCGCCGCGAGCGCGAACATCGTCGCGACAGCCAGAACCACTGCATCGAGGATGAAAAACCCGACGACGAGCGCCGAGACAACGGCAACGACGATTTCCACGGCCGTCATGTGCGATGTCGTCCGGCTGACCTTCGCAGCGTCACCCCCCGCATAAGGCAGGATCGCGAGCGCCAGGACGGCCGCGAGACGCGCGCCGGCATACCCCGCGACCAAGACGCGCGCTGCAGATATCGGATCGATGGCAGCAAGGGCGGTACCCTTGAGCGCCAGCGTCATGATCAAGGCCAGCGTGCCATACGTTCCGATGCGGCTGTCCTTCATGATTTCGAGGCAGCGCTCGCGGGTCGTGCCGCCGCCGAACGCATCAGCTGTGTCCGCAAGTCCGTCCTCGTGCAGGGCACCGGTCAGCAGAATGGACACGACAAGTGCAATGACAATCGGCAGTGGCGCCGGGAAAACCGCTGCCGAGACGAGCAAGACGGCACCGACGACGACGCCGATCAGGGCACCCACCACCGGCATGTACTTCGCAGCGCGCGGCAGCCAATCGTCGGGAAAGGGATCGATCCGTTTTATCCGGATGCGCGTCAGAAATTGCAGAGCGATGAGGAAGAGACTCACCTCACGCGCGATCATACCGGGTGTTCACCGGGGAGATCGGCCATTTCGCGCAACATCAGTTCGGCGGCGCGGATAATCGGAATCGCGAGCGCGGCGCCTGTGCCTTCGCCGAGCCGCATCTCCAGCTCCAGCAGCGGCTTCACCCGTAGGTGATGCAGCAGCGCGGCATGACCCGGCTCGGCCGAACAGTGCGCGAATACGCAGTTGTCGAGCGTGCCCGGATAGAGCGCTTCGGCGGCAATGGCCCCGGCTGTCGAGATGAAGCCGTCGACGACAATCACGCGACTCGCTTGAGCGGCGGCCGTCATCGCGCCTGCCATCATCACGATCTCGAAGCCGCCGAACTGGCGGAGAATCTCGAACGTGCGACCCGCTTCCGTCGAGGGTCTGATTGCAGCGCGGTCGAACGTATCCCTAAGAACGTTGTACTTGTGATCGAGGCCAAGTGCGGGAGCCCCTGCTCCCGGGCCAACGAGCATCCTGAGGTCGAGGGCGGTGAGCGCATGGGCGATCAACGAAGCCGCGCTCGTATTGCCGATGCCGATTTCACCGTAGCCGACGACGCCGACCTTTTCCTGACCGAGGCGCGCATCGAGAATGCGACCCGCGTCAAGGGCGGCGGTGCATTCCTCGGCCGACATCGCCGGTTCGCGACGGGCATTTTTGGTTCCCGGAGCGACGCGTCGCTCAAGCAAAGCCTCATGCGGGGGCAGCGGTTCGAGAAGCCCGGCATCAACGAGTTCGACGCTGACTCCAGCCGCCCGCGCGAGTACGTTGACACCTGCCGTACCTGCCAGAACGAACTTCGCGATCTCCCGCGAAACAACAGACGGATAGGCCGTCACGCCTTCGGCCGTGATGCCGTGATCGCCGGCGAAGACCATGATCTTAGCGGCACCGAGTTCCGGCTTCGTCGAACCGGCGATCAGCCCGATCTGGACAGCGAGCTCTTCCAAACGTCCGAGCGAACCGATGGGCTTTGCCTTGCCGCGAATATGCGCTTTGAGCTCATCGCTCAAAAGCGCGCGGGACTTTATGGTTTCGGATGCGATTGTCATGCGCCGATATAATCCTCAACGCTGGTCTTGGGCTGGGGGACGTCGGTGGAATATTTTTCGAGTGCTTCGAGGCCGGGCGGAACAGGACCGCCGTGCGCCCAGTCGAGAAGTTCGATCGTGTGCACCACCGGGACATCAAGGGCGGTCTGAAGCTGCGTGATGCAGCCAATATTCCCCGCCGCGACCACGTCCGGCCGTAACGACTTGATGTTGGCGGCCTTGCGGTCCCGGAGCGCGCCTGCGATCTCGGGCTGGACAATATTGTAGATGCCTGCCGAACCGCAACAGAGATGCGCTTCCGGGACGTCGAGCACGGTGAATCCGGCCTTTTTCAAAAGCGCTTTCGGTTGCGTCGTCACCCGCTGGCCGTGCTGGAGCGAGCAGGCGGCGTGATAGGCGACCTTCAGGCTCGACCAGCGCTTCGGTGCGCCGATGTCGTACTGGTCGAGGAACTCGGTGACGTCCTTCGCCATCGCCGAAATATCTTTCGCGCGTTTGGCATATTCGGTCTCGTGTTTCAGAAGATGACCGTAGTCCTTCACCGTGGTGCCGCAGCCCGATGTATTGATGATGATGGCGTCGACCCCGCCCTTGGCGATCTCCTTGCTCCACGCATCGACATTGACTTTGGCCGCCGCGATCGCTTCGTCCTCGCGGCCTATGTGCTGGCTCAAAGCGCCGCAGCAACCGGCACCAGCAGATACGACGACATCGATGCCGCCGCGCGCGAAGAGCCGGATCGTCGCGTCGTTGATCTCGGGCCGCAAGACCTGCTGTGCGCATCCGGCGAGCATGATGACACGGCCTGTTCTGACGCCTGTGGGCGAGGCCGTTCCGGGACCTCGGAAACGTCCCGCCTGTGGCCCCTTCCGCGGCGCAAGCTCGACCATCGCCGCAAGCTCGGGGAAATTCAATTTACGCAGCATCGGTGCGAGGCGCCGACCGAGAGGCGCGGCCCTGAGCGCCCAGCGGAAGCGGCGGGGATACGGTACAATCTGGGTCAACGCCCGACGGACCAACTGGTCTTTGAAACTCCGGTGCCCCGTCTTCTCGATGTGCTTCCGCGCGATCTCGACGAGATGCATGTAATCGACACCTGACGGACAGGTCGTCATGCACGAGAAGCATGAGAGGCAGCGATCGACGTGCGTCGATACCTCGGGCTTGGCGTCAATGCCCTTCTCGAGCATGTCCTTGATGGCGTAGATGCGTCCGCGCGGGCTGTCGCGTTCGTCACCCAACACGACATAGGTCGGGCATGTCGCGGTACAGAACCCGCAGTGCACGCAGCGGCGCAGGATGCGATCGGCTTCCTTGACGTCCGGGTCGTTAAGTTGCTCTTGCGAAAAATTCGTCTGCATTGCGCCTGACTGCCGGGCTCGCGTGTCTAGAAGTTGGCGTACATGCGCCCGCGGTTCAAAAGGCCGCTCGGATCGAACGCCGACTTGATGCCGCGTGTCAATCGTTCAATCTCGGGCTTTAAGGGTTCAAAGACATCGACACTGCTTCGCACCTGCGGCTCGGCACGGATCAAGGTCGCATGGCCGCCGCGAACGGCGACGGCGCGGCGGACGTCGGCTGCTCCCGCGTCGGCTGCGGCCGGCACTTCGAGCCATATCAAACCGCCCGCCCAATCATAGAAGGCTACCGCGTCCATGAATTTCTGAATGGCGAAGACGATCTCAGCGGCTTTCGTCGGAAGCGACGAAATTCGCCAAAGGCTGGTTTCAGCCGAAAACGGCATTATGGAAAGCGCGCGAAATTCGCTCCAGAGGCTGAAGGTCTCTTCCGAGTCCAGCTCGATCGGCGCGCCATAGACTTTGAGCGCTCCCTTCAGCTTTTCCCTGCGTTCGTCGATTGCGGCCGCGAATGTTTCAAGCCGCAAAAGCGTCAGCGGCTTGTCCAAGCCTTTTATTTTCGGCGTTCGGATACGGGCTGCACAATTCCTCGGCAGATGCACGGCGCCTGAAATTTCAAGCGGTGTCGCCAACGCGACGTTCATGGCTTCGATCGCGAGATCGTCGGGGAGCCCGACAAATGCCAACGTCTGCATCGTCTGCGGAAGCGGCGTGACCTTGAACGTCACTTCCGTCATGATGGCAAGCGTTCCCCAACTGCCTGTCAGGCCACGCGCGAGGTCGATCCCGGTGACGTTCTTCATCACGCGACCGCCGGACTTGAAAAGCTCGCCACGGCCGTTGACCGCGCGGACGCCGAGAAGATTATCGCGGGCGCTTCCCGCCAAAATACGACGCGAGCCGGAGAAATTCGTTGCAAAGACACCGCCAATCGACAGCGCGCCGCCGGGAGCGCCAGTCGCCGGACCGAGATCGACGGGCTCGAACGCAAGCATCTGGCCACGTGCGGCGAGAACGGCCTCGATCTCGTAGAGCGGCGTGCCTGCGCGCGCCGACATCACAAGCTCCGTCGGCTCGTAAAGCGTGACGCCTTTAAGACCCGCTGTCGTCAGCACAACGTCGGACTTCGCGACGCGCCCGGTATTGCGCAGCGCGCCATGACCGACAATCTCGATGCCACGCTTCTCACGCGCGAGCTTGGAGACCATCGTCTGCAATTCCCACTCGGCGGCGGGACGCCAAAGCTCGCTCACGGGTCAAATCTCCTAGGCAGCCTCGGACGTGCTCGCGGCGTTTCCGGCACGCATCACGCCGGTCGCTTCGAGAGGAAAAACCTTCGCCGGGTTCAGCCGCCACGTGGGGTCGAAGACGGTTTTGACGCGCATCTGGACTATCAAATCGGTTGGTGAGAACTGCGTCGTCATCAGCTCCCGCTTTTCGATGCCAACGCCGTGTTCGCCTGTCAGGCAACCGCCAAGCTCGACGCAGAGGCGGAGGATGGCTTCGCCCGCGGCCTCGGCGCGATCGGCCTCTCCGGGGCTATTGGCATCATACAGCACGAGCGGGTGGAGGTTACCGTCGCCCGCATGAAAGATGTTCGCGACCTTGAGGTCGTGCTCGGCGCAGATCTGGCTGATGCGCGTCAGTGCGTGCGGAAGCTGGGCCAGCGGGATCGTACCATCCATGCAAAGGTAATCGGAGATACGCCCGATGGCGCCGAAGGCGGCCTTGCGCCCGGCCCAGATGCGCGCGCTCTGGTCGGCGTCAGAGCTGATTTTCACCGTCTTCGGATCGAAACGGGCGGCGATTTCGGCGATGCGTCCCAGCAGAATGCCGATTTCGCCCTCAGAGCCTTCGACCTCGACGATGAGGAGCGCCTCGACATCGAGAGGATAACCGGCCCCTGCAAAAGCTTCGCAGACTTCGATCGCGGCGTGGTCCATGTATTCGATCGCGACTGGAATGATGCCCGCGGCGATAATCGCGGCGACGCAGCTTCCCGCCGCTTCCGGCGAACGGAAGCCGATCATCATCGGCCGCGCCGCTTCGGGAGATGGCACCAGCTTCACAGTTGCTTCCGTCACCACGCCGAGTTGGCCTTCCGATCCGATCACCAGGCTCAGAAGATCGTAGCCATTGCGTTCGAGCGTCGGGCCGCCGATCTCGACGATCGTGCCATCAATCAGCACCATCTTGACGCCCAGCACGTTATGGGTCGTAACGCCGTATTTCAGGCAATGCGCGCCACCTGAATTCATTGCGATGTTGCCGCCAAGCGAGCAGGCGAGCTGCGAAGACGGATCAGGCGCGTAGAAGAAGCCGTTCTTAGCGACCTCGGCGGTGATCTGAAGATTGGTGATACCGGCTTCGACGCGCGCAATGCGATTTGTGTAATCGACTTCGATGACGCGATTCATCTTTGAGAGGCAAAGAACGATGGCGTCCTCCGTCGGAAGCGACCCGCCGCACAGCGAGGTGCCGGCGCCGCGCGGGACGACCTTGATATCGTTCTCGTGAGCGAACTTCAGGATTTTAGAGACCTCGTCCGTCGTGCGCGGGAGCACGACGAGCATCGGGATACGGCGGTAGGCGGTGAACGCATCCGTCTCGTAGGCGCGACGCCCGTCCTCATCCAGAATCATGAGGTCGGGGCCGACGCGGCTCTTCAAGCCCTCGATCAGAATGGGCAGACGCCGTATGACGCCGGCATCGGGCTCAGGCAGCTCGATATGCGGCATCGTCTTCGGTCCTCCGAATTCAAAAACGCGTCCTCGGTTCTGTATTCGGGGCGCTGCCGGCGAAGCGACGGTACGCCCGAATTCGATCCGGTCAGCGGTCGCATTTGCAACCCGCCATCTCCGTTAATCATCCTCGCACGTGTGTCATCGACCGGCAATATGGCCCAGCGGAACAAACCGGAAGCCGCTCATCCCGGTCAGCGACGCCACCAGCCGCGGCCGCCAAGCCAGCGCGGACCGCCCCTCTCGCGGAAATCGCGGAAATCGCGCGGCGACCCTCGCTCTTCGGGAGGACCGCGAAAATCCGGCGGTCCGCGGCGGTCACGGAAATCGCGCGGCTCGCGGCCTTCTCTGGCGTCGCGATTAAAGCGGTTGGCGGTAAAGCATTGGCTGATGCAGCCCTGCAGCTGCGCATCGCAGCGCGCCGAGAACAGAAGCTTGGCGGCCATCCGGCAGGCGTTGTGCTGTGAGCGACAAGCTTCGGCGCAGGGGTCTGCTTTAACGGGCGGCACGGCAAAGGCCGACAGGAACACGATGGTCAACAGGACCATCGCCTCCCATTTGATCGACGCCAATGCAGCCTGGGGCACGTACCGCCTCCTCATCCCTGGCCGTGGTGCTGGGCGGTTGAGCCTAAGCAAACGGCGGAGGCTAGTAACGCGACTCTGAACACTGGCTGAACCAAAGGCAGCATATCGCGCGGAAAGAGACCGCCATCAGAACGCAAACTCTTCGAAAATATGGTCAATGTTCCCGTGCCATTCCCCGTTAAAGCGGCGGAGCAGGTCATCGGCTGTCGTGTGCCCGTTGCCGGCGATTTTTTCGAGCGGTGCCAGATAGATCGTTTCGTCCTGATTCAGTGAGTTGATACGACCTCGGTTTTTGAGCCCCTGTCGGGAAATGCGCAACGCACGGCGCGCCAGCGTCCTCACAGTCTCGGAACGAAACGGCGTCGCAAGCGCCGTCTTCGGAACGCTGGCCCGCAGGCCTTTTCGCTCCTCTTCGGTCCAGTCGCGAACCAAGTCCCAAGCCTGATCGAGCGCTTCCTCGTCATAAAGAATGCCCGCCCAAAATGCGGGAAGCGCCGTGATCGTGCCCCAGCGTCCGCCGTCAGCGCCTCGCATTTCTAGAAAACGTTTGAGGCGGACTTCCGGAAAAAGTGTGGTCAGATGATCGGCCCAATCATCGATCGTGGGGAGCTGGCCTTCGAAGCCACGCAGGCGACCAGCCATGAAATCCCGGAACGAGGCTCCGGCGACATCGATGTAATTGCCATCGCGATAGACGAAATACATTGGCACATCGAGCGCGTAATCGACGTAGCGCTCATAGCCCATGCCATCCTCGAAAGCGAAAGGCAGCATCCCGGTGCGGCGCTTGTCGGTATCGAGCCAGACTTCGCTACGCATCGATTGAAAGCCGTTGGGACGACCTTCCGTGAACGGGGAGGATGCGAACAGCGCCGTCGCGACCGGCTGCAGCGCAAGCGAAACCCGAAGCTTCTTGACCATGTCGGCTTCGGAGGAGAAATCGAGGTTCACCTGAATCGTCGCCGTCCGGTACATCATGTCGAGGCCACGACTGCCGACCGTCGGCATGTAGCTCGTCATAACCTGATAGCGCTTCTTCGGCATGTGCGGGATCTGGTCGAGGCGCCATTTCGGCGAAAAGCCGATCCCGAGGAAGCCGATGGCCAAGTCCTCGCCGACGTCCAAAACTTCACGCAGATGCTCGTCCGTCTCCTCTGCCGTATCGTGGAGGTTCTCGAGCGGCGCACCTGACAGCTCGAACTGGCCGCCGGGCTCCAGGCTGATCGTGCCGCCCTTCTCGCCTTCAGGGCGTTTGAGGGCAATGACGTTGTCTCCCTCTGTGATGGCGACCCAGCCGTAGCGGCGGATCAGTTCCTCCATCAGGGCGCGAATGCCGTCGCTGCCGCCATAAGGCACCGGGTCCAACGTCACCGTGCGAAAGACGAACTTCTCGTGCTCTGTGCCGATGCGCCAATCCGCCTTCGGCTTCTCGCCCGCTGCGATCCAGCGCACGAGGTCCTCGCGCGTCTCAACCGTCGCGCTTGCAGCACCCTGTTCTCGTGTCGACATGCCCGAGCGGTCCAGCCTTCCCTATCCGCCGCGGGGAGCGCCCACGGCCTCAGCCTTATGACGAGGCGCAACGGGAACGGCAATAGCCCTGGATGCACCAGTGCTAGTTGCCGCGCCAGTCGCCGAGCGTTGCATTGACGAGGGCGAGGACGGCGACGGCCGCGGTATCGGCGCGCATGATTCGGGGGCCGAGCGACAGCGGAACCACATAGCTTTTGCCAGCGAGCCGTTCGCGCTCCGGCGGGGCAAATCCGCCTTCGGGCCCGACGAGCACCGCCAACGGCCCGGGCGAGACCTGTCCCAGCGCGCCGGTCGGGTCTTGAATCGGAGCTCCTTCGTCGCAGTAGATGATGCGCCGCGCCGGGTCCCAGTCGTCCAAAAGATTGCCCAGCTTTACGGGCGGATCGACCTCGGGAACGCGAAGAATGCCGCACTGCTCGGCTGCCTCGACGACGTTGGCACGCATGCGCTCGCTGTTAACCCTTTCAGCGATGGTTCTGTCTGTGATCACCGGCCGCAAGCGGGCAACGCCCATCTCGGTTGCCTTTTGCACCATGTAGTCGAGGCGGGAGCGCTTCAGGGGCGCAAAAAGATATTCGATATCAGGGCCTGCCTCCTGTCGGCGCGTCTGCCTTTCGATCGAAAGCGCCGCGCCGCGCTTGCCCGTCTCGGCAAGGGTTGCCAGCCATTCTCCGTCGCGACCGTTAAAGACGAGCAAGTGCGCGCCGGGCTTCATGCGCAGGACCGCCGTCAGGTAATGGGCTTGGGGCGGTTTCAGCTCGACACGCCCTCCGGCAGCAAGGTCGTCTTCAATAAACAGTCGCTCTGAGGTGAAGTCGCGAATGGCCATTGTGCGGTCTTATCGAAGCCGCGGTCGCAGTCAAACCAATCCGGCAAGAACAGCCCTTATTGCGTCGCGCGGGCGAGCCGGATAGGTCTTGGCAGACGCATGAGGAGAAACGTAATTTGACCGCGGGTGCCGAGATTTCGCCCAGACCCCTAACGCGTGTTGTTGATGCATCGTCGTCCAACTGGGTCGACCGGTGGGCGCCCGCTTCCTGGCAGCCGTATCTGCGGCTCGGCCGTTTCGATCGGCCGATCGGTTCGTGGCTGTTGCTGTTTCCGTGCTGGTGGTCGCAGGCGATGGCGCAAGTCAATTCCGGCGATCATTATCCGGATCCCGTCTATCTCCTTCTTTTCGCTATCGGTGCGATGGCCATGCGCGCGTCCGGCTGCGCCTATAACGATTACGTCGACCGCGATATCGATGCGCGCGTGCAGCGGACGGCGGGCCGGCCACTTCCGGCGGGACATATTTCGCGCGGCGGAGCAATCGGATTCGTCATCGTGATGGCTCTCGTCGGGCTTTTCGTGCTCCTCAATTTCAACAGCTTCACGATATGGCTGGCGATCGCATCGCTTTTGATCGTCGCGGTTTATCCGTTTGCCAAGCGCATAACGTCCTATCCGCAGATCGTGCTCGGACTTGCTTTCAACTGGGGCGCGCTGGTCGGCTGGGCAGCGATCAAGGGGTCGATCGGTCTTCCGGCGCTCGCGCTCTATGCAGGCTGTGTTTTCTGGACGGTCGGTTACGATACGATCTACGCGCATCAGGACACAGAAGACGATGCCCTCCTCGGTCTCGGCTCGACCGCTCTGACGTTTGGAGACGATACGGTCTCCTTCGTCGGCGGCATGTACGGCATGGCGGGACTCATGTGGCTTCTAGCCGGTGCCCTTGCCGGCGCCCACCTCGTCTATTTTCTGGCTGTAGTGCTGGTCTTCCTGCAGATGTCATGGCAGGTTTCAACGCTCGACACCGGCGACCCTGCGAATTGCCTGCGGCGCTTCAAGTCAAATCGCGATGTGGGACTTGCCCTGTTCGCGGGACTCGCAGCAGACATGGCGCTGTCCTGGTTCGCGGGGCTCAGTTGAGTAAAAAATAGAACGACGCGAGAGGGATATCTCGCGCCGCGCTATTCGGTCTCACTGTCGACATTTTCGAGCCGCTCGGAGCGGACATTGATTGTGAGATTGACAGAATTTTCTTCCGATCGGCTTAAGAAATAGCGTAAACAAGTCGTTATCGCCAACACTTCACCACGTTCCTGTCGAAAAGACGGTTTGTTCCGTTGACGTCTATCCGCTGACAGGGTGTCTGGCGAAAATCCGCGGGGCCAAGTTCAGGAGACGATCGTCGTCCATGTCCAAGACAAAATCATCTTCCGAGTCGCCCCAGGCTCTCCATCTTGTCTTCGGCGGAGAGCTGACGGGTCTCGACAGCCATGAATTCCGTGAGCCCGAGAGCCTCGACATCGTCGGGATCTTTCCGGACTATCAATCGGCTTACGCGGCGTGGAAAAATACGGCCCAGAGGACGGTCGACAACGCGATGATGCGTTATTTCGTGGTGCCACTTCACGAGATGCTCGCCGCTTCCTCGAAGCAGGCAACGCCTGCCACGTGAGCAACCTTCCGAAAAAAGAAAAAAAACCACGGCCGAGACTTCGGCTCGATGCAGAGTCGCGGGCCCTTTTCGCTCGCTTCGTACGCGACTGGGTTTGGCCACGACGGTGGGAGCTCGTCTGGACCCTCTTGCTGACGATATGTCTTGCGGGCGTGACGGGAAGCTATCCTGGCGTCATCAAGAAGTCGTTCGACCTGCTGATGGGCGGAAAGCCGGGTGCACTGCCGTTCGTATTGATGGCGATCATCGGCGTCACGCTCGCTCGCGCCGTGTTGCTGTTCTTTCAGGCGGTCGCCACAAGTCATTTCATTTTGCGCATGACGTCGGACATGCAGAAGCAGGCGTTCCGGCATCTGATCAACGCTGATTTCGCGCGGCTTTCGCGTGAAACTCCCGGGCGGCTGATGTCCAGGATCACGAACGACATCGGCTTCATCCAGACGGCGATGTCGGCGGCACTCACGTCAATCTTCCGAGATACGTTTTCGGTCATCGCCCTCGTCATTGCGATGCTCTATCTCGACTGGGCGATGACGCTGATCGTCCTGTGTGTCTATCCCCTCGCGGCCTTACCGGTCGCGGCAATCAGCCAACGCCTGCGCCGCGTCGCCAAGCAGACGCAGAGCGGGCTTGGAGACATGACGTCGCTGCTTGCCGAAAAGCTGTCGGGCGCACGGCTCATCAAATCGTTCCAGCTCGAAAATTACGCTGCCGATCGTCTCGACAAGAGTTTCGAGCAGATCTTCTCCCTGCGCATGAAGACGGTCAGGACCCGCGCGAGGATGGATCCGATCCTCGAAGTTCTCGGCGGACTGGCGATCGCGGGAGTCGTCGGGTTCGCCTACCTCCGCATTTCGCGGGGCATATCGACCGTCGGCGATTTCATGGGATTCGTCACGGCACTTCTGATGGCGGCCCAACCGATCCGTGCGCTCGGAAATCTCGCAGGCCGACTGCAGGAGGGCCTTGCCGCGGCCGAAAGCTTCTATGGCCTGCTCGATGAAACACCGACGATCGTCGACAAGCCCAGCGCGAAGAAGCTCAAGATGTCGGACGGACACATATCGTTCCGTCACGTATCGTTCGCTTATGACAAGACGTCGGAAGATCGGGCCGTGCACGATTTCACGCTCGATGTTCCAGGCGGATCGACTGTGGCTCTCGTCGGACGCTCGGGCGCCGGCAAGTCGACGATCATCAATCTCGTGCCTCGTCTGTTCGACGTCACCGAGGGACGCATTCTGATCGACGACCAGGATGTCCGCGACGTTACGCTCGCTTCGCTTCGCGACAAGATCGCGATCGTCAGCCAGGACATCACGCTCTTCGATGACACGATTGCGGCCAACATCGCGCTCGGCCGTCTCGGGGCAAGCGAAGCCGATATCATCGAAGCTGCAAAAGCAGCCGCCGCCCACGACTTCATCATGACGCTTCCCGACGGCTATCGGACAGTCATCGGGGATCGTGGCGGGCGCCTGTCCGGCGGCCAGCGACAGCGGGTTGCTCTCGCGCGCGCAATTCTGAAGGATGCGCCAATCCTGCTTCTCGACGAGGCGACGAGCGCACTCGACAACGAGAGCGAGCATCTCGTGCAGCAAGCCCTGGCCAAATTCACACGGACACGAACGACGCTCGTCATCGCGCACCGGCTTTCAACGGTTCAGAATGCCGACCTGATCTGCGTGATGGAAGACGGTCGCATCGTGGAGCGCGGCAAACATCCCGACTTGATTGCCCGCAATGGCTCATACGCTCGCCTTAACCGATCGGCACACGGCTCGCAGGCAGCAATTCTCAACTGACGCCGATCAAAGAGATGACGACGGACTATTCGCGTCGCAGGATGCCGTTCACAACACGATTGGCCCAGCCACGCGCCTTGAACGTGCTGTTGATTTCGCGCGCGTCGTAATCCGTCTCGACCCATTCCCAGAAGCCGATGCCCGTCTCGGCTTCGGCTTTGAGAAAGCGTTCAAACACGGCATCAAGGACGCCGGTGTCGGCGCTCCGGACGTGTCCATAACGCAACGAAAGCTGCTTTATGGCTTTGCGCATCGGTTCGCCGTCATGAAGATGACGGATCATGACACTCATCAAGCCGGCGCGATCGGCGCCCGATTTGCAGTGGACGAGAATGGGGAATTCGACACTCTCAAGCAATTGCTTGATCGCCTTGAACTCGGCGCGGCCCGGCGCAGAGCGAGATCTCAGTCGCAGATCGACAAGGGCAATCCCGTGGCGCGCACAGGCTTGTTGCTCGAGCCAGCGCGTTCCATATGTTTGTTCGTCGCCGCGGAGGTTGACCACCGTCTTTATGCCGCGTCTGGCGGCGAGTGCGATGTGGTGAGGAGCCGGCTGAGCAGATCGCCAAGCATCGGAGGAGATCCGATGGCGGTTGTTATAAAGCAATCGGACGATGCCATAATCGACGAATAGCATCTCTGCGTAGCAAAGCGCAGGCGCAAAGCGCGAGCGCATCCAGGTCGGAGATGCGTGGACCACATTGTGAAGAAGTGCGCCACTTGTGCGACGCAATCCACGTTTGGCCTGCTTCAAGAGGCTTGCCATCAGGAGTTGTCTCGATGCTCCCGTTTGCGGGCAGCCCCTTGCATGACCGACGGTTTTTGCCTCCTTGCTTCGTTCCTTCAAGAGGCCGCAGCGCGTCGTGATTGAACTTGCTAGTTATTCGCTATAGCAACGTGCCGCAAGGGGCTTAAAGGGCAACGAGCTTCGTCGCGCACATCTTCCGCTTACTCACAATTAAGGCAACTTCCGTCGCATGGCTAATACGAAAAAGAAGCTTTTGCGGCTTGGCGGACACATTGTTGCGCGGATCATTCGACACGTGGCCAGTTCGTCGAAATTCATTTGTGAACCTGCCGACCTTCACGAACGGCTTCGCGATGCTCACCCCTGCATTGTCGCCTGCTGGCACGGCCAGTTCATGATGGTTGCGGCCCTTCGCCCGGAGAATGTCAGAATTGCTGCCATCGTCGCGAGGCACGGGGACGCGGAAATTATCAGCGAAACCTTGGAAGCCATGGACGTCGAGCCTATTCGTGGGGCGGGTGCCGGATGGCGGAAGCGCGATCGTGGCGGCGCGGCGGCTCTCAGGTCGTCGCTTCAGGCCCTTGCCGACGGGGCGTCACTTGTCATGACGGCCGATGTTCCGCCCGGTCCAGCCCGTGAGGCCGGTCCCGGTATCATCGCGATTGCCCGCTTATCCGGACGTCCCATCATACCAGTCGCGCTCGCGACGAATCGCTTCGCATCGTTCGATACCTGGAGCAGACTGACGGTTAACTTGCCGTATTCGCGATTGGCAGCGGTCGTAGGTGATCCTATCACTGTACCGGGCACGGCGAGCGCAGAGATCCTCGAATCGAAACGCTTCGAACTCGAGGCCGCGCTCAATGTGGCAACGATTCGGGCATACGAACTCGCGAGGGCCGATATCACACGCGCAACGCCACTCGATGTGCTCGCCGCCGATTCGCCTCCAGCGCCGGGACTGGCACTCAAGACCTACCGCCTCGGTACGGCGGCGTTGCGGCCGGCCGTGCCTTTGCTGCTCAACATGCGCGGACAGCAGGGTAAGGAAGATCCGAGCCGGCGCGGCGAACGCCTCGGGTTCGCCGGGCGCCCGCGGCCCGAAGGACAAGTCGTGTGGATTCACGCTGCAAGCGTCGGCGAGACGAATGCCATTCTGCCGCTGATCGATAACATTCTCGATGCCAACACGAATGTTCACATTCTTCTGACGACGGGGACGAAAACGTCGGCGGAAATTGCCGCACGGCGTCTGCCGTCACGCGCGGTGCACCAGTACGTGCCTCTCGACGTTCCCCAATACGTGAAACGCTTTCTCGATCACTGGAAGCCGTCGCTCGCGATCTTCACCGAATCCGATATCTGGCCAAATCTCATCCTGGGAACGGCAGAGCGGCGCATACCGCTCGTGCTTGTCAACGCGCGCATGTCGCCGCGCAGCATTCGCCGCTGGCGAAAGTATGCGGGCATCGGCCGGCCCTTGTTTTCGCGTTTTGCGGCGGTTTTAGCGCAGAACTCGCAAATCGGGCGGGCGATCAAATGGCTCGGCGCACCGAACGTCATTACCGCCGGCAATCTCAAGATCGATTCGCCGCCGCCGCCGGTCAACGCCGAGACGCTGGCGCTGCTGAAGGCAGCGGTCGGAGGGCGGCCACTGTTCCTGGCTGCAAGCACGCATCCGGGAGAAGATACCCTCATCGCGGCGGCCCATTCGCTCATCCGCGAGCACGTAGACGGTCTGCTGACGATCATCGTGCCGAGGCACCCCGAACGCGGAAGCGGACTTGCCGCGACACTCGGAGGCCTTGGGCTCAGAACGCAATTGCGGACACGCTCATCGGCGCCGGACGGCGATACCGAGATCTATGTCGCGGACACCATCGGTGAACTCGGAACCTTCTATTCGCTATCCCCCGTATCGCTCGTCGGCGGGTCGCTTGTAGAACATGGCGGCCAAAATCCGATCGAGGCCGTGCGTCTCGGCTCGTGCGTCCTGACCGGCCCCTTCGTCCATAACTTCCGGGATGCTTATACTGCACTCTTTCGCGAGGGAGGTGCCGTCGAGGTTCGCTCCTCCGACGACATCGCCCGGCAGGTGACGCTACTTCTTGAAGATCAGCAGGCTGCCAAAAAGATGCGGCACGGCGCCGACGTCGCATTAAAGTCGCTTGGCGGAGCGCTCGCCAAAACGCTCGGCGCCATTCAGCCACTTCTCGAAAAGCAGCGAGCCTGACTCGTGGCCGTCTCCGAACCCGGCTGGTGGTATGGGCGGGGGAATAGTTGGCAAGCAGCCGTTCTCTCGCCAGTTGCGGCGCTTTACGGCGCGATCGCGCGCCGGCGCATTCTAACCGCAAAGCCCTACCGCTCGCGCCTTCCGGTGATCTGCATCGGTAATTTCACGGCAGGCGGATCAGGAAAAACTCCGCTCGCTTTGCTGATTGCCAAGCTTGTCTCGGAAAATGATCGCGAAGCGTGGTTTCTGTCGCGCGGTTACGGAGGGAAGCTCGACGGACCCGTACGCATCGATCTTGCCCGTCATGACGCCCGCGACGTCGGTGACGAACCTTTGCTGCTCGCGCGTGCGTTTCCGACTGTCGTCGCCCGCGACCGTGCCAATGGCGCCGCCAACATCGAAAAGGCGGCGTCGGAGCGCGCGGTCATTATCATGGACGACGGCTTGCAAAATCCGTCGCTTGCGAAAGACCTCTCCATCGCGGTCGTCGATGCACGGCGCGGGTTCGGCAACGGCTGCGTGATCCCGGCAGGCCCTCTCCGCGCGCCGCTCGATGTGCAAGCGAAGCTGGTGCAGTTGGTCGTGCTGATGGGCGGGAATTCGAAGGCGGATCATTCCATTCTGCCAACCATACGGGGCTTGACGGACGCACAGGTGGTTTTTGGAGAGACTCAGCCCGACAACGGTGGGAAGCGGCTCAACGGCCGAAAAGTTCTCGCATTCGCAGGGATTGCAAATCCGGCGCGCTTCTTCTCGAGCTTGAAAAATCTGGGCGCCGACATTGTTGCGACACGAGCGTTCGCAGACCACCACTTCTACAGCGAAGCTGAAGCTCAAGATCTTCTTTCGACGGCAGACCGTTTGGGCGCCGCACTCGTGACGACGGAGAAGGATTTCGTTCGGCTTGACGAGCGATCAGGATTTTGTGCCGATCTCAAGTCGCGTTCGGAAACGCTTGCGATCGCGACGGTGATCGAGGGCGGCGGGATGGAGGTTTTGCGGCAGACCTTGCGCGATATGCTTGAGCGCTATCGTTATAGCCAGTGATGCTGCCGGCCGGCCGTCGGCACGAAGACGAAAATGAAATCTTCACCCGTTTTGCGCTTCGTTCTTTTCCTTGGCAGCGAGTTCAAGGTAGCGCTTCAGCGAGATCTCGGCGGATGCATAAGCCTCCTGGGCATCGACGCTCCAGTAGCGCAGATCCGGCAAAGCGATCGGCTGGCCGGTGACGGCGCAACGAACGAAATCACCCGGCGACAGAACTTCGAATTCGCCGTCCAGATACCGGATCCTCGCTTCGTTGCGCAGGCCAAAAAATTTCTCGATACGATTCATCGCTCTCTGAGCCGTGCTTTCCTTCTGGCGTCCGGATCGTCGGCCATCGGACGATCTTATCGGGCGCAAATTTTAAATCTACCTCAACACAATCAAAATAGTGAGCCCTGTCCGCCTCGCCCACTCGTCTTTTGTCGCGGTGCTTTGCCGGAACGCACTTCCGGTTTCGCGGCGTCAGGCTTGTCTCCGGGATTCTCGGGACCACTCGCGGTGGCTCCGATCCGCCCGTCCGAAAACTCGATGTTAAGCATGGCACCAGCGGTAACGGCTCTCGCATGGCGGACCGTTTGTCCTGTCTCGTTGCGCACGAGCGCGAAGCCGCGAGAAAGAACGCTGTGATAACCCAATGACTTGAGCAGCTCCGCCTTGCCGTCGAGAACGCGGCGGCTGACTGCAATGCGGTTCATCAAAGCGCGGGTAGCGCGGCGTTCCAGCACTTCGACCCGCTCCGCGCATCTGGAATGTTTCTGAAGTATCGGCGCCGTCGACAGGCGTCCGCTGACGCGCGCAAGCCGGGTTGCATGGACGCGCGTATTGGCAAGGAGCGCACGCGACAAGCGTCGATCGACCGCATCGAACCGCTGGCGCGGGAGGGCGACGAGATCCTGCAATTTCGGAAGCCCGCGCGATGAGGCTTTGAGATGCGTGCGGGCGCTTTCGAGCGCGCGGCGAACGGCCGTCCGCTTGCGCAGCATCAATTTTTCGACGGTCTCGATCAGTTCGGAATATTTCGGCACAGCCCATTCGGCTGCCTTCGTCGGCGTCGGGGCGCGAGCATCGGCGACGAGATCGATCAAGGTCCAGTCGGTCTCGTGCCCAACCGCAGAGATCAGCGGAATTTGGCTTTCTGCGACGGCGCGGACGACGATTTCCTCGTTGAAGCTCCAGAGGTCTTCGAGGCTGCCGCCGCCGCGCGCCACGATCAGGACGTCGGGCCGGGGAATTTTTCCATCGGCCTCGAGTGCGTTGAAGCCGCGGATCGCGGCCGCGACTTCGGCGGCGCTCCCTTCGCCCTGAACGCGAACGGGCCACAACAGAACGCACGCCGGATAGCGTTCATTGAAACCGTGGAGCATGTCGCGAATGACTGCGCCGGTCGGCGACGTCACGATCCCGATGATCTTTGGCAGGAAGGGCCGCGGCTTCTTTCGCGCTTCATCGAAGAGGCCTTCGGCGGTGAATTTTCGTTTGCGCTCTTCTAAAAGCGCCATTAGCGCGCCCGCACCTGCAGGTTCGAGCGATTCGATGACGATCTGGTATTTCGACGAACCAGGGAACGTCGTGATCTTACCCTGAGCAATGACCTCCATGCCCTCTTCGGGCTTGAAGCGCAGGCGGCCGAACGAGCCCTTCCAGATGACGGCCTCGATCTTCGCCTTGTCGTCCTTCAGGGCAAAATAGCAGTGTCCGGAGGCGTGGGGTCCGCGATAGCCTGAAATTTCCCCCCTGAGCCGCACGTAGCCGAAGCCGTCCTCAAGCGCGCGCTTGATAGCGCCGGATAGCTCGGAGACCGAGAATTCCAGAGCATTGCCGCCGGGGCGGGCTTCACGGGTGTTTGGAATGGAATTCAAGAGTTTACTGTTCTCTTTCGCGGTCTTGCTTGTTTCTCGGCCGATGCTACACGGGATGCTACACTGAGACCCGGATTGCAACAGGCGACCTGATGAACGTTTTACTCCTCGGCTCCGGCGGCCGCGAGCATGCCCTCGCCTGGGCCCTGAGCGCGAGCCCTCTCTTGACGAAACTCTTCTGTGCACCAGGCAATGCGGGTATTGCCGAGGTCGCACAATGCATTCCGCTCGATCCCGCGAACCAGGGTGCCATCATCGAATTCTGTCGGGATGAGCGAATCGAACTCGTGGTGATCGGCCCGGAGGCGCCTCTCGTCGCAGGGCTCGGCGATGCACTCGGGGTATCGGGCATCCGTTACTTCGGACCGACCAAAAGTGCCGCGCGGTTGGAAGGGTCAAAGGGTTTCACCAAGGATCTTTGCCGGGTGGCCGGAATACCGACAGCCGCTTATGGCCGTTTCATGGATCTCGAAGCCGCGAAAACGTATCTTGCGTCGCAGAGCATTCCGATCGTGATCAAGGCAGACGGGCTTGCAGCCGGGAAGGGCGTCGTCATCGCGGAGACGCGGGCCGATGCCCAAGCGGCCGTCGAAGCATGTCTTTCAGGCATTTTCGGCGCGGCGGGCGCTGAAGTCGTCATCGAGGAATTCCTGACGGGCGAGGAGGCGAGTTTCTTCGCGCTCTGCGACGGCGTTACAGCGTTGCCACTGGCCTCCGCGCAAGATCACAAGCGCGTCGGCGAAGGCGACACTGGACCGAACACCGGCGGCATGGGCGCTTATTCTCCGGCTCCGGTCATGTCGGCGGAAATGACCGAGCGCGTGATGAACGAGATCATCCATCCCACAGTCAGGGAGATGGCGGCACGCGGGACGCCGTTCAAGGGTGTGCTGTTCGCAGGTTTGATGATCACCGCGACAGGCCCCAAACTCATCGAATACAATGTTCGTTTCGGCGATCCCGAGACGCAGGTCTTGATGATGCGGCTCAAGTCCGATTTGCTGGCGGCGCTGCTCGCGACGACCGACGGCGTGCTGCAGAATTTCGATATGCGCTGGAGTGATGACGCCGCACTCACTGTCGTCATGGCGGCAAAGGGCTATCCGGGGACGCCCGAGAAGGGCACCGAGATCAAAGGCCTCGAGCTTGCGAAAGCAGTTCCGAATGTCGAGATTTTCCATGCCGGAACGCGGCGGGATGGCGACCGGATCGTCGCCGACGGTGGCCGCGTGTTGAATGTCACGGGGCGCGGAAAAACGGTGCAGGAGGCGCGCGACGCTGCCTATGCGGCTATCGCGAAGATCGACTGGCCCGGCGGATTTTATCGCAGAGACATCGGGTGGCGCGCATTGCAGCGCGTGAAGAGCTAAAGGGCAACGGGCGGACAGCGGAGCGCATGGCGGCGAAGACAGTCGAATCCTCATCGGCGAATGGCAAGCTTCCGGCGCGGACACCGACAATCGGGCTGGCACTGGGCGGCGGCGGTGCTCGCGGCCTTGCACACATCGCCATGCTCGAAGCCTTCGACGAGCTTGGGCTGAAGCCGAACGTCATTGCCGGGACGTCGATCGGGGCGATCTACGGCGCGGCATATGCATCCGGGATCTCTGGCAGGGATCTACGCGAGCATACGCGCTATATTCTTTCGCAACGGCTCGGTCTCATTCGCGATCTTTTCATCCGGACGGCGCAGCCTTTCCAGCGGCTCCTGAGCGTCTTCGGCGCACGGAGCGCCATCCTCGATCCTGCGACGGTTCTCGATGTCATCCTGCCGCGCGAGGTGAAAGAGACATTCGCGCAATGCGATATTCCGCTGAAGATCGTCGCTTCGGATTTTTACGATCAGGAATCGAAGGTTTTCACGGAAGGGATGCTCCGCCCAGCGGTTGCCGCGAGCATGGCGCTGCCCGTGATTTTTCAGCCTGTCATTTTCGAAGGGCGCGCGCTGATCGACGGCGGCCTGACGAACCCGCTGCCGTTCGACCTGTTGTTGCCGGAAACCGACATCGTCGTCGCGATCGACGTTTCGGGTGCGCCGGTCCCTGATCCGAGACGGGTCGCGCCGACGGCGTTCGCCGCGCTGTTCTCAAGCGCATTTCTGTTCGAACGGACCATCGTGAGAGAGAAGCTCAAAGCGCGGCAGCCTGATATTCTGATCAGTGCCGGGACGAGCCAATTCCAGGTTTTGGATTTCCTGAAGTGCGATGACATTCTCGCTGCGGCAGAGCCGGCGAAAGAACGCCTGAAGCAGCAACTTTCGCGCGTGCTTTCCGTCGAGACGTTGCCGGTGCTCGAAAGCGCGGAAGCGGAACCGCTGCCGTTGCCGCCGCCGAAACGGAAAAAGCGCCGCCTGCTTCCACGTCCGCGCAAGGACGGGCAGGCGGAATAAAATCAGCCGTCATCCTCGGCTTCATACCGAAGTCCATTTTATGGCTTGCTTCGTCGCGCCGTGAACCCTCCGGACGAGCGCCAGGACGACAGGTAACGGCATCAATCACGCCGGGCGGCGAAGAAATCCCTCAGCAGAGCGACTGCTTCGGCTTCCATGATGCCGGGATAGATCTCGGGACTGTGATGGCATGTGGGCTGGCTGAAGATGCGCGCGCCCTGCTCGATGCCGCCGCCTTTCGGATCGCTTGCCGCGTAGTAAAGCCGTTTCAGGCGCGCGAAGGAAATCGCCGCAGCACACATCGGGCAGGGTTCGAGCGTCACGTAAAGGCTGCAGCTAACGAGGCGCTCGTCTCCAATCTCGGCACATGCAGCACGGATCGCCAGCATTTCGGCATGGGCGGTCGGGTCGTTCAACTCGCGCGTACGATTGCCCGCTGCCGCCATGACGCGGCCCTCCGCGGATACGACCACGGCGCCAATCGGCACCTCGCCGCGTGCAGCTGCCCCTTCCGCTTCGGAAAGCGCGCGTGCCATATGGCTTATGGCGTCCTTCGATGTCATAAGCTCGCTTCGCTCCTGAGAGTCCAAATCCGAAGATGCCCAAGCCACCACAACGACCAAGGCAGCAACGCTCCAACACGCCGCAGACGTCAGTGCCACCGCCCGCCGGCCGAGACGGCCCTATGCGGATTGCGAAAGCCATGGCGCGTGCTGGGCTTTGCTCACGCCGCGAAGCCGAACGCTGGATCGCCGACGGGCGGGTCAGCGTCAATGGCAAGCTGCTGAAGACACCCGCAATCGAGGTCAAGCCCGGCGACAAAGTGATCGTCGACGGCAAGCCGCTGCCTTCTGCGGAGCCGCCACAGCTCTGGCGTTACCACAAGCCGAAGGGCGTCGTCACGACGCATTCCGATCCCGAAGGCCGGCCAACAGTGTTCGAAAAACTGCCGCCGGAGATGCCGCGCGTCATTTCGATCGGGCGGCTTGATTTCAACACCGAAGGCCTGCTGCTCTTAACCAATGATGGCGCGCTCGCCCGTCATATGGAGCTGCCGATCAACGGCTGGGTGCGGCGCTACCGCGTTCGCGCCAAGGGCCGGGTCGCGCCGGACGATCTCGCGAAGCTCAAGGACGGGATCACCATCGACGGCGTGAACTACGGGCCGGTGGAAGCGATGGTCGACAGCGTGCAGGGCGCAAACACGTGGCTCACGATTGCAATCCGCGAAGGCAAGAACCGTGAGGTGCGTAACGTGCTCGCGCATCTTGGGCTCACCGTGAACCGCCTGATCCGCGTCTCATTCGGGCCGTTCCAGCTTCTCGATCTGCAGCCGGGCGCGGTAGAAGCCGTGCGCCGGAAGGTTCTCGTTGCGCAGCTTGGACCGAAAGCAGCGCAGGCGCTTGGCCTTTCTGAAAGTCCCGAGGAGCGCAAAGTTCGCCAGGCTGGCGGCAAGGGACCTGTCGAAAAGGACGGACGATCGTGAAAACCCGCCAATTGTCATCGCAGCCGAAACGGAGCGAAGCGGCGGGGCCGAGGGCGCCGCTAGATTGTCTCTCGGTGCCGGGTCTTCCCCAGCTCACGGCCCGGCTCGCCGGGGATCACAGTTTCACATGAGAGTCGTCGCCGGACGATTTCGCGGCCGAGCCTTGCAGGCGCCGGACGACATGAAGATTCGCCCGACATCCGACCGGGTGCGTGAAAGCGTATTCAATATTCTGGCGCACGGCATCGAAGGCTTTTCGCTCGATGGCGCACGGGTGATCGACCTTTTCGCCGGGACAGGAGCGCTCGGTATTGAAGCCATTTCCCGTGGAGCAGCCTATTGCCTGTTCGTGGAGGAAGCTCCCGAAGCGCGCGCGTTGATCCGCAAGAACGTGGAGGCGTTGGGCCTGATGGGCGAGACGCGCATCTTCCGCCGCGATGCGACCGACCTTGGACCTGCCGGCAACATGGAGCCTTACCGTCTCGCTTTTCTCGATCCGCCTTACGGCAAAGGACTCGGCGAAAAAGCGCTTTCGGGGCTCGCGGACGGCGGCTGGCTGACGCCCAGCGCGATCTGCATTCTGGAAGAGCGTGCAGGAACAGAAGTCGATATTCCTTCGGCATTCACCGTGCTCGATACGCGCACTTACGGTGATACGGAAATCAGATTTCTGCGCTTCGCGGCATAGCCTGCCACTCCGTAGAAGAAGATATAGATGTAGCTCGGCACAGCCAACAGCGCATAGGCGAGTTGGAATTCGACATGCTCTTTCAGCAGTCCGAAGGCGTAAGGCATCAGCGCGCCGCCCGAGATCGCCATGATCAACAATGCTGAGCCCGTCTCGGTTCGGGGGCCCAAGCCGCGGATCGCGAGGGGGAAGATGGCGGGCCACATCATCGCGTTCGCGAAGCCAAGGCTGGCGATGAAGGCGACGGACGCATAACCGGATGTCAGATAGGCACCAATCGTCAACACGATGCCCAGCGCTGCCGAGAGTGCAAGATAGCTCTGTTGCGATACAAGCCGCGGAATGACGAGCAAGCCCGCAACATAGCCGGCAAGCATGGCGGTCAGCGTATAAGACGTCAAAAACCGCGTTGCCGAGATGGGCAATCCGAAGCCCGCGCCATAGAGGCCAATCGCGTCACCCGCCATTACCTCGACGCCAACATACAGGAACAGGCATGCGACCCCGAGCCAGAGATGCGGGAAGCCGAAGATGCTTGGTTCGTCCTCAGAGATCGCCTCATCCGTTTGATGCAGGCGAATGTCCGGCAAACTCGAACGAGCGATCCAAAGCCCGAGCAACGCCAGCAGAACCGCCATCAGCAAATAAGGCCCATGCACGCGTCCGGCGAATGCATCGAGCATGGTTTCGCGGGCTTCGGGCGTCGCCGCTTTTGCGACGTCGGCATCGAACGTGTCGACGCCTTTCAGGACCAAGGCCGCAAAGATGAAGGGCGCTATGACGCCCGCAAACTTATGACAGATCCCCATGACGGCGATGCGGCGCGCCGCGCTTTCATGCGGGCCCAAAATGCACACGTATGGGTTTGACGCCGTCTGCAAAAGCGACAGTCCGGCACCAGTCACGAACAGTCCGGTGAGAGCGCCTGGATACTCGCGCATCGTCGTGAACTGCCCGAACAGCACCGAACCGAAAGCCATCACATAGAGGCCGATCGCCATGCCCTGTTTCATGCCCGTCCGCCGCAAAATCGACGACGCCGGGAGCGCCAGGAAAAAATAGGACAGATAGAACGCCATCGGGACGAGGAAGGCGTTCAGGTCATCGAGGTTGAAGGCGAGCTTAACGAAGGTGATCAACGGGCCGTTGAGCCACGTCACGAAGCCGAAAATGAAGAACAGAATGCCGATCGTGAGGATGGCCGCCGGCCCGCCTTCGTCGGCTTTATTCGGGCCTCTGCCGTTCACGTGAATACCCCTGGATGCCGGCTTGCGCCGGAAGGCCCGATGGACGCCAACGTTTCGACATTCGCGGTCCGGACCGGGATTTCCCTGATTAACTGCCCCGAAGACTACCTGAAAATGCGCGAAAAGCGACGTGCGGTCGCACGCTACAGCGTGTCGAAAAAGCACGTTTTCACCCCCAAAGCTTTTGATTTTTCTCAAAGCCCGTACTATGTCGAATAAGCGAAAAGGAATGACTTGACGAAAGTATACTTTTTCGCGCAACTATTAGCCGATAACCCGACTGGGTATCCGATGCCGGGGCCTTGAACCCCGTACGATTGGAGCCGCAATGATTGTTTGCTCGTGCGCCGTAATCACTGATCGCGACATCGATGTCGCGGTTTCCGAAATCATGAGCATGGCTCCTGGCATTCTGCCGACCCCAGGCGTTGTGTTTCGTCACCTCGACAAAAAGATGAAGTGTTGCCGGTGCTCGCCCCTTACGGTGTCGGCCATCTATGCGGCCATGGATCGTTTGGAGCGCACGACGCGGGTGTGCCCCTTTGCGCTCGCCGAGGCCCGAGCCCGCCTCGTTCGCATCGAAGAGCGTCGGGAGCGCCGTCAGCGCCGTATCGATGCCGAACATGCGCTCCGCAGCGCGCGACGCGATCGCGCCGTCGCCTAACTTTCTGAATCCCATGTTGTTTCCGAAAGGTTGCGAGAATCCTCGCGACCCTCTGGTTAAACGCGCTTCAATCCGCTAGTTGTCTACTTTAGAATGTTTCTGGATTTCAGGACGGAAGCATTTCAGGACATCTCATTCGGCTTGGAGCGGCGCCATGAAGGGCAACAAGGACGTCATAACCCGTCTCAACGAGGCACTGAAACTCGAACTGGGCGCCATCAACCAGTATTGGTTGCATTATCGTCTTCTCGACAACTGGGGATTCAAAAAGCTCGCGAAGAAGGAGCGCAAGGAATCGATCGAGGAAATGAATCATGCGGACCGCCTGATCGACCGCATCATCTTCCTCGAGGGGCTGCCAAATCTACAGCACGTCGCGCCGCTGATGATCGGCGAGAACCTCAAGGAAGTTCTCGAGTGCGATCTCAAGGGCGAGCATATCGCGCGCGATCATTACAAGAAGTCGCGCGAGATCTGCCGCGACGCCGGTGACTACGTCACGATGCTGCTGTTCGAGGACCTTCTGAAGGACGAAGAGGGCCACATCGATTTCCTCGAAACGCAGCTCGACCTTCTCGCCAAGATCGGCGTCGAGAACTACGGCCAGCTCAACGCCGAGAGCGCGAACGGCGACGACGATTGATCAGCCGGCCGTCGGCCGAATTACTGTGACCTCATCCTCGGCTTAACGCCGGGGATGATCGGCCGGTATCAGGGCGATGCGGGCTTCACCAGTTGAAAATGATTTAACGGCGGCCGAAAAGACGTTCGATGTCGGTGAGCTTCAGCGCCACGTAGGTCGGACGGCCGTGGTTGCACTGGCCGGAGTAAGGCGTCGCTTCCATCTGGCGAAGCAATGCGTTCATTTCTTCGACCGTCAGACGTCTGCCTGACCGAACGCTCCCGTGGCACGCCATCCGCGACGCAACGCTGTCGAGACGATCTTTCAAGGCACGCGCCGTGCCATCGGCGCGCAGTTCGGCCGCGAGATCTTTCACGAGACCTTCGACGTCCGTATCACCCAATAGCGCCGGGGTCTCGCGCACGACGACGGCGCCCTCGCCGAAGCTTTCGAGCACGAGGCCGAATTCGGAAATCTCCTCGACGTGCTCGGCGAGCAAAGCGGCATCGTTGGCATCCAGTTCGACGATCGCCGGGATGAGGAGGCCCTGCGTCGCGACGCCGCCATTCGCCAGCGCGGCTTTCAGTTTCTCGTAGACGAGGCGCTCATGTGCCGCATGCTGATCGACGATGACGAGGCCATCGCGCGTCTGCGCGACGATGTAGTTCTCGTGGACTTGCGCCCGGACCGCGCCGAGTGGTTTGTCGATCGCTTGCTCGGCCATCGGCGCCACGGCAGGCGCGGCGGCGCTCGGGACATCAACGACGGCGAACGGCGATTGCGCCGCTTCGGCGAACGCCGACATCCGCGTCGACGGCGGCATCCAAGAATAGGTTGCGTGATCTGGAGGAGGCGCAGGCGAACCGGCGTTTGGGAGAATTCCGGCTGAAAAAGTTTCGACGGTCAGTACGCCACCTTGGGCCGACGCGCGGTGCCCGGCCGCTGCAAGCGCATCGGCAAGCGCGCGGACGATCATCGCGCGCACACGACCGGCGTCGCGAAAGCGGACTTCGGCTTTTGCCGGATGCACGTTGACGTCGACATCTGACGGCGCGACGTCGAGGAATAGCGCCAGCAACGGCGAGCGCCCGCGCGGGATGAGATCGCCGTAAGCGGCGCGAACCGCACCGATCAAGAGCTTGTCCTTCACCGAGCGGCCATTGACGAACAGGAACTGCTGCGTCGAGTCGGGTCGGTGCAGCGTCGGCAATCCCGCAAAGCCGAACACGCGCATCGGTGCGGAGGCGCCGCTCGCGGCACCAGAGACTTCCAGCGCGTCGGCCATGAACTCGCGGCCCATGATCGCGCCGATGCGTTCGAGCCACGCCGCCGACGACCGATCACCTTGCGCAAAGACGTTCGGGCGCTTCTCCCCCGTCTGCAATGTGAAGCCGATGTCGGGATGGGCCATTGCCAGGCGGCGGACGACATCCGTCACGGCCATCGCTTCGGCGCGCTCGGACTTCAGGAACTTGAGGCGGGCGGGTGTCGCCGAGAAGAGATCGCGGACTTCGACGATTGTTCCGCAGTTGACGGCAGCGGGCGCGACCGGCGCCTTCGTCCCGCGCATGACGACGACGGACGATCCTTGCGGCGCGCTCGCAGTGCGCGAGCGGATTTCCAATCGCGCGATTGAGCCGATGGACGGGAGCGCCTCGCCGCGGAATCCGAGCGAGCGAATATCGAACAGATCTTCCTCGTCCAGCTTGGAGGTGGCGTGGCGCTCGACGGCCAAGGACAGATCTTCGGAGGTCATACCCGAGCCGTCGTCGGTGACGCGGATAAGCGATAGGCCGCCGCCCGTGATGACGATTTCGATGTGCGACGCGCCGGCGTCGATCGCGTTCTCGACAAGCTCCTTGACGACGCTCGCCGGGCGTTCGATCACCTCGCCCGCAGCGATGCGGTTGATCGTCTCCGGCGAGAGCTGCCGAATGGCCACCCCGACTGTCCCCCCTCGAAACGCCTCAAGCGCCTTTTGCGAGGCGCTCTCTCGTTAGGACTTTCGCAAGCTCGACGCCGGGCTGGTCGAACGGATCGACGCCGAGCAGGCGGCCCGCGAGAATCGTTTCGATCATAAAGTGCATCAGCAGCGCGCCGATGGTCTTTTCGTCGAGTTTTGCAAGGTCGATTGTACGCACCGGACGCCCGGCACGGGCCAAAGCCTCAGGCAGAGCATGCGACTGCGCGGAGACGATATCTCCGACGGTGTGGCCCCCCAGCATTTCGGCACCGGAAATGCGGGCGAGTTCGGGATCGATTCGCGGGCCGAGACCTTCGCTCGCGACGCGAACGATCGTGAGGTAGTGGTCGTGCGGACCGTCCATGAAGAGCTGGAGCTGGCTATGCTGATCGACGGGTCCCAGCGCGCCGACCGGTGTCGTTCCCTCTCCGCTTTTGCCGAGGCTTTCGGCCCAGAGCTGGACGAACCAGGCCGAGAGACGGCCGAGCCTATCGGCGTAAGGCATCATGACGAGTGTTCTGATGCCTTTTTCCTTCGACAGCGCGACGGCCGTGGCGGCGCCGACCGCAGGGGCGAAATCCTTCGGCGCGTTCGCGGAGAGAAGCGAGTCGATTACGCTTTTGGCTCCCGCGCGAATGGCGCGCGCATCAAGCCCACGGGCGATGGCGGGGATCAAACCGACGTTCGTCAGGCAGGAAAAGCGTCCACCTATGCCGGTATGATGCTCCAGCATCGGAATTCCGAATTTCGAAAACAGCGTGCGAAGACCGTTCAGCTTGCCGGGCTTGTCAGGCTCGCTGATGCCAAGAAACATTTTTGGAATTTGTGCTTCGAGCCCGGCCGCTTTCACTGCCGTCAGCGTAGCGATGGCTTGCGCGAGTGTTTCGGCGGTGCCGCCGGATTTCGACGTGACGATGAAGCGGGACGACGCGAGGTCGAGCGTTTCCAGAACGCTCTGCAGTGTACCGCCGTCGAGGTTGCCATAGAAGCGTGTGCGCGGGCGATCGCGTTGACCGGGAAGCGCGACGCCCGAAATGTTCCAGCCCGCGAGCTGAGCGAGCGTTTCGCCGCCGAGGCTCGAGCCTCCGGTCCCGAAGAAGACGAGCGTCTTGGCGTTTTCGCTCAATTGCTTCAGTGCGGCGTCGGCGTCGGCGATATCCTGCTCTTCGTCAGGGATGCGCAGAAGTGCGAGCTTGTTGCTGCGATAGTCGTTCTTCAGCGCCTCGACGTGCGGCGCCATACGGTCAACCCATGAGGCGTGAACGGAAGGCGTCAGGCCGTATTGGCCGATCGTGTCTTCCAGACATCCCTCGATTTTTTGCTGAATTCGATCTTTGTCGTGCCGCTGCCCGTCCTGCATGGCCGCTTCAAGGCTCCTTGCTCAAACCCGTTCCGGCCTAGCCGATTTCGGATGTGCGGCCAAGTGCGCTATGCGACCGCGAGAAAAAGACGGGAGACGTGATGCCGCGACCGAAATGTCATCCTCGGTATTAGGCTGAGGATCAATATATCCTCGGAGCCTCCGGCCGATGGATCCTCGGGACGAGCCCGAGGATGGCTCCTCGCGAGGCTAGCCGCGTCCGGGCACGGCGACGGCGGGTTGCAGGACCGGCGGTGTGGCTGCCGCATTCATCCCCGTCGGCTTGCCGACGACGGTGACGACGAGATTCTCGGGTTTCAGCAGCCGAGCGGCGACGCGCTTGGCATCTTCGAGTGTCACGGCTTCGATCATCTTGTTGCGGTTCTCGACGTAGTCCGGACCGAAGCCTTCCTGCATCAATCCGAGAAGCTGCGAAGCAATCTTCGAGTTGGTATCGAAGCGCAACGCGTACGAGCCTGTCAGATAATCTTTGGCCGCCTGGAGATCGTCCGCCGTCGGACCATTCTCGGCCATCTTCTTCATCTCGCCGCGAATGATGCTCAGGCTTTCAGCCATCGACGCGTTCTTTGTCGCAACACTTCCGACGAGGATCGTCGCGTGCTGGTAGGGTTGCAGGTACGTGTAGACGGAATAGGCAAGACCGCGCTTCTCGCGCACTTCTTCCATCAGCTTGGCCGAGAAGCCGCCTCCGCCAAGAATGTGGTTGACGACGAAAGCCGTCATGAAATCCGGATCCTTGCGCGGCATGGCACCCAGGCCGAACACGGCGACCGACTGCGGCACGCCCATTTCGACGATCTTCTGGCTTCCGCCCTCGACCGGAGACGTTTTCGAGACGGGTATCAGATCGGCCTTTGCGGGCAAACCTCCAAAGACGTCATCCAGGATATTACCGAGTTCGGCGGCGGTGATATCCCCGACGGCCACGACCTTCAGATTGTCGCGCGCAAAATTGCGCTTGTGAAACTCGACGAGATCATCGCGCGTGATCTTCGCGACCGTTTCCTGCGTCCCGTTCGCTGAACGGCCATAGGGCTGGTTCGGAAATGCCTGCGCGTACCATTCGCGCATCGCGACCTTGTCGGGATCCTTGTCGGCATACGCGAGGTTGGCAAGGAGCTGCTGCTTGATGCGCTCGACGGCATCGGTGTCGAAACGCGGCTTCTGCACTGACAGCTTCAAGAGTTCGACGGCCTTGTCGCGGTTCTTCGTCAACGTCTCGAATGAGCCGTAGAGCGAATCCTTGCTGTCGTCGTAGCTCATGCGCATGGCGATGTTTTCCATGCGCTCCTGATAGTCCTCGGATTTGATGTCTCCGGCGCCTTCATCCATCATCGCGGTGATGAAGTTCGCGAGCCCCTCTTTGCCCCGCGGATCCTGGCTGTTGCCGCCGTCGAAGGCATAGCGGAGCGAAAGAAGAGGAACGCTGTGCTCTTCGACGAGCCACGCTTCAATTCCACCGGGTGATTTGACTTTCTGAATATTCATTGCGGCTGCTGGGTGACTGACGGAGACAACGAACAACAAGGCCAAAGCGGGAAGCGCCGAGGCGATGGCGAAGCGGGCTGCATGGCGAACGACCTTAGCAGCCGCGCGAGAAAATGCTGTCATCAATATCACCTCAGCACGCCGGAAGAAGACGGAGGCGGAAGATCGTCGGCTTGGGCGACGCCGGACTGGTCGGGAATGAGATAGCCCGTCACCGAATCCTTGATATCGAGGTATTTCGCGGCAGCCTTCTTCACATCGTCCGTCGTGACCTTCGAAATGTTCGTCGGCCATGCTTCGACTTCCGCAACGGTGCGTCCGACCGCGAGATTCCAGCCGTAACGGCGCGCGAGCGTCGCCTGGTTGTCGCTGTCGTAGATGTAATCTGCGAGATAGCTGTTCTTGGCGCGGGCCAGTTCCTGCTCGGTGACGCCGTTCTTCACGATGTCCGCCATCACGGCATCGATCGAAGCTTCGACTTTTTCGAGTGGAACGCCGTCGGCGGAGATGCCGTAGAGTGAGATCGTTCCGCCGTCGAGGCCATAGCCAGAATAGTCACCGCCGGCGCTGGACGCGAGCTTCTGCTCGACGACGAGCTTCTTGTAGATGCGGCTGGTGGAACCCGAACCTGCGATCTTCATCAGGAGATCGAGCGCTTCGGCTTCACCCGGTTTCGCCGTGACATAGCTCGGGGCCTGATAGTAGCGCTGCATCAGGTAATTGCCGGCGCGCGGGTCTTTGAGCACGAGACGGCGCGCGACGCGGGCCGGCGGCTCGCCCGGTCGATGACGGACCGAGGGCACATCCGGATTGGCGGGAATCTTGCCGTAGGTCGCTTCGGCGAGCTTCCTGACTTCGTCGTCCGTCACGTCGCCGGAGACGACGAGGATCGCGTTATTCGGCGCGTAGTAGTGCTTGTAGAAATCGAGCGCGTCCTGGCGCGAGAGCTTTGCCATCTCGCGGTACCAGCCGATCACCGGCTTGTGGTAGGGGTGGTTCAAATAGAGCGCAGCGTTCATCTGCTCGTCGAGAAGTGCAGACGGATTGTTGTCGATGCGCGAGCGGCGTTCCTCGAGGATGACGTCGCGCTCGGTCAGAACTTCCTTTTCGTCGAGACGCAAGTTGACCATACGGTCCGCTTCCATCTCCATCATCTTGCCGAGACGGTCCTTCGCGACGCGCTGGAAATAGGCCGTCGCATCGTTGCCGGTGAAGGCGTTGTCCTGGCCGCCAAGGCGGTTCACGATCTTCGAAAATTCGCCGACCGGAATCTTATCGGTCGACTTGAACATCAGATGCTCGAGGAAATGCGCGATGCCGGACTTCCCGAGCACCTCATCGGCCGCGCCGACCTTGTACCAGACCATGTGCGTGACGACCGGTGAACGGTGGTCGGGAATGACGACGACGTCCATTCCGTTCGACAGCTTGAATTCGGACGCACGGGTGGCGCTGTCCGAGGCGTGGGCTTGTGGATTCACTGCGAGCATCAGGGTGGCCAATAGGGTTAAGAGGCTAATTCGGGAGCACGTCGCAAGACGCATTATGGCGATCCTTTGAACCGAATACAGTAGTGTTCGCTCCCTAGCGTTTTTATCCTACCCCAAACCTCAGGGCCGGGGATTACTTTCGCAAGAAGCGCTCGGGCGCCAGAAAGGCCGGAAGCCGCGACAGTGAGCGGCAGATGGGCGATCAAAGTCAAATGACAAGGCGTTCATCTCAAGCCACATAAAATGCGGCCAGATCATGTTTTTTTTGATGAACAACGGCTTTCGCTAGCAACCGGCGTCAGCCGTCACTGCGATTCGGTATCGTCCTCGCCGCCATTGTCGTGATAGCCGGGTTTCGTCGTCCACTTCTGAACAGCCGTGAAGATCGACGGATGGCAGGGACCCAGCGGACCGGCTGCGGAATCGGCTGAAGTGTCGCCGCGCGCGATCGGCTCTTCGTAGTTCTTCCGGCAGTACTCAGCCTGCTGCTTTTCGAGCTCGGCCTGGTTGACGACTTTCTTTTTGTCCGGATCCTGAATTTCGGCGAGCGACGGCTGATCGACCTTGCCGCTGCCCGGCGGCGGAAGACTATCGCTGGGCGGGAGGGTCAACGGCTGGCGGACTGCCATTTTCGGGTCGCCCTTGGGTGTGGAATCGCCGTTGAGGCCCATCATGTCGAAGACTTTGCCGTTGAGCTGCACGCCATCGTAGCCGCCGCAGCCACCTAAAAGCATGGCTATGGCCGCACAGAGACCAATTTTATGAGCCGATTTCAACGACATGCTTTTTGCTCGTGCCTTCGACCGACACGCCCCCGGAGTCCCGTTAAGCCGTATTTACGGCGCTAATGCGACTCGCCCCGAAGGGACTCATACAACAGGCCGATGACACCGGCAACGATCGCTACATCGGCGATGTTGAAGACGTACCAGTGGAAGCCGTAGGCATGAAACGAGAAGAAATCGGCGACACCGCCGAGACGTAATCTGTCGATCGCGTTTCCCAGCGCGCCGCCGATAATCAGGCCCAGGCTCAATGCCATGAGCCGGCTGCCGCGGCTCCAGTTGAGCCAGATCCAGAGACCGATGCTGGCGATCACAGCAAAGGCGACGAGCAGGTATTGGCCGCTCATGCTTTCCTGATTGAAGAGCGAGTAGCTGACGCCGATGTTCTTCACATAGACGAGGTCGAGAAACGGGGCGGCAACGACGCGGCCTTTGGACTCGATGTCGAAGACCGAAAGCATCCACCATTTGTGCAGTTGGTCGATCGCCATCGTCAGCACGATGACGATCAGCGCGAGCGGCGCGGAGCGACTCCAGACGATGTTTCGCCAAGACGCCGGGTCCGTCATACCGTTGCCTCGGCGTCGATCTCGCGCATGGCGGCGGCGTCGCGCGCGGAAAGCTCGGGATAGTCGGGATCGGAGCCGACATCCTTCGTGATGCGCCAGGAGCGCGCGCACTTCCGACCTTCGGCGCGCTTGACGACGACGCCAACACCCGGCTCGTTCGGAAGCGTGAAAGCCCCGCTCGGTGGTTCCTCCGACGAGATCGTGATATCGGACGTGATGCAGATTTCCGCCATGTCGACGCCGTCGAGGCCAGACATCAGATCTGCATCCGTGACGTAGACATCGGGCGCTGCTTCGAGCGAAGAGCCGATCTTCTTTTCTGCACGCGCGATTTCGAGGGCGCCGGTCACGACGCTGCGAACTTCCTTCACGCGATCCCATTTCGCCGCAAGATTATCGTCGCGCCATTCGCGTGGGATCTTCGGGAAGGGTAGCAGGTGTATGCTTTCCGCGTCGTCAGGCCGATAGAGGAGCCACGCTTCCTCCGCAGTAAACGAGAGGATCGGCGCGAGCCAGCGGATCAGCGCATCGCAGAGCTTGTCGATGACGGTCAGCGCCGCCTTGCGCTTCGGGCTCGACGGCGCCTCGCAATAAAGCGTGTCCTTACGGATGTCGAAATAGAACGCTGATAGCTCGGTGTTCATGAACTGTGCGAGAAGGCCAACGATCTTGCGGTAGTCGTAATGTTCATAGGCCTTGCGAATTTCATGATCGAGCTCGGCCAAGCGGTGCAGCATGAGGCGCTCGAGTTCGAACGGCTTCATCGCGGTCACCGGCACAGCGTCTTCGGGCTTGAAATGCGCCAGCGCGCCGAGCATCCACCGCAGCGTGTTCCTGAGCTTGCGATAGGTTTCCGAGAACGTCTTCAGGATTTCAGGACCAATCCGGAGATCGTCAGAATAGTCGGATGCTGCCACCCACAGACGCAAGATGTCGGCGCCGGACTTCGCCATCACGTCCTGCGGCGCGACGACGTTGCCCAAGGACTTCGACATCTTCTGCCCCTTCTCATCAAGGACGAAGCCGTGCGTCAGCACGATATCGTACGGCGCATCTCCGCGCGTGCCGCAGCTTTCGAGAAGAGACGAATGGAACCAGCCGCGATGCTGGTCAGAGCCTTCCAGGTACATGACGCGATCCTGGCCGCCCTCGCGCGTGCGCCGCAGACCCTTGAACCCAGGGAATGCGGTCGGGTCCTCAAGCGTAAACGCATGGGTCGAGCCGGAATCGAACCAGACATCGAGCACGTCTTTCACCTGCTCCCACTTGCCCTTGTCTTTCGGCGATATAAAGCCCTTCAGAAAGCGTTCTTTCGCACCTTCCTCGAACCAGACGTCGGCACCCTTCTCGGCAAACGCCTTCTCGATCCGCGCGCTGAGTTCATCCGACTTGTCGAAGCCGGGGCCGGGAATGACCTCCTCGGTTTCGACGTTCCGAAAGACCGTGATCGGCACGCCCCAGGCGCGCTGACGCGAAACGACCCAGTCGGGCCGGTTCTCGATCATGCCGGTGATGCGGTTCTCGCCGGCCACGGGAACCCACGCGACGCGCTTGAGCTCTTCGAGCGCGAGCTGACGGAGGGTCGGTGCATTGTGACCGGATGTGCCGGACTCCTGCGCCTTCCACTCGGGAAGCGGCGTGCCGAGCGCGCGATCCATCGAGATGAACCACTGCGGCGTGTTGCGAAAAATGACCGGCTTCTTCGAGCGCCACGAATGCGGATACTGGTGCTTCAGGCGGCCGCGCGCGATGATGTTACCGGCTTCGGCCAGCGCTTTGATGACGGCGTCGTTGGCGTCGCCCTTGTCGCCGTTTTCCTTCAGCACGCGCTTACCTTCGAAGCCCGGCGCGGCTTTTGTCAGCACGCCATCTGCATCGACGGTAAACGGGATATCGGTGTCGATGCCGCGATCGCGCAGCTTCTTCTGGCTCGCGGTCCAGATGTTGTAGTCGTCGGCACCGTGGCCCGGCGCGGTGTGGACAAAGCCCGTGCCTGTATCATCCGTTACGTGATCACCGTCGAGCAGCGGCACATCAAAGGTATAGCCGAGATCCTTCAGCGGATGTTCGCAGACCAGGTGACGAAGCTCGAAACTGCTGACCGACCAGCGCCGCTCATAGGCTTCGACCTTCGCAGCCTTCATCACGTCAGCCGCGAGCTTGTCGGCCAGGAGGTAGCGGTCGCCGACTTTCGCCCAGTTGCCTTCGGGCGCAGCCGTGACTTCGTAAAGCCCATATTGGATCTTCGACGAATAGCTGATCGCGCGGTTACCGGGAATCGTCCATGGCGTCGTCGTCCAGATGACGACGGAGGCACCGAGGAGATTGTCGGGTGTCCATTCGGGATGAAGCTCGGGCGGAAGATCGCCTTCCGAAAGACTATCCAAGACGGGCAGCGGTTTCGTCGGAAACTTCACCCAAATCATATCGGACTGGTAGTCCTGGTACTCGACTTCGGCTTCGGCGAGAGCCGTCTTTTCCACGACCGACCACATGACCGGCTTTGAGCCGCGATAGAGCTGTCCCGTCGCAGCGAATTTCATCAGTTCGCGCGCGATGATGCTCTCGGCGCGGAAATCCATCGTCGAATAGGGCCGTTCCCAATCGCCGATGACGCCGAGGCGCTTGAATTCCTCGCGCTGAACACCAAGCCAGTGCGCCGCGAACTTGCGGCACTCGTCTCGGAAGGCATTCATGGCAACGGGATCGGAGAAGTTCGGCTTCTCTCTGCCCTTGGCGCGATACTGCTCCTCGATCTTCCATTCGATCGGCAGGCCGTGGCAGTCCCAGCCCGGCACGTAGTTCGAATCGTTCCCGAGCATCTGGTGCGATTTGACGACCAGGTCTTTCAGAATCTTGTTCAGCGCGTGGCCGATGTGGATGTTGCCATTGGCGTATGGCGGTCCGTCGTGAAGCGTGAACTTCACGCGGCCTTTCGACTGCGAGCGCAACTTTTCATAGAGACCGATCTCGTCCCAGCGCTTCAGCAGCTTCGGCTCAAGCTCGGGCAATCCCGCCCGCATGGGAAACTCGGTTTGCGGCAGGAACAGCGTTTTGCTCCAATCGCGACCGACTGAGGCGCGCTCCTCGGACTTCGCCGGGGCATCGGTTGCAGCGCCTGCCTTACCGGCGGCCTTCGCGTCTTTCGACATCCGTTAAACTTTCAATCCTCAAGGAAATCAGCGCGGGTTCTAGCAACTGCGCCGCGGGTTAGCAAAGGCGACCACCGTGACCCGTCATCCTCGGGCAAGTAGGCCTTAGAGGGTCGGCCGCTCGAGGATGACGAAATTACGCCCGCGCGAGCACGGCTTTCACGGCGGAGATGTCCTTGTCCATCTGGGCCACGAGTTCGTCGACGGAATGGAATTTGCGGTCAGCACGGATAAAGTCGACGAATTCGACCTCCATGTCGCGGCCATAAAGGTCGCTGTTGAAGTCGAACAGGAAGACTTCAAGCACGGGCATTCCATCGTCGAACGTCGGACGGGTCCCAAGATAGGCCGCTGCGTCGTGCGGGACGCCATCGAAATATGCCCTGACGGCATAAATGCCGTGGCCAAGCGTCGTGCCCTTCGGCATCGGCAGATTGGCGGTGGGATATCCCATTCCGGTGCCCCGCTTGGCACCACCGACCACTTTGCCCGCGACGCGCCACGATTCGCCGAGCATATGGGCTGCCCCTTTCACGTCGCCCTGCGCAAGATAAAGCCTGACTGCTGACGACGAGAATGGTTCACCGGCTTCCGCCACGGGCGGCATGACACTCACCCCGAAACCAAGCTCTTCGCCGGCGCGCAGCATCATCTCGGGGTTGCCGCCGCGCTTGTGGCCAAAATAGAAGTCGTAGCCGATCACGACGTGGCTGGCGCCAAGACCCGCGACAATGACACGTTCGATGAAGTCTTCTGCGGACAGCGCTGCGAGCTCGGCATCGAACGGCTCGACAAAGACGATATCGAGTCCCAGTCTCTCGAAGATCACGACTTTGCGCTTGAAGGGCGTCAGGCGAAAATGCGCCTCGTTCGGCTGGAAGAATTCGCGCGGGTAAGGCTCGAAAACGAGCACCGACGAGAGCGCTTTATGCTCCGCGGCGCGGGCCTTCGCCTCCGCGATCAGTGCGCGATGTCCACGGTGCACGCCATCGAAATTGCCGATGGCGACAGCCGAGCCGCGAAGCTCGGGCGGAACATGTTTATGGCCATGGACGACGTGCATGGTGGCAGGGGCTCGTCGGCTTCCGAAGAACGGGTCTCGGGATTTAGACCGTGAAGGAATTTGCCATTACTTCGGGCGCGCGGGAACCATCAGGACGGCCTCTCCGGTCAACACCGGCTTGCCGCCGACTGAGCAAAGGCATTCGAAGCGCGCACGCTTCTTGTCGGGGATGAGTTCGACCAATTTCACGAGCGATTCAACGCGATCGTCGATCTTGACCGGGCCCTTGAAGAAAAGGGACTGCGAGACGTAAATGGCGCCAGGCCCCGGCAGCTTCATGCCGAAAATGGCTGAGATATAGCCCGCAGACAGGATGCCGTGCGCAATCCTCTCCTTGAAGATCGTCTTAGCGGCGTACTCGGCATCGAGGTGAACGGGATTATAGTCACCGGACAGCGCAGCGTAGGCGACGATGTCGGCCTCACTGACGATTCGCGACATCGACGCTTCCTGGCCGACCTCTAAGTCCTCGAAATATTTCGTACGGCCAGCGGTCGCGAGCATTCAGTCATCCCTGCAGGTTTTAGGGTCGAGGCCGTTGGACCCAGACCGTTTTTTCCTGAGATTAACCCGCACTAAACGCTGCCCGCAACCGCAGCGCGGCCAATCTGGCTGCGGCCTTGTTGCATTTGCTTAAGGCATTGAGTCTTGCATCGGGGCCATCGAAGGCCTTATATAGGCGTATTCCCTTTAATTTAACGTTTTAGCAGGCTTTCGCGACCGAAGCGAAAGACCGAAAGAGGATACCCATGAGCGACCGCCGCCCCCTGATGCCGAAAGCCACGGCCGTTTGGCTTGTCGAGAATACGGCGCTCTCCTTCGACCAGATCGCCGAATTCTGCGGATTGCATCCGCTCGAGGTCAAGGGAATTGCCGATGGGGAAGTTGCACAGGGCATCAAAGGCATGGACCCTGTGACGAACGGGCAGCTGACGCGCGAGGAGATCGCTCGCGCCGAGAAGGATTCATCACACAAGCTTCAGCTTGCGGTCAGCAAGGTCGAACTGCCGCCAATGCCGCAGACGCGCAAGGGACCCCGCTATACGCCGGTGTCGCGTCGGCATGACCGGCCCAATGCCGTGCTCTGGCTGCTTCGCAATCATCCGGAACTGAAGGATAGCCAGATCATGCGCCTCGTCGGCACGACGAAGCCCACGATCGCCCAGATCCGGGATCGGACGCACTGGAACTCGGCGCAGCTGACGCCGCAGGACCCGGTGACTCTCGGTCTCTGCTCGCAGATCGACCTCGACGCCGAAGTGAAAAAGGCCGCTCGGCGCGTTGAACGCGAGCGCAAGGAGTCGGGACAGGAGCCGGAACGCGCCGGCACGCTGCTGCCGACAGCCGAGACGACCACTCCGTCGCACGCCGAGATCCTCACGCCCAAGGCCGCCGACGAGGCCGCGGAGGAAACGCCCGAGCAGGAGCAGGCACGCGTCTTCGCCAAGCTCAAGGAGATGTCCTCGGCTCCCAAGGACGAGGATCAGGAGACCGAGTGATCGCTGGAGCCGCCGCGATTGGCCGGCTTATCGCCCTGGCTCATCGCGACGGCATCTGCGATTTGGGAAGCATAATGGACTTCTGGTGTTCTTAGGCCGGCGGCGAGAAGGGTCCGGCGCACACTCCGACTTGTCGATGTGAAATAAAGCGTCGTGCCGCCGCGTCTCAGCTTCTGGGCGAAGCTTTCGAGCGTCCGAGCGGCGGTGCTATCGACGAGCGGAACATCGGCAAAGTCGAGAATGAACGTCTTCGGGTGGGCGCCGATCCGGTCGAGCACTGCGCTCACAGAGGCCGTGGCGCCGAAAAAGAACGCCCCTGAGATCCGGTAGACCATGACGCCGGCGGGGAGTGCTGCAATTTCCTTGGCAGCTTGATTGTTGCCAACGACATCGGCCACGTCTTCTGCAACCAATGACGTTCCGGTTTCGACGGCGACGTCTTCGGCCATGCGATGCAGAAAGAGGAAAGCTCCGAGCGTCACACCGACAGCGATCGCGGTCGTCAAGTCGACGAAGATCGTCAGCAGAAAGGTCGCGAGCAGAACGGCCGCGTCGCCGCGAGACGATCGAATAAGGGCGGCGAATTCCGCCTTCTCGGCCATGTTCCAGGAAACGACGGCGAGCACGCCACCGAGACTCGCGAGCGGAATATAGGCAGCAAGCGGCGCCGCGACGAGCATGAACAGCAGAACGAAAAGCGCGTGCAGCATACCGGATACCGGTCCATGTGCGCCGGCGCGGACGTTGGTTGCCGTGCGCGCGATGGTTCCCGTCACGCACATGCCGCCGAACGTGACGGCTGCGATGTTTGCTGCTCCTTGCGCGACCAACTCGCAGTTCGACCGATGCCGACGTCCGGTCATGCCGTCGGCAACCACTGCCGATAGCAGGCTCTCGATGGAACCGAGCAACGCGATCGAAATGGCGTCAGGCAATGCAGCCTGCAGCTTTGCGAGGTCGAACCCCGGCAAGTGGGGTGCTGGAAGCGTGCGGGGAACTTCGCCGAAGCGTGATCCGATGGTCGCGACGTCGAAGCCCATTGCCCAGGCGAGGGCGGATGTCAGACCGACCGCAATGAGCATCCCCGGCCAAGTCGGCTTCCATCGGCGGATACCTATGATGAGGGCGACGGACAGTACGGAGATCAGAACGGTTGCGGGGCTGAACGTCGCCAGATTGGCCCCCAGAGCCGCGAGCTTCGGCAACAGTGCGGCAGGCTCATGCTCAACGGTGAGGCCCAGGAGGTCCTTGATCTGGCTTGCGAAAATGATAACCGCGATGCCAGCCGTGAAGCCAACCGTCACCGGAAAGGGAATGTATTTGATATAGGTTCCAAGACGCAGGAAGCCGGCGGCGATCATGATGAGGCCCGCCATCGCGGTTGCCAAGACAAGGCCGTCATAGCCCTTCTGCTCGACAATCGTCGCGATCAGAACGATGAAAGCTCCGGCCGGGCCGCCGATCTGATATCGGCTACCGCCCAGCGCCGAAATCAGAAATCCGCCGACGATCGCGGTGAACAGCCCCTTCTCGGGTGATAGGCCCGATCCGATCGCGATCGCCATAGACAATGGCAGCGCAACGATGGCGACCGTCAATCCCGCGACCGTATCGGCTTGAAAGTCCTTGAAATGGTAGCCCTCGCGCAGAACGGTGACGAGTTTTGGCGTGAAAAGCTCTGCAAGGCTTGGGCTGCGCTTGCGTGCGCCGCCGACCGATGTGTCCATAATCTCCGTCTCCTTCCGGAAGGAGCGGCGAGATCGTCGGCATGAACGTCGGCGGTCGTCGTCGCGATGTGGTGCGCTTTCTCAGGAGCGTCCAAGCGGCGATTTCTTGCCGTGCGGCTGGCTCGGGGGAGCAGGCAACTTTGCGGGCTGACGCTCCTTGAATCGCACGCCGCGCCCTTGTCCGACGCTCGGCATGTTCTCCCCAATGAGTTCGATGCCCGCGGCTTCGAAAGCGGCCATGACTTTGGTGAGCGTATCGACGACGCCGCGGACGTTCCCGTCACTCGCTTCCATACGCTGGATCGTCGGCAGGGATACGCCCGCCCGATCAGCCAGCGTCTGCTGGTCGATGCCGAGAAGGGCGCGGCCGGCGCGCATTTGCGTGGCGGTAATCAGGTCTCAGGCTCCCGCTCCTGCTTCACGCATGACGTCTAACTTATGATGTATTAGACATCAAGATAAACTGATCAAACATGATGTGGATCAAAGTCGGCCGTTTTTCGCGACCGCGACAGAAATGGATGTTCGAATTCGGCATTGTCGGCGATTGGTGCGTTCGCTAGCGTCTGCCCTTCAAAAGCGGGGCTTCCAATTCGAAAGCCCGTAAGATCTGCATGCAGGGAACCAGGGCCAGCAATCGTGTCGAACGCATACGCACACCACCTCGATAAGAATCCCGCGAATTATCAGCCGCTCACGCCGCTCTCGTTCCTTTCTCGCTCCGCTGTCGCGGCACCGGACCACGTGGCAGTCATCCACGGCAACACGCGTTTCACGTATTCGGAATTCTATACGCGGTGCAGGAAGCTCGCCTGTGCGCTCGCCATGAAGTTCATCGGGCCGGGCGATACGGTTTCAGTGATGCTCGCCAATACGCCGGCGATGCTGGAAGCCCATTATGCCGTGCCGATGATCGGCGCCGTGCTTCATACGATCAATACCCGCCTCGACCCGGCGATCATCGCGTTCCAGCTCGACCACGCCGGTGCGAAAATCCTGATCACCGATCGGGAGTTCTCCAGCGTCGTCAAGGCTGCTCTCGAGATGGCGAAGGTAAAGCCCATCATCATCGACTATAACGATCTCGAATTTCCTCAGGCCGGCGAGCCGCTATCGACGATCGACTACGAGGATTTCGTCTCGAAGGGCGATCCGGAATTCAAGTGGCGCTGGCCGGAGGATGAGTGGGAGGCGATCTCGCTCAACTACACCTCCGGCACGACCGGAAACCCGAAGGGCGTCGTCTATCATCATCGTGGCGCCGCGCTGATGTGCTACGCGAATGCGATCTCGACCGGGATGACGCGGTTTCCGGTGTATCTCTGGACGCTGCCGATGTTCCACTGCAACGGCTGGTGCTTCCCGTGGACGGTGACGATGGTCCAGGGCACGCACGTTTGCCTCAGGTGGGTTCGCGCGAAGGCGATGTACGATTCCATCGTCGAGCACAAAGTTTCGCACTTGTCCGGCGCGCCGATCGTCATGGCGACGCTTCTCAACGCGCCGGACGATGAAAAGCGCGAGATCGGACACGTCGTCGCTTTCAATCATGCTGCTGCGCCGCCTCCGGCCGCCGTCATCGCTGCCATGACAGACGCAGGTTTTCATCTGACGCATCTCTACGGGCTGACCGAGACCTACGGTCCGGCGACCATCAACGAATGGAACGACGCCTGGAACGATCTGTCCCTCGCAGAGCGTAGCGCGAAACGCATCCGCCAGGGCGTCCGCTACGTCGCGCTCGAAGGATTGACGGTGAAAGATCCCGAGACGATGCAGGACGTTCCCGCCGACGGCGAGACGCTGGGCGAGGTCATGTTCCAAGGCAATATCGTGATGAAGGGCTATCTCAAGAACGAGAAAGCGACCGACGAGGCCTTCGCGGGCGGATGGTTCCACTCGGGCGACCTCGGCGTCATGCATCCCGATGGCTATATCCAGCTCAAGGACCGCTCGAAAGACATCATCATCTCGGGCGGCGAAAACATCTCGTCGATCGAAGTCGAAGAGGTGCTTTACAAGCATCCGGCCGTTGCATTCTGTGCGGTCGTGGCGAAGCCTGATGAAAAGTGGGGCGAGACGCCGTGCGCGTTCATCGAGCTCAGGCCCGGCGCATCGGCCACCGCGGACGAAATCCTGGAATGGTGCCGCTCGGGCCTCGCACGCTACAAGGTTCCGCGCCATATCGTCTTCGCGGAGGTGCCGAAGACGTCGACGGGCAAGATCCAGAAGTTCAAGCTGCGCGAGATGGCGAAGGATGCTTGAGGACGCAGTTGCGCGCCTCTCAATGGGTTGAGCGGTCAGGGCTCAAGCCGGACAGCGCGGGTTCCGGCCAGATGATGGGCACGAGCAGGCGACTCGCGATCATTTGCGCCCCACGCATCGAAAGGTGATTGTTGTCGAAATAGAGCACTGTTCCGTCCGAATAGGGCTTGCAGCGCTTTTCAGAGCAAAGCTCGGGGGAAATGGGAACAAACGTTGCGCCGTGCGCCGCCGCGATCTCGTTCAGGTGTGTTTCGACGCGCGTGAAATCCTTGGCGCCCAGCCTGAAAGAAAAATCCTTGGGGTCATGGCCTGACGCCTTCCACCGCGCGACGGCCGCCGGGATGCCGGATGCCTGTGGCAAATCAGGGACCGGTCCCAAAACGACGACGCGATGCCCGGCCGCCTGCAACGTCGCGACCGTGCGCTCGAAACTCGGCCAGAACTGATCTGGATATTCGCGGTCCCAGGCAAGCGAATAGGTCGCGAGGACGATCGTTGCCGGAGAGATCGAAATCAACCGATCCATGATGCCCGCATTATAGCGCCCGCATCGATCGTCGCCCGGAAATGTAAAGCCGGCGGCGGGTGGACACCCCGATGCCGTGATCTGGCGGACGCTCGCATGGCGGGCCTTCGCCAATTCGCCGAGCGCTGCACTGACTTCCGCGCCATGGCTATCGCCATAGACGATGACGCTCGGAGCCACGTCATCGCCAAGAATGCATGTGTCGTCGTAGGAGCCGACTGTGTTCGCATGGAAGTGGCACTTGTCGCGCAGCGGACTCGCGTCGGCACTTGCGGCAGCGATCTGCAGAACACTTTCGGGGAAGCGCTGCGGCATGCCATTGAGCGCGAGCAGAGCGACAGCGGAAAACGCCATGGCGCCGAGACCGAATGCACCGCCCTTGAAGATCGCGGCACGCGAAAAACCGGCGGGCGCGCGACGGCGAAACGGCTGCTCGACGAAATGCCAGGTCACAATCGCGAGCAGGATCGCCGCGGCTGCGATCGTCGCCTGCTCCCAGATCGTCAACCTCTCGGACGTCGCGAGTTTCGTGAAGACGATGAGCGGCCAGTGCCAGAGATAGAGGCTATAGGAGATAAGCCCTAAAGACGTGAGCGGCCGGAGCGTTAATAATCGGGCGCCTATGGTGCGCCGTTCCTCTCCAGCCCAGATCGCTACCGCCGTTCCCACGCACGGACGAAGTGCGGCAGCGCCAGGAAATGGCGTCTTCGTGTTGTATGCAAAGATCGCGGTCGCGATCGCAGCGAGGCCGAGCGCCATTGCGATCTCGCCCTGAACACGCGACGCGGGACGTGGCACAAGGCCGAGCGCGACGATGGACCCCGCAAGCAATTCCCAGGCGCGCGTGTGCAGCAGATAAAAAGTGCCGGCCGGATCCTTCGCAAGAAAGAGAACGCTTGCGGCCAGCGACGCTGCGAACAGAATCCAGATCACGATTGTCAATGCCCGCGGCCACCAGCGAAAGACGGCGATGAGCAGAAGCGGAAAGACGATATAGAACTGCTCCTCGATCCCGAGGCTCCAGGTGTGCAGCAGCGGCTGGGTGCCGCTTCCCGGATCAAAATAGCCCGAGTGCTCGAAGAACCAGATGTTGCTGACGGAGAAGGCGGTGGCGATCAGGCTCGATGCATACCGCTCAAGCTCGTCGGGCAGGAGAAAGACCGCGGCGACCGCCGTTGTGCAAGCGCAGACAAAAACGAGCGCCGGGACGATCCTTCGAATGCGTCGCTCATAGAAGCGCGTCAGGCTGAAGGTGTTCGCCTGTAGCTCGGCGGCGATCAGCCGGGTTATGAGAAATCCCGATAATACGAAAAAGATGTCCACGCCGACGAAGCCGCCCGACGCGAACGGCAGATCGAGATGGTAGGCGACGACGGCCGCGACGGCGATTCCTCTCAGCCCATCGAGGTCCGGGCGATGGCCGGCGGTGTCCTTGCTCCCCTGCGCGGCAGAGGCAGCTTGGTTAAACACTTTCCCGCTCATGGACCCTCGTATGGCCTTCCCGTTCATCGCGAACCGACGCCGCGCAGCGGCAATATCGTCATTCGGCGACCGAGGCTCAAACGATTTATTTGACGGAGTCCGTCGCAGCGTTCAACGCGCATTCAGGTTGCACGGCCGCAGGGCGTCGTCAGAACTCAACTTCGAGCTCGACGATCTCGTCGGGTTCGATCAGGGCCCCCTGGGTCCATTCCTGCATCAGCGGCCACCGGAAAATGGTTTCGCAATATTCCGAGAGTCGCGGATCGAGCGTCACGGCGTAGGTCCGGAAGCGGGTGCAGACAGGCGCATACATTGCGTCCGCCACGGTCGGCTTCGCGCCGAAGAGAAACGGCCCGCCGTATGTCTCGAGGCACTCCGTCCAAATCGTCTTGATGCGTTCGACGTCCGGGCGCGCGCCGGAGAAGATCTTGAACGACTTGTGGCGGGCTTTGAGATTCATCGGCAGCGCCGAACGCAGGTTATAAAAACCGGAATGGATCTCACCCGAGACCGAGCGGCAGTGCGCTCGCGCTGCCTGATCCACAGGCAGCAAGCCCGCATTTGGTGCAAGCTCGTTGACGTATTCGGCGATCGCGAGCGTATCCCAGACCGTCACGTCGCCATCGGTGAGTCGTGGCACCCGCACCGATGGCGACAATAACAGCAGTTCCTGCCGCGCCTCTTGATCATCGGTTGCAATGAGTTCCTCGTCAAAATCGAGTCCCGACATCCGGCACAGCAGCCAGCCGCGAAGCGACCATGATGAGTAGTTCTTGGACGATATCGTCAGTGTCGCTTTCGCCATCGACGACAACTCCATTGCGCCTGATCCTGCCTAAACAATCCTCTCGCAGCACACACTATTATGCACTACGTTTTTCAGTCGCATGGTTTTTTCGATGACTGACGGGGGACGTTCCGCGCGATGCTCTACCAGGCCTACCAGTTCCAGGACGATCTTCTTGCACCGCTGCGCGAGGTCGCCAAAAACTCGAAGGCCGCTCTCGAGCAGCAGCTCCTGCCGACGGTCGAGGCCTTGAAGCAGCATATCGCTGCCGGGTTCGAGATGATTTCACGCTTTCAGTTGACCCACACGCGCCCGGAGTTTGCAATTTCGGCGGTTCGGGTCGGAAATCGCGATGTGCCCGTCACCGAAGAGGTCGCTCTCGGCCTGCCGTTCGGAAATCTCCTGCACTTTCGCAAGGACATCGATACGGCACAGCCGAAGGTTCTCGTCGTCGCCCCCCTTTCGGGGCATTTCGCGACGCTGCTCGCAAAAACCTGCGAGACACTGCTGCGTGATCACGACGTCTATATCACCGACTGGATCAACGCGCGGGATGTTCCTCTGGAAGCGGGTAAGTTCGGCGTCGACGAATACGTCGATTACATCATTCGGTTTGTCGAGGAAATCGGACCGGATACGCACCTTCTCGCGGTCTGCCAGCCGTGCGTGCAGGCGCTCGTCGCTGCTGCCGTCATGTCGGAGAACAAGCATCCCGCGACGCCCCGTTCGATGACGCTGATGGCCGGCCCCATCGATGTGCGCGAAAGCCCGACGGCGGTGAACAAGCTGGCGTCCGAAAAGCCGCTCTCCTGGTTCAAGGCGAACGTGACTGCGCGTGTGCCCTCACGCTACCCGGGCGGCGGCCGCCGGGTCTATCCGGGTTTCGTGCAGCTCTTCAGCTTCGTTGCGATGAATGTCGACCGGCACCGGGCGCAACACCAGAAGCTCTATGAGCATCTCGCGAATGGCGACATCGCGGAGGCGCAGAAGATCAAGACATTCTACGATGAATATTTCGCCGTCCTCGATCTGACCGAGGAATTCTATCTCGAAACGATCGATCGTGTGTTCCAGCGCGCGGATCTCGCGACGGGGGACTTCACCTATCACGGCCGCAAGGTCGATCCGGGTAAGATCCTAAAGACGGCGCTGCTGACGGTCGAGGGCGGGCGCGATGACATCTGCGCTCTCGGTCAGACGTCGGCAGCACACGATTTGTGCTCTTCGCTCCGCCCCCATCTCAAGCGCCACCACCTGCAGGCCAATGTCGGCCATTATGGTACTTTCAACGGCAAGCGGTGGGAACGCGAGATCTATCCCGTCGTGCGGAACTTTATCCTGTCGATGGAATGAGCGCGCAACTTACTTAGCGGATGGCCGCCTTCGCGGCCGTGGCCGGCATAAGGTGCCGACGAATGAGATCGCGGCGCTATTTCACCCAGACTTTGTGCTGGCAATCGAGCCATTTGGCGATCACGGCGCGGTCATGGAACTGAATCGCGCCGCAGTTCTGGCAAACGATCATCAGAACGTTGACGGGTGCGGTACTGGACGATTTGCGCTCGCACGTCAGCATGTGGATGTCGACGTCGCAGTTCGACCGGAAACGTCCGCAGACCGGGCAGCCAGTAATATGTTTTCCGAAAAGGAATTTATCGACCTCCGCTTTGGTGAGGTCGCGCGTTTCAGTGGTCGTTTCTCGTTCCACTGTTGCGGTATCTGTCATCGCAATCACCGTGGTCTATTTTGAATATCGGAATCGTATGATGAGAACTCCATTCAGACAAGAAGCGTTCACGTCTTCAGCCAAGATTTGATGACGATTCATCAGCCTATTTTGTTGTGCGATGCAGTATCCACGCTGCCTGGAACTCTGTTCAAACCGATGGCGAGGCACGACGTAGGAAGCGCTCGTCGAACCCACCTATTCTTTCAGCACGCGTTCCACTTTCCGAGGCTTGGAACAGGCGTCACCCGAGCACGTTGACCACCCGACCGCGCGCGACTGTCAAACGTCAACACAGCGTATGGAGGATCAACATGCTCAAAACTTCGATTGTCGCGCTCGCGCTCGTCGCGGGTTCGACGACATATGCATTTGCAGGCCCGAACGATCAGGGAGGTAACGGCTCCGCTTCGCCGGGTGGTGGAGCAGCGATGGAGCACTCTCAAGGGGCAGCCGGCGGTTCCATGGGCGGCGGCTCCTCAATGGAGCGTGGCTCTACCGGCGGCGCGATAAAAGGTCGTTCCGAAGGCGCGAGCGAACTTCGTGGCTCGAAGATGAAGGGCGATCGCAGCTCTGCTTCGGACGAAGGACGGAACAAGGCAGACCGGCAGCAGGCTACTGACGAGCAACGAAATCGTAAAAACGCTAATCGTCAGGCGAATGACAACGAACGCACCGGCAAGCATGAAAAGCGCGCGGAGAGTTCAGACCGAAAGGATCGGACTGGTTCGCACCAAGCCAAGGACGAGTCGCGTCGCGAGAAAGGCGCCACCGGAGCCAGTGAAGGAACGGAAGGTAAGGCTGGCGGTCCGAAAGGCTCGGTCGCAAACATCACGACAGAGCAAAGAACTCGGATCAAATCCGTCTTCGAAAGTCATCGCGTGGCGCCAGCTCACGGCTTGAACGTGGCGGTCAACGTCGGTGTCGTCATTCCACGGTCGGTTCACGTCTACCCGATCCCGGAAGACATCGTCACCATCGTGCCGGATTACAGCGGGTACGAGTATTTCATGATCGACGATTCGCATGTCGCGATCGTGGATCCGGATACGCTCGAGGTGGTCGACATCATCGTGGTCGCCTAGGGCTCGTTTGAGCTATGAAACGAAAGCCGCCGGAATTTCTCCGGCGGCTTTTTATGTGTCAACGCGCGACCTCGGGTCGGCAGCCACTTTCTTGACGGATGTTATAACATCCTAATATAAGGGCGGATCAAACCGGAGATGGCCTTATGGACTCGGAACTCACCGCGTATCTCAAGAGAAGAGGTGCAACGCCCGACAAGCGTTTACCCGTCACCGTCCTGTCGGGGTTTCTCGGTGCAGGAAAGACGACACTTCTCAATCACGTGTTGAACAACCGTGAGGGTCTGAAGGTCGCCGTCATCGTCAACGATATGAGCGAGGTCAATGTCGATGCCGACCTTGTCGCGATGGGCGGGGCCAATCTTTCCCGGACTGACGAAACGCTCGTCGAGATGTCGAATGGATGCATTTGCTGCACTTTGCGCGACGATCTGCTCAAGGAAGTACGGCGCCTCGCGGCAGAACGCCGGTTCGATTACCTCCTGATCGAATCGACGGGCATCGCCGAGCCGCTGCCTGTCGCCTCCACATTCGAGTTTCGGGACGAAAACGGGCTGAGCCTGTCGGATGTTGCCCGGCTCGATACGATGGTGACCGTGGTTGATGGCGCAAACCTGCTCAAGGATTATTCGTCGCACGATTTCCTCAAGGATCGGGGCGAAACTGCGGGCGATGGCGACGAGCGTTCGCTCGTGCAACTGCTCGTTGATCAGATCGAATTTGCGGACGTGGTCGTCCTGAACAAGATCGACCTCGCGAAACCGATGGACATCATGGCCGCGCGAACGATCATCCGCTCGCTTAACGCGGATGCGCGGATCATCGAAACGAACCACGCGCGCGTCGAAGCGAAGGACATCCTCGACACAGGCCTCTTCGACTTCGATCGTGCTCATCGGCATCCGACGTGGCTCAAGGAACTCAACGACTTCAACGAGCACCGGCCGGAAACCCAGGAATATGGCATATCGAGCTTCGTCTATCGCGCCCGACGTCCGTTCGAACCCGTGAAGCTTCATGCGTTTTTCAACACGACTTGGCCCGGCGTCGTCAGGGCCAAGGGATTTTTTTGGCTTGCCTCGCGACCGCAATGGGTCGGCGAGCTGAGCCAGGCAGGTGCCCTCGTTCGACACGAGGCTATCGGGTATTGGTGGGCCGCAGTGCCCAAAAATAACTGGCCCGATGACGAAACGCTCGTCGCGCGGATCGATAAAGGTTGGCACAAAATCTGGGGAGACCGGCGTCAGGAGATTGTCTTCATCGGCACGCAAGACATGGACAGGGCAAAGATCACAGCCGATCTCGACGCCTGCCTGCTGCCGATTGCCGAAAACGGACCGATCGATACGTCGGCATGGCGCGCATTGCCCGATCCGTTTCCGGAGTGGCGCCGCGACGCTGCCTGAGAGAAATTTCTCGCCGGACATTCGCAATGTCCGGCCGCACCAATAAGAAATTCCGATTGATGGGACCTTGTCTTGCGTGGCTAAGAGCCGCGCGACGCGCCTCGTTCCATTGCAACATTTGTGCGGGATGGATGAATGGCGTTATGAAGATAGCGTCTGCCGGCGAGACTTCCTTTCCCACACTGCAATGGAGAAGCTTGCAATGTTTTCCTATGGACGCGTGGCGGCCGCCACGCTCGTCGCGGCACTTTCGATCGTTCCACTTTCACGGGCCCATGCCGAGGAGGCCGACGCAGAGAGCCTCGTCAATGCTCTGAATGCAGTCTTCGGCGCTCATAAGGGTCTGCGCGCTGCACATCCACACGGGTTCTGCGTCAAAGGAAACTTCGTACCGAGCGCCGAGGCGGCGACGTTAACGAAAGCCCAGCACTTCAATTCGAAGACGCCTGTGGGCGTCATCGCCCGATTTTCGATGGCTGGCGGCAACCCGGAAGCTTCGGATGCGCAAAAAGACAACGCACGCGGTTTTGCCATTCACTTTGATCTCGGCCACGACAACACAACGGACCTCGTGATGATCTCGGCGCCGGTCTTCAATGCGCGCGATCCGGACCAGTTCCTGAAGCTGCTGAAGACAGTCGCAACGCACGACACCGCCAAGATTGGCGAATTCTTCAAGGACAATCCGAATACGACGCGTCAGGTTCAGTATCTCAAGGCGCACCATGTGCCGGCGAGCTTCGGAACGGTTGACTATTGGGGCGTTCATGCCTTCACGGCAACCAATGCGGACGGCAAGAAGCAGGTCTTCAAGTACAAGGCGGTGCCGGTCGCGGGAGATGTCGGCCTTTCGGACGAGGACGCGAAAAAGAAAGATCCGGATTTCTATCGTCCGGAATTGAAAGAACGCCTTGCTAAGGGACCCGTCCAGTTCAAGCTGACGGCAATCCTCGGAGAGCCCGGCGACCCGACCGACGATCCGACTGCGCTCTGGCCGGAAGACAAGCGCAAGACACTGACGCTCGGAACGATATCGATTACGGGATTCGAGGACAACGCAACGTGCGACGCCGGCATTTTCGATCCAACTACCGTCATCGATGGCATCGAAGGCCCCGCGAACGACAAGATCTTCCCGATGCGCTCGCAGGCTTATGCGGTGTCGTTCTCACGCCGCGCGGCGCCTTGATCGGCTAGAGACTTATCGTCAGGTCCAGCAGTCCCGGCCGGAGCATCCGCGACGGGCCGGGATCGCAGGCCAAAGGAACACCGGCGCCACGCTCTCATGTCATCCTCGGGAGGAGCCCGAGGATGACTGCATGACTTGATGAAGATCGCGGCTTATTAAGCGAAAAGCAGGCCAAAAATACAAAAGCCCTGCCCGGTTATCGCCGGTCGCAGGGCTTCACTCATGTGCGAATTCTTCAGGCTTCTGCTGAGCTAGTGGCGCGTCTCTCGCCGTAACCGCTCCATCTCATCCTTAAGTTTTAATTTTTCCTGCTTCCATCGGCGGATTTCAATGTCGTCTGAACCAGGACTCGCCGCCGCTTGGTTGATTTTTAGTTCGAGTGCCCGATGCTTTTCTGCGAGTTCAGCGAGATGGGCCGATATCGTCATCAGTTGCCTCCTACAGAGATTGAAGACGTTGAAATCGTGCCACACGTTTCTCACGTTGTCCAACGCCTCCTGTGGTGGCGTTTGGATGTTTGATTTTTGTTACGTTGCGCCGCACAGCTGCGGCTATTAGTGATTCGTAAAATAAATTCAGACGATTAGAAGGTTCGCTCAGAATCGCGCTTTTGCCCAGTTGCCAGAACGCGGGCAATCACCCAAAAGGCTGCGATTAACCGGGAAGCGGCAGGGAATTGAGGATGGAGCGACGCGACGAACGCGAGCTCAGAGAAGAGCTGGTGACTTTGAGAGCCGAGCATCGGCAGCTCGACTGCGAAATCGCCGCTCTTGAAGGTAACCCTTCGGCTGACCAGCTTCTTATCAAGCGGCTGAAAAAGAAGAAACTTGTCCTGAAAGATCGGATCACCCAGATCGAGGACAGGCTCCTTCCCGACATTATCGCGTGAACATCGTTTCCCGCTTGGCTGCTTTTCGGCTAAGCGCGTTTAATTGTTCATGACGTCATCAGCACCTTCCGTCGACACGTGGCTGTACCCTGTCGGGTCCGGCATCTACTGCGAACCTGGGGATTTCTACGTCGATCCCGGGCGCATGGTCGATCGCGCTGTTATCACGCACGGCCATAGCGATCATGCGCGCGCCGGTCACGGCGCCGTGCTCGCGACAGCCGAGACCATCGCGATCATGAAGGTCCGCTATGGCGAGGATTGCGCCGGGTCCTTCCAGCCGCTGGCGCTCGGCGAAGCCATTTCGATCAATGGCGTCCGTGTGCGGCTCGCCCCGGCGGGTCATATTCTCGGATCGGCACAAGTCGTCATCGAGTGGGCCGGGCGACGTGCGGTGATCTCGGGCGACTATAAGCGTGCGAGCGATCCGACGTGTGCGCCGTTCGAACTCGTCTCCTGCGACGTGTTCGTGACCGAGGCGACCTTTGCGCTGCCGGTATTCCGGCACGAGAAGGCATCGCACGAAGCGGAGAAGCTGCTCGCGTCGCTCGCGGCAGAGCCCGACCGCACGCATCTTGTCGGGGCCTATAATCTCGGAAAATGCCAGCGGATGATCCGCGTCGTGCGCGACGCCGGATACGACAAGCCCATCTATCTGCATGGGGCCGTGATGGCGCTGACCGACCTTTATCAAAAACTCGGCATCGATCTCGGCGCGCTTCACGCTGTTTCCGAGACGGATGCCAAGACCATGCGCGGCGGCATCGTGATGTGTCCGCCGTCGGCGCTCGGCGATCGTTGGTCGCGACGCTTCGGCGATCCGGTGACGGCTTTCGCGAGCGGCTGGATGCGCGTTCGCGGACGGGCGCGCCAACTCGGCGTCGAGCTACCGCTTGTCGTCTCCGATCATGTCGACTGGCCGGAACTCATTCAGACCGTCATCGAGACGGAGGCTGAAGAAATCTGGGTCACGCATGGGCGAGAGGATGCGCTTGTCCATTATCTCGGCTCGATTGGACGGAAGGCACGGGCGCTTGCGCTTGTCGGATACGGCGAGGAGGCGGAATAGCGATGCGCGCGTTCGCCCGGCTGCTCGACTGTCTTGTCTACACGCAGAGCCGTAATCGCAAGGTTGCGCTGCTTGGACATTACTTTCGAACAGCGCCCGACCCAGATCGCGGGTGGGCGCTCGCAGCGCTGACGGACGGCGTGCCGATCCGCATTCCGTTGCGCCGGATGCTGAGCGATCTCGTGACCCGCTTCATCGATCCGGTGCTTTACCGGCTATCGCGCGATTACGTTGGTGATACAGCGGAGACGGTGTCGCTGCTCTGGCCGGATGATCGTGTGATCGTTTCGACGGCGGACGCTTCTGAAGCGCAACCGGCGTCCGATGAGAAACCGAGGCAGCTCGCTCTCGAGTTCACCCCACCCCCGACCGCTCCCCGTCGAGGGGAGGGGAGAAACGGTTTATTCCCCTCCCCCTTGCGCGAAGTGAACAGGGATGGGCCTAACATCGGTGATAATTCCGGCGAACCGCCAGAGCTTTCGCTCGGCGCCGTCGTGGCTGCGATGGCGGACGGCACGACGGCGGAGCGCACAGAGCGGCTTGGGCACATTCTCGACCAGCTCGATGCAACGGGCCGATGGGCGCTTCTGAAACTGATCGGCGGAGCGCCGCGCGTCGGCGTGTCGGCGCGTCTCGCTCGAACGGCGCTGGCCGAAAGCTATGCTCGTGACGTCTCCGAGGTCGAAGAGATCTGGCACGCGCTGACGCCACCTTATCTCGATCTCTTCCAGTGGCTCGACGGGACAGCTGAGCGACCCGATCCCGGGTCGAAGCCTGTCTTCCGTCCCGTCATGCTCGCGCATCCGATCGAGGAAGAGGATTGGCCGCGCCTTTCGGCGGAAGACTTCGCGGCCGAATGGAAATGGGACGGCATCCGCGTGCAAATCGCGGCGCGCGGCGGCGAAGTGCGAATGTTCTCGCGGCAGGGCGATGATATTTCCGGGGCTTTTCCGGAAATCCGAAGCGCGTTCCATGGGCACGATTGCGTGGTCGACGGCGAGTTGCTTGTCATGCGTGACGGTGTCATCGCGCCGTTCAACGACTTGCAGCAGCGCCTCAACCGCAAGACCGTCACGCCGAAGATGATGCAGATGTATCCGCCGCACGTACGGCTCTACGATCTTCTCTTTGACGGCCACGAGGATCTGCGCGGGCTTTCCTTCGAGGAGCGACGCAGGCGGCTAGAAGAGTGGCATGCGAACCATCATCCGCGGCTGACGGACGTTTCGCCGCTCGTTCCGTTCAAGACATTCGGTGAGCTGGGCGAGCTTTGGTCTTCGGCCCGCGCGGAAGGAATCGAAGGGCTGATGCTGAAGCGGCGTTTGAGCCCCTATCAAGCCGGGCGCGTCAAGGGCGAATGGTTCAAGTGGAAGCGCGCGGCGCTGACGCTCGACTGCGTGCTGATGTATGCGCAGCGTGGGTCGGGCAAGCGGTCTTCGTACTATTCCGATTACACGTTCGGTGTCTGGAAAACGGACGATAACGGCGAGACGCAACTCGTGCCCGTCGGCAAGGCCTATTCCGGTTTTACGGACGAAGAGCTTCTCATTCTCGATAAATGGATCAGAGGCCACACGACGGAAGCGTTCGGGCCGGTGCGCGCGGTCGAGCCGGAAATCGTGTTCGAAGTCGCATTCGATTCCGTGCAACCATCGACGCGGCACAAATCCGGCGTCGCGATGCGGTTTCCACGCATTCACCGCATTCGCTGGGACAAGCCGGCTGCAGAAGCCGACACATTGGAAAGTGTTTTAGGTCTCGTCGGAGGTTCCGCTTCGAATGCCGAGGCGGCGTCCTCCAATTCGGCATAAGGATGTCATCCTCGGGCTTGTCCCGAGGATGACTCTTTTGAGAGCGGCTTCCTACTCGGCGGCGGCTTTGGCGGCTTCGGCCGGATTGGCTGTTTCGGCGATGAAGCTCATTGCAGCGGCGACGCCGCCTTTCTTGTGCGGCACACCCGCAAGGTCGAAGCCCATCTCGACACCTGTCAGCGCGCCAAGGATCGTCAGCTCGTTGGTGTCGCCCAGATGGCCGATACGGAAGGCCTTGCCCGCGATCCTGTTCAGGCCGGTCCCGAGCGACATGTTGAAGTTGTCGAGCACGATCTTGCGATAGGCGTCGGCGTTGTGGCTCTCCGGCATGACGACCGTCGTCACAGCCGGCGAATAGTACTTCGCGTCGCGACACTGGGTTTCAAAACCCCACGCCGCAACTGCGCGGCGCGTTGCTTCGGCCAAGCGGCGATGACGCGCGAAGACATTCTCCAGGCCTTCCTCGTTGATCATGTCGATCGCTTCGGCGAGGCCGTACAGCAGACCCGTCGCGGGCGTGTACGGGAAATAGCCCGTCGCGTTCATCGCGATCATGTCGTCCCAGGCGAAATAGGACTTCTTCATCTGCGCGGTCTTTGAAGCTTCGATCGCCTTGGCGCTGATCGCCGTGAACGACAGCCCCGGCGGCAGCATCATTCCCTTCTGCGATCCGGCGACGGTCACGTCGATACGCCACTCGTCATGGCGCAGATCGGCGGCGGCGAGCGACGAGATCGCGTCGGCCATCAGCAGCGCGGGGTGACCGGCGGCGTCCATCGCCTTTCGCACTTCGTCGAGACGCGTCAGGCAGCCCGTCGAGGTTTCGTTATGAACGACGCAGACCGCCTTGATCTTCTTCTCGGTGTCGGCGCGAAGCTTCTTCTCGATGGCGTTGGCGTCAGCGCCGATGCGCCAATCGGTCGGGATCACGTCCGTCTCGAGTCCGAGACGGCGCGCCATCGCTTCCCAGAGCACCGCAAACTGACCGGTCTCGCACATCAGGACCTTGTCGCCCGGCGAAAGCGTATTCGTCAGGCCTGCTTCCCACGCACCGGAACCCGACGACGGATAAATAATGACGTGGCCCGTCGTCTTGAACAGGCCCTTGATACCGCTGAGTACGCGACGGCCGAGCTGACCGAATTCAAGACCGCGATGATCGAGAATCTGGCGCGACATGGCGGCCAGGATGCGCTCCGGCACCGGGGTCGGTCCCGGAATCTGCAGGAAATGGCGGCCGGGGCGGCGATGTGGTCTCGACATTGCTGATCGTCCTCAAAGGGTCTTCTTCTTGTTCGTCTCCGCGCGTGTCCTAGTACCGAACCGGTTCGGATACAATTGGGCGTGCGGCCAATTCAGGCGGATGCGCAGCGCTTTTTGTCTCGCCTGCCGCTCGGGTAAGAAAAAATCGTTCTTTCATGTAATAACGGCCGCCTTGACTTACACGGCCCTGCATCCTCGAGACCGCGGGCGCAGCCGGCACCGCTTGGAGGGCCACGATCCAGTGTTGAGCACAGACACGCAAAATGGCTTTGAATCGCTTACCGCGTCGGAGGCACGCGATGCGCTTGCGGCAGGCCGTATCACGTCGGAAGATCTTGTCCGGGCATGCATTCGGCGGATCGCCGAACGGGATGACGCCGTGCGCGCCTGGGCTCATTTCGACGGCAACGCCGCGCTCGAAGCCGCCCGCGAAAGTGACGCGCGCAGGGCCCGTGGCAACACCGGAGGATTGCTGGCGGGCATTCCCATCGGCGTCAAGGACATCATCGACACCAAGGATTTCCCGACCGAGCTCGGTTCGGAGATCTTCGCAGGGCGGCAACCTTCGACGGATGCTTTCGTCGTTTCCCGACTGAAGGCCGCCGGCGCCATAATCCTCGGAAAGACGGTGACGGCGGAATTCGCCTTTTTTGGGCCAGGCAAGACGCGCAACCCGCACGATCCGACGCGGACGCCGGGCGGGTCATCATCCGGATCGGCGGCGGCGGTCGCGGATTTCCAGGTCCCGCTGGCGCTCGGGACGCAGACGGCCGGCTCGATCATCAGGCCCGCATCCTATTGCGGCGTCGTCGGCTTCAAGCCGACGTTCGGGTATGTGTCGCGCACCGGCGTTCTCGAACAGTCGGCGCCCCTCGATACGATCGGCGGCTACGCGCGGTCTGTCGAGGACATCGCGCTTCTGCTCGATGCCATCGAGGGATTCGACGTTGCCGATCGCGACATGACGGCTGGGCGGAAGCCGTGGCTTTCGGACGCGCTTCGCGCGGCACCGATGCACACGCCGCGGCTCGCTCTGGTCAAATCTCCGGCGTGGCCCAATGGCGACGCACAGATGAAAGCGGCATTCGAGCTTTTCGCGACGCGCCTCGGTCGGGATGTCGAGATGACGGAGCCGGATCTGCCGTCAGGCTTCGATGAGATCGTCCGCCTGCAGCAGATCGTACAATTCACCGACATCGCGAGAAATTACGGACCTATCGCCGATGCCAATCCGGGTCGCGTTTCGGAGAAGCTTATCGAAGTCATCGGCGAAGGGCGGTCGTTCTCGGATGCGCGCTATGACGAGGCACGCGGCAAGCAAGACCTTCTCTACGAGGCGCTTCGTCCGATCTTCGACGACAACGACGCAATCCTGACGCCTGCGGCCGCAGGTATCGCGCCCGTCGGTCTCGCGAGCACCGGCAGTCCGATGTTCAACGGGCTCTGGACCTATCTCGGAATGCCGTGCATCTCGCTGCCGCTCCTCCAGATCGACGGTTTGCCTCTCGGCGTACAGCTCGTTGGCGCCCGGGGCGACGATGCACGATTGCTGCGCGTTGCGGCGTGGATGATGGAAGTCCGCAGGCGGAAGGGCTGAATGCGTCATCCTCGACCGAGTGAGCGGCGCGAATGATGGTCGGGGATCAGCGTCCGACCCGCGGAAGACGCTAAATATTTGGTGTCGTCGGCAGTTTTACGCTGGATTCTCGAACGGCGCGCAGGCACGCCGTTCGAGAATGATGGAACCGAGAGGGCTCAGGCCAACTTGAAGGGCATGTCCTTGCCGGCGAAAAAGGCGTCGATGTTGTCGAGCGCCTCGAAGCCCATCTGGTTGCGCGCTTCGATCGCGGCCGAACCCAGATGCGGGAACAGGAACGTATTCGGAAGGTCGTAATAGCCTTCGTTGATCTTCGGCTCGCCGGCGAAGACATCGAGACCGGCGTAAGCGAGGCGCCCCGACTTCAGCGCCGCGATCATGTCGTCATCCTTGACGAGGTCGCCGCGCGCCGTGTTCACGACGATCGCTCCTTGCGGCAGTTTCTCGATCACGTCCTTGTTGAAGAAGTAGCGCGTCTCGGGCGTCGACGGCGCATTGATCGAGAAGAACTGCGAAACCCTCAAAAGACTGTCGAGGCTGTCGTGATAGGTGGCGTTGTACTTCGCCTCGACCTCGGGCTTGGCGCGGTAAATATCGTAGTAGTGGATCTCCATGTCGAAGCCGCGTGCGCGCTGCGCGAGTGCCTGACCGATCTTGCCGAAGCCATAGATACCGAGCTTCTTGTTATCGAGGCGCTGGCCAACGAGTTGCAGCGGCTGCCAACCGGGCCAGGAGCGCGTGCGGATCATCTTCTCGCCTTCGGAGGCGCGGCGGGCTGCGCCAAGGAGAAGCAGCATCGCGATTTCGGCGGTCGCGACAGTGACGCCGTGCGGAGCGTTTCCGACCTTGATGCCGCGCGCTTTGCAAGCTTCGAGATCGATGTGATCGAAGCCGATCGAAAACGTCGAGATGCACTTGATGTGCTCGGGCACGCGGTCGATGACGGCTTTCGGACACTTCTCATTCAAGGTCAGCAGGATCGCATCGACGCTTTTCGCCGTCTCGAGCATCTCGTCCACGGTGATCTTCGGATTGTCGCCGTGCGCGATAACATCATAGGACGCCCGGGCGCGGGCCATGACAGCCTCGGGCAGAGGCCACGTAATCAGGATCTTCTTCTTAGACATGAGATGAGGGGTCTCCCGGACATCGGACGTTGATCGCCGCACGCTTGTGCCCGACCAGGACGGACCTGACAAGTCCGGTCTGGCGCTCCGCTGCACCGCAACCTGCCGATGCGAAACGTTTTTTTCACCATATCGCACCCACAATGCAGCTTCGATTCACGGGGCGCGCGGTCGCGTCGAAGGCAGTGTCATGCGTACAATCTTACTCGGATTGCTTCTCCTCGCCGGCACGAAAATCTGGTTCCAGGAGCATGCCTATCGCACCGCGATGGCCGACGCGGTCGTCGAGGCCTATCGGCAGCGGGCTATCGAGGTCTGTCGCCGGGGCGCGATGAAGCGCGCAGGCAGCATCCGCGATGATGGCACCAGCGCATGGGGTCCGGCCTCGCCCGCGGAAGCCGTGATCGGCGATCCGGATGTCAACGTTGCGATCTGGGATACTCAGAATCCACTTTGGCGGCAGCGCTTCCGTGACCCGCACTTGATCCTCACGGGATCGAGCGCCGGCGGGCCGCGCTGCGCCTATGATGTTCGCGATGGCGGCGCGACGATCACGGCCGCAGCACCCTGATCTTGCGTTGCCGATGCACGCCTCATCGGTTTCGCGCGGATCTGATCGACAACGGCATATTCATCTTTGGCGCAGACACTGACGTGTGAGTCGCCGCGTCCGCAGGCCATACCCGGCATGTCGCGCAGGCCGACGGAGTTCAGAGCACGCCCGCCATGGCCGAGCAGAAGGCATCCGCAGAAAACCACCGCGCGTCATTCGGCTTTTCAGGAGCCCGGTTCGCGGTCGTCAAGCGCGCCAAGGCCGTGCTGCTTCTACCGGCGATCGCGGCTGCGCTAACACTCATCGTCGTCGCATTGATCCCCGACTGGTATACCTCATCAGTCCTCATTCAGATCGATCCGCGACAAACGATTTCCATTGCCCCTGATGCGCAGACCCCATCCGGTACGCAACCTTTCGAGGCCGAGCGCCGTGCCGTTGAGCATCAGATCGCTGTCCTGCAATCGCCGCGGCTCATCGACGATGTTGCGGAACAACTCAATCTTTCGGACGATCCAGAATTTCAGGAGCGGCCGCTTCTCGCGTGGCTCGGCGCGCCGTTCACGGCCGACGACAGAACCGTAACGCGCGAAGCTATCGCCGCGCATCTGAGCGTTATGCGCGTTCACAGTTCCTCTCTCATCCGCGTGCGATTCTCGTCGCGCGACGCCGCGAAGGCCGAGCGCATCGTCAAAGCTATCGGCGCCGCTTACGTGACGCACGCACATTCGAAGTCGTCGGCCGCAGAGACTTCGTTGCCAGGACACGGAGAGCAGACGGCATCCGAAAAAGTGTTTTCATCGCTCCTCAGCCAATACGGGCTGAACCATTCCCTCTCGGGTGCCCGCATCGTGGAACGCGCTTATCTGCCGAGACAGCCGGCGGGACCGAAACGCGTCCGCATCGTTGCCACGGTCGGACTATCGACGTTCGTCCTCCTGCTGACGATTGCCGTACTCCTCGAGCGGACTTCGCGCGCGAAGAGCCGCGAGATCGAGAAGGTGCTCGCGTGCCCTCATATGAGTTCATTGCCGACGGTCGTCTCGCACGAGGAGACAGATATGCGCGCCCGCAATGTTCGGCTCATCGTTGCAGAACCTGAGTGTCGCTATGCGGAAGCCGTTCGCAACGTCTCCCAAGCGCTTTCCGCGCGCGCGGGCGGCACGACAGGCCGCGTAATCCTCGTGACATCGGCGCTGCCCGGAGAAGGTGCGGAGCTCTTCGCCTCGAACATCGCACACCATATGGCCGTTGTCGGACAGACGTCGCTGCTTATCGATTGCGATTTTCGCACGAAGAGCCTCACGCGCCAGCTTGCGCCACGGAACGCAATCGGCATCCTTGACCAAGTCACCGCCCGCGCTCCCCTCGAGGATGCAATCCTGCGCGATGGCCTGACCGGCGTCCACTTCCTGCCAGCGGCGGGCCCCGCGCCCGCTCCCCGTGCCGCCTCTTCGATGCTTCGATCGGCCGATTTGTCAGAGGCGTTCGTGCGCCTCAAAAAACGTTTTCCGACGATTGTGCTCTCGTCCCCGCCCCTTCTCCCGTTCACCGATGTAAGAGCGCTCGCCGACCTTGCCGATCAGATCGTTTTTCTCACCGCCTGGGAGAGAACACCGCATGAGCTCGCAAAGAAGGCTTTGGTCACACTCGGAACCAACCAGCATAAAGTCGTCGGTGCGGTTCTGACCGACGTATCGGAGGGACAGGACGCCGGGTTCATGAGCTTCGGCGCCATCCTCGAAGAAATCTGGCGTGCGTCGCGCATGTCATCGCTCGACCGGGCGGCCTAGAGGCGAAACGCCCGCGCCAGCACATTGGATTCAACCAAATCCGTTGACAGGAAATTTCCCTCAACAATTCGGGAAAAATTCTCGATGCGCCGCAGTCGAAACGATGGCAGTCGCGCGCTACCGGCTCGCTCGTAAAAAACGCTTCTAAATCAAAAACTCCGAGCCGGACCCATGCAGCGCTAATCTTACGAATTTCACACTGGTAACAGCGCGTCAAAATGGCTACACGCGTTTCGGGAATCTTCTAATCAAACGCAATGGAAAGTCTTAGCGTGATCAGAACTCTGCAGCGATTCGCAATATCTTGTGCGCTTATTCTTCCGACCACCATTGGAGCGACGCTCGCAAACGCTGAACCTTACGCGGCTCCGGCCCAGGCGTCGGCCCCCGCGGTCCACATGGAGTTGAACAAGCTTGAGCCTTCCGAAAAGGGATGCCGGGCCTATATGGTTGTCGACAACCCCGGCGAGGACGCGTTCCAGTCATTCAAGATCGACCTCGTGCTGTTTCAGACGGACGGCGTGATCGGCAAGCGATTTTCGATCGATCTGGCGCCCCTCAAACCGAAAAAGAAATCGGTGAAGCTTTTCGAAATCGATGGCATTCAGTGCGATAAAATCGGCTCATTTCTCGTCAACGACGTGATGGAGTGCAAGGCCCAATCCGGGCCTGTTTCGGGCTGCCTCGAGAGCTTGAAAACGTCCACGCTGACGAAAGTGCAACTCTCCAAGTAATCGGTGATCACCTTGTTTTTGCTGTCCGAAGAAATCGTTGCGAGAGACCTTTCGGTCCTGGGCCTCTTTCATCACGCTGATATCGTCGTCAAATGCATCATCGTCGGCCTGCTGATGGCTTCCGTCATCTGCTGGGCCATGGCGTTCGAGAAGCTCATCCGCGTGTGGATGGTCAACCGCGAGATCGGCAAGCTCGAAAAAAGCGGGCAAGCGGCAAGCCTTCCGCAGGCCCGCGCGAGCAGCCTGATCGGCGCCGTCGGAGAAGCAGCGCGCACGGAATGGAGCGAAGCGGCAAACGACGCGTCGACAGGCGAGGTCCGCGACCGGCTCGAAGTTGCCATGCGGGCCGCCGTCAAACGCAAGCTCAAGAGCATCGAGCAGGGATTGCCGTTCCTTGCAACGCTCGGCTCTGCCGCGCCCTTCATCGGTCTTTTCGGTACCGTCTGGGGTATCATGAACTCATTCACGGCGATCGCGCAGCAGAAGGATACAAGTCTCGCCGTCGTCGCTCCGGGCATCGCTGAAGCGCTCTTCGCTACGGCCGTCGGTCTTGCAGCCGCGATTCCGGCCGTCATTTTCTACAATCAGATCACGGTCGCTCTCGGGCGCGCATCAGATCGCGTGATGCCTGCGATCGTCGGCCTCGCCCGGACGATGTCCCGTCGCGGTTTGGAAGGTGCGAACTGATGGGAATGTCTGTCGGCAGTAGTTCCGGTGGAGACGACGGCGATACCTATAAGCCGCTCGCCGAAATCAACGTCACGCCGTTCGTCGACGTCATGCTGGTGCTTCTGATCATCTTCATGGTCGCTGCGCCGCTCATGGTCCAGGGCGTGCCGCTCGAGCTGCCGAAGACGACTGCGTCCAAAATCGGCGCGCAGAAGAAACCAATGGTCGTATCGCTCGCGCCGGATGGGAAGCTCTATATCCGCGACGAAGAAGTCACGCGAGAAACACTCGTGCCGCGGCTCGAGCAGATCAAGGCCGCCGAAGGCGACGCAATCGTCTACGTGCGCGCCGACAGGAAAATTGCCTATGGCGACGTCATGGAGTTGCTGGGCCGGGTTGGGGATTCGGGATATGCCCGCGTCTCTCTTCTCTCTCAGCCGTCACCATCCGGGGCGACAGCGAAAAACTGACGACGAGTACCGCCGGGATGTACTTGCGAGCGACCGCTATTCTCATGTCCGTTCTGATCCATGCGTCGATCGGATACGCGATGCTTCCGCATTTGCAGGACAACAACGTCCAGGCGATCGATCTCGGCAAGGGCATGGACGTGATGCTCGTGCAGGGAAGCGAGCTCAATGACAGCGTCACCAAGGGGGATGCCTCCGAAACGCAGGAGGTCCCGGAAGTAACGGCGATGGAGGCGGCGCCCCCTCCTCCGCCCGAAGAGCAGAAGCCGGATGAACTGCGCGACGTGATTTCGTCCGACGAGAGCACTGTCGAGCAGGACGTCATCAAGACCGAGGAACCGCCCCCACCTCCCGATACGCCACCGCCGCCGCCCGAAGTCGCTCAGACAATCACGCAACCGGCTCAAGTCGCGGTTCTTGAGGTCAGGAGTGCAGGACAAGCTTCCGGCGGCAATGCCAAGGCATTCGGCCGCTATATGAGCGAAATCAACGATCGCGTTCAGAAGGCAAAGCGCAATCCGCGCACCCGCGCAACGGGCACGGTCGTGCTCAAATATACCATCGGAATTGATGGTCAGCTTCTGTCGAAGGAAGTTGCGTCGAGCTCGGGTTCGAAGAGCCTCGATGATGCGGCGACGGAAGCTCTCGACCGGGCAGCGCCGTTTCCGCCGATACCGCCGGACGTGAGTGTGAAGCCGCTCGCCTTCACGCAACCGTTCAAGTTCATCATGCGCTGAGACAACGTCCGACGCCGTTGCGCCGACGGCGATCTCGTCTCAATTTCGATAAAAATTCGTTAAATTGGCGGGAACGTCGTTCAGCTTCAATGGATTAACCTTGAGTTAGCTACTCGCCCATAGATTGAGCTTGGCTCCAGTTATCGCGTCAGGCTGCCTTTGATGATGTTCGGGTCGGTTGGAAATGCAAAATCCAACTCGTTGATGGGCGAGTATGCGTCGCTGTTGAGCGACGCGGTTTTGCGTCACCGCGCCCGCCTTGCAGAACAGACCGCGCGCCTCGAAGCCGAACTCGCGAGCAAGGTGAAGTCCGAATTCATCGCGAACATGAGCCACGAGCTCAGGACGCCGCTCAACACCATTATCGGATTTTCGAAGCTTCTGGCACAGCATGACGAACGACATCTGCCTGACAAGGAGATCGTCGAATACGCGACGCTGATCCACGACGCGGCGGGCCACCTGCTGTCCGTCATCAATGATGTTCTCGACATCTCGAAGATGCAGAGCGGAAAATATACGCTTGAAGCCAGCGAGGTGAACGTCGCGGACATTCTGGCGGGCAGCATCAACGCCTTCCAAATGATGGCGAGCGAAGCACACGTGGAATTGCGCGCCGACATTGCTCAGGACCTGCCCACAATCCGCGGCGACGCGGCCAAACTTCGGCGCGTCTTCATGAACATCATCTCAAATGCACTGAAGTTCACGCCAGCAAATGGGCTGGTGGAAGTCAGCGCGCGACCGGACAGCAACGGTGGCGTGCTCGTTGCCATCCGCGACACCGGTCTCGGAATGACAACCGAAGAGATCGGCGTCGCAATGACACCTTTCGGCCAAGTCGACGGCGGGCGGTCCCGCTGGCGCGAAGGCACCGGTCTCGGCCTTCCGATCGCCAAAGCCCTGACCGAGCTTCACGGCGGACAGCTCGAGCTTCGATCGACGAAAGGCACGGGCACCGATGTCGTGATGGCGTTCCCATCGCGCGATAACGTGAGCCCGGTTACATCCGAGCATTCGCATCCCGTCATTCCTTCGGCCGACACGCGGACCTTCAATGCAAGGCAATAGCTCCCAGACTTCTCTGAACCGCGGCGCGGACCTTTCCATAGGCCGCATCGTGTCGGTCACCGGCTCGAAGGCCATCGTTCTGCTCGATGGGGCGAGCAATTCACGCGCGCGCTCGTCCGACGGGCGGCCAGAGATGGGCACGCTGCTTGCGATCGAGACGGCGCGAACCACGGTTCTTGCGATCGTTTCAGCACTGAGCGTTCCCGTCCCCTCGCAGCGCGACGGAGAGAGCGAGGTCTGGATCGCCGAGCTTGGCCTCGTCGGCGAACTCTCGAACTCGGAACGAAGCGACACTCCGTACTTCAATCGTGGCGTGACGGCGTATCCAGCACTCGGCGATCGCGTACGTCTTGCGCAGAAGCCCGAACTTGAAGCGACGTTCTGCGGCGATACGAGCGCGATGGTGCGCGTCGGAGCCATCCGTCAGGACAGCACCATCCCCGCAATGGTGCGGGTCGACGAATTGCTCGGCAAGCACTTCGCCATTCTCGGCACGACAGGTACCGGCAAATCGTGCACGACCGCACTGATCCTGCGCTCGATTGTGGAAAAGAATCCGGCGGCCCACATTCTGCTGCTCGATCCGCACAACGAATACGCAACTGCATTCACCGAATGGGCCGAGGTCATCTCTCCCCGCAATATGCAGCTCCCGTATTGGCTGCTCACCTTCGAAGAGATTGTGGAGGTTCTGGTCGGCGACGGCGATCGCAAAGCCGAGGTCGAGGTTCTGCAGGAGATCATTCCGATTGCGAAGACGCGCTATAATACCGCGCGCTCGGCGGAGCCTGCAAAAATTCGGCGTGGTTTGGGCGATCCGAACCGCTGCACGGTCGACACGCCGGTTCCCTATCGCATTTCGGATCTTCTTTCGCTGCTCGACGAGCGCATGGGCAAGCTTGAGAACAGGAGAGATCTGGCGCCTTATCGCAGCCTGAAGCATCGCATCGAGACGATCTCACAGGATGGCCGGTATGCCTTCATGTTCGGATCGCGCACCGTTTTCGACAGCATGGCGCAGGTTCTCGGCCGCCTCTTCCGGGTTCCCGTCAACAACAAGCCGATTACCATTCTCGAGCTGACGGGCATTCCGTCGGAGGTCGTCAATGTCGTCGTCTCGGTTCTCTGCCGCATGACGTTCGATTTCGCTCTCTGGAGCGAAGGACAGGTTCCGGTGACGCTCGTCTGCGAGGAAGCGCATCGTTACGTTCCCGCGAATTCGACGCTCGGTTTCGAGCCCTGCAAACGCGCGATTGCCAAGATTGCGAAGGAAGGGCGGAAGTACGGTGCTTCGCTTTGCATTGTCACGCAGCGCCCAGCGGAAATAGATCCGACGATCCTCTCCCAGTGCAACACCGTCTTTGCGCTGCGCATGTCGAATGATCGCGACCAGGAGATCGTGGCGTCGGCGGTTGCGGACACCGGCGCCGGGCTGTTGGAATTTCTGCCGTCGCTCGGGCAACGCGAAGCGATTGCGTTTGGCGACGGCATGTCGCTGCCGGCACGCATCAAGTTCGATGAACTCCCGAGAAGCGCGTTGCCGAAGTCATCGACGGCGATCTTCTCCGAGAGGTGGCAAACATCTCTCAATGAAGAGGGCTTCCTCGACCAGATCGTCGAGCGCTGGCGCGCTTCGGGAATTCCGACGAACGGCGATGCGCCGCATCAGCTCGCGATGATGGCGGACGCGCTGAGCGATGCCCTGGGTATGCAATCGGCAAGCGCAGCGGAGTCTTCTTCCTACATGGCGGAGGAGGCCTCCGGTTATCGGGTCGCGGCTCATTCGGCCTCCCCCTATTCCACGGCTCCTTCGGCGAACCGGCAGAATGGGTCTTTGGTCCGGCGCGACGTTCCGACGTCAACGTCACATTCGAGCGGAACCCGGAGTTCCGCACCCGAACGAACGGCCCCGGTTTCGCAAACAAATCCAGGCGATAAGGCGACTTCAGGCCTTTCGTCGTCGGACGCTCTTCGGTCGCTGCGTGAGCGACTGTCGCGATCCTAGGCTAACAAGACGTGTTCACGCCCAAATTCCCCCCGCATTTGCTGGTTGTGCGCTCAATTGGAAAAAGCGCGCTAATTCATACGCTTGCCAAACGTCGTCTGCATGTGTTGCGATGGGCGGACGTGAACTGAGACCTTAACTCTAAAGTTCGGGGGAGACCGTTCCATGAGTCATACTTATCCGGTCATTCTGTCGGGCGGTTCGGGCACGCGGCTTTGGCCCCTCTCCCGAGCGATGTATCCGAAGCAATTCATTCGCTTCTTCAACGGGCAGGCATCTTCGTTCCTCGGTTCGGCGCTGATGCGTCTGCCGCGCGACGCAGGCTTCGAACGGCCGATCCTTCTCTGCAATAACGATCACCGCTTTCTCGTTCGCGAGGAAGTCGAACGCGCAGGCATCGATCCGCGCGCCATCATTCTGGAGCCCATCGCGCGCAATACAGCGCCGGCGATCGCAGTCGCGGCGCTTCTTGCATTGAAAGATGATCCCGAGGCAATCCTTGCCGTCATGCCTTCGGACCACGTCATTTCCGACGACGCTCGGTTCGCAGAGACGATCCGCAAGGCGGCCGAAGTTGCAGCGACGGGAAAGCTCGTCCTCTTCGGGATCACGCCGACGGAATCCCACACGGGTTATGGCTACATCAAGCGCGGCGCTTCGCTTCCGGAGTTCGACGGGGTTGCCTTCGGTGTCGACAGCTTCGCCGAGAAGCCGGATCGCGCTACGGCCGAAAGATATCTCAGCGAAGGCTCCTATCTCTGGAACAGCGGCATATTTGCGCTCGACGCCAAAACCTATCTCTCGGAGATCGAACGCTATGAGCCAACAATTTTAGACGCAGCGCGCGCTGCCTTGGATGGTGCCAGCGAGGACCTCGGCTTTTTGCGCCTCGACAAAGCCGGTTTCGCGATCGCGCCCAACATATCGATCGACTACGCGGTGATGGAGAAGACGACGAAGGCGGCCATCCTGCCGATCGACGTCGGCTGGAATGACGTGGGCTCCTGGTCATCGCTGTGGGACATCGCTCCACGAGATGACAAGGGCAACTTCATCCGGGGCGAAGCCGTTCTGGAAGACACCGAAGGCTGCTACGTCCATTCCGAGAAGTCCATCGTCTCGACGATCGGCGTCAACGATCTCGTGATCGTCAATACGCCCGATGCGCTGCTCGTGGCCGACAAAAGCCGGGCGCAGGACGTTTCGAAAGTCGTGCAACGCCTGAAGCAGACGAACCGCAAAGAACAGGAGCAGCACCTTAGAAACTACCGCCCGTGGGGATATTTCGAGACGCTGAACATCGGCCCACGTTTCCAGGTCAAGCTGCTGCACGTGAAGCCGGGCGGCAAGCTCTCGATGCAAATGCACCATCACCGTTCGGAGCACTGGATCGTCGTACAGGGAACGGCGCAGGTCGTGATCGGCGAGAAGGAACAGCTCGTGCGCGAGAACGAGAGCGTCTACATCTTCGCGACGCAATGGCACCGGCTCGAAAATCCCGGCAAGGTCCCCGTCGAGATCATCGAAGTGCAGATCGGCTCGTATCTCGGCGAGGACGACATCTTGCGCACCGACGACGTCTACAATCGTCAGCCCGAAGAGACGAAATAGCCAGGCGGCGGGCGACGGCCCGAACTCATTTCGTCGGATCGGAAGGACGGAACGCGAAGACGCGTCCCGTCGATTTCGGTTCGCCAGCGGAGGGATTGTCTTTCGGCTCGGACGTCGCCGAAGCGGCCGACAACGCCGCGCTCTCGCCTTCGCTCTTGTCTCGGAAAGCCCGCCAGCTGAGCGGTATGACACCGAGATAAAGGCACGTCAGCACCGTCAGCGTTTCGTAGGGATAGGTGAAGAGAAACGCAACGACGCCGATCGCGACGACGAAGATCGGAAGCACCCATTCACGACCGACGCGCTCACCCAGCAACTTGCCGGAATATGTCGGGATGGTCGAAACCATCATGAAGGCGATGAAGACCGTGTAGACGAGCACGACTTTCAGTGCCCACAGCGATTTCGTTTCATCGATGCCGAGCTGATAGAGATAGAGCGGCAGAAGCACGGCAATCGCCGCGGCAGGGGTCGGCATGCCCATGAAATAGTTCGACTGCCACCTCGGCTTTTCCTCTTCGAGCGCCGCGTTGAAACGCGCGAGGCGGAGCGCGGAAGCAAGCGCGAAGATCATCACGCAGATCCAGCCGGCGCTTTTCAAGTCGCCGAGGCCCCAGTTGAAAATCAGGAACGCGGGCGCAACGCCGAAGTTGACGAAATCCGCGAGACTGTCGAGTTCGGCGCCGAAACGGGACGACGCCTTGAGCAGCCGGGCGATGCGGCCGTCAATGCCGTCAAGACAGGCCGCGAAGACGATTGCGACGACCGCCAGATCATAGCGGCCCTCGATCCCCATGCGGATTGATGTCAGGCCGGCACAAAGTCCCAGAAGCGTGAAGAAATTCGGAACGAGCATACGCACCGGAACGCGCCGGTGACGAAAAAGAGACCGGCGCCTGCGACGGCGCGTTTCGGTCTCGATAAATGGTTCCTCGGTGTCCATGGCAGCCTCCTTGCTCCATGTCGAAGCCGTCGAGAGAGTGGCCGGCTAGTTCTTAAACCGGGCTAAATCAGGCTCGACGGGCTTCGCGTTCCGGCTCCGACGACTGAAGATCCGCCAAAACCGTTTCACCCGCAACCGCACGCTGGCCGACGCTGACGAGGGCCGATTTACCGGGCGGCAGATAAATGTCGACGCGCGAACCGAAGCGGATCAGGCCGAATCGCTGGCCGACGCCGAGGGTGTCACCGATCTCGGAAAAGGTCACGATCCGTCGGGCCACGAGGCCGGCGATTTGCACCACTCCGACGTCGCCGTCGGTCGGTGTTTCGATGACGAGGATGCGCCGTTCGTTGTCCTCGCTTGCCTTGTCGAGGGCAGCATTCAGGAAGGCTCCGGGGACGTACAGCGAACGAATGATCCGCCCCGCCACCGGCGAACGGTTGATGTGAACATCAAAAATCGACAGAAATGTCGAGATGCGCACGCGCTCTTCCGAGCCGAGGCCAAGCTCGGCCGGAGGCATGATCTTTTCGATGCCGGAGATTTTGCCGTCCGCCGCCGACACGACGAGGCCGGGCCGCAGCGGCGTGACCCGCAAAGGGTCGCGGAAGAAGTAGACGATCCAGGCGGTAATGCCGGCGCATAGCCAGCCGAGCGGCGGGTAAACGAAAAAGAACAGCAGGGTTACCGCAGCGCCGATCGCTATGAACTTGTGTCCATCGGGATGCACGGGCGAGAGCTGGTCGAAAATCGTATCAAGAATGCCGTGACCCTCGGACACGAATTACCTCCTGGCGTGAATTTCAGATGGCGTTACACGCTGCTTACGATACGGGCACGGCGACGAAGCGAAGGTCGCCCTTCGAATCTTCGACACGCAGCAGAACAGCCTTGCGGCCTGCCTTTTTCACCTTCTCGATGCTCTTTGCAACGTCGTCGGGATCCGAGACGCTGTCCTGCGCCGCTTCGACAATCACGTCGCCAGGCTTCAGGCCCTTCGTGGCCGCCGGGCTCTGCGGGTCGACGGCTTCGACGACGACGCCTTTGGTCTTGTCATCAAAGCCGTATTTCTTACGCAGAGCATCGGTCAAAGGCGAGAGCTTCAGACCGATGATAGAAGAGCCTTTGGGGTCTTCCTGGTCCGTGCCGCTGTCGTTCTTGAGATCGCTGGCGTTATCGTCGTCCTCTTCGAGGCGGCCGACGGTCACCTCTGTGTTCTGCTTCTTGCCCTTGCGCAGAAGCTCGACATCGACCGCCTTGCCGATCGGTGCCTGTGCGACGATCTTCGGCAAGCCACGCATGCTCGTAACCTCTTTGCCGTCGAACTTCAGGATCACGTCGCCCGGCTCCAGCCCTGCCTTCGACGCGGGGCTGTTCGGCGTGACGGCAGCAACGAGGGCGCCGGCGGTTTCGGGCAAGCCAAGGGTTTCCGCGATGTCATCCGTGACGGACTGAATCTTGACGCCGAGCCAGCCGCGCCGAACCTCGCCGTATTGTTTCAGCTGATCGATGACGTTCGAGACGGTATTCGAGGGAACAGCAAAGCCGATACCGATCGAGCCGCCCGTCGGCGAAATGATCGCCGTGTTCACGCCGATGACCTCGCCGTTCATGTTGAACAATGGACCGCCGGAATTGCCCTTGTTGATCGCGGCATCGGTCTGCAGGTAATCGTCATAAGGACCTGAGTTGATGTCCCGGCTCTTGGCCGAGATGATGCCCATCGACACGGAGCCGCCGAGGCCGAACGGGTTGCCGATGGCCATGACCCAGTCGCCGACCTCTATGGCATCGGAGTCCCCGAACTTCACATCGGCGAGCGGTTTTTTCGGCGTGACCTTGAGCAGCGCAAGATCCGCCTTCGTATCCCGGCCCACGATCTTGTCGACGACGAGCTTCGAGCCGTCGTGAAAATTCACGTCGATTTCCTCGGCGCCTTCGATGACGTGGTTGTTCGTTACGATCAGCCCTTCCTTGCCGTCGATGACAAAGCCCGAGCCGAGCGAAGAGATCTTGCGGTCTTCGTGCGGGACGCCGCCGCGCTTGTTGAAGAAGTCATCGAAGAAGTCTTCGAACGGCGCGCCTTTCGGCACCTTCGGAAGTGGCGTCCCAGCGGGCCCCTTCACGGTTTGCGAGGTCGAGATATTGACGACGGCGTTCGAGAGGCTTTTGGCGAGCGGGGCGACCGATGCGGGGCCGTACTGGAATGTCTCCCCTACGGCGCCCGCCATGCCGAACAGAAAACTGAGCCCCAGGCCGATAACAAGCGCCGAACCCTTCCTGATCATCGCGAAGAACTCCAAATCTGAGCAGCCGCTGCCGCCAAGCCCGCTAGCTCGCGCAACATCGAAGCATGAACAAGGCAGGGTAGCATACTGCGCAGACGCGGGGATAACTCGGCGTTCGACCTTTATCCCCGGGCGATCCAGACGACAAATACGCCAACCGCCACTGCGGCGACGGCGCAGACCTGAATGCGCCCCGTGCTGAAAGTCGCAATTTCTTCAACGGCCCGCCGCGCCGTCCGAGGCGCGGCAGCCCACAAAAGCCCTTCAAGAACAAGGGCGATGCCGAGGCCAGCGAGGAGATCGTTCATCGCTGGGGCGCAGGCGCTGGCGGCGCCGTGGACGGAGCCTTGCCGCTCGGGTCTTCAAAATACCGGAAGAACTGGCTGTTCGGCGAGAGCAGCATGCGCGTGTCGTCGGGCTTCAGCGCCGTCGTGTAGGCCTGCATCGACCGGTAGAAGCGGAAGAAGTCCGGGTCCTGGCCAAAGGCCTCCGCGAAGATGCGGCTTCTTTGGGCTTCGCCATCGCCGCGAATTTCATCGGACTTCTGCGTCGCTGTGGCTTTGATGATCGTCACATCCTTGTCGGCGTTGGCGCGAACGCGATTGCTCTCGGCTTCGCCCTCCGCGCGCAGCTCCGTCGCCTCGCGGACGCGGTCCGCGCGCATGCGGTCATAAACCTTGACGAGGTTTTCCTTCGGAAGATCGGCACGCTTGATACGGACATCGACGACTTCGAGGCCATAGTCGCGGCCTTCCTTGTTCACCTGATCCGCGATCTGCTTCATCAGGCTTTCGCGCTTGTCCTTTACGACCTCCTGCAAAGTAGCGGATCCGAGAACGCGGCGGATTTCCGATTCGATCAGCGGGCCGACGACTTCGCGCACGCGTTCCTCGTAGCGGACGTTCTGATAGAACTTCAACAAGTTGACGATACGATAGCGCGCGTAAGCGTCGACGATGAGACGCTGTTGATCGGCCGCCGTCACTTCCTGCTCGGTGGTGTCGAGATCAAGGATGCGCTTATCGAACTTTTCGACGCTATCGATGAACGGCACCTTCCACTTGAGGCCCGGCGTCGTAATCGCCGGCAGCGGTTCGCCGAAGCGAAGGACGAGTGCCTGCTCGTTCTGATGGACGATGAAAGCGGACGAGTAGAGCGCCAGCGCACCAAGGCCCAACACGGCGAGAATGAAAGCGAAGAACGAACGCATGTTATTTCGCTCCATCCGTGCTGCTGGTCGACGACTGATCCGGCTGCGGTTCGGTATCGCGCTTCTGAAGCTGCTCGAGCGGCAGGAACGGCACGATGCCCTGACCATTGCCCTTCTGATCGACGATGATCTTGTCGGCGCCCGAAAGCACCTTCTCCTGCATTTCCAGGTAGAGACGTTCTCGCGTCACGTCGGGAGCCTTCTTGTATTCGTCGTAGACCTTCAGGAAGCGTGCAGCCTGACCGGTTGCTTCCGCGACCGTCTGATCGCGATACCCTTCGGCTGCGGCCACGATCCGATCGGCATCGCCGTGGGCGCGGGGAACGACCTGGTCGGCGTAGGTTTGCGCCTGCTTGATCAGTGTTTCTTTTTCTTGAGCCGCGGCCGCGACGGCACGGAACGAACTGATGACCTCTTCCGGCGGATCGACCTCCTTGAGCTGAATCTGATCGATCTTGATTCCGGCCCCATAGGTGTCGAGTGTCTTCTGCATCACTTTCTGCACGGATTCCTGCGTCTGCTGACGGCCTCCGGTCAGCAGCGGCTGCAGGTTCGACTGGCCGACGACCTCGCGCATCGCGCTCTCGGCGACTTCGCGAACCGTCGTCTCCGGCTGCGCGATATTGAAGAGGTATTGCTTGACGCCGGTATCGCCGTCAGGCGTGCTGGCGTCCTTGTCGAGCTTGATGCGCCAGAACACGACGAAACGGACATCGACAACGCTTCCGTCACCGGTCAGCATCAGGCCGCTGTCCTGTCCGCCGACGATGCTGCGACCCGCACCGACCTCGATGGTGCGCTGCTGCGTCACCTGCGGAAGCCGGACTTCCTCGATCGGGTATGGCAGGCGCCAGTGGAGACCCGGCCCTTCCCAGCGGTTGTATTTACCGAAGCGCATGACGATGCCCTGCTCGTCGGGATTCACGCGAAAGAAGAATCCGTAGAACGCCACGCCCGCCAGCAGCAGCATCGCGATCAGGAAGAGGAATGGTTTGGGCACGCCGCCGCTGAAGCCGCCGCCGCCACCGCCGTTGCCGCCGCCGCCGCGCATCACCTGACGCATGCGGTCCTGGCCACGGCGTAGAATTTCATCGAGATCGGGAGGCTCCTTGCCGCCTCCGCCGCCACCTGTCGGGCCCCACGGCCCCTGGCCCCAGGGACCACCTTTACGGCCGCCGTTTCCCCCACTGCCGCCGCTACCGCCTTGACTACTCCAGGGCATAAATCAGGGCCTCTTTTTGGTGTTGAGCTGAAGTTCGAGATAGCGCCCCCTGCCTTCTGAGCCGTTGGCGGCCGCCGAGCGGCGCCGGATGTAAGTCATTCACTGTAAAGGCCCGAGCGAGGTCATTTGTTATGAACGGGCAGCTTATAGGGCACGGCCCCGCTGATCGCAAATTCCCGTTGGTTTGGCTAATCGCAATTTGGGGGGCGCCAGCGCACCTTCAAGGGCACGGCCCGCTTCAAGCTTCCTGCTTTTGCCGATCGTAGACAAAAAGGGTCGACGCGTGGTCGTCACGCGGCCCTTTCGGCAGGGGTTCGCGGCTCGTCTCGAGCCATTCGCCGGCGTCGAGGGGCGAAAAATGCCGATCACCCTCAACGCTTGCGTGAACGCAGGTCAGGTAAATACGATCCGCGACAGGAAACGCGGCGTCATAGATCTCCGCGCCCCCAATAACCATGATCTCGTCGGCACCGCTTGTTTTTGCAAGGACACGCGCGAGGGTCAGGGCATCGGTCACGGTCTCGCAGGTCGAGACGCCTGCGACCTCGAACGCGGAATCGCGCGTCACGACGATATTATCGCGGCCGTCGAGCGGTTTGCCGATCGATTGGAACGTCTTGCGCCCCATGACGATCGGCTTTCCCATCGTCAGCCTGCGAAATGTTTTCAAATCGGACGACAGCCGCCACGGCAAGGCACCGGCCCTGCCGATGACGCCATTTTCAGATACGGCAACAATAAGGGAAACGAGCGTGTCATTCATCGGCGACCGCATAGCATTTTTGATTGGTGCCGGCGACTCCGCTTCGCGGAGCCGGCCGCCGGCACACGCGGGCGTCTTCGTTCTTTGCTTGTCATCACGGCGGAGGTCGGGATCTAGTCAAGTCGAAAGCTCGGCTGGTTGTCGGCTTGCCGGCGTGACGGCATAGATCAATGCTTACACCGCCACCGGCGCTTTGATGTGTGGCCAGGGATCGTAGCCTGAAAGCTCGAAATCCTCGTACTTGAAATCGAAGATCGATGTGACGGCGGGATTGATCTTCATCTCCGGCAGTGGACGAGGCTCGCGCGAAAGCTGAAGGTCCGCCTGCTCGACGTGATTGAGATAAAGGTGGGCATCGCCGAAGGTGTGCACGAACTCGCCGGGCTTCAGCCCTGTCACCTGAGCCATCATCATCGTCAGCAGCGCGTAGCTCGCGATGTTGAACGGAACACCGAGGAAGATGTCGGCAGAGCGCTGGTAGAGCTGGCATGACAGGCGGCCGTCGGCGACGTAGAACTGGAACAGGCAGTGGCAAGGCGCCAGCGCCATCCGGGACAAATCACCAGGGTTCCAGGCCGTCACGATGATGCGGCGCGAATCCGGGTTGCGCTTCAGGTCCGAGACGGCGCCCTCAATCTGGTCGATCGTCGTGCCGTCAGCCGCCTCCCAGCTTCGCCATTGCTTGCCGTAGACGGGACCGAGGTTGCCTTCGGCGTCCGCCCATTCGTCCCAGATGCTAACGCCATGCTGCTTGAGATACTGCGTGTTCGTCGCGCCTGAAAGGAACCAGAGTAGTTCGACGATGATCGACTTCACGTGCAGCTTCTTCGTCGTGACGAGCGGAAAACCCTTGGCAAGATCGAAGCGCATCTGATGGCCGAACACAGAAAGCGTGCCCGTGCCGGTGCGATCGGTCTTCGTGACGCCTTCCGTGCGCACGCGGCGCAAGAGATCGAGATATGCCTGCATGAGATGAGCACTAATCGATTCTGTGACGTCCTTCAGCCCGTCGCCAGCGAAGTGCTCGGTGCGAAGGCCATCATGAGGATGATCATGGAGTTGTAGGCACCATGGCAGATCATCGGCGTGAGCAGGCTTCCCGTCCGTTCGCGCAGCCAAGCAAGGTAAAGCCCAATGAAGGCGATCGCGGCTAGCCCGTACACTGAATAGTTGGCGTGGAGGAGGGCCCACGACGATGCCGTGATGACGGCGGCGCCCGCGAACCCCAACGGCGATCGCCTGAGCGCTCCGAAAATAAGCCCGCGAAAGAGAAGCTCTTCCGCCAGCGGCGCGCCGATCCCAGCGGCGACCAGGATAAGCCACCAAGTCCGCGATTGCATCATTTCGGCGAAGGGCTGCAGATCGTGGCGAAGCGCGTTCGGATCGAAGGCGAACACCACTGCGGCGAAAGCGGTTGCGAGCGAAATCAGCGCAATGACGGCCAACGCCAGCGTCGTGATGCCCCCCGCGGGCATACCGAAGCGCAAGAATGTGCCTCCAGCGAAGCGTCGCCAGACGCTATTGACCACCAGCACCGAGATGATCGTGACGATCTGGAAGGCGAAGAGAGAACTGGCGACCCTTCCCGTGAAGAGCGCCTCAGGCTCCCCTGCGGCAAATGCGCGGGCCTGGTGGATACCGCTCCAGACATCGAACGCAGAGCCTGCGGCATTTCCCGCAGAAGAGGCCACGAAAATGATTGCGACGGCGAGCAAAGCCGCAATGAGGACGCCTATCCAGGTCTGAATTCGATTTTCCACCGAGGTCCTATTTTGCGACGAAACGCTCACTTTATCGGGTCTCCGTCTCGCCGAGCGCCTGAATTCCCAGGGGACTAGTCCGCTGCGTGATTAGATATGCCAAAATATGGCGCCAGACGGAACGGCCGCGGCTCCCTGATCTCCACAACGCAACAAGCCGCCGTCACTGCGGGGTCACAGGTTTTCGGAGACAACGGGTGGTCCAGTGCTGAAACGCTTTTTTTCGTAAGCTTTGCCCCCTATATTCGGAGGGCTGGCTTGCCAGCTATGGCGATAAACGCGGTCGTAATAAGCCGATCGGACCCGGGGGCGGTACCCGGCGCCTCCACCATTTCTCGCTGGGGCCTTGCGACTCCCCTCCGGGGAGCCGGCCGCAAGGCCCGGCATTCTCGTTGGGGTCCTTGCAATTCCCACCGGGAGCCGGCCGTAAGGCCCGGCGCTTATGGGGGCGAAATAGGATCGACGAAGGTGTAAAGGACTTTGCTTTTGCCCGGCATGATACCACCGTTATCGGGTCATACAGAATAGTTGCCAATGACAACTATGCTGAGGCCGCTCTCGCTGCGTAATGCAGTGCGACTAGCCTGAACTTGAAGCCCTTGCCCCTAGCAGGGTAAGGCGCGGTCCGGAGGGCACCGGGCAACAGAAGCCCTCCACCTTATATCTTTCCGCCCGCACGGGCTTGACGGGACGGCAAATCTGATTTCAGAGGTCAGACGGAAGTCGAGTGGAATTGAAGGCTGAGGCATGGCATCGGGGCCGTCCATAGATTACGCGAAGCTGCAGCAGGAGGCGATGCGCGGCGTCGTGCGCGCCGTGCTGCAGAAGGTCGTGAAGAGCGGGCTCCCCGGCGAGCACCATTTCTACATCTCGTTTCTGACGCAGGCACCCGGCGTCATCCTGTCGAAGCGTCTCAAGGAGAAATATCCGAACGAGATGACGATCGTCCTGCAGCATCGCTTCTGGGATCTGATCGTTTCGGATGAACGCTTCGAAGTGAAACTGACGTTCGACGGCATTCCGGAGCGCCTTGTCGTGCCGTTCGCAGCCATCAAGGTCTTCATCGATCCGAGCGTCCGCTACGGCCTGCAGTTCGATGAAGAAGTCAGCGACGGCGAGGCAACGCCACGTGCTCTTACCGCAGACGCGACGTATGACGACGGCAACACCGAAGCGCCGCGGCCGAAGAAGCCACGCGCCCCGAGAAAATCCCGTGCTGCGGACAAGGATGCGCAAACCGGCGCTCCGACGCTTGCGGCCGTGAAGACCGAACCGCTTCCGCCAAATCCTGAACCCGCGACGCGGGCCGGTGAGCAGCCGCCGAAGGATGACGACGAAAAGCCGTCAGCGTCCGAAGGTGCGAAGATCCTGAGCCTGGATCAGTTCCGGAAGAAATAAGCTCGCTCTCTCTTTCGACCGGCGTCCCCCCAACGGGTGTCGTTTGCGCAATCAGGGCTTTTCGTCATGCCGACGAGGCCAGCGAATTCGTTCGCCACTGCTGTTCCCCAGAGGGACTAGCGTCTTGCTCGTTGAAGTCTCCCGGGTCCAGGCCTTCCGGGATGACGATCTGCCAGCCAAAATCGCTCTGCAAAGATAAGCTTCTCCCCACCTCGGCAATCTCCCGCGTTCGGTGAGACAAATGCCGTCTGATTGTAAGCAGGTTTGGCCGCCGCTTGATGGCGTTGCGTGCGAAATTCGCTCGACAACAGCCGTTCCATGCGCGACGAAGCTCGCGTTTTCCAGACTGCGAACGAGGAATGGGACCGAGGACATGACGAAGACGCGCACCGAAACCGATACGTTCGGGCCCATCGAGGTCGAAGCGAATAAATACTGGGGCGCGCAGGCCCAGCGCAGCCTCGGCAATTTCAAGATCGGCTGGGAGAAGCAGCCGCTGCCGGTCGTTCGCGCGCTCGGAATCATCAAGCGCGCCGCCGCCGAGACGAACATGGCGCTCGGCCGGCTCGATCCGAAAATCGGCGAGACCATCATCAAGGCCGCGCAGGAAGTCATCGAGGGCAAGCTCGACGCGCATTTCCCGCTCGCCGTCTGGCAGACGGGCTCGGGCACGCAATCGAACATGAACGCCAACGAGGTGATCTCAAACCGCGCCATCGAGATGCTTGGCGGCGAGATGGGCTCGAAGAAGCCCGTGCACCCGAACGACCACGTCAACATGAGCCAGTCGTCGAATGACACCTATCCCACGGCCATGCACATCGCCTGCTCGGAAGAGATCGTTCACCGGCTGATCCCGGCGCTGCAGAAGCTGCGCAATGCCCTGAACGACAAGACGCACGCGTGGTCGAAGATCATCAAAATCGGCCGCACGCATACACAGGACGCGACGCCGCTGACTCTCGGCCAGGAATTTTCTGGCTATACGCAACAGGTCGAAAACGGCATCGCGCGCATCGAGCAGACACTGCCGAAGCTGATGGAGCTGGCGCAAGGCGGCACGGCCGTCGGCACTGGCCTCAACGCGCCGAAAGGTTTTGCGGAAATGGTCGCCGAGCGTATCGCCGCGATCACGCAGATGCCGTTCAAATCGGCGCCGAACAAATTCGAGGCGCTCGCTGCGCACGATGCCATGGTCTTCTCGCATGGCGCGATCAATACGGTCGCGGCGTCGCTGTTCAAGATTGCTAACGACATCCGGCTTCTGGGCTCGGGCCCTCGTTCCGGCCTCGGCGAGCTCGCGTTGCCGGAGAACGAGCCCGGCTCGTCGATCATGCCGGGCAAAGTCAACCCGACACAGTGCGAGGCGCTCACGCAGGTGTGTATTCAAGTCTTCGGCAACAACGCCGCGCTCAGTTTCGCAGGCAGCCAGGGCCATTTCGAACTCAACGTCTACAATCCGGTGATGGCCTACAACTTCCTGCAGTCGGTCCGCCTGATGAGTGATGCCGTCATTTCATTCACCGACAACTGCGTCGTCGGAATCGAGCCGAGGGAAGACAACATCAAGGCAGGTCTCGAGCGTTCGTTAATGCTTGTGACCGCGCTCGCACCGAAAATCGGGTACGACAACGCCGCAAAGATCGCGAAGACGGCGCACAAGAAGGGAACGACGCTGCGCGAGGAAGCCGTTGGCGGCGGATACGTCACGGACAAGGAGTTCGATGAGATCGTTCGGCCGGAGAAGATGATCGGGCCGGAGTGACGATCGCTCTATCGCCAAGGCTTACGGTTCATATCTTCGCTGAATGATTGCTGAAGCACGCCGCGTTGCGACCGAACGGCACTTCGCGTACAAAATGCACTGCGGTGTTTGACGGGTTTGTGTCGCTGCTCCTACAATGGCGCAAACTCTGGATGCGATTTGCATCCTTTGCGGAGTGCATTTTATGACCGCCGAGATCATCAATCTCAACAAGGTCCGTAAAGCCCGCGAGCGCGCCGATCGTGAAAGAGAGGCGCAGGAGAACCGGCTCAAATACGGGCAATCGAAATCGGAGCGCGGCCTCGCGGATGCGCAACATCGTAAGTCGCAGGCCGAGCTGGACGGAGCGCGACGGGACGGAAATCACGAGGCGGACGACGCTGACGACTTCGATCCGGGTAACGCTTCGTAATCCGGATGCGGCCCGAGAAGCGTTCGTTTTCCATAGAGGGCCACCGAACGTCCGTTTCGCTCGAAACCGCGTTCTGGGTCGCGCTCAAGGAGGCTGCCGCTGAGGACGGGATGACCGTCGCGGGCCTGATCAATGCCATCGACAAAACACGCGGTGAAGCGGGGCTTTCGAGCGCTGTGCGCGTTTGGCTGTTGGAACGGCTGAAGGCGCGGGCGGTAAGACCAAGCTGAGCTTACCGGCGTTTTTGGTAACGGTGATTCTCGCGGAATTCCAGGTCGGGCGGCCGGGAGGAGCCGGTGTCGCACCAGGGATTGCCATAGTAACCGTAGCGTCCGTTGATTGGCGTGCAGTCGCGCTCGACGCGCGGTTTCTGCAAAGTGTGCTTTCCTTTGGCACGCGGCTGCTGCTTCGCCTGGGTCGGCGGTGCACCGGCTGCCACCGCAAGTGCAGCGACCAGCAGAACAATCGGAACGCGCATTCGAAATCCTTCAGAACGCCTCGGCGCTCGCGGTTTTCCGCGACGGGAGGATCCGTCCTCCCGCTCGAGACGTAGGTGCTCCGCCCGGCTGCGACCAGACCTCGACCTGACGAAACCTAGGGCAGACGTCCCCAGCTGAAGAGGCCGTAGAGCCAGGCAGTCACGGCACCGAAGCCGGCGGAGATGCAAAGGATGGGAACGATCTGGCTCACGTTTCCTTCAAGCAACGGCGAGGGAGCATGGGCCAGGTAAGGGACAGCGAGGAACGACCCAATCAGACCCGGACCGAACAGGCCGAGAATGGCGCCGCGAATCGTCATCATGCCGTTGGGCTTCCAACCGAGAAGCAAGCCAAAGAGCGCCCCCCAGAGGCCAGCGGTAATCGTGCTTGCGAGCAACCACGGCAGAACAAGCTGAGGGATCAGAAGGCTCGGCATCGGGCGCAGGCTCCAAGGCTCGGCATCCCAACCCGTCCAGTAGTGGACGAAATACCAACTGATGGCCTCTTGAACAGTCGCTGCTGCGATCACTCCTGCGACGAAGCCCAAGATGAGACTCTTCAAGGCATTCATGGTCGTGTCCCCCTTCCGGACTGTCCCCTTTTTGCGCGACGCGCCCCGCGTCATTCTTGCTACCCTGCTTGGTGAAAGTATTCCATGTTCGATACTCAAAATACAGATTTCGAGTGGTGAGTGTTCGCAGGCGGCAACGGTTCTGCTCGGCTTGATACGACCGGCCTCATTTTCGCCCCTCGCCTACGGCCATCAGAGCGCGCCGCACAACGGGCCGCTTATCCATCTGCGATAGGGGCCACGGTCCCGGACGAGATCCGGATCCACTGCGGCGCGTCGGGGGGCTGGCGCTCGCGGCTCCCCCTGCCTGACCCAATCGCTTTTCAGATCGAGCTTTATGCTCTCCAGGAGCCGTATCCTCGAGGATGCGGGCGGGGCGCGGTTGGGCTTTTTCATCACTCACCATGACGAGGAGTTCCCATGCGTAAGGGGTTGATTGCCGCGCTTTGTGTTGTACTTACCGCGACCGGCGCAAGCATCGTAAATGCTAGGACATACAACGACGAAGGCGACCGCTACAGGGACCGGGCGATGACAAGCCGCAGGGTATCCCGCCTCTCGGGCACGTCGACCGAATGTCTGACGTCGGAAGCCCGCAATCTTCTTGCGAGGATCCGCTCGCAGTTCAGCAATGTCGAGATCGTCTCGACGTGCCGTCCCGGAGCCAAGATAGCCGGTACGAACTATCCCTCGAGACATGCGTCGGGACAGGCCATCGACTTCCGCGTTCCGGGCCGGAAGGCTGAGGTCGTCCGCTGGCTGATCGCGCACGATCACATGGGAGGGATCATGACCTATAGCGATATGGACCATATCCATGTCGATGTCGGTCCCCGCTTCGTCGCGCTCAACCGTCCGAGCGGGCGCACCTGAGGTTGAAGGCGGGTAGCGATCGACCCGCCTTCCTTTCATCAGAGCGTCGTAAATGCCCTGCTGCCCGACGGTCGAAAGAGGCCGCATTTCAAGGCGCTCCGGCAGGTTAAGAGGCATCCGGAACGCCTGCGACGATCTTGCCTTTCTTACGGGAGCAAGGCATATAGATCGCCGTCGAACACGCCTTGGCTTACTCTGAGACAGCGCTACCGCCTGCCCTAAGACGTCTCCATCGCGCGATTTGATTAACCTCCGGCCATTCCGCCGGAGTCTTTATGTTTGCTTTGGAGGCAATTGATGTCGAACGGGACTGTGAAGTGGTTCAATGGTCAGAAGGGCTATGGCTTCATTCAGCCGGAAGAGGGTGGCAACGACGTGTTCGTCCACATCTCGGCTGTTGAGCGTGCGGGCCTTCAGTCGCTGCGCGAAGGCCAGAAGATCTATTTCGAAACCGAGCGGGGACGTAACGGCAAGATCGCTGCCGTGAACCTGCGTCCGCTCTAAGGTTTTCGAGGCCACTCCACTCATGCGGGGAGCAGCTCGTCTGCTCCCCGCTTTGCTTATCAGGATCAAACAAAGTTCGGAGATCGAATGGCGAAAGAAGAGATGCTCGAGTTCGAAGGCGTGGTGGACGAAGTTCTGCCAGACGCCCGCTGCCGCGTGAAGCTCGACAATGGGCATGAAGTCATTGCCTACACTTCCGGGCGCATGAAAAAGAACCGCATCCGCATTCTTGCCGGTGATCGCGTGACGGTCGAGATGACCCCCTACGATCTAACCAAAGGCCGGATCAACTTCCGTCACAAGGATGGTCGCCCGCCTGCAGGGGACGGATCAGGCCCGCCGCGTTCCAGTGGTGGTCCGCCACGTCGTGGCGGACGGTGATTTTCGTCTGATCTCCGTCGTCGTCCGCGGTGGCGCCCGATATCCTCCTTAGGGTATGGGCAGCGAAGTCTGACCGGAGGCCGCCGTTCTTGTATATTGCGCGAACAGTCCTGCTTTCTTAAGTGCGACCAGCACTTCTGAGGCAGCCTCACGGGTGAGATGGCTTTCGTCAGACAACGCCGGCGCTCCAGTCTTCGTGAGGGACCTGCAGATATCGTTTTTGCACTGCGCGTTCAATACGGAGTAGAATTGCACGCCGCTATTCTCCAGCTCCAATTGCATTTTTCGTGTCAATATCAAAGCATGATTGTAAAGGGCAGCCTGGGTAACGATACTTGGGTCGGCTTTATCGGCTGCTTTGGCAAGCAGTAAAGGCAGCGCGGCCCGATATTCGAGGTTGGGGCCTAAAATCGTGATGCGTGAAACTTTCAAACGGAGCGACGCGATAGTATCTCGCAAATGGCCGATCGCAGTTTCACCCCAGCGTGCGGAGATGACGATTTCATCAAACCGATGTTGCACCAGTATTTGATTGAATGCCAAATCCATTATTTTGGTACATCGAGAACGTGTCTTCAAAGGTATTAGGGGCGAGCATCCAGCTCCGGTCACCTGTGAAATGCTAAGCTGGGGAAATTCGTCGCGCATAGCTTGCGCAAACTGAGCAGCGTGACTGTCACCAACAAGCAAAATGTTTGGCTTTATCGAAGATATTGTCAGGCAAACGCCAGCATCAAAACGCGCGATGCTATTACCGTCTCGGCTCGTCATAAAGCAAGGACTATACCGCTCTGGCACCATCGGAGGAGGAGCAAACTGGTAAAATCTCCTGGCTTCAGATGAGAACCTCTCCGGCCATCCTTCCGCGGCAACGATCGAAGAGCTGAACAAACCCACGCATATGCTTGTAAGTGCTCCAACCGAAAGTGTCCGTGTTCTCCGCGGCCGCATTCGTCGAACTGGCTGCTCTACGAAGTAATAGGAAAAAATAGCTAGCGTTATCGATGCTGCTACTATGAACGAAATTTCTACAGCTGTAGGTTTGGCGCCCATCAGATAATAATGGACATAAAAAACGTAGATGGGCCAGTGCCATAGATATAGAGAAAAGGATATCATGCCGATAAAAACTATTGGCCTGAGAGACAGGAATCGAGCAACGTAAGTATTATTTCGCTTCGGCATGATGATCATCGCCGCACCCAGACCGGGCCAAAGCGCATTTGTTCCGGGAAACACCGACGTTTTTGAGAGTGTGATGGCCGCCGTGCAGATCATCAGAATACCGGCCGCCGCCGCTAGTTCTGAGATTACTGCCGATCTAATCGTGGGAATAAAGACAAGCAATGCCCCGATGCCCAATTCCCATGCTCGTGTGTAAGGCATAAAAAAGGCTTGCGTTGCATTGAGGTGAGCTAGAACTGTCGATGCAATAAAGCTCAGCAGAATGCCGACGGTGAGAAAAATGATGATGATCTGCCTTGAAAATTTGGATTTGCGCGCAACGAACATAAACAGAAGCGGCCACAACAGATAGAACTGCTCCTCCACAGCAAGCGACCAAATATGCAGTAAGGGTAGAGCATCATGAGCTTTATCGAAATATCCAGAATGTTCAAAAAAAAAGAAATTTGATAGACCAACCACCGATGCCATCGCGCTGTGGCCGAGATCGACAAGATCCAACGGCGACAACAGCGCAATTCCAACCGCGAGAGAAGACATAATGGTTACGATAGTCGCCGGCATAATTCGGCGCATACGCCGATCGTAAAATGACAGTAACGAGAAGGAGCCGTTGGCCAAATCTTTGTAAATTCTGGCGGTAATCAGGAATCCTGAAATAACAAAAAAAACGTCGACTCCTATGAAACCGCCGGATATTTTTTTTGAACCAAAATGAAAGGCCAAAACCGTTAGGACGGAAATGCATCGCAGTCCGTCGATATCGGGCCGATATGTCTCGCCTTCCATGCACCCTCCGGACCGCATGTCTCTTCATTATCGTAGCGCGCCTCCGGCGAGATTGAGACGCTGTATTGCTCCGAAGCTGTTTTTTCGGGGAAACGGGGGCGAAAGTGTCACTTAGCGCAGGATTTCAGACGCCGCCGCACGCCGCTGATGATCGGCGCCAAGCTGGCGCGCGATCCAGAGCCAGGCGACGACGAGCGGAACTGCGACGGTGCCCGTCGCGCCGGCGGCAAATCCAAGACCGCCTCCGAGACCAGCATAGAGCCAGCCTGACGTCGCGTCACCGCCGCGAAATACGACGGTGTCGATGAAGTTCTGGACCTTGTATTTCTCTTCGGGCGTCGCCAACGTGTAGATGATCTTGATGGCTGGATTTGCGAGCGCAAACGAAACGATGCGCTCGGCTACCATGACGGTGGCGACGACAACGAGGGCGGCGTCAAACGTTAGGAACAGAGTTCCAAGCGCGCCTGCTACCGGTAGCGCGAGCAAGGCGGCGGTCACCCCAAAACGGCGCAAAATCCGCGCCGTACCGAAAACTTCGATCAGGAAGGTCGCGACGCTGACGAGAAGATCGCGGCCGGAGAAGAACAAGACACGATCGGCGTTGCTTGCGATCGATGTCGCAACGAGGCGCGCCTGTTCCAGATAGAAGAACGTGCCGATAATGTTCGCGATGAAAATGAAAAGCGCGATGCGGGCGAACATCGGCGTCGTGAAGACTTTGATGGCGCCGTCGAGAATGCCACCGCCTGCGGGCTGCGCTTCTCCGTTCGTGGCATCCGGAGGCTTGATCCGCCGCAAGAGAAGACTCGCGAACAGCGCGGCGAGCAACAGCGCGGCGGAAACGAGCATGAGATCGACGGGCGCGAAAATCCGAACAAGCCCCTGCGTCAGCAACGGACCGGCAAGGGCGCCGGCGGTTCCGCCAGCTGAGATGAATCCATAGAGCCGTTTGGCAGCATTGTGCGACCAGAGCTCTGACATCAGGCTCCAGAACAGCGACACGATGAAGAGATTGAACACGCTTCCCCAGACGAAGAACGTTGCGAGCGCCAAGTGATTGGCGGGCGCGGCCCGTATCACGATCCAGAACGCGACGAGGTTCGCTGCGAAAAACACGTAGATCGCGGGCAAGACATAGCGCCGGGGGAAACGCGTGGCGACGAAGCCGAAAAGCGGCACAAGCAGCAGCATCACGAAGAAGACGACCGTGAATAGCTGATGCAGCGCATCCTTGCCTAATGCGACGCCGATCTCGTCCCGCACTGGACGGACGATGTAGTAGGCGGCGAGCAACGCGAAAAACATCGCGAAAGACGCGAGAAGCGCGGCCACCTCGTCGGGCTCAACGGTTACGAAGCGGCGTAACCCCTGTTCGCGGGGACCCGACACCGCAGATCTTTCAGTCGGCATGGTTCCCCGTGGCACAGACTATGCAGCGTCTTTGGCCTAGCGGAACAATTCAGCAAGCTGAAGCGTCTTTAAAATGGTGCGGTGCAACAGTTGCCAATGAGGCGAAGGGACTGAACGGCAAGTGTACCTTTCCTGCACAAGCCTGCCTAATCCTTAGGCTCACGAATTATTTCTAGATTGTGACGATGTATAATCGTTCTATACTTATGCAATGCAGCAACAACATGCTGCTCTGCAGTTTGGCCGACATCCGGAAAGCGGTTTCAAAACAAGGGATTCGGAGCGATATGAACTATTACGCCTACGAAATGGCCCATGCGTTCATGTCTCCCGTGCGATTCGGTGTTCAGGCCTTGCGCCAGACGCTGGGGTGGCCGCTTAACCCCGTCGCGTATACGACGGCCGGCAGGAATATGATCGCGGCTTGTGAAGTTTTTGAGAACATCACCCGCCGCTATGGCAAGCCCGAATTCGGGATCGATAGCGTTCAGCTCGCTGGCCTGACGGTTTCGATCGAAGAGGAAATCGTTCTCTCGAAGCCGTTCTGCAATCTCCTCCATTTCAAGAGGGACGAGACCGTCACCGGCAAACGCTACGACCCGAAGGTTCTGATCGTGGCGCCGATGTCCGGGCATTACGCGACGCTGCTGCGCGGTACGGTCGAAGCCATGCTCCCCGAGCACGATGTCTACATCACCGACTGGGCCGATGCGCGGAACGTGCCGCTGGCCGCGGGACTTTTCGATTTCGATGATTTTGTTGATTACCTCATCGAGTTCATGCGCTTCATCGGAACGAACACGCATGTGATTGCCGTCTGTCAGCCCGCCGTCCCGGCGCTCGTCGCAACGGCTTTGATGGCGGCTCGCAACGAACCCTGTCAGCCGGCCTCACTCGTATTGATGGGCGGTCCGATCGACACACGGCGCAATCCGACGAAAGTCAACGACCTGGCTGCCGAGAAGTCTCTGGCGTGGTTCGAAAACAATGTGATCTCAACCGTGCCATTTCCGCACGCCGGTTTCATGCGACCCGTTTATCCGGGCTTCATGCAGTTGACCGGGTTCATGACGATGAACCTCGAGCGGCACATGAACGCGCACGTCGATCTCTTCAATAATCTCGTCAAGGGCGATTGCGACAGCGTCAAGCAGCATCAGACCTTTTATGAGGAATACCTCTCGGTGATGGACCTCACTGCGGAGTTCTATCTGCAGACGGTCAGGACGGTGTTCCAGGATCACCTGCTTCCGGACAGGAAGCTGCTGCACCGCGATGAACTCGTCGACTGTGCGGCGATCGAAAAAACCGCGCTGTTGACGGTCGAGGGCGAGCGCGACGACATCTGTGGCCTCGGACAAACGGAAGCTGCGCACGATCTCTGCGTCGGCATAGCAACCGATGAGAAGGTGCACTATGTCCAGAGCGGCGTCGGCCACTATGGCGTGTTCAACGGCACCCGCTGGCGGACGGAAATCCAACCACGAATCCGCGAGTTCATTCGCACGATCAACTACAAACGTTTGACCGGCGGCCAAGCGACGAAGATACCGAGACCCTACCGGGCCTTGACCGACAAACCGGATATCGCTCCCGACTGGCGTTCGAAAGCCAATGGTGCTTTGCACGAGGTCAATGGCAAGCATCCGCCGTCGGCAGCAGGCGAATAATCAGCCGCGGCATCGGTGAATTGAAAATCGCTATCGCTGCACCAGCAATTGCCGGCGCCGTGCGTGTGCTCGATTATCCGGGTTCGCGTCTCTGGCCGAGACCGCCCGAATCTCAGCGGGTCGGTCACGAGGAAGATACGTTCACGTCGAGAGATGGAGAACTAGTGCGCCTCGTCCCAATTATCGGCGGCTTTGGCGTCGACGTGGATCGGGACGGTCAGCTTTACTGCGGGCTCGGCCGCCGTCTCCATCACATGGCGCGCGGTTTTGATGAGGGCCGCCGCTTCGGACTCGGCAACCTCGAAAACAAGCTCGTCATGGACCTGTAGCAGCATTCGAGCGGACGCAAGCTTCGCGTTTTGGAGGGCGGCGGGCATGCGGATCATCGCGCGGCGGATGATGTCGGCGGCCGATCCCTGGATCGGTGCGTTGATTGCCGCCCGTTCGAGGAAGCCGCGCATCGACGGGTTCTTTGTGTTGATTTCCGGGTAATGGACGCGGCGCCCGAAGATCGTTTCGACGTGACCGTGGGCGTGGGCTCGCTTCTTCGTCGCGTCCATATAGTCTCGGATTCCCGGAAAGCGCTGGAAATACGTCTTTATGTATTCGCCCGCCTCCTCGCGACTGATACCGAGCTGATTTGCGAGACCGAAAGGCGAGATGCCGTAGATGATGCCGAAATTGATCGCTTTGGCGCGGCGGCGAACTTCCCCGGGCATGTCTTTCACCGGAACACCGAACATCTCGGATGCCGTCATGGCATGAATGTCGAGGCCTTCGGCGAAAGCTTTCTTCAACTGCGGAATGTCGGCGACATGCGCCAGCACGCGCAACTCGATCTGGGAATAATCGGCGGAGACGAGCTTCATGCCTTTGTCCGCGATGAAGGCTGTGCGGATTTCCCGGCCCTCCTTCGTGCGGATCGGAATGTTCTGCAGGTTCGGTTCGGATGATGCGAGACGGCCCGTGGTCGTCGAAGCCAGCGAGTAGCAGGTGTGAATACGGCCCGTCTCGGGATTGATGTAAGTCGGCAGCGCGTCCGTATACGTCGACTTGAGCTTCGTCATCTGCCGCCATTCGAGCATCGTGTTGATGAGGCGGCGCGCATCGCCATGCAGGTCCTCGTTGGCCGCGAGATCGTCGAGCAGATTGGCGCGCGTCTCCCATTGGCCGCTTTTGGTCTTCTTGCCGCCCGGAAGCTTCAGCCGATCGAACAGCAGCTCGCCGAGTTGCTTCGGCGACCCGAGATTGAACTTGTGGCCGACGAGACCGTTGATTTCTTCCTCGAGCTGAACAGTGCGCTGCGCGAACGTACTCGACAGCCGCGAAAGGATATCGCGATCGACCTTGATGCCCCTGTGCTCCATCTCGACGATGACAGATACGAGCGGACGTTCGAGCGTTTCATAGACCGTCGCCATGTGCTCGGCAGCAAGGCGCGGCTTCAAGACCATCCAAAGCCTGAGCGTGATGTCGGCGTCTTCGGCAGCGTATTCCGTCGCCTTGTCGATCGGGACGCCCGCGAAGGATTTCTCCGCCTTCTTGGCGCCCGGCGCGTGCTCGATGACTTTTGAAAACGAGAGGCACGTGTGACCGAGGTGGCGCTCCGACAGGATGTCCATGCCGTGCTGTCCCCGACCGCCGTCCAGCGAATAGGACAGAAGCAATGTGTCATCGAATGGAGCGACATCGACGCCATAGCGCTTCATTACGAGGATATCGTACTTGATGTTCTGGCCGATCTTCAGGATCGACGCGTCTTCGAGCAAGGGTTTCATCAAGGCGACGGCTTCGGCAACGGCAAGCTGCGGCGGGCGATCACCGTCGCCGAAGAGATCACTTCCTCCGGAATGATGGCCGACCGGGACATAGCAAGCTTCCCCCGGCACGACGGCCAGCGAGAACCCGACGAGGTCCGCCTCTGTGGCACTCAAGCGCGAGGTCTCAGTGTCGAACGCGAAGCGGCCCGCCTTGCGTGCTTTTGCAATCCACTCCTCAAGCGCAGCGCGTGTCGTAACCGTCTGATAGCGGGAACGATCGACCAGTATGCCACGTACCAATGCCGAAGCCGAAGCCACGGCAGCAGCCGGCGTTGCGTCTGCTGCCGCTGCAGTTTCTTCCATCCGTTCGATCTTTTCGGAGAGGCCTTGCGGCTTCTCTTTGAGACTTGCTCCGACCGAAACCGTCAGTGGCGGCGGTGCTTCGGCTCCCATCGCCTCGGCGATCCGCTTCGTCAGCGTGTTGAATTCCATGTTGCGCAAGAAGCCGAGGAGCGCGTCCGCCTCTGGGTCGCGAACGCCAAGTTCTTCAATGACGCAATCGAGTGGCACATCGTCCTTCAACAGAACGAGCTGACGAGAAATGCGCGCTTGCTCGGCAAACTCGATGAGCTTCTCGCGCCGCTTCGGCTGCTTGATCTCGTTCGCCTGGGCCAGGAGCGTGTCCAGATCGCCGTAGGTGGTGATGAGTTCCGCCGCCGTCTTCACGCCGATGCCGGGAACGCCGGGAATATTGTCGATCGAATCTCCGGACAGTGCCTGGACATCGATGACCTTTTCTGGCGGGACGCCGAACTTTTCGACCACCTCGTCTCGGCCGATGCGCTTGTTCTTCATGCCGTCGAACATCACGACGCCCGGGCGCACGAGTTGCATCAGATCCTTGTCCGATGAGACGATCGTGACGTCGCCACCGGCATTGACCGCGAGCTTTGCATAAGTGGCGATCAAGTCGTCCGCCTCATAGCCGTCGCGCTCGATGCAGGCGACGTTGAAGGCTTTGACGGCGTCACGGATCAGCGGAAACTGCGGAACGAGTTCCTCCGGCGGCGGGGGTCGCTGTGCCTTGTATTTCGGATAAATGGCATTGCGGAACGTTTCCCGGCCAGCGTCGAAGATGACCGCGATGTGGGTCGGCGCTTCTGTCGCCTTCGTCTCGCGCAGGAGTTTCCAGAGCATGGCACAGAAGCCATGCACGGCGCCCACGGGCAGACCGTCCGACGGACGTGTCAAAGGTGGAAGGGCGTGGAAAGCACGGAAGATATAACCCGACCCATCTACCAAATAGACGTGGCTTCCCTTCACGACCGGGACCGAGTCCGCCGCGCTTATCGCTGAAGGGGATTCAATTTTTGTTTGTTGCATCGTATCTCTTTCGGACCGGTCCCGACGGGCCGCCATCCGCTATTTAAATGCCGCAAGAAGACCGCAAAAAGTGCGTCGCCCCGGTGGAATCGCGGCCTTTATCCCACGCTGCCAAATCATTCTGTTCGTTGCGTCGGACGTCCGTTGACAGAGGATCGCCCCCATGGCTGATGTCCGCGATCCTTATGTAGGACGCCGGCCGGCAAAGTTGCAAATCGTCGCTCTTTGGAGAGTATTTGTCATGCGCACGACCGTCAAATTCGCTGCCCTCGCTGCGAGCACCACGGCCTTGATTTCCGGGTTCGGAGTTCTCGATGCCAACGCCCTACCCCGCTGTCGACCGCCGGTTGAAGGACTGGCATCGGCGACCGGCATTCTCGGCGCCGGCACGGAGAAGGCGCGGATCGAAGCGCGGGAAAACTGGAAGATCACAGTCCGTCACCTCTATGGTCCCCGTTACGCCGATTTCTACAACGCCCAGAACAAGCAGTGGGACTGCAAGAAGGGTGCGATCCTCCTTGCGAAGTGCGTCGTCGTCGCCAAACCCTGTCGCTATTGAGGTTGGACGGCCCAAGGACCGATTGGGGGGTGGGGCACCAGGCCTCACCTTTTAATCTGCCGAGGAGAGGCCATCCCCGCGACTGATGGCGTTTGCGGCTGACCCACGAATGGGCTATCAGTCTCGCCCGAAGCACCCGTAGCTCAGCTGGATAGAGTGTCGCCCTCCGAAGGCGAAGGTCGCAGGTTCGAATCCTGCCGGGTGCGCCATCCGAAAAGCTCGATAATTCGGCCGCTGAAGTGTCCGGACCAGACGAAGATGAGGATTCTTCGTCCGTATACCAAACCTGCGGCCGCAGTTCGCATCCGCGTCGGCAAACTGGCGTAGTGAGGACCCGACATGGTACAGGCGCGTGTCAGGCACACCAGCCGGGATGCTGCCTCGGACCTAGCGTTCTTCATACGAGACGAGAGAATCTGCGATGACGGGCAAGAATTGGGATAGAGTTCCGATCGACGCGCAGAGCATCGACGCGCCTCTGTCGCGAGCTGCCATTTTTCTTGTTGTGACGGTCGCTAACGAGCAGGCCGCGCTTGCGAAAGTCTGCTCAGCACTCGATGGGCTTGATGATCTCGTCAAGACCGTGGGCTTCCGCGATCTCGCGGCCCGCCTCTCGTGCATCGTCGGAATCGGCCGCGATCTTTGGGATCGGCTCCACTTCGAGAAGCGGCCCAAAGAGCTCAAGATCTTCGAACCGATCACGGGTCCGGTCCATACGGCGCCGTCTACACCGGGCGATCTTCTCTTCCATATCCGCGCCGAGCGTCCTGATTTCTGCTTCGAGTTCGAGCGCCTCCTGCTCGATAGTCTTGGCGACAGCGTCGCGGTGGTCGACGAGGTTTCCGGCTTTCGCTATTTCGATGCGCGAGATCTTCTCGGCTTTGTCGACGGCACGGCGAATCCGACCGGCCTCGATTTGCCCGCTTCGGCGCTCGTTGGCGATGAAGATGGCGATTTCGCAGGCGGCAGCTACGTCGTCATCCAGAAATATCTGCATGACCTTGGCGCGTGGACGAAGGTGCCAACGCCTCTCCAGGAGGAGATTATCGGTCGTACGAAGATCGACAATATCGAAATCGACGATGACGATGCGCCTCGTAAATCGCACAAGTCACTCGCGACAATCGTCGATGCCAGTGGCCATGAGTATGACATCTTACGAGACAACATGCCCTTTGGCCGGCCGGGACAACGGGAGTTTGGCACCTATTTCATAGGTTATTCCCGGTATCTTTGGGTCATCGAGAAGATGCTGCAACGCATGTTCATCGGCGATAGGCCCGGTGCTTATGACCGGCTGCTGGATTTCTCGAGGCCGCTGACGGGTACGACTTTCTTCGCTCCAGCTCGCCCGGCGTTGGAATCCCTCGTCCAAACGGCGCAACAGAAGTTTGCGACTTCATCCGGCAGCTAAAAGGCAACGATACCGCATCATGAGAATAGTGGAGCGTATCGGCTTAGCCGCTTTACGTTGCTCGTCGCCGCTTTTTAGGCGCGGGCTCGGCAGCTTCCCGCAACAAGCGCTCCGCTCGGAGACGTTCCGTCTTTGCGCGAATAGCAATACGTTCGGCCTCGTAATCCTTCATTGCTTGTGAGGCTTCCTGGGCTCGGCGCGCCTTAACGGCCGCCGGCGTAGACAAATTCTTCGGCATCATCGCCAAGGCTCGCCTCCTTCCAAAACTTCTTTGCAATGAAAAACCCGCGTCTGTTTGGACAGTCGCGGGTCTCTTCGATCAGCTCATCGCCGATATAGTATAGTCGAGCTTAACCGCTTTTTTGCGATCAAGCAGCGCGCAGGTTGTCGGCAGAAGACTTGCCGCTGCGACGATCTGCAACGATGTCGAAAGACACCTTCTGGCCTTCGTTCAGGCCCGGCAAACCGGCGCGCTCTACCGCGCTGATGTGAACGAAAACATCGTTTCCGCCCTCATCCGGCTGAATGAAGCCAAAACCCTTTTGGCTGTTGAACCATTTCACGGTTCCTGTCTGCATAGAGATAGTTCCTCGATTAGATTAGATGTGCGCGTCTGGGCCCAAAAATTGAGACCAATTCACTCGAGTTTTTTGGAAGGTCGTCGGTCAGGCGCGCACTTCGCGGCGAGGCCAAGTCGTTTCAGCGAAGCTCGATCCCAACTAGAATAGGGCCAAACGCTCTTTATTACAACCCCGGACTCAAACAGCGTCAAGCCTGCCCGGAAGCTGCCTTTTCCTTTGAGAACTGGCGTACCGCGTCGACCGCGTGTGCCGCGTACATGACGGAAGGCCCCGCCCCCATGTAGATCGCCATGCCCAGGGCCTCGCAGATCTCGGCATCCGTTGCGCCTTGTGCGACGGCCGCTTTTGCGTGAAAGGCAATGCAATCGTCACATCTTACCGCGACGCCGATGGCGAGCGCGATCAGTTCTTTCGTCTTCGTATCGAGAGCATTTGCCTTCAGCGCACCTTGCGCGATGCTTGCGAAGCCCTTCATCACCTCAGGGGCGCCCCCACGCAATTCTCTGAGGGAAGCCGTGACGCTTTTCGTGATCTCTATCCAGTCACTAGTCATTCCAACTCGCGCCTCATGCTTAACGTTTTCTTCCGATCAAGCAGAGGCCCGGACCTCAAAACATGATGTGAATCAAAGCTGCCTCGCCATCAGAGCAATCGCGCTCATGAAAATTTGAAGATCCGTGTTGCAGAGCTTCCCTTCCTCACGCCCGTCGAAGACATACTTCAGTGTCGCATGGTCTTGAAGCGGGCTTGCGAAGCACGTCGACGGGCGCAGCCAACCTTCCGGATCGGCCCATGTGAAGTTCTTCCTCAAAAGGAGACCCGGATATGACTCGTCGGAAAATCAGCCACGGTATCGCTGCAGCGTCGTTCATCCTCTTCGGCTTGCCGATCTCCGCTTATGCCGTCGTCGAAAATTCTGAATCGGCTATGTCGCAGACGCCGCCTTCGGTCATCGTCTTCAATCAGAAGGCAAAAGGCGATCAAATCAAGGTCACCTATGCTTACATGCCATCGGCGGGACATCTCGTCATTTACGGGTCAGAAGGCGGCAAGCCCGGCACCAACGTCGTCGGAAGCGTAAAGCTCGAAGCCGGCGATCACCGTGACATTGCGGTCAAGCTCGACAAAACTCTTCCAACCGGTACGTCGCTCTGGGCCTCGCTCACGAATTCGGACAAGCAGCCATTCTGGAAACGCCATCTTCCGCTCCAGAACGAATTCCTTATCGAATAATTCCACGGCGATCTGCCACGCCTAGAATTTGATCCGCCGGAGCGAAAGCTCCGGCGCCGGTCGCTTGCCGCGACCGTTGCCGCGCGGTGCAGCTAGGCTGCTCGAACCACTTCGGTACCTGCATCTTTCAGAGCGGTGGCGATGTCGTCCGGCGGGGCGGCTTCCGTTACGATCCTGCCCACGGCGTCGAGAGATGCGACCTTGATCAGGCCGCCCCGCCCGAACTTCGAGGCATCAGCAAGGACTGTCACGGAACGCGCTTGCGTAATCATCGCGCGCGCGACATCGGCTTCCCGAACGTCGAAGTCAAAAACGCCAGCAGTCTCTATCGATCCGACAGCCAGAACGGCATGGATGGCGTGAAACTGACCAATCTGCTCAACGGCAAGGGGGCCGAGGTTTTCGGTGCCGTCGGCGCGATACTCTCCACCGATAAGAAATGTCGAACTCGATGATCCGCGGGCCGCGAACGCAGCGATCGCCGCGGAGTTCGTGATGACCGTTAAGCCATTTGCGGTTGCCAGTTCCTCCGCAAACCAGAGCGTCGTCGTGCCGGTATCGACGAACAAGGTGTCTCCGGGCTGAAAAAACTGGATGGCGCAGCGGGCGATTGCCCGTTTTGCTTCGGCATTTTCGGAAATACGGCCCTGAAAAGGGCCTTCAACATCGGGTTCGGGGAGCCGTGTTTCCGCGACTGTCGCGCCTCCATGGATTTTCCGGAGGCGCCCCCGCTGGGCTAGCTCCGACAGATCGCGCCGGATCGTTTCCCTCGACGTTCCAAGGAGTTCTGCGAGAGCGTCAACCGTCACGCGCTCGCGCTCCCGGACGACCTGCTCAATTCGTTCGCGTCTTATATTTGGGCGCATCATTCCTGCCCGTTCGGTCATTCCAATTGACTGTTCGGATATTCTATCGGAGCATGCAAACAATTATCATGCCCGTTTGGGCAAATTCTTGGTCAGTTTCCTTGCGATACGCAACTGGGGGTTGAGCACCATGCACGACGAAGACACCAAGGTTCTGCATTCCATGGGCTACGCGCAAGAACTTGCGCGTCGCATGGGTGCGTTCTCCAATTTCGCGATTTCATTTTCAATCATTTGCATCCTTGCGGGTGGCATAACATCGTTCCCGCTTGCGATGGCGACTGGCGGCGCCTTTCAGGCCACGATCGGTTGGATCGTCGGCGGATTGTTCGCGATGCTCGTGGCTGCATGTCTCGGCCAGATCGCTTCGGCCTATCCGACGGCCGGCGCACTCTATCACTGGTCGTCAATCCTTGGGGGTCGCGGCTGGGGCTGGGCCACGGCGTGGATAAATCTTCTCGGGCTCATATTCGTTGTCGCTTCCGTCGACGTCGGCGTCTGGCAATTGTTTCGCGACCTCGTCGTCGCCGGGGTGTTTCATGTCGACGTTACGTCGTGGACTGCCTTGTCGACCGATCCGCTACCGGCCGGCATGACGCTCGATCAGGTCAACGCGAACAACGACCACGCCTATTACGTGCAGGTAGCGGCGGTTAGCCTGATCGTGATCATGCAGGCGCTCGTCAATCACTTCGGCATTCGGCTGACGACGCTGCTGACCGACTTTTCGGGCTATCTGATCCTCGTCGTCGCCGTGGTGCTGACCGTCATGTTCTTTGTCTGGGGCGCCGGAAACTATTCCCACGCCTTCACATTCTCGAACAATACCGGAGATGCCGGTGGCGGCTATGTGCCTGCCGCTCGCACGGCGGTGGTCGCGTTTTTGGTCGGCTTGCTCTACCCGCTCTATACGATCACCGGCTTCGATGCTTCGGCGCACACCTCCGAAGAAACCAACGATGCGCGGCGTACTGTGCCTCGCGGCATGATCCATTCGGTGTTCTGGTCGTTGGTGTTCGGCTTCGTGATGGCAGTTTCGTTCGTCGTTGCGAGCCCTGATCTCGCAACGACCGCGAAGGATGGCGCAGCCGCCTGGTTCAACTTGTTCAACAACCTGCCAGCACCTACCGCTCTGAAAGATGTGATCGCAATCTGCATCGTGCTCGCGAACTTCATCTGCGCATTGGCGGGTCTCACCTCGACGTCCCGCATGGTCTATGCGTTCGCCCGTGACGGCGGCCTGCCCGGTTCTAGCCTGTGGCGGCAAGTCAGCCCGCAATGGCGGACGCCGGTACCGGCAATCTGGCTCGCAGCGGTCCTTTCGGTCGCGGCAACGCTCTATTCACCGGCGTTTGCGGCACTCGCCGCAGGGTGCGCGTTGTTCCTCTATGTTTCCTACGCGATGCCGATCGCGGCCGGGCTTTTTTCCGAAGGGAAATCTTGGACGCAGTTCGGGCCTTTCCGCCTTGGCGCATTTTCCAAGCCGATGGCGGTGCTTGTCCTGGCCGGAACGTTCGTCCTGATGTATGCGGGCATCCAGCCTCCGTTCGACATTCTGATCAACTATGCGATCGGCCTGATCGTGCTGTTGATCGTGCTGTGGTTCGGTCTCGAATCCCGCCGCTTCAAAGGTCCCCCGATCGGCGCCGAAATCGCAAAGCGGCAAGCTGAAATCGCGGCTGCCGAGCGGGCAGTCGGCGAAAGCTCGTAATCGAGAAAGAATGGCGGCCGCGAGCATTCCATGTTCACGGCCGTTTCATTTCCGTTTCGACGAGGCCAGTGCCGAATGGCAAAGGACAGGAACGATGTCTATGGCAGACGTCGCCATCGTTGGAGCCGGCGCCGTGGGCTCAGCCATGGCGAGGCGCTTCACGCTCGAAGGCGCGAGAGTCATTCTTCTGGAGCGTGGCGCTGATCTCCTCCCGGGCGCCAGTAAGGGCAACAGCGCGATCCTGCACACAGGTTTCGATGCGCCGCCCGGCAGCGTAGAACTCAGTTGCATGCAGGCTGGCTATGCAGAGTATCTGGCCGTCCGCGAAAGCTTCAATCTGCCTCTGCTCGAGACCGGCGCAATGGTGGTTGCGTGGTCGGAGACAGAGCGTATGGCGCTCGACCAGATCGAAGCGCAAGCGCGAACAAACGGCATCGGGAATGTTCGTCGCTTGTCGGCCGCGGAAATCCGTGCCCGCGAGCCAGAACTCTCGACGTGCGCGCTCGAAGCTTTGCTGGTGCCGGGAGAACATGTCATCGATCCCTGGTCGCCGTTCCTTGCTTACTTGCTGCAGGCCAAAGCCCATGGCGCCGAGATTTCGTTCAGAACGGAAGTCGTCGCGGGACACTTCGACGGCCAAGCATGGACGCTTAAAACATCGCGCGGTGAACTGCGGGCGCGAACGGTCATCAACTGCGCCGGGCTCTACGGAGACCGCCTAGATGCGAGGCTTCTCGGCGCGGCATCGTTCGAGATCCGCCCGCGCAAAGGCCAGTTCGTTGTTTTCGACAAGGCAGCAGCCAAACTTCTCAAGACGATCATCCTCCCGGTTCCCTCCGAGCGCACGAAGGGAGTCGTGCTGACGCGGACGGCTTTTGGAAATCTGCTTGTCGGGCCGACAGCCGAGGAACAGGAGGATCGCGAACGCGCGACGGTCGAAGAAGAAACGCTGCGGATGCTGATCGCCAAGGCCGGGGAGATGGTGCCGGCGCTGGCGCACATGGATGTTACCGCTGTCTATGCAGGGCTTCGTCCCGCGACCGAAGAAAAGCCTTATCGAATCTCCGTGCACCCCGATCGAAACTGGATCACTGTCGGCGGCATCCGCTCGACGGGCCTCACGGCGTCTCTCGGCATCGCGCGTCACGTCTATAAGCTCTATGAAGAGCTGGGCAATCGGCACACGGCAATTGCTGCTCCGGTCACACCGCACGTGCCAAACCTCGCTGAGTACCTTCCCCGCGATTGGCAGGCACCGGGCTACGGCGAGATCGTATGTCATTGCGAAATGGTAACACGGCGAGAGATCGAGCAAGCTTTATCAGGGCCCATACCTGCGGGAGATTTCGGCGGCCTCAGGCGGCGGACACGATGCGGCATGGGCCGGTGTCAAGGCTTCTATTGCAACGCGCAGATCGCGGCGCTGACAGCAGGACGCTTCGCGTCGCCGCTTGCGGTGGGAGACGCAGCGTGATGTCGGCGCCCTTCGACGTTCGGAGCGCTGACGTGCTCGTCGTTGGTGCCGGCCCGGCGGGACTTTCAGCGGCGACACGATTGCGCAATATTGGAGTCGCGAGCGTTATTGTGGTCGAGCGCGAATTGCAGGCCGGCGGCATTCCCCGGCATTGCGGACATCCACCATTCGGCATCAGGGAATTCGGTCGGGTGCTGACGGGGCCTGCTTATGCACGGCGTCTCATCGATCGGGCGGTGAACAGCGGTGTCGAGCTGATGCTCGGGTGTGCCGTCGTCGCGATCGACTATGCCGAGGATATCATCGTCACGTGCGCCAGCAGCCGCGGGCCGCTTACCATCATTGCGAAGCGTGTGATCCTCGCGACTGGCGCCCGCGAGAAGCCGCGGTCGGCTCGACTCGTGTCGGGAGACAGGCCGATCGGCGTTCTCAATACCGGCGCGCTTCAGGAGTATGTCTATCTTCAGCATCTCGCGCCATTTCGTCGACCTTTGATCGTCGGAACAGAGTTAGTGGCTCTTTCGAGCTTGCTGACGTGCCGAAAAATCGGCGCGCATCCCGTCGCCATGATCGAGAGCCGTGATCGGCCTACCGTCAGGCGGCTATCGATGGCGCTTCCGCGTCTGCTCGGCGTGCCCGTCCGATACAAAACCCATCTCGCTGCAATCGTGGGAAAGTCGCGCATCGAAGCGGTTACGCTGCTGTCAGCTGACGGAACGCTTGAAGACGTTGCCTGCGACGGCGTGCTTTTTACGGGAGGGTTTCAGCCGGAGGCGGCACTTGCGCGGTCGGCGGGCCTCCAAATCGACGAGGGCACCGGCGGCCCAACGATCGATCAGTTTGCGCGCACGAGTGAGCCACGCATCTTTGCCGCTGGAAATATCCTTCATCCGGTCGAAACAGCCGGATGGTCATGGCGTGAGGGACGCCGCATCGGCGAATTCGTTTCGCGCGATCTAGACGGGCAGCTGCCCCCTCCTAGAGGCGCAATCCAGTTGAGACCTGGGACAGGGATCCGCTATGTCGTCCCCCAGCGCCTCGTTCCAGGAGGAGGCGGATTCGATCACCTGCAATTGCGCGCCAAGGCATCGGTGTCAGGCGCACTCATCGCGGATTCCGGCGGCAAGCAGATTGGGAAGCAGCCGTTGAAGTCAGCGCCGGAGCGGCGAATCCTGGTGCCGCTCGCGGGATTTGCCGAAGCAAAAGAAGATATCACGTTTGGCTTGAACGAACCGGATTTCGAAACAATTCGGAGCGACGCGGAATGCGTGTAGCAGCGATCGATCAGGGAACGACATCGACGCGCGTGCTGGTCGCGGATACCGACGGGGCTCTCGACATCGCCTGTGCTGTCGCGCATCGGCAAATCCATCCGCATCCGGGCTGGGTGGAACACGATCCGGAAGAGCTGCTGACGAATATCCGACGCTGCCTTGATGCCGCCGGTGCGGTGGATGCCATCGGCATCGACAATCAGGGGGAAAGCTGCCTCGCATGGGATGCGCAAACAGGCGAGGCTTTGTCGCCGGTCATCGTCTGGCAGGACAATCGGACGGCCGACGCCGTCTCGCGATTGCAAGCGAATGGCGCGGCCTCGTTGACGCTATCGCGTGCCGGTCTGCCGCTCGACGCCTACTTTTCCGCGTCAAAGCTTGCCTGGATCATCGACCATATTCCGGCGGCAAAATCGGCTTTGGATGCGGGCCGATTGCGACTCGGGACGACCGACGCGTTTTTTCTCGATCGCCTCGCCGGCACGTTCGCGACCGACGTCACTACGGCATCGCGGACGTCGCTTATGAATCTCGAGACTGGCCAATGGGATCCGGACCTCTGCGAACTCTTCGGCGTCCCTATCGCTTGCCTACCGGAGATTCGTTCGACTGTTGCCGATTTCGGCCGCATCAACGGCGTGCCGGTGACAGCCTCCGTCGTCGATCAGCAGGCTGCTCTCTTCGGCCATGGCTGCCGGAAGCCCGGCGACGTCAAGATTACATTTGGCACCGGGGCGTTCGCGTTGACTGTGACGGGCGAACACATCGCACGGGCGCCAGACAAAGGTTTGCTTCCGACGGTCGCTTGGGCGATCGACGGCAAGCTGACGTATGCCGTCGACGGCGGCGTCTACGATGCGGGCTCAGCTGTCGAATGGGCGCGGCGTCTCGGACTTATTTCAGACCTCGAGAAAGATCTCGAGTGGTTCGATACGGCGCCCGCGATCGAGCGTGGCGTCGTTTTCGTTCCGGCGCTATCGGGCCTCGCATGCCCGCATTGGGATCGCACGGCGGCTTCCATTTTCATTGGCATGTCGGCCGCAACGACGCAGGCCGACCTGCGCCAAGCGCTGCTCGAGGGCATCGCGCTCAGTGCCGCCGACGTGGTCGACGCAATGCACGGGCACGTGCCCATCGGGGGATCGATTGCAATCGATGGAGGCCTCGCCCGTAGCCGGTACTTCGCGCAGTTCCTTGCCGACATGATCGGCCGCGATGTCATCGTCGCGGATTTCGATGAACGCACGGCGTTCGGCACCGCTCAGCTTGCGGGGCTAGGAGCCGGGATAGCCCTGCCCGACCCCAGGACGGCATCGACCACCTACCGGCCGCGCATTGCCGACGCGACGCCGCTTCGACGCCGGTTCCATGACGCGGTCTCTCGAAGTAAGAGCTGGCGGGATTTGAGCCCGTAATCGTGAGAAATGCAAATCGTGCCCCTCGGATGGAGCGGCGCGACGCTATTTTGTGCTCAGAAGCCATCAGTGTGTCTTGTATTCCGCCTGTCGCTTCGACAGCGCAAACTCTTCCTCAGGCGAGATGATGAGCTTGTGGCGTCCGATCACCGCGAAATACAGAATACCGACCGCGAACCACAGAACACCCCGTAGATGCCCTGCTGGTAGGTGCTGTCGCCGAGCTGATACCACAGCGTCACGGCTGGCGATGACGATCGTTGCCACCGCGCCCGGGATACCGAAGGGCAGGACCAGCGCGATGCTGACGCCCGTCGTCGGATTCCAGGGCGTGATTCCGAAAGCACTTAGAGGATCGTCGAGACGTCCGCCGGATTTTGCCGGCTCACCGAAGCGCGCGAAGACGGAAGTCATGCCAATTCAGAAGGCGGCAGAACCACGTTGAGCGGACGAAGTGCGGAGCCTACGGCCGAAAGGCCTAATGAGACCGGAACGATGTTCGACGCCATAGCGCGCATCCTTTTCCGTCCGCCACGGATCTCGCACCGTGTGAAGACCGTTTTGAATGTGAACGCAGATGGTGCGCCAGCAGTCGAAGGAGAAACGCCACCGCCGTCCGAAGGCGGCGTGAAACAAGACAACGGCGAATAAGCCGACCGTGTTTGGGAAGGACAGCATGTCGTTTGCAGGATCCAACCGTATCCGGCACCTCGAATATTTCTTGCTCCATGATGCGAGGCCCATCGGACCTTCAGTCGGCCTTTATGCAAATCGAGACATCCCGGCGTCGGTCGTCGATGACTTCGGGCGGCGATATCTCTTCGCCGGCATAGCGCCACGGCAGTGGAATGGAGACTTTGATCTCGATGCGCTTCAAACCGGAGAGTTCATTTTGAAGCCGGGGCTCGTCTATCGCTTGGAACAGCTTCCGCGATCATGGATCGAGTCACTGTTTGGCTAACGAACTGCCAACGCCTTCGCCGCGATCAAGCAAAGCCGCCAAGCTCGATACGCCTCATTGACGAGACGACGGAGGACGGGGCTATGCTCGCGTTCGAAACGCATATCGCGTATGGAGAACCGAGCCGTGCCGACCGACAGCCGCGATGATCTTCCAGAAGCGAGCAAACTCACCCGAACCAAACAACGTTGGGCCCGCGAGGGCCGCTTCCTGACGGGACGCACGGCGCGACCTCAATCCGACCGCCTGCCACCCGGTCAACACCTCGTGCGAGACTGGCCAGTTCTCGATCTCGGCGAACAGCCGGAGATCACGCTCGATAAATGGCAACTCGTCATCGATGGCGCGGTCGAAAATCCCGTTACGCTCGATTGGGCGCGTTTTCAAAGTGAGCCGCAAAGCGGCAAGGTATCGGACATCCACTGCGTCACGACTTGGTCGCGCTACGATAATCGCTGGACCGGCGTCGCGACGCAGGATCTACTGGATCTTGTCATGCCGACCCCCGTGGCGCATTTCGTCATCCTCCACAGCTACGATCGCTATACGACAAATATCACTCTCGACGACTTCGCGTCCGAGGACGCCATCGTGGCACACAGCTGGGAGGGAAAGCCGTTGACGCGAGAGCACGGCGGTCCGGTTCGTCTGGTCGTGCCGCATCTCTACTTCTGGAAGAGTGCAAAATGGCTGAGACGCATCGAGTTTGTCGAACAAGACCGGAGCGGCTTTTGGGAGGTGAACGGCTATCACAACCGCGCCGACCCTTGGAAAGAGCAGCGCTACTCCGACGATTGATTGGTTAAAAAGCGCATTTCGGCCGGTTTTTTCCCTGGATCCCTAAAAGGAGGCGGCTCTGCCATCGTTTGGGCAAGCCTCTCATCGTATTGTTCTCAATACAGGGAGTAGTCAAAAAAGGGGGGTCGATTGTTTCCCCAACGCTGTTCGTCCGGGCTCGCGCCGGCAATTTCGCTGGCAGCAGCCGCGCTTCTTTCGTTCGTCGTTTCGACGACGCCAACCCACGCGCAAAGCGCCGCCTCGATGTGCGAAGCGGAGGCTGGGCTCGCGGTGCTCGCTTCACCGATGTCGCCTTGGATCGGCGCCCCGTTGCGGGTCTTCTTTACCGCAGAAAAGCCGCTCGACGGCGAGATCACGCTCACGGCTCCGGACGGCGCGGTCGCTGCCACCTCGCGTGAACGTCACGGCGGTCCACCTTATTTCTGGTTCGCGGAAGTGTCATCGCCGGCCGTCGGAACTTGGGTTGCGACGCTCAAACGTAACGGAGCCGATGCGGCTTGCGCGATCGTGAAACGCGAGTTCAAGGTCACAAAAACGGCTGGCGCCGCGCCCGGCGCGACCAATAAGAGTGTCTGGCCCATCCGCGCGGCCTGGAACCGCGAAACCGAAAACCTCTATTCGGCATGGATCGAAAAACTCTTCGACGATCCGATCGAAGCGGCGCCTTCCTGGAAGGCGTTGCACGAAGTCCTGCGCGATCAATCGCGCAACATGCTCTTCAACTACATGGGGCTTCGCGAAGACGAGAAGAAGCTCATCCTGCAGCCCGACTGCGCCGACCTTCCCTATTTTCTTCGAGCTTATTTCGCATTCAAGCTCGGCTTGCCGTTCGGCTATTCGAAATGTTCGCGCGGCGGCGGTGGCAAGGCTGCGCGTTGTCCGCAATGGTTCAACATCCAAAAGGAGGAACCAGCGCAAGCTACCGCGAGCCAGAAACCGACCAAAAGCGCGAGCAATTCGCTGTTCGATGTCTTTCAGACCGCCGCAACGGAAACGTCGGATCCCCGATCCTCGCGCTCGCAGGGTCTTGTTCCGCGCTTCGGCTACTACGTGCGGACGACAGTTGCGAATGCCGTCCATTCGGGTTCCGGCCGTACGGCGGCCAACGACAACAATACCGATTATTATCCCGTGCCGCTGAGCGCAGAAACGCTGCGACCCGGTACGATCTATGCTGATCCTTACGGCCACGTTCTTGTGTTGGTGAAGCGCATTGCGCAGACCAACGACGCGGCCGGCGTATTCCTTGCTGTCGATGGGCAGCCGGACGGCACCGTCGCACGAAAGCGCTTCTGGCGCGGCAATTTCCTGTTCGCGCAGAATCCGTCGTTCGGTAGCCCTGGTTTCAAACGCTTCCGCCCGATCATCGCCGATAAGAATGGCACGTTGCGGCGCCTGACCAATGCAGAGATCTCGAAAGATCCCGATTACGGGGATTTCTCTCTCGAGCAGTCGAAGCTTGATGTAGAAGACTTTTATGATCGCATGGATGATGTCATGTCTCCCGATCCGCTCGATCCGCTTCGCGCGATGAAGGAGACCATCACGGCGCTTGAAGAGCAGGTGAAGACGCGCGTTACGTCTGTCGAGAACGGACGAAAATATCAGAGCGGCAACGGCGCGGAGGTCGCGATTCCTGCCGGCCCTGCAATCTTCGAGACGACGGGGGCTTGGGAAGATTTCGCGACACCCTCTCGGGATCTACGGCTGCTCATCGCAATCGACGTCGTCCGCAAATTCCCCGATCGCGTCGCGCGCCGCGCGAATCGCTATGCCATGCCGAAAGACAAAAGCGTCGCCGACGTTAAAGCCGAACTGCAAAATACGCTCGCGTCCGAGATTCTCGAGCGCAAATTTTCCTACACGCGCAGCGACGGCTCACAATGGACGTTGACACTCAAGGACGTCATTGACCGGTCCCGCGACCTGGAGATGGCCTACAATGTCAACGACTGCGTCGAGGTGAGGTGGGGTGCTGCTCCAAATAGCGACGAAGCTTCGACGTGCAAGAAGCACGCATCCGCGGGACAGCACGCCAAAATGGAAGATTATCGACCCTGGTTCCATGAGCGGCGTCGACCCGTACGCGAATAGATCGCGCTTCAATTAATGTAAGCTGTTCCAGAAAGGGGGGCCTCGCATATTTGAGCGATGCCCATGCAGCGAGGCCCCAGTTCCAAGATTTACAAAATCAATACGTCAGAGGAAAAATAGCGGTTTCATAATACTTAATCCGGCCAAATTAAATTGGCCCCAATTAAAAATGAATTAAGAGACCAATCCTCGTTCCGGGCGCGTTCTGCACGCTCCTATGCGAATTTTCGTGCTGACAACTCAATCCTTGTATGGCGCGCAATAGACATCCGACTGGATATCATTGTGCCAACGGCAAAACTCGTCACGGCTCTCCTGGTGCGCGCCAATGCGATCGGGGATGATGCGCGCATTCTGTGATGTGCTGATGGATTGTGCGGTGTTGCGTGCACAGCTCGGATCCGCAATCCAGCTGCCACGCGTGTACCGGAAATCTCCGTTGCATAGGGGTGCCGCGATTGCGGCTGTTGCTTCCGACAGCAGGATGATTGTCGAAAGCGCGAGCAGGGCTTTCCGCATTTTTCTTCTCCTTGCCTTTTCCCATCGCGAGACGAGGCGTCTCGTTCGGGAAGCATGACAAGGAGGTGGGACTGGTCGCTTTTTCCATCCAACGCAAAGTGCGTATGGTTTTAATAGCTTCATTCGATCGGTTGTCGAATAGTGGAGTTCGCTAACGGAAACGATTGATGAGTCACAGGATGCGAGATGCGATTGCGCGGAAAAACGGAAACAAAAAAAGGGGCGCCGTAGAGCGCACCCCTCTTTGAGTGAACATTCTCGATCTTAATTTATTTCACCTGGCAGGCAGCGCCTGACGTCTTGTAATCGCCGGTGCAGCTATAAGGTGCAGCGAAAGCACCAGAGGCACCCGTGAGGAGCAGCATCGCTGCCAAGATTGCGGTCTTCATCTGACTTCTCCATTTGTCTTTTTTCGCCGGCGGCCCCTTTTGCGGGCGGCGCTAATTCAGCCGCAGCACGCATATAGGCCGCGCGATTTTCGCAGCTACTTATCCCAACGTATGACTGGCATCATTTTAAGGGATGGCAGATTGCGGCCACGTCTCGTTAGAGCAGCAGAAATCGGGCGATCCCGGACGCCCCCGGCAGCGTCCGGCAGACAAGAATTAATGTCGGATTTGATCGTTCGAAACGCTCGACGATGCGTCCATGACGCAAACAGCATTCGGGCGCCGATTGCACTATCGGCGCCCTTGAAAGAAAGATTCCCTTGGGATCGACCGATGCCTATTCGCTTCGGCTCGTCAATTTTCGATCGGCGCGATGGCTGCGGCTTGTGAAGAAGAGCAGCAGCCCAGTTCCTACAGCTCCCAAAATGAGAAGCCCTTCGACGGCAAAGATCATCGTGTATGCTGAATCGGGCATTGCATTTCCTCTTCTTGTTATCCGAAGAGGTAACTCTGATATTCGCCAAAAAGCCAATCACGAGTGTTCGAATTCGCTAATTATTGCGAGGTTTAGCTTGCAACGCAAAAATCATTTGCGGACGAGCATTGAAGTGCAGCGATCGCTATTTCTTCAATGTGCTCACCACGTTGCGCCGATATTTTTCCAGCGCAGCTGACAGATGTGATTCAGAATATATTTCGCAGTGCACATGCCGCGACGCAGCAGGACGCCACCTGCGTAGGACTTTCGGACACCTGAACGCGAATCCGCATTCCATCTGTCCTCACGCTCTGGCTCGCGTTCAGGCCAGGAATTTCTGCAGCTGCTCGCGCGTCGGAAGTGCGCCTCTCGCCCCCAGTCCGGTGCAGCTCATTGCCGAAACGGCGGCAGCCACTCGGGCGCTCTCTCGATCATTCCAACCCTGGGCTATGGCCCAGGCGAAGGCGCCATGGAAAGCATCACCCGCACCGGTCGTATCGATGACCTCGACGGGAAATGCCGCTTGCCGGCCGTGTTCTCCGTTTGCCGCGGCCCAGTGATACCCGCGCTCGCCCAGCGTCACGCCGGCATGCCGGACCCCGAGACGGACAACGTGGGCGAGGCGCTCTTCTTCGCTCCCGCCTCCCACGAACGCTTTCAAAGCCGGAGCCGAGAAGATCGCGTAGTCCGCCAAGCCAATGACCCTCTTGAGGAGCTGACCGCTATTCAAATCGACGTCGAGAACCGTCGGCACCGCATGAGCTCGCGCAGCGGTGAAGGCGGCAACCGTGCCTTCCAGCCACGTCAAATCGCTCAGGACAACGCTCGCAGCCTCGACTTCAGTTACGGGAAGCCAATCAGCGGCGAGGGGAAATTCATGATCATCCTCGCTGATAACGAGGCGTTCGCCGCGACGATCGACAATGACAGCCGCGGTTGCCGACGGTAGTCCGGTGCACGCGCGAACATGACTGATGCCAACGCCGGCCTCTCGGAGCTGATGGCGGATCATACCGCCGGACGCGTCATCGCCAATTCGTGCCCAAAGCGAAACGTGCCCGCCAAGTCGCGCGATCGCGGCAGCCGCATTTGCCGCCATCCCCCCGCCGCTCGCAACGTGATCAAGGGCTCGCAACTTCGTCGGGGATGATGGAAAGGCATCGATCCGATAGACGTAATCGAGCGCAGCGTGACCGACTGCGATGATATGTTTTCCTTGCATTTCGATTTTGCCGTTCGGCTCAGCTCACGTCCCGTGCTCGCCGGGACGATCCGTGCTCGTCACTCTCGGATCTTTCAGAACGTTCAACCGCGCCCGGAGTCGATCAATCTCGCCCAGAAGATCCAAAACCAGGGCGATGCCAGCCGGGTTTATACCGAGATCGCGGTCAAAACGTTTTGCTTTTGCGAGCCGGACGACGCTCAAGCTCGAGAAGCGCCACTCGGAGGCGGAACGTCCATGCGGCTCGATGATGCCGTGCTCGACGAGTTCCACGACCCAAGCCGTCTGGACGCCGCAGGCCGTGCTGAGTTCCTCGAGCGAGTAGATGGGGTCGGTTCCGATCGTCTCGGCGGGGATCGCGCCGATCGTTTCATCGGTCATTGTTTAAACTCCAAGGCTTAGACACCAAGTCCGGCGCGCGGATCGAACGCCAGTTCCTTCGCCATCTCTTCGTAGAACTTTCGAGCTTTCTCGTCGGTCGCGGGCGGCCACACGATTTTCAAGACTGCGTAGAGATCCCCCGGTGGCGACGCGGGAATTCCGCGTCCCCTGACGCGCAACTCGCGGCCATTGGCGGACCCGGCCGGCACCTTGAGCATTATCGGCCCAAGCGGTGTCGGCATTTTCACGCTTGCGCCGAGTGCGGCCTCCCAAGGCGCAACCGGTAGGTCGAGATACAAATTCTTGCCTTCGACCCTGTATAGCGAATCCGGTTTGAAGCGGATCTCCAGATAGAGATCGCCAGCGGGTGCATCCCCCATCCCCGGAGAACCCTGCCCTTTGAGGCGAATGCTTTGCCCTTCGGTGACGCCCTTCGGAATTTGGACGGTCAGGTTCTTGTCGCGGACGAGAACATGTCCGTCATCGTCCAATTCCGGCATGCGAAGGGTGATCGTTCGCGTGGCGCCATTCAATGCATCGTGTAAATCGATAACGATGGTCGCGTGATGATCCTCGCCGCGCATGTGGAATGTCGTGTGCGCGCGCCCTGCGCGACCCGCCCGCTCGGCCCGGGCAGAGCCAAAGATGCTGCTGAAGAAGTCGCTAAAGTCGGTGCCGCCCGGCTTTCCGGAATATTCAAACCCCGCATCCCAGTTCGGCGGCGGCCTGAATTCCTGGCCAGCTTTCCAGTCTTTACCGAGTTGATCGTAGGCCGCGCGTTTTTCCGGATCACCCAAAGCCTCGTAGGCCTCGCCAATTTCCTTGAATTTCGCTTCGGCGCCGGGCTCCTTGTTGATGTCAGGATGGAATTTCCGCGCGAGCTGACGATACGCCTTCTTTATGTCGTCCTGGGTCGCGTCACGCTCGACGCCCAGGAGCTTGTAGTAATCCTTGAATTCCATTGGCTCTCACATCATCGGATAAGGTTCAGAGCGTCCGTGATAATGTCTCTGTGATCAAAGGCGATCGCAACGCCGCCGAGATCCTTGACCCAGGCGACGGCTGCGGCGTCGTCACCTGCTTTGGCGTCTTTGTTCCTGACGTCGGCTAGAAATGCAACGGAGCACGTGTGTCCCCGGGGATCTCGGTCAGGCTTTGAATAAACACCGACAAGCGTAAGGTTCGTCGCTTCCAGTCCTGTCTCTTCCATCAGCTCGCGTTTTGCGGCCTCCTCCACGGTTTCACCAATGTCGACGAATCCACCTGGCAAGGCGAGTTCCCCCTTGAACGGCGAATTTTTTCGCCGAACCATAAGCACGCCGCGGCCGGGATCGACAACGACGCAATCGACGGTAAGGAGGGGCGTTTTGGGAGGCGACATGGGCATTCCATTTACGTCGAAAGCTCGGCCGTGAAAACCGCGGCAAGCGCAGGCCTGCTCTTATACCGCCGCCGGAAGGGTCTTGAGGTGCTTCTCGCACATCCTGGCGGACCCTATTGGCGGAACAAGGATGATGGCGCGTGGACCGTGCCCAAGGGCGAGATTCACGACGGGGAAGATCCTTACGAGGCAGCGATCCGCGAATTCGCGGAGGAGACGGGGTATGTGGTGCAGGGTCAAGCGCTTTCCCTTGGCTCTCTCCGGCAGGCGGGAGGCAAGCACGTTTATGCTTGGGCCGCCGAAGAGGAGTGGGATCCCGTCACGCTCGTCAGCAATACTTTCACGATCGAATGGCCGCCACGCTCAGGGCGAACGGCGCACTTTCCCGAAATCGATCGGGCGGCTTGGTTCGACCTCCATTCTGCCCGTTTAAAAATTTTAAAGAGCCAATCGGAATTCCTTGACCGTCTCGAAAAACAGCTAGCGCAGAAACTCTGATCGGATTGCGGCCAAGATGCGCTTGGCTCTTGCCCTTCGAATATGGCACCCTCATTTGCCCCAATACGACGCAGGGGTAACGCTATTTTAAGCAGGATGACAGTCGGCTCTTTGAAACTCCGCATTTTTTAGGAAATGACGTCCATAACCGTTCGGACGTGCCTGTTATCAAAATGCGAAAACGCAGATGCCGGCGCTTATTCGAAACATGGGGATTTAGTGCGTCATGCGTGAAGCCGTTTCAGAGATCAAACCGGCCGAAATCTATTCCGACCTCTCGCGCGATGAGATTGCGGAAATGATGGCAGAAGCCGAACAGGTTGATGCCCTCTTTCAATCGGGGCAGATCTCCACGCTCTATCTGACAAGCCTATCGGCGGCAGCATTTGCTGTTGCCAACTCGGACGACACGTTTCCTGCCAACGCGGCATAACGCGCGGAACTCTGTGCTTTCTTGTGAAAGCTCGAGCGGATCAATCGAAATGTCCGCTCGTTCAGCCGGAAGTCGGATCAGGCCTTGGCAAAATCATGTCCGACGGCGGATTCCAGCTCGGATTATCGAAGAGACATTCGGCGATGCAGAACTTCTGCAACCCGGCGAGCGCACTTTGGCTTTCGGCTCCGAATTTCTCGACAAGCATCCAGCCCGTCAGGCGCCGCAGCAGTTCTTCGCGCTCTTCGAGCGTCAGCGCCTCGATCGCATGAAACGTCTGCTCGATGAGGCCGGCAGCATGATCGCTTTCTCCCAATGGCGCAGCGCCATCGGACCTAGCCATCTTAAGCAGATCGGAGATGCGGACGTATGATGGTTTGTGTTCCATGTTCGATACTCTACCTGGAACGCCCGCCGTCTGTAATTGTCGTATCAGACAGGGAGGCGGGCGTGAACCCGCTCCTTTGCAGAGGTGCTAACGGCGAATAATTTTATTTAAAAATGTAGAGACGTCTCACACGCTATTTCCATGTTGCACGACTAATCTCTACATTATTTGCAGGAATTTTTTTGGCCATGTTGAGAGGCGCACTGGCTCGGATCATTGAGGACCGCACGACGATCGTCGAGCGAGAAAAAGGCATCGCCTTTTTGGCGGCCACGCGACCCATTTACCAATTATCTAATCTCTATTATTTCTGCGCCAATATTCCTCGGCAATCGAACGGTGCGTTCGTGCACTGTGCTTTCAGTGGCGATTATGCCAGTCAGGCCATTACACCAAAGCCGATCGGCGCAGAAAAGTTGGCCGATTTGGACATCTTCAAGCTTGCACGGTTCCAAGCCGACGAGTCACCTCAACCGTCCAGCTTCGGCATGGGCCTTGCGGCCGACGGGGGAGAGGTTCTGACATCGGCAATGTGCCTTACGGCCCGCGGAAATGAAACAGCGATCCTGGGTTTTTCCCGCGATTCAATGCCAAGCGAGCCGGAGTTCGATGATCCGCCGTCTCTCGCGGAGCTCAAGATCCTCGGCGACTATTTTCACAGCCACATGCTGCGCCGTAACGGCATTGATACCTCGGACGCGTTGGTCGTCTCGGCGCGAGAGCTCGATTGTCTAAGATGGGTCGCCGCCGGAAAATCCGCTTGGGAGGCGAGCGTCATTCTTGGAATTAGTGAGCGGACCGTGCGGTTTCACCTTAACTCCGCGCGGGAGAAGCTCAATTGCACGACGACGACCCAAGCGGTTGCGAAGGTCGTCGCTCAGCAGCTCATCAACGTCTAGACAATTCCCACTGGCTATTTTCTGCGTTCGAGGCGAGCGCGGTCACCGCTGACATCTGCACCTGGGGCAGATGTGCGGCGAAAGTTTTCTTCCGCCGCCTGCTGGCATCGGCACATGATCATTTTTCGCGGAAGGCGCGTGAGAAGCTCTCCGTGACGGGCTCCATCAGATAATTGAAGAACGTTCGTTCACCGGTCCGAATGTAGAGATCCGCCGGCATGCCCGGCGTCGGCTTGAAATTCGGAATCTTCTTCGCCGCGTCTTTTTCATCGAGCTTGACGCGGACGATGAACGAGCCGCGATCCATAGACGGTGTCCGGGTCGTGACGTCGGGCCGATCCGAAATCGTATCGGCGGAAAGATAGATGACGTGTCCGTCAACCATCGGCGTTACACGCTGATTGAGGGCCGAGAGCCGGACGATCGCGGGCTGGCCTTCCTTCACGTGGACCACCTGATCCGGACTCACACGCCCTTCTATGATAAGATCGTCGTTGACGGGAAGGAGTTCGAGAATGGTGCTGCCGGCCGCGACGACGCCGCCCTGCGTATGCTGGTTGAGCTTCACCACGATACCGCGGACGGGCGCCTTTATGTCGGTGCGCTGGACGATATCATTCTCAGCTCTGATCTGCTCCGTAACGTCGTCGAGATCCGATTCCGTCTGGCGCAGCTCTTCGACGGCTTTCTGCGTCGCGGTCGAGCGAATGGATGCGATCTGCTGCTCGGCACGCGCAACCTGCTGGCGGCTATCGGCGACGCGTCCGATCAGTTCGCCCAGCTCGCCGTTCAGAGCTGCTTCGTCGCGCTGGACAGAAAAGACCTCCGTTCTGCGGATGAGATCCCTGCTCAGCAGTGCGTTCTTGTCTTTCAGCTCCTCGTTGAAAATTCCGAGCCGGGTTCGGGTTGCAGAGATCTGAGACTCGTAGCCAGAAATGCTTTCCTGCAGACCGGCAATTTCTTTTCTCAGCACCGCTTCTTCCGCGGACGCTTTGTTCCGGCGCGCGTCCAGCTCGAGCTGCTGGCGGATCAAGATGGTCTTGATGTCGGGATCCTTCGGATCGAGATCGACACCCGGCGGCAGGGTGAACGTCGCCTTACTCGCAAGCTCAGCTTCGAGCCGCGCCTGAGTCGTGATCAAGCGATATTTACGCAACGTCAACATGCGCAGCTTCGCGACCGCGGCGGTCGGATCCAGGCGAACGAGGACTTGTCCGGCGTTGACAAGATCGCCCTCCTTGACGTTGACGGAGCTTACGATCCCGCCTTCCAAATGCTGGATCAACTTGTTCTGCCCGGCGGCGACGAACGTGCCGGTCGTTACGACGGCGCCATCAAGCGGCGCCGTCGCGGCCCAAGCGCCAAACCCCAATGCGCAGACGCCTACAATGCCAAGCCCCAAAAAACTTGGAATGCGCGAACTGCGAGGCACCCCCATGTGCCATTGATCGAGTCCGGGACAACCGAGAAACACGTGCCTTCTCCCTGCAATCTCATTTGGCCAATTCTGTTTCTTTCAGAATGCTTTTCGCGTCACGTTCCCGATGCTCCTGCCGCCGTTGCGTGGCGGACGAGGCGATGCAGCACGTCTCGCGGCGCGCCGAAGCCTTCAAGGCGTCCTGAGCGCAAAATCAGAACTTTGTCGACCGAGTTCAGGAGCGCCGGACGCTGCGTAATGAGAACGATCGTGACGCCGCGTTCCTTGGCCTTCTTCATCGCTTCGGCCAGGGCCTGCTCGCCGACTGCATCGAGGTTGGAATTCGGTTCGTCGAGAACGATCAGCGACGGGGCGCCGAAGAAAGCGCGTGCGAGAGCGATGCGCTGCTTCTGTCCGCCGGACAGCGGCGCTCCATTACGGTCGAGAACGGTCTCGTAGCCGGCAGCGAGTTGGCACACCATTTCATGAACGCCGGCGACGCCGGCGGCGTCGTAGATTTCCTTATCCGGGAGATCAGTGCGGAGCCTGCAGATGTTCTCCTTGATCGATCCCGGAAATAGCTCCACCTCCTGCGGGAGATAGCCCGTAAACTCTCCAAACTGGCGGCGATCCCAATTGCGGAGCTCGGTACCATCGAGGCACACGCGGCCTGCCGTCGGGAATAGACAGCCGACGAGAACACGTGCGAGCGTCGACTTGCCGGACCCAGATGGACCGACGATCGCGAGTGATTCTCCAGGGTTCACCTGGAAACTGATGCCATTCAGAACCGGCTCCCGCGTCCCTTGCGGAATATAGAGCAACCGTTCAACGGTGAGCTTGCCTGCGGGCCGCGGAAGACGGAGCTTGGATTTCTCCTTTTGAAGTCCTTCAAGGGTCGCACGAACCCGTGCATAGGAACCGCGTGTCTGCACCAGCGACCGCCATCCCTCGATCATGCCTTCGAGCGGTTGCAACGCTCGGCCGCCGATGATCGATGCCGCGATCATCATGCCGCCGGTCAGCTCGCCGCCCAGCGCGAGGTGGGCACCCCAGCCGAGAATGGCAATCTGCGTCACAAGACGCGCAAATTTCGACGCGCCGCTGATCCAGAAGTTCTTGTCATGAGCGTTGATCTGAAGTGATAGCGCCTGCGCCTGCTCGCGGCCCCAATGCAAGATGCTTTCGTTGAGCATGCCCATCGCGTTGATCACCTGGGCATTCCGCGCGAGCGATTCTGCATGTGCGTCCGCCTTCGACGCAAAGGCCCCCGCCTTGCCGAGCGGCCCGGCTGTCGCCGTCTGATTGAGAACCGCAATGGCAAAAAGGACGAGGCCGGCAGTCAATACGATCGCGCCAAGCTGGGGATGAATGAGAAAGATGACGCCAAAATAGAATGGGGACAGTGGCGCATCGAACAGCAGAAGCATGGCAGGGCTCGAGAGGAAGCTCCTGACCTGATGCAGGGCACGCAGAGCCTGAACGTTGCCGCCTTCACCCGCGGGTGCCGACATGACGATACCAGCGAGAATTGGCCCCCCGAGGATCACCTCCATCGAGGCCGCCAGCCTACCGAGGATTTGTCGACGCAGGATGTCGAGCATCGACATCGTCGCCAAAAGGCCAAGCGCCAAACCCGACAGCATCATGAGCGTATCGAGGCTGCGGCTCGTCAAGACACGATCAGAAATCTGGAACAGATAGATCGGCATCGTCAACATCAGCACATTGACGAAGAGCGAGAACAGACCGACCACCACGAACGTCTTTCTTGCGGTCGAGCGCCAAAGCGCCAAAGGGTCGACGACACGATCGGACTGAGACGAGTGCTGCGTGTGCGCCACAGATGCCTTCTTGAACGACTGGCTCAGGTCGCGCTGGATTTGCGAAAGTCGCCGCAAGGCGGGGTGCTCACCGGGTGCTCCGGGGATGCTGCCGTCGTCGCGATCTTCGCGGGCGGCTTCGCTCGGCTGTTCGCCGAAGCTTTCCGGCTCGCTCGCCACGACGTCGCGGGATTCGGACGCCGATTGCGTATTGCTCATAGGACCGTCCCCTGTCCGGGCGTTGCGCTGTGGTTCCTACATGCTCAACCGAACAAGCCGTGATGGAGATTCGATGTCGGATCATCGACCAGGGGAATATGCGTCGGCTGTGTATCGTTAGAATGATCGGACGTGCCCGCGTCGGATGTCGCGTGATGCCCGATACCCAGCGCAGAGGAGATGATGGTGGTAATGCCTCCGGTATCGGTCGGAGCCGGTGCGGCGACCGTTGTCGCGGCATCCTGCACGGCCAGATTGAACTGCGAATAACCGGATGCCGATGTACCATCGGTGTGAGAAGTTGAGTCCGGCGCCTCCGTTCCGAACGAAAGCGATCCCGACGAAGAGATTCCGAGATCGCTCATCGCGGTGTGCAAAATATCCGAGGATCCACTTCCGCCGGAGGTCGCATGCGCTGAAAGCACCGATCCAAGGTCGGCGACAGGGCCTGTGAGACCCGACAGCGTCGTATCGATCGCACCCACGATGTCCGGGACGACATGGTCTACAGCGTGTGTCACACCTTCGATCGTCGTGCCCAGCGCGGCAGTTGCTGTATGGGTGATTCCATCAACGGAGGACAGAACGCTGCCGGCAGCGTTGCCCAGGGTGTCCGTTACGACGTGTGTTACGGCTCCGACGACACCATCGAGGACCTGCGTCGTGGCACCGACAGCACCACCGATGATTGCCGAGACGTCGTGGACGACATCCGTGACGGTTTGCGTCACGGTCTCCACGATTGCCTGGACGGGCTGAATAATCTCTCCTGCCAACGGCGTGCCATGCTGATCGACGTTTGCCGCGTCCAGGATGTTATTGTACGCGTCACCCAACGGAATGCTCGCGGGTGCCGAGCCCCCGTGGGAGGCCATTGTCGAATTCGCGTCGTTCGCAAGTCCAATCGGACCGGACATCGGTGATCCCGCCAAGCCGCTGATCGCCGACGTCAGCCCATGCGGCAGCGCCTGCTGACCACCGAAATTATTTTCCAGAAGGCTTGGCTCGACTCCGGGCACGGGAGGCGCCGCTGAATGGCCGTCATCGCCACCGTGACTCGAACCATTTCCCTGCGTAGAATCCGCTGTCGCAGCGTGCGCACCGCCACCGTAAAACTCCGTGGCTGTCAGGAAATTCGCGAGAAAGAACGACCACGTCAGGAAGCTCCAAAGCCCGCGCTGGCGTTCCGGCTGCGGCGCCTTTCGTGCTTCGGCGAGCGTGGAAGGAATTCTCGATGCAGAATTGCGTAAAAATGAATTTGAATAATTCATAGACTGAAATGACATTTCCTCGTCCTCAAATGAACGTTCTCGGTATCATTGGCCGGCAGTCGAAAAACGTCTCCTGGTGCATCGAGTTTCGGACAGCCCTAAACAAATGGCGTCGGTTCGTCTCGATTATGAGTGATGCGTATCCAATCCCAAATCGGCGTGCCCTGAATTGAATAAATCGACGGTGCTCGTCAGATGATCGAGATCGAAATTTGAAAGTGCGATGTCGCTTGCAACCGTGTGGAGCGCCGCGCCTACGTCCGACAAGTCCGGCGCATGCACATCTGTCGCCGCATGAGGTTCCGATCCCGTCAACGGACCGTGATCGGCGGCCGCAAGATCGGAGCTGCCAGCCGTTCCGCCTGCATGAAACTGTGAAGCTTCGGAAACGATATTTCCGACATCGTGCATGGCCGCGTCAGCGAAGCCATTTCCAAAGACTGCCGTGTGTCCGACATCGGCCGTTCCCGACAGCGTCTGAATAATCGAGTCGATCACCGCGCCGGTGTCATGAAAATCAGCAGGCGGGGAGGCACCGTCACTGACGATATTTTCATTGCCGATCGCGGTGCCGTGGCCATCGGGGCCGTGATCGGCGTTATCAACTGTCGTCGACGCTTCGAATTTGTTCATTGTATCACGCGGCTCCGGGTGATGAGGCGTTGGCGGATAGCGCTTCGGCGGCGCGCAGATCCCAATATCTGCGCGGCTCTCGGCGGCGGATTAGACTTCCGCTTTTCCTCTTGATCTTTTGCGTTCTCACCGGACATGGCGGACAAACACGGTTTGCGAAACTGCTCGTAACGACAGCTTGATTCCTGAATTCAAATAAAATTCTAAACAATATCGGCGGAATTCCACGCGCAGCAGAGATTTTGCGGCGCATCGGCATTCTTTGGGGTAATGACTGATTTCTGGTTTACGTCAGGGGAGAGGAATTAAAAATTTGTCAAAAGGTAAATTATCAATTGAGACCAGAGCCGGATGAAATCAAATCAATGCGCTGGCGCCGAACCCGCTCATCAAGATCGGCGTCTACATCATCGCACGAGGCAATCGCTCGTCGCGCGATGACGTCGGGATCTGAAATCCCCCGCTCGACCAGAGCCTGAACGGCCGTGGCAATGCGAGAGTAAAGAGCGCTATTGGCCATGTCCTGTGAGTTCAGCGGCAGACAGGCAATCTCACACGCGGTCTGAAATGCCGTCCTCATAAGAGAAAGCTCAATTTCGTGAAGCTCTTCAAGAGTCACGTTGATACCTTCCTCAAGGAGAGGCGGGCACCTCACGGTTTGGGAGGCATTGAGGCGCCCGCTTCATGTCAGCCAACGATAGGACGGGGGGACGTCGCTGGCCTATCCAGAATTCTCAATTGCGACCGCTCGCGTCTACTGTCAAAAGCGGCAAATTGCATTCTCTTTCTGCCGATCGCGCCGCTACGACATTGATCTCACGCAAAGTGGCAGGTGTTGGGATTGGCGATGTCATGCGCCGATGCCAATGATGTTTCCGCGCATGGGCTAGAACGGGAAAGGCGGCCTGAGTTGCATAAGCTTCCGACAGCTACGATGGCCCAGACAAACCATTTGCCGGCCAGACCCGGCCGACGATTTTCAGGGTTGTTCTGGACCCACCCCATCGATCGCGCGTTCAAGGCACTCGATAGCCAGCCATCGGGCCTCAGTTCCAGTGAGGCGGCTCAGCGCCTGGCCGAGGACGGGCCCAATCTCGTCAGCACCAAACAGCATCAAAGCCTGTTCGTAAAAGCCCTTCGACGGGTGGGCGAGCCATTGACGGCAATTCTCCTGCTCTCCGCCGCCGTATCCGGTTCGGCCGGCGACTGGCAGAGCTTCGTCATCATCGTACTGATTGTCTCTTTTTCGATCGTCCTCGACATCTACCAGGAGCACGAGGCGGAATCGGCGATCGATGCGCTCAAAAAATCCGTGGCCGTCCGGGCGACGGTGTTGCGCGATGGACGTTTCGCCGAGCTGCCCGTGAGAGAGATCGTCCGGGGGGACATCGTACAGCTGAGAGCCGGTGATCTTGTTCCGGCCGACGGGTTCGTCGTTTCAGGCCGAAACACGCTCGTCACTGAAGCAAGTCTGACAGGCGAGCCCTATCCTAGCGAGAAAAAGGCCGGCGATTGCACGACGACTCTCATCGCAGAAGCTCACAACGCCCTTTTCGCGGGGACAAGTGTCGTCGGCGGTGACGCTGTCATGCTGGTTGCGGAAACGGGTGCCTCAACGACATTCGGGGCGATCGCGGCATCGCTCCAGGCGCGAGAGCCGATGACGGCATTCGAGCGAGGCGTGCATCGTCTCGGGATGCTCATCCTGCGGCTTACGGCCTTCTTGGTGCTGTTCGTTGTTCTGACGCAGCTCGCGCGGCATGGGCTTTCGCTCGAGAGCTTCATGTTCGCGGTGGCGCTTGCGGTCGGCCTGACGCCTGAACTGCTGCCGATGATCATGACGGTGACCCTTGCTCGCGGCGCCATCCGGATGGCCAAGCGGCAAGTTGTCGTCAAGCGGCTTTCGGCAATTCATGACCTTGGCGCGATGAACGTGCTGTGTACCGACAAGACCGGCACGCTGACGGAAGCCAAGATCGCTCTGGTCGAAACGATCGGCGTCGACGGACAGCGGAACGACGACGTGGCGCGACTCACCAGATTGAACTGTCAGTTTGCGAGCGGAGCACGGAGCAATCTGGACGATGCTGTCCTCGCGGCCGTCGCGCCGGCGGATAAGGACTGGACCTTGATCGACGACGCGCCGTTTGATTTTGACCGCCGCCGCTCATCCGTGCTCGTCGCGCGGGGTGGCAGTCGCCAGATTATCACAAAGGGCGCGCCTGAAATGATGCTGGCGCTGTGCACGCGCGTCGAACTTGCCGATGGCAGTGTCGCGCTTCTTGATGACGCGCGCAGGGCAGCTATTCAGTCGCTTCTCGAGAACAAAGGTGGACAGGGTTTTCGCCTGCTCGGAATTGCGCGGCGTGACATGGCAGACAACTGTTCAAAGATCAGTCCTGATGACGAAGCGGAGATGACGTTCGTCGGTTGCGCATCGTTCCTCGATCCTCCGAAGGAGTCCGCAACGGGGGCGGTCGAAAAGCTTACGAATGCCGGCGTCGCCGTGAAGATCATCTCCGGCGATGCGGCGCCCGTCGTTTTGAACCTCGTCAAAATCCTGAAGCTTCCTGCCAAGGGCCTTCTGACAGGAGATGACGTCCGGATGCTTTCCGACACGGCATTGGCAGACAAGGTCGCGTCGGTTGATCTTTTCGTGCGCGTTTCTCCAGACCAGAAAGGGCGTATTGTCCGAGCGCTACGCCGACGCGGCTTTACCGTCGGATTTCTCGGAGACGGCATCAACGATGCCACCGCCATTCACGCGGCCGACGTTGGCCTCTCGGTTGACGGTGGCACGGACGTCGCCCGCGACGCCGCAGACATCATCCTTCTACAGCCTGATCTCAATGTGCTCGCCGATGGCGTCGCCGAGGGCCGGCGGACCTATGCAAATATCATGAAATACGTTCGCATGGGCACCAGCTCGAACTTCGGCAACATGCTCTCTATGGCATTGGCATCATTGCTTCTGCCTTTTCTTCCACTCACCCCGCTCCAAATTCTGCTGAACAATCTTCTTTACGATCTTTCCGAGATCGGCATTCCGTTCGACGACGCGGACGAGAAAGTGCTGTCGCGGCCGCAAACCTGGGACATCAGTTCAGTCCTTGGTTTTACGCTGATCATGGGCCCGTTATCTTCGATCTTCGACCTTGGGACCTTTGCTGTCCTCACGTCGGTCTTCCACGCGGACGTTCAAGTCTTCCGAACGGCCTGGTTCGTTGAATCGATCGCAACGCAGATTCTGGTTATTTTCATCATCCGAACCGCCAGACCGATATGGGCAAGCCGACCCAATCCGATGTTGACGATGAGTTCGCTTGGAGCGCTCGCCGCCGCTCTACTCGTCGCCTTGTCGCCACTCGGTCATTTTGCGGGGTTCGTATCTTTGCCGGCCTCGGTCCTTGCCGCTATCGCGGTAATTACGGTCGTCTACCTCGCGACAGCGGAGGCCGTGAAGCCCTATGCTTTGTATTGGGCTCCCAAATTCCCCGGCCTCCTGGGATTCGGGGGAATTCGACGCGACTTTCAAAGATTTGGATAACGGCGCCGAACTCGAGCGAAACGACCACTCCGTCGGAGGCTCCTCGGTCGACCCCAGTCGAATGACAGTTTGGCGCAGGGGAGCGGCATCTCTGGCGATGGCCTTCCGCTTGTCCGAGATTGAATATCTCCCATCTTCGCCTTATCGGGAGTAACGCGCGGGCTGGCGGCCAATGCCGTTCATTCGCGACTGCGCAGCTGGGCGAAAACGACATCCGGGGATTAGGAGTGGCAACAGAAATTCTGGTCATCGACGACGATCCGGAAATCCGACAGCTCCTCCGGACCTGCTTTGAGCGCGAAGGATATCTCGTCACGGAAGCCGACGGAGCGCCGAAGGCTCGGGCGGCCATTGCGAAGGGCAGCATCAATCTCGTGACGCTCGACCTGACACTTGGCAGGGACGATGGGCTTAGTCTTGCACGTGAGATCCGCGCGAGCGCCGATATTCCGATCATCATGGTTTCCGGCAAGGGCGACGACGTCGACCGGATCGTCGGCTTGGAACTCGGTGCGGACGACTACATCGCGAAGCCTTTCAATTTACGCGAGGTTCTCGCACGTGTCCGCGCCGTCTTGCGACGTCGGGATCCAAATGCAGCCGCTCCTGCCGCCTCACAGCCAAAGCATGAGGCTTTTCAGTTTGCGGGTTGGACCCTCGATTTGACGAGTCGCGAACTCAAGGATGTTTCCGGCACTGCGAGGGACCTGACCACAGGTGAATTCAACCTTCTCGAAATTTTCGTGCGGCGGCCCCATCGCGTTCTTTCCCGCGACGAGATCATGGATCTTCTCAAAGGCCATGATTATTCGCCGCTCGACCGCTCCATCGACGCACTGATCAGCCGATTGCGAAGAAAGATCGATGATGACGGCTCGAAACCTGCATTGATCAAGTCCGTTCGCGGCGTGGGCTACATGCTTGCCACGGACGTGCGGCGCGCTTGATGCTGAACCCCTGATTGACCGACCGTGGCCCTACCGCGGTTGCAGAGCGGCTTGCTTCTCAAGCGTCTTGCGGACAACGGTCGAAAGATCTTTTTGGGCGTAGGGTTTCCGCAGGATAGTCCACGGCTCCGTTTCCCTGGTGACCGTGCCGGCGATCTCCTCCGCGAACCCTGTCGTTAGGATAACGGGAAGGTCTGGGCGCGTTTCTGCGATCCATTTGGCAAGGTCTATTCCCGTCATGCCGCCAGGCATCATGATGTCCGTGAACACAAGCTCGACGGCAAGCCCATTCTGGAGAGCCTCTTTCGCCTCGGCGCCCGTGACACACTCCACCACGCGATACCCGAGGCGCTCGAACCGCTTCACGGTCAAGGCGCGGACGTCGCGATTGTCCTCGACGACAAGCACACTTTCTCCTCTTGCCAGGCGGGTCGTTGCCGGCTCGGGTTCTTGCTGGGCGTTCTTCGATTCAACGCTCCGCGGGAGATACAGATTGACCGTGGTTCCTATCCCGGGCTCGCTGTAAATCGTGATGTTGCCTTGCGACTGTTTCACAAATCCGTAGATGGTGCTCAGGCCAAGTCCCGTGCCGCGGCCGGGTGCCTTGGTCGTAAAGAAGGGCTCGAACACGCGGCTCAACGTCTCTTTCGTCATGCCCGTGCCGTTATCCGACACGGAGATTCTCACATATTCGCCTGCTGTCAGCGGACCTTCGAACCCGACCTCGCCTTCCTCGAGAACAGCGTTGTCCGTGCGGATCGTGAGATTGCCGCCGTCTGGCATTGCATCGCGTGCGTTGATCGCCAGATTGATGACCGCCGCCTCGACCTCTCCCGCGTCGACGCGGGCAAGCCAAAGATCATCTGCGAGATGCGTTCGCAATTCGATGGTGTCGCCGAGCGTGCGCCGCAAGAGTTCGGTCATCCCGCGCACCTGCTCATTGAGATTGATAACCTCGGCCGCTAGTTGGCGGCGGCGTGCAAAGGTCAGCAGCCGGTTGGTCAGGCGCGCACCTGAATCAGCAGCGCGCGACGCGCGGATCAGAAGCTCGTGGTCCTGGGGATTTGTGATCGACTCTTCGAGTAGCTCCAAATTGCCGGAGATGATCGTCAAGAGGTTATTGAAGTCGTGAGCGATGCCGCCGCTCAACTGGCCGATTGCCTCGAGCCTTTGGGACTTGAGTGCAGCTTCCTTTTGCTTCAGATCCTCGGTCATATCGCGAAACAGACTGACGACCGCAATCCGGGATCCATCAGCGCCGACAATGTCCGCAACATGTCCCTGGCCGGGAAGCGTCGTGCCGTCTTTACGGCGAAGTGGCGTTGATATCGTCCTGCTTCCGGAGGAACTCTCCTGAAGCTTCTGTAAATCTTGCGGATCGGAGAAGAACAAAGAAAATTCGACATTGACCGCCTCATCCGCCGAATAACCGAACATCCGCGTCGCAGCCGGATTGAGCAGGATGATCTCACCATCCGGAGAGGAGATGACGAGCGCTTCGGGGACGTGGTCGAACACGGCCTGGAACAGAAGGGATTGGCGATCGATTTCCGCCTGCAGCCTCGCGCGAGCCGTCAGGTCGTTGATGATGCCGGAAAAGAAGCGCTGCCCTTCGACTTCGAACTCTCCGACAGAGAGATGGATGGGAAAAATCGTGCCGTCCTTATTCAACCCCTGGACCTCACGTCCGATACCGATGATGCGTTTCTCGCCGGTTGCCAGGTGGCGGCCAATATACGCATCGTGTTGAGAGCGATAAGGTTCCGGCATGAGCATATTGACGGGCTTGCCCATCATCTCGGCCGCTGAATATCCGAACATCTTTTCGGCCGCCGGATTGACGCTCTGAATTCGGCCGCTGCTATCGATTGCCAATATCGCGGCTACAGCCGATTCAAGAATCGCCTTCAGCATCGATGACCTCGGTATGATCGCGTCTTCACTTTCGACTCTCAATTCCCTGATGTCTCCGTTCGATGCCTCTTGTCCGCAGGCGGACAATTCTTCCTCTCAGCGAGCCCGGCATCAACTGATCTCGATCAAAGCAGTTTCATGACATTTGCGTGCAAATGCATGTATGCGCGCAGGAGCTTTCATGTCTACAGATGATAACGGTCGTCCGACAGGGAATGTCGATGCCGAGCATCCTGCCGCCCGCTTTGCCGCGGATTGTGCTTTGCAGCTGGACATTTGCGCGTCTCTCCTGGCGGTCGCCGACCGTTTGCCGGGATCGCTGAACGTCACGACTTTGGACGTTCTTTCGAAATTGGTACCGGCGACATGGTCCTCTCATCTCGCTCTGATCGGCGAGGCTATCCTTCCGCTCGTTGAGCGTCGTCACGAAGGCATGCACGATCTTCACACTCGTTTCACGCCGTTGGGCCGTCAGCATATCGAGATCTCTGGAATCAATGACGAGTTGATCGAGTGCTTCGGAATGATCACGCGCGGAGAGCCGGTTGAACAGGGAATGCTTGGATATCTCATCAGGAATGCCGCCGAACGGCGGCGGGAGCACGTGGAGTGGGAACAGGCATTGCTTGGCCCGTTGCTCCCCCAGACGTTAACCCCCACCGAAAGAAAGGTATTCTTGAAGTGGACTTCTGCCAATCCTTGGCCCTACGAACTCCTTAACACGCGTCCGATACGCGACGTCCATTGATCGAAGTCAATTCCCCGCCGCGGCCAATCGCCCGATGATGGATTTTCGGGCGAGGGACAAAATGTGAAACCCAAGACAACGAGTACCTGGATTCTGATCGCCGACGGAAGCGAAGCCCGTATTCTGGAAGCGCTCGGCAAAGGAAAAGGATTTCAGGAACGCACCGTCAGCGGTGGGCATCGCCCGCCATTCGGTTCCGTTGTCGATGGAGCGACGCCGCATCCGGTTCAGGAAGAACGGACGAGCGCCACGAGGGCGCTTGAAGCACTTTTCGCGAGCCAGCTCGGAACCATGCTGGCAGGGTACTCGCGGAATCATCTTTTCGACACGCTCGTCCTTATCGCACCCGCACCAATGCTTGCTCAGCTTCGCAAGATGATCCCAACCGATGTGCGGGAAAAGGTCGTCGCCGAAATCGAAAAGGATCTGACTAAGATCCCCTTCAGCGAAATTTCGCGCTATCTCGACGACGTCATTACGCTTTAAGACACTGCCTGCTTCGCCATCTGCTTTCGACCGGACTTCGCTGAAGATGCAGTCGGATGCCAAATGACTTCGCGGATCGCAGCGTCTCCGGCGAACGGGCGCGTCTCGAAGCCCAGGTCCGTCGCCATATCCAGCATGTGGGTATTGTCGGCATGCACGAGGCCTGTGATCTGTTCAACGCCTTCGTCCTGCGCATAGTTCAGAAGTGCGGACATAAGCTGCCAGCCTAATCCCTTGCCCTGAAGATCTGATCGAACGAGAATGCCGAATTCCCCTCGTGTCAGATCAGGATCGAGGACGAGACGCGATACGCCGAGCAGCTCATCGGTGACTTCATCGATCGCGATAAAGGCCATTTCGCGCGCATAGTCGATTTGCGTAAGCGTCGCGAGAAATTCGTGAGGAAATGTGCGGCGTCCTGTGAAAAAGCGACGGCGCACGTCTTCCTCGGAGATCGCCGAGAAGAATTTCTGGTAACGTGGCTCATCCTCGGGACGGATGGGACGAATGACGATCTTTCCTAATCGTTCGATCGTCACTTCACGGCTCAGATGCGCGGGATAAGGACGGATCGCAAGCGGCATGCGAGGCTGCGCGCGCTCGTCGGCAAGCTTCATGCGCGCATCGATCGCGATCACGCCGTCCTTATCGACAAGTAAGGGATTGATGTCGAGCTCGCGGATTTCCGGATGCTCGATGATGAGGTCGCTGATGCGAACGAGGGTCCCCGCAATCGCATCCAAATCGGCTGGGGCATGATCGCGATATCCTTTCAGGAGCCGCGAAATGCGGGTTTCATCGATCATCTGACGCGCAAGATGCATATCGAGTGGCGGCAATGCCAAAGCGCTGTCGCGGAGCACCTCGACCGCAACGCCCCCTGCCCCGAACAACAGCATCGGCCCGAAGGTCGAATCTACGCTCATGCCGACGATCGTTTCCAGCGCATCCGGCCTCCTGATCATCGGTTCCACCGTGAAACCTTCCATCCGTGCCGCAGGCATCCTTGCCTTGATCTTGGAGAGCATGTCGATCGCGGCCTGTTCGGCGGCCGCGCCACTTTCCAAGTTCAAGTGAACGCCGCCGACGTCGGACTTATGGGAAATATCCGGCGAAGCGATCTTTATGACGCACGCTTCATTGGTCTTGAGAACGTCAGCTGCAATGGCCCGGACTTCGGCCGGGTCACGAGCCGGAACGGCCTTATCGGTCGAAATTCCGTAAGCCGCCAGGATCGTTTTAGTTTCGAGAGCGGACGCGACGGATCGGCCGCTTTTCAGGATCTTCTCGATCTCCGCATGGACTGCCCGCGCATCATAATCATCTTTACCGGACGCGACCGCTGGGGTTCGCATCATCTCATTCTGGGAGCGAGCATGATCGACGAGTTGCATGAATCCTGTGATGGCTTCCGACGTGGACTCGAAGCTCGGCAACTTGTGCTCTTCGAAGAGATCACGCGCCTCACGCACAGCCGGATCCCCCAGCCAGCACGTCATGACAGGCTTGCCGGCGACGATGTCGCGATGTGCCGCGACGATGTCGATAACAGCTTTCGCGGCGTCAGTGGCAGAGACGGTGGCGGTCGGGCAGTGAAGAACGAGGATCGCATCAGACTGCTTATCGCTCAGCAGAACTTCAAGCGCGTCAGCGTAGCGCTTCGTTCCGGCATCACCGATGATGTCGATCGGATTGCCATGCGACCAAGTCGACGGGAGCACCCGGTTGAGGGCTTCCATCGTCTCCGGTTCGACGTTTGCGAGCGTCCCTTTGTGATCCTGAAGCTCATCGGTCGCGAGGACACCTGCTCCGCCGCCGTTCGTCAGAATGGCCAGTCTCTCGCCGTGCAGTCGCGGCACGCGCGACAACGTCTCAGCAGCAGCAAAGAGCTCGTCGAGCGTCTTGACCCGAAGCAACCCAGAGCGGCGAAAGGCAGCGTTGTAAGCGGCGTCGGAGCCCGCCAGAGCGCCAGTATGCGATAGCGCTGCGTGTGCTCCTCCCGCATGGCGTCCGGTCTTTATGACGACAACGGGTTTCACGCGCGCCGCGCGGCGGGCCGCCGAGATAAATTTCGGCGCATGGGTAACGGCTTCGACGTACAGCAGAATGGCGCGCGTTGAAGCGTCGCCTGCCAGAAAATCAAGCATATCGCCGAGGTCGATATCGGCCATTTCGCCAAGTGACGCCACGTGAGAGAAGCCGATACCGCGTCCTGCCGCCCAATCGATCACAGCCGTCACAAGGGCGCCCGATTGGGAGAGGAATGCAAGGTCGCCAGCGAGCGGGGCGCGGTGGGCGAAACTCGCGTTGAGGCCGATATTGGGCCCCATGTAACCGATGCAATTCGGACCAAGGACACGGAGGCAGTATGGCTTCGCCGCCGCCAACATGTCTTTTTTTCGCTCGCCCATGCCAGCGGCAAGAGCAATGACCGCGCGGGTACCTTTGGCGCCGAGTTGTTGGACAAGTTCTACGATGGTGTCGGGTGGCGTGGCCAGAACCGCAAGGTCTGGCGCTTCCGGGAGGTCAGCCACGGATGCATAACATTTGTGGCCGTTCACGTCTGAGTATTTGGGATTGACCAGCATCACCGGGCCGGCGAAGCCTGCAGTGAGCAGGTTCTGCATGACCGTGTCACCCACAGAACCTGGCCGTGCGCTCGCTCCGATGAGGGCCACCGACCGTGGTGCACAAAGGTAATTCAAATTTCGGACAGTCATGGATCCCGTTCCTTAAGATGCTGTCGTAGGAGCTGAATATAGTTGACGGGTTCCGGTCCGCTTCTGACTTGAATCAATAATTTTTTGCGTCCGCTCACTTGAGCTGCGTCAAGTAGGTTTTCAGCGAGAAGCGTATCAAGGAACTGGGAAACATCGAGCGTAAAGGCCAAGGTTCGTGAGCAAGCCGGTCAACATGCCCACCAAGGTGCAGCTCGCACTTGCGGCACCGCACTCCGAAGCCGTCGCGCAGCTTGTCGATCATTCGCACGAGCGGCCACGGACTCCGACGATCGTACCATCGGCCGCGCCAGAGCCTGAAGTTTCGCGTCTCGATCGCTATGTCCACTATCTCATCGCTCGGATGACCGCGGGCCTCTCACCGGCGGCCTGCGCAAACGCCTTCTTCGATTGGGGCATGCACATGGCGGCGTCGCCCGGCCTGCAGCTCGAGCTCATGGGCGAGGGTGTGCGGCAGTGGATGCGGTTCGCCGCATTCTTCCAAGAGGCGTCCGGCGCGGCAGGCACCCCCGTTTCGCCGAATATCGTCCCGCAGCCGCACGATCATCGCTTCGCTTCGGAAGGTTGGAAACAGTTTCCATTTAATGTGTTCGCGGAAGGCTTCCTGCTATCGGAGGAATGGTGGCATTCCGCGACCACACAGGTGAAGGGTGTCGAGAAGCAGAACCTCAACCGCATCGATTTCATGACGCGTCAGGCTTTGGACGTGATCGCGCCCACGAATTTCGTTGCCACGAACCCGGACGTTCTTGCTCGCACGCAATTGGAAGGCGGGCTCAATCTCATCCGCGGCTACTTCAATTATCTCGACGATTTGAAACGACTTCGCGAGCGGGAAGCACCGGATGGCGCCGAGAAATTCAAAGTCGGCGAAACTGTTGCCATCACGCCGGGAAAGGTCGTCTTCCGCAACCATCTGATCGAACTGATCCAATACGCGCCGGTGACAGAAAAGGTGCATGCCGAGCCCATTCTGATCGTGCCTGCATGGATCATGAAATATTATATTCTCGATCTCCGGCCTGAAAACTCGCTGGTAAAATTTCTGACCGCGCAGGGGTTCACGGTATTCATCGTCTCGTGGCGCAATCCAGACGCCGGCGACAGGAACATCGGATTTGACGATTATCGGCGCCTCGGCGTTATGGCCGCTATCGATGCCGTCAACCGGATCACCGGGAACGCTAAGATTCATGCGGTAGGCTATTGCCTCGGGGGTACCCTGCTGACGACTGCAGCCTGCGCAATGGCCAACGAAAATGACGACCGTCTTGCGACCCTCACGCTTCTTGCTGCGCAAGCGGACTTCCGCGAGGCTGGCGAACTCACGCTCTTTATCGACGAAAGTCAGGTTTCGCTTCTCGAAGACATGATGGCGGAGCAAGGCTTCCTCGACAGCGCGCAAATGGCGGGTGCATTCCAGCTTTTGCGATCTAACGATTTGATCTGGTCTCACGTCGTCAACGACTATCTCCTTGGACAGCGGAGACCCATTTTTGATCTTCTTGCCTGGAATGCTGACGCCACGCGGATGCCTTATCGCATGCATTCGGAGTATCTGCGTTCCCTATTCCTCAATAATGACTTGGCGGAGGGCCGCTTCAAGGTTGACGGACAGGCGGTCGCGCTCACGGATCTCAGGGTTCCGATCTTCGCTGTCGGGACGGAGACGGATCATGTCGCGCCGTGGCGCTCGGTTTATAAGTTCAACATCCTCAGCGATACGAGCGTGACTTTTCTGCTGACGAGCGGCGGCCATAATGCCGGCATTGTATCGCCGCCTGGCGCGCCGCATCGCAGTTATCGGATGGCGACCAAACACGAGAACGACAAATTCGTTGATCCGGAAACATGGCACGCGAGCACGCCGCCGAGCGAAGGATCCTGGTGGACTGCATGGGCAGAGTGGCTCGGCGCGAAGTCCACGGACTTGGTTGATCCACCGACGATGGGAGCGCCGGACAAGGGGCTGAAACCGCTTTGCGCCGCGCCTGGAACGTATGTCCTTCAGAAATAAAAATTCCACTCGACCGCGCTTGACATCCGTCAAAGTGCAGCGGGTGCATAGAGAGCAGTTTAAAATATGCGAAAATGGCGCAAGCGTAGGAGTTAGAAGCATGCTTGATCATCCTGAGCGAAGCTCGGTCGGGACTCGCGGCATGAGCACGAAAGTGCCGGCGCCCGGAATTGCGCCGCTGCTCAATGCCTTCAACCCGGCGACCGCCTATATGGAATTCTGGAACCGGTCGGTGTTTCAGATCGGCGGCGAGGCGGCGCAGAGCTGGCTGCATTTCGTTGGCCAAAGATGGCTCAAAGATCTAGAGTTTCCTCAACAGATTGCGGCTTGCAAGACAGCCGACGATCTGCGGGTCGCTCTTTCGGAGTTTTGGCAGCAAGCCGCCAAAGATTATTCGACGGAATTCAACGAGATTGCCGATCTGACCTGGACAGCGATGCGATCGACTTTCGATGGTCCGGGACTTGGCGTCTCAAAAAGCGCCGAGCATGGTTTGGCCAAGCGCTCGTCGAACTAAGAGAGCTATCGTTTGGGAGAAGTCCGATGAAAGCCAGCGACGTCATGACGAGCAAAGTCATTACGATCAGCCCCGACAGCTCGCTCAGCGATATGATTCAACTGATGCTCGATCGTCGGATCAGTGGCCTGCCCGTCGTGACGAAAGAGGGTAAGCTCGTCGGAATGGTCACCGAGGGTGATTGCTTACGTCGCTGCGAAACCGGCACAGAAAAGAAGCGGTCATTCTGGCGCGACTTGCTGACGGGATCCGAGACCCTCGCGACGGAATACGTTCGCTCGCACGGGCGCAAGGTTTTCGAGGTGATGTCACAGGATCCGATAACCGTTTCCCCGGATACGGATCTCAATGAGGTCATCCATCTCATGGAAAAGAACCAGATCAAACGCGTGCCGGTGATCAAAGATGGTATCGTGGTTGGGATCGTCAGTCGCGCCAATCTGCTTCAAGCGCTGTCGGGGTTGGTCGGAGGCGCGAAGGTCGATCAGAGCGACGCCAAAATTCGCGAAGGCGTCATCGCGGCACTCGGCACGTTGCCGTGGGCGGCGAACGAGTTGCTGAACGTGACTGTGAAGGACGGCGTCGTCGATCTCTGGGGTTCCTATACGGCTTATCGCCAGGATGAAGCAGCTATCGTTGCCGCCGAGAACGTCGCCGGAGTCAAGAAAGTGAAGAGCCATCTGAGCTGGGTCGACCCGATGTCCGGTATGGTCGTCTATTCGCCCGATGAGGAGGCGCCGCTCGCCAACGCCGATCGCTGGGCGTAACGGGGCGCCGTTCAGATGCAATTGGCTGACGGAGACGACGAGCGTGTCCCCATACTTGTCCATTGGGAGTCCCCGCTCAATGAAAGCCATGGTCTTTCGGGCTGTGGGGCAGCCGCTAACGCTTGAAGAGCGGCCTGACCCTTCGCCTGAAAAAGGCGAGATCAGGGTGCGTGTCGAAGCATGTGCCGTCTGCCGGACTGATCTTCACGTCATCGACGGAGACCTCCACAATCCAAAGCATCCTGTTATCCCTGGGCATGAAATCGTTGGCATCGTCGATGCGATCGGGCCGGATGTTCACGACCACAGAATTGGGGAACGCGTTGGCGTTCCGTGGCTCGGGCACACGTGTGGACATTGCGCCTATTGCCTGGCGGACCGTGAAAATCTGTGCGATTTTCCCCTCTTCACAGGCTATACACGGGACGGTGGCTTTGCGACGCACGTCATAGCCGATGCGGCGTTCGCATTTTCGATGGAAAATTTCTCCGACCCCGTGGCGGCTGCACCGTTGATGTGCGCCGGGCTGATCGGATGGCGGTCCTTGCGGATGGCGGGCGACGGCAAGCGCCTCGGGCTCTATGGCTTCGGTGCCGCAGCCCACATCATTGCGCAGGTTTGCATCTGGCAGGGTCGCGAGATTTACGGCTTCACCCGGCCCGGCGACATAGAAGCTCAGAAATTCGCACGATCCCTTGGTGCGCATTGGAGCGGCGGTTCGGATGAGCCGCCGCCACAAGAGCTCGATGCTGCGATCATTTTCGCGCCGGTAGGCGCGCTCGTGCCAATAGCGCTCAAAGCGGTGCGGAAGGGTGGTCGAGTCGTATGCGGCGGTATCCACATGAGCGATATCCCGCAATTTCCCTACGACATCCTATGGGAAGAGCGGGAAATTCGTTCGGTCTCCAATCTGACCCGCGGAGACGCGCATGAGTTTCTCGCGATCGCGCCGAAGGCCAACGTCCACACGACGACGACCGTCTATCCGCTGGCGCGTGCCAACGAGGCGCTGGCGGACTTACGCGCGGGACGTTTTTCCGGGGCCGCTGTGCTCGTGCCTTGACCGAGGACCAAGTGCTTCTGAGGTCCTGTCTTCTTCCACTCTGACCTCTGGGACGGGCACCCGCGGGCGGGAGATCTTCTCGACGGGGGCCAAGACGGTCGCCATTCCGGTGATCACTTCCTCGGCCTTCTGATTGACGACTTTGCACTCGAGGTGGACGCGATTGTGCGGCGGCAATTTCTGGGCGACGGTCAATGTCACCGTCACCGTATCGCCCAGTCGTACGGGTCTTCGGAACTGCAGCGTCTGATCAAGATAGATCGAGCCGGGCCCGGGAAGCTCGGTTCCGAGCACCGTCGAGATCAATGCCGCACCCCACATCCCGTGAGCGATGACACCATGAAAAATATCCGTCTTGGCGAATTCGGGATCCACGTGCGCCGGGTTGACGTCTCCGGACACCGCAGCGAACAATTCGATATCGCGATGGGTGAACGTGCGCACAAGGCTCGCGCTATCACCGACCTTCATCTCCTCGAAGGTGCGGTTGGTGATCATTTCCATGATGCCTCGCCTGGGCTATCCGAGAACGTGATAGCCGCCATCGACATATTCGAGATTGCCGGTGAGCGCCTTGGCAGTGTCGCCGACGAGAAACGCGGCGACACTGCCCACGTCCTCTATTGACACCAGCCGGTGCTCGGGCGTGCGTTCGCGCGTGCGTTCCAGGAGTTCGTCGAACCGATCGATTCCTGAGGCCGCACGCGTTTTCAAAGGTCCTGGCGAGAGCGCGTGAACCCGGATTTTTTTGTCGCCTAACTCGGCCGACAGGTAGCGAACGGATGCTTCGAGCGCGGCTTTTACCGGGCCCATCAGATTGTATTCTTCAACGACCTTTTCCGAGCCGTAGAACGTCACCGTGAGAAGGCATCCACCATCTTTCATCAGCGGCTCGGCCAGATGCGCCATGCGGATGAAGGAGTGGCAGGAGACGTCCATCGCCAGGGCGAAGCCCGCCTGCGAACAATCGACGACACGGCTGTGCAGATCTTCCTTCGGGGCGAAGGCGATGGAATGAAGAAGGAAGTCGAGCTTTCCCCATTCCTTTTCAATCTGCGCGAACAGCGTTTCGAGTTGCCCCGGCTCGCGAACGTCGCAAGCCGCGATGATGGGACTTTGAAGCGCTTCCGCGAGGGGGCGCACATAGGGCTCCGCCTTGGCGTTCAAATACGTGATTGCAACGTCGGCACCGGCTTCACGAAACGCCTTCGCGCAGCCATAAGCGATACTGTGCTCGTTGGCGATGCCGACAACGAGACCCTTTTTTCCGGAGAGAGGCATGACGAGCATCAGTCCAGAGTCGCGAGGAGCGCGCCCGGATCGATGACGCTATTTTCCGCTGCGATGATTGTGACACGGCCGTTCGCCGGCGCCGTTATTTCATGAAGCGCGTCTTCGATTCGAACTTCGGCAATCGCGTGACCCGCGCTGACGACTGAGCCGTTGGATACAAGCCATCTGACAACCGTCCCTTCGGGGAGGATGCTTGATGCCCAGAGGGCTTCGTCAACCTTGATTTCCGACATACAGTGCTCCTCCGATGTTGCCGTCCGCAGAGATATTGCCTAACCGGCACACTCTCGCTGCAACTGCTCACCGCAGGAATGATTTTGATCAAACTTTCGCTGCGCCGCAGGGGGCGCAGCGATGAATTCTCACGACATGTTTTGTTGTAACCAGCGGTCCGTCAGGATCGGACGTCGATATTGCGTGCTTGGAGCGCCATCGCGATCAGCGCAAAACCGCCGAAGATCATATTGATGCCGACCAGAAGACCGATAGCCCAGGCCGCCGACGATGGTAACCCGAGGAAGATCAAGCCGCCGAGCACGAGATCGACGATACCGCTCAGAAGCATCATGACCCATGTGCCGGGAAGCTCGTTCTTATGGTCGAGGGCGAACATGATCGATGCGACGCCTTCTAGGAAGAAGAAGGCGACGAGAACGATCGTCAGCGATATTGCGCCAGTCACGGGAGAGAAAAGCAGCATCAAACCCGCGGCGATGCCGATCACGGCGGAAAGCAACGACCACCAGAAGCCCGGCATCGGGCGCATCGAAAACGTCGTGAAGAGGCCGGCGATGCCGCTGAAGAGCAGGACCCAGCCGATGAAGAGCGCCACGGTGAGGGTAGCAATCTGCGGAACAATAATCGCAGCCGCGCCGAGAATAACCAGTATGATTCCTTCGATCAGGAATAGCTTCCAGTGCGTTTGAAGCGACGTCGCGAGTTGCAGTCTGAAGCTCTTCATTTCCGATTGATCAAAAGACATTTCATCAAACTCCAAGATTTGGGGGCGAAAACGCAGCAAGCACGTAAGCCGGGCTGAATATTACGATAATTCGCGGCTCCACGCTTCCTCGGCGTGCGGGTTCCGTGAATGGTTCGCGACCCGTTTCTTTAAAATGCTTCCATGTCGTTGATACGCCAGAACGAATGCAATGCAGCGAAAATAAAGGCCGGGACTCTTTTAAGCTAAGCGCGGCGCCGCGAAAGTTGTAGGAGCCCTCAACAAAAAAAGAAGCCCGGCAGTGCGCGACCGGGCCTCCAAATGTTCGTCTTCTCGTCGTCGTTAGGTCAGGCGAGCTTATCGCCCATCGGCAGATTTCTCAGCCGTTTGCCGGTCGCCGCGAAAATTGCATTCGCGAGAGCCGGTGCGAACGGCGGCACACCTGGTTCACCGACACCGCCCGCATGCGTCGTCTCGGGCGTCTCGATGATATGCACGTCGACCTTCTGCGGGAAATTGCTCATCCGTGTCACGTTGTAGTCGAAATAATTCGACTGCTCGACGGCGCCCTTTTTGAAGGTGATGCCGCTGTAAAGCGCATTCGACATGCCCATGACCGCTGCACCTTCCATCTGTGAGCGGATGCGCTCGGGATTGACGTGGAAGCCGCAATCGATGGCCGACGTCACGTGGGGCACACGAATGGTGCCGTCGTCGTCGATAGCGACATGCACGACACTTGCGACGTAACTCGCGAAGGCGCGATGTGCGGCGATGCCCATGCCCTGACGCGCCGGAAGCGTTTTTCCCCATCCGGCATTTTCCGCCGCGACGCGAATGACATTTTTCAATCGCGCGGTATTGATCGGGAATTCCTCGTAAGGCTCGCCATAGTTCCAGAAGTCGTCAGGAAATCCCGACGTCTTCGGATCGATGTTGCGGTCGGAACCGATCAGCTCAATGAGAAAATCCTTGGGATCGCGGCCGAGCTTGTGCGCGACCTCGCACACGGCAGACTGCACGGCGAAGGCGCGCTGAATGTTGGAGACCGAGCGAAACCATCCGATGCGGGTATGGGCCATCGCCTGACCGTTCTCACAACGGATATTCGCGATGTCGAACGGGACGTCGACGAAGCCCATGCCGTATTCGATCGGGAACTGGTAGCCATCGTCCTTCTTGAACGTCGAGACGATCGACGGCGACACCGTGCGATGGCGCCAGCCGGTGACCTTGTTCTGATCATCGACGGCGACCTCGATACGTTCGACCGACGTCGTGTGATAGAACGAGTGCTGGATGTCGTCCTCGCGCGTCCACTGCAGCAATACCGGCGTGCCGCCAAGCTTTTGCGATAGAAGTGCCGCTTCGAGCATGAAGTCCCACTTCGACTTGCGGCCGAAGCCGCCGCCGAGCAACGTGACATGCACCGTCACGTTCTCAACCGGGATCTTCAGCGCTTCCGCGATATCCTTGCGTGCGCCGTACGGGCTTTGCACGGACGCCCAGATCTCGGCTTTGCCATCGACGACATGCGCAACCGCTACCAGCGGCTCCATTGGCGCCTGCACCATGTGCTGGCCGTGGTATTCCGCGGTGACGACATCCTTCGCCTTTGTAAAAGCCGCGTCGGGGTCACCCTGATTGCGCAGGATCTTGCCCGGCTTCGCCGCAGTCGCCGACATTTCTGCCGTGAACGCATCAGTGTCGTAGCTGGCGTTCGGGCTTGCATCCCAGTCGATCGTCAGCGCGTCGCGGCCCTGAATCGCCGCGTATGTGGTGTCGGCGACGATGGCGATGCCGCCAAGCTGGCCGAACTTTCGCGGAACGGTGAACACGCCTTCGATCTCATGGACGGAATGAACACCAGGGATCTTGAGCGTTGCCGCAGCATCGTAGGATTTTACTTTGCTGCCCAGGACGGACGGCCGGGCCACGACCGCATATTTCATTCCCGGCAGGCGCACGTCGGCGCCATATCCGGCCTTTCCGACCGTGATGTCGTGAAGATCGACGATGCGGACTTCACCCTTGCCCATCAGAGTAAATTCGTCGGGCGACTTATAGAGTAAGGTTTCAACCGCGGGCACTGGAAGTGCCATCGCCGCTTCCGCGAGTTCTCCGAACGCCAGGCGCTTGCCCGTTTCCTTCTTGTCCTTGTCGAGAAGCATCACCGTATGATCTCGAGCGCGGCAGAGAGAGACGTCGACCCCCCATTTTGCCGCCGCCGCTGTTTCCAGCATCTGGCGCATTGCCGCTCCGCATTGGCGCATCGGCTGGATGAAGTGGCGCATGCTGCGCGAGCCGTCGGTATCCTGATTGCCGTACTTCGGCTCATCGCCCGGCGCCTGCACAAGATGCACGCGCGACCAGTCGGCACACATTTCGTCCGCAACGACCATCGGAAGGCTGGTTCGAATGCCGGTCCCCATCTCACTTCTGTGGGTGACGATCGTCACGTCGCCGCCCGGCGAAATCGCAATGAAGACGTGCGGATCCGAGATGACGCCGTTCGGCATCTTGAGGCCGCCCGTCGGATAGGGCTTCAAAGCCTCGCGTGCGTTCGCGGGCGTGAGACGGACCGCGAGCACGAGGCCGGTAGCGCCGAGAAGTCCACCGAGCACGCCGCGACGGCTGACGTTGGTGATGTCGGCGTTCGCCGTCGGTGTCGGAGCCGCCTCCGCTTCGGTTTCCAAATACTGCAGCATGGTCATACGCCTCCCCCAGCAAGACGAACGGCTTCATGGATGCGCTGGTAGCAACCGCATCGGCAGATGTTGCCGGACATCGCTTCGACGATCTCGGCATCGGACGGCGCGCGGTTCTTAGCGAGCAGCGACGCAGCTTGCATGATCTGCCCGGCTTGGCAGAAGCCGCACTGCGGAACGCTGACCTTGCGCCAGGCTTTCTGGACGGGGTGCTCGCCATCCGCGCTTAAGCCCTCGATCGTGGTCACCGATTTTCCAGCAGCGTCGGCGAGGGTCGTCTGGCAGGAGCGCACTGCAATCCCATCGAGATGAACGGTGCATGCGCCACACACGCCCGCGCCGCAGCCGAACTTCGTGCCGGTGAGATTGAGCATGTCACGCACGTACCAAAGAAGCGGCATGTTGGGGTCGCCGCTGAACTCGCGAACTTCGCCATTGACGGTTAGTGACGGCATCTTCACTTACTCCTTCTCAAGTCTCCGTTCGGCTTTCGCCGATGATCTGTTGGGCGCCCCCGTCGGCGCCGCGTGCCGCTTCTTCACGGCACCATGAGTTTGAACGGCCAAACATACGCCTGAGCCATGACAAGCAGGCCGACGAGCGCTGCCAGCGCCAGCGAATGGAAGAATACGAACCTCAGGATCGCACCTTCGTGGCCGTACCATTTCGTTGCGGTCGACGCGACGACGATCGACTGCGCATCGATCATCTTGCCCATGACGCCGCCAGCGCTATTTGCGGCGGCCATCAAAATCGGATTCAACCCAAGCTGCTCAGCCGTGATTTTCTGCAAACCGCCGAAAAGCACATTCGATGATGTATCGGAGCCCGTCAAAGCGACGCCAAGCCAACCAATCATCGTGCCGAAAAACGGGTCAGCCCAACCAGTCTGCGCCAACGCAAGACCGAGGGTCGCGTCGCTACCGGAATATCGCGTGACGAAACCAATCGCCATCATGCACGAGATCGTCAGCAACGAATAGCGGACCACGTAGATCGTTTTCACATAGCTGCGCCCCAGTTCGAGCACGCTGTAACCCATGAAGAGGCCCGAAATTATCGCCGCTATCAAAATCCCCGTGCCTGTCGCCGACAGAATATTGATGTTGAAGACCGCTGCCTCGACGTGCGGAGATGCGACAACGGGCGGCATCTTCTGGACCAGTTCGTGAAGCCCTGAAACTTGCAGCTTTTCGATCCAAAGCCCGTCGAGTGCCGCCCGGACTTGTGGTGTTCCCCACAGGAAGACGCAGACGGCCAGAATGATCCAGGGCGTCCATGCGCGTCGCAGAACGTGGAACGAATGATGAGCCATCTCACTCAGCGGTGCTTCCCCCCCTTCTCCGTTAGGGATGTCGGTCATCGGCACGGCGGGCCTCCACACCTTAAGGAAAAGCGCCAGAGCCGCCATCGAGATGAGCGCGGACACGACGTTGACAAGCCAGGGACCGTGATAATTCGAGACGAGGTACTGCGGGATCGCGAAGCTGACACCTGCGACGAGAATCGGAGGCCAGATCTCTATCGTTTTGCGAAACCCGGCGAATGCCCAGATCAGCCAGAACGGCACGATAATGGCGAAGAGCACGAGCTGGCGACCGACCATCGCGCTCAACTGATAGAGATCGAGGCCGGTGACGGCGGACAGCGCGACGAGCGGCGTGCCGAGGGCGCCAAAAGCGACGGGCGCGGTATTGGCGATGAGAGACAGTCCGGACGCCGCAAGGGGTGGAAATCCCAGGCCGATCAAAATTGCCGCCGTCACCGCGACCGGTGTTCCAAATCCGGCTGCGCCCTCGAAAAAGGCGCCGAACGAAAAGGCGACGAAGAGAAGCTGCAGACGACGGTCGTTGCTGATGCCGCTGATAGAGCGTTGCAGGACCTCGAACTCGCCCTTCTCGCTTGCGAGGCGATAAAGAAAAATGACGTTGAGAATGATCCAGCCGATCGGCAGAAACCCGAATGCCGCGCCATAAGCTGCCGCCATGCCGGCCATTGGAGCGGGCATGCCGTACGCAAGAGTGGCGACCAGCAGAGCGGCAGTCAGGCCGAGCAGCGCAGCCCAGTGCGCCCGCACTTCAAAAACACCAATACTGACGAGAAGGACGACGACCGGAATCAGGGCAACGGTGGCGGATAACGCCATGCTGCCAAACGGGTCATAGACTTGCGACCACATGCGACCCATTCCCCCCGGTCATCACGGCTGCTAGACTGCGGCGGCCTTTGGTCAATTTTTTATACCACGGCTTGCCCATGGTCAAATTCGGTGGCCTTTATAGTTGGACGGAAATATCCATTGGCGACAGAGTTGGCGTCATCACATAGAATCCAAGACGGACAATATTGGGGGTGGGCGCATGCTTGCCGTACGTACTCCGAAAATCGCCGATGCCATCGCTGCTCATATCGAGAAGCTCATTCTTGAGGGCGCACTGCATCCGGGTGAGAAGCTCGCAGCCGAGCGTGAACTCGCTCAGAAGCTCGACGTCTCGCGCCCATCGCTCCGAGAAGGAATTGACAAGCTCGTCCGGCGCGGGCTCCTGAAATCTTCCAAGAGCGGGACTTACGTCGCGCAATTTCTTTCGCCGATCATGGCGCCGCTCGCAAATCTCTATCGTGACAACGAACGCGCATTTGCGGATTATTTTGAATTCCGACTATGCGTCGAGGCACGTGCCGCGCACGACGCGGCGCTGCGCGCGACGGACGTGGAAAGGGCGGCCATACGATCCTGCCTCAATCAGATGCGCAAGGCCCACAAGCTCGAAGATCCGGCCCAAGAAGGCGAAGCGGATGTCAATTTGCATATGCTCGTCTACGAAGCCGGACACAACTTCGTCGTTCTGCACGTGATGCGCGCAATGAGCGAGCTTCTACGCAACAACATCTTCTTCAACCGCAAGAATCTCTATCTGAAGTCCGGCGTCCGGGAAAAGCTTTTGCGGCAGCACATCGCGATTGGCGAAGCTGTCATCGCCGGAGATGCCGAGGGAGCCGAAAAAGCCGCTGGCGATCACATCCGCTTCGTTTTCGATACCGTTGCGGAGATCCAGAGCGCCAACACGCGCCTCAAGACGTCGTTGCGCCGCGCAAAAAGGGCTGATTTCCTGGCAAGTTGATATCCAACTTTACTGGCCTCTGGGGCTTCTCGTCAACCCGAGCAAGGCCGACAGCGCCACGATTTGGCCGCAACCTATTCACGCCTGCTTCATAGGGATGCCCTTATCCCCGTCTCCATCCGAGTTAGTTTGCCTGCGTAGCAATCCGGGCGACCTCGGATTTGAAAGCAAAAAACAATCTTGCCGGAATCGATCCGGTGTTCGATGGGGTCTGTGACGCAGAATGAGGGACGATCAATGAAATCCAGCCGACATGCCGCTTTCGCAGCCACTGCGCTCCTGGCAGCCGTTGCGACGGCACCTGTGATGGTCAAAGCCGATAATCAGCAGCAACCCGGGAACCAGGACGGCGACAACCGCAAGAACTGGAAGGCGAACGGCAAAAAAGAGCATGGTGGAGAACGCCCACAAAGGCAGAACCAGAACCCGCAGCATGGCCAACCAGGGCAGCAGCAGGGCGATAGGGGCGAGAAGCGCAAAAGGCCGGAATTCGGCCAGCAGCCCCCTCCGAACACAATGCAAAGGAAACAGTTCGGGAACGGCGGCAGTGGAAATCCGAACGCGTTCGTCAAGCCGAACACCCTTCCTCCAACGAAGCCGCCGGTCGTGAACAATGCGGTCGTACCGAAGGTCGCGCCGCCGCCGAATGCCGGGCAGCAGAAGTTCGATCGCACCTTCGATGCGCACAAAGATAAAAATAAACATCAGAACCAGTTCGGCCAGGAGCACAAGCAAGGTGGTCCGAATGCGCCCGCTGCCGTCATTCCGCAACCGCTGAACAGGCCGGCCGCGACGAACTACGCGCCATTGCAGAAGCCATTACCGCCGGGCGAAGCGAAGAGGCGCTTCGAGGCGCTCCGTGGGCAACGCAAGCAGGTGAACATAGACGGCGGCAAGGGCGTCGTCATCGAGGAGCCCGGCAAGCGGCGCATCATCAAAGAGAACAATCGCGTCATGATTACTCATGACGACACCGAGCGGCTGAGACGGGTTGCCCCGAATGCGCGTTTCACGAAGGGCAAAGGCGGGACCAACATTGCGGTCATCGACCGGCCCGGCGGATACAAGATCTATTCCGAAACCGATGCCAACGGCCAACTCATCCGGCGCTATCGCCGGGGACCCGATGGTCGTGACGTCATCATCATCGACAATCGTCGCCGCCGGCATGACAATTTCGGTAGAAACCTTGCGGCCGGAATTGGCATCGGTGTCGGCGTGGTGGCCGGCGCGGCGATCCTGAATTCCGTTCTCGACGTGCCACCGCCGCGCATCAGCATTCCGCGTGACCGATATATCGTCGACTACGACCGCGCGAGCGACGAAGACGTGTATGAGGCATTGAGCGCCCCGCCGGTCGAGGATTTCCGCGACCGCTACACGCTTGATGAAATCCGCGCCACCGCCGCGCTGCGCGATCGGATGCGCCGCGTCGACCTCGACGATATCACGTTCGACTTCGGCTCGTGGGAGGTCAATCCGAGCGAATACGGAAAGCTCGATCGCATCGCGAGGGCCATGCTCCGTATCATCCGGCGCAACCCGAACGAGGTGTTCATGATCGAAGGGTATACGGATGCCGTCGGATCACCAGAAGATAATCTTTCGCTTTCGGACCGTCGCGCGGAGTCGGTGGCGGAAGTGCTGACGGAGCAATTCCAGATTCCGTTCGAGAATCTGACCACGCAGGGCTACGGCGAAGAATACCTGAAAGTTCCGACGCAAGCGCCCGAGAGGCTCAACCGGCGCGTTGCGGTGAGACGCATCACGCCGCTGCTCGCCCGTGACAACGGACCGCCACCGCCGCAGGGCGCAAGCCAACAGCGTTCCTATGACGACGGCCCAGGCGGCCCGGATGACGGAGGCCCAGAGGACGGTGGGCCGGACAGTGGTGGACCCGACGGCGGCCAGGACTAGGACGACGGCCGTCCAGGTGTCATCCGCGGCCTGAGGCCGAGGATGACACCTGGGCGTGACAGCCGGCGACAGGAGGACAACACGGAACGGGAAACCGCGAGATCCGGTGTCGGCCGCCGCTAACGCCGTCTAATTCTGAGAGGCGGGACGCCACCCCGCTTCGATGGCTTCTTCTTCTGAACAGAACCAGCGTTTGCCTTTGCTCGCGTTCATTTTCACGCTGTCGTACCAGGGGTCCCAGGGCATGTGGTAGATGCGACCGCGGGATGAGACATTCCCCTTGATTGCACATCCCTTCGGCGCGACTCCTTCAGCAACCTGCCACTCGTTTCTGCGAAAATCCCACGGCGCCTCAGCGGGGCCCTGCCAGACGCCGATCTTTTCCTTCCGCGCTTCGGCTTCGACCCCAACGTAGGCGACGGAGTATCTGACGAAAGCCCAGGCAAGACCCGCTCGCACCATCGCCTCGTCGATGTCGATGCCGTCGGCGAAGCAGGTCGCGAGAGCTCTACGATAGCGGTCGGTGCCGCTGCGATCGCAGGCAAGGTCTTTGTTCTCGGCGAGCTTTCGCAGCATCGCCGCTGCCGCGACACCGCAATTCCACGTCTCGCCGCGAGCTGTCTGACATGTCTGGGCGATCTCCGGCGCATCGATGCCTTCCAGGCGCACGCGCGTTCGGCCGACATCAAGCGTATCGCCGTCGACAACGCGGCCGACGCCGGTGATCGTGACGGGCTCGCCATCGTCGCGCCCCGACAGAGCGTTGGCGGCCAGCGGGAGAAGGCCATAGACAAAAAGCGCACCAACCGTCAGGTGGATGCGCGCGGGTCGGTGAGAGAAAGACGTCTTGGACATAACCGAATCGTCGTGCTTCGCGGTGTCGCAACCTTGGCGGAGTCGTGGTATTTTCGCGCAACCGGCGGGCGCGACTACAACCCGCGCCTCGACATCCAACGACGGGACAAGCGGACCTTGGCCGTTCTCTTTCCCAAATCGGGGAACGGGTGCAGAATTCGGTGAAAGCTTTCGTTTGAAATCGCTAGATGGGCCATCGGCCGCACAGCTTTTCAGCGGCCCGCCCGTGACATAATTCGCCTCGATATTGCACATGCTTTTGGTGCGGCTTCGCCTGCCGCCGTTACGAGGGACCGAATGGCTTCTCAGACTCCTGTGCCGCCGCCTCCGCCGTTGCCGCCGCAACGGCCGAGCTTCGAGCGGGCGCCACTCGGTTCCGGTCCGCGCCGCGGGCCGCCGCCGCCCGGACGAGGCGGCTATCGACGACCACCGCCCAAGAGGTCGAACGGCCTTCTGATGGGCATCGTCTATTTTCTCTTGTTCGTCGTCTGCGTCGGTGCGGCGGGCGTCGGCTATCTGGTGCTCAATCCACCGAGCGATTTCCTGCGCCAGAAGATCGCCGAAGAGGTGAAGGCCCGCACCGGGCGCGATCTCGTGATCGCCGGACCGGCCTCATTCGATTTTTTTCCGGTGCTCGGGGTTTCTTTGCACGACGTTTCGCTTTCGGCGCCGCCCGGCATGGATGGAGCGTTGCTTCACGCCAAAGCGCTGCAGGTCAGCGTGAAGGCGATGTCGATTTTCAAGCGTCAGCCCGAAGTCAAATCCGTGACGCTCAGAAAGCCGGTCTTCGATTTTCGCGTCGACAAGGACGGGAGGCGCAATTGGAAATTTGCCTCGGCGCATGAGCGAACACAACTCGCCGAATTGCAAAGCCCCGGCACCCTTCGCGATGCAAATTCTTTCGATGTCGCGGCGACGGACCCGAGCACGAATTTGGAAGAGGTTCGCGCGCTCAGCAACGTGCAACTCGACAATGTCAGCATAGAAGACGGCACGTTTCGCTTCTCTGACGAACGCACGGGGCGCCGGTCCGAAGTTTCGGGAGTCAACGTCAAGTTCGGTCTGCCGTCACTCCGACATCCGCTCGTTGCGAACGGCAATCTCGTCTGGCACGACCAGCGACTCGATTTCGACGGCAGACTCGAGAATGTACGCGGCCTCTTGATGAACGTTCCGGCGCACCTCTCTTTCAAAACCCAAAATGCGCTGATCTCGGCATCTTATGACGGCGACGTCACGGTGCGGGACGGAGCTGATCTCGAGGGCCAGGTCACGGCCAAATCGGATTCGGCGCGCAGTCTCGCCGAGTGGTTTGGAACGAAGCTGCCGCCCGTCACCGGCTTCGGTCCGTTATCCATCGAAGGCACGCTCAAGACGGCCGGCAACGTCACGGAGTTCTCGAACGCGGCGTTCGAACTCGACGGCGAAGCGGCGAAAGGAACGATCAAGGTGACGACGGGCGGCGAACGACCGTTCGTCGAAGCCAACCTCAATGTCTCGGCGCTCGACCTCAACAAATATCTGACGAGCGCCGTCACCGGAACGCTCGCGACGGAGGGTACTTCGGAGGGTCGAGCTGCAGGAACCGCGCCGACGGCGCCAGCAACAACAGAACCAGACCAGATCCAAAAGTTGCTTCAGAAACAGGGGACGAAGGTTTACGGCGTCGAGCAGCGCGCCGGATGGTCGAGCGAAGCGCTCAATCTCACCCTTCTCGGCGTCGCCGACGGCAATGCACGCGTGACCGTCGGACAGCTTCATTTCAAGAATATCTCGATCGGGCAATCGGCGGTGGATGTCGCCGTCAAAGACCATGCGATGGAAGCGAAGTTCAATGACGTGGCGCTCTACGACGGGCACGGGCGCGGCGTGTTGACGATCGACGGCACATCGGGAACCGCCAATATCGGGGCGAATTTCAACCTTTCGAGCGTATCGGCACTTCCGTTTCTGAAAGACGCGGCGAACTTCGGCTGGGTTTCAGGCGACGCGAACGTTCAGCTCAAGCTGGCCGCCAACGGTGCGAGCCAGTTGCAGCTTGTCGAAAGCCTCAATGGCACCGCGGGCTTCCAGTTCTCGAACGGCGCAGTCGTCGGCTTCAATCTGCCGGGTGCGCTGCGCGGACTTTCGCAGGGCAATTTCGCGGCGCTCAGGACCTCGCCCTCCGAGAAGACGGATTTCAGCGCGCTTGCGGCGACCTTCACGGTGACGAACGGCGTGGCTCAGAATGACAATCTACAGCTTGTCAGCCCTCTATTGCGCGTGACCGGCGGCGGCACGATCCACATGCCGGAGCGCACCGTCGACTACACCGTGAAGCCGAAGCTCGTCGCGTCCCTCGAAGGAGAGCAAGGCGACGCGCAGGCTTCCGGAATCGAAGTGCCCGTACACATCACCGGTTCCTGGGATCACCCGAGCTACCGGCCGGACCTCAAGGGCGTGCTTTCCGATCCGAACAAGACAATGGATGCCATCAAGAAGATCGGAAAGAAGCTCAAAGGCAAGAACGCCGACGAAATCGTCGATCAGCTTTTCGGCAAGAAGGGGAATGACGATCCGTCGACCGAAAAGACGAAGAAGAGCGCAAAGAACCTGCTGAACAAATTATTCGGCAAGGAAGACGACCAAAATTAGCGGATTTTTTACGGCTCGGTTCGACGCGACGAGCGTGTCACAGTGCGTCAGCGAGGCGTTGCAAAGCGCTCGCCTAAGTCATTGGCGCGTCAGCACGCAAAAAAATTCGTGCGGGGGGAAAAAAGCTCTTGCGCAGGGGGGGCATTGGCCTCATATGCACGCTCTCTCGTCTGTCCACCTGCCAACATGGTCGAGGTTTCCAGAACCAATGAGGTAAGGAGCGGGCGAGTCAAACCTATCTGCTGGTTGGGGAGGGTCACATGGCCTTTAATGACACCCTCTTCCAATTGGGGATGGACTTGACTCGTTCAAGCACCGCC